>NZ_FRCL01000022.1 GCF_900142885.1 Flavobacterium xinjiangense | reverse complement strand
CATCATTCTGGTTTGATTACTGAAATCCTCGCAAAAACTATAATTCTCCTGCATACTTTGATATAGTTTATCGATTCGCTCCAATCGCTCATCATCTTTCATTTCCAGTTTCCCTTGAGTCAATACATTAATAAGTTCATCTACAGCTGTATCACAATCGATAATCAATCGGTCCAATACTCTTTTAATGTACGCCACTTCATTACCGTGAAACAGATCATTTTGATTTACATCTCTTATTGTACGGTTACAGATTTTAAGAATCTTTACTTGAAGTGCAATAATCTGAACCACTCTGCTATAGTGTTTTATCTGCGGATTAATTAGATTAAAAGAATTAAAATAATCAGCATGAAGATCCAGTTCTCCTCGTTTAAAATCGCTTATTGCGTTCAGCCCTTTTTTTGCGATGGAATATCCCTTTTGAGCATATTCGATATACACTTTAAATGCTGCAATTTGCTTTAGCAGTTCTTCTCTTTGTTTTTCTTGTGCCAGTAGGGTACCATTTGAAAGTCCCATGAGCAACAGCAACAATACTATCTTTTTCATGACTTTAGTTTTTCAATTGAGAATACCGTAGAATTTCTTAACAGCATTCACATCATTAATTGATTTTGCTCTTTGAATGCTTAATTGCATGTTTTGTCTGTTAAAACGAGAAAGGTCATCGTATGTCTGATCAATCTGATCAGCAGCAGTGTTGATAATTTCAAGCCGTTTAGCATCGCTCATTTGCAACGTGAAAGAGTTAATAACTGAAAAAATCTGGTCAATATTTTTCATACTTTCGTTCAGTATGCCGGAGTATACTTTTTGCATGTATGCCAATTCTTCGATCTTGAAGTGATCGTCCCGCTGAAATAGTTTCCAGGCTCTTTCGTATTCGGCAACGAGCCGTATTTGCTTTTGGGTGATGTCCCTTATTCGCTGATAATAGGTGATTATGGATTTAACCTTTGCGAGTTCGTCATAATACTCTTTATACAACTCTTTTTGTTTTTGTGTCCAGTTGGAAATTTCATCGAGTTTCACTTTGGAAAGGACATTTTCCAATTGCTTTTGGGCATTCTGTAACCAGATCGTTTTGTTTTGCAAGCGTTGGATTCGTAAATCAATTGCTTTTATGACCATGGCTATCGCATCTTTGATTAATCCAATTATGGGAACAGCCGTAACTGTTGTTGCTGGTCTTGCGGGAGTACTGAGGAGCAGTAGACAAAGCAAACCCAACATCATATTTTTCTTCGTTTTCATAGGTAGTAATTTTTAGATTCGTTTCTCAAGTATTTATAAAGGCTACAACTTTTTATTATCGTTGTTTATCACGCAAATCATTAGCCAATGCCGCAATCCCTTTTTTAATATCTCCATCAAATTTTTTGGCATAAGCCTGCACTTTCATTTTTTCAGTTTCTTCTGTAGTATACGCCAGATACTCTTCAAGGGATACTTCCGTACGGTAGACCTTAGAGAGCATTCCTCCCAAGGAAATAAAAACTTCTTTGTATTTTTTATCCGGGTCATTCGCTTTGTTGACCGACAGCACCAATGCTTTTTCTTTCTCAGTAAGTCCCAATAATTCCTGAATCTGGTCGAATTTGTTTTGGTATTTACTTTGGTCGAGCAATATTTTGCAATCGCTGTTATTGATGATTGCCTGCTTGACCACGGGTGAGGAAATGATATCTTCAACCTCCTGTGTGACCACTATGGCTTCTCCATAAAATTTTCTTACAGTTTTAAATAAATACTTTATGTACTCTGCCATACCTTCCTTAGCAATAGCTTTCCAAGCTTCCTCAATTAATATCATTTTACGAATACCTTTGAGCTTTCGCATCTTGCTGATAAAGACCTCCATAATAATGATGGTGACAACCGGAAAAAGAATCGGATGATCCTTAATATTATCCAGTTCGAACACAATAAAACGCTCTTTCATTAACTCTAGATTTTCAGTTGCATTAAGCAGATAATCAAATTCTCCTCCTTTGTAATACGGGCGCAACACATAGAGGAAATTAGTAATATCAAAATCTTTTTCCTTCACCTTATCCTCTTCGAGAACCTTAACAAAATCACCTTTAAGGAAATCGTAAAAACTATCGAAGCAAGGAAAAAGTTCTTTGTCTGATTCGAGTTTTTCATAGTACATCTGCAAGGCATTGGATAAGGCCACATATTCACTTCGGTTGAAGGTTTCATCGTCTTTTTTCCACAGCGCTAGCAATAAGGTTTTGATGCTTTCTTTTTTCTCTGTATCCAGCGTATCGCCTTCGCTGATGTAAAAAGGATTGAAGCGGATTGGATTCTTTTCATCATAAGTGAAATAATACCCACCCACCATGTCACACAATCCCTTATAACTGTGTCCGACATCCACGATCACAATATGGGTACCTTGCTCATAATAGCTTCTCACCATGTGGTTAGTGAAAAACGATTTTCCACTGCCTGAAGGCCCAAGTATAAACTTGTTTCTGTTGGTACAAATACCCATTTGTATCGGTTCATCACTGATATCAACATGTACCGGCTTACCGGTCAAACGGTCTCCCAAGCGTATTCCGGTAGGGCTGAGTGAAGATCGATACCCCGTTTCCATATTCAAGAAGCAAACTGCCTGCTCCGCAAATGTGTCGAAAGTGTCATTCATTGGGAAATCAGCTGCATTACCCGGAATACCAGCCCAATAAATCTGAGCAGCTCCGACGGTTTCTTGCTTGGCTGCCGCATCCATTTGAGCCAATGCGGAGGAAACCTTATTTTTTATGTTTTTCAGTTCTTCTTTATCCGCTGACCATGCCAACACATTAAAATGAGCTTTAACGGGTAAGCGCTGCTGACCGATCGCTTCATTCAGAAAATCATTAGTAGCATCACGCGCAATTAAATTTTCCCTGCTGTAGGCTGATAAGGAATGTAAGCGTAATCTTTTACTCTCTAGCTTCTGCAATGTTTTTTGAGCATCTTCAATGAAAATATATTGGTTGTAAATATGATTACACGATAGTAATTGTCCTAAAGTTGATGCGAAGCCGATACTGAATTTGGTCTTGTCAGTTGAGTATTTATCAAAATTAATTCTGGAACCGCAAAGAGCAGGAAGATCAGCTGCATCACCCAGTGTATAAATTTGACAATGATTATCTCCAACCTGCAAGCCGTCACTGAAAGCGATATCTTTGTAAATAAAAGCGTCTTCCTTTTCAGAGAGCGAACAGTAACGCTCAATAATACCGATCTTTCGGCTCTGACTTCTGAGTTCTCCATTACTAAGACGGGTCAATTTTACAAAACCGCTGTCTTCTAAAATTCGTCTGAACTGCCCCGTACTATCTATAAATTCCTGACGTAGGTTTGCTTTTAATGTTTCTTCGGGAACTATTGAATTCCGTAGTAAATTGGAATACAAGGAACTTGATGTTTTTCTGCCGACTGGTTTTTTAGTCAGTAAAATGTAACACGAATGATCCAAAAAAGGACGCTCATTAAAAAAACGTTCACTGCTGCGGGTTAGGAAACTTGTATCCTCATTTGTAAAATCGGCTTTAAACTTGCTGTCAATAAACCAATCCTGTTTGTGAAAGACACTAAACTTTGGAAGTAATTTGATCGCTTTGAGCCAAGCTTGGTGGAACGCTTCATATTCTTGATCGGACAAGGTGAATATTTCCGGCAACTCTGCCTTGAATACCACGGTAACATCTCCCTGTTTAGAGAGAATACAATCATGTTCCACATCCATAATCGGTAAAATATCATCTATCCTCTTTTCCATCTTCGTCACTTTTTACCTGTTATAATTTTTTTGACAATTGCTAGTTTTCCATTTTGAAAACCTTTCGGCTCTGAATTCTGACCGCTTTAGGAACTTGTCTTTTCGCTATAGCTTTCATCATACCATGTTCACCATATTTGTGACTCATTCTATATACTTTCACAACCAGCAAAGCTCCTGAAATGCCAACTACTCCAACGCAAACCAGTGATGGCAAACCAATGATATACAATGCTGAAAAAAGGAATAGAAGAATTATAACACCACCTCCTAAATACCAAATATATTGCGCTTTAAGACCTTTGAATTCAATGCTCTGATTAATACCTTTATTGATTTGATAAACGCTATTTGCCATGATATTTTTTCTAAATATTGGGTATATACATCGATCTAACCAACCTTAATTTAAACCCCAAAGAAAGATTTGATCACGGTGGCTACAACAACTAGAAAAACACAACTTCCAAACCAGGCTGCAGCTACTTTTCCAGTATCAGGATCTCCTGCATTCCATTTTTGATAGACCTTTACAGCACCAATCAGTCCAAGCAAGGCTCCTACTGCATACATAAGCTCTGTCCCTGCATCAAAATAACTTCTTACCTTTTGATTGGCTTCATTAATACCGGCAACCCCGTCTTGAGCATATGCGGTGACATAGCCAACAAACAACAGCAGTACAACTAAAACAGATCGTATTTTTGCTATTGTAAACTTCTTTAATTCCCTCCCTCGATTTTTCATAAGACACCATTTTTAAAGTTTTATTTTAAGTAATAAAAAGCAGAGGAATATCACTGTTACTGAACTCTTTTTCCTGTCACATAAAGCCATACCGCATAAGAGCAGACAGGGATAATTCCTCCGCAATAGAATTTTATTTTATGCATCCCATAACACATCCACTTCCTGTTGCGTTAAATGAATCCGTTCGAGTTTATCACATTCAGAAACTATTAGTTCGCAGATTGAAGATCTAAAAGGCGAGTTTTTCACAGTCTGAAATTCATTGAGAACTATACTCAGATAATACATAAATTCTTTTTTAGGAAATTTTCTTTGCAATGCATCTTCCACAAGATCTTTTAATTTTTTTACCAGATCCTCTACATCCTGAAAAGCTTCATCAGTTTGTGTTTCATTGAGTGATGAAGGAATACCATCAAGAGTTTCGAGATGCTCTAGGTTTGATTGAACTTGAGGAAAACTTCGACTCGGAAACTTTTTTTTTCCCGTTGCAAGATCTTTAATTTCTGCAAAGTAAAATCGCAAACCAACAAATAAATACCAACTTGCTACTAGCAGGACAATTACAATTATATAATTGCCCCATGAAATGTTTCTTAACATACGCTCTACATTTTTATCGTTCTACATTAGCTTTTCAACACGGACATTTGAAACAGAATCTAAATCCGAGATTTTGATTATTACATGACAAAGAAACAGTAGCCAGTAAATCCGTACAAGTCCAACTTTTCATTGCATAGTAGTTGTACCCATTGTACCCCTAGTGAAATCAATAGAAAATAAAGAGTTTTTTTTTACGAAGTTTTTAAAAACAGTTACTTCGCAAGTCAACAAGTCCATATCATTCTGATTTTTTCAGCAGGTATTATTGCTTAAATTAATGAATGAGATAAACCGCACTAATATGATTTAATTTTCTTGATAATACACTGCAGCGCATCTATAGCCAATTCTTTATCTCGGTCTTCAGCTACATACGCTTTACTACGCATCGAGTCGTAAGAAAGGTTTGCCTTATTAGGCGTTGATAAAAATGGAACTATTGTTTTAAATACATGATTCATAGATCTAGCTATGAGAATCTTCAGTTCATCAGCAGCACGAAATATTAGTGCAGTCTGATCTGTTGACAGTTTACACAAAACTTTGTCGTTAGTTGAATCAATTATCGCAGTTTTATTCAGTTTCCTATCTCTATTGACAAAAGGAACAACTGAAAAATGTTGCTGCTTATCAAGATACGCCATTTCATATCTAAACCATTCACTTAGAATGATCTTCAGTTCTTGTTGATGCGGGTTTAGGATCACCCCATCCTTAATATGGATCTGATTGAATTCTTTAAAATAAAATAGAAGATTTTCCATTTTACTAGCGATATTTTCACAACAATTTACTTTGTCTGTTACACACTTTGTAAAATAGTTTATAAATGTCCTACAATTAAAATTCATGTAAATTAGAATCTCGTCTAGTGTTGCATTTGCTTGGTCTTCATTCTGCATGACTTTTAGTAATTCTAATTCTTTAATCAATTGCTTCCTATACAGCACTTGTCGGAATGTGACCTTTTCATCTCCTTTGGAGTTCACAAAAGAATACAAATTATCAAAAAGTATAGCAGTAACCTTTTTATCATTAATAGTAGAAGTTGCACTATTCTTCAATTTGTCAATTTTTTGTTTCAATTTCTTTTTGGATACAACCAGATAGGTTGAAGGTACTCGCAGATCTAAACTTAAGTACTCTGAGAATCGAGTTTCTATAAAAGATAACAGTTCATCAAAACACGAAATTAATGTGTTTATCACTTCTTTTAAATCAAATCGTTCAAACGCAACATTGTGGCTTCTTTCAATGACATTATCTAAGAAAATTATTAAAGAGGAATGATAATTTCCGACTACAATCTTAATTTGCTTTTCCTTATTAAGAGAAAACACCCTGATCTTAAATTCAGATTGAATAAATAATGTCTGCTCTATTGTCTTTTCAATAATAGCCTTTGACTGGACTATTGTTATTTCATTAACGTCCGTTTTGCTAGGATTTAGGGTGACAGTTACCAGTAAATCTAGCCATTCTAAAAGATAAGTCTGATTCATACTTCTTACTTTTATTTACTAAATAGTACTTTCAACTTATGATTAAAAGCACTCTAATTAATAACTCTAGAATATTTATAAACTATACTTTCTACTGTTCAATAGAAATTTAACCTTAAGCGATACTCCGTTGGAGACATAGAAGTGTATTTTTTGAAAAAATTGCTAAAAAAAGAAATATTGCTAAAATGTAATTCTTCCATAATATGCAAAATCGTTAAATCTTCGTTTTGAAGCAAGATCTTTGCCTCCAAAACAATTGCTTCTTCAATACACTGCTTGGCCGTTTTTTCAATTACTTCCTTAATTGTTTTAGTAAGATGACCAGTAGTAATAAACAAAGAATCAGCATAAAACTTGACAGCGTGTTGTGTCTTGCAATTAATTTCTAAAATTCTAAAAAATTGCATCACAAGTATCTCTTTTCTTGTATGTCTTATTTTAATACGTCGAGAATATTTGCTATAAATCGCCGCTAACTCATACAATAATAGATTAAAACTAAAGAGTAGTACCTCATTTTTAAAAATATGCTTATCCGAACTTCTTCTTGTACTATCTAGCAATTTAAATAAATCAATCAGTAGCGCTGAGTCTTTCCTTTTAAGAGAAACCTTAGCAGGGATTTTTATAAAAAAAAATTCGAAATACCCAACAAATGGCCTCTTTATACTGTTTTTAAAAATAAACGTGGAGGAAAATGATACTAAGGAAATCTGAAGATGGTCACTTGCATTCAAAATTTCACCAAAAGTCCTTGCTGGAATCACTACCAGTTCATTTGCGTACAGGTGTATGATCGTTTCATTTGCTTGAATAGTCAAAAAACCAGAATTTACTATCACGATAGAAAAACAGTTTCCTTTAAATAGTTGCGGGAATGAAATTTTGGAAGTAATCATTTCATCAATGCGGACTTCTAAACCAAATTGGACGTATTTTGAATTTTTGTGTATCAAAACGATTTTTTTTTGGAAGTTCAATTGTATTCTGAATGAGTTTTTGCTTATTTTGGTTCTGATCTTTTGATACAACTCGTGGAAAAGAATCTAGCCATCAGTGTAATAATAACAAATAATAAATTTGAAACTGTGGTGCCGAAAAGTAAAAATGCCAAAGCTCTTGGATTACAGCTTTTTAGTTCCCCGTTTGTGAGATAACCAATTATTTCATCGTAGCCCAAAAGGTCTACGATGAAAAAAAGGCTAACTAAATTGAAGAAGATCAAAAACACAGTAAATACGTATATTATTTCCTTTTCAATCAGTAGAATTCTATGCATCATCTATTAGCTACAAGATTGTTTATCATAATTCCTGCAATAAGAGATCTGCTAATCGTACTAAATGAACTTTTGACATCACCACCAACCGCTCCAACACGGTTACCTACAGATGTTTCCCAATCTTCATCTTTACGTTTCTTATTGTAATAGAGTGAATATCTAGTTATAGAAGATACAGTAAGGATAATTTGCTTATCCTCATCACTAAATTCATCATTATTTATAACTGAGGATTCATACGAAATTATGGATTGATAAATTGCTTCGTATTCTTCGTTTTCCCAAAAAAGTGCAGCGTTCATAAAATTAAAAAGACTATTTTTTGCTTCATCTGCCATAGACGCGTTTGATATGGCATCTTGCAGTGCAGCCTCAGGATTTTTTACAATCTTTTGTATCTCTTCAAGATTTTTAGAGACCATCGGTTGTAATTTTAAAAGAGTGCCATCACTGTTACCATTTGCTATCTTTTGAATCCGTTTGCTAATCTGAGCAATTGTATTATGCTGATAGTTTCCCGACAAATAAAGATCCAGAAAGGCATTATGTAACTTACCGGCATAGTCATAAATGTTCGCCGGGTTTTCAGGGGTCAAGTTGTGCAACAAACTTTCCTTTTTTTCCGATTTCTTGCCACTAGCTTTACTATCAAAAGCATAAGTAGTATCAATGGTATCATTGGTACAAGAAATAATTAGCAATGGTAAAATCACTAAACCTAATGAAATATTTTTCATGATTAAAATGTGTTAAATGGTACTGAGTACTTTTTTCGTCAGTTCATTTCACCCGGGTAAGCAGAACTTTAATTTGGCACGATGCCAAATATTTTTGCTTTTGAATTCAAGGCAAATCTAGAAGTCAAGTTTTGGCCGTGCAACACATTGTCTATGGATTTCCAAGAATTATTATATGTATTTTCTGAAAATCCATATCCATTTTTTTACTAAAAACAAATCATTATCAATTGTTTATATTATATTTGAAGTAATTTCTTTCAAAATTCACAATGCTATTTTTGTAATGCATATCCTGACATTAAAAAATGATTTTGAAGAAAAAAAGTATAATTCTTATTTAAGCTATGATAAAAAAATATCTCTTTTTACTGATTCTTTACTTAGGGAACCAAGTTTATGCACAGCAAAATGGATTTAAAATTCCTGATACACTTCGAAGTAAGGATTATGATTATCTATTTGAACAAATAAAAGCTCTGGAAGAAGGAAGTGCACAACAATCGCTGTATCTTCAATCCTTCTTACATAAAGCTAAAGCAGAGAATAATAAAGAAGAGATCATAAACGGATATAAAAATTATGTGCATCATTCGCCCGAAAATTTAAAACTGGTCTATGCCGACAGTATGATTTATACTGCTAAAAAATCGATGGATAATGCCTTGATTGGCTCTGCCTATCTTACAAAGGGAATTGTGTACTATGCTAAGAAAAAACATAATTATGCATTAGATAACTACCTTATAGCCAATAGTTTTATTTCCAAAACTAATGACAATTACTTAACTTATAAGGTGAAATATAATATTGCCCATATAAAATACTACCTTGGATTTTATGATGAAGCAGTATCATTATTCAGGGAATGCATAGATTATTTTAAAGAAGAAAATGATATAGCCTATTTAAATTCCCTTCATTCGCTTGGTTTGTGCTATAACAGAATTGGCAATTATGGTTTATGTACGCAAATAAATGAGAAAGGTATTCAAGAAGGTAAAAGATTAGCGACCGATGAAATGAAAGACTACTTTATTCACTCGGAAGGGATTAATCAATATTTTGAAAACAATTATGCTTCGGCTATTAAAAAATTAAACTATACACTTCCTGCCTTACTGAAGAATAAAGATTTTGCAAATGAAGCTGTTGCATATTTCTATATAGGAAAAAGCTATTGGGATCTCAACAAACCACTAATGGCACTTCCCTACTTCATAAAAGTAGATCATATTTTTGTATCGAAAGGTTATATTCGTCCCGATCTTCGCGAGAATTACGAATTATTGATAAACTATTATAAGTCGAAAAACAACCCTAAAAATCAACTCCTTTACATTGGAAAATTACTTAGGGCAGACAGTATCTTACATAATAATTTTAAATATCTATCTGGTAGAATTCACAAAGAGTATGACACTAAAAAATTACTTTCAGAGAAAATTAAAATCGAAAACTTATTACAGAATAGAAAGTATAACGACTTCATTTTCACTGGAGTAATAGCTCTTTTATTTTTCTCTCTACTATTTATTGCCTATAGACATATCAGAAACAAGAATATATATAGGCAAAAGTTTGAGGAACTGATGAAGAAAAGTGAGGCTACTACTAAAGTGGAAGTCAAAAACAGAAGTAACGGAATAGATGAAATAAATCAAGATACTGTTGCTTCTGTGCTGAAACAACTTGAAAAGTTTGAAAAAGATAAAAAATTTCTCGAAAAAGAACTGACAGCAGCAAAGCTTACGGCAGCTTTCGATTCGAATGCAAAGTACCTTTCAAAAATAATTTACCATTACAGGGGGAAAAAATTTGTAGATTACATTAACGACCTAAAAGTTGACCATTTAATTAAGTTAATGAAGGAGGATAAGATGTTGAGAAATTATACAAATAAAGCGCTTGCCGAAGAAGTTGGTTTTAGTAGTACGCAACGTTTTGCTACTGCTTTTTATTCCAAAACAGGAATGCCGACCTCCTATTTTATTGAAGAGCTCAAAAAAGCAGATTCATAATTATTGATTACAAATTTTTTGATAAAATTACATTGACAAAACAAAATAAATTCTTAATAATGAAAGGCACATTTTAGATACATGAAAATCAAAAAGTCTCCAATATTTTATACTTGATTTCATAATTTTTTCGATTCTATTTTCGTTTTTTATTGAATTCAAAAATATTTAGATATTTTTTTTTTGGTGACAATAGTACTATTGTAGCTATATCTTATTAACGCGGTGGTCAATTAGTACATTTGCCACTTTTTGTAAAGATAATAATAGTGTATTAGTTCGTTAAATATCGTTGTTCACGTTTCCGTGAACCATATAAATAAGTGAACAGATAAACGAGAAAGAAACCGTACAGCACGCTATAAATAATATCCAAAAGACAGGGCCCCTAAAAAAGTGAGAATTTTAACAGTAAATTAATTAGACCTAACAGGCAAACATATATTTTTGTGCGCTAATTTAAACAGTACTACTATGAAAGATTTAGTTGCAAAAATCAACACTGAATTCGAAACATTTAAAACAGAATCTGAATCACTAACTGAGAAAGGTGTCAAAGCTGCCGGAGCGAGAGCTCGTAAATCAACTTTGGAACTGGAAAAACTACTAAAAGAGTTTAGAAAAGTTTCTATAGAAGAATCAAAAAAATAGATTTATCTTTTACTTATAAAGCCCATTTTAAATAATGGGCTTTTTTTTCAGAGACAGCAATAACTTTCTCAAGTCCCTACTTTTCCTTGTAGCTGCAAAATAAGTTCACGCATTGCTTCATTTATTTTCTCCAATGCTTCATTAACTGTAAACCATTGTGCTTTGTCTATTTCTGGGAAACTTTCCAATATTCCCGACTTTTGTGGCCACTCGATCTCAAAAGTATTACTCACTATTTCAGCAGCATTAATATATATTTTTCCAGAGCCCACGCATAAACTACTTTATCTGATTTTAATTTTACAGGAGAAAGTGCCATAAAATGACCTTCTAAATGAGTACCTGTTTCTTCCTCAAATTCTCTGATAGCGGCATCAAATGCATTCTCATTGTCACTAAATTCAACTTTTGGTATAGACCAATGTCCTTCGTCCTTGTTCTTCCAGAAAGTACCTGCGGGATGAACAAGCAAGACTAATAATTGACCCCGGACTGTTTTGTATAAAAGTATTCCAGCACTTTTCTTTAACTTCATAATTAAAAAATGCTTTTAAACAATTATCACTATGCCTATTTTGCAAGCCGTTTTGATTATAACACATCCAAAACTTAGTCTGTATTATCTCTGTTTGAACAGGCAAGATGTATCGTAAAATAAAATTGGCCAATACGTTAAAAACTAACCGCATTGGCCAATACTTCGATGCACTTTTCTGGTACAACAAATCCAGAATATCATGAAATCATTGCTACTAAAATTACGATTTTTTAACTTTTAATGGATACTAAGCAAGATAATATTAACATTACTTATTACTATTCAATACTTACAATATCATCAATATTCTAACCTATCTGTCTTTTACTCATAAATCCTTAAAGTGAATATAAAATTGACCACTATTAACAATGCATACCTTTTTTTTCTGCGTTGCTTTCAACTATTTTTTATCAAAAGCAAAAACTATAGTGTTCAATTCCGGAATTGAACACCTTAAATTTAGACCTAAACCAGCTCAAATATAGAGTTTATCACTTATTTAACTGTTCGTGTAAAAAGCAAAAACTATAGTGTGCAATTCTAGAATTGAATACATTAAATTTAGACCTAAACCAGCTCAAATTTAGAGTTATCACTTATTTGACTGTTCGTGTCAAAAGCAAAAACTATAGTGTTCAATTCCCGAATTGAATACATTAAATTCAGACCTAAACTGGCTGAAACACAGAGTTCATCGCATCTTTAAATTTTGATGTCAAAAGCAACAACTATAGTGTTCAATTCCTGAATTAAACACCTTAAATTCAGACCTAAACTAGCTAAAACACAGAGTTCATCGCATATTTAAATTTTGATGTCAAAAGCAAAAACTATAGTGTGTAATTCTAGAATTTAATACCTTAAATTTAGACCTAAACTGGCTGAAATACAGAGTTCATTGCATCTTTAAATTTTGATGTCAAAATCAAAAACTATAGTGTTCAGTTCCCGAATTGAATACCTCAAAATGATGATTAAACCGGTTTAAATACGATACTGTCGCTAGCATTTATCTGTTTTTGTAAAAAACAAATAGCAGAGTGTGCAATTCAAGAATTACACACTCTGCTATTAAATGGCTCCTAGTATTAAGGCTATGTCACAGCCGCTTGTTATTTACTTTTCTTCGTCAACAATTAGTTTCAACGAATTGATATAATCAGTATCAAATTCTATCACTCTTATTTTGTTTGGCTTAAAACTCATCTCCCCCTCAAATTGTCCTTCGGTTCCCAAAAAAATCGATGACCAGTTCCTCTTCATCCAGTTCTATCAGTTTACCCAGATAAACCGCTTTATCTGATTTTGTTGCAATCTGAAAAATCTCATACTTGTTTGCTAAAAAGTGTATTATGGAAGACAAATCTCTCAGCGGAATTATTTCTTCTGCGCTTGTTTTTAAACCTTTTAATTTGATTACTCTTTCTGTGAATTCATGATCTTTGTCTTGAATAATTGCCTTTACATTCTTGTTTTTCAAGATCGTGTAGCCGTCAATTATAAAATCTACAGGATTGTTTTTTAGTAAAATCCAATCCGCTGTCCAATCAATTAGAAACCCATTAAAGATTTCTTTTTTGTCATCAAATTCTATTGAAATTAATTGTCTTACGTATTTTTCCATTTTTATATTTTTGCTTGAAATGCATGCTACTTCTAACTTAGTTCACTAGAAGCGTCGTGATAAAAAGCTCTAAATGAATTTTATTTTATTAATCAGAAAGTAAATATACAGGGTTTAAATCACAATTAATACTCTTTCCAGAAAAGTCACTTGGTGGTTTATTAAAAGAAATCGGACCATAGACAGCGTTACATTTTACGATTAGAAACACATGAACAATACAATATGAGCCAACTTTTTTGCTAGATTTTGGTCATTAAATTAAAAATATCTTGCAGATTGCAGGGTGAAAAATAAACTACTATTTGTTCACTATTATGGGAACGTTTTAAAAAACTACGCTAACATTGTGGTATATCAGCGTGGTCGGATCTATTAGTACCATCTATTTTGGGACACCACAAAAAAAGCCCGATTCAACAGAACCGAGCTTTTTGGAGATTACCAAATACTTCGCATAGGATTAACAGAACTGCTTAGTTGCTGTCTTCAGTGCCTATTAAAGTATCGGTCTGAAAAATATTGATTTTATTTCCGTCAACATCCTGAATCATTGTACACAGCATCTTATCGCCTACCAGATATTGTTCGCGCCATACCAACGTTACTCCTATTTCTTCGAGTTCTCTTGTGGCAATAGCTATATCATCTACTTGCAAAACAATTGCTTTGTTGCCTATAACATTAAGGTGCAGCGGCACTTCTGCAAAAAGCGTATCAATACGTTCTGCATTTGGGACCTCTAAAAGTTCGAGTCGAAGACCGCCACGCTCAATAATAGCAGCTTCTACCGAGCCGGCAGGAACTGAAAAAGTGGTTCGGCTGATTAATTTGAAGCCAAAAATATCCCCATACCATTTGATGGATTTATCCATACTGGAGACGGTAAAGGCAATGTTGTAAAGTGAAAATGAGGCTAAGCCACGGTTTTCATAAGTTTCATTTTTCATGTTTATTTTTTTTTTATTATGTACTTATTGCCCATTTGAAGTGCCATTATCGCATTCCTCGATTGAGCAAACAACCCAATGTAAATTACTATTCTTCAATTAATAACGATATAACACTTAAATAATCTGCGAAAAAGGTTATTGTTTGTTAGTCGATGTATTTTTTGAGCCAGCGTGATTTGATTTCCGCTCTTGCATTAATAAATTCTTGATCAGTCCCTTGTGCAATAGCATCGAGTGGGAAACGCAATGGTCTGGTGCCTGCGGGCATATTAATCAAGGCTAATACACCATCGGCAATGATCTGTGGATTCATATTAAATTCAGTAAGCTTGCGTAACAAACCTGAAGCAAGCGCAATAAAATCCTGAGCGGCTTGATCACCATATTGCAGCGTGATTTCAGGTTTGTCTGATGACAGTCCCGCTTTGCTTCCATCGTTCATTTCAGTTGGATAAACACCCGGCTGAATGGTTACGTTCTCAATGTTAAACTGTTTCAATTCATCCTGCAAGCCTTCGGTTATACTTTCAACGCCAAATTTTGAAGCAAAATATGGAATCATAAACGGTAATGTATGACCGCTCGCGCCCGAAGTGACATTGATCACCAAGCCGCTTTTTGCTTTGCGCATACTCGGCAGTACCGCTTGATAGGTGCGCAAAACGCCGTAAAAGTTGATTTCAAACATTTGGCGGATCTGGTCCAGCGAATACGATTCTAACAAACCATAACCAGTAACCCCTGCATTGTTTATTAAGACATCTATTGACCCATATTTTGATAGTGTTTTTTCGAAGGCTAAGCTGACCGAAGCATCATCAGCCACATCAATTTCCGTCACTTCTACATTTGCCAATACTGACAATTCTTCCGCAACTTTTCTGTTTTTACCCTGAGTTCCTCGCATCCCTGCAATTACGATATGACCTTCGGCGGCTAAGGTCTGAGTCATCAGTTTTCCAAAACCCGAACTCGTTCCTGTGATAAAGATTTTCTTTCTCATTTCTATTAAATTTTAAATGTTGATTTAACAGGGCAAAGGTCCGTATAACAGGACGCCTCCTCCATTGACATTTGAAGGAAAAAAACATTGACAAATGTCAAGACGAATTTATTTCTTTTGGATTTGTTTTCTAATCCTGCTCAGGGTTTCGGCAGATATTCCCAGATATGAAGCAATCATATGCTGTGGAACCCTATTGGCAATTTGAGGATAGGTTTTAAGAAATTTAGAATAGCGCTCTTCCGAATTCATGCTTATGGAATCGTGAACGCGGTTTTGGGAAGCAAAATAACTTTGTGTAATCAGGGCCGCAATAAAATCCTTAAAAACTGGAATTTTGCTTTCCAACATTTCAAAATCATTATTTGAAAACAAGAGCACCGTTGTCGTTTCCAGCGCTTCGATGTTGTTTTTGGAGGGATTACCAAGAGTGCTGCTTTCAATATCACCCGCCCACCAGTTTTCAATTGAAAATTGAATAATATGATCAACTCCTTTGTCGTCTGTACGAAAGCTTCTTAATAATCCCTGACAAACAAAAGCTTTGTACTTCCAAAAGTCACCTTGCTGCAATAAATATTGGCGTTTTCGTAATTTTTTAATTTTCGCAACGGATTTAATCAAGTCAAACTCCTGAGCGCTAAGGGTAATCTTTTGGCTTAAATAATCTTGGAAGACGTCAAACATCAGCACTTTTTTTATACGAACAAAGTTAGTTTTTTTATCTGAATAGCAGATTTTCAGTCGATCAAGATTCCGGGATTTATAGAATTTTAAGTATTTCCCAAAGTAAATACACTTATTTTTTCTTTATTAACTTAGAGGTTGTTAACGGTGTACAATCCATGATATTTGCCCAAGCAATTACTACCGGGACTGTGATAGCTAACGATTGTGGTATATCAGCGCGGTCAGGTCCTTCTTCTTTGTTTTAATCGCGTTGCAAACGCTAAGATTTAGTTGTAAATTAAAGTAAGTACTCGTCGCAGACAAGCACCAGAGAAGGTTGACAAACGAGCGCCAGTGGGGTTTAATATATAGCCCTAGCCCGATTGGAGATGGACACGAGCGAGACACTTGCGCCAGCAGTGGGTAATTCGTTATTAAGAACTAAACTAAAAGATTTGGATTACAGTCAGCGTCTAAATTTTACTTATAGTGACATAGTGAGAAGACAAATCACCCGTATCTGCTTACTTAATATATTTGTCAATCATGTATTGGGTAATCGGTCTTAAAGGTTTTTCATTTTCAGGGTTAAAACCTGGTCCATTAAAAAACTCCAGATTATTTCCCGTTTTACAATACCACACTATTGGTCTATTATGCATAAAAAAGGTTGTGGTGTCACAAATTTTAATTTTTCTGAAATTGAGCATATTTTTATTTAGAGGCATCGTTGAATACAAGTTTACGAAACCCATTGCTTTGGTTTCACAAACAACTGCCTCATAATGGTCTTTTTGCCATTGCATACACTGATTTTTGGGTAAAAAAACGTACCCAAAACCACTCAAAATGACAACTGATAGCAGTCCGGGGATAAGTAGCCTTTTATGATAGATACTTAATTTTTTCTTTTGTAATGGTGATGGTTGAATCGCGCGCTCGCTATCATTTTTTACAGTCTTAGTTACTTCAAAAACACTGGCTGTATCTGTACTTTCAATACTATTAGTGGTGACATTCTCATTTTTAAAAGCCTGCTGTTTTGAAAATTTAAGGTAAGGCCGCGGATTAAAATCAACTAATATCGCCGCAATATTCACTGCTTCAATATCCGTTAAATCAGTTTCACCTTTAAAAAATGTTTCAATAGGTCTGAATTTATCAGTTTGGTCTTTTAATTTATTGGAGCAATTTAAAACAAAATCAAATTGAAAAAAAGCTGAAAAGCTTTTTAAATCATCAGTCTTCGTGTTATTCTTAAATAACTCGCCACATAATTTCCTCAATTTGGCACGAGAAGGATTTAGCAAAAAACTAGAATGGTTCCCCATCTTTTCAATTTCATACTTCAATTTAACCCCCACTTTATAATCTTCTAAAGTATTTTTCACCATATGCTTAAAGGAATTTTTAGGAATTTCTAGGAATCCACGGTATTACTGGGAATCATAGGAATTCCGGATCAATTTTACTGCGATAGCTTCATTACTTTGCTTCGGAATTAGTTCTTGTTCTATTTCGCGATACGAACAAATGTACAAAACTACTTCTATAAATGTGAGGCTATACAGAACAGAATTTTTATTCCGGGAAGTATAATTAAACTATTCCATACTAGTCCACATTACTTCCCGCAACCCAAAAAACTGTTCTCATTTTAATGGTTTGGTCCTTACTAATTATTCGATTGAACATATCGAACGGCCAAACCTATGTCAATTTTTTAACAATTAAAATCATGAAAAAAATATTTTTTACAGCTGCTATTGCAGTAACGGCCTTAGTTATGGTATCATGCGAAGCGGATGCAATTGATAGTTCAACTCCTCAAGCAAAAGATTTTGGAGTTCAAAAAATAGGTCGTGAATTCAATCAAACTCGCCCTGGTTCTTTTTCTGGTACAAGCACTCTAATGGCTGCTGATGGCCCCGGTGATGACGTAATTATTATTACACCACCAAAAAATCCTTAATAATAAGTTTTTGTTTACAATTAATTGCTAATTTCGGGGAAAGTAACATCATATGCTGCGTTCCCCGTTTTTAGTTTTATTGTTTTTATTTGCATTTGTATCTTGCCAAAAGGGGACCGACATAAGTCCTGCGAATCTTAAAAAAAAAGAAACGCCAAAAAGTGTCCTAGCTAAGAAATTCGCCAATTTAGCGGATTCTTATTACACGGCAAAAAGATTTGATAGTGCCTACTATTATTACAATAAATCAAAAGAGATATTTGAGACTGAAAAAGACAGCGCCTATTCTGCTTATACTTTAATTCAGTTGGCACGAATCCAGCAGACGTTTGGCGATTACGGCAGCAGCGAAGAAACCTTGACTGAGGCATTACCCTATATCCATGATAATTTACAATATCAGCTAGCTGCAAATAATCTATTTGGTATCTCCGCAAAAGAGCTCAAGAACTATGATGATGCCGTTTTTTATTACAATAAAATCTTAGAAAATGCTAGCGATTCAATAGTAAGGCTTACGCCCCTCAATAATATAGCTAATGTCTATATAGAACAAAAAAAATATAAGAAGGCGATTCTTCTTTTAGAGCCTCTTTTAAAATCGAATCTTTTAGATACCCTACCTTATAAAAAAGCCATCATTATTGATAATTTAGGGTTTGCTTATTATAAGTCCAATAGTATTAATAAAGGGCTAGAACTAATGAATCAGGCGTTAACAATGCGAATTGATAGAGGTGATTCCTATGGAAGTATTGAAAGTTACCTTCATTTAGCTGATTTCTATAAAGGAAGGGATTATCAAAAATCAAAAGAGAATGCCGTGCAGGCTTATGTAGTAGCCACAAAATATCAAAGCATTGACGAGAGATTGGAGGCCTTGGCATTTTTAATGGCTCATAATCAAGAAAAAAGAATAAATGGTTCTGCCTTGATGTTTATAAATTTAGACGACAGTATTAAAAAAATACGGAACAATGCTAAAAATCAATTTGCTAAAATTAGATATGATTCCAGAAAAGCCAATCTGGAAAGTATCAAATATAAAGGGGAAAGGGCGGAAACCCTTTTGCAATTGGCAACACAAAAGAACCAAAAGTACTTGTTCTTTATTGGATTTGTGATACTACTTGGTGGGATCGTATTTATAATCAATTATTACAAAGCTAAAACCAAACGAGAAAGATTAGAGGCCAATTATAATACGGAAACCCGAATTTCCAAACAACTCCATGACGAATTGGCTAATGATGTTTTTTATGCCATGACTTTTGCTGGTACTCAAGATTTGCAGGATCCAATGAAGAAGGAAACGCTTCTGGATAACCTGGATAAAATATATGTTAGAACGCGAAATTTTTCTAGGGAAAATAGTCCTTTAGAGACGGGAGAACGTTTTGAACACAATTTAAAACAAATGCTCAATAGCTATAAAAGTAGTGGTACCGAAGTTATTATTAAAAATGGAAACCCAATAGATTGGTCAAAAGTTGAAACAGAAAAAAAGATAGCAATACAACGGGTACTACAGGAACTGATGGTTAATATGAAAAAATACAGTCAAGCCAGTTTTGTGGTCATTGGTTTTGACATGGGACAAAATAAACTCAAAATTGACTATTCAGATAATGGAATTGGTTTCTCGGAGAAACTAATTTTAAAAAATGGTCTCCAGAATGCGGAAAACCGTATTCAGACAATAAATGGAATACTTACTTTTGATTCTCAAACCAATAAAGGTTTCAAAGCTAAAATTTTAGTTCCAAAATAAGATATAAATATGTTTACAAAAGTTTTAATTGCGGATGATATCGATTTTAATGATTTGGGTGCTGCCCAAATACTGAATGAACTTGATGTTCAAGAAATTCAGTATGCAAAATATTGTGATGAAGCTTTGTTGAAGCTTAAAAAAGCAAATTTAGAGGGTATGCCTTTTCAACTACTTATTTCTGATTTGTCCTTCAAAGAGGACCATCAATTGAACAAACTCAATTCGGGCGAAGAATTGATAGCTGCCGCAAAAAAGCAATGCCCTAATATTAAAATAATTGTTTTTTCGATTGAAGACAAAGCGCACCGTGTCAAATTATTATTTGATGAACTTCATATCGATGGGTATGTATTAAAAGGAAGAAATACAATATATGACCTAAAAAGAGCCATTCAAAAAGCGTACAACGGCGAACAAGAAAATATTTCTCCTGAATTGTTGTACCTGCTTCAAGATACGACCACAAGCGAAATAAATAATTATGACGTACAGTTAATCAAATATCTCTCTAGAGGAATCTCTCAAGAAAATATTGAAGCGTTATTTAAAGTGGAAGGTATTGGCCCTCATAGTAAAAGTTCTATTGAAAAGCATATCAATAAACTCAAAATTTATTTCAAAGCAAATAACACGGTACATCTTGTAGCTATAGCTAAGGATTTAGGAATTATTTAAAATTTCACTCCCGGCATACCCTAATTTATTTTTCATATTCTAGCTCCTTCGGGGGCTTTTTTTATGGGGCAAATAAAATAATGACCCAGATTACGGTTTACCGTAAGGACTTGATTTTTAATTGTTTTTAATTTGAATAAAATTATTTAAATATAAAAAATATGGAATATAAAGTAGTCCCTTTCGTAGCTTCAATAGATGCCAATAAAGGAAATTCTAATCATGTTGCTGAACAGTTAGAAAGTTTAATAAAGAATTATACCGCCCAAGGTTGGAAATATGTAAGACTAGAGAGTGTTTCCACTTTTGTGCAACCCGAATCTGGTTGCTTTGGACTCGGAGGAAAGCCCGGATTTACGACAAATAGACAAATGGTTGTTTTTGAAAAATAAGATGAAATATTTAATCCTTTTGACTATACGGTTCTACTGGCTTCTCCCAGAGAAGGAAAGAAGAAAATGCATTTTCAGGAAATCATGCTCCAATTATGTTTTTGAAGCAGCGCAGGAGCGTGGATTATTAGAAGGATTAAAAGCTTTTTATTTCAGATATAAAAATTGTAGAGGAGGTTTTGAAATCTTTAAAAATCCTATTACAAATGAAACACAAATGCTGCTTCCTTCAAAAATAGTAATTAGCGGTAAGGAAATAGCGGAAAGATTAATCAATTAAAAAAATAGAAATCATGAAAAATTATTACGTAAACACGCAAGCACAATACAATGGTGATCACGAAGTGCACACAGCAGATTGTCAGTTCCTACCAGGTCTTTTAAATAGGAAAGCTTTAGGTCTACATGAAAATTGTAAATCGGCTGTTACTGAAGCTAAGAAAACGTATTCAAAGGCCGACGGTTGTAAAACCTGTTCAAATGACTGTCATAAAAGTTAAATGGGCTTTCGCTTCTCCAAAAGAATTAACCTTGGCGGTGGTTTAGGGTTAAATGTTAGTAAGTCAGGAATTTCACCAAGTCTGAGGACTAAAGGCGGAACGATTAGTAACAAGGGTTTCTCGGTGAGGACTGGAGTGCCTGGTGCATCTTTCAGGAAATCATTTAATTCATCAAAATCCAGTGGATGTCTGTTGACATTTATTATCTATTTGGGTTTCGGTATCGCATTTTATCAACTGTTTAACTAAGAATACTTTATTATGAAAATATTTTTATACACCTGTTTATTTCTCCTTTTTAGTTGGACCGCTTCAAGTCAAACAACTACCAAAAAATTAATTGCTTCAAGCTGTGAGGCTCGGGGATGTTCCGGTTCGGAATATTGTTCCGCCTGCAAAAATTGTTCGGGTTGTAAGCATTGCGCAAAAGAAGGAGGAAGCTGTGGCGTTTGTGCGCCTGCCGCAAAAAAGAAGACTCTTTCAAAAAAGGGTAAAAGCACTAAAAGTTCAAAAAGAATAGGAGAATCCTAGTTTAAAAGGAAGCAAAACAAATAATAACCATTTAATTTTTTAAAGTATGAATTCAAATTCGACTATAAGTATCCAGTTGAAAAGCCATTTTCTTAGACTATATCAGATGGCTTTAACTGACGATAATTTTGATACTCTTGAGCTGCAAATGTTATATCATTTAGCAGAGGAAAGGGGAATTCCCAGGGAAGAATTAGATAAATTATTTCTTAATCCAGTTAATCAGGAAGCAAATGTTCCAGAAGATTTAAATATAAGAATTGAATATTTGTATGATTTGACGCGTATTATGTGGGCCGACGGAAAAATTACGGGTGATGAATTAAATACGCTAAAAAAGTATTGCAAAAAATTTGAGTTCTTAGATGAGAATATAGATGAATTAAGTAGTTATCTTATCGATTGTGTTCAGAAAGGCATTGATAAAAAGGAGATTATTAATCAATTAAATTCTTAATTTATGAAATCATTACAACAATTATTTAGCCTTAAGAAAACGGAAGTAAGCCAAATAAATAGTAGTCCACAGAACGAGGAAGACAGAGAACAAATAAGAATTACATATTATCAAAGCGGATTTGCCGCTTCAATAAAGGCAACCGGGAAACCCATTGTTCTTAGAGCCTGTTTGCAAAATTTATTCAGCAGTTTTGAAGACCAATGTCGCAAACAAATTTTAGAGCAAGAAAGACTAAAACAACCCTATAGAGAAGAACAAGAAAAAAGTAGGACAGAGCTTAAAAAATGTGAAACTGCCGTAGGAATTTATGAACAGAAGGAGCAGGAAATAGAGCATAAGATTGAAAACACTCAACATGAAATTGTTGATGTAAAAGTAAATCCACAAAAATATATTGATGATGGAAAAGGGGGGTCTGCACAGTTTTATATTGGTTTAATATTACTCTTGCCAATAACCTTATATCTCTTAGTCTTTTATATCTCTGCATCCTATTCTGCTTTTTTTAAAGAGTTCACTGACTCAAGCTTAACTGCTGCTATTTTTGACGCTGATGCTTTGACGAATGCACTTAAGGCAAGTTGGCTTGAAGGAGTTTTAGTCATTACTATCCCTTTTGTATTCATGGGATTGGGTTATGTAATTCACATGATGCAAAAAGGCATCGGAATAAAAAAAACATTTAGAATAATTGCTCTTTTCGCTACAACATTTTTATTTGATGGTTTATTGGCTTATGTGATAGAAAAGAAAATTTATGAGTTTAATAAGACTCCTGATTCACCACTCTATGACTTAGAAATTGCGCTACATCAATCTGAATTTTGGATGATTATTTTTGCAGGATTTGTGGTTTATGTTATCTGGGGATTAGTCTTTGATTTTGTGATGAAAGAGAATGAGAATAAAGATAAAATAAGAGTCTTCATTAGGGGTAAAAAAGAAGAAATTATAAATTTTGAAAAAGTTAAATTAATCAATTTAAATAAGATACTTGATTTTAAAAATAAAATGGATAATCATAGAGGCGATATAAAAGTCTTACAATCAAAAATTGATGGCTTTGTTTTTCCAGTAAAAGAATATTTAAACTATCACAATCAATATAAAGAAGGCTGGTTTCAAGCTATTGGAACAGAAATAGCACTGGCTAAAAACCAAAAAGATGATTTGCTTACTGAATGCGATAGCATTGCCTTAGAGCATTTAAAATCACTCGATTTAATAAATCCAGATTTTCAACATTTAGTTTACTCAAAAAATTAGTACTTATGAAAAAATATCTTAAAATAATTTTACTGTTGTTGCTACTCTCTAATTTAATGATTTCTTGTAAAAATGAGGAAATTACCAATAAATCCGAAGAAAAAACACAAATCACAAAAGTAAACAGTTCCAATATAAACTACAATATTAGTATCCTTTTAGATCTATCGGATAGAATAGATCCCCAGAAATATTCAAATACAGCAATGGAATTTTATCAGAGAGATTTAGGGTATATCAATTCTATTTCCCAGGCGTTTACAAATCATATTAGAAATAAAAAAGTGAGACTTATAAATGATAAAATAGAAGTTTATTTTAATCCTGAACCGCAAAACCAAGAAATTAATACTATCTCAAAGAAATTAAAATTTGAGATTAATAAAAATAATGCTTCAAAAAGCGGTATAAGTTTAGTCAATACAACCTATAATCATGAAACTGCTAAAATTTATGATTTAGCCATAAAAGACAACAATTATATAGGGGCTGATATATGGAAGTTTTTTGAAAATAATGTTAATGATTATTGCATTGACACAAGTCGTAGAAATATCCTGGTAATACTCACTGATGGTTATATTTTTTATAAAGACACTAAAATAAAAGAAGGAAATGCAACGTCATATTTGTTACCGGAAATGATCCGTTCCAATGGTTTAAACAAAGCCAATTGGAAGGAAAAAATGCAGCAGCAACATTTTGGTTTTATTAAAGCAAATGAAAACTTATCAAATCTGGAAATTTTAGTTTTGGGTGTAAATCCGGATAAAAAGAACCCTTATGAAGGAAAAGTAATCAAGGAATATTGGAGTAATTGGTTTACTGGAATGAAAGTGAAACGGTTTGAAATTAAGGAAACGGGGCTGCCAAGTAATATGGATAAAGTGATTAAAGATTTTATAGTAAACCCTGTCTAATATATTAGCAATCGTAGTGTCAATCGAGATGGCAAATTAATTGCCACCACTGAATTCGCAGAAACAAATTAGTAATTCTTCTAGTAAAAAAATAATATATGAAATTCATTGCTTTAATACTATTATTGGTGACATTAACCTCCTTTCATGTTGAAAAAACAGACGTCTATATCTGCGGTCCACGAGGAGCAAAAAAATACCATTATAATGAAAACTGTCGGGGGTTATCAGCCTGTAAACACGATATACTAAAAACATCACTTTCTCAAGCCCAGAACTACGGATTAACACTCTGTGGATGGGAGGATTGATTATAGCAGTTTTATCATAAAAAAAGTTTTGTGATTAAAAAAATTGATGTTAATAATAGGCGGTCAAAGAAGTAATTAACCGTATTCGTTTTGATGCAGTTAGAACTTCACATAATCGAATCATTTATAATGAGTAAAAAGAAAAGTAATTATGAAAGAAAAATTTGTACAAAAAGCAGTAGAGCTTAACCCTGATGAAAGTACAGGAAAGCTTAAGGTAGAGAAATTATGGGAATTGATGGAAGATCATCCTTATAAAGAAAAAATGTATGCTGAATTTGAAATTGATAAAATTAAAAATGAAATCATTACTATCGACTTTATAGATATTATTTATAAACGTATTAAATATTTTATTACAAATTATAAACGAAAGTCGATCAAAGCCGAAATAAAGCATATTAGTGTTTTTGAAGAAATGCTTGTAATTGATGGAGAAAAGAAAAAGGAAATAGTTTTTCAATTTGATGAGTATGTGGTCGTTGATGAGGTGAAGGAAAACTTGAAAACTGTTGCAAAGTATGATTCAAAAAATACTTATCTGGATGAATATGTGATGACCAAGTACGCTAATAGTCTATTTGAAAATGGTTTGTCTGGTCTGGCAAGACAAAACATTCAGTATTTTAAAGATTTGGCTAGTAGTTCAGATAACTATAACAAGCATCGGAGTTATCGTCTTGTTGAAAATGAAGGAGTTACCTATTTGAGAGGTATTACTTCAACTAATAAGTATTATGAATATGGGGTTGATTTTGCATTTGTATCATCCATGCTAGCATTTCATGATTTTATGAAAAAGAATAGTGGAGTTGAATACAAAATCAATTCAGCACATATTAATGAATCCAAATTAGAAATTATAGTCGATGAAAGGTTTAAAAAAGACGCAGGTGAATTTGGTAAAGTTTCAACTGCGATTAAAGTTTCAACAAATGACTTAGGAAAAGGTTCTTTGAATTTTTTAAATATTATTAATATAGGTAAGGACAATAAAGATGGGTTTTATCTATTTCCAAAGGAAAATCGATTTGAAAGTAATAGGGTGAAAATTTCTCATACCACAAAGCCCGAAAATGTCTTTGCAACGTTGAAGTCAATGCAGAACATTCTCAATACCAGTGATAGATTTATAAAAGAATTAAAGGAAGTTAAAACGATTAAAACTCCTGATGAGTTGAGAATGAAGATACAGGCTAAGATTGATGGACCTAGAAGTTCTTTTGGTCATATAAAGAGACTATCTGATATTTTTAAAACAAAAATTGATAATGAAATCACTAACCTTTCTACACTTTTAGAAATGTGCAATAAAGCAGAGGAATTAGAAATTGAATTTGACCTTAAAGATAGATTGCGATATATAATTTCCGATATTATACTTTATGGTAATGCAAAATAAAAACTTATGGACGAACAGTTACAAATAGATTTCTTACCGGTAGACAGCGGTGAAAAAAGTGGCGATGCGATAGTATTCCGTTACGGAGATTTCTCTGAAAGATCATCATTTAAAGTGGTAGTTATCGATGGAGGAACAAAAGATTCAGGCAATAGGCTTGTAGAACATATTCAACAGTTCTATAACACCAATCATGTGGATTTAGTTATTTGCACACATCCTGATGCGGATCATGCATCAGGATTAAGACAAGTCATGAACCACTGCTCAGTGGGAGAACTGTGGATTCATAAACCTTGGGATCATTCAAAAAAAATATGTGACCTTTTTCACGATGGACGAATTACTGATACTAGCTTGAGTGATAGATTAAAAGATGCATATACTTATGCTCATGAACTAGTGAAACTGGCTGAAGAAAAAGGTATCGATGTTCGTGAGCCTTTTGCAGGACGCGAAAATGAAGATGGAGCAATTAAAGTACTTGGTCCATCTATAGATTATTACAGGGAACTTATACCGGATTTTGCACGAAGTCCACAGGCAAAGACGGTTATGGAAAAAGCATTTAGCACATATCAAAGCGCAATCACTTGGATTAAAGAAACGATGGATATTGAAACGTTGGATGAAACAGGTGAAACATCTGCTGAAAATCGCTCAAGTGCTGTGGTACTTTTACAGGTAAATAGTAGAAAATATTTTTTTACAGGAGATTCAGGTATACAATCTCTAAAAAAGGTTATTGAATTTGCCCAAAATAAAGAAATTGATATTTCAAATGTGTCATTTATGCAAGCGCCGCATCATGGAAGCAAAAGAAATATTTCACCATCGATTTTAGATGCTATTAAATGTCAGACCGCATTTGTATCTGCTTCAAAGGATGCACCAAAACACCCTGCAAAAAAAGTTACTAATGCTTTTAAGCGACGCGGTGCAAATGTTTATAAAACTAACGGCAATATATTAATGCATAATATAAATGCACCTCGCGATGGCTGGAGTGCTGCGAGTTCTGTCCCATTTTTTAATGAGGTGGAGGAATAGCTGTGGATAGGTATAATTTAACAGCACGAATTTATCCGATGATTCTATTTTATTTACCATTAAGTGTTATTTTGGTTGTAACAGGTTGGGATTTTCAAACTTATTATCATTTTGGGCTCCCGATTGGAGTAGTTGGCTTATTTGCTTATTTAACTGCACAATTGGGAAGAGATGCAGGAAAAGCAAAAGAAGAAAAACTGTGGTTGGATTGGGGCGGAGCTCCATCCACACAGTTATTTAGATGGCTCGATACGCGAATAGATCAATACTCAAAATCCAGAATTCATTCTAAAATGGAACAGATATGTCCTATTGGTCACGCAATTGATCAGAATTATGAAGTGAATAATTGCGATAAGGCGGATGAAGTTTATAAATCCTGGACACGATATGTTATCGGAAAAACGAGAGATGTGAATAAATACCCTCTGATTTTTAAGGAGAATATAGCATACGGTTTCAGAAGAAATTTATGGGGACTAAAACCATATGCAATTCTTCTTATTTTGATTTTAATGGCTTTTACTTACTTATACTTTGTGTCTACTATGGTAGTTTGGCGACTGGAATTACTACCAAACATTTTTATTATAGGAGAACTTTTTCTTTTAATTTTCCTTATTTTTTGGATTTTCAGAGTTACAAAAAAATGGGTAATGGTACCTGCTTTCGCTTATGCTGAAAGGTTGCATGAAACTATTGATTCACTTTAAAATAAAATTGCGCTTTGGATTTAATCCTGAGCGCTTTTTTTGTACATTTTTGGAGAAATTGAGTATAACATCAGTATGTCTAAAAACCGCTAAACGAACCTTTATTTTATTAATTACAAAGTAGATACATCTGATTTAAAAACTTGCTGGTGCAATTAACACCAGTTAAATTGTTTCTGCTGCTTACGCAACGAAAACTCAGCCGATAGCTGATTTTTTTCTTTTATTTTGAACTCGGCTTATTTGCATTTACAAGCTTTTCTCTAATTTGATTTAGTTTGGTTGTTCCATGTCCAATGCTTTCATGGCGCATGTAAACTTCATTTTCATTGTATTTAATTCCCATTGACATACTTTCAAACTTTTGGAGATCTTTGAATTCTTCTTCAAATTGGTTAATCTTTATATCAATGAAACTTATAAAACTAGATAAAAATTCATCTCTATTTCTAAATTTTAAAATCTCTTTCTCTTTTCGGAATAAAATTACGTAATTTTCATTCTCTAGTACAACATTTTTTACTAGCAAAAAATTATCGAACTCGATTGGACTATCTTTTAGTTGTGCTTTGAACTTTAAATTAAAAAGAGAAGAAAGCTTTTCGTATATTTCTTCGTGAGTTGATTTCTCTTTCACTTTTCTTAGTATTAGGTTTGCATAATATCGCCCTAATGTCAGTCGTCCGATAACTATCGATCTAAAAACCTCTAAACGAATTGATTTTTGTTAATTAGAAAGTAAATATATGGGACTTAAACTATAATAAATACTTTTTACCTATTTCTGTTGCGTTCAAAACGAATTTCATTATTCGTGCTGGCACGCAACCAAACCCTTATTGTTGGCAGATGTTTTTCTATATTACAATAAATTCGTTTATTTTTAGAGGGCAAAATATATCGTGCTCCAGTTCTATTATTTTTGAACTTAATTCACATTCAAAAGCAACTTCATACGATTCTTCTTGTGACATGTAAATTTCTTTAAAAGGCGCATGTGATAAAGCATTTTTAGTTTTTTCTCTTTTTTCATCTGGAATTTGCTTTAAAAAGCTTTCAAATAAAGTCTTATTAAAATCAAAAGTTCCGATACAATCTTCGCCTAAAGGAATGCCACAAGAAAAAGAATAATTATCTTCATCAAGTTTAGCAATTGTATTTAGCCATACACCTAAAAAATATTGTTTATCTCCAAGTTTAGCACCAGTTTTTAATAATCTAATTCCGAAATCGGGTTTGTAACCAAAAACGTGTGGTTTAGTTAATCCTAACGGACTCATTATTCTATAGAATTTATCCCAATTTGATTCTAAATCTTCTATTTTAGAATAAAAAACTGGTTCAATCTCATTTACATTAAATATTACAAATTCAAGACCATTACAAAGAGCATATATTTCAGCTCTAACTTCTTTATGAATCGCATAACTGAATGCTTGTTCGGGATTTTTCCCTGATAAAATATTTTCTTTAGGAGATTTAGCATCAATTATAACTTTATTGATTCCTTCGATTTGAAGTAAATAATCTGGTATAATATTTATGTTTTCTTTTTTCGTTCCAAAATATATGTATGGATGTTTTAGATTTTGGCTACGAATGATTTTATTTACACCAAAAGCAGAAAAATCTAAACACTGTAATAATGGTGCTAAAATTTCTTCTCTCACGCTATCTTCTTTAAAAGAATCACTTTTTATAATTTCAAAATCTAAATTTTTAAAGAATTCCATTAATTTTTTATCAAGGTTACTGATTTTACGATTTGTCCCAAAATATCTGCCAACGTCAGTCTGTAAAAAAACTTCCGTTGTACTACCACCAAATATAGCAAAATACTTTTATAAAAAGAAGATTATTCTTATTTTTAAGAATGCAACACATCCCGGAATTTCCCGCCAACAACTGCGTTTTTCAAGTTTAGAAGACGCTATAAGTCCCGACAATCAAGTTCGGTTTTTAGACGCTTTTGTTGAATATATAGATTTGATAAAACTAGGTTTCTCAGTTCAAACACTCAAAAAAGAAGGTCGTCTGAGTTATAATAGCCAAGCATTTTTCATCATAGAGTGCGGAGCAGTGTTCTCATAGAAAGCGTGAGAAACCAAATAAAATTCATCATTAAAAAAAAAGAAATACATAATTTTCAATCAAATGAATGCAAATATAAACTCACACTGGTTTTATCAAACTTAATAATTCATATTCTATTTTTCCTGTCTCTTTAGAATAATATGCTTGATAAAAGTTAAAATCGGTACGATTGTATTTTGTACATTTATCATCTACAATCTTCATTATTTTCAATTTGTCTTTATTGGATGTTTTTATACCAAATATTATTCCTTCAAGACTACTGAAATCATATTTTAATTTTCTGCTTTTGACAGTATCAAAATCGTCTAACATATTAGTTACAATCAATCGATATTCGTTTTCATAGTTCCAATCCTCTAACTTTGTAGTGACACCTCTATAAAAGCTTTTCCAATATTCCGAATGCCACTTTTTTGCCACTTCAGGGTCTTTCGAAATCGGATCAGCACACTTGCTTACATTTCCCTCTTTATCGGTATACCAGTGGCTTCTAAGTATAAAAACCTGTAGCCTTCCCAAAGATTTAAAAAAATCAATTTCAATATGCTTATTCTCATAATTTACTTTGTAAAAAGTAAGAGGCACCATACCAATTGTAACTCCATTTTCATTACAACCATTAACTTTCTCAATGTTAAGTTGTATTTTTTCTCCTATTGAACTTGTTTTAAACTTTAAGCATACACCTTTATGCTGTTCACCATAATGTCCCCAGATAGAAGAATTATTACAACTAGACATAAAACACGCCGTATACCAATTTGGATATGTAATTTCTTCTATTCTTGACACATAGGCTTGAGGAAATTCATTAAAAAGAAAGAACTTATTTGAGGAAGTTGACAAAGTGCTATTAAATGCGCTCAATAAACTCAATTCATCAGCAACCTTACCTGCCACAGAAAAAAATGTTGAAGCCAAATCATCATTTCCTGAAAATTCTTTTTCAGTGCGGTTAAGGATATCGATAAAAAGGTCTTTTTCTTTTATAAATTTTTGTAATTCTTCAAATCGTTTTCCATCACTTCTATTCTTAATAAAGTTATGCTTTTGATATACCGTAGTAATAGACTGAATTGCGTAAGCATGTACTAACCTCAAATAAGTAATCAGTTCATCCCTTCTAATTGAATTGTTTCTACTTGATAAATTTTCTGGCAATTTATTTATATAATCGAAGTCAAAAAAACACTTTTCAATTTCTAAATAAATTTCTTTTGCTTGATTCGTGGGGTAAGTAGACCTATTTTTGAAAACAGGAATTTCTTTCGATTTAATATTTATCGCTTCTCCTCCAACTAGATTTAAAGTAAAGACTTGTTCGATGCACATTAAAAAATGCTTTAATAAGTTCTCCCAAACGACTGCATCTCCATCCCAATAAACATCAAGAAAACCTTCCATAGGATCATTCAAATCTTCGGATGGAGCGAAGTAGATTTCCTGATTCTCCAATTCTTGATGCCCATCTAATAAGTTATAAATTGATCTTAACCGATACATAATTTGTCGTCATAATTGTGTTTTTTTTTGCTTATGAAAAACATATATTAAAAATTTTCACAATAATATAGGATCTAATTCTGTTTCAAATCCCTATTTTTCATGTCCTTTTTTATTTCATGTCATATATATAATACATTGCAAACAATAGAGAGTTTTATAATTTTCATCCCTGCAATGATTATCCTACTTTGGCTAATACCAGATCAAAAAAATAAAAGTACTCTTTGAAGAAATTAGAAAAACGCTCCAGATATTACAAATCTTCAAGATTGCTCAAGCAATAATCAGTTGGTAAAAAAAGAAAAATAATCCTTAAACAATTACTTTCCGCTTCAATAAGGAGTGTTTTTTTACTCTTTAAGCTATAAGAGTGTATGACTAATATTAACGTCTTTAACTCTATACTTATTAACTTCAAAACATTCTACTTTATTTTCTTCAAAAAGGACTATATTTTTTCCTCCTAAATGCAATGAACTATTAAAAACTATGCCGTCAGCATTTGTAATATATCTAATAAACTCACAAATGAATTGTGTTGGTATATATTCCAATACAGAATCATATCTTCGTAGTGGCTTTGATAAATCAGAACTAATATATTTTTTAAGTAACATACTTTTTGTATATTCTAAAATATTCCCCATATTCATAAATGCGCTTGATTCTTCTGTAAAATCAACTAAAACAACTTTTTCTTTAATTTTAAAACTACCTATACTTACTTCGTCTAAATAAGTTGCTCTAGTTTCATAAAAAGTGGTATCAACAGTTATACTTAAATATAGATAAGGTATCCCTTCTGGATTGGCTCTTTCTCCAGACACATCTGTTCTATCAGGGCAACCCATTTGATTGACCTCGTATACTGGTTCACTATCGTTTTTATGAATCCTGGCCCTATAAAGCAAAATATCATCTGAAAGTATACTCTGCTTATTAAAGAAACCATCCCATCCTAATTCAAAAATATCATTAACATCCGTTAAAAAACGTCTTTCCCATTTTAAATCATTTTTTAGATCTTCCCAATAAGAAGTACAGTCTATAATTTCGTTGTTATAAATTACATTTTGAGTAGGATTAGAAAAGTTAGATTTCAATAATTCGAAAACATCAATTAAAATATCACTACTTATTTCATTGTCATAAAATAATTTCCAATCTTCTGTTATTAAATCTACTAATGGCTTACCGTTTTCATCTTCTTGAAAAATATTTAAAAATTCACTGAAAAAATCGAGCAGCTCATTTAATTCAATGAGTTCAGATTCATTGCCTTTACCACAATAATCACAAATACCTATTGAAGACATATTTGATTCAATAAATCTTTTAAGTTCAGCATCACAAAAACAACTACTACAGACTTTCATAATTTTACAGAAAAATTAAATTATTCCATTAATTAGTTCAAGATGATTTTTTATCGCAATTTTTTTAACCATTCCAAGCCCTGGATATCTGCTTTCAGTAAAATATCTTCTCAATTCGTCTGTTGCTCCGTTATGAATATTATTCGTATTAATAAAATTTATCGCTTTTTTTAAAGCTTCTGCAAACTTTCCTTGGATGTTGGCTCTATCAAAATTACTCGTTGATGTAAAATGTCTAATCCAAACCTCTCTATTCACTTTTATATAAGTTAAATGTATTGCTACCGCAAAAGGTGCTCCTCCTCCTTCAAAAAAGTCACTGACTATAACTGTATAGTCAGAAAAACCTTGATACCCATCATCCTTATAAAAAATATGCTCTTCAGAGAATTTTTCTTCTGCCATTTCTAAATAATCACTGTTCCGTTTTTGTCCACTAAAATTATCATCTAATCTTATTAAAATTTTATTTTTATCTAAGAGATTTCTCTTTAATGTTCTATTTTCTTTAGAAACAATATATTTTACTTCGTCGGATAAAATTAAACGATTAAATGCTTCATCACCTGTATCTGTTAGATCATTACAAATTATCATCACATCAGTATACCCCGTAACAGCAATTAAACGACTTATATCTTCATAATTATTTGACACAACAAAAGAAGGGATCCATTTAGATACATCACCTAAACATTCCCCTAACCCTTCTATTATTAAACCCATATCATCAATCTCTCCAACTTGAGGATTTAAAACCAACGCAAATTTAACTTTAGCTTCTATAAGCATTGGAAGAGCAATCTTCATGCTGTTAAAAGTTTTCTTAACTGGTTCAATAATAGGAACTACATTATTATTTTGCCCGCGAATTTCCGCAAACTCTCTTAATGCAATTAATTCAAATTGTCTTCCTCTTAAATATGGATAATACATAATGTCAGATTTCTATTGGTTTGTTTAGTTTAGCTAATAAATTTTGATGCATTTTATCATTAATATTCATTGCCAACCCTATTTGTCTTAACTCCTTAAAAAAAGAATCAATTTTGATAGTGTTGGACTTTCTCTTTTTTAATTGCTCGATAAATAATTTATTTAAATCTTCTTTCGGTATTTGCGCCAATAAATCGCTACATATATCAAACATATTGAAGCTATTCATTGTTGGCAATTCACCGTAATACTGTTTAATAATCCCTTTATATTCATTGGTTCTGATGGAACGAATAACTGTTTCAGAATTTATTTCCAAATTTACTTTTGCAGGTCTTATTTCAATCATTTTTAATGACCTGGAATGTTCCTCCAACGCTATTATGCCAACGGATTCATCTTCTTTTAAATATTTGTCAATTAATGCTTCATGTGTAACAATATAGGATTCTTTAAAAATTTTACGATAGTCGGCTAATTGTCCATTTAGTCGTTTATTAGAATCTAATTCTGTTTTAATTTCAAAAGCTTTACTCGTTCCATTAAATAAAACAATATCAGCTATTGAATCCCCTACTCTAAATTCATTTATTGCAATAGTATCCTTTAGACCATACGATTTTATAAGCAACTCATTAATAAAAGTATTTTTATAGACATATTCATTAAGATATTCTTTACTTAACTCATTATAGATATATTTAATATAATCATAATAAGTATTAATACTATTCCCAATCTTTGGATAGTCATATTGCAGAATTTTTGAATCAATAAAAGAATAATCGTCATTTTGCAATAATTTTAAAAAATATGTGCTTGAAAAAATAGAAGAGTAACCCCTCATTCTATTCAAGGCAATATTTCGCTTTTCATTTTTCATTTTATTCGTCTTATTCAAAAAATATATTCTAAAATCTAATAATAAAATGCTTATTATTTAAAATCATTTGATTAAATTAATAGAATTTTCATTTCGACAAATTAACGATTATTAATCAAATTATTATTGAGAAAACATATTTATTACAAAACACAATAGGATTTTTTTAAAATCAAACAACATTGTATTTTTTTCATCATACCCAATTCTATTTTTAAAACCTATAAAACAATATACAATTCTTTACGGTTTCCTACATTAGGATTAAAAAGTTTTAAATCCTAATAACAATTATTTTAAATAAGTAACTAGAAACAAACTTCATTTAAAAGTCCTTAAACAAGGCTGTTTTTTATTTTTTTATGCTGACTAGGGAGTTATTGAGTATCAATTCTCGAAATTGAATTAGCAACCCTTCTTTCGTTACCAACTAAAGTCGTATAAAATCTTTGTTCAATTCCAAATATTAACAATTTTAAATGTTCTTCATTTACAATATCAAATGTTGAATTCTCTTCACTAAAACTTAAGTTTGGACAATATCCCCTGATATACGTATGTATTTCATTTCGTTGTTCAAGATCTAAATTCGCTAATGTTTCCGTGGCCATTGCTATGCGTTTTCTATTTGCACTTTTTACCATGTCTGTCGTGTAACTCTCGTCTAAATTTATAAAATCATTCGCTAAGAACGTTTCAGTTTGTGCATCAGTAGCTTCTTTATAGAGGTCAAAAATGTTAGGGAAGATTGTTTTTAAATCAGTTAATTTTTTAAAATAAAGAGTATCTACATCTTTCACATATACTGCATCCGGGATTTCTTTTAATATGAAAATAGGCTGATCAGATTTTAAAATTGGTTCCCTCAAATTGAACCATTTGCGAGAAATTAAAGTTCCAGAGCTAAATTTTTGGAAACAATAAAAATTGTCCGATTGATAGGCACAAAAGAACTTTACAAGTAAATATTCATTATTTCCGATTTGATTGTTTACTGCAGAATTAAATTCACCCTGTAGTATTGGAATACAATATTCAGTTTCTGTAAAATTTTGAATTCCAAACCATTCATCCTCTTCCAAAGAATAATTATTATCAAATGGTCGTGACGGATTTAAATCATCTGGAATTGTATAAAATTCAGCTTGTTTTTCCGTAATAATATTGTAATAAGTATTATTAGTTCTTTTTTTTCTAGCTATTAAGTAGTTCATAATTTTTGTTTGTCTATAAAGGTAAAATTGTTTATTCTTTTTAATTTTTCGAATTCCACTTCATTTGGATCATTTATGTTTTGTCTAGTGATTATAAATAATTTTACATTTTTAGAAGTGGTTATATTATAAAAGTGGTAGCCGAAAAATAAAAATAATGGATTGAAATAAAGTGATTGAGACAAAAAAGTAAATATAAATAAAATCAAAAAAACAAAGTAAAGTGTTGAACAATTTGGAACACTCAATGCTACAAAGAAATATCCTAAATAACTGGGCAAAAACGCATTATTAGCAAGCTCTATTTCTTTAATAGTACCCATTTTAATATTGGCAGTAGCTAATAAATTCCCTATTAATAAACTTATGTATGTCAAAAAAATTGGAATAAATGAGTATATAGAAAAGGAAATATAATTTGGGTAAAGAAAGTTATTAGAAATGTGTTCTATAATAATATTTTCTTTAATTAAAAAGATTACAATTATCAGCGATGTAGCGTTGAACGTAAGTAAAAGTCGATAAAGTATTCTCATTTGTTTGATGGTGCTTTTTATAATTCCCTGCAACTCCTAAATAACATCAATAAGTTATACCTTCTTTTTAGTTCTAACTCGATCTGTACTATTTATCTTTGCTCGTAAATAGAAGCTTTTTAAGTTGATATTACAATACCCACATTTAGTGATATTTGACTTAAATTAAAACATAATAGAAAGTTTACTTGAGATACAAGGAACCGTAAAACAAAAAAGAGACACCTCATCAGCATCTTCTCACTCCTTCCCCCTACTCTTCCAAATATCATTGTAATGCCTATTCCTCAAATGCTCATAAAACTTCCCTCACAGGTAAAGACCTACAAACCACACAACAATTAGCCCTATTATTTCGTAACATTCCATAGCTCAAATATAGAAGGAATAAGATTTCCTTCTTTAGCATGAAATCGATTCCTCCGTTATTGACAAGCTTTAATCACGAATTGACAAGTATAACTTACGCTATAAAACAGAAAAAGATGCCTGGCATCTTTTTCATACTATTCTTATTACAGTCTACGAAATCCAGTAACTTTAAAACAAACCTCGCTTAAAATGACTTAAATGAGGCTGTATTTTATGTTTTTTGTGCCGATTTAGATTTTTTTGGAGGTTGTGTGGATATTCCGACGAAAGTACGCCACCATTCCGCGCTAAAGGTCGCCATTTATTCCGGAGCAAAGTACGCCAGTCAAACCGGCCTTTATCATCACTAAGTAAAGATGATGTTTTTCAAAGTTAATGATTTTTTTTAGTTCTCAAAGATTTTCCTGTTAATGCTATTCTGTGTGCTGAAGCTGACAATCTGTCCATTATGGCGTCGGCCAGAGTTGGCTCCTCAATGAAGTTGTACCAAGTGTCCACGGGCAACTGTGAAGTAATCATAGTTGACCCTAAACCATATCTATCTTCGAGAATATCCAATAAGGCAATCCTTGCATCATTATTCAAGGCTTTC
>NZ_FRCL01000001.1:536739-538065 GCF_900142885.1 Flavobacterium xinjiangense | reverse complement strand
GGAGCGAACTATACGACTGCCCAAACGGGAACGACAATCACCAATAACGGATGTACGGCTAACCAAGTGTTGAACTTGACGGTAACGGCAAAACCGGCAACCCCAACAATTTCAAATGTAACCCACGCTACATGCGTAACTGTAAATGGTAGTTTTACAATTTCAAATTATAATGCAACTTATACCTATATTATAAATCCATCAGCTGGAGTAAACGTGTCGGGAAGTATAGTAACAGCTCCGGAAGGAACTTATACCGTAATATCATCAACGGGATTATGTAGTTCTTTGCCATCGAATGATGTTGTGTTAAGTCCTGCAATTTGTGCCAATGCAGATGAAATAGCCGTAGGAAATGGAACCAAAGGAATGACCAATGCAGGAAACGTATTGGGAGCAAATCCAACTAATGCCGATCTATTGAACGGAACAGCAGTACTGATTGGAAACGTAAACCTAACGGTAACCACGGCAGCTACACCAAAAACAGTAGGCGCACCGGTACCAAGTATTGATGTTGCTACAGGAATAGTAAGCGTACCGACAAACACCCCGGCGGGAACTTATTCGATAGTATACCAAATCTGTGAGAAGTTGAACCCAAGCAATTGCAGTTCGGCTACGGCTACAGTAGCAGTAGGTGCAGCCGCTGTGAATCCAGTGACAGAAACAGGAACCGCTCCATCGACAGGGGGAACTGTTTTTGGGAACATCGCCAGTAACGATACCGTAAACGGAGTTCCGGCAACACTGGGGACAACCGGAAATGCTACGGTTTCGGAATCAGGAACATGGCCAACAGGAATAGCATTGGATTCATCAACAGGAGCAGTAACTGTTTCGGCAGGAACGGCAGTTGGAGTTTACAATGTAGCTTATGAATTGTGCGATAAATTAACGCCACAAAGTTGTGCTACGGTTTCGGATGCAATCACGGTAACAGCGACTGTGAATCCAGTAACAGAAACAGGAATCGCTCCATCGGCAGGAGGAACTGTTTTTACAAACATTGTATCGAATGATAAAGTTAACGGAGTTCCGGCAACATTAGGAACAACAGGAAATGCTGCGGTTTCAGAATCAGGAACATGGCCAACAGGAATCACATTGGATCCATTAACAGGGACAGTGACTGTTGCGGCAGGAACGGCAGTTGGAACTTATAATGTAACATATGAATTATGCGATAAATTAACGCCACAAAGTTGTGCTACGGTTTCGAATGCCATCGCGGTAACAGCGGCTGTGAATCCAGTAACAGAAACAGCAAGCGCTCCATCAACAGGAGGAACCGTATTTGTAAACATTACATCGAACGATACTACA
>NZ_FRCL01000001.1:166310-535479 GCF_900142885.1 Flavobacterium xinjiangense | reverse complement strand
GTTTCGGCAGGAACGGCAGTTGGAGTTTATACTGTAGTTTATGAATTGTGCGATAAATTAACGCCACAAAGTTGTGCTACGGTTTCGGATGCAATTACGGTAACAGCGACTGTGAATCCAGTAACAGAAACAGGAACCGCTCCATCGACAGGAGGAACTGTTTTTACAAACATTGTATCGAATGATAAAGTAAACGGAGTTCCGGCAACGCTGGGAACAACAGGAAACGCAATTGTTTCAACAATGGGAACATGGCCAGTTGGAATCACATTAGATCCATTAACAGGAACAGTGACTGTTGCGGCAGGAACAACACCAGCGGTTTACAATGTCGTTTATACATTATGCGATAAATTAACGCCACAAAGTTGTGCTACGGTTTCGAATGCAATCACGGTAACACCAGTTATTAATCCGATAAAAGAAAACGGAACCATCCCATCAACAGGAGGAACTGCCGTAATAAATGTTATATTGAATGACTTTATAAACGGAGCTGCTGTAAACATCGGTGCAACTGGAAATGCAACTATTACAGCAATCGGATCGTGGCCTGTAGGAATGACTTTAGATTTAACAACTGGAAAGATAACTGTTGCGGCAGGTACGACACCATCGGTTTACAATGTAGTTTATGAATTGTGTGATAAATTGACACCACAAAATTGTGCTACGGTTTCAGATGTAATTACAGTAACCCCTATGATCAGTGCAGTAAAAGAAGACGGAACAATCCCATCAAGCGGAGGAACCGTATTTGTGAACATTTCATCGAACGATACCGTAAACGGAGTTCCGGCAGTATTAGGCAGCAGTGGGAACGCAACAATTGGAACAATTGGAACATGGCCAGTTGGCATTACATTGAATTCAACAACCGGTGCAGTAGCGGTAGCGCCAGGAATGATACCTGGAACTTATAATATAGCATATGAACTTTGTGATACCTTAACGCCAGCAAATTGCACTACGGTTTTCAATGTGATCACAGTGACAGCTGTAAACAGTCCACCAGTAGCGAGTAGCGATACAAAAACCACAAATGAAAATACACCAATATCTATTGTGGTAACAGTTAACGATACCGATGTTGATGGAACGATTGATGTGGCTACAGTAGATTTAGATCCAGCTACCGTAGGGATTCAAAATACATTTACCGTTGTGGGTCAAGGGACTTATACGGTAAGCGTTTTAGGAATTGTGACTTTTACTCCACTGTTGAATTACAATGGAATTGCGACGCCGCTGAATTATACAGTAAATGATCATTCAGGATTAACTTCAAATATTGCTACTATAAATGTTACAGTTACTGCAGTAAATAATCCACCAGTAGCGAGTAGCGATACAAAAAACACAAATGAAAATACACCAATTTCTATTGTGGTAACAGCAAACGATACCGATATTGATGGAACAATTGATGTGACGACAGTAGATTTAGACCCAGCTACTGCAGGGATTCAAAATACCTATGTCGTTGCAGGCCAGGGAACTTATACGGTAAGCGTTTTAGGAATTGTCACTTTTACACCAGTGCTGAACTTTTATGGGACAGCCACTCCGATATACTATACGGTGAATGATAATGAAGGCGCAGTGTCAAATGTAGCAACGATTGTCATTATAGTTTTACAAGATACAGATGGAGATGGGGTTGACAATACTGTAGATATTGACGATGATAATGACGGAATTACCGATATTGAGGAACAAAATGGTGATCCGACATTAGACACAGATAAGGACGGAATTATTGATACTGAGGATTTAGATTCTGATGGTGACGGAATTTGGGATACTGTAGAAGCTGGACACGGGGAGGTCGACGCTAATAATGATGGTGTTCTAGAAGGTTCTGTCGGCAAAAATGGTTTGCCTGATAAAGTTGAAAATGGGAATGATGGATCAGGACCTGATTATACGCCTCGTGATAGTGACGGCGATGGTATCCATGATTTTCAAGACGTGGATGACGATGGAGATGGATTGCTTACTAAGGATGAATATCCTGACCCTAATGGAGATGGAAATGTAAGCGATGCCTTTGATAGTGATGCTGACGGAAAACCAGATTATTTAGATTCTAATGCAGGCGATTTATTACAGGAGGACGATATTGAAATTTTTAATGCAATGTCACCGGGTAATAGTGATGGATCAAATGATATTTTTGTGATTAGAAATATTGAGCTATATCCTGAAAATACTGTAGAAATTTATAATCGTTGGGGAGTTTTAGTTTATGAAACTAAAGGATACAATCAAAATAGTAATTTTTTCAAAGGTATTTCAGATGGTCGTGTAACGGTAAGTAGATCAGAAGAATTGCCAGAAGGAACTTACTTTTATATTGTAAAATATAAAAACGGGTCTGGAACTATGAAACAAAGATCAGGTTATTTGTATATAAATAGATAAGATAAAAAGGGGGAAATAATAATTCTCAGTGTTATAAAAATAAAAAGATGGGAAGAAAAATAATAAGATTGGCGTTGCTGTTTTTATGCGTGGTTGGTTATGCGCAACAAGACTCGCAGTTTACGCAGTACATGTACAATACTATCAACGTTAATCCAGCGTATGCGGGCTCAAGAGAAACAATGAGTATGTTTATCTTGCATCGTACACAATGGGTGGGTCTCGATGGAGCTCCCCTTACAAATACGGCTTCGATTCATACTCCAATCAACGGCAGTAATATAGGTATAGGAATGTCTATCGTAAGTGATAAAATTGGTCCCTCTGAAGAGAATAATATCGCAATAGATTTCTCTTACACTATTCCTACATCGGATAGATACAAATTATCTTTTGGATTAAAAGCTAGTGCAAATTTGCTTAACATAGATTTCAATAAGTTAAATAAATACGATAAGAATGACTATAGTTTTGATACCAATATTGACAATAAGTTTTCTCCTAATATTGGAGTAGGAGTTTATTTTCATTCTGACAATACCTATATAGGATTATCCGCCCCAAACTTATTAGAGACAAAACATTTTGATAGGTATGCCGGTACTGGAGCTAACAGCCATGTAGCCAAAGAACGAATCCACTATTATTTAATAGCGGGCCATGTGTTTGATTTGAGTGATGGGGTTAAGTTTAAGCCATCAGTGTTAACAAAAATGGTTGAAGGAGCTCCTTTACAAGTAGATTTATCAGGGAATTTTTTGATAAATAAAAAATTTATGGCTGGAGTTGCCTACAGATGGAGTGCTGCCGTAAGTGCTATGGTAGGTTTTCAAATTAGTAATTCTTGGTTTGTAGGGTATGGCTATGATTTAGAAGCTACTAGGTTATCTAATTACAATTCAGGATCGCATGAGATATTCTTGCGTTATGAATTGTTTGATAAATACGACAGAATAATAACCCCAAGATTCTTCTAAAACCTTAATTATGAAAATTAAAGTACTTTTTTATAGTGTAATTTTTAGTATTCTTGCTTTTCAAGGGTATGCACAGAAAGCCAAAGTTGCAGAAGCCGACAAGCAATACGATCGTTATGCCTATATTGACGCTATTGCAACGTACGAAAGAATAGCAGAGAAAGGCTATAAAGATGAAAAAATGTTTCAAAAATTAGGGAATGCCTACTATTTCAACGCTGAATTAGCACAAGCGGCTAAGTGGTATGCGGAACTTTTTTCCCTGAATCAGGACCAAGAATCTGAATACCTTTATAGATATTCCCAATCTTTGAAATCAGTTGGGGAATACACTAAAGCGGACAAATTGCTCGAACGGTTTAACCTAAAAGCCGGAAATGAGCAAAGAGCCAAATTATTTGAGCGTGATAAAAATTATCTTGACGAAATCAAAGCCAACTCGGGTCGGTATAGTGTAACTGATGCGGGAATTAATTCCGAGTATTCCGATTATGGAAGTTCGTTTTCTGAAAACAAATTGATATTTGCCTCTGCGCGCGATACAGTTGGTGTTTCCAAGAAAGTATTCAAATGGACCAATCAGTCGTTTACGAATCTTTATAGTTCTGAGGTGCAATCTGACGGTAATTTAGCAGCGCCAGTGCGATTTGGGGAAAGGATAAATTCAAAATTTCACGAATCTACACCTGTTTTTACTAAGGATGGTCAAACAATGTACTTTACCAGAAACAACTATTTGGACGGAAAGAGAGGGAAAGACAGTAAAAGTGTGACTTTGTTAAAACTGTATAAATCCACTTTAGATCAAGGCGGAAATTGGACAAATGTGATAGAATTGCCTTTTAATAGTGACCAGTATAGTGTAGCTCATCCCGCGTTAAGTGTAGATGGGAAAGTTTTATATTTTGCATCAGATATGCCTGGAACAATCGGTCAGTCAGATTTGTACAAAGTAACAATCAAGGAAGATGGCAGTTATGGTATACCGGAAAATCTTGGAAAAAATATCAATACTGAGGGTAGGGAAACTTTCCCTTTTGTATCAGGCAATAATGATTTGTATTTTGCTACCGATGGACGTCCAGGACTGGGAGGGTTAGATATATTTGTAGTTCATATTGAAAAGGATAATAGCCTTAAAGATGTAAAAAACATAGGTATTCCAATAAACGGTCCTCAAGACGATTTTGCTTTTTTGATAGACAATAAAAATAGAAGCGGGTTTTTTACCTCCAATAGAGCAGGTGGTAAAGGCTATGATGATATTTATAAGTTTTCCGAAACCAAAGAATTATCTTGCGAACAAGCTTTAGCAGGAATTATTACAGATCAAGAAACGGGGTTAGTTCTTGTCGATTCGAAAGTGATCTTGTTTGATGAAAAATTTCAATCAATCAAAGAAGTCGTATCCGATCAGAAAGGACAGTATAGTTTTGAGGTTGTCTGTGGTAAAACATATTACATAAGAGCAGAAAAACACGATTATGAAACGAAGGAGAGAAACATCTTTATCCCTACTATAAGCGGTAAAACGGACTTGCCATTGGCGCTACTGAAAACAGTGTGTAAAGTTGCTGTGGGAGATGATTTAGGTAAATGTTTTGGGATAAAAATAATTTATTTCGATTTAGATAAATCGTTTGTTCGTAAAGAAGCTGCCTTCGAATTAGAAAAAATTCTAGATGTAATGAAGCAATATTCAAAATTAAAAATTGACGTGCGTTCTCATACTGACAGTCGTCAAACGGCTCAATATAACTCGGCTCTTTCTGATCGAAGAGCGAAGTCGACCGCAGCTTGGCTAGTGAAAAATGGTATAGAAGCGAGCAGAATTACTTCCAGAGGATTCGGAGAATCGCAACTTGTAAACCAATGTCTAGATGGTGTTAAATGTACCGAAGCAGAACATCAGGCAAATAGACGTAGTGAATTTATTATTATAGCGGTGGAATAAGGAAATTCATTGTGCCATTTTGATCAAACAGCGTACTATTAAAAAACAGTTGCAAGGATGTTATTGAAACTGTTTTTTATTAGTATTCGATGAGACGAATTATGCGGATTTCTCTTAATACTAAACTAAAATAAATCTTGTTTTGTATAATGATCGTCTCTGTTCAATAAGTAGTTATACTTAAAAAGGCTGCCTTTTTAGGGACAGCCTTTTCTTTTCTTCTATGCGAATTTACTCCTGTATATACGTTTTATTTCCGTTTGCATTGATATAGTATTTTCCACCTCTTGGACCCGTGTAAACTTTTTTGCCGTTGTATTCTCCGGTGACTCTGTCTGGTACTTTCGGAGCTTTTTCATTCGTCTCTTTAACTTTTGCTGCAGGCTTTTTAGTTTTGGCAGTTGTAGTTGTTTTTTGTATTTTTTCAGACTTCTTTTCCGTTTTAATAGCCTTTTCAGTGACCTCTGCAGCTTTTGCTTTTGCATCACTTTTTGCTTTTGCTGCTTTTGCTACTTTTTCTTTGCTTTCAGCAGCCATAGTTTTCACATTGCTTTTCGCTGTAGCAACCTTTTGGTCCTCTTCTTTAGCATTTGTTTTTACGTCACTTTTTGCTTTAGTCACTTTCTTTTTTGCTTCTTTAGCTTCACTTTCCGCTTTGGCAGTCTTATCTGCTGCAGTGTTTTTTGCTTTAGCACCTTGATCCTTAGCTTTTAAATTGCTTTTTGCTTTAGCAATTTTCTCTTTTGCTGTTTTTGCTTTTGCTGCGGCTTTATCTTTAGCGGCTTCAGCCTTATCTTTTGCCATTTTTTCTGTTCTAGCTTTATCCTCTTTCTTCTGAGCAGCCGTTTCTTGTCCGTAAAAATTTCCGGATAAAATAAATACAAAACATAATAACACTAATTTTTTCATGATCTGTTGTTTTTAAAGTTAGAATTATGGAATCTAATTTTTAATAAATTTAATAATTTTATTCTGAATAATTAAGTTAAAGTATTAAAAATAAGCCCTTAACTGGACGTTTCCTGTATGGATAGTTTGACTTGATTCACTTTTCCGACCTTGATAATTTACATTTATATCTAAAAATTGCGTCAGATTTTTTTGTACGAGGAATCTCCAAGTAAAGTTTTGCCCAGTTTGAAGTCCCTCCAACATTTGAAAACCAACAGAAGAAAATTCATTTCCAGTAAATTTATTCTGATAAAACGATATTTCTCCGTTCAGGGTTACTTTTTTATTACTGGCATATGAGAAGGAGGATCCTAAGCGATTTTGTAATAATGTTTCTAAATTTCCAATTTGATTTTCTTTGTTTTGCAATTCGTAGAACAGATCCCAACTGGTGTTTTTAGAAAATAAATAACTGATTTTAGGAGCCAGTTGATATCCAGTTAAGTCATAATTTTTTTCAGGAAAGTTTTCTGATGTAACTGAAGTTTCAATGGTCTTTGCGAAAAAACTGAACAACCAACTTTTCTTGTACAAATGGGTATATTGCAGTTGATGGGAGCTGTTTTTGGCTTCTTGAGAACCTATTGACAATAAATTTTTTGCTTGATTTTGCAGGTAAGAATAGGTAATAGAATGATTTTGTTTGCCGCGATTATAATACAAACTATTTCTAAAACTGGAATTCAATCCTAATACATTTCCGTCCGAAGAGTTAAAAGGATTTAATTGGAAATTATCACCGTCGCTTTTTGTTTTTCGGTCGATTAAAAAGGAGGTTTGATTATAAAAATAAGACAGCATTTTTTTTAAGCCATGATCATTCTGCCACTGATTTGGATTAACAGTCAGAGATTGCGAAAACTTATTTTGATGTGTTTTTATGTAAATGCGGTTGGGCAGGAAAATTCTAATATATTTAGCCTGATCTATAAATGGCGCTATTTCAAACTCTTGTAATTCCTGAATTCCATTGGCATTATAATCATTCCAAGTATACACTCCTTGACCCGCAGGAACTTCCAGATAAGTAAATTCTTGTTGTGGAATACTTCCTGATATGGTTTCATAAACGGTTATACTTTGAATTAATTGATTAAAAAATCGATCGCTATATATTATTCTTGAATTCAATGACGACTCTCTTTTTTTAGTGGAATCTACAAAATCTAAGTTTCTGTAATTAATATAAATGGATAGATCACTTTTGTTCGTTTGGATCAATTTAGACTTTAAAAAATACGTATTTGAGCTATTTACTCTTTGTAAAATATTCCCGATGCTTCGGGATTGCAAACTATCGTTCTTTCGGTTAAAATAGCCCAATTCTACAAAAACTTTAGTGCTGTCACCTCGGCCAGCAAAAAAGCTGTATTCTGTGAATCTTTGGCTTAGAGCCAAAAATTGATTTGTTGATTTATTTTTTTCTTGATTATCCTCTAATCGTAAACTGCTTCCAATCCAATTTTTATTAAAATGATAACGAGTTTGGGTTTGATTTCTGATGAATTTTGACGAGGATATCATTCCATCACTTTTTAGAAAACTTCCTTGGTTTTGCAATGACCAATTTTTCAAACGTAGTAAACCATTTAGGATATGTCGACTACCTGAGAAACTTTGAGAAAAATCTAGTTTTTCAAATTGATACGTCAGCAATCCCTTATTTTGCGTTTCCTCTTTTTTATTTAAAATAAAATTGAATCCTGAAACTAGGAAGCTTTGATTACCGGTTGTAGTAATTCCCAGATTCCAATCTCTATCAAATTCAATGGTGTAAAGGCGTTCAACGGACCTGAAATCTTTCTGGACAAATTGATAATTAGCAAAGGCATCAACGTTCCATTTTTTTGACAATAAGCGTTGTTTCATGTTTATTTTACCTGCAAGACCTTTATTATTGGTATCATCTATGGCAGAGAATAAATTCTTGTCGTTGTTACTAATTCCGATTTCAAAATCAACGGCTGTTTTTTCGATAGGGTTGTATTTTCCTAAGAAGGTGGCTACTTGGATTTTCGTAGGTGCGACTAATTGAATTACTGCTTCGTAATTTCCTTGCGGAAAGCCATTTGGTTCAATGTATTCGTATATCCTGCCATTTGCAGCTGAATTTAGCAAAATATAATTCCCCTTATTTGTTCCCACAAAACTAAACCGAACATTGAATAATTCGTCTTGAGGGTTATTAGAATATTCGAATATTTCTTGATTATTGACAATGGTTTTTTTATATAATACTTTATTTTCTGAATAGGTATCTTCATAAGCGGAAGGTGCAACCATAAGATCCGGATTATCTCCCGAATTTACTAATATTTGAGCTTGTTCCTTGGAAAGATTTTGTTGTAAAGGTTGGTTTTTTAAATCATTTTCAGAATACAGATAACTGCCAAAACTCCACTTTTCATTTTCATGAGTGGCTCCCGCATAAGTAACAAATCGGGTGTAATTTCTATCTGAATATTGGTATTCTATTGCAATTCGCATTTCGGAAGTAATGGTAAAAAGTGGCGTAAAAATAATTTCCCCGGCATTATAATCAATGGTGTAATCATTGTTTTCTCCCCGTTTCATTAAATTTCCATTTACATAAACCCGTTCTGAACCGGATATGACAAGAACATATAATTCACCATTTTGCCCCTTTAATTTATACGGACCTTGATTGCCCTCCTGTCCTGTAAAATTACTTTTGGCATATTGTCCTTTGACAAGCGCCGCTGATGCAAAAACATTGGTTTTACTATCTTCCGTTCCAAAGTCGAAACTAGTTGCCAGCCCTTGTACTTTTTTATTGAAATTCAGGAATTGTGTTTTCTTATTTTCGAGAAAAATATCTCCGGCTCTAATATTCCATTTATCACTGAATAACTCCATGAATACATTATCGAATTGATCTAATTTTTGGGAATAACCCCCATCTTGTAAAGGGATGTTGCTGTCTTGAAGGGAAGCTCGGAGACTCACTTTTTCGGATATTTTTCCTGTGATTTGTAAATCTAAATTTGAATTTAGAACGGTATTTTGATTGTTACCAATCGTAACTCCACGAGTAATGCTTCCAGAAGTATTTAGTCCGTCAAAAGGGATGTTTTTTTTCTCCATGTCAGGCTCAATTTTATATAATTTTCCTGAAGCGGCTTCGTTACTCACCACGCGACTTGGATCATAAATACGATATTCTTTAGTTAGGATTTCAGGCAGTTTGAGATAGTTAATCGTTATGGAATCAGTAGGAACGAGATAATTTTCGTTAAGCAATAAGGTTGCTTTTTGAAAGTTTATCTTGTAAAATAAAGTGTCAATTGGTTCGCCATTGGCATCAATTACCTTGAAAAAATTAGAATTTAGGCCTTCCTTTTCAAGATGGATTGTATCGCGAGTAGCACTAATTTTTTTTGTTTTGTATAATGAATTCGTTTCCTGGGCTTGCAGTCCAGAAAAACAACCGATGACCAGACAGAAAAGTAATTTTTTCAACATAAATTCAGGAGCTCGAAAGTATCAAAAGTAGCATTTATAATTGTTAAATCAGCGGTTGTGATTTTTTTGATTTTTGAAGAGGAGAAAGTGATTTTTGGGAAGATATATAAATAAAAAATGGAAGCCGTAATAGGGCTCCCATTTTAAAGGTTGAATTTACATAACTTATTCTTTGGTAATAACTTGCATGGTTTCGCGACTCACTTGTTTCAGTAAAACTATTTTGTCTTTTTCAACGGTTTGTGCTGCATTATCATTGAAATGCCTAATCGTATATAAAGTAACATTTTCGTCAAAATCAACTTTGAACTTTTTAGATAAAATTGCGTTTAAGTCTTTAAAATTGTCAAATTTATCTTCAACACAAACAGAAAAGCTAATGGCAGAATTCTGAATTAAGTTTACTTTGATTTTGAATTGGTGAAACAAAGAGAAGATTTCGCTGATATTTTCTTCCATTATGAAAGAGAAATCTATAGAGGAAAGCGAAATCAAGAGTTGGTTTCTTTTGACAATAAAACAAGGTAAATAAGGTTCTAAATCAGCGCCTTTAGCAACACGAGTCCCCGGTAACAAAGGATTAATAAACGATTTTACAAACAAAGGAATTTCTTTTTTTTGTAAAGGCTGTAAGGTTTTTGGGTGAATAACTGTAGCCCCGTAAAACGCTAATTCGATGGCCTCACGATACGAAATCTGATTCAGCAAACTTGCATTCTCAAAATATCTTGGATCCGCATTCATAACTCCCGGAACATCTTTCCAGATCGTTACACTTTCGGCATTCAAGCAATAAGCAAAAATAGCTGCGGTGTAATCAGAACCTTCGCGACCTAATGTGGTGGTGAAATTATTTGCGTCAGAACCCAAGAATCCTTGAGTAATATTCAAAATTTTTCTTTTTACATTCTTGGAAATATTTTTTTGGGTTAATTCCCAATCCACTTCTGCATCTCTATAATTGGCGTCCGTTTTTATGTAATTACGCACATCCAGCCACTGTGTTTTTATTCCCATAAAACTCATGAAATGACTTAAGATAGTGGTCGAAATTAATTCACCATAACTAACAATTTGGTCGTAAACGAAATTATAATTTGGAGATTTATTATGAGCCAAAAAATATTCTAAATCTGAAAATTGGATGTTTACAGCATTGAAAACTTCGTTTTTTTCGTCGTCAAATAAATCCATTAGGATTTGATTGTGGTATTTTTTTACTTCTTGAACCGAAGAATTTAATTCAGCTGATTTTTCGAAATAATTTTTAATTACCACTTCCAGCGCATTTGTAGTTTTCCCCATAGCAGAGACAACCAACAATACATCTTCATAACCTACTTTTTGTAAAACGTCATAAACATTTTTAATCCCTTCGGCATCTTTAACAGAAGCGCCACCAAATTTGAATACTCTCATATTTTTTTAAACAAAAATTTTTCTAATTTTATTTCAATCTATTATCTACGAAATAGTTGATTCCTTCTTCATCCATTTGTGCCAAATACCAGTCTTTTAAAACTTTAGCACCTGATTTTTCATAAAATTCAATTGCCGGTGTATTCCAGTCCAAAACATGCCAGTCAATTCTTCGCACATTGTCTCTCTTTCCTTGCTTTATAATTTCTGAATACAAAGCGTAGCCTAATCCAGTCCCTCTCATCTTATCTTTTACCACAAGATCTTCCAGATGAATTATTTTTCCTTTCCAGGTAGAATAACGATAATAATACAATGCGATACCCACAATTTCCGATTCCACTTCTGCTACAAAAACATAGAATAAGGGAGTTGTGCCAAAACCATCGCGAACTAAATCATCTACGGTAACAAGGACCGCATCCGGTTCTTTTTCGAATTCTGCTAATTCTTGAATAAGTCCTAAAACAGCTGGCATGTCTTCAGGAGTTCCTTTTCTAATATTCATAAGTAGATTGGATTTATTATTATTATTATTATTTGAATATGAATTTGCATAATATAATTGGTGTTTGTACTAAACCCCTAAAATGCATATTTCATAAATTCTTCTTTTTAATGTTTTCAATTGATCAAAATAAAGCTATTTTACTCAAAAATCAGCGATTTTTTGAGCAAATATACAATAGTGATAAAGTAAGTAAATTTTATTCAAATCATTTTCACAAAAAAACCGATATTTGTGACTTCAAAATAACTACAACGATTTCGTAATGGAAGAACGCAACAAAACACTAGGTGAGTTTATCATCGAAAACCAAAATGCTTTTCAATATTCGTCAGGTGAATTATCGCGAATTATCAATTCAATCCGTTTGGCTGCTAAGGTGGTCAACTATAAAGTGAACAAAGCTGGATTAGTCGATATCGTTGGTGCGGCTGGGGAACAAAATATTCAAGGAGAAGATCAACAGAAATTAGATGTGTATGCTAATGATGTTTTTATCCAAACTTTAATCAATAGAGAAATTGTTTGTGGTATCGCTTCCGAAGAAAATGATGATTTTATCACTGTAGAAGGTAGCGATAAAAGCCACAATAATAAATATGTTGTTTTAATGGATCCGCTTGACGGTTCCTCAAATATTGATGTAAATGTATCTGTAGGAACAATATTTTCTGTGTATAGAAGAGTGACTCCAATAGGTACTCCGGTGACAATTGAAGATTTTTTACAACCAGGAATCAATCAGGTGGCAGCTGGATATGTAATTTATGGAACATCGACAATGTTGGTTTATACTACTGGACATGGGGTAAATGGGTTTACCTTAAACCCGGCAATTGGAACATTTTATTTATCTCATCCGAATATGCAGTTTTCTAAAGATGGAAATATTTATTCTATCAATGAAGGGAATTATGTTCACTTTCCACAAGGTGTAAAAGATTATATTAAGTATTGTCAGCTTGAAGAAGAGGACAGACCTTACACTTCTCGTTATATAGGAAGTTTAGTTTCTGATATCCATAGAAATATGATAAAAGGCGGAATATATATTTACCCAACAAGTTCTAAAGCTCCAAAAGGGAAATTGCGTTTGTTGTACGAATGTAATCCAATGGCTTTTATTGTGGAACAAGCCGGTGGAAAGGCTTCGGATGGTTTTGGAAGTATTATGGAAATAATGCCAACAGAGTTGCATCAACGGGTTCCTTTTTTCTGCGGAAGTTATAATATGGTAGAAAAAGCCGAAGATTTTATGCAAAAAGCAAAATTAAGCAAGTACTAAAATAACAAGTATATAAAAAAGCTTCCGCCGTGGCGGAAGCTTTTTTGTTTATGAATGTTTCAACATTTCCGAAACAAAAGTGTCTAAATCTACTTTTTCATCTACCAATATCATTGCTTTTTCGATAATGTAGTCTACATTTTCAGGAGTGAAACCTAACGCTAATCCAATTTTTCTTAACAATAAATCTTGTGCGTCCCCTAAATGGTGGTCTACATGAACCATTCGTGCTAAATCGAACAAACGCTCTATTCTTTGCTCATGCAAATACGGAGGATTGATAGGATATTTTAATGGGTTTTCTAATATTTCTGCATATTCTGCAGGGGAAATTTCTAGTCTTGAAGCTAGTTTGTCTAAAAACGCTTTTTCTTCTGGAGCAAATTTTCCGTCGGCAAGTGCCACACGGACAATAGCTGAAAAGTGACCTTTATTTCTTTGTTTGAATTCGCTATCAAATAAATCTGAAAATGACATAATTATAATTTTTTATCTTACAAAGATAAATCTATTTTTAAATTTATTGATTTTAATTTTCTTATTAATTTTCTTTTGTCAAATTGTACTTTTTATGGGATGATTTATTTCTTCAAATCGATCATTTTCAAAATTAATCGTAAGTTTACAACCCCAATCTCAATCAAATTATTTACCTATGTCAGAATTTTGGATTTATTTTCAAATAGGATTAAAACATGTTTTGGATATCCATGCTTATGATCATGTTTTGTTTTTAATAGCTTTAGCCGTTCCTTTCTCTTTCAAGGATTGGAAACAAATAGTGCTGCTGGTATCAATGTTCACAATAGGGCATACTTTGGCTTTGTTATTATCCATATTTGGAATAATTGCCATTAAAGTAAATGTGGTAGAGTTATTAATTCCCATAACCATTTTAATAACGGCTTTGTTTAATCTTTTTACTGCTGGAAAATCAAGCAAAAAAGAGAGTATAAATCTGGTATTTTTCATCACGCTTTTCTTCGGGATAATTCATGGTTTGGGTTTTTCAAATTACTTCAAATCAATTCTGGGCGGAACTCCCAGCTCGAAATTAATACCTTTAGGAGAATTTGCATTGGGAATCGAAGCGGCTCAGATAGTAGTTGTTTTTGTGGTTTTGGTTCTTTCTTATATTGTGCAAACGGTTTTCAGATTTTCTAAAAGAGACTGGACTTTGGTGATGTCAGCCTTTATAATAGGAGTAGTTCTACCAATGATTGTAGAAAGTAAAATTTGGATTAGATAAAAAATGGAAACAATAAAATTAAATAAATACGATAAAGCATACCTTAGAATTGCTACGGAATGGGGACTTTTGTCTTATTGCAAAAGAAAACAAGTAGGCGCAATCATTGTAAGAGACCGAATGATAATCTCTGATGGCTATAATGGAACTCCGTCTGGTTTTGAAAACTGTTGTGAAGATGCTGAAGGATTGACACGCTGGGATGTTTTACATGCTGAAGCAAATGCTATTCTGAAAGTGGCCAGATCGACACAGTCTTGTGAAGGTGCTACATTGTATATTACGCTTTCGCCTTGTAAAGAATGCAGTAAATTAATTCACCAATCCGGGATAAAAAGAGTGGTGTATCATAATGGATATCGTGATGATTCAGGAATTCAGTTTTTGATAAAAGCAGGTGTAGAAGTAGAGCATATTCCAATATTAGAAGAATAATAAAATTGGGAGAAACCGTAAAGGGATTGACCAGTTACAAAATATAAAGACGCATAAGAATCGTCGACCGTTCGGTTTAAATGATCTTAAATATAGGATGTGATTTAACTTTTATTTTTTGTTGTTAATAATTAGACAATTAATGAAATTGACTGTGAACTATTGTTTAATTTTATGTTTTTCAAGACCTAATTTGATATGAGCATTATAATCTAGCTTAAATGAAAATCGATAATAAATATCTGCCTTTAGTCATAGGTGTGACTCTTGCTTTAGGAGTTGTTCTGGGCGGTGCATTAAATTTTCGCAACCAAAATCAATTTTTGTCGAAAAATCACTCTAAGAATAAGCTCAATAAACTTATTGATTTTATTGATAACGAATATGTTGATAATGTTAACACGGATTCTATTGTAAATCTTACGGTAGACAATATTCTGGCCAAACTGGATCCGCATTCTGTATATATTCCACCAAGTGAGCAAGCGGAAGTTGTTGAAAGTATGAAAGGGGATTTTGTAGGTATTGGTGTAAACTTTTATATGTACAATGATTCGGTGGCGATAATAAAGCCTGTTGAAAATGGCCCTTCGGCAAAAGCTGGAATAAAAGCGGGAGATCGAATTTTGTATGCCGATAAAACAAAACTATACGGACGAAAATTGCCTAATGATAGCTTGTTTGCCAAATTAAAAGGGACTGTAGGTTCCGAAATAGAACTTACTGTTTACAGAAAATCAGAGCGTAAAAAAATTAAATTAAAAGTAAAACGAGATATTATTCCATTAAAAAGTGTCGATGTTTCGATGCTTTTGAACAATGAAACCGGCTATATAAAGATAAATCGATTTGCAGAAACTACGTATAGTGAATTCAAAGTTGGTCTGTTAGGTCTGAAACAACAAGGTGCAAAATCATTAATTATCGATGTTCGGGATAATGGCGGAGGTTATATGGAGGAAGCAATTGCTATTGCTGATGAATTATTGAAAGACAAGCAATTAATTGTTTTTACGAAAAACAAAAAAGGTAACATTGATAAAACATTTGCAACAGAAAGAGGGAGTTTCGAAAATGGAAATGTATTTGTATTGATTAATGAAAATAGTGCATCTGCCAGTGAAATCTTAGCGGGAGCCATTCAGGATAATGACAGAGGAACAATTGTTGGTCGACGTTCTTTTGGAAAAGGTTTGGTGCAACGCGAAATGGATTTTGATGATGGTTCCGCGGTTCGATTGACCATTGCAAGGTATTACACGCCAACTGGTCGCTCGATTCAAAAGCCATATTCTAAAGGGAATGAAGCTTATTTTAAAGAATCGGACCGAAGATTTGAAAACGGAGAATTGTACAATAAAGACAGTATAAAAGTTTCCGACACTTTGAAGTTTAAAACTAAAAAAGGTAAAATTGTATATGGCGGCGGCGGAATCGTCCCGGATATTTTTGTGCCGCTTGAAGTAGAACATGGCAGTGAAAGTACTGCTTATTTATTACAGTCGGGTGTTGTTGGTCATTTTGTTTTCGAACAATTAGATGAAAATAGAAATGCTTTTAAAGGGTTGACTTTTCAGCAATTCATCACTAAAATGAATGCGACCGATTTGTATTTTAATTCTTTTCAAAAATATATTTTCCAAAACGGACTGGATTTAAAATTTGGAAAAAGCAAGTCTTTGGTAAAACGATATCTTACTGCTGAGTTTGCGAGACAATTATATGGAGAAAAATATTATTATGAAATTGTATTGAAAGAAGATGCAATGATCAAAGCAGTTTTTAAGAATGAAAAGTAAATAAATTCACAATTGCTTTTAAGAATGTCATTTTATTCTTAAAGTGATATCTAATTTTCATCATTCCAATCTTTTCTATAGCGAAGAAGTTCTTTATCAATCATGCTTTTAGAGGTGTTCAGTAAATAAGATGCGTCTTCAGAATATATTGGTGGAAAAAAAGTCATTTTGATTTCAGTGGTAGGTTTTCCAAAACATTTTAAAAAATGCGGAATAAAAGTATCGTCTAAGATAAACGCATCCGTTTTTTCTTTGTAATCAATGGCTATAGGAATAACTGCAGCTTTAATTTTTGTTGCCATCACAAAGGAGCCGTAATTGAAATCTACAGTGGTTGGCAAATCATCTGTGGTGCCTTCTGGAAAATTAATGATAGAATATCCTTTTGCAAGAGCCTGGCGAATTTTTTCGGCTGTTTCTTGCCTACTTATTGAGCATTTTCTGTTTACAAATAACACCCCTGATATTTTGCAGATGTAACCAATAAGTGGCCACGATTCCACCTCTTTTTTTCCTACAGGAAAAGCATGTATGTGATTAACAATGACGATTGGGTCAAAATAAGAACGGTGATTAGCTACAATTAACCCTTGTACTTTGGGTTTTTCTCCGTAAATGATGGTGTGAATGCCTAAAATATAATTAGACACTTTTATTAAAAAATCGCGTAATTCGAGTGCTTTCTTAGAATTTATTTCTTCGTTTCTAAAAAAACTCATGAAATAGAAAATCAAAGAGAAAAAGGAAACAAATAATACAAAAACGATAAGTCTTGTCAAGCCTACTAAAAGTGATAACATACAAGCGATTTAATAAAAATGTAAATCTACTGCTATTTTTAGATGGTATCCAAGCTGAAATCTACTGTAATGCTATCGTGAGAGTGAGTTTGCACTCCTCCATTCCATAAAGTAAGAATATCGGTAGCGACGGCAGCACCACTTCCGGCAGCAATGGCTAGTTGACTTCTCCAGCCAGCTAAAGTACCTATAGCATAAATTCCGTCAGCAACTTTATGGTCAGTGTTTTTCAGCTGAATTCTGTGTTTTTCGGGAAGTGATTTTTGATGTGGTTCTACATATTGCATCAAACCTTTAATCGCAAAGGTATTTGCCGAACCAATGCCTATGACAACGGTTTTTGTCTTATAGGTGTTCTTGTTTGTAGAAACTGTGAATTCCGGGAATGCTCCGTTAATTTCAAGCACCTTCTCATCTGGAATCTGTGCAACATGAGGGTAGGTTTCGGAAAGCTGTTGTATACTTTTTGCTAGTAAATCGGATCCTAAAGTACCTGAAGCTATTCCGTATGCATTATTAAAAATGGCTTCTTGAAGCGAGGATGTTTTTTGGTGGGTGAAAATGCCCACTTTTTTATCAATGGCAAAAGGTTTGTCCTTGGCTGAGCCTAAAACAAGCGCACATGACATACCAGATGCGCCACCGCCAATAATTAAAACATCAAACATTTAAAATTTGTCATTCATTTTTTCTTCAATTTTTTTAGACATTCTAAAAATTAAAAGAATTAAAACGGCACATAAAGAAGCTGCAACACCTATAATAGCATATAGACTATTGCCTTGAAAAGGATGGCTAAAATCAAGTAAAGTAACATTAAATATGATTAAAGCTAAGGCTAAAAACACGAGTATGTTAGTGAAGATTTTCATGATATTTTTTTGTTTTTTTTATTTAAAAATTTAAGATTTTTTATTTAAAAATTTATTTTAACAAAAATCAAATATTTTTATACTTTGTTGCGTTATGGGGTAAATTTATGAAAATTTATTTTACACAAACAAACCTTTAACATTAGCGGCGAATAATTTAACAGCGATAGCAAGAAGAACTACTCCAAAAGTCTTTCTAATCACCCCAAGTCCATTCTCTCCCAAGAGTTTTTCGATTCTTGCAGATGATTTTAAAACAATATATACGAGTATGATGTTTAGGATTATAGCAATAACAATATTAATAGTTTGAAATTCCGCTTTCAAGGATAATAAAGTGGTCATAGTTCCGGCTCCGGCAACAAGCGGGAACGCTATTGGAACTATTGATGCCGAGCTGGCCGCTTCATCGCGATACAATCGGATACCTAATATCATTTCTAGTGCTAAGAAAAATAAAACAAAAGATCCTGCAACAGCAAAAGAATGAACATCGATTCCGATTAAATTTAAAAATTCCTCCCCTATAAAAAGAAAGACAATCATAATAGCCCCTGAAGCTAATGTTGCTTTTTCTGATTCGATATGTCCAAATTTTGCTCGTAAATCGATGATAATGGGAATAGTACCAATAATGTCAATTACTGCAAAAAGGACCATACTTACGGTTACAATTTCTCTTATATCGAATCCCATCATATCTTTTTTGAGGGTAAAGTTAAACTTTTTGGCAAATTATCAGTTAAAATATAGCGGTATTGCAATTTTTTTAGTGTTTTTTTTAAACAAATGAATTATGGTTTTTTGAATTAAAATTTGTTTTGATTCTGATTTTACGGATGGATTATTCCGTATGTGCAGAAGGTTAAAGTTGGTTTTGACTAAAAGATTACCATATACTTTGACTACCTTTGCACTTTATAATCACAGTACCCCAAAATAATGTTTCAATTAGGAAAAACCATCGTCTCAGAAGACATACTCGGAAAAGATTTTGTTTGCAATTTGTCAGCTTGTAAAGGCGCCTGTTGTGTAGACGGTGATGCCGGTGCTCCGCTGAGTCTTGAAGAAACAAAAATTTTGGAAGAAATATATCCTAAGGTTAAGCCGTTTTTGCGCAAACAGGGAATTGCCGCTATTGAAGCGCAAGGAACTTGGGTAAATGGTACTGATGGTGATCTTGAAACACCGTTGATTGATAATAAAGATTGTGCTTACGTTATTTTTGATGGTAAAACGGCCCTTTGTGGTATCGAACAAGCCTATAATCAAGGAATAATTGACTGGAAAAAACCTGTTTCCTGTCATCTGTACCCAATTCGAGTAAAAGACTTTACTGAGTTTGCTGCTGTCAATTATGACAAATGGGATATTTGCGACCCAGCCTGTTCCTTAGGTCAGGAACTCGAGGTGCCAGTGTATAAATTTGTTAAAGAAGCATTGGTTAGAAAATTTGGGGAAGACTGGTATGCAGAGCTTGAAAAAGTCGCTCTCGACATGAAAAAGTAATTTCAAAATAATTAAAAAAGTCCTTGTTTTTTATTTTTATAATCCTATATTTTACGGTACTTTACGTGCTTTTTTATTTTTCAATGGACTGATATTCAGTTTTCTGTAATAATCGTCAAAAATATTCCTATTTATATCATTTGTTAAAAACTAAAGCCGATTGTGAATAAGTTTGGCTTTTATTAGTCGCAATATTTTACAATCTTTGTAATCTACAGAAAGTATAAAATTTCGTTAAAATCTCAAAAAAAACACACACTAATAATGGCGCAAGTTGAACCAATTTTACAAGAAAATAAAAATCGTTTCGTAATTTTTCCTATCAAACACCATGATATTTGGGAATTTTATAAAAGTATGGAAGCCAGTTTCTGGACTGCCGAAGAAATAGATTTGTCTCAGGATTTGAATGACTGGAATAACAAGCTTTCTGATGATGAGCGTTATTTTGTAAAACATATTCTTGCTTTTTTTGCTGCTTCTGACGGAATTGTAAATGAGAATCTGGCTGAAAATTTTGTGAACGAAGTGCAATATGCAGAAGCAAAATTCTTTTACGGTTTTCAAATTATGATGGAAAATATTCATAGCGAAACCTATTCGTTATTGATTGACACTTATGTAAAAGACGAAGCAGAAAAAGATGAATTGTTCAATGCTTTAGAAGTTTTTCCAGCTATTAAGAAAAAAGCAGACTGGGCTTTGAAATGGATCGAGTCTGATTCATTTGCCGAAAGATTGATTGCTTTTGCGGCTGTAGAGGGAATTTTCTTTTCGGGAGCATTTTGTTCTATTTATTGGTTGAAAAAACGTGGATTAATGCCAGGATTGACATTTTCTAACGAATTGATTTCTCGTGATGAAGGCGTTCACTGTGATTTTGCAGTGCATTTACATAACCACCACTTGGTGAATAAAGTGCCAAAAGAAAGAATTAGAAGCATTATTGTAGATGCTTTGAATATAGAAAGAGAGTTTATTACAGAATCACTTCCGGTGAGTTTGATTGGGATGAATGCTGTGTTGATGACACAATATTTAGAATTTGTTGCAGATAGATTGTTGGTTGAATTAGGTTGCGATAGAGAATACAATACCTCGAATCCTTTTGATTTTATGGATATGATTTCGCTTCAAGGAAAAACAAACTTTTTTGAAAAGAAAGTAGCTGAATATCAAAAAGCCGGAGTTATGAATACAGACGGTGATGCTCAAAAAATATCTTTTGACGCAGATTTTTAATTTTTTTTAAACCATTAAGGAATTAAGGTTTAGCTTAATTTTTCTAAATATCGTAATGTTAAAAAAAAACATTTTGAAGTCTTAATACTTTACTAAATTTCTTTGTGCTTCTGATGCTGCTTAGCCCAGATAGCAGTGAAAATCCTTTTTATCCGCCTTTTCGGCGGATAAAAAGATTGCAATGGATAGCTGGAAATAGCTCCAAAAAAATAATACAAATAACGAAAAACAGCGAAGGGATTTTCTGTTTTAAAAACAAACAAAAGTATGTACGTAGTAAAAAGAGACGGCCACAAAGAGCCAGTAATGTTCGACAAAATCACAGATAGAATTAAAAAACTATGCTATGGTTTGAATGATTTGGTAGATGCTGTGAAAGTAGCAATGCGAGTAATTGAAGGACTTTATGATGGAGTTTCTACGTCAGAATTAGATAATTTAGCAGCCGAAACTGCGGCTTCGATGACTATTGCGCATCCGGATTATGCACAATTGGCAGCGAGAATTGCAATTTCGAATTTGCATTCCAATACAAAAAAATCATTTTCGGAAACAATGAACGATATGTTTCATTATGTAAACCCGAGAAATGGACAAGATGCGCCTTTGTTGTCTGAAGAAGTGCATCAAGTGATTATGAAAAATGCTGAATTCTTGGATTCGCATGTGATATATAACAGGGATTTTAACTACGATTATTTTGGTTTTAAAACCTTAGAAAGATCGTATTTGCTAAAAATAAACGGTAAAATCGTGGAACGCCCGCAACATATGTTGATGCGTGTTTCGGTTGGAATCCACTTAGACGATTTGGAATCAGTGATTGAGACTTACGACTTAATGTCGAAAAAATTCTTTACGCACGCCACTCCAACTTTATTCAACGCGGGTACTCCAAAACCTCAAATGTCTTCTTGTTTCCTTTTGGCGATGCAAGACGACAGTATTGACGGAATTTACGATACGTTGAAACAAACAGCAAAAATCTCGCAATCAGCAGGTGGAATTGGGCTTTCTATTCACAATGTTCGAGCGACAGGTTCATATATTCGTGGTACAAACGGAACATCTAACGGGATTGTTCCTATGTTGCGAGTTTTCAATGATACTGCAAGATATGTAGATCAAGGTGGTGGAAAACGTAAAGGAAGTTTTGCAATTTACATCGAAACTTGGCATGCGGATATCTTTGAATTCCTAGACTTGAAAAAGAATACCGGAAAAGAAGAAATGCGTGCAAGAGATTTGTTCTTCGCGATGTGGACTTCGGATTTATTCATGAAAAGGGTACAGGAAGACAGTTATTGGACCTTGATGTGTCCTAATGAATGTCCAGGTTTGTATGATGTTTATGGCGAAGAATTTGAAGCGATGTACATTGATTACGAGAAACGTGGAAAAGGTAGAAAAACCATCAAAGCGCATGAATTGTGGGAGAAGATCCTAGAATCGCAAATTGAAACTGGAACTCCTTACATGTTGTACAAAGATGCAGCCAACAGAAAATCAAACCAAAAAAATCTGGGTACAATTCGTTCATCGAACTTGTGTACGGAGATTATGGAATTTACTTCTAAAGATGAAATAGCGGTTTGTAACCTGGCTTCACTTTCGTTACCAATGTTTGTGGAAAACAAAAAATTCAATCATGAATTGTTGTACACCGTTACAAAACGAGTAACCAGAAACTTAAATAAAGTTATTGACAGAAATTATTATCCGGTAATAGAAGGAGAAAATTCTAATAAACGCCACAGACCAATTGGTCTTGGAGTGCAAGGTTTAGCTGATGCTTTCATTATGTTGCGTTTGCCTTTTACCAGTGACGAAGCTAAAACGCTGAATCAGGAAATTTTCGAAACCTTATACTTTGCTGCTGTTTCTGCATCTATGGAAATGGCAAAAGAAGAAGGGCCTTATTCAACTTTTAAAGGTTCTCCAATTTCACAAGGGGAATTTCAATACAACCTTTGGGGATTGAAAGATGAGGAATTATCAGGACGTTGGGACTGGGCTTCATTGAGAAAAGAAGTAATGGAACACGGAGTAAGAAACTCGTTATTAGTGGCCCCAATGCCAACTGCTTCGACTTCACAAATTTTGGGTAACAACGAAGCATTCGAACCGTATACTTCTAATATTTACACAAGACGAGTACTTTCGGGAGAATTTATTGTCGTGAACAAGCATTTATTACACGATTTAGTGGAACGCGGTTTGTGGAACGAAACATTGAAACAAGAATTAATGCGAAATAACGGTTCGGTTCAAGACCTAAATATTCCGCAAGACTTGAAAGAATTGTACAAAACGGTTTGGGAGATGTCAATGAAAGACATTATTGATATGTCACGTCAACGTGGTTATTTTGTGGATCAATCGCAATCATTGAACTTGTTTATGCAGAATGCGAATTATTCTAAATTGACATCGATGCATTTCTACGCTTGGCAATCCGGATTGAAAACGGGAATGTATTATTTAAGAACAAAAGCTGCGGTGGATGCGATTAAATTTACATTAAACAATGACAAAAAAGCAGAACCAATTGAATTAAAAGAACAACCAGTTGCTGTTGAAGCCGTTGCGGTGGAAATGTCTGCTGAAGAATACAGAACCATGATTGAACTGGCTAAAAATGCTGGTCCGGACGAATGTGAAATGTGTGGTTCTTAAGTCATTACGATGAACTAAGTAATCTGATAATCAAATCCTATTGTTGATGTCAAAAAAAATATTTTAATACAAAAAGCAGTTATTGTAATGATAGCTGCTTTTTTTTGGTCCTATTTACTTCGTCAGTTCGCTTCTCTCGTGTCCCGCTTTCCGTTACAAATGAAATTCACTGAACTCCTATGGAAATAAAAGTATAGTGAGGTAATCTTTTTATCCGCCAAAAAAAAGGCAGAAAAAAAGGATTTTCAATTTAATCGGGGCTAAGTTAACAGGAATGATCTCCTAGAATTTGTAAATAATTCACTATATTTGAGATACTGATTAGTGTTATGGACTTTTTCATAATAATCAAAAATAATAAATATGGAAAATAAAAAATTTACAATTACAGATGATTTATTAGCTTCAAAAGGGGAACGTTTTCTAAACTTCATTATAGATTTACTGATTATTTATATCATCGCAGTATGTATAGTAGCTACCATAAATATAATTGGAGATGTAACGAACAGTTATGGGGTTTCGAACTGGGTTAAATCATTGAGTTTGATTGAGAATTTATTTTTTGGGCTCGTAATTTTGTTTTTTTACTATGCATTTACGGAGATGTATTTTTCCAGAACATTCGCGAAGTATTTTACTAAAACTATGGTAGTAAGAGTCGATGGCTCAAAACCCAATACTAAAAATTTTATGATACGAACCGTATCCCGATTGAACCCTATTGATCCTTTTTCATTTCTGGGTAAATCGGAAAGAGGATTGCACGATACTTTATCTGCAACTTATGTGGTGAAAAAGCATGAGTTTGTTGCGAAAATGAAAATGTTTTCTTTGGAATAAGCAAATAAGAAAAGATAAAAAAGCGGTCATTTTAGACCGCTTTTTTGTTTTTAAACACAACCTTTTCTCTATATTAGCCCATTCTAATTACCAAAAACAATATGATGAACTGGGAACAACTTTTATCACTAAAACGTCAGGGAGACAAAGGCAAAAGATTGCGTATAGAACAAGATGATACCCGCTTGGGTTTTGAGGTTGATTATGATCGTATTATCTTCTCGGCGGCTTTTAGAAGTTTACAGGATAAAACGCAGGTTATTCCGTTATCTAAAACTGATTTTGTGCATACCAGATTAACGCATAGTTTAGAAGTCTCGGTTGTAGGCCGTTCTTTAGGTCGATTAGTTGGTAAAAAAATTATTGAAAAATATCCGCATCTAAAAGAAGTTCACGGCTATCACATGAATGATTTTGGGGCAATTGTTGCTGCCGCTTCATTGGCGCACGATATTGGAAATCCTCCTTTTGGACATTCAGGAGAAAAAGCGATTGGCGAATATTTTTCTATTGGAAACGGGCAAAAATACAAAGATCAGCTCTCTGAAAAAGAATGGCAGGATTTGATTGATTTTGAAGGAAATGCAAATGGTTTTTCGGTTCTTACGGCAAGCCGTCCGGGAATTGAAGGCGGACTTCGAATTTCTTATGCAACGCTGGGCGCTTTTATGAAATATCCCAAAGAAAGTCTGCCGAAAAAACCAACTAAAAACATTGCCGATAAAAAATATGGTTTCTTTCAAACCGATAAAACTTTTTTTCAGGAAGTAGCTTCTGACATGGGTTTGATTTCTAATAAATCAGGAGGTAATATTGGTTTTGAAAGACATCCTTTGGCTTATTTAGTTGAAGCAGCTGATGATATTTGTTATACCATTATTGACTTTGAAGATGGAATCAATTTAGGATTAGTTTCTGAAGATTTTGCTTTGGAATATCTGATAAAATTGGTGAAAGACAGTATAGATACTGTTAAATATAAGACTTTAGAAACTAAAGAAGATAGAATTAGTTATTTACGCGCTTTGGCTATTGGTAGTTTAATCAATGATGCAGTAAAGGTTTTTATCGAAAATGAATCGCTTATTATGGAGGGTAAATTCCCGTATGCCATAATGGACAAAAGCAAGTATAAAGCGCAAATGGACGATATTATCAAGATAAGTGTCAATAATATTTACCAAAGCAGAGAAGTGATTGAGAAAGAAATTGTGGGTTATCAGATAATTCAAACTTTATTAGATAAGTTCATAACTGCATTCAACAATAAATTCGAAGGGAATGCCTCTAATTATGATTCTTTAATTTTAAAAATGTTGCCAGAAAAGCATCATTTGGAAAAAGATAACCTGTACAGTCGCTTGCTGCATATTTGTCATTTTATTTCGTTGCTTACCGATGGTAATGCTTTGCTATTTTATAAAACAATCACAGCAGTCAAAAGTTAAATTACGAACAATTTAATGGTTAATTGTTAAATCGAATAAAAATAATTAAGTTTGCGGCAATAATTAACCTGTTTGCTGAATTTAACCACATTTATGAAAAAAATTACCCTGTTAATTTTATTTTTTATCCCTATTATTAGTTTTTCACAATCTAATGCTGAAACGATTCAAAGATATCTGAATAGCAAAACCGCTAAATTGGATGTGTCCAATGCTGATGTTAAAGATTGGATAATTGAAAGTGAAGGAAACTCTACGACTACAAATATAAATAACTGTTATGTTTTGCAACGTTATCAGGGTATCGAAGTATTTAGAGCACTTTCTAATTTTTCGATAAAAGAGGGTCAGGTTATTAATTTAGGTAACCGTTTTGTAGCTAATCTATCTCAAAAAGTAAATGCTACCAAACCTTCGCTTTCTGTACTTGATGCTTTGGCAAAAACGTATCTTAAATTAGATATTACGGCTATTGCACCATTTACTATTCTGGAAAAAACAGGTCAATATAAATTTAAAATTTCAAACGGTCTGTCTATTGAAGAGCCTGTAAGTGCAAATTTAGTATATCATTTAACCAAAGAAAATACTTTAAAATTAGCTTGGGATTTTACTATAAACACAGTCGCTCACAATCATATTTGGAGTGTTAGAGTTGATGCTTTGAATGGCGAAATATTGGAAAAAAACGACTTGAACATTTCTTGTAATTTTGACAGTAAAAAACATTATTCCTCTGCGAATAATATTTTAATGAAGCCAGCAAAGGCTACATATAAACAATTATTTTCTGCGGCACCTATGTATGCGGGAGGAGGCTCATATAATGTCATTCCTTTTAATTATGAAAGTCCGAATCACAGTGCAAGAAGATTAATATCAAATCCGGCAAATGCTACAGCCTCCCCTTATGGCTGGCATGATATTGATGGCTTTGATGGTGCAGAATTTACCGTTACAAGAGGTAATAATGTTTGGGCAAAAGAGGACTTCCTCGGTGATAACATTGTTGTCGGAAATGGTCCTGATGGGGGAGCGGGTTTAGTTTTTGATTTTCCTTATGGTGGTACGGGGGTCGAAGCAGCTTCATACATAAGTGCCGCGACAACCAATTTGTTCTATATGAATAATGTGATGCATGACATTTGGTATCAATATGGTTTTAATGAAGCTAGCGGGAATTTTCAAGAGAACAATTATTCCCGTGGGGGAAAAGAAAATGATTTTGTGAATGCGGATGCTCAAGACGGATCGATGGCAGATCCACAGAGCACAAACAACGCAAATTTTGCAACGCCTGTAGATGGGGGTAAGCCTAGAATGCAAATGTTTTTATGGAATACCGGTCCTGAAATCAAACCTATAATCGTTAATTCTCCGCAAAATATTGCCGGAAGTTACGTGGCTAAGCAAAATTCTTTTAACCCTGGACGGGTTGATTTACCTATAGCGCCTAATTTTATTCAATCCGATTTAGTTTTGTATTTGGATAGTGTAGGTGGGAGTAGTGATGCTTGTGTTGCGCCATCTAATGAGGCTGCGATGAATAAGAAAATTGTGGTAATAAGAAGAGGTTCTTGTACTTTTGTAGTAAAAGTAAAAGCCGCTCAAAATGCAGGTGCGGTAGCTGTAATTATAGTTAATAATGCAGATGGTGCAATAACTATGTCGGGAGCTGATGCGTCTATTAAGATTCCTGCTATAAGTGTAACACAGGCTGTTGGAGAATCTCTTATAGCGCAAATGCAAACGCAAAATGTGAATGTCAACTTACAGGTGGAAAACTCTCCGTTTGTAAATTCAGATGGAGACTTTGATAATGGAATAATTGCCCATGAATACGGCCACGGGATTTCAACTCGTTTAGCTGGGGGGCGAAATAATTCCAGTTGTCTTCAAAACACAGACCAAATGGGAGAGGGCTGGTCTGATTGGTTTGCTCTTATGTTACAAATCAAGCCGGGTGATGTTGGGACTTCAAAACGAGGTATAGGAACGTTTGTATCGATGCAATCAACAGATGGATTAGGAATAAGAGATTATCCGTATTCTACAGATAGGGCTATTAATCCGATGACCTATGCACAAACGAACAAATATCAGTACATGGATAAAGATGGAGTCGAGCAGACTGAAATTCATGGTACTGGTTCTGTATGGACAACCGTTTTATGGGATTTGACTTGGGCTTATATCAATAAATATGGATATGATGATAATAAGTATACTGGTATTGGTGGGAACAATAAACTAATGCGAATTGTATTAGATGGTATTAAGTTGATGCCGTGTAGTCCCACTTTTGTTAGTGCAAGAGACGCAATTATAGCAGCTGATCAGGCAATTACCGGTGGTAAAGATTATTGTATGATTTGGGGGGTATTTGCAGCTCGAGGTTTAGGTGTAAATGCGTCAGCTGGCGATGGGAATATAGGTAATGATCAGGTAGAGGATTTTGCAGCTCCTGCGGCTGGACCAAATTGTGTTCTTGCGGTAAATGATTTTGAAAGCAATGAGGGAATGAGTGTTTATCCTAATCCTTCTAGTGGGCAAGTAAATCTACATATTGATCAATATGTAGGGAAAGTTACTATTCAAATAATTGATATCAACGGAAGAGTAGTTGCTAAATTTAAAAATGAGGAATTTAATAATCTAAAAACAATTGATTTATCCCGTCTTCAAAAAGGAGTTTATATTTTGAAAGTAAATAGCGATAACCTTGAATTTACTGAAAAAATTATTCTGAATTAGATTCAAATAAAAAAGTTTGGTAAAAATTTCGAAGAATTATAAGGCATTGAACATGTCATAATAATAATAATAATAATAAAATCCATCAGTTTTAGCGAACTGATGGATTTTTTATGTTATAATTTCCTAGTAGACTCCCGCTCTTTCAATTTAGTTTTGATGATGACAGTTTCATAAGGAAGGTGCTCTTCTTTAGATTCTAATCTGTCGATCAGCAATTTTGCGGCCACTTCGCCTATTTCGATACCATGCTGGCTTACCGTTGTTAGGCTTGGTGACAGTCTTCTTGAAGCAAGAATTCCATCAGCAAAGCCGATAATCGATAGCTCTTCTGGAATTTTATATCCTTTTTTAAGACCAAATTTCAAGGCAGCCACGGAGTCGCTTTCTTCTAAAGCAAAAATTCCATCGATTGGATTGTTGTTAAAGATTTTTTCAATTTTCTCGTTTAAATCATCTTCGGAATCTGTTCTCAGTATTATATTAGGATTAATGCTAATGTTGTTTTTTTCTAGTGCCTTTAGGTAGCCTTCAGCTCTAAGCTTACCAACACTTAAATTATCTATAGAAGAAAATAATGCGATATTCTTGCATCCTAAATCTATTAAGCGTTGCGTAGAATTTAAAGCAGAATCAAAATCATCAACAATAACCTTATCGCAATCTACCCCTTCGGCAATTCGGTCAAACATAACTATAGGAGTGCCATCATTAATAATTTCTTTAAAATGATTGTATTCATGAAGTTTTTGCGCTTCTTCAGAAACAGATAAAATAAATCCATCGATAGTTCCATTACTAAGCATTTCAAGCGTATGGGCTTCTTTTTCTAAAGATTCGTTTGAAATACACATTATAACATTGTATCCTTTTTCGTCAGCGACTTTCTCTATACCACTAAATACTTTGGCAAAAAAAGAATTTAGAATGTTAGGTATAATTACTCCAATCGTTTTTGTTTTTCTATTTTTAAGATTTAGACCAATAATGTTTGGTTTGTAGTTTTTGAGTTTTGCGTATTCTTTAATTTTTATTTTTGTCATTTCACTAATCTCCGGGCTGTCATTAAGCGCTTTTGAAACAGTAGAAACAGATACATTTAGTTCTTTTGCAATTTGTTTTAATGTTGCTTTGGCTTTCATATGAGGAAATTTATAGGTAATTTTAAATGTAAAAATAAGTACAAGATAGAAATAATTAGAATATTAACGGTATAAATGACAAAAATAGCCATTAAAATATAAAATTTACCCTTGAAAAATGATTAATGTACAATATACTTGAAAAAAAAGAGGATAGATTAGTTTAATAAGTCTACTATGGAATATTTCTAAATTGAATCCCGGATAATTATTTTAAATATACATTTGATTATCAGAGCAAAAACAAGAAAAAAATATTCATTTAAGGTATTTGTATTTAAAATAATTAATTGTACTTTTGCAACCCCTTTATTGGGGATGGAATGTTTAATTAAAAATATATTATGGACGCATTAAGCTACAAGACACAATCAGCAAGCAAAGCCACCGTTACAAAAGAGTGGATTGTTGTAGATGCTGATGGTCACAACTTAGGTCGTCTTGCTTCAAAAGTCGCTATGATTTTGAGAGGTAAGTACAAGCCAAGTTACACACCACACGTGGACTGCGGAGATAACGTAATCGTTATCAACTCAGAAAAAATCAACCTTACAGGTAACAAAATGGACGAAAAGACTTACATTCGTCACACAGGTTACCCAGGTGGTCAAAGAACTTTAACTGCTAAAGTATTGCAAGCAAAAAACCCTGCATTATTAGTAGAGAAAGCTATTAAAGGGATGTTACCTAAAAATAAATTAGGAGCAGAGCTTTTTAGAAATTTAAATGTTGTTGTAGGATCAGAGCACAAACAAGGCGCTCAAAAACCTAAAACAGTTAACCTTAACGATCTTAAGTAATGGGAGTAATTCACAAAATCGGTAGAAGAAAAACCGCTGTTGCACGTGTATACGTTTCGGAAGGAACGGGAGTAATCGTTGTAAACAAAAAACCATTCGAAACTTATTTCCCTACTGCAACTTTACAGTACAAAGTTTTACAACCTATGTCAATGACAGAAAATGTAAGCAATTTTGACGTAAAAGTGAACGTTTATGGAGGTGGTTCAACTGGTCAAGCAGAAGCTGTAAGAATGGCATTAGCACGCGTTATGTGTGAAGTAAATGCTGAAAACAGAGCTATCTTGAAACCAGAAGGTTTATTGACAAGAGATCCAAGAATGGTTGAACGTAAGAAATTCGGTCAGAAGAAAGCTCGTAAGAGATTCCAATTCTCTAAACGTTAATATTACCTGTCTTGTTCAAATGGGACAAGACATCGTTCATTTATTATTGAATTTAAAAAAACAGTTGTTGTTGCTCTCCTACTGAGGTAGGAAATAGTTTAGCATCTAAATGTATAAAGCCGAGAAATCGCCATTTATTCATTGCTAATCAACAGAACGTAAACTAGAACAAAATGGCAAACAAAGTAGAAGTAAAAGAATTACTAGAAGCAGGTGTTCACTTCGGACACATGACTAGAAAATGGGATCCAAACATGGCTCCTTACATTTATATGGAGCGTAATGGTATTCACATTATCAATCTATATAAAACTGCAGCAAAAATTGAAGAAGCTAATGACGCTTTGAAAAAAATCGCTGCATCAGGTAGAAAAATATTATTCGTTGCTACCAAAAAACAAGCAAAAGACATCGTTGCTGAAAAAGCAAAAGCTGCAAACATGCCTTATATCACTGAAAGATGGCCTGGTGGAATGCTAACTAACTTCGTAACTATCCGTAAAGCTGTTAAAAAAATGGCTACTATTGATAAAATGAAGAAAGATGGTACATTCATGACCCTTTCTAAAAAAGAGCGTTTACAAGTTGATCGTCTTCGTGCAAAATTAGAGAAAAATTTAGGTTCAATCGCTGACATGTCTAGACTACCAGCTGCATTGTTCGTAGTTGATATCAAAGCGGAACATATCGCAATAAAAGAAGCTCAAAAATTAAACATTCCAGTTTTCGCTATGGTGGATACTAATTCTGACCCAAGAGAGGTTGAATTCGTAATCCCATCTAACGATGATGCTTCTAAATCAATTGATAAAATTTTATCTTTAGTAACAGCTGCAATTGTTGAAGGACTTTCTGATAGAGGTTCTGACAAAGAAGGTGATGCTCCAGCTGAAGCAACTACAGAAGTAGTAGCTCCTGCTGAAGTAGCTGAGGTTGCTCCTGCTGTTGAAGCAGCTGCTCCAACTGCAACTGAAGAATAAATAAACATTTAATTCCAAGTTTTAATTCCTCTCCATAAAAAATTAGAAACCTAAAGTTGATAATTTAATAAAATTGGAAACTGGATTTGAAACTTGGAATTTTTTACTTTTAACCTTAAAAAAATATACAATATGGCAACAATTACTGCTGCAGACGTAAATAAATTAAGAACAATCACTGGTGCAGGAATGATGGACTGCAAAAAAGCTTTGGTTGAAGCAGACGGGGATTTTGATTTAGCTATCGAAAACTTACGTAAAAAAGGACAAAAAGTAGCTGCAAACCGTTCAGATAGAGAATCTACTGAAGGTGCTGCAATTGCTGTTGTAAATGCTGACAAAACTGCTGGTGTAGTTATCACATTAAACTGTGAGACTGACTTCGTAGGTATGAATGAAAACTTTGTGAAAATGGCTACTGAAATGGCTAATTCTGCATTGAACTTCAATACTAAAGAAGAATTTTTAGCAAGTGATTTCAACGGAATGACTGTTGCTGATAAATTAATCGAGCAAACTGGAGTTATTGGTGAAAAATTAGAAATCAGAACTTTCGAAAAATTAGAAGGTGCTTTTGTTGGATCTTACATTCACTCTGGAAACAAAATCGCTACTTTAGTTGGTTTATCTGCAAAATTAGATGGTGCTGATGAAGTTGCAAGAAACATTGCTATGCAAGCTGCAGCTATGTCTCCTATCGCTTTAGACGAAACTGGTGTTGATGCTGATACTATCGCTAAAGAAATCGAAATTGCTAAAGATATCCTACGTCAAGAAGGAAAACCAGAAGCAATGTTAGACAATATCGCTAAAGGTAAATTGGCTCGTTTCTTTAAAGACAATACTTTAGTAAACCAAGATTATATCAAAGACAACAAAATGAGCGTTGCTGCTTATGCTAAATCTTTAGATAAAGATCTTATCGTTACAGGTTTCAAAAGAGCTGCTTTAGGATAATTTATTCTAAAATTGTTTCAGAATCTCTAAATTTGTTTTAGAAGTTTTTTAAACATAATATAAAATCCCATCTTGTTGTAAAGACAAGATGGGATTTTTTTATTATCTAAAAAGAAATTAAAATACTAAATTTGGAAAACTAATAGTTTTTTATGTTTAAAACCAAAAAAGATATGGTGTTTGTTATCCTCGCAGGAATCTTCATCACCAATGCAGTTGTAGCTGAATTAATCGGTGGGAAATTGATACAAGTGGGTCCTTTCGTTATGAGTATCGGAATTTTACCTTGGCCAGTAGTTTTCCTCACTACTGATTTAATCAATGAATATTTTGGAGAAAAAGGAGTGAAAAAGCTATCCTATATTACGGCTTGTTTAATTGCTTATGCTTTTATCATTCTCCTTTTAGCCATACTTGTTCCTGCTGCAAAAGGGATTAGTCCTGTAAATGATTCTCAATTTTATGCTGTTTTTGGTCAAAGTATGTGGATTATTGCCGGTAGTATTATCGCGTTTTTAGTTTCCCAATTAATAGACGTAACCGTTTTTTGGTTTTTCAAAAACAGAACAGGAGAACGAAAAATATGGTTAAGAACAACTGGTTCTACAGTGGTTTCACAATTATTCGATTCCTTTATTGTATTAGGAATTGCATTTTGGTTACCCGGAAAAATCAACTTTGACACTTTTTTAAGTTCTGCGATAATCGGCTATACCTTTAAATTAGGAATTGCTATTTTATTAACTCCATTAATTTATTTAGGACATCATTTAATAAAAAAATATTTATCAGAAGAAACAGTATAAATCATGGAAGAAAAAACAAGATGTAAATGGTGTGTTGGCATTGCTATTTATGAAAAATACCACGATGAAGAATGGGGAGTTCCCGTTTATGATGACCAAAAATTATTCGAATTCCTAATCCTAGAAACCTTTCAGGCTGGGTTAAGTTGGATTACAATACTAAAAAAGAGAGAAAACTTCAAATTAGCTTTTGATGATTTTGACTATAAAAAAGTAGCCCTTTATACCGAAGATAAAATTCAGGAATTACTTCAAAACGCAGGTATTATTCGCAATCAGTTAAAAATTCGCGCAGCAGTTTCAAATGCGGTTGCCTTTATTAAAGTACAAGATGAATTTGACAGTTTTTCTAAATACATTTGGGAATTTACAGGAGGAAAGCCAATAAATAATAATCGAAAAACGCTAAAAGAAGTTCCTGCCACCACTCCACTTTCTGACGCTATCAGTAAAGATTTAAAAAAACGTGGGTTTAAATTTGTGGGATCTACCGTAGTTTATGCCCATATGCAAGCAACAGGAATGATCGATGATCACGTAGAAGATTGCTGGAAAAGAATCAAGTAATCAGTTTACAGTGGCAGTATTCAGTTTTTAGAAATATCACAAAAAATATCTTTACTACCATAACTTTAAACCTTAAACTTTAAACATCTAAACAAAAAAATAAGTATTTTTGTTCCACACTTTAGGGGTGTCTACAACATTGTAGGCTGAGAATTACCCTCTGAACCTGATCTAGTTCATACTAGCGTAGGGAAAAGTAAGATGACTTCTGCGCGCATTTATGTGCCATTGTAGCCATTCCTAAAGTATAACTGTATACTAAATTCAAAAGGAATGGAGCTTAAAATCAACAATCAAACGAAACAATTTGCAACTGACAGTCTAACTGTTCAGGCACTTCTTGACTTGGAAATTCCCATCAAACAAAACGGAATTGCCGTAGCCATTAACAATACCGTGATTCCAAAATCCAACTGGAATTCTCACCCCATACAAGAAACCGACGACATTCTCATCATCTCTGCAACTCAAGGAGGATAGTTTGGCTGCTCGGGCGGGCTATCCATTTCAAGTCCGCAGTTGCAATCCTATAAAACATAGTCTTAGTCAAAGCTTCCTAACGGTCGCTTCACTAATCTTTGTTTTATTTGGCTTTCAACTTTACGGGCTTTCCATTACTATCCCTAGCAGAAGACGAACACTCCTAAAATCATAAAATTCAAACAAATGAATAACGAAGAAAAAATCTCAAGAACTCCTTTCCCAAACTCTACAAAAATTTACGTAGACGGAACCATTCATCCCATAAAAGTAGCGATGCGAGAAATTGCATTGGCAGACACTAAAATGTCAAACGGCAGAATAGAAAAAAACCCGCCAGTAACCGTTTATGATACTTCTGGTCCATTCACCGATCCAAATATCGAAATTGACATTCGAAAAGGACTGCCACGTATTCGCGAGCAATGGATTCTAGACCGTAATGATGTAGAAGAATTAACTGAAATCTCATCTGAATATGGAAAAAAGCGTTTGAATGACGAAAAACTAAACGAATTGCGTTTTGAATATTTACACAAACCCATGCGCGCCAAAAAGGGAGCTAATGTATCTCAATTGTATTATGCAAAACAAGGAATCATTACACCCGAAATGGAATACATTGCCATTCGTGAAAACCAACGCTTGGAGCTAATAAACGAACAAACCAAAGCCATGCAATGCCAACACGGCGGAAACAGTTTTGGAGCTAATACGCCAAAATCTAAAATCACACCTGAATTTGTCCGTAGCGAAGTAGCAAGAGGTCGTGCCATTATTCCAAACAACATAAACCATCCTGAAAGTGAACCAATGATTGTCGGGCGCAACTTCTTGGTAAAAATTAATGCTAATATCGGGAACAGCGCCGTAACCTCAACTATCGAAGAAGAAGTAGAAAAAGCAGTTTGGGCTTGCCGTTGGGGAGCTGATACGATAATGGATTTATCAACAGGTAAAAACATTCACGAAACCAGAGAATGGATTATCCGAAATTCTCCTGTACCTATTGGAACGGTACCAATTTACCAAGCTCTGGAAAAAGTAAATGGCGTGGCCGAGGATCTCACTTGGGAAATCTATCGCGATACGTTGATAGAACAAGCCGAACAAGGTGTTTCTTATTTCACTATTCATGCCGGCGTTTTATTGCGTTACATTCATTTGACTGCGGAACGGGTTACCGGAATTGTTTCCCGTGGCGGTTCGATTATGGCAAAATGGTGTTTGTATCACCACAAAGAAAACTTTCTTTACACCCATTTTGAAGATATATGCGAAATCATGAAACAATATGACGTAGCCTTTTCACTAGGAGACGGTTTGCGCCCAGGTTCTATTGCCGATGCTAATGATGCGGCTCAGTTTGCCGAATTAGAAACCCTTGGCGAACTGACAAAAATAGCATGGAAACATGACGTTCAGGTATTTATTGAAGGTCCTGGTCACGTACCGATGCACATGATTAAGGAAAATATGGACAAACAATTAGAACATTGTGACGAAGCTCCTTTTTATACTTTAGGACCATTAACAACTGATATCGCTCCAGGTTATGATCACATCACTTCTGCTATTGGTGCAGCAATGATTGGTTGGTACGGATGCGCGATGTTATGCTATGTTACTCCAAAAGAACACCTTGGTTTACCCAACAAAAAAGACGTCAAAGATGGTGTAATCACTTATAAAATATCCGCACATGCCGCCGACTTAGCCAAAGGTCACCCGGGATCACAATACCGTGACAATGCATTAAGCAAAGCACGTTTTGAATTCCGCTGGGAAGACCAGTTCAACTTATCCTTAGACCCAGATACAGCTCGTGAATTTCATGATGAAACTTTACCTGCTGATGGTGCAAAAGTCGCTCATTTTTGCTCTATGTGTGGACCGAAATTTTGCTCTATGAAGATCTCACAAGAAATTCGTGATGTTGCCGAAGCCGAAAAAGGAATGGCAGCCAAATCAAAAGAATTTGTAGAAAGCGGAAAAGAAATTTATGTTTAGAATTAAGATTAGGAGTATTATGTATCAAGATTAAAAAAATAAAAATGCTTACTTCTTAATACTCCTCTCTTAATACATTTCAATATGATAGTCATTTCAAATCCAACTCCAATTGAGAATGAAAATTACCTTATTCATCAACTTTTCAAGGAAGGATTACAGTTATTTCATGTTCGAAAACCAGATTTTTCTAAAGCAGAAATGAAAGCTTTCTTATCTGAAATAAAATCGGATTATAGACAAAATTTGGTTTTACACAGTCATTATCAATTGGCTTCAGCATTTGGAATTAATCGCATTCATTTTACAGAAAAAATGAGAGCCGAAACATCTGAAGAATGTTTGAAGGAATGGAAAGGCAACCGATTTTCACTCTCTACTTCCATTCACAGTATGACTGACTTTGAAAAATTATCTGATGTTTTTGATTATGCATTTTTTGGACCGGTTTTCGAAAGTATTTCTAAACCAAAGTACGCTTCGGATATTGACTTTGAAAAAGAATTAAAACAAAGAAATAACAACAAAACTGCATTAATTGCTCTTGGAGGAATTACATCTGAGAGAATCAAAACTGCATTGAAATATGGTTTTGATGATGTGGCGCTTTTAGGCACCATTTGGAACAGCAACAACCCAATAGAAAATTATAAACTATGTCAGCAAATCGCCCTTTCGTATTAACAATTGCAGGTTTTGATCCTTCTGGAGGTGCAGGAATTTTGGCTGATGCGAAAACATTCGAGCAACATCATGTATATGGATTTGCAGTTAATACCGGCAATACCATTCAAACTGAAAATGAGTTCTTCGAAATGCAATGGACTGACTTAGATTTTGTTTTGAACTCATTGAAAAAATTGTTCGGCAACTATAGTATTAAAGCCGTAAAGATTGGAATTATTCCTTCATTGGATTATTTAAGAGAAATTGTTTTGGTTGTAAAAAAACTTTCGCCAAAAACAAAAATAATTTGGGATACGGTTTTGAAGTCCAGTAGCGAATTCAATTTTACAACCATCAAAAATCAAGCTATTTTGATAGAAATCTTAAAAAAAATAGATTTAATAACACCTAATTACAATGAGATTTTACAATTGTCTTCGGGAGAAAAAAATCCTGATTTAATCGCTCTTGAACTTTCAAAATACTGTTCAACTTTACTAAAAGGGGGTCATAATCCATTTGCAGTTGGTATCGATTATTTATATAACGGAAATGAGATTTTCAAGCTTGCGCCAAATAACACTTTAGCTTTCGAAAAACATGGCTCCGGTTGTGTCTTATCATCCGCTATTACAGCCAATTTAGCCTTGGGACAAGACCTAAAAACAGCATGCAGCAACGCCAAAAAATATATAGAAACCTATTTACAATCGAACCAAACCAAATTAGGATACCATTATGCATAACCAATTACAATACATTTCTCAAGGAAACACAGTCGAAGAGCAATTGTACAACATTCACAGAGCGGTGGACAATGGTTGCGATTGGATCCAATTGCGATTCAAAAAACAAAATACCGTTGAAGTTTTCACTTTGGCGGAAGCCGTAAAAATGTTATGCAAAGAATATTTAGCGACTTTTATCATCAATGACAACGTTCATTTAGCACAACAATTAGATGCTGATGGAGTTCATTTAGGTTTGAGTGATATGAGCGTTGAAGAAGCAAGACTCATTTTAGGAAAAACAAAAATCATTGGAGGTACCGCAAATACTTTTGAAGACGTGCTTCAAAGAACAACTGAAAATTGTGATTATATTGGTTTGGGACCATTCCAATTTACAACCACCAAACAAAATCTAAGTCCAATTTTAGGATTGGATGGCTATCGTTTGATTATCGGTCAAATGAAGGCAAAAAATATCCAAATTCCCATTTATGCCATTGGAGGAATCACACTGGAGAATGTAGAAAGTTTAATGAAAACTGGAATTCACGGTATAGCCGTTTCAGGTTTGATTACACAAACCGAAAATGCTTCGCAACTTATCAATCAACTTAACGACAAATTATATGTTACCATTTAAAATAGGAGATAAAACCTTCGAATCCCGCTTGTTTTTAGGAACAGGTAAATTTGGTTCCAATCAACAGATGGAAGAAGCTATTTTAGCATCCGGGAGCGAGTTAGTAACCGTAGCTTTAAAACGTGTTGATTTAGAAACCGAAACAGATGCTATTTTAGCACATCTGAAACACCCGAAAATTAATTTATTACCCAATACTTCTGGTGCAAGAAATGCTAAAGAAGCCATTTTTGCAGCACAATTAGCCCGCGAAGCATTAGAAACCAATTGGCTAAAACTCGAAATTCATCCTGATCCAAAATATTTACTGCCTGATGCAATCGAAACTTTGAAAGCTACAGAAGCATTAGCCAAATTAGGATTTATCGTTTTGCCTTACATTCATGCGGATCCAGTTTTATGTAAACGTTTGGAAGATGCAGGAACTTCAGCGGTAATGCCTTTGGGCTCGCCAATTGGCAGCAACAAAGGATTAAAGACCATTGATTTTTTAGAAATCATTATCGAACAAAGTAGAGTTCCTGTAATTATCGATGCCGGAATTGGCGCACCATCTGATGCTGCAAAAGCAATGGAACTTGGAGCTGATGCGGTTTTGGTAAATACTGCGATTGCAGTAGCAGGAAATCCAATACTGATGGCAGAAGCTTTCAGAGAAGCTGTAGTTGCTGGTCGAAAAGCTTATGAAGCGCAATTAGCACAAAAGGCTAATCGTGCAATAGCTTCGAGTCCTCTGACGGCTTTTTTGTATGAGTAATCCTCTCCCCAGCTCTCTCCAAAGGAGAGGGAGCCATAGCCGTATAAAAATATGGAGTAAAGTAAAACCAACTCATTATCTAATAAATGAAAACATTTAAATCGGTTTTTGACAATTACGATTGGGATACCATCAAAACCAAAATATACCAAACTACAGCAAAAGATGTAGAACGGGCATTGGCTAAAAACAAACGCAGTCTTGATGATTTTCTGCCATTAATTTCACCTGCCGCTAAGCCCTATTTAGAGCAAATGGCGCAACAGGCTCATGAATTAACGAAAAAAAGATTTGGCAAAACGATTCAGATGTATGCTCCTTTGTACCTGAGTAACGAGTGTCAGAACATTTGCACCTATTGTGGTTTTAGTTTAGACAACAAAATAAAACGAAAAACCCTCATTGAAAGCGAAATCACATTAGAAGTTGAAGCCTTAAAAAGTGCTGGTTTCGATCATGTTCTGTTGGTAACGGGCGAAGCAAATTACACGGTAAATATTCATTATTTTCTAAAGGCGATTGATCAGATAAAAAATGATTTTTCTACCATTTCAGTCGAAGTGCAACCATTGTCAACTGAAGAATACGAGCAATTGCACGACGCTGGTGTCTATTCGGTTTTGGTATACCAGGAAACCTATCATCAGGAGGTTTATAAAAAGTATCATACTAAAGGAAAAAAATCCAATTTTGATTTTCGGCTGGAAACACCGGACCGAGTAGGAACTGCCGGTATTCATAAAATTGGACTCGGTGTTTTATTAGGATTGGAAGATTGGCGTACGGACAGTTTTTTCAATGCCTTGCATTTAGATTATTTACAAAAAACGTATTGGCAAACTAAATATGCAGTTTCATTCCCTAGATTGCGACCCGCAGAAGGAGTTATTGAGCCCAACTTTATCATGGATGATACCGATTTGACCCAACTCATTTGCGCCTACCGTTTGTGGAGTGAAGATTTAGAAATCTCCATGTCAACCCGCGAAAATGAAAAATTTCGTGATAATATTATTCCAATTGGTATTACCAGTATGAGTGCAGGTTCTAAAACTAATCCTGGCGGTTATGTTGTTGATCCGCAATCATTGGAGCAATTTGAAATCAGTGATGAACGATCTGCTTCGGAGATTGCAAAAGTCATTTCCAGTAGAGGATACGAACCCGTTTGGAAAGATTGGGATAAAAGCTTTAATCAAAGATCGAGTGTCGAATGTCAAAGGATTTAAAATAATTTTGACTTTATAACTTTTCAATTTTAAGACTTAAAAAAATGAGTATTATTCAAGATTTTTTACGTTACAACCGCCAAATGATGTTACCGGAAATAGGTGATTCGGGACAAGGAAAACTAAAGAAGGCTAGAGTTTTAGTGATTGGCGCAGGCGGATTAGGTTGCCCTATTTTACAATATATGGCAACGGCTGGAGTAGGAACTATAGGAATAGTTGATTTTGATATTATAGAATTACACAACTTACATCGTCAAATTCTATATACTGAGGAGCACGTTGGTCAATCAAAAGCAGTTACTGCAAAATCGGTTTTGAAAACTTTAAATCCATTGATTGATATTATAGCTTTTGAAGAAAAACTAACTGTTGAAAACGCCGCGCAAATCATCATGAATTTTCATGTCGTTGTTGACGGTTGTGATAATTTTGCGACTCGTTATTTAGTAAATGATACTTGTGTGATGTTAGGAAAATCATTAGTCTACGGCAGCATCTTAAAATTTGAGGGACAGGTGGCTGTTTTCAACCATAACGGAAGCAAGAATCTTCGGGATTTATTCGCTGAAGCACCAAATCCAAAAGACGTTCCCAATTGTAATTTGAATGGCGTATTAGGCACTCTTCCGGGAATTATCGGCACGATGATGGCGCATGAAACTATGAAACTGATTATGGATCTACCAACTTTAGAGAATGAATTGGTACTATTTAACAGCTTGGATTGGAATTTCAACAAACTTAAATTCTAAAAACTCAAAATATCTCCTACGCTAACAATCCCTTTTTCAATACACACTAAATTGGTTCCAAAAAGAACACTGTTATCCACTTTTCGGTATTTGCTTAATGTCTTTAAAGGTTCTTTTGCTATAACACTTTTCATGGGATCATTATTGACCATTATGCATCTGCCGCAAGGTTTTACATTTCGGAAGGTAACATCTCCTATTTTTATAATCCCAAAGTGATCCTCTTCATGGGCAAGTGTTGTATTAATAACGATATTCGGTCTAAATCTGGCGACCGTAATTTTTTCTTCTAATTTTTTATTTAGGTGGTCTAAACTTTCGCTCCCAACTAATAAATAAGGATAACCATCGGCTAAGCTAACATTGAAAGTAACATTCAATGCCTTACTTTTATGTTTTCTATCACCAATTTCAATGATTTTCACCAACTTGCAGGTAAAACCAAGACATTCACTAAACCAATCGGAGATCGTTTTATTAACTTCGAAAACTTCGCTTTGATCATCCCAAACAGGCACTGAAATTGGACTATTTATACTTTCACTTATAAAAAAAGTATTTTTTTTACCTTGATACGTTATCTCAATTTTACCATCAGAAATTTGAGGTTGAAATTGACTCAGAATAGGATGCTCTCTTTGACTAATAAATTGATTGTTTTCATCAATCAACATCCATCGTCTGTCATTTTCAAAACCCATTTCCTCTGCTCTGGCACTTTGACAATTGATTCCGCCTAAACTTTTAATGGGATAGATATAGATTTCGCTAATAAAAGGAGGATTGTCCATTACATTTTAAAATTTAGTTGGCTATAAAAATACTTATTTTTCAAATTCTAGAATCAAAGAAAGATAACGAAACTTATTTTTTAGAAACATTCAAAATACTCATAAACTCTTTTCTGTCAATTTCCCTACAGCCCAAGCTTTCGAGATGAGGATTGTAAACTTGGCAATCTAACAATTTATAATTGGTAGTCTTTAACTGTTTTACCAATGCGAAAAAAGCTACTTTTGAAGCATTCGATACCAAAGAAAACATACTTTCACCACAAAAGACATGACCTAAATCGATTCCATATAAACCACCGACCAATTTCTCATTTTGCCAAACCTCAACCGATTTTGCCACTCCTAATTCATGCAGTGTACAATACGCTTCAATCATATCGTTAGTGATCCAAGTTCCGTTTTGACCGTGTCGTTTTATATTTTGGCAGTTTGAAATTACATCTCTGAAGTTTTGATTGAAAGTGACGGTAAAAATATTTCTATTGAGAATGTTCCGCATACTTTTGGAGATTACCAATTCATCCAAAAATAAAACCATTCTGGGATTAGGGGACCACCAGGTTATGGGCTCTCCATCTTCGAACCAAGGAAAAATTCCGCTTTTATAAGCGAGGTGAAGTCGTTCTGGTGATAAATCGCCGCCAAGAGCAAGAATACCTGTAGAATTGGTCAGCGTGACGGGAGGAAAAAATAGTGCTGCAGTTAAATAATACATCTTTTATAGTACTATAAAACCCGACAATTAATTAAATAGCTGTCGGGTTTGTTTTATAAAATCAATTAAGATCAAAGGATTAAAATGGCAAATCGTCTGCTTCTTCTTCGTTTAAATTTGTTGCTGGAGCAAAAGCTTCAGCCGCTGGCATTGGAGGCATTTGAGCATTAGGTGCATCAGCGGCAACTCTTTCTACTCTCCAACCTTGGATTGCATTGAAATATTTAGTTACGCCTTGTGGATCTACCCATTCGCGTCCTCTTAAATTGATAGAAACTTTTACAGCTTCACCTACTTTAAAACTATTCAATAAATCACATTTGTCCTGTACAAATTCCACTAAAATATGTTGTGGATATTGTTCCTCTGTCGTTACAACTAGTTCTCTTTTTAAGAAACTTCCATTTCCTACATTTTTAGCTTCTCCAAGCATTTTAATTTTTCCTGTAACTTCCATCTTCGTTATTTTTTGTTATTGTTTTGAATTAATTTTTTTTAGCTAAAAGCACTTTCCAAGCAGATAAAACATCTTTTTCATTTAAGTATTTTTTAGCTTCGATATGGACTTTTTCCTGATCATCTGAGCTTAAAACTCCTTTTACAGCAAAATTCTGTTTTACAAATATACTAACTTCTTCTAAAGTAGGCAAGGCATCAATATTACCCAACATCCCCAAATCATTTCCATCAAAAATAGCACTTTCTTTTATAAAATCAGGTATGGCATCAACTCCGATTCCCAATGTTGTCAGTGGTTTTGGGACTTCAAAAAGTCCCTGATTTGACCTGGAATACCAGTTGCCTCCTAATCTTGAAACTAAGTCTATTTTATATTGGTCAATAGACCCATTTTCATCTAAAATACATTCGTCAATATGAATTCGCAACACTTCACAAAGAATTAAATTGCCTGCTCCACCTTCAGTTCCTAAAGGGATAATTTGAGTTACTTTACATTCAAATTGAACTGGCGATTCTTTTACTCTAAAGGGTTTCACTACCTCTGAAGGAATTGGTGTAAACCCGGCTTTTAGAAACTCATTTACGCCCTCAGCATATTCTGTACTTGCAAGAGACGTTTGTTGCACCATATCATAATTCACCACATTTATGACCACTTCTCCAGTAGATTTAGCATTAATTAAAGTATGCTTTATCGAATTATCTCGCACACGCCTAGCAGGTGAGAAAATAAGAATTGGCGGATTAGCACTAAACACATTAAAGAAACTAAAAGGAGATAAATTTGGATTCCCTTTAGTGTCAATAGTACTGGCAAATGCTATAGGTCTTGGCCCCACGGAACTTTGTAAGTAGCCCTGTAGCTTTGCAGTTTCAATACTTTTTGGATCAATAGTAATCATGATGACGTAGTTTATAATGAGTGGGGTTTGCTAACAGGCAAAAGTAACGAAACTCTTTAAATTTAGAAAGGAGGTTTGCAGATTTAAGATTAAATAAATATTTTGCTGTCATTAAAAAGTTTCTTAAAACAAAAACTAAAATAATAATGCGAGTATTTCGTTATATTTATACCTCAAAATTTAATTTATGCAGTTTTCTGATAAAAAAAACACAACCCGCTGGGTCATCATTTTTGCTTCATTCTTTATCATTTCTCTAATTCTGTGGAACACCTATACCTTTTTTCAAATCTTCAAAAATGAAGAACGTCTTAAAATGAACCTTTGGGCAAATGCACAAAAGACATTAAAAAATGCTGATGAAAATACAGATGTAGAGCTTCCTCTTCAAATATTCAGCAACAACACTTCTATTCCTATTATTCTTACGGAGAATGACAGCATCATAAATACCGTGAATATCGATGAAGAAACCGTAAAAGATAAAATTAAGGCCAAGGCTTTTTTATCTGATTTACGAAATGAAAACGAACCCATTGTAATCGAATACGTACCAAAAAAGTTTCAAAAACTATATTATGGGAACTCAGCCTTACTTAATAAACTAAAATATTATCCTATTGCTTTGATGTTAATCATAGTGCTATTTGCTGGTGTAGTTTACAATTTTTACCGAAGTAACAAAATGGCCACTCAAAACAAACTTTGGGCAGGAATGGCGAAGGAAACGGCGCATCAAATAGGCACACCACTTTCTTCCTTAATTGGTTGGGTGGAACTATTGAAATCTGAAAATGTAGAGGAGAGTACCACATTCGAGATAGAGAAAGACATTGAACGATTACAAACAATTACGGATCGTTTTTCAAAAATAGGCTCCGAGCCAAAACTAGAAATCAAAGACATTATAGAAGAAACGCTGCAATCCTATGATTATCTGCAGTCGCGTTTTTCAAAGCAAATTGAATTTTCTTTTAAAGCGCCTAAATCCCCAATAATGGTGTCACTAAACCCTACTTTACACAGTTGGACTATCGAAAATTTGGTAAAAAATGCTATTGATGCGATGAAAGGGAGAGGGAAATTATCGTTAGAAATAGAACAAGACGCTGGACATGTGAAAATAAATGTTACAGATACAGGAGGAGGGATTCAAAAAAAACAATTCAAATCCATTTTTGAACCGGGATTTACCACCAAAAAAAGAGGCTGGGGCTTGGGTCTTTCTTTAACCAGAAGAATTGTAGAGGAATACCATAAAGGAACTATAAAAGTCCTTAATTCTGAAATAGGAAAAGGAACGACGATGCAAGTCAGTTTTAAAAAGGCATCTTAATTTAGCTTAATCAGTACCAAGTTTTTTTGGTAAACATTCCTTTTCTGGCTATATTATTTTTGCTTAAATAATTTTGGACAAAAATTAAATGCTCTTCTGTTTGCGCCAAAGCATTATTAATTGATTTTTTTAACGTCACTAAATTAGATGAATTTCCGTTTCCAACGTAACCCATATCATAAAGGGCATTTTGGCATTCAATTAATTTTTGTTTTGGTGTGGTAACCATATTTTTAATTTCGTTATCTGGTAGGGTAGGACTGAATCTTTTGTTTCTGTAATTAATAAAGTCATTTAACAAGTTGATAGCCTGATTGCAATTGTTAGTAATTATATTCAATTTTTCGACATTTGTTTTTTGTCGTAGATAACTTATGTTTTTGTCTTTATTTTTTAGTCGTTCTAAAATTAGATTATTTTCTACTCCATTTTTTTCTATTCTTTCAGCGGAGTCATACAATTTATCGATTTCTGATAATGATTCATATTTAGCGATTTCAGTTTCAAAATCGAAGTATTTCTTTGATTTATTAATTTGAGTTTTGCCCTGATAAAACTCTTGGTTTGTGATTGGATAATTTAGAAATTGCCATAAATAATCAAAAGGAATGTGGGAAGAGATTAATTGTGAAGGACTAACTTTAAAATACGAATTATCTAGTTTTTTAAAGAAACGACTGTTATTTGCAAAACCTGAACCCCAGGTTGGATCAAATAAATACCATTTGTTGTTTATTTTTGCAGCGCACCAAGCATGAGAAATGGTATCAATTACCCCATTTTGTTTGGTATATCCGCTTATGATTACTGATTTTATACCCACTTTATTGGCTAAATCATTAAAAATTTCTGTGTAATCACTACAAACTCCCTTTCTGGTTTGGAGAATGTTTTTCATTTTATTTTCAGAAGTTTCTTTGCTGTTTAAAGTAAACCTATTCTCCATATCATAACTTATATTGGAGGCTGTCCAATAAAAAATCGCTCGAATTTTTTCGTTGTCTGTTTTAAAATTTGAATTGATGTAATTGGCAATACCTTTAGTTGAAAAAGTGGAGCTAGTAGAGATTTTAGAGATTTGTATATCAACTAAAGTATAGTCTGTTTGGTGCTGGCCAAAACTTAAAATGGATAAAAATAAAGAGAGAAGTATATAAATATTTTTCATCGTGCAAACTGGCTCAAAAATTAGAAAGGGAATAAGTTTTCACCTATTCCCTTTCTAAACGAAAACCGTACCAATTTATTTTATTTGGAAAAACATTATAAATTGGCTTTAATACGTATTGCCAATGCTTCAAATTCTTCTTTTGAAAGTGACACTTTATTTTGGAAACGCATTTCATCCATTTCATTCAAAGGAATAAGATGAACGTGGGCATGAGGCACTTCAAGTCCTATAACCGCCATTCCTATCCTTTTACAAGGAACTGTTTTTTCTAATGCTACTGCGATTTTTTTAGAAAACTTCATTAATCCTATATACAAGTCATCTTCGATATCAAAAATCTTATCAATTTCCCGTTTTGGAATACAAAGTGTATGTCCTTTTGCATTTGGATTTACATCCAAAAAAGCTAAAAAATTATCATCTTCAGCAATTTTATAACAAGGGATTTCTCCTTTTATAATTTTTGTAAATATGGAGCTCATGAGTAAGACTTTTAAATAATGGACTTTAAGATAATAGACATTCGATGAAAGATGGTAACCCGTTTACAGAAGAGACTGAATACTGCTACTGAAAACTGAATACTAGCTTTAGTCGCGTGAAATTTCTAAAATCTCAAATTTCAAAACTCCGTTTGGAACTGTAATTTCAGCAAATTCACCTACTGATTTACCTAGCAATCCTTTTCCAATTGGGGAGGTAACTGAGATTTTTCCTGTTTTCAAATCGGCTTCACTTTCAGCAACTAATGTATAAGTCATTTCCATTCCGTTGGTTTGGTTTTTGATTTTTACGTTAGATAAAACCAACACTTTAGAAAGATCTAGATGAGACTCGTCAATTAACCTGGCGTTAGAATGTACTTCTTCCATTTTAGCAATACGCATCTCAAGCATTCCTTGTGCTTCTTTGGCTGCATCATACTCTGCATTTTCAGACAAGTCACCCTTGTCTCTTGCTTCAGCTATGTCTGCGGATGCTTTTGGACGCATTACACTTTTTAAATAATCTAATTCTTCTCTCAATTTTTTTAATCCTTCTGCCGTGTAATAAGATACTGTACTCATAACTTCATCGTTTATATAAATAGAAAAAATCCCATCAGGACGGGATTTCTTTCCACAAAGATACTATTAATTTTTTTAGCCTATAAATATATGTTAATCATATATAATTCAAAGTTAAATAAATTAAATTTGTTTCGCTAATTCTTTTACAATATTTTAGAAAATGAAAAAATACATCCTATTATTAATGCTTTCATCCTTCTTGTTTTCCTGCAGTGATAATGGTTTCAACAATAAAAACCCTTACCTGCCTAATTATACTTTCTCTATAGATCTCAATATGAATTTGCCCGCCTATTCCAGTCTTCAGTATCCCAGCAATGCCATTTACTATTCAGGACTTGGTGCTAAAGGAATATTTGTTTTTAATACCGGAAGTGGCTACACCGCATTTGATGCCGCCTGTCCCAATCAAGCTTTGAGCTCTTGTTCTACCATGACTCTAAAAGGAATAAATATAGTTTGCGCTTGCGACAGCAAAGAATACAGTTTGTTTACCGGTCAAGCCCAAGGCGGGGCACAATATCCGTTGAAACAATATCGTGTAGAAGTAAATGGAAATGTGCTAAGGGTGTATAATTAAAAACACTGACTATGGAAACAATCTGGTTTAAAAAAAAAGGGTTACTCTTTATTCCCATTTCATTAATAGGCATAATATTGTATTTGTTCACATTGGCTTTTTGTATCAATGTATTCATAGCAATTGATCGCCATTCTCACTCCAATTCGGATACTCTTTACGGAATCTTTCCTTTTGTAGTTAGTGCTTTCACCATTTTGTTTTGGATTGCAGCTAATACTTCCGAAAAGGAAAAGGACATTAATTAATTTTATAAAAAAAAGCAGCAGAGAATCCAAGTCGATTGCTCCGCTGCTTTATATTAAAAGGTGATTTGGTAATTAAAACTTCAACGTTAAACCAGCCAAGAAGTTGATTCCGGCTTGTGGATAATAATAAGGATAAACATCCCACATATATCCATTTGAAACATATTTCTTATCAAAAATATTATTTATCAAGCCTGTAATTACAATTGATTTGAAAACTGATTTAGGTCTAATTTCATAAGCGATATTCAAATCATTAACAAAATAGTTAGCCAGTTTTGCAGCTGGTAATTCGATATTATTCATGTATTGCTCTCCTACAAATTTTTGTAACCATGAAATCTGAAGATTCTCTAACGGTTTATAAACTATAATATTCCCTACTATAACAGATGGAGAGTAAGCAATATCAGTAGTTCCGTAATTCTCTCCTTCTACAGATAAATCAATATTTTTATTACTGCTTAAAGTAAAATTTGGACGAATAATAAATTGTTTTGACAAAGCAATTGTAGCGTCAACCTCTAATCCTAAACGGTAACTTTTTTCGCTGTTTGAACGAATACGACTTCCTACATCATCTAGTTTTCCGGTTAATATCAATTGGTCTTTATAAGCCATATAATACACATTCGAATTGAATTGTACTTTATCAGCAGCATATCTCCATCCCATTTCAAAGTCATTCAACTTTTCTGGTTTCGCATTTCCGCCTTCATAATCCGTTCTGTTAGGTTCCCGATTGGCTCTTGCATACGAAAAGTACAACTTGTTGTTAGCATTGATATCGTAATTCAAACCTGCTTTTGGATTGAAAAAATTGAAATTATCGTTTACCAATCCTGTTTCGTGGCTATTGGCTTTATAATGCACGTTTCTAAGTTGCAAATCTCCAAATAAGCTTATTTTTTCTGTGATTTGATAATTGGCTTTTGCAAAAATATTTCCATCAGTTTTAGTGGCAAAATCATCATAATAATGATCTCCCAACTCACTTTGTGAAGCGTATCTTGCCCAAATTACTTTCCCAAAATGGGCTCCTTCATACTTGTTATAACCACCACCAAAAATGACCTCCAATTTTTCAGTTGTATAATTTGCTGAAAATGTTGTTCCGTAGAAATCATTATCCAACCATTTTTGACGGATTAAATCGGTTGTATTTATTGTTACACCATTAATAACTATTGGAGTTAATCCGTAGCTAGAAAAGTCAGCATCTTCTTTGTAATTTTCATAATACCCTTTTCCTTTAGTATAATGAAAAGCTAAGTTCGTGCTCCAATTATTGGAAACTTTTTCGTTCCAGTGCAATTGATAATGGTCTTGCTGGTAATTATCGGTTTCATTATCATAAAAACGGGTTTTGCCAAATTCGTCTGTAAAAATTCCGGATGAATTAAAGGTTCTGTCACTGTTTAAAGTTGCTTCGTCAATTCCGTTCCAGGATTGGTAGGTTTTTTCTTTTCCGCCAAAAGCCAATGCTTTAATCAAAGTAGTTTTCCCTACATACGTTCCCTGAAGAAAATAGGATTTCAAGTCAGAAGCGCCTCTGTCAACATAACCATCCGATTTCAATGAAGATAAACGTCCCGCTAATTCAAAATGGTCATTCATTAATCCCGTACTGAACTTTACCGTGTGTTTTTGCGTATTAAAACTGCCAAATGAATTAGATATTTCCCCAGTTGCTTTATTTGAATAGGAATCTGTCAACATATTTAAACTCGCACCAAAAGCACCAGCGCCATTCGTAGAAGTCCCTACGCCACGTTGCAGTTGCAAACTCTCCACCGAAGAAGCAAAATCTGGCATATTTACCCAATAGGTTCCATGACTTTCAGAGTCATTGTAAGGAATTCCGTTGATGGTGACATTTACTCTCGTCGCATCACTACCACGAACACGTATTCCGGTATATCCGACTCCATTACCAGAATCAGAAGTCGTTACAACTGAGGGCAAATAATTCATCAAAATAGGAATGTCTTGTCCTAAATTTCGGAATTTGATCTCTTTTTTGTCCAAATTGCTAAAACTTACTGGAGTTTTTGAAGTAACACGAACTGCCGAAACCAAGACTTCATCGAGTTGGTTGACTTTCGTAGTGTCTTTGACTTGTGAAAAGGAATAAAGAGATAATAAAGAAAAGATAACAGACATACAAGGAGTTAGAACCTTGCTTTTAAAAATTTTGCAATTTTGCTCCCGAAGTTGCGGGATTGCAATTTTGCGACTAATAATAGTATTCATCCGTAAAAAGATTACGAATAAAAGGGGGAATTATTCTTTTGTTAAATTAAAATGATTGTTTCCTATGACAAATAGATAGTGTGCACGCTATTTTTTTTGTCATTTTTTCCCTTAACAGCATTACCTGTTCAGGTTCGTTGGGTATAATCTCAGCTCGTTATTTAGAGCACCCCTTTGAGACGGTGCAAATTTAGAAAAGATTTTTAGATTTTTAGATTGTTTGACCCTTAGATTTTGAAAAATAATTAGAACCCAAAAAAACAAAATTAATTTAAATCTGGTTTTCTCCGATTTTTCTTGACTTCAGAAACGTTTTTTTTATCTTTTATTCGCTTCCTAATAACTGACTTAGGGATTTTAGTTGCTTTTCTCTCTTTGGGGACAAGTAATCCATTTTTTATGATTTCCAAAAAGCGTTTTATTACAATTTCTTTATTCTTCAATTGACTTCGATCTTCATCACAGTTCAAAATCAAAACTAAATCCGTTGTTAGCCGTGAGTGTAATTTATTTTGCAACAACAATTTTTCCCATTGGGTCAATGCTTGCGAGTTTTTCAAATCAAAGGTCAAAACCACTTTAGAGGAAACCTTGTTTACATTTTGTCCGCCAGCACCACTGCTGCGAACGGCTTTGAAGCTTAATTCTGATATGATTTTTTCGGTATCCATTTATGCTGTCCCAAAGCTTCGGGAGTGTTTCAGTGAAATTATTGAGGTTGATGTGCTGGTTTTAATAAATCGTTTACCGTTTTTACAGGATTGAAGGTGATTAAAGGAACCTGTACAAAAACAGTCAGCCAATTTGCCATGGCACCGTTCCACAGACCAGGTAGTTCATATGCTTTGATTTGTGTATTTGAGGTGTTTTTCTCAACAATGAAACCACTATTGTGGTCTACAAATTTAGTTAAATCAAATTTTTCGTTTTTATAATTTTTAATTCCGCAAACTAAGTCAACAGGATTAAAATGAGTGGCATTTGCTAAAATAGTCACTTGACTTTCATTGTTTAAGTCAACTTGCGACGATTCTACTATTTGTAATGAAACCGTGTCATTTTCATCTCTGACCCAAAACGGACCTCCTCCAGGTTCGCCCTCATTTTTAACCATCCCGCATACCCGAATTGGTCTGTTTAATTTGTCTTCGATTATGCTGATTTTATTTTCTAAACTTAAAGCATCCGCTTCATTTGCTATTTCTACTTTTAATTTTTCTTTGAGGAATTTTAAAATTTCTTCAATTTCTATGATTCCAACCTTTTTTAGGTCAATAAGAGTCAAATAACTAAAAATTTGTTGCTGAAGTTCAATCAACGTTCCTGCCAGAGCTTTTTTATATAATGCTATTTTTTCATTATTATTTTGAATGACATTATCGATGTTTTTTATAAAAATAATATCTGCATTTAATGCATTTAGGTTTTCAATCAAAGCACCATGACCGCCTGGTCTAAATAGTAATTCACCTGTTTCAGTTCTGAATGGATTATTCGTTGTGTCAACAGCGAGAGTGTCAGTGCTTTTGTTTTGGCAAGAAAAACTTATGTTTATTGCTGTTTTTGATTCTTTTTCTACTGTACTTTTCGTAAGATTTATTATGTTTTCAAATTGATCTTGATGCGTTTCGGATACCGTAAAATGTAAAAGAGAGTTTCCGTTGGAGCTGCTATAATAGCCGCACTCATACAAATGCTCTTCAATAGGTGTCGCTATCCCTGTCGAGTATTTGTGGAATGGTAAAATTCCTTTTGGTTTATTGGTGAAATCAAAATAATCAGAAGATAATAATAACTTTATAAAGTAATAATTCTTATGATCTCTTTCTAGAGAATCAAAATCTGTAAATGCTTCTTTTAATTTTTTATCTATTTCTTTGAAAAAAGGAAATTTTTCCATGCCGATAATAAAAATAGACAGCTCTGCATCTTTTTTTCTGTTTACATAAGCATTGATACTTTCGTTTTCGAAATCAAACTCATTCAAAAAAGTGCTTAAAAATTTAAACATTCTGCTTGCGGCACCAGATGCCGGCACGAATTTCAGTAGATTTAAATTAGATTTATGGAGGTCAAAAAAAGCGGCTTTTTGTTTAAATTCATTTTCGGAAAGTTTTAAAATTCCGTTTGATAAAGTTGCAGGTTCAACTAAGACGGTTTTTGGGATGCCCTTTTTGAAAACTTGCAATTGTTTTTGAATATTTTCAATTGGAATTCCATGTTCATATATTTGGATAAAATCAAGAGAGGAAAGTTCCATGTCTTTTATGATTGTCAAATCATCAATAATTGTAATTGCTTTTTGCAACCGTGAATCTTTGTCTCCAGATAGCGGAATAAATGGTTTTTTATTATCGATCAACGTCTGTTTAAAAACGGCAAAAACAGATTCTCTACCATCGGCTTTATCTCTTAAGTCATCTTTTTCCCAAGGAACATCAATGTCTGTGAGAAAAAACAAATCATATTCGTGTTCTAGTGCTGCTTTGTTTAATAAAGGGTCACAATAATTGTAATAAACTTCTGAAAAAACTTTGGTTACCAGTAGATTAGTGTCGCAAAAAAGATATTTATTGGCAACGGTTGCTCCTTCATTTTCTAAATCAGTTTGGCCGTATGCAATGGGTAGCATATCATTACTTTCGCAAATTCGTTTTTCATTATCCCATTTTTGCTGCAGGTAGTCACGTGCAAACTCAGCTACCCAAACCGTTTTGTAATGTTCGGCTAGTTGTTTTGCTAATGTTGTTTTGCCGGTACTTTCAGGTCCGAAGAGCGCAATTTTTAAGATTGCAGTTTTTTGCTGTTTAAGATTTTTCTCCATTCTAAATACGCTAAAATAGCTAAAATTGTAAAAATTAAATATTGCAAAGCTAAGATCCCAAGTCCGCGATAAGCATATAAAGGTGTAACAATTAGATCTCCAATAATCCAAAGAGTCCAATTTTCAATTTTTTTGTTGGCCATATACCACATTCCCGTGAAAAATATTCCTGAGGAAATAATATCAATATAATTATCATTATGAATTGTATAGTCAAATAGATTATATATCCCGAAAACTACAAAAATTGTGATAAAAAACAATAGAATTCCAATTATTTTTTCACTTATATTCGTTCTTGTTATTGGTAAGTTATCATTGTCTTTTGTTTTTCCGGTCCATTTGTACCATCCATAAATACTCATAATTGAAAAATAGCCGTTGATTAACATATCTCCGATGTAGCCTGCAAGAAATAGTAAGTAGACCGTAATAATTGTTGCGATAAGTCCCGTGGGGTAAACTAAAATATTTTCTTTTCGTGCGTACCAAACGCTTAGAATTCCAAATACGAAAGCGATGAATTCTAATAGAATTTGAGTTGTGGTAGCCTCTCTGTAGGCATTTAAAAAAAAATCTATCATTTCTATTTTAAAATTTAGTCTTTTGAATATACCGCTGAAGACAATGCGATATCAAAAAAATTAATATCGTTTTCAAACGCAGTCCCAATCACCACTATATCAGCGCCTGAATCATAGGCTTGTTTAATTCCGTGCAAATCTATGATTCCGCCGCCAACAATCAGAGGAATTTCGGTGTTTTTTGATACTATTTGTATCATTTCTAGAGGCACAGCTCGTTTTGCTCCGCTTCCTGCTTCCAGATATATTAATTTATTGCCTAACATTTCACCAGCTTGCGCTGTTGCCAATGCTAAATCTAGATTATTTCTTTCTAAAGGTTTTGTTTTACTAATGCGTTCTACAGCAGTTTCACTTCCGCTATCAACCAAAATATAACCTGTAGAAATAATTTCGAGTTGGATCTCTTTTAAACGAGGTGCGGCTTTTACCTGATGTTCAATTAAAAAGTCAGAATTGCGACCAGAAATCAAAGACAAAAATAAAATGGCATCGGCTTTATCTGAAATCTGCGATGGGTTTCCAGGAAATAGAACGATGGGTAAGTTGCTATTTTGTTTAATTATTGTAATTAACTCATCAAGAATGTTAGTTTTGACCTGGCTGCCGCCAATGAAAATATGAGTTGCTGAAGACTGATTGATTTTAGAAATTAAAACAACCAGATTTTCTAAAACTACTTTGTCAGGATCCAGAAGAATAGCAAGCAATTTTTTGCTTTCGCTTTTAAATTTTAAAATATCGTTGTAAATATTAGTCATAGTTTTTACTGCTAGTTCGCAAATTTGGGTGTTTTTTTTAATTTTCGAAAGCGTAAACCAACGTAAAATCCTCTATTTCTTCAAAATGAATATTGAAATCTTTAATTAATTTGTTAAAATGAAGAGTAGCTTTATTTTGCTTGACGTTTAAATCAAATTCATAAACATTTATATGGTCTTTAAAACTAATCCCTTTTTCATTTCGGATTTTAAAAATGGCTTCCTTAGCGCCCCAGATTACGGTTAATTTCCTGACATATTCGTCACTTTGGGATTCCAAGAATTGTAATTCTGAGTCACAGAATTTATCGGCGATTCGGGTGATTTTATCTCGTTGCAACTCGATGTCAATTCCTACGGTTTCATCACTTATAATAATTGCCGAAAAATTATGGGAATGCGTTATCGAAATATGTTTTTCTCCATGAAGATGTGGCTTGCCGAATTCGTCGTAATACAAATCTAAATCCGTGTGACCTGTTTCCTGTAATAATTTGCGAACACTGAGAAAAGCGCGTTGATGCATTTCGGATTTCATTCCGTCGAGGCGAATGCGATTGCTATCGTTCAAGACCACTTGTTCCAATAATTCCGCATAGGATTCGGTTACTTTCCAAACAAGAATTTGGGTAGTGGAATTTATTTGTATGGTTTTGAAAAGTGGCATCGTATTATAGTTTCGTTTTTTTAGCCCCGGTAGCAGCGGCATCCTTTTTTCACGCTTTTTTGCGTGTAAAAAGATACAGCGAATAACGGGAAATAGCTCCAAAAACTGAAACTAGTTCAGTTTAAAGAAATTATTTAGTTAATGTTCAAAAGATTAGCGAATTAAACAATTCATAAATCTTGTAGAAAACAGTAAAATTCTAAAGTTATTACGTAAATTTGCAAAAATTTTTACACTTACAAATATACTATAAATGAGTACTACAACTATGCCTTTTGTGGCTTTCAAAGTAAAAGACATTTCTCTAGCAGCTTGGGGAAGAAAAGAAATTGAACTAGCAGAAGCTGAAATGCCAGGTTTAATGGCGCTTCGTGCTGAATATAAAAACGAACAACCACTTGCTGGTGCTCGTATTGCTGGATGTTTGCACATGACAATCCAAACTGCGGTTTTGATTGAAACTTTAATCGCTCTTGGTGCTGAAGTGACTTGGAGTTCTTGTAACATTTTCTCTACTCAAGATCAAGCTGCTGCTGCTATTGCTGCTGCAGGAATTCAAGTTTATGCTTGGAAAGGTCTGAACGAAGAAGATTTTGACTGGTGTATTGAGCAAACATTATTCTTTGGTGAAGACAGAAAACCATTGAACATGATTCTTGATGACGGTGGAGATTTAACCAATATGGTTATTGACCGTTTCCCGGAGTTAGTTTCTGGAATTAAAGGACTATCTGAAGAAACTACTACAGGAGTTCACAGATTATACGAAAGAGTAAAAGCTGGAACGTTACCAATGCCTGCTATCAACGTAAATGACTCTGTTACTAAATCGAAATTTGATAACAAATACGGATGTAAGGAATCTGCAGTTGATGCAGTTCGTCGTGCAACTGATATTATGCTTGCTGCAAAAAGAGTAATCGTTTGTGGTTACGGTGACGTAGGTAAAGGAACGGCTGCTTCTTTTAGAGGTGCTGGTTCTATAGTTACTGTTACTGAAATTGACCCAATTTGTGCTTTACAGGCTGCAATGGACGGTTTTGAAGTAAAGAAATTAGATACAGTTATTGAAACTGCTGATATTATCATTACTACTACCGGAAATAAAGATATTGTTTTGGGTTCTCATTTCGAAAAAATGAAAGACAAAACTATCGTTTGTAACATCGGACATTTTGATAACGAAATTGATATGGCTTGGTTGAATACAAACCACGGTGGATCAAAAATTGAAATCAAACCACAAGTTGACAAATATACTATTGCTGGAAAAGATATTCTTATCTTGGCTGAAGGTCGTTTGGTAAACCTTGGTTGTGCTACAGGTCATCCAAGTTTTGTAATGAGTAACTCATTTACGAATCAAACATTGGCACAAATCGAATTGTGGAAAAACAGCGCGGCATATAACAATGACGTATATATGTTACCTAAACATTTAGATGAGAAAGTAGCAATGTTACACTTAGCTAAATTAGGGGTTGAATTAGAGACTTTACGTGTTGATCAAGCTGATTATATTGGTGTTCCTGTTGAAGGTCCATTCAAACCAGAATATTACAGATACTAGTCTAAAATTAGATTTTTAGATTATTGAATTATTTAGAACCCTTGCAGTCCCGAAGTTTCGGGAGCGAGGGTTTTTTTGTTTTTCAATCTGAAAGACAATGATATATAAAAAAAATTATTAAGAAATGCGCCTTGATCAAACACAAGAACTGTAAAAAAATATACTATGTTTGCATATCACTTAATATTTTTGAAGAAGCAAAATACTGCTCCTATTTCTAAATAATAAATTCTACTACTTTTGGAAAAAATACTTTATTTATTCGTCTTATTAATTTCACTAACGTTTACTCAAATTGTTTCCGCCCAGGAAAGAAAACCTAAAGTGGTTTTGGTGTTAAGTGGTGGTGGTGCCAAAGGAATAGCACATATCCCACTTTTACAAGCTTTAGACTCCTTGCATATTGTTCCTGATCTTATCGTGGGAAACAGTATGGGAAGTGTTATTGGAGGAATGTATGCAATGGGATATTCCGGTGACAGTATTCAAAAAATAGCCAAAAACATCGATTGGGACAAACTCCTAGGACGAAATATGTCTTTGAAAAGTGTGAGTGTGGAAGAAAAAAGTGAGTTTGAGAGATATTTGGTTGGAATAGGAATTAAGGACGGTAAACCGACAAGCGTAAGTTCTTTATTAAATGATCAATATTTAAGAGAATTTCTTACAGAGCTGACTTTTCCTGTTTATAATGTAAAAGACTTTGATAAGCTAGCCATTCCATTTAGAGCAATGGCTACAGATGTTGTAAATGGTAAGGAAGTAATTCTCAGCAAAGGAAATTTAGCTTTTGCTATGCGAGCGAGTATGTCATTACCCGCGGTTTTTAAAACCATGCCGTACGAAAAAACGCTGCTGGTTGATGGAGGCGTAATGGATAATTTTCCAACCGATATTGCTAAAAAAATGGGTGCAGACATTATAATTGGCAGTGACGTAGGTGGGGGAATGGAACCTATAGATAAATTAGACAACTTTGTGTCAGTATTGATGCAAACTAGCATGTTTCCCAGTAACATCAAAGATCCGGAAAATCGTAAACTATGTGACATCTTAATAGATCACTTACCTAACTTGAGATTTTCTACATCTGATTTTGCAAAAAGCAACGAAATCTACAAAGATGGTAGAATTGCAACCAATCTTAATCTAGGCGCATTAGTAGCATTAGCAGAAAAATTAAAAGGATTCAAACAACGAACCCATGAATTGCCAAAGGTTTCCAGCGAATTTGTCATCGATACCATCGTTTATAAAAATATCAGTAAGGAAAATCTTCCGCTGGTTATTGCTAGAACAAATATCAAAACACATACAAAGTATAATACTAAAGATTTAACAGCATTTATAAATGGCGCCATGGGCACAAATCTTTTTAACCAAATTACCTATAGTTATTTCGTTCACGACGAAGATAAATTAGGATTGCTGATAAACGGTTTAGAATTTTCTAAAAACCAAGTTAATGCATCTCTTCATTACGACACTTATAGGGGAGTCGGACTAATTCTTAATTATAATGCCAGAAACATTCTGGCCGAATCTTCCCGTCTTATTTTTACTGCAGATATCGCAGAACAACCAAAAATAAGAATTGATTTTCAGAAAAATTTTGGAAAAAAGAAAGACTGGTGGTGGGGAACGGAACTCTATGGTGCATTTCTACAACAGGAAATCTTTGTTGATGGAAAATCAGTAGATAATATGCTGTATAAAGCGGTCGAATTCAATAATGAAGTAAACCGAAATTTGAATTCACTGAACAGTTATCTTGGATTTGGATTAAACTATAGTTACACCGTGGTGAAACCTAAAAATGATCCCGATATAAATGATAATGTACTATCTCTTAGCAACTATAATTTTGCCAATTTAGAAGTAAATGCACATTATTTACGCAACGGGATGGATAAAGTTTTTTTTGCGACAAATGGAACAATTTTAAAAGCAAATATAAATCGATCGCTTCACAATGGCATTAATATAGCTTTTACGGAAGCGGATTCAACCGATTTTTCGGGGTCAACAAATGGCTTCACTAAAGTAGGATTCGCATTTGAAAAAAGAGTACAATTAAAAAAGAAGATTACTGGCATAATAGGATTTGATGCTAATTTTATTTTTCAAGACAAGCTAAAAGACAATGAAGGCTCTTTTTCTAATTATGGCTATGCCGCAAAATATCTCTTGGGAGGTTTTATTCCAAGTTCCGGCAGTAATCGTTTTGTTTTCCCAGGCCTTCATGAGGATGAGCTGAGTGTGACTCAATTTATGTCTATTAAACTTGGCGTACAATTGAATCCCTTGGGTAAATTTTACCTGACGCCACATTTCAATATGGCATCCGTTGGCTATGGCAACTTTAACGAATTCATAGCTGACGTTTCTAATACAAAGGGAAATTGGGATGACAATAAAGAAACCAGTTTATTGATGTCAGGAGGAGCGGCAATTTCCTATCAATCGATTTTAGGACCTATTCATTTTGATACTTCATGGATAAATAATATTGACAAAGTGAGATTGTTTTTTAGCGTGGGATTTTCATTTAATCCGTCTAATTAGAGGATGTAACTATATTACAGATGCTAGTCTGAAATTAGATTTTTATAACCCTGGTAGAAATGGCAAGTTTTTTTTGGCTTGACCCTTCGTAAAAACTACGGATCGGGCTATTCGTTGCAATCTTTTATTTCGCTGCGCTACATAAAAGGATTTTCACTGCTATCCCTCACGCGGAAAATGATAGGTTAATCTGATTAAAAATGACTGACTTTATGTAAAAAATGTAGAGTATAATTTAGTATATTAGCTAAGCATATATAAATACTTTAATACATTTTATGAAGAATCTTTGGATGTTTACTCTACTTATTTCTACAATTTCTTATTCTCAGAAAACTTATTTCTTTGACTTTAAAATGGAGTATGAATACATAAATTATTCAGATTCGACAAAAAACTGTATTAAGACTTTCTATGTTAATTCAAAAAACAATACTTATTTTGCCAAAAGAACTTCTATAGATACTACAAATTCAAAAATTGAATTTATTGATAGGAATGGGGTTTATTTATTAAAGAAATTTAGCAATAAAATTTTCAACGATAGAGTTATTTATATTAATCAAAGTGACGTTAAAGATTATAGCTACCCATTCATCTATCAACTTGATAATTATCATTTTTCAGATATTAATGATACGATTGTTAATGGCAAAATTTGCAAGCGGCTCTCTTTTCTAAGTAATGATTTAAACAGAGCAAAAAAGAAAAAAATCGGCACTTTAATGTATATTTTAGACACAAATTTAAATCATCAACCTTTATTGGAATTTTCAACAGCGTTTGAGGTTTGGAAACTGAATAGAAAAATGCCAAATGGTATAATTATAGAATCAATTCAAAAAAGTTATGAAAATATAATAGTTAGTAGAGAAAAATTAAAACAAATAATACCTATATCCATGAACTTAACTATAAAGGAATAATATCAATTTTACCAATAGCCCTAGCCTTTTAAAGGCTGGGAACTTTTTTTAATCTAAAAATAAAAATCATCAATGTCGTCTCTCTTTCCTTCCTAGAATCTCGAGACTTCGGGATAGGAGAGGAAACAAAAAAACCCGTTTCTTTCGAAACGGGTTTTTTAATAATTGAGAAAATCAATTATGCTTCAACTTCAAATGGAAGTATAGAAACATAAGATTTGTTATCTCTTTTCTTTTGGAAGAAAACAACTCCATCTACTCTTGCGTGTAGTGTGTGATCTTTACTGATGTAAACGTTTTCACCTGGATTATGTTTTGAACCTCTTTGTCTTACGATGATGTTCCCAGCAATAGCAGCTTGACCACCAAAAATCTTAACACCTAAACGTTTTGATTCTGATTCTCTACCATTCTTAGAACTACCGACACCTTTCTTGTGAGCCATGACGTATTAGTTTTATATTTGTTAATAAATTAATTAAACAGCTTTACCACCGTTTAATTCATCTTGTAATTTTTTTAATTCATCCATTTTACCATCTGCAGCTAATTGTGCTTGTTGAGCCCAAGTAGTTGGATCTAAATGAGATAATTTAGATTCTGATGCTTCTAAAATTGCTTTTACTGCATCAGCACTTGTTTTTGCTAATTTAGAGAATGTAGTAATACCAGCTTCAACTAACGCTTCTGCTGCTTTAGGACCAACTCCTTCAATTAATTTCAAATCATCAGCTTTTTTTGCTGCTTTTGGAGCTTTTGCTTCAGCTACTTTTTCAGCTTTTGGAGCTGCTTTTTTTGTACCTGTTGCAGAAATACCTTCAATTACAATTTGAGTAAGATACTGTCTGTGACCGTTTCTCTTTTTGTATCCTTTTCTTCTTTTCTTTTTGAAAACGATAACTTTATCTCCTTTTAAGTGTTGTAACACTTTGGCTTCTACTGAAGCACCTTCTATAGCTGGGGCGCCTAAAGTGATTGCTCCGTTATCATCTAATAAAAGAACTTTGTCAAAAGAAACTTTTGAACCTTCTTCATTAGTCAAACGGTTAACATAAACCTTTAAGTCTTTGCTTACTTTGAACTGTTGCCCTGCTATCTCTACGATTGCATACATACTGAATTGTTTTAATAATTTTTAAGGTTGCAAATATACAATTAAATATTTATCCCGCAATCCCTTCTGAAAAAAAATAGTTAATCATTCTGTTGTTTGTTTTTCAACGCTTTATCAGCTCTAAATCAACAGATTTTTCATCAAATTTTGTTAATATTAATTGAAAGTTGCAATCACTAGGCAATCATCATTAAAAAAAGGTATTTTTGAAGTAAAATATTTTTTGTTGTCTATTGCAAATAAAAATGTAATAATCCGTATGGATAAATTAGTAATAATGTTAAGTAATTCACTTATGCTTGGAGGAATAGCTTCGGCTCAAAAAATAGCTTTCGTAGAATATGATTTAGATAATGGTTTGCACGTCATATTGCATAACGATCCATCGACACCAGTTGTTGTCACTTCTGTTATGTATCACGTGGGTTCTAAGGATGAAACACCAAATAGAACCGGATTTGCTCATTTTTTCGAACATTTATTATTCGAAGGAACAGAAAATATAAAAAGAGGCGAGTGGTTTAAAATCGTCACTTCCAATGGCGGAGTAAATAACGCCAACACCTCAGATGATCGTACCTATTATTATGAAGTATTTCCATCGAATAATTTAGAACTGGCGCTGTGGATGGAATCCGAAAGATTGATGCATCCGGTAATCAATCAAATTGGTATTGATACTCAAAACGGAGTGATAAAAGAGGAGAAAAGAAGTCGTTATGATAATCAGCCGTATGGAAATATTATTGGAGCTGTAAAAGAAAACATGTTTAAGAACCATCCGTATCGTTGGACGACAATTGGCTCAATGGAACATTTAGACGCCGCAACTTTAGAAGAATTTCAGGCTTTTAATAAAAAGTTTTATATTCCTAATAATGCCGTACTGGTTGTTGCGGGAGATTTCGAAAATGGCAAAGCAAAGGAATGGATACAAAAATATTTTGGATCAATCCAAAGAGGTAAAGACATAAAAAAGCAGACTTTTGTTGAAGAACCTATTACGCAAACTATAAAAGCGAAATACGAGGATTTGAATATTCAGATTCCAATGGTTGTGGCTACTTATAGAACTCCTTCAATGAAAACGAGAGATTCTAGAGTCTTGGATTTGATTTCGTCTTATTTAAGTGACGGAAAAAGCTCTAAATTATACAAGAAAATCGTTGATGAGAAAAAAATGGCGTTGCAAATTGATGCCGTTGGTTTTAGTCAGGAAGATTACGGAATGTATATTTTGTATGGTTTGCCAATGGGAATGCACACTTCTGAAGATGTAATAAAAGAAATTGACGAAGAAATTGTGAAAATCCAAACCGAATTGATTTCGGAGAAAGATTTCCAGAAATTGCAAAATACGTTTGACAATCGTTTTGTAAACAAGAATGCCACTCTGGAAGGAATTGCCGAAAATCTAGCAACCTATTATTTGCTTTATGGAGATATCAATTTAATAAATACAGAGATTGAGCTATTGCATTCCATAACACAAGAAGAAATTAGGGATGTGGCCAAGAAATATTTAAATCCAAATCAAAGACTTATTTTGGATTATGTTCCTTCTGCTGTTACTTCTCCAAATTAAGACTTTCTCGATTATCAAAAACTAGTATTCTATTATTCATTTTGTTCATAACAGGAATTATGCACGCACAAGCCCGTCCACAACCCAAACCTGGAGCTTCTCCAATGGTAAATATAAAAAAACCGCAAACCTTTGTTTTAGACAATGGCTTGAAAGTAATGATTGTTGAAAATCATAAATTGCCTCGAGTTACTTTTAACCTTGCTCTGGACAACGAACCTTTTTTTGAAGGAACTATAAAAGGAGTTGATGAATTATGCAATAATATGATAGGAAATGGCAGTATAAAAATTGCTAAAGACGCCTTCAATGAAGAAATTGATTTCCTAGGTGCTAATATAAATTTTGGTTCTAAAGGCGCTTATGCCAGTTCACTTTCTAAATATTCCGGAAGAATTTTGGAACTATTGTCACATGGAGCTTTACATCCCAATTTCACGCAAGAAGAATTCGAAAAAGAAAAAGCTAAACTATTCGAAGGCCTTAAAGCCGAGGAGAAAAGCGTTCCTGCAATTGCTCACCGAGTGGTTGAAGCGCTTGCTTTTGGAAAAAACCACCCTTCCGGGGAATATATGTCGGAAGAAACATTAAAAAATGTAACTCTTGCGGATATTAAAAACAATTATGAAACCTATTTTGTGCCAGAAAACGCTTATTTGGTAATTATTGGAGATGTTAAATATAACGAAGTAAAGCCAATTGTTGAAAACCTGTTTGGTTCATGGAAAAAAAGGAATACGCCAAAACTTTCGTATCCCGCTCCCCAAAATGTTGATTTCACCCAAATAAATTTTGTGGACGTACCGAACGCAGTTCAATCGGAAATTTCATTGGTAAACACCTTGAATTTAAAAATGAGCGACAAAGATTTCTTTCCGGCGGTCATTGCCACTTATATACTTGGCGGAGATTACAGCAGTTATCTGAACATGAATTTAAGAGAAAAACAGGGCTGGACTTATGGTGCAAATTCAATCATTGGCTCAGGAAAATACGTTGCAAAATTAAAATCGACATCGGCAATACGAAGTACCGCAACAGATAGTGCCGTGGTGGAATTTATTAAAGAAATTAAAAAAATCAGAACCGAAAAAGTATCAGTCGATTTGCTCAACAATGTCAAAGCCGGTTATATTGGCCGATTTGTAATGCAAGTGCAAAAACCACAATCAATTGCCCGTTATGCATTAAACATAGAGACAGAAGAACTTCCCGCTGATTTTTATGAAAATTACATTAAAACCATAAATGCCGTAACTCCTGACGATGTAATGCGAGCGGCGAATAAATATTTCCTTTTAGACAATACCAGAATCATAATTGCCGGTAATGGATCGGAAGTGATTCCCGGACTGGAAAAATTGAAGATTCCCATGTTTTATTTTGATATTTATGGCAATCCAATAGAAAAACCTGTGCTAGAATAAAAACCGCTAGTTAAGACTTATTGTTAAAAAGGCTTTCTATCAAATTAACTGATGGTGAGCCTTTTTTTATTGTTTTTGCAAGTAATATAGACGCACTACTTATTTCATTTATCTACTACCAGAAAAAGACGTAAAATCTTATATAAATAGTTCTTTTTAGTGTAACAATACAGTCTAAAACACGACCTATAAGCAAATCAACCGACTAACATTTATGAAAAAATCAATAATGGCGTTAAGTGCCACACTTTTGCTTGGCGGAGCCGTTTCTGCACAAAAAGTAGCTTTCGAAGAATACAATCTAGACAATGGTTTACATGTTATTTTACAAAACGACCCTTCGGCTCCAGTTGTAATCACATCCGTAATGTATCATGTAGGCGCAAAAGATGAAAATTCAAAAAGAACAGGTTTTGCTCACTTTTTCGAACATTTATTATTTGAAGGTACTGAGAATATCAAGCGTGGAGAATGGTTTAAAATTGTCACCGGAAATGGAGGGACAAATAACGCTAATACCACTGAAGACCGCACGTACTACTACGAAATATTCCCTTCTAACAATCTTGAATTAGGATTATGGATGGAATCCGAAAGAATGCGGCATCCTGTAATTAACAAAATTGGTGTTGACACTCAAAATGAGGTTGTCAAAGAGGAAAAAAGATTGCGTTATGACAACAGTCCATATGGGCAAATGATTCCGGAGGTAAAGAAAAAAATGTTCACAAAACATCCTTACCGTTGGACTACTATTGGTTCAATGGATCATTTAGATGCCGCAAAACTGGAGGAATTTCAAGACTTCAATAAGAAATTTTACATTCCGAACAACGCAGTACTTGTAGTAGCGGGAGACTTTAAATCCGATCAGACTAAAGAATGGGTACAAAAATACTTTGGCGCCATAAAAAAGGGAACTCCTATTGAAAGAGAGACTTTTGTAGAGGAACCTATTACCCAAACCATCAAAGCAAAATTTGAGGATGGAAACATTCAAATCCCAATGGTAGTGGCTGCTTACAGAACTCCATCGATGAAAACTCGTGATGCCAGAGTTTTGGATTTTATTTCAACAATCTTGAGTGACGGTAAAAGCTCTAGATTATACAAAAAAATAGTTGACGACAAAAAAATGGCCTTGCAAATTGGAGCATTTAGCTATAGTCAGGAAGATTACGGAACGTATATTCTGTATGGTTTGCCTCAAGCGCCAAGCACATCTGAGAATATCCTGACCGAAATTGATTCTGAAATCGTAAAACTACAGACCGAATTAATTTCTGACAAGGAGTTACAAAAGCTTCAGAACAAGTATGAGAATCAATACGTAAACAGCAATGCCTCTATTGACGGAGTAGCAGATAATCTGGCCACCTTCTATATGCTTTACAAAGACGTAAACTTAATTAATACAGAAATTGAGATGTATCGAAGCATTACTCCGGAAGAGATTAGAACTGTTGCAAAAAAATATCTAAACACTAACCAACGATTGGTATTAGATTATGTTCCATCATCAGACAAAGCCAAAAAATAATACAGAACCATCATGAAAAAAACAATATATATACTGTCAAGTCTATTTTTGACTTTAGTTTTGCAAGCACAAGTAATCCCGCAACCAAAACCCACAGCCCCTCCGACAATTAAAATTGGTAAGTCCAATAATTTTGAGCTTAAGAATGGACTGAAAGTAATGGTAGTGGAAAATCATAAACTGCCACGAGTTTCCTATAGCCTTAGTTTAGACAACATGCCTTATGCGGAAGGAGACAAAAAAGGAGTAGCAGATATTACAAGTCAACTTATCGGAAGCGGAACGACGAAAACATCAAAAGATGCCTTTAATGAAGAAGTTGATTTTTTAGGCGCAAATATAAATTTTAATGCAAAAGGCGCGTCTGCCAGCGGATTGTCTAAATATTCTGGAAGAATATTAGAATTAATGGCTGATGGCGCATTGAACACCGTATTTACGCAAGAAGAATTTGATAAAATAAAAGCAAAGCTTTTAGAAGGAATAAAAACACAAGAAAAAAGCGTCGCTGCCGTTGCTGGACGAGTGGAAGATGTTTTGGCATTTGGAGTAAATCATCCTTCAGGTGAGTTTTTAAGTGCGGAAAGCATTAACAAAGTTACTTTAAAGGATGTTGTTGCAAACTACAAAACTAATTTCGTTCCAGGAAATGCTTACTTGGTTGTTGTAGGAGATGTCAACACGAAAGAAGTAAAAAAAATGGTTGAAAAACTTTTTAGCTCTTGGACCAAAGCAAGTGCTCCTAAGATCACATATCCTGATCCTAAAAACGTGCAACAAACTCAGATTGATTTCGTAGATATGCCAAATGCAGTTCAGTCTGAAATCTCAGTTGTGAATACAATCAATTTAAAAATTACCGACAAACAATATTTTGCTACAATTTTAGCCAATCAGATTCTTGGTGGTGGTGGAGAAGGAAGGTTATTTTTAAATTTACGCGAAAAACACGGTTGGACATACGGAGCTTTTTCGGACGTAGGATTCGGTAAATACGTAGAAAAATTTCGTTCTTCAACATCAGTAAGAAATGCTGTAACGGATAGTTCAGTAGTTGAAATTTTAAACGAATTAAAAAAAATTAGAACAGAATTAGTTTCTGCTAACGATTTGAAAAATGCTAAAGCAAAATACATTGGTACCTTTGTAATGCAAGTTCAAAAACCATCTACAGTAGCGCGCTATGCGTTAAATACTGAAACACAAAATCTACCTGCTGATTTTTACGAAAACTACATTAAAAATATAAATGCAGTAACGGTAGAAGACATTAAAAGCGTAGCTAATCGCTTTTTCTTAGCTGATAACATCAGAATAATAGTTGTAGGTAAAGGATCTGAAGTTGCTCCTGCATTGGAGAAACTGAAAATTCCGATGTTTTATTTTGATAAATACGGAACTTCAATTGAAAAACCAGTATTCAAAAAAGATATGCCGGCAGGAGTAACCATCAAGAGCGTCTTAGACAAGTACATTGTTGCCATAGGTGGAGAAAAAGCCGTAAAAGCGGTAAAAACAATCGCTATGGTGGGTTCAACAGTAATTCCTCAAGCGCCATCACCTTTAACTTTTACTTCAAAAGCTGATGTGAAAGGTAAATTAAATGTAGAATTAGCAATGGGAACGATGAGCCTTATGAAACAAGTAGTTAATGAAACTACCGCTTATGTGCTGCAACAAGGACAACGAAAAGACTTCACAGGAGCTGAGCTGGCCGAAATGAAAAATAGCGCAGTGCTATTCGAGGAATTACTATTGGATAAAAAAGATGGTGTAACACTTACCGGTATTGAAACTATTAGCGGTAAAGATACTTATGTCATTAAAGACGGTAAAACTACACTTTATTATGATATGACTACAGGTTTAAAACTTGCAAACTCAAAAACAATGGATCAAGGAGGTAAGTCTATTACTCAAGTAACTAACTTTAGTGATTACAGAGACGTTAAAGGAGTGAAAGTTCCTTTTAATATTATCCAGAATGTCGGCTTTGAATTGGATATCAAAATATCGGATGTAAAAATCAACGAAGGAGTTACAGATGCAGATTTTAAATAATCAAATCGTTAAATAAACAAGAACGGCTGTCTTAAACGACAGCCTTTCTTGTTTTATAATATATCCTTTTTATACCAGATGTTATTTTTTGGCTGATAAATAAACGCCGATCAGAACAATAAATGCTCCGAAAAACTGAACAGAAGTTAGCATTTCATTGTCTAATAATCCCCAAAAGAAAGCAACTATTGGGATCAAATACGTTACCGATGTAGCAAAAACAGGCGAAGACATTTGTATCAGTTTAAAGAAAAGAATATTCGCGATTCCAGTTCCTAAAACTCCTAAAATCATAATGAACAAAATCGAATGTTGCACTTTGGCCACATGAACTACTTCGAAGAAGCCAGAAAAAGATAAAATGAGAAAAGTGGGTATAACTAAAAAAGCAAAATTTCCTGTAGTAATACTCAACGGACTCAAATCATGTAAATATTTTTTTAGCAAATTGACATTAACAGCATAACAGATAGAAGCGATTATAACCAAAATGGCATAGTAATAGTTTTGTTCCGGGTGGTTTATGGCTCCATTGAAAACCAAAAGCATACTTCCCACAAGTCCTATGAAAACTCCCCAAACCTGACTTCTTTTGAAATTTATTCCGAAAACTATAGCTCCCAAAATCAACGTGTTTAATGGGGTCAAGGAATTAAGAATGGCGGTTATGGAGCTGTCTATTTCTGTTTCCGCAATAGCGAAAAGATAGGCCGGGATGAATGTCCCAAACAGTGAAGTAAGTGCGATATATTTCCATTTTTCTTTTGGGATTTTTGTTAAACTTTTAAAGCCTATCAATAACAGAAAAATGGCTGCAAATAGGATTCGCAACGAACCCAACTGCAAAGCGCTTAATCCTACCAATCCTTTTTTTATTAATATAAATGAACTTCCCCAAATCAAGGCAAGAATCATCAGGTAAACCCATTTCAATTGTCGTGCATTCATAAATCTAAATTTGCCCCAAAATTGTAATAATTTTATGAATTACGGTTCCTTTTTTTTCATTAATTTTGCAAATGATTATTAGGTAATTAATTTAAATCTCATAAAATGAATTTCACAAAATCAATAGCGGCGGTAGTAATTGCAAGTCTTTTGTTTATAAGCTGTAAAAATAATTCAGAAACTACTAAAACGGGTATAGCCACAACAGAAACTACTGCGCCTAAAGTTAAAAAAGAAATTGCAGCTGCTAATTTGCAAACAGCAAGTTTTAAAGTAGAAGGTATGACTTGTGCTATTGGTTGTGCCAAAACCATACAAGAAGAATTAACAGAACTTGACGGCGTGCAAACAGCAACAGTAGATTTTGATAAAAAAAGGGCTACTGTAACCTTTGATAAAACGGTTCAAAATCCTGAAAGCCTGACTAAAGTAGTTCAAGCTACGGGCGACGGAAAAACATATAAAGTTTCGGATATGAAGTCGTAATCGAAATTATCTCATAAAAAAAGCTTCTCAATTGAGAAGCTTTTTTTATAAAATACTATTTCCATTTTAAGGTTTCCATTAGCCTTTGCATATCGTTTCGAACGTAACTTGCCGCTGGCATAATAGAATCGTAATTGGGTTTTGCATAGAAATAAACGGAGCCCGTAACAAAATGCTTGGTACTGTCGGTAACATAAAATTGAGAATTTGTAGCTGCATTTCCTTCTACTTGATAAAACATTCCATATACTTTTTTGGATGGATTCAAATAAGGTTGTTCTAGTATGTCGTCTGCTTTTATCACGTGCTCATAGGTTAGCTTTTGAGCATCACGTAATAATTTATTGATATCATTGTTCACGGGTTTATAAGTCAAATAAATCGTGGCTTTCATTTTTGGGTACGTGATAGTAAATCCACAATTTTTTTCTCCTTTGATGACAGCTTCTGAATTCATTTCGAAAGCAAATGGGCATTCATTTTCAAAACCAACATATTTTGCTTCGGGATAATCCAATCGTAAATAACTTGCTGGTTTGGGTATAACATCGTCTTTACAGCTAAAACTTAAGAATGATACCAATGCTATTGTTGAAAAAGTGATTATTTTTTTAAACATTTTTAATTATTCAATCGTTACTTTTATTTGTTTTATGCGTTTTTTGTCTACCGCTTCTACCGTAAACTGGCAATTTTCGAATGAAATTTTTTGATCTTTTTTTGGAAAATTTCCTAAAATCTCCAGAATAAAACCGGCTAATGTTTCGGCTTCTCCTTTTTTGATTTCGAATAGTTCTTCGTCAACTTCAATAATTCTATAGAAATCCTTGAGATTTATTTTCCCTTCAAAAAGATAATTTTTATCATCAATTTGAGAAAAATTGAGACTTTCATCATCAAATTCATCACTGATATCGCCTACAATTTCCTCGATTACATCCTCCAAAGAAACCAAACCGGAAGTTCCTCCATATTCATCAACAACAATAGCCAAATGGCTTTTCATGCTTTGAAAGTCTTTTAGCAAATTATCCAGTTTTTTATTTTCCGGAACAAAAAATGGTTCTCTTAATAAGGTTTTCCAGTCAAATTCACTGGTGTTTATATGAGGCAATAAATCTTTGACAAACAAAACGCCTTCAATCTGGTCAATATTGTCTCGGTAAACAGGAATCCTTGAATATCCTTTTTCTATAATTTTTGGACAAATAACTGAAAAAGATTCTTCTATTTCTAAAGCAAAAATATCTATTCTGGGACTCATTACTTGTTTAGTGTCCGTATTTCCAAAACTGACAATTCCTTCTAATATTTTTTGCTCTTCCGATGAGGTTTCGTCAGAGTCGGTAAGTTCTAATGCTTGTGATAATTGATTGACAGAGAAATTTGTCTTTTGTTTCCCTAATTTATTATGTAAATAGATTGTTGCAGCTCGCATTGGCAAACTCAAAGGTGAAAGCAATTTGTCAAGTGCTGCAATAGGATAAGCAATCAACTTGGCAAACTTGATATTATTTCGGCTGGCGTATACTTTTGGTAAAACCTCTCCAAATAACAATAATAAAAAGGTAACTACGATTACTTCCAGAATAAATTTTAAAACGGGTGAAGTCACAGCGGCAAATAAATTTTTTCCAACAAATGAAAACAAGATTACTACGCCAATGTTAATGAAGTTGTTTGCAACGAGAAGCGTGGCTAACAGTTTTTTTGGTTTTTCCAGAAGTTCTGATATGATTTTTCCTTTAGAAACATTTTCTTGAAGCGTTACATCGATATCTTTTTGTGACAATGAAAATAAGGCTACTTCTGCTCCTGAAACTAAAGCAGAACAAAATAGTAAGGCAAATATCCCAATAAAACCAAATACTAATTCAGTATCAATGGTATAGGAAAATAGTAAACTGGGCTCTGGGTCCAAATTAAATAAGATTAGTTAAACAATCAAAACGGTAAATCATTGATAGGTAAATCGTTTTTTTGTGGGTCAAAGTTAGTGTTTTTTGTGGATTCCGAACTTTGAATTTGTTTGTTGTTGTCGTTGTCCTTCTTTGTAGACAAAAAAGTAAACTCCGTCACTTGAATTTCGGTTGTATATTTAGTGGATCCATCCTCAGCTTGCCACTGACGTGATTTTAATCGTCCTTCAACATATATTTTATCGCCCTTGGAAAGGTATTTTTCACAAAGTTCAGCAGCTTTATTGCGTACCACTAAATTATGCCATTCTGTAGAAGTGATTTTTTCGTTGGTTGTTTTGTTGATGTAAACTTCATTGGTGGCTAATTGAAACCTACCGATACAGTTGCCTCCGTCAAAATAATGCATTTTGACTTCGTCACCCAAATGCCCTATCAGCATAACCTTATTTAAAGTTCCATTCATGATATTCAAATCCTATTTCAACCAAAGATACATTATTTTTGCAATCTTATTTTATTCCTTTTCTATAAAATTGTAAATCACAATAGGGAAGGGGAATGTTCTTAAAACGGTGTTATTTATTCCGTTTTCAATACTTCCGTTTAGATTGACTTTCCAAAATTTGATGTGCAAATGTTGATGTGATAATTTATGAATGATGCTTTTGTCATTATCTTCTAATATACTTATAATGTAATTATCTTGAAAATAATCGGACTCTATTCGCTCCGTAATAAAATCAAAATCTTCTTCTTTCTCTGTTTCAATCAAAGGGAATTCATACAAATTATGCCAAATACCTTTATCAGTACGTTTTTGAATTATAGTATTATCATTTTCATCTGCAACAACCAAATAATTAAAGTAGCGGTTGCGAACTTTTACCTTTTTGGACTTTACCGGTAATTGATCGACTTTCTTTTTTTGTAAAGCGGCGCAACTTTCGTTAAAAACGCAGATGCCACAATTTGGACTTTTAGGAACACATTGTAAAGCGCCAAACTCCATAATAGCCTGATTGAATGTTGCAGGGTTGTCTTTTGGCATTAATTCGAAAGCCAAAGCAGCGAATTCTTTTTTGGCGGAAGCCTGCGCGATATCTGTTTCAATATCAAAATAACGGGACAAAACCCTAAACACGTTTCCGTCAACAACCGGGACCGCTTCATTGTAAGAAAAAGAGGCGATTGCGGCCGCAGTATATTCCCCAACTCCTTTTAATTTCAGTAAATCAGAATAATTGTCTGGAAATATTCCCGCTAAATCAGAAGCTATATATTGAGCGGTTTTGTGTAGATTTCGGGCACGGGAATAGTAACCCAATCCCTGCCAAAGTTTTAATACTGATTCTTCATTGGCTGCAGCCAAATCAAAAACCGTAGGAAAAGCAGTAGTGAAAGATAAAAAATAAGGCATTCCTTGTGCTACTCGCGTCTGTTGCAGCATGATTTCGGAGAGCCAAATAGGGTATGGATTGGTGGTATTTCTCCATGGTAAATCACGTTTATTTTGTAAATACCATTTTATCAGCACGTTAGAAAAATTCATCTTTAAATATTAGACTGCAAAAGTAAAAGTTTATGTGATTAAAATTTAATGAATTAGCTTGAATATTTGTTTTTTAAATTCCTATATTTGCAAACTCAAAAAAATAGTACAACATAATAAAATAGGAAAGAAAATGACGAAAGCAGATATCGTAGCAAAAATTTCAGAAAAACTAGGTCTTGAAAAAGGAGATGTTCAGGCAACTGTAGAGACTTTTATGAATGAAGTAAAAAATTCATTAGAAACTGGAGACAATGTTTATTTAAGAGGTTTTGGAAGTTTTATTGTAAAAACTAGAGCAGAAAAAACAGGTAGAAATATCTCAAAAAATACAACAATAAAAATTCCTGCACACAATATTCCTGCATTTAAACCTGCAAAAGTTTTTGTTGAAGGAGTAAAAATAAATAACGAAGCAAAATAACATAATTAATTAATCATAAAATCTTCAAGATATGCCAAGCGGTAAAAAAAGAAAGAGACATAAGGTAGCGACTCACAAACGTAAAAAAAGAGCGAGAGCTAACCGTCACAAAAAGAAAAAGTAGTTTTAAACTACTTTTTTCTTTTTAAAAGTTCATTGAAATCGAAAGTTAGTAATCAGTATTCAGTTTTTAGTATTCAGTTAACTGCAAACTCAACACTGCAAGCTGCCAGCTAATTTTCCCCGGGTACAATACCTGTTAAAATATTGTTTAATCCATCCTTACAATTCAGTATGTGAGTTATAAGTTGTGAGTTATGAGTTTTTTAAAAAAAACTTTAAACTTTAAACTTTAAACCTAAAACTAAAAGTTCGGATAAAAATTTACAGCGTGAATAAAGAATTAATCATCCGATCCAGTTCTGAAGCCGTAGATTTTGCCTTATTAAAAGATGGAAAACTAATTGAATTACACAAACAGGAGGAAAAAAGCAACTTTCAAGTAGGTGATATCTTTATCGCCAAAATACGAAAACCAGTTGCCGGACTTAACGCTGCTTTTGTAAATGTAGGCTTCGAAAAAGATGCCTTTTTACATTATCATGATTTAGGACCCAATTTAGCTTCCCAATTGAAATTCATAAAACTTGTAAGCGCAGGTAAATTAAAAGATTTCTCCCTAAAAAACTTTCAGTTTGAAAAAGAAATAGACAAAGATGGCACCATTACTGATGTTTTGAGTTCCAATCAATCTGTTTTAGTACAAGTCGTCAAAGAACCAATATCTACCAAAGGACCTAGAATTAGCGCTGAGCTTTCTCTTGCCGGACGTTTTATTGTTTTGGTTCCCTTTTCTGATCGTGTTTCTATTTCGCAAAAAATAGAGGACAAAAAAGAAAAAGACCGTTTGAAACGATTAGTACAATCCATCAAACCAAAAGGATTTGGTGTTATTGTTCGCACAGTAGCCGAAGGCAAAAATACAGCCGAATTAGAAAAAGATTTGCAGAACCTGCTTAGCAGATGGACTGCAATGTGTAAAAAATTACCGACTGCTCATCATCCGTCAAAAGTATTAGGAGAACTCAACAGAGCTTCTTCGATATTAAGAGACGTATTTAATGATACCTTTAGTGGTATTCAAATTGATGATGAAGAGTTGTACAACCAAACGAAGGATTATTTGCAAGAAATTGCGCCTTCAAAACAATCAATTGTTAAGTTTTATCAATCAAATGATACGCCTATTTTTGAGAAATACAACATAGAGAGACAAATCAAAACATCCTTTGGGAAAACAGTTTCCATGAGTAAAGGGGCTTATCTTATTATCGAACACACTGAAGCTTTGCACGTTATTGACGTAAACAGCGGAAACCGTTCTAATAAGGCCACTAATCAGGAAGACACCGCAATGGAAGTGAATATGATTGCTGCTGCCGAAATCGCTAGACAATTACGTCTTCGTGATATGGGTGGTATCATTGTAGTTGATTTTATCGATATGTCTAATCCAGAAAATCGTAAAGTTTTGTTCGAATTCCTTAGGGAAGAAATGAGCGACGATAAAGCAAAACATAAGATCTTGCCTCCTAGTAAATTTGGATTAGTTCAAATTACAAGACAAAGAGTAAGACCAGAAGTAAATATTAAAACTAGAGAAGAAGATCCAAACAATATTGAAGGCGAAATTGAAGCGCCAATTCAAATCATTGATAAAATCGGTTCCGATTTAGAAACAATTTTAAAAACCCACAATAAAGTTGTGCTTAATGTACACCCTTTTGTGGCTGCATACCTCAGTAAAGGTTTTCCATCATTACGTTCAAAATGGTTTTTTGAACATAAAAAGTGGGTGAAAATCATACCTCGTGACGCTTACACGTATTTAGAATATCATTTCTACGATAAAAAAGGAAATGTTATTAAATAAAATCAAACCGCCTTTCGTAAGATTGGCGGTTTTTTTATGCGTCATTGCGAGATTTTTCGAAGCAATCTTTTTTTATAGGAGCTATTTCCAGCTATCCGTTGCAATCTTTTATCCCTAAAAATCGGGATAAAAGGATTTCCACTGCTATCTGGGCTAGGGCATTTGGATAAATAGAATTATTTTCTCTTCTCAGCAAAAAATCGCTTCATCAACTCCGAAGCTTCATTAGCCAAAACTCCTTTTACAACAGTAGTTTTAGGATGCAGTTGCGTACCCATTTTTACAAAACCACGATTTTCATCTGTAGCTCCATACACAATTTTCGAAATTTGACTCCAATACAAAGCACCGGCACACATCTGGCAAGGTTCCAGTGTTACGTACATTGTGCATCCTATTAAATATTTCCCGCCAAGATAATTCGCTGCGGCAGTGATGGATTGCATTTCGGCATGAGCCGTAACATCGTTGAGTAATTCGGTTAAATTATGACTTCTTGCAATGACTTTATTATCAATTACGATGATGGCACCAACAGGAATCTCGTCTTTGTCAAAAGCCATTTCGGCTTCCTGCAAAGCTTTCTTCATAAAATATTCGTCGGTGAAAGGATTTATCATAATTACAAAAATACTATTTTGATATTATTTTTCATTACTTTTAATTCCTGCTATTAGAAAAATATGGAAACCAAATACAAAATTTCTATTCCGGAACCGTGCCAAGAAGATTGGAATAAAATGTCTCCAAACGAAAACGGAAGATTTTGCAGTAGCTGTTCTAAAAATGTAGTCGATTTTACAACAATGCTTCCAGATGAAATTCAGCATTATTTTGCTATAAACAAAAATAACAAAATCTGCGGAAAATTCAGGAAATCCCAGTTAGACACTGTGACAATTCAAATTCCGAGTCGTGTTTTATATTCTCAAACACAATATCATAAAATATTTTTATTAGCCTTATTTATTTCCATGGGAACAACATTGTTTAGCTGTGCCGATAAAGAAGGAAATAAACAAAAAATTGATAAAGTGGAGATTATTAAGGATACAACTGAAATCAAAACCATGACAGTTGGAATGTTATTACCTGCAAAATCAAATGATTCTTTACACCAAGTCGTACTACCGCCACCACCAAAAATTAATCAGGTGAATTTTAAACAACCAAAAACTATTAAATGTGGAGAGGTAAAATCTAAAAAAGAAGAAAAAACTATAAATGAAACTAATGTCATCTACGAAGATAATACTGTCTATGGAGGCATAGGAATCAGTGTGTATCCAGATTATATAGGCGGTATGTCTAAGTTTTATTCTTTTGTTAAAGATAGTTTTAAAGTTTCTAAGAATGATAAAAACTTAAAAGGTGAAATTATAGCTTCTTTTATTATTGAAAAAGATGGAAGATTAAATGATGTGAAAATTATTAAAGGAATAGGAGTTACAAGTACTGAGGAATTAACCAGAGTTTTAAATTCCTCTTCAAAATGGTACCCTGGAGAAGAGAACGGTAAAAAAAGAAATTGTGAATTTCAGTTATCGCTCACAATTATACCAGACACCATTAAAAAGTCTTTTTTGAGAACCAAAATTATACCGAAGGTTGATATTATTCAAATTAAGAGAATTACAAAGTATGAAAACGACATGTTCTAACATTAAATATGTAATTTTGTTTTTTTACAAATAATGAAAAATAGTCTTCTCTCTACGATAAATAACCCAGCCGATTTACGCCAGCTTGATGAAGCCCAACTTCCGCAAGTCGCTCAGGAATTACGTAATTTCATTATCGATATTGTATCTGTAAAGGAAGGACATCTCGGCGCAAGTCTTGGAGTTGTAGAACTTACCATTGCTTTGCATTATGTTTTTGACACACCAAATGATTTATTGATTTGGGATGTAGGCCATCAGGCTTACGGACATAAAATACTAACGGGCAGAAGAGAAAATTTCCATACCAATCGTCAACTGGGCGGTATTTCCGGTTTCCCAAAAAGAAGCGAAAGCATTTACGATGCTTTTGGTGTAGGACATTCCTCGACTTCCATATCGGCAGCATTGGGAATGGCAATTGCCTCTAATTTGAAAGGCGATTACGATAAACAACATATAGCGGTGATTGGAGATGCCTCCATCGCATCAGGAATGGCTTTTGAAGGATTAAATCATGCCGGAGTTACGGATGCTAATTTATTAGTTATTCTTAATGATAACGCCATCGGTATTGATCCAAGCGTTGGTGCATTAAAAAAATATCTTACTGCCGTAAAAGAAGGAAAAAATCCGAGGCAAAATAATATGATTAAATCATTGAATTTTGATTACTCGGGTCCTATTGACGGTCATGATATTTTTGCAGTTATCAAAGAACTTAAACGCTTACAAAAAGTAAAAGGACCAAAATTCCTTCACATCATTACGACAAAAGGAAAAGGATTACAACAAGCCGAAGAAAATCAGGTTAAATATCATGCACCAGGAAAATTTGACGCTACTACTGGAGAAATTCACATAAAATCCGAAGAGAATTTACCTTCAAAATACCAGGATGTCTTTGGCTTGACCGTATTAGATTTGGCTAAAAAGAATGAAAAAATTATAGGAATCACGCCTGCAATGCCTTCGGGAAGTTCCCTGAAATTCATGATGGACGCACTGCCGAAGCGCGCTTTTGATGTAGGAATTGCGGAACAACACGCCGTTACATTAGCCGCTGGAATGGCCACGCAGGGTATGATTGTTTTTTGTAATATCTATTCCACTTTTTTGCAAAGAGCATACGACCAAGTCATACACGATGTAGCTTTGCAAAATTTACCTGTTATTTTTTGTTTGGATAGGGCAGGATTAGTGGGCGAAGATGGCGCAACGCATCACGGAGTTTTTGATTTAGCTTATTTACGCTGCATTCCAAATATGATTATTTATTCCCCGTTGAATGAAATCGGATTACAAAATATTCTATACACGGCACAATTAGGGTTAAGTAATCCTATTTCGATTAGATATCCTCGTGGTCGCGGGGTAATTGCTGATTGGCAATCTGTAAATTTTGGAAACTATGAAAAAATAGAAATTGGTAAAGGAATTTGTCTGCAAAAAGGTTCTAAAATTGCCATTTTATCCAATGGAACGATTGGGAACAATGTTACTTTGGCAATAGCCAAAATGCAGCATCCAGAAACGATTGCACATTATGATTTTTCTTTCGTTAAACCATTAGACGAAAGTTTGTTACATGTTATTTTTACAAAATTCGAAAATATAATAACACTAGAGGACGGTGTAATTAAAGGTGGGTTTGGCAGCGGTATTCTTGATTTTGCTTCATCCTGTAATTACATTTCAAAAATAAAAATATTGGGTATCCCAGATGAATTTATTGAGCAAGGAACTGTTGATGAACTACAACAATACTGTAAAATTGACGTTAAAAGTTTAGAAATACTTTTTTCAAGCTATTAAAATAATTATTTTGCACCTCGAAATTTAACCGCCTTATAATGAAATTGCTGCCCTACACTCTTCTTTCCTTTCTATTCTTAATTTCACTTAATTGCTTTTCACAAGAGACACTAATACCTGAGCTCATACCTGTAACAACGCTTGTAAAAGTAACTACATATGAACCATTAACAGTGGCATTAGATATACAACCAACAAGATCATTTATTCCTTTATCTCATTGGATAAAAAAAAATTCGTTAGGCTTTTATATCTCTGAAATTGCTTTTGTTAATTGGAGTGCCGGAGGTACCAGTTCCGTATCAGGTTTGGTAAAAGGTGATTTTTCAAAAGTATATACAAGAGAAAATTATAAATGGTCAAATGAACTTATTGTTCGCTATGGCCTAAATAAGCAAGATGGTATTGAAGTCAGAAAAACAGATGATGCGTTACAATTAAACTCTACATTTGGCTATCGCCAAGACACCATTTCAAACTGGTATCACTCGGCAAAATTTAATTTTAACTCTCAGTTTACAAATGGTTACTCGTATCCTAATACAGAAATTGCCATATCAAAACCATTTGCACCGGCATACATTTTCTTAGGAGTAGGAGCTGAAAATATAAATAAGGAAAAGAAGAGAACGTTTTATATTTCGCCTTTTACATTTAAGAAAACCTTAGTTTTAGATCAAAGATTGGCTGATCAAGGAGCTTTTGGTGTTGCTAGAGCTGTTTATGATGCCAACGGCAATTTAATTATGGAAGGGAAGAGATCTAAAACGGAACTGGGTTTTTTGATGACCAGTTTTTATAAAAAAGAAATTTTTAAAAACATCAATCTGGAAAACCGTTTGAGTTTATATTCTGATTACATCAATAATTTTGGCAATATCGATGTGGATTGCGATTTATTATTAGATTTAGTTGTAAACCAATATGTAAAAGCAAATATTGGGACCCGAATCGTTTATGATGACGATATAAAATCTAAAAAAGAAGTTGATGGCACTCAGGTTACCCAAGGGCCTAAAGCGCAACTAAAACAAATGTTAGGAGTTGGAATTGTGTATGTTTTTTGAATATTGAATTATCCTAAAACAAGATGACTATAAAGTTCAGCTTGTTTTAGGACGTTTCAATGCTCAATATTAATGCGCCTCCAGCCAATCTTTTCCCGCTCCTAAATCGACATCTAAAGGTACATCAAGTTTAAAGGCATTTTCCATTTCGTGTTTTATCATTGGTTTTATTTTTTCAAGTTCACTATTGTGAACATCGAAAACAAGCTCATCATGTACTTGCAATAGCATTTTGCTTTTCCATTTTTCCGAAGTTAATTTTTGATGAATATTGATCATAGCAATTTTGATGATATCCGCTGCGCTTCCCTGAATCGGTGCATTTACCGCATTTCGTTCTGCGCCTCCACGAACAATGGCATTTTGGGAATTTATATCTTTTAAATAGCGACGACGTCCAAGAATAGTTTGAACGTAGCCATTCTCTCTTGCAAATTCTACTTGTTCGTGTATGTAGGATTTTAATCTTGGATAGGTTTGATAATATGCCTCAATTAGATCAGCGCTTTCTTTGCGTGATAAGTTAGTTTGATTGCTCAATCCAAAAGCCGAAACACCATATATAATTCCAAAATTCACCGTTTTCGCGTGACTACGTTGTTCTCTCGTCACTTCTTCTAAAGGAACATTGAAAACTTTTGAAGCCGTAGATTTGTGAATGTCTTCATGATTTTGAAAAGCTTTTATCATGTTTCCCTCACCACTTAACGCTGCTATAATTCGAAGTTCTATCTGAGAATAATCGGCAGAAACGATAGTGTAATCTTCGTCCCTGGCTACAAATGCTTTTCTAATTTGTCTTCCTCTCTCCGTACGAATTGGAATGTTTTGCAAGTTCGGGTTATTAGAACTCAAACGTCCTGTTGCAGCTACTGTTTGCATATAATCAGTATGAATGCGATTCGTAATCTTATCTACTTGATTGGGTAAAGCCTCTATATAGGTGTTTTGTAACTTAACCAATTGTCGCCAGTCCAGAATATCTTTTACAATAGGATTTTCAGTCGCTAAATAACTTAATATTTCTTCGCCCGTAGCATATTGACCCGTTTTGGTTTTCTTTTGTTTAAGTCCGCCAATTTTTAATTTATCAAACAAAACGTCACCGAGCTGTTTTGGCGAAGCCAAATTAAATTTCTCGCCGGCAGTTTCAAATATGTTTGCTTCTAATATTTTAATATCGTCATCTAATGTTTTTGAAAGGGATTTCAGGAAATCAACATCCACACGAATTCCTTCCTTTTCCATGTCTGCCAAAACTTTTACTAATGGAATTTCTATTTCTTCAAATAGTTTTTTGGTACCTGTTTTGTCTAATTCTAAAGTGAATATTTCCTTGAGCTGCAAAGTGACATCGGCATCTTCAACGGCATATTCTTTGATTTCTTCCAGTTCAATATCTCGCATTGATTTCTGGTTTTTTCCTTTTTTTCCAATTAAAGCTTCAATAGATTTCGGGGAATATTTTAAATATGTCTCGGATAAAATATCCATATTATGACGCATATCGGGGTTGATTAGATAATGCGCAATCATCGTATCAAATAATTTTCCTTTTACGGTAATGTTATAATTAGAAAGAATTTTTAAATCATATTTTAAATTTTGTCCAATTTTCTCGATGTTTTCATTTTCGAAAAACGGAATAAATTTCTCGATTAAAGTTTGTGTTTCTGCCTGGTTTTCAGGAAACGGAACATAGAATCCTTTTCCTTTTTCATAGGAAAATGAAATTCCAACTAATTCTGCATGCAAGGCATCGAGTCCAGTAGTTTCGGTATCAAAACAAACGGATGATTGGCCTAGCAAATTTTGAAGCAGTAATTTGGTTCCCAAGTCACCTTGAATTATCTGGTAGGAATGCTCCGTGTTTTCTAATGTATTATAATATTGATGACGTGTTTCTTCTGAAGTATCGACGGGAATTGTGCTTCCAAAAAGATCGAATTGTTCTTCATTTTTAGGTTGTGGCTTTTTGTATAATTTTGCGTCATCAACTGGTTTGTTAGCCGTCGCGGTTCCGCCTTTTTTAAATATGGCATCAAACTGTTCGGCCATTCTTCGGAATTCCAGTTCGTTGAAAAGTGCATCTGTTTTTTCTACATCAGGAGTTGATAATTCATAATCTGTTTCATCAAAAACTACAGGACAATCCAGTAGTATGGTTGCTAAAGTTTTAGATAATAAACCTTTCTCTTTATTGGCTTCTATATTTTCTTTCATTTTTCCTTTTAGCTTGTCAGTATTGGCTAAAAGATTTTCCATGGTGCCAAATTCCTTTAATAATTTCTTAGCGGTAACTTCGCCTACGCCAGGCAATCCGGGAATATTATCTGCTGTATCGCCCATCATTCCAAGAAAATCAATCACTTGATCAGGTCTTTCGATTTCAAATTTTGCCAATACTTCCGGAATACCCCATATTTCAATTCCATTACCCATTCTTGCGGGTTTGTACATAAATATATTTTCAGAAACCAATTGTGCAAAATCTTTGTCGGGGGTTACCATAAAAACTTTGTAGTTCTGCTTTTCCGCCTGTTTTGCGATGGTTCCAATTAGATCATCGGCTTCATAACCTTTAACTTCTATAATAGGAATATGCATCGCTTTTAATAGATCTTGTATATACGGAATAGCAATTTTTATTGCCTCTGGCGTTGCATCACGATGGGCTTTGTATTCAGGGAATATGTCATTTCGTAGTTGGCTTCCTCCATTATCAAAAGCAACTGCTAAATGATCTGGTTTCTCTCTTTTTATCACATCCATCAATGAATTCATGAATCCCATAATGGCGGATGTATCCATTCCTTTCGAGTTGATTCGAGGGTTTTTTATAAAAGCATAATAACCGCGAAAGATTAAAGCATAAGCATCAAGAAGGAAAAGGCGTTTTTGTTGTGACATGATTGTGATTTTGTAAAGTTTTCAAAAGTACAAAACTTGTCAGATAAAGGAGTGACAGATTGAAATATTTCTTCCTTATTCTTGTCTTGCAGTTTGTTTTTTAAACACGACTATTGCAAAAAAGCAGATCTAAATAAATTTAAAATTATTTAATTGAAAATCATTGATGTTGTTTATTTAGAGGAAAAATATCAATAAATCATTTATTGTTTAAATTAGTAATTATTTTTTGTAGGAAATTAACAATATTTTGTAAAATAATATGTAGTTAATCGATTAAATAAGCATTTAACCGATGTAATTCTTATTTTTGTAGAACAAATTTGAATGCCGATTTCGGTTCTTTTATTTAATCTTTTATTCGTTTTTTATGAAAAAAAATTACTCTGCTAAAAAGGTATTGCAAGCCTGTCTCTTATTTTTCATGATAATAACGACAAATATGTTTGCTCAAGTGGGTATCGGAACAACTACTCCAAATGCGAGTTCGATTCTAGACTTAACATCTTCAACTCAAGGACTTCTAACACCTAGGATGACTACTGTGCAAAGAATGGCTATTGTGTCCCCAGCGGATGGATTGATGGTGTATGACACAAATTTGAAATCATTTTTTCATTATGACACTAGTCTTTCGACTTGGGATAAACTTAATAGTGATGCTAACTATGGAAGGATTAAATTTAAACGTGTAAAATCTACTGATGTTTTGGCAACTGTTTTGGCAGCTGAAAAAACAGCAGGAGGTGGAAGTAAATATCTTTTGGATACTGGTACATTGTATGAAATTAACGGGACAATTAATGTTGATTTTCCAATAGAATTAAATAATGCGTATCTTATTGGTCAGGATAGTAGTGAGGACAAGTTAGTCAAAGCGTCAGGTGATCTTTTTGTAGGTACAACTGGTGGGTCAATTAGAGTCGTGACTTTAACTGCCACAGCAGGAAAAGTTTTTAATATCACAGGAGGAGGTACTCAAAATTTAATTTTTAGAGATGCGATTGTGGCTAGTTCTTCGAATGTAGGTGTAATTGATGGATTTTCTTTGGTATTTGTAAGCATTGTACAATATGCGGCAAACACGACTGGAATTATTTATAAGGATGTTAGCAAATTATTGATTAATAATGCTGGATGGTTCGGGAATAATTCGGGTACTTATGAAACCCTGCAAGGAACTTTTGGCTTGATTCAAAAAGGAGGAGGTTTTACGGAAGTTAACGGAACTAGTGTTGGATTAGACGTTTCTTCAAATCCAACAATAACTGGCGATGCACTACTTGAAATGGTAGTTTTTACAGGTACAAATACCACTGGATATGTAAAAGCATATACAGTTGGAAGTTATACTGGTTTTTATTTTAATGATAGATGGAACGTGCGAAGTTCAGGAATTCCAGTTGAAGGTGATGCAGTGGCGTCAGGAGATGTAAATTTTGATTATGCTGTTGGGTCCGGAGCTTCAACGACAATTACAGGTTTAAATACTCCTGTAAAATTAGCAGGTGCAACTACTTCAGGTGCTCTATACAGATTTGCCGATGGTGGTACGGATAATAAATTAATTTACAAAGGTACAAAAAGGCGATATTTTCGTGCTGCCGCTACATTTTCTTTTCAGTCATCAGTTGCCACTGCTGGAGTATTCATTTTTTATATTGCTAAAAATGGTGTTGTCATCAGCCAATCTAAAGTGTATTGCGGTGTGAATTCAAGTGATATTGATGGTGGAACTATTTTGACAAAAGTAGATATGTCAACTAATGATTATCTTGAAGCATGGGTTTCAAGGTTTTCAGGAACTGGAAATGTGCTGACTGTTTCTTTGAATTTAGTTGTTAATTAATAGTTACGCTTCATATTTAAATCTTGTTGGTTTAAATTTTTTTATTTTTTTTAACAAAAAATGGTTATCAAATAATTTATTTGGTAACCATTTTTTGTTTTTGCTAAAATCAAAAATCTTAGTAAATTGATTTAGAATTGCTAAAACCTTAATAATAAGTTAAACTTTTTTACGAAAGTAAATCTTCATCTTGTCTTCATTTATCACTAGTACATTTGATCTATAAATAACAAATTATTAATATTAAATTTAGAAATCATGAAAAAAGTATTGATGTTAGTTGCAGTATTATTAGGAACAAGCGTTATGGTAAATGCTAAAACAGTTCCAACAAAAAACGCTCCTGTTAAGGAATTGAAAGTTGAAAAATACAAAAAACACAGAAAAGCAAGAGCAGAGAAAAAGGCAGAGGCTCCGGCAATGGAGACTTCCAAAGCAAAAAAATAACTGATGTTTCTATTTTGCTTTCATAAGAAATATAAAAAGGTTATGTATACGTCTGCAAAAAAGAAAGATTAATTATTAAAAGCTGGTAAACATATTTATCAGCTTTTTTTATATCAATTTTGAGTTATTTTTTAAATTATTAGAACAGTTTTATTCGCATTATTTTGTTACCTTGAATAGTTTTATACCACAATTGTTTATGAATATTCTTATTGTTGAAGACAATCCCGAATTAGCCATTGAATTGAAAGATTATCTTTCGATTAGCGGTTATGTTTGTAGAATTTCTAAAAATTGCGAAGCAGCATTAGAAGAAATTAGCAGCAACGATTATGATATTATGTTGTTAGATTTAGGTTTGCCAGATGGGAGTGGTTTTGATGTGTTAAAATCTGTACGGAAAATACAATCGAAGATGGCAGTTGTTATCATTACTGCTCGTGGCGAACTAGATGATAGAATAAATGGTTTGCAACTTGGTGCTGATGATTATCTCACGAAACCTTTTGCTCTGACAGAATTGGGTGCTCGTTTATTTGCGATTATTAGACGTATACATGGTTTTACGGTTAATGATCTGGATATTCATGGTTTTAGTTTGCAGTTGCAAGATTACAAATTGCATTATGGTGGGATTCCAATTAAACTTACTAAAAAGGAGTTTGATATTTTTCAATATTTAGTATTAAATAAAAACCGAGTTATTACCAGATTACAGTTAACTGAACATATTTGGGGAGATATTTTAGAAGTTAATTCTGATTCAAATTTTATCGATGTTCATGTCCGTAACCTTAGGAAAAAATTAGACAAACACGCAGTTATAGAATGGTTTGAGACTGTTAGAAGCGTTGGTTACAGAATAAACGCTTAAATTATTTAGGAGTGAAAATTAAACACCAGTTAACTATATTCAATGCTATAACCCGATCATTAGTAATTTTGATTTTATGGTTAATGCTTCCTGTTTTGGTAGAACGAGTAGTTTACAAGCACATCAATAAAAGTTTACTGGAAAAAAAGCAAAAATTTATTGAACATTTAGATAAGGAAGAAATTAACGATTTTATCATTAGAAAAGATACCACAGAAACGTATGCCAGTTTTTCCACATTGCATAGTGAATTTCTGCAATTATCTAGATTGCCTAAAAATTCTGAACTAGATAAGACGGTTTTTATTAATGAGTCCAGAATTATTGAGGGGGAGCAAGATGATTATAGGATTTTGCAATATCAATTTCTTTACGGCAAATTGCGATATCAACTTGAAATAGGGAGTAGTTTAGGTGAAATCGAAGAACTTACTTTTATCATTAAGCTTTTTGTTTTAATTGTACTAATGATTACGATGATTGTTACATTTTTGATAGATACATTCTACATAGAATATCTCTTGAAACCATTTTATAAAATTATTGACACGAAAATTCGTCGTGTAAATGAACCCGATACTTTTGATCATACTCCGATCAATTCGCATTCTGCAGATTTTCAAGAGTTAGATGTGGTTTTAAACCAAATGATGAATAGAATCAGTGACCTTTTTAAAAAAGAAAAACAGTTTATCGCCAATGTTTCTCACGAGCTTTTGACACCAATTGCTTTGCTGAAAAATAAATTTGAAAACCTCCTACAAAATGATTCATTAGATGATAATGCGGTTGATAAAATTGCTGGTTCTTTGAAAACGCTTGACATGTTGAAAAAAGTTATTAATAATCTATTACTTATCTCAAGAATAGAGAACCATCAGTACGAGTCTAAGGAGATTGTAAATTTGCAAGAAATAGTTAACGATTTGCATGAGGATTTGCAAGATCGTATTGATGAAAAAAGAATAATTGTAAACATTGATATCCGCCATAACTATGAGTTAGTTGGGAATAAAACGCTAATCCATATTCTTCTGTATAATTTAATGGTAAACGCTATTAAATACAATAAAAACAATGGTCTTATTACTATTGTTGATGGATTTTCTCATTCTAATTATTTCTTATCTATTTCAGATACTGGAATTGGAATGACTGAAAATCAGATTGAGAATATATTTAATCGTTTTACACGTAGTAATTCTACTGAGGATGGACACGGTTTAGGACTTGCCATTGCTGAAAGTATTGCGCTTTTTCACCATATAATTATAGAAGTTACTTCAGAGCCAAACGAAGGAACGATATTCCTGTTACGATTCGCAAATAAGGAAAAACTTAAAAAATAGTTAAAGTTTTTTGCACTACTAAATCTTCATTCAATCCTCATTTAGCGATACTACATTTGATTTATAAATAAAAACAAATTAGTAATATAAAAATCACAATCATGAAAAAAGTATTGATGTTAGTTGCAATGGTTTTAGGAACAACAGTAATGGTAAATGCTCAAACAGCTCCAGCAAAAACAACTCCAGCGAAAGAAGTTAAAGCAGAGAAAAAAGCAGCAAAAAAAGCAGAGAAAGCTGCTAAAATTACTAAAGCGGAACCAACTAAAATGGAAGCTACAAAAGCAAAAAAATAATTGACACTTTTGTTTCACTAACGTAAACTGAAAAAGTAATTATAAAAGGTAGTTAGGAAAACAATAGTTTTAATTTAAGCAAAGCTGATAAAGTAATTTATCAGCTTTTTTTATAAAAAAAAGTCGTTTTAAATTGATTTGGTGTAATTTTAGTTAAATTTAGACTAATAAAAACGCATAGTGTTCTCTTAATTTGTTATTTTGTCTAAAATTTTATAAAAATGATTCTTCGAATACTTTTATTATGTATTGTCCTCCTTGTTATTGAACTCTATGCTTTCCAAGCACTACGAACCTTGATAAAGGTCAAATGGGTTTTAGTCTCTTATCAAATTATTAGTTTACTGCTTTTTATATTTATTATTTATTCGTTCATGCAATTTGACCGTTCAGTCGGTCAAACGAAGCAAACCATGTTTACTATGGGTTTGGTGCTTCTTGTATATGTGCCTAAAATGGTTTTGGCTCTTGTGTTACTTGGGGAAGATATTTTTAGAGTGGGAGCGGGATCAATCAACTATTTTATCGAGAATAATGATAAGGCAACTTTTTTTGCTTCAAGAAGAAAATTTGTCAGTCAGGTAGGATTAGGTCTGGCGGCAGTTCCTTTTTTGTCTTTAATTTATGGAGTGACTGTCGGTAAATATAATTATAAGGTTATCAAACAGCGTATATTTTTTCCAGATCTGCCGGATTCTTTTGATGGTTTTACCATTACTCAAATATCGGATGTTCACAGCGGAAGTTTTGATAATCCAGAGAAGATAAATTATGCTATAGATTTAGTCAACGAACAGAATTCGGATATGATTTTGTTTACCGGTGATATTGTCAACACTGATGCGAAAGAAATGCATCCTTGGATCGAAACTTTTAACCGAATCAAAAAGCATGAGTATGGTAAATATTCGGTTTTAGGGAATCATGATTATGGCGAATATGTGACGTGGCCTTCAGAGGCAGCCAAAGAAAAAAATTTTCAAGATATAAAAAATCTCTACGAACAAATTGGTTTCAAGTTAATGTTGAATGAGCATACTTTTATTGAAAAAGGAACCGATAAAATTGCATTAGTTGGAGTGGAAAATTGGGGTCAAAATTTTAAAAAGGCAGGTGACATTACTAAAGCTTCTGAGCAATTAAATAAAGAGGATTTTAAAATTTTAATGAGTCACGACCCGAGTCATTGGGATTATGAAATCAAAAATCACGATAAAAACTTTCATCTTACCTTATCCGGGCATACACATGGAATGCAATTTGGGATAGAAATTCCGGGTTATTTCAAATGGAGTTTGGCGCAATATGTTTATACACAATGGGCTGGTTTGTATGAAAATTTGGGAAGATATGTATATGTAAATAGGGGTTTTGGCTTTCATGCGTATCCTGGAAGAGTAGGAATCATGCCTGAAATCACGGTCATTGAACTAAAAAAGGGTAAGGCTATGGCTTAATTCGTTAAAAATGTTACATTTGTATAATAATTATCTCTTTTTAGTAAATTTAGAAAATTAAATTTTTGGTTTTATGTCAAAATTTGGAGAACTTATAAACGCACAAATACCTGTGTTGATTGACTTTTATACGGATTGGAATGAATCATCAGTTTCGATGCATCCTGTAATCAGAGATGTAGCGGCCGCTCTTGGCGATAAAGCAAAAGTCATAAAAATTGATGTGGATAAAAATCAGGAATTAGCCGAAGCTTTACGAATAAAAGGACTTCCTACGTTGATGATTTATAAAGAGGGTTTGATGATCTGGAGACAATCTGGGGAGTTAGATGCTAATACTATAATTAATCTTGTTCAAGAGCAGTTGTAGTTCTTTGTTACTGCTATTTTATAACTTCACAGACAAAATTATTTTCTTTTAAGTATATTAAGGTTTTGGGTAATACATATTCAAGGTTCTTGAAAGCTTTTATGCTGTCATGAAAAACGATGATGCTTCCCGATTCTATATTAGAAAGAACATTTTGCAAGCATTTTTCTCTTGATAAATTAGAATCAAAATCTACGCTGAGAACATCCCACATTATTATTTTATAGCCTGATTGGCGTATTGCTTTCGCTTGTGATCTTTTTATCTTGCCATATGGGGGACGAAAGATTTTTGAAGTCAGATTGCTGATTTCAAATTTTTGAATAGTTTCCTCACATCGTTCAAAATTTGCTAAATACGTTTCAGTTGTTGTTTTCCAGCCGTTCAAATGATTGAAAGTGTGATTTCCAATAGCGTGTCCCTCACCAATTACCTTTTTGAATATTTCGGGATGTTTGACAATGTTATCCCCAATGCAGAAAAACGTTGCTTTAATATTGTTTTTTTTTAATTCTTCTAAAACCCATTCGGTAATTTCGGGTATGGGGCCATCGTCAAACGTTAGGTATATTTTATTTTCAGTATTGGGTATGTCCCAAATGTATTTCGAGAATATTTTTTTTATTAATGAATTTGTTTTTATCCAATAAAGCCTCATTTTTTTTATTTTAAAGGTAAAAAAAAATAGCGACATTTTTCAATATCGCTACATTTTCTAATTATCTGATTTTCTCATTAATGTCATTCTTTCTCACGACCAAAACGTTCGAACATTTTAATATAGGTATTAAAAGAGGTTCTGTTCTGATTGTAAAATACGGTGTCTCCACTTTCTTTCATTACTTGCAGTAAGCCTCGATAGCGTTCGATATCGGTTATAATGTCAATTGCAATACTTGTTTGATCTGAAGCGCTCAAGTTACCGTAGTAATTAAGATTCTCTTTGTATTTAGACGTCAACTTATTTAGAAGTTCTTGCGCTTTTACTTTTTCACCAATCGCATAATACCCTTTAGCAAATGGCTCAACCAGTGAATAATATCCAAATCTATCCAAAGGCATTTTGGTCATGGCTAAATCGATGATGTTTTTAGCTTTGTCTTTCTTTCCTTCGGCGATTAATTGATCCATCAACCGGGCAAGATTCATTCTATAAGTGATACTGTTTCTTCTGGTTTCAGGATCATGATATATTTTTGGGCTGTCACTATTTCCCCAATCCCATTTCATAACATTGGCGTACATTTTATCCGAATCAATTTGACCCATGTCCATTTGTCCATCGTCTTTTTTAAGCTTAGTTCTAATTGGTACTAATTTATAAACCATTCCGTCTAGTTGAAGATATTCTTTCATCCAGATATAATCTTCATTATCAAATGCTCCACCGCTGAAATAAATAGGTCTTTTCCAATTGTTATTGGCAACGATATCAAGCATCATTAGCCTGTTTTTATACAATGCATTTCCTTTGATGTCAATATCGATGTAAGGAACGATAGAGTCATTGTATTTGGCCGAAACAACTTTATTATTGATGATCATATTTTTGTCAACAGGAATTCTAATTTTATTTGTTGGATAAAAATGTATCGTCTGCCCATTCTGCATTTCAACAGTAGATTTTGGATTTTTGATAAAATCTATAAAATCTTTTATTTCCCATCGGCTTTCCACTTTTGGAATATGAGCTACATAATCCAGTTTGTCTCCTACATATTGGTCGTGTGTAAATGAAATAGGTAAAGGGTCAGATTCGTACGTTTTAGTTTTCATTTGATCGATATACCAATCGGTCATGAAAAGACTCGTGTTTACGATTTTAACGTCTGTTCTTACCTTTTCTATTTCTTGGGCATACCATAATGGGAAGGTGTCATTGTCACCAATAGTGAATAATATGGCATCCTTATCGCAAGAGGTCAAATAGGCTTTTGCCATAGCTACAGCGGTATATTTGCCAGAGCGGTCATGGTCATCCCAGTTTTGTGAAGCCATTAGAACCGGAGCTGCTAATAAACTCGCAGCAATAAGTAATGGACCGGCAATTTTTGGTGCTAAATATTTCTGGGCACTTTCGTAGAGTGCGTAGACACCAAATCCTATCCATATGGCAAATACATAGAAAGAGCCGACTAAGGCATAATCTCTTTCGCGAGGTTCGAAAGGTCTTTCGTTTAGGTAAATTTTTAATGCAATTCCTGTAAATAAAAATAGCGCGAGTAAGACATAAAAGCTCTTTAAATCTTTATTGGCATGATACATCAAACCGATTAGTCCAAGTATAAATGGTAAAAAGAAATATACATTTCGACCTTTATTATTTAGTACATCTGATGGGAGATTATCTTGAGAACCAACATGTAAATTATCAATAAATTTAATTCCGCTAATCCAATTTCCGTCTAAATTATCGTATTTTCCTTGCACATCACTTTGACGTCCAACAAAATTCCACATTAAATATCTCCAGTACATGTATCCAAATTGATATTCGAACATGAAACTTAAATTATCAACAGTTGTTGGTTTTTCAATAATCAAATAATCTCCGTAACTTTTCAAGAAAGAAACATAACCATCATTGTCAATTTGCTTTTGAGCGTAGGCTTGTCTAAACTCATTTATCGTTTTTTCAACCTCGTTTTTCAACTGTGCGATGGCTTTGTTGTATTCCTCTTCAGTTAATTTGCTTGGATCAATACCGTATTTTGCCAAATCATCCTCATAAGGATAATCCGGATTGATTTTGAATGCCGGAGGGTTTGAGAAATTCATGTAATTTGCTACATGCTCCGTACTCCACATTCTAGGCAAAATAGTTTTTTGGTGGTCGTCACTATTTTGTTCGGCATTTTTAAAATTATTTGTAATAATATATTTACCGGTTTTTAAATCTCTTTCGTAGTTAGTCGCTTTGTCTAAGTAAGGATTTTCTTTGTCTAAGCCAGTAAAGGTTTCTGTGTATTGAGGTCCGTAAAACAAAGGATTTACACCATATTGTTCTCTGTTGTAATACGCCAGAACTTCCGCTGCATCTGATGGTTTGTTTTCGTTAATTACCGTATTAGCATTTGCTCTAATTGGTAACATCATCCAAGTGGAGAATCCAATTAAAATAAACAAAATACAAAGAATGATAGTGTTATAAAATATTAAACCTTTTTGTTTGGTGTATTTTAAACCAAAGTAAAAGAAAGCGATAAATAGTAATGCAACAAAAATACTTCCGGAATTAAATGGCATTCCTAGTTCATTCACCATGAAAACTTCTGTCTTTGCAAAGAAAGCCATGGTCAATGGCAGCAATAACTTGAAGATAAATAATAAGATGGCAATAACGAAAACATTGGCAATTATAAAATTTTTGACAGTAACAACTTTATAATGTTTGAAAAAATAAAGAAAACCAATAGCTGGGATGGTCAATAAAGCCATGAAATGAACTCCGAACGAAAGTCCAACAACTAAAGAAATGATCAGTAACCATTTATTTCCTCTTGGCGTGTCCATGTCTTGTTCCCAACGCAATCCCAACCAAAAAAGTAAGGAAATAAATAGAGAAGCCATGGCATAAACTTCGGCCTCTACGGCGTTGAACCAAAAACTATCGGAGAAGGTATAGGCTAACGCTCCTACAAATGAACTTCCAAGAATAACTATTGCGTTGTCTTTGTTTATGTCAGAAAATCGAGAAATTAATTTTTTCAATAGCATTGTAGAAGACCAATACATGAATAAGATTGTAAAGGCACTTGAAAAAACGGACATCATGTTGACCATTAATGCAATATGTTTGTCATCTGTGGCAAACATCGCAAAAAAGGCTCCAATCATCTGGAATAAAGGAGCTCCGGGTGGATGTCCTACCTCTAGTTTAGCGGCGGTTGCAATATATTCTCCACAATCCCAAAAACTCATTGTGGGTTCAACAGTAATCGTATATGTTACTAATGCTATTGCAAATGTAAGCCAACCTATAATCGTATTCCATTTATTGAAATTGAATGTTACCATATTTCAGACTAAAATTTAGTTAAATTTTTTGAGATACAAAGAAAATGTTTTTTTGTCGAATGATGCGAGCATTAACAAAATTTTCAAAAAAAAAATGAACTTTGGTAATCAATTGGTTTTTAGCTATTTTGAAAATAATATTCGATAGGAGTCGAAGAGAATGAAAATTTTTTAAAAAAAACGCATTAAAAAATTTGTGTAGCTTAAAATTTGTATTAAATTTGCACTCGCTTAACAGCAATGGAATTGGTCTATGGTGTAATGGTAACACAACTGTTTTTGGTGCAGTCGTTCAAGGTTCGAGTCCTTGTAGACCAACTGGTATTTTTGAAGAACCCCGTAAACATTAACGTTTACGGGGTTTTATTTTTTAGGGCGTAAAAAATCACGTAGTAAGTGCTTATAGTGATGTATTTCTTCAGTGTCTATTAAAAACCCCAAAGAAGAGTTAGCCCATTCCCTCAGCGGTAGAAAAGCGATTTCAAATTAACTTTCCTAAGAGTAATATGCTGTAAAGTCATGAAAAGGAGAAATGTACTTTTCAGCATCAATATTTTGAAAATATTAAAATTTCAAACTCTTTTAATCACTCTTGTGAGTATGTAGATGTTTCTTTAGTTAACTTTGCTTAAAATGTAACTTTGGAAAAACCCATCCAGATTTTTGATGCTCACAATATTTTTGATTTTATCGAAATCAATCACCCGTATCACCCAAAGAATCCCGCATTTTTAATTCTGAAGAAAGGGAAACTAAATTTTACCGAAAACTTGAACAGCATTGAACTCGCTGAAAATTATGTGGCACTGATAGATTCGCGTAAGGTTTATGAAATCCTCGAAATTAGTGACGATCTGGAAATATTTCTGGTAGCTTTTGACAAAGAATTTACAGAAAAGCTTCCACTGAAGATCAACCGTCTTAATGCCTATGTTTACTTCCGAAATGAACTGGTATGCCATTTTCAGTTAGGAACTCCGCAGTTCGAAAAAATCTGGAAAAATGTAGACCTTCTGAAAAACATTTTGGAGAGTGAAGACTTTACCACCCATCATGACGAAATCATCCGACATCTGTTTTCCTCTTTAGTGTATCAGTTCGGAGATACCGTTTCTAAAAATTCAGATTTTTCAAAGGAAAAAATTTCAAGAAAACACGAACTCGTCCTTCATTTCCTTAAAAAGGTAGGCGAACATTTTCTGGAAGAGAAGGAGGTTACCTTTTATGCCGAACAACAGTTTATTACTTCCAGACATCTTTCAGCTGTATTAAAAGAAGTTACAGGTAATACCGCAGGACAGGTTATTGCTGCTTTTGTTATGAAGGAAGCAAAAGCGCAGCTTTCTTCCACTGACAAATCGATATATGAGATTTCGATGGATCTTAAGTTTAGTGACCAATACTCCTTTGGTCATTTTTTCAAGAAGCATTCCGGCGAAAGCCCACACGTTTACCGCAAGCGTTTCAAAAATTAAATCTTACTTTTGAACATTTTATTCATTGTTTCGGTCATTTCTTATGGGATAGAATACTTTGTATCTTTGCTTATTCAAAACAACGGAAAATATGAAACTGAAATACAGAATGACTCTTTTATTGCTGAGTCTGTTTATTTTCACTGCCAACGCTCAAACTTCGGAACGTAAAATGTCACTTGATGAAGTGGTGCAAACGGCTTTAGAAAATCACACACAGCTGAAACTGTCAAAGGAAAACATACAGATTACAAAGCAGCAGACAAGAATTATCGAACTCCAGAAACTGCCCACAATCAATGCCTCGGCCAATGCATTTTATCTTGGTGATGCTCTAATTCTTGACAAAGACTTCACGAAAGTGGCGACTTTAAGTATGCCTCATTTTGGAAATACCTATGGCGTTCAGGCATCGGAACTGATCTTTAAAGGTGGGATTGTAAAAAAATCCATAGAAATATCGGAACTTAGAGAACAGCTCGCTGAACTGGATTTAGAGAAGGATCAACAAAATATAAAGTTTCTGGTCACTTCGAATTATCTGGATATCTACAAAATCATCAACCAAAAAAATGTATTCCTTAATAACCAGAAACTGGCTACAGAACGTCTTGAAAACGTAAAGAAATTTTACAAACAAGGTATGGTGACCAGAAATGAAATCATCCGTGGGGAACTTTTACTGAAGAATCTTCAACAGGGAATCTTGGTTCTGGATAACAACCGTGCAAGCATAAACTATCAGTTAACAACCGCCATCGGAATCTCAACGGATATCCTTATTGAACCTACCGATTCGTTCAGCGATATCCCGGAAGCTCAGAATCTGAAGTATTATCTTGAACTGGCTCATCAAAATCACCCCGTTTTGAAATCTGCCCAAACCGGAATCAAGATAGCCGGTAAAAACATTGAAATCATTAAAACGGACAGAATGCCCACCATTGCGGCATTCGGAGGATACAATATGGCAAGACCGATTACGGCTACAATGCCAGCTAAGGATTTTTACACCAATTCCTGGCAGAGCGGACTTTCTATAAGCTACAGCATTGACAATCTTTATAAAACCAAAGAGAAGGTAAAGTTAGGTAAGTTTCAGCTCAATCAGGCCAACAACGTGCTGGATTTGCAGCTACAGCAACTTGATGTACAGACTAACGCCGCTTACCTGAAATGGCAGGAAGCGGTGAAACAAGCTCAACTTTATAAGGAAAGTGAAGCGCTTGCCAACGAAAACTATAAAATCGTCGAAGCTAAATATCTCAACCAACTCGCGTTGCAGGCCGACATGACCGATGCAACGAACGCTAAACTGGAAGCTGAATTACTATCTGCAAACAGTGAGATTAACGTTCACTATCAGTATTACAATTTAATGAAAACAACAGGAACTTTATAAAACTAAAACATACAGATATGTCAGAACAAACTCCAGATAAAGCAAATGCAATTCCGCCTGAAGCCGAAGCAAAAGTTTCAGGACAAATGGTTGAAGCAAAAGAGACGGTGGCTCCTAAAAAACTTAAGAAAAAAAGCAGTACCGTTAAAACAACGGTCATCAACTTAATCGTTTTTGCGATTGCGGTTGTCGGATTTTACTGGCTTGTCACGCATTATTTTCATTTGAACGACGATAATTTCACCAATTCCGCGCAAGTAGAAGAATTTATTAATCCGGTGAACACAAGAGTTCCCGGTTATATTAAAGAGATTAAATACAAAGAACATGAGGCGGTAAAAAAAGGGGACACATTGGTGATTCTGGATGAACGCGAACTCCTAACCCAGTTGGCACAAGCAGAAGCGGCGTATCAAAATGCGCTAGCCTCCAGAAACGTTACCTCTTCGGCTGTCAATACGGTTTCGAATAACATAAATGTAGCCAATGCTAACATAGCGGGTGCGAAAGCAAGACTATGGAATGCTGAACAGAATATGAACCGCTACAAAAACCTTTTGGCTTCTGAAGCCGTGACCAGACAACAATACGACCAGGTAAAAACGGAGTATGATGCAACCAAAGCTATGTATCAAACCCTAGTTAGTCAAAAAAACACAGCGAGTCTCGCTACCGGTGAGACCAGAAGCCGACTCGGCGTAAACGATGCCGAAATTAAGAGAACAGCAGCCATGCTAGATATGGCTAAAATTAATGTTTCTTACACGGTGATTACCGCTCCCTATGACGGAATCATGGGCAGAAGGCTGATTAATGAAGGGCAACTGCTGCAAGCCGGTCAGCAATTGGGTACCATTGTATTGAATGGTCAAAAGTGGATTACTGCTAACTTTCTGGAGAGCCAGATGCACCGTGTGAAAATTGGTGAAAAGTTGAATGTGACAGTAGACGCTTTAGGCGGAAAAAAATTAGTAGGTGAGGTAACTGCTATCTCTGCCGCCACAGGGTCAAAATATTCGAATGTTCCCGTTGATAATTCAACAGGAAACTTTGTGAAAGTACAGCAAAGAATCCCTGTAAGGATTGAATTCACCTCAGAAAATAAAGAGGAAGATCTGAACCAGCTCCGTGCCGGTATGAATGTAAATGTGACTTTAAATAAACCGTAATAATGGCTGATTACAATCAAGGGCTTTACAAAAGCTGGGTGCCTAAGCCGGTGCAGCTTTTACTCATTGTGGTATTTACTTTTTTTATTTTATCCATGAATCCTGTAAACGCAGGGAACATCGGTATGATGGTAGGCGATTTAGGAACCATGCAGGAATACCTGATTATGGCCAATTTTGCTACATTTATCGGAATGGGAGCCTCAATACCCCTAATTTTAAGGGCGAAGTTGAGATTCCGCTCCAAAGAGATTATGGTATTTTCACTTGCTGTAACCGCGCTGCTTTCTTTTGTTATTGGCACCACTAATTCCCCGGAACTCATTATCGCCAGTTCATTCCTGATGGGATTTTTCAAGATGTTGATGTTGATGGAATTCATCTTGCCGCTGATGTTTATTTTAACTCCTGACGGGAAAAGAGGAAAATTTTATTCCATCTTTTATCCTTTTTCAATTGTTACCGGAAATATTTCGGGATATTATTTCGCAAATCTGGCCTACCAAACGACATGGCAATATCCGCATCTACTTACGGCGGGGCTCTGTTTGTTGTTGATCATGATTTCATTGCTATTCCAGCATAATCAACGTTTCGCGCGCAAAATGCCCTTGTTCCAAATTGACTGGGTGAGCATCGTTTTTTTTGCTGGCACCTTTCTTTTTATGTCCTATTTTCTGTCTTTTGGAAAGACGCTGAATTGGTTTGATGCCCGAAACATCCGCATTTCCTTTTGGGGTTCTTTGATTAGTTTTGTGCTACTTACTTTGCGACAGTTGCAGTTGAAGAGGAGTTACATTTCCTTCGGTATTTTTACTAAAAGTAATGTACGGAGCGGTTTAATTATGTTGCTTTTTATGGGGGTTTTCCTGGGATCAAGTTCTTTGCAGAATACCTTTACGGTCGGAATTTTGGGATATGATATGGTGACCAATGCATCGCTGAACCTTATGATGATTCCGGGTGTGATTCTAGCAGGAGTGGTTGCCTATTTTTGGTTTAAAAATGAATGGCCGATAAAGATGTTCATCTTCTCCGGTTTTGCGGCTTTTTTTCTAAATTCAGTGATAATGTATTTCATGATGGTTACTGAACTTAATTATGAAAGTTGGCTTCTACCCATGTTTCTTAAAGGTTACGGATTAAGTGCAATATATATCGCGGTTTGGTTTTATATCCTCGACAAACTTGAAATGGAACCAATGCTTCAGGCGATTGGACTTGTTCTGGTGTTCCGGAGTTTTGTGGCCACTGCTGTATTTTCCTCCTTTTTCTCCTGGCTGCAGTATCAGTTTCAGTGGGAGAGTGTGAATAATCTTGCCGTTTATCTGGACGGTAATTTGATGTCATCGCAAGTTGCATTATCCGGCTACAAAAATATACAGCTCAATGCCATTTTAGCCGCTAACAAAAAAATATATGGTCTTATTTGTATCGCATCTATCGGGATGATGATTTATGTAATACAGCATCATTTCGGGAAAGTAAGGTTTTCAAGGTTGCGATGGGAAGAAGTCAGGTTCAACGGTGTTTTAAGAAAAAGAAAAACCAGCGAAGCAAAAATACTGCGTGAAAGAGCGGAAGAAATAAAAGGTGCAGCAGGAGCAACATTTTAGAAAGGAAGCAAAATCCATTTAAGAATTGCTAATCGCTTCCCTCTGTGCTACCATTTTTACGCACTTCCCATTGGGAATGGTGTTTGGTCATTTTATATTTTATACTTGCAGTAAAGCCTCTCGTTTTTTGAGAGGCTTTTTTATTGTATAGGTATTTTAGGTTTTTCCTTTTTTGAAAAAAAAACTAAATTTTGAAGGTGATTACGGGTTTGACTGTATGATTAACCAGATCTTCACTAATACTTCCGTTGAAAAAATGCGCCAATCCAGTTCTTCCATGGGTGCAAAGTCCAATTAAATCAGCATTGATAGAATTTGCAAAATTGAGTATTCCGTTTTCAATGTTGGAATCGTTGAAAATGTGCATGGAGTAGTTTTTTACATCAAAATCCTTAGCAAAATCATTCATTATTTTTTCTGCAGCGAGAGTAGTTTTGAAGCTGTTAGGCGTGCATATCATTACTAAAAAAAGATTTGCATCAAAAATTTCGGTGAATTCAACCATTTTTTTAAATGGTTTTTTTATTTCTTGTGAAAAATCAGAAGCGAAAACGAAATTTTTAGGTTCAAATTTTCCGGGGTCTTTTTTTATAACCAGAACAGGAATGTCGGAAAGTCGTACTACTTTCTCCGTATTAGAGCCAATAAGTATTTCTTCAATTCCTGAAGATCCATGAGAACCCATAATGATTAAGTCAATTTTATTTTTTTTGCTGAATGATAATATACCCTGTGAAGCTCTTTCAAATTGAACCGTTTCAGTTACCGAAATTCCGTTCAATAATGTGCTTTCCTTGATTTTTTGCAGCGTTTCGTTTGCTTTTTTGATAAACAGCATTACCTCAGGGATTCCACTTCCGCCTGAAATTGCATCGCTCATTTGACCGGGTAATTCCAGCATGTGCAATAAGAAAATTTCACACTTGGTTTTTTTTGCGATTTGGGCTGCTAGCTTTAAAGCATCTTCTGCGTGTTTGGAAAAATCAGTTGGTACTAAAATTCGTTTCATAAGTAAAAGGTTTAAATTATCGGAAAAAAACTATTATTTTATGACTTAATAAAGGTAAGAAATATTTTAACAGTAATTGATTATTTATTTTTATAAAAAAAAACACTATATTTGCACCGTTATTTATTAAAATCTAGATAATGAGGGGACTAAGTGTCCCCTCTTTTTATAAAAAATATGACATTTAAAGAAAAAGTAAATACAGTGCTGGCGGAAGCCCTTTTAGAGAAGCCTTCGGTTTTTCTAGTTGACTTGATTATTACGGATGCTTTTAAGGTAATTGTGACCTTAGACGGTGATAATGGAGTGGTTCTGCAAGATTGTATCGACGTTAGTCGTGCAATAGACAATAATATCGATAGAGAAGAGCAAGATTTCTCTTTGGAAGTAGCTTCAGTAGGAGTTGGTTCGGCTCTGAAATTTGTACGTCAGTACAAGAAGAATATTGGTAGAACATTGATTGTTAAGACTGGGTCAGAAATTATTGAGGCAGAATTAGTAGAAGCTAATGATGATTTTGTAATTTTGTCGTGGAAAGCAAGAGAGCCGAAAAAGTTAGGAAAAGGGAAAGAAACGGTTCAAAAAGAACTTAAGTTACCTTACGCAGATATAAAAGAAGCAATTGTTACAGTAACATTTTAATTAAAGAATTCGCATGGAAAATTTAGCATTAATCGATTCATTCTCAGAGTTTAAAGATGATAAACTTATTGATCGTGTAACGCTTATGGCAATTTTGGAAGATGTATTTAGAAATGCATTGAAGAAAAAATACGGTTCAGATGATAATTTCGATATTATTATAAATCCTGATAAAGGAGATATGGAAATTTGGAGAAGAAGAGTAATCGTTGCTGACGAGGATCTAGATTTTGAAAACGAAGAGATTACTTTGACTGAAGCAAGAAAAATTGAAGCGGATTTTGAAATTGGCGAAGAAGTTTCTGAAGAGGTAAAATTAATTGATTTGGGAAGAAGAGCTATTTTAGCTTTGCGCCAAAACTTAATTTCAAAAATTCACGAACACGATAATACGAATCTTTACAAGCAATTTAAAGATTTAATTGGAGATATTTATACGGCGGAAGTACATCATGTACGTCCAAGAGTTGTAATTTTGGTTGATGATGAAGGAAATGAAATCATTTTGCCAAAAGAAAAACAAATACCTTCTGACTTTTTCCGTAAAGGAGATAATGTTCGTGGTATAATTGAAAGTGTTGAATTGAAAGGGAATAAACCTCAAATTATTATGTCTAGAACTTCAGAGAAGTTTTTAGAAAAATTATTTGAACAAGAAATTCCTGAAGTTTTTGACGGATTAATTATGGTTAAAAAAGTGGTAAGAATTCCAGGTGAAAAAGCAAAAGTAGCCGTAGATTCTTATGATGACAGAATTGACCCAGTTGGAGCATGCGTAGGTATGAAAGGTTCTCGTATTCACGGTATTGTTCGTGAATTAGGAAATGAAAATATTGATGTTATCAATTATACCAGTAATATTCAATTGTTTATAACTAGAGCGTTAAGTCCGGCTAAAGTTTCTTCTATCAAAATTAATGAAGAAACAAAAAGAGCAGAAGTGTTCTTAAAACTGGAAGAAGTTTCTAAAGCAATTGGTAGAGGTGGGCATAACATAAAGTTAGCTGGTTTGTTAACTGGATATGAATTAGATGTTATCAGAGAAGGTGATGTTGCTGGTGCAGCCACTGATGATGATGATGTTGAATTAACAGAGTTTTCAGATGAAATTGAAAGCTGGGTTATTGAAGAATTTGCAAAAATTGGTTTAGATACTGCAAAAAGTATTTTGAAACAAGATGTAGAAGATTTAGTAAGAAGAACAGATCTTGAAGAGGAAACAATTCAGGAAGTAATGAGAATATTGAAAGAAGAATTCGAGAGTTAATCTTGAATTCTTTTAAAAAATAAATCTTGATTTTATTTTCCCTATAAGTAGTTAGGGTTCAGTCAAGAAACACAACAAAAGGTAATAATAAAAAGGTTTTATGTCTGAAGAGAGAATTATTAGAATAAACAAAGTTTTAAGGGAATTGAATATTTCTTTAGAAAGAGCTGTGGATTATCTAAAAGATAAGGGAATTGCTATTGAAGCAAATCCAAACACAAAAATTTCTGATGATGTATACAATGTCTTGTGCGGTCAGTTTGCTGGTGACAAAGGGAATAAAGAGGCTTCGAAAGAAGTAGGGGAAGAGAAAAGAAAAGAAAAGGAAGCTTTACGTGTGGAGCGAGAAAAAGAGATCGAAGACAAGCGTAAGCTGGATGAAGAACGATTGAAACAACAAGAGGTTATAAAAGCGAGAGCGGTTATAAGTGGACCTGTGCAAGTTGGGAAAATAGATCTTAATCCAAAAAAACCTGTTACGGTACCAACTCCAAAAGCGGTAGAGAAGATTGAAGTTCCTGTTGTAAAAGTTACAGAAGAAAAACCTGTTGTAACGGAGGCTGTTGAAAAAGCGCCTGCTCCAAAAGCACCGTTGCAAGAAAAACCTGTTTCAGACAAAAAAGAAGTTAAGCCTGTTGTTGGAATAAAAGAAGTGAAGAAAGAACCTGTGAAAGAGGTTGTTTCGGAACCTGCAAAAGTTGAAAAAGTGGATGAAGCGCCAGTTGATGAAACCATCACAACGCAATATCAGAAACTTTCTGGGACTACTTTGACGGGACAAATAATTGATTTGTCTCAATTCAACAAACCGAAAAAGAAAAAAGAAGAGCCTAAAATCACTCCGAATAAACCGGGTGCTCCAGGTTCGGCTGCAGCTAATGCAAATAAAAACAAGCGAAAAAGGATTGCTCCTAAACCGGGTGCTCCAAGACCGCCTGCAACACCGGGAGTTCCTGGTGCTCCTAATCCTAATAAGATTACACCTAATGTAGGTGGTGGAGGTTTCAATGCTAACAGAAGTGCAAGACCTGGTTTCGTAAAAGGAAACAGACCTGCGATTGTTGCAAAAGTGGAGCCTACAGAGGAGGAAGTTAAAAATCAAATTAGAGAGACTTTAGAAAAACTACAAGGAAAAGGTGGTAAATCTAAAGCAGCTAAATATAGAAGAGACAAAAGAGATACGCACCGTCAGAAATCTGATGATGAGCAAAGAGCTATTGACGAAGGAAGTAAAACTATTAAAGTTACTGAGTTTGTTACTGTAGGTGAAATTGCAATCATGATGGATGTGCCAATTACTAAAGTTATTGGAACTTGTATGTCACTTGGAATCATGGTTACCATGAATCAACGTCTTGATGCAGAAACATTGACTATTGTAGCTGATGAATTTGGTTACGAAGTTGAGTTTATTACTGTTGATATTGAAGAAGCGATTCAAGTGGTTGCTGACAAAGAAGAAGATTTAGTCTTTAGAGCACCTATCGTTACTGTAATGGGTCACGTCGATCACGGTAAAACATCTTTACTGGATTACATTCGTAAAGAAAACGTAATCGCAGGAGAGTCTGGAGGAATTACACAACATATTGGTGCCTACGGAGTAACATTGGATAACGGACAAAAAATCGCATTCTTAGATACACCGGGTCACGAAGCGTTTACCGCGATGCGTGCGCGTGGTGCTCAAGTTACAGATATTGCTATTATTGTAATTGCAGCTGATGATGACATCATGCCGCAAACCAAAGAAGCAATTAGTCATGCTCAGGCAGCTGGCGTTCCTATCATATTTGCTATCAATAAAATTGATAAGCCAAATGCTAATCCTGAAAAAGTAAAAGAAAGATTAGCAAGTATGAATTTACTTGTTGAAGACTGGGGTGGAAAAATTCAATCACATGATATTTCTGCCAAAGTAGGAACAGGTGTGAAAGAATTATTAGAAAAAGTATTGTTAGAGGCAGAACTTTTAGATTTGAAATCAAATCCAAATAAAGCGGCTTCGGGAACTGTTGTTGAGGCTTTCTTAGATAAAGGAAAAGGATATGTTTCTACTATATTAGTTCAAAACGGAACTTTGAAAATTGGAGATTATATGTTGGCTGGTAAACATCATGGTAAAATTAAAGCCATGCATGATGAACGTGGGAATATTGTTACTGTTGCAGGTCCTTCGACTCCGGTTTCTGTTCTTGGTTTAGATGGTGCAGCAACTGCTGGTGATAAGTTCAACATCTTTGAAGATGAAAAAGAAGCAAAACAAATTGCATCTAAACGTTCTCAATTAATGCGTGAACAATCAGTTCGTACACAAAGACATATTACATTAGATGAAATTGGACGTAGAATTGCATTAGGTCAGTTTAAAGAATTGAACATTATCCTTAAAGGAGATGTGGATGGTTCTGTTGAAGCATTGTCAGATTCGTTCTCTAAATTATCTACTGAAGAAATACAAATTAATATTATCCATAAAGGTGTTGGAGCAATTACAGAGACTGACGTTATGTTGGCTTCTGCTTCTGATGCGATCATTATCGGATTTAATGTTCGTCCTGCAGGAAATGCAAGACAATTGGCAGACAAAGAAGAAATTGATATCCGTTACTATTCTATTATTTATGCAGCTATCGATGACTTGAAAGATGCAATGGAAGGAATGCTAGCTCCAGAAATGAAAGAAGAAATTCTGGGAACTGCTGAAATTAGAGAGATATTTAAGATTTCTAAAGTTGGTTCTATTGCTGGAAGTATGGTTATGGATGGTAAAATTGTTAAAAACGCCAAAATGAGAATCATTAGAGAAGGTGTTGTTGTTTTCACAGGAGAACTTCTTGCACTGAAACGTTTCAAAGATGATGTGAAAGATGTTGCCAAAGGATACGATTGTGGTATTCAAGTAAAAGGATACAATGACATTGAAGAAAGAGATGTTATTGAATCGTACCATGAAGTAGCAGTTAAAAAGAAATTGAAATAAAATTTCAATATATTAAAAATTAAAATCCCGAGCTATCGGGATTTTTTTTGTTTCATGGTAACCCAGTTGTCAGGAGTGAGAGTTATTTGGGTTTTATTTGGGCGTGCCACCAGCTAGAAAAAAGGGCTAGCAACTTACCGGTCATTGCCCTTTTTTCTAGCTGCTGTCGGGCTATCCGCGCTACAGGGTAGCTAGCTTCTATCCCTCACGCGAATAAAAGATCGTTATCACTAATGAGAGTTTCTTTTAAGAGTGCCTGTTTTAATTTTATATGGAAATTGCTTATGTTTGGTTTTAATATAAGAGTTTAAAAAGTATATTGCATAACAGTGTTCTCTATTTTTTAGAAGCAATGAGTTAAAATAAACTAAACAAAAAATGAAATCTGAAAATTTGATATTGTTTATCATCTTTTTCTTTGTTTGGATACCCACCTTTATCTATCCTAGGTCACATAAGATTTTACGAAGTACAAAATTTTATAATTATAGTTCTGTTGTATCAATATTGATTTTAATTTTATCGATGATGAAATATGAAATGCTTCTTTCACAAAACGAGAAAATTCAAATTCTCATTTCTCTTAGTCCGATATTATTTTTGATTCTCTATAAACAGTTTGACAAAATCATTTTAAGAAAACTAAACCGAAACATGTATTTTAGTGCTAAATATCTAAACGATAAAGAATCTTTAGGTCAAACTTCATTAGAAAGTTTATTTCAGTTTACTCTAGTTTTTATTCCATTGATATGTGCTGCAATAGGGTTATTGATTTTTTAAGATCTTAAAAGAAAAGTACTGGTTGTAATTGTTGTGTGCGCATCACGAAAAATGAGCCAGTGTTGAACTGATCAAGATAGTTTGGGCATGGTGATACAACGCTATAGTAGATTTATGATTTGCGACAGCAAAGTTTTGCCAGCAAAGAAGATCGGCCAGGAATAGCAAAAAGCAAATGAAAAATTGCTGTAAAGAAAATCCTTCCTCTCTCATTTATCGTAGTTTTTTGAAGATCGAGTTTGTCGAGTACCTTCTTAAATTAAAAACGGAAACGTATCGTTTGTAAGAGGATTAAAATAAAAAAGCAACTCTTTATGAGTTGCTTTTTTTTAATAATTAAAGTGCTTTTCTGGAGTAAGTAGTATTGCAAGATTATTTGCTAGGTTTTATCAAGAGTACATTTTTATATTTCTTTCTAATGTCAATCAAATTTCGTTCCGCTTCAATGCGGGTTTTAAAATTACCAACCCAAACTTTATAATTAGGTGTGTTAAATACTATAGTTCCATCAATATCACTAAATTCTTGCTTAAAGCTTCTTAATGTCTTTTTTGCATTTTCGCTGTCCCCGCTAAAAATTTGAATTTTATAACGGTCATTCACAGAGGTTGAAACATTTAATTTTCGCTTTTCATTCAGCAATTGCTCAAATTTAGGGTCTTGACTTACTCTAACTTTCGCGTCTTGAGCATGTATGCAGGATGAAGTAATTATTAAACTTAGAGTGTAAAAAATAACTTGTTTGGGAGCTAAAATTCTCATAATGTGATTGTTTTTATGCAAAAATAGTATTTATAGAATGAAACATAATATTAAATATTATTTAGAATTAATATAAATTGAATTTAAGACTATTTTAAGGTTTTGTGAATAGTTCTTAAGTCGTATTTTTGTGCAAGTTTTAAAGAATGTATTAGTTTTTTCTAAAAGTATTAATAGAAAAAACCGTACCAATTTTAGTAGATAATCATTATACTATATGAAAAAGGTGGGTAACCATAATTCGATCACAAGAAAATTATATTTAAGCTTAGGGCTTACTTTAGTTTTCTCCTTAACATCAATTGCACAAGTTGCGGCTCCGGAAGCAGCAACACCAGCTCCAGCAGATGCTGTTGCTGCGTCAGGTGGTGACCCTGTAAAGGGAAAAGAACTTTTTAATGCAAATTGCGCAGCATGTCATAAATTGGATGCTAAAGCAACAGGGCCTATGTTGAGAGGTATATCTGCAAAGCATGAAATGGCTTGGATTTACAAGTGGGTTCACAATAGCTCTGATATGATAAAATCAGGTGATGCTGCCGCTGTAAAAGTATTTGAAGAAAACAATAAGTCTGTCATGACTGCTTTTCCTCAATTATCAAATGCTGATATAGACAATATTATTGCTTATACTTCAGAGCCAAAAGCGGAAGCTGCCGCTGCTCCTACGGGAACTGCTGGAGTTCCTGGTACTGCTGCTCCAGAAAATGCTATATCAAACAATGTTATTCTAGGTGCGTTAGGATTGGTTATGGCTATGTTAGTAGTTATGTTATTCTTAGTGAATAAAGTGTTGTCGAAAGTAGCAAAAGCAAATGGAATAGTGGTTGCTCCAAAAGAGCCTACTATGCCGATTTGGAGAGCATTCGCAAAAAATCAATTTTTAGTTTTGGTGTCTTCAATATTTTTACTGTTGACGGGAGCATATCTAGTATATGGTTTCTTGATGCAAGTTGGGGTTGATCAAGATTATGAGCCAATTCAGCCAATTCACTATTCTCACAGAATACATGCTGGTAGCAACGGAATAAGTTGTAAGTATTGTCACTCTTCTGCTAGAGTTAGTAAGCATTCTGGAATTCCTTCTTTAAATGTTTGTATGAATTGTCATAAAAACATTGCAGAGGTTTCTGATACGACTGCAACTCCAGATCATTCTAAAGCTTTTTATGATGGTGAGATCCAAAAATTATATAAAGCAGTGGGTTGGGATCAATCTACTCAAAAATACACTGGAAAAACGGAACCTGTAAAATGGATTCGTATTCACAATCTACCAGATTTCGTTTACTTTAATCACTCACAGCACGTAACTGTTGCGGGTATTGAGTGTCAGACTTGTCATGGTCCCGTTCAGACTTATGAAGTGATGAAGCAGTTTTCTCCTCTTACAATGGGTTGGTGTATTAATTGTCACAGAAAAACGGAAGTTAAGATGGAAGGCAATGAATATTATACCAAAATTCATGAGGAACTTTCTAAAAAATACGGTGTAGACAAATTGACTGCAGCACAAATGGGAGGTTTAGAATGTGGTAAATGCCACTATTAATCAAATTATTAAGATTTTAATATTTATATATGTCATCAAACAAAAAATACTGGAAAAGTGTTGAAGAACTAGACGAAAATAGTTCTATTGTTGAGGCGCTTAAAAATAACGAATTTGTTGAAGAAATTCCTACTGATGAATTTTTAGGAAATAATGATGCTTTGTCATCTTCATCAACATCACGTCGTGACTTTTTAAAGTACGTTGGGTTTAGTACTGCAGCAGCTACGCTTGCAGCTTGTGAAGGGCCGGTACACAAGTCAATACCTTATGTACTACAACCAGAACAAATCATCCCTGGAGTAGCTGATTATTATGCAACTTCTGTTTTTGATGGTTTCGATTTTGCTAATTTATTGGTGAAGACACGTGAAGGGCGTCCTATTAAAATAGATAACAACACTATTGCGGGAGCAAAATTTGCTGCTAATGCTAGAATTCATGCGTCGATATTGTCATTATATGATAGTATGCGTTTGAAAGAGCCGAAAATTGAAGGTAAAAATTCAACTTGGTCCGCTGTTGATTCTGCATTAAAATCTAGTATTGCTGATGCTAAAGCAAAAGGCGGTCAAATAGTGTTATTGACTAATACATTAGCAAGTCCTTCTACAGAAGAATTAATTGCTCAATTTATTGGTAAAAATCCAAATGCTAAACATGTTGTTTACGATGCAGTTTCTTCGTCAGAAGCATTAGATGCTTTTGAAAGCGTTTATGGAGAAAGAGCGTTAGTTGATTATGATTTTTCAAAAGCATCGCTTATCGTTTCGGTAGGTGCTGATTTTCTTGGGGATTGGCAAGGTGGAGGATATGATTCTGGTTATGCTAAGGGTAGAATACCTAAAGCAGGGAAAATGTCTCGCCATTTTCAGTTAGAATCAAATATGACTTTATCTGGTGCTGCTGCTGACAAACGTTTTGCAATGTCAACTGCAAATCAAAAACAAGCATTAGTACTTATATATAATATCGTTACTGGTTCATCTGCGACAGTAAATTTAGATAGTAAATTAAAAGCTGAAGTAACTAAAGCGGCTCAACAGTTAAAAGCTGCAGGTTCTAAAGGAGTTTTGGTTTCTGGGATTCAAGATAAGAATGCACAGTTATTAGTTTTAGCTATCAATCAAGTTTTGGCTAGTGAAGCTTTCACTACTTCAGGAACAAGACAAATTAGAAAAGGTTCTAACGAAAAAGTTGCTCAATTAATCAATGATATGAAAGCTGGAAGCGTTCATACTTTAATTATGAGTGGTGTTAACCCTGTTTATACTTTAGCAGATAGTAAAATATTTGTTGAAGCACTTAAAAAAGTAAAAACATCTGTTACTTTCTCTTTGAAAGAGGATGAGACTGCTTTACTTTCTACAATTGCAGCTCCTGCTCCACATTATTTAGAGTCTTGGGGTGATTTAACTTTAACAAAAGGTTCATACAGTATTACTCAACCAACAATTCGTCCTTTATTTAACACTAAGCAATTTCAAGAAATTTTAATGTCTTTGAATGGACTTACTGGTTCTTACTACGATTTTGTAAAAGCAAATGCTTCAACAATCGTTTCGGGTTCTACTTGGAATAAAGTGTTGCATGACGGTGTTTATGTTGGTGTGGTATCATCTGTGTCTGGTGGTTCAGCTGATTATTCTGCTGCCGCTAATGCATTGGCTCAAGCAAAACCTGCACAGGCTTTTGAATTAGTATTGTATACTAAAACAGGTTTGGGTGATGGACAACAAGCGAATAACCCTTGGTTACAAGAGTTACCGGATCCAATCACAAGAGTTTCTTGGGATAATTATGTTACTGTTTCGAATGCCGATGCTAAAAAATTAGGATTGTCTAATGAGATTGTTGCAAATGGTGGTTTGAATGGTAGTTATGCTACTATTACAACGGTTGATGGTTTGAAATTAGAAAATGTTCCAGTAATTGTTCAGCCAGGACAAGCTGTTGGAACTGTAGGTTTAGCTTTGGGTTATGGACGTAGAGCAGCCTTAAAAGAAGAAATGCAAGTAGGTTTAAATGCTTACTCATTATATAAAGGCTTTAACGATGTGCAATCTGTATCATTAGCTAAAGCGGATGGAGAACACGAATTTGCTTGTGTTCAAGGTCAAAAAACATTGATGGGTAGAGGTGATATTATTAAAGAAACTACTTTAGAGATATTCAATACTAAAGATGCTGAATTTTGGAACGAACAACCAATGGTATCTTTAGACCACAAAGAAGTGGCGGCTACATCAGTAGATTTATGGGATTCATTTGACCGTTCTACAGGTCATCACTTTAATCTTTCTATTGATTTAAATGCTTGTACTGGATGTGGTGCTTGTGTAATTGCTTGTCATGCTGAAAACAACGTTCCAGTTGTTGGAAAAGCAGAGGTTAGAAGAAGTCGTGATATGCACTGGTTGCGTATCGACAGATATTATTCTTCTGAAAGTACATTTGCAGGAGATAACGAAAGAAAAGAAAATATCGCCGGATTATCAAGTTCATTATCTACATTTAATGAAATGGAGAAAGCGGGAGATAATCCTCAGGTTTCTTTCCAACCGGTAATGTGTCAGCATTGTAATCATGCTCCTTGTGAGACTGTTTGTCCAGTTGCTGCAACTTCACATGGTCGTCAAGGTCAAAATCAAATGGCTTACAACAGATGTGTTGGTACTCGTTACTGTGCTAACAACTGTCCTTATAAAGTGCGTCGTTTTAACTGGTTCTTGTACAACAAAAACAGTGAATTCGATTATCATATGAATGACGATTTAGGACGTATGGTATTAAATCCAGATGTTAATGTTCGTTCTCGTGGTGTTATGGAAAAATGTTCTATGTGTATTCAAATGACACAAGCTACAATTTTAAATGCAAAGAGAGAAGGAAGAGTAATCGTAGATGGAGAATTCCAAACGGCCTGTTCAAATGCTTGTTCTACTGGAGCAATGAAATTTGGAGATGTAAATGATAAAGAAGCCGAAGTAACTAAATTAGCTGCTGACGATAGAATGTATCATTTATTGGAGCATGTTGGAACAAAACCAAATGTGATTTACCACGTTAAAGTTAGAAATACCTAGTACAAAAAATAATTAATTAAGAATCAATATAAAGGATTATGTCGTCTCACTACGAAGCAACCATTAGAAAACCCTTAGTTATAGGTGATAAGTCTTATCACGATGTAACTGTAGATGTAGCTGCGCCTGTTGAAGGTAAAGCAAATAAACATTGGTGGATTGTATTTTCAATTGCATTAATAGCCTTCCTTTGGGGATTAGGTTGTATCATTTACACTGTATCTACGGGTATTGGAACATGGGGATTAAATAAAACTGTAGGTTGGGCTTGGGATATCACTAACTTCGTTTGGTGGGTAGGTATCGGTCACGCAGGAACATTAATTTCAGCCGTATTATTGCTTTTCCGTCAAAGATGGAGAATGGCAATTAACCGTTCTGCGGAGGCAATGACCATATTTTCTGTAATACAAGCAGGTTTATTTCCAATTATCCACATGGGACGTCCATGGTTAGCGTATTGGGTTTTACCAATTCCGAATCAATTTGGATCTTTATGGGTGAATTTTAACTCCCCTTTACTTTGGGACGTTTTTGCAATCTCTACTTATCTTTCTGTTTCATTAGTTTTCTGGTGGACTGGTTTGTTGCCTGATTTTGCGATGTTGAGAGATAGAGCGATTACGCCTTTTAACAAAAGAGTTTATTCTATATTGAGTTTTGGTTGGAGCGGTAGAGCAAAAGACTGGCAACGTTTTGAAGAAGTTTCTTTGGTTCTTGCAGGTTTAGCAACTCCACTTGTACTTTCTGTGCATACTATTGTATCGATGGACTTTGCTACTTCAGTAATACCAGGATGGCATACTACTATTTTCCCTCCTTACTTTGTTGCTGGAGCTGTATTCTCTGGATTTGCGATGGTAAACACCTTGCTTATCATTATGAGAAAAGTTTCTAATCTAGAAGCGTACATTACGATTCAACATATAGAGTTAATGAACATTGTAATCATGATTACTGGTTCTATTGTTGGGGTTGCCTATATTACTGAGCTTTTCATCGCTTGGTATTCAGGAGTAGAATATGAGCAATATGCGTTCTTAAACAGAGCGACCGGACCTTATTGGTGGGCATATTGGTCAATGATGACTTGTAATGTTTTCTCTCCACAATTTATGTGGTTCAAAAAATTAAGAACAAGTATTATGTTTTCTTTTATTATTTCAATTGTAGTAAATATTGGAATGTGGTTCGAAAGATTTGTAATTATCGTAACTTCGTTACATAGAGATTATTTACCATCTTCTTGGACAATGTTCTCACCTACGTTTGTAGATATTGGAATATTCATTGGTACAATAGGTTTCTTCTTTGTTTTGTTTTTGTTGTACTCTAGAACATTCCCTGTAATAGCTCAAGCGGAAGTAAAAACAATATTAAAAGGAACTGGAGATAATTACAAAAGAGAAAGAGAAGCTAATAAAGATTTACATCATGAGTAATAAAGTAATATACGCCATTTATAATGACGATGATATTTTGATGGATGCGGTTAAAAAAACCAGAGCAGCTCATCATCATATTGAAGAAGTTTTTTCTCCATTTCCCGTTCACGGTTTGGATAAAGCCATGGGACTTGCTCCTACTAGATTAGCAATTTGCGCTTTTATCTATGGCTTGATTGGGTTATCATTTGGAACTTGGATGATGAACTACATAATGATTCAGGATTGGCCTCAAGATATTGGTGGTAAACCAAGTTTTAGTTATATTGATAACATGCCGGCGTTCGTGCCAATTATGTTTGAAGAAACGGTATTTTTTGCGGCTCACTTAATGGTTATTACTTTTTATATGAGAAGTAAATTATGGCCTTTTAAAGTTTCGGAGAATCCAGATGTTAGAACTACGGATGACCATTTTTTGATGGAAGTTGCTGTAAATGATAATGAGGATGAATTGATTTCCTTTTTTGAAAGTACAGGGGCGGTAGAAGTTAAAGTAATTGTAAAGAATTAATTGTCGATATGAAAAGTCTATATAAAATAACATTTTTAATTTGTATTACTATTTTAGTTTCGTCTTGCCACAATAATTCGAAACCTAATTACCAATACATGCCTAATATGTATGAGCCGGTAAGTTATGAAACTTATGAGGAATCCAGTGCATTTAAGAACGGCAAGGAAGGACAACTTCCTCCGGCAGGAACGATAAATAGAGGTTTTGAGCCTTATGAATATGAAAATTCTACTGCAGGGTATGATTTAGCTAAATTAAATTTAAAGTCTCCTCTCGATACTATATCTGAAAAAGATGTTGAAAAGTCAAAGGAGTTATTTGATATTTATTGTGCTATTTGTCATGGTACCGAAGGTAATGGTAAAGGAAAATTGGTAACACAAGGTAAATATCTTGGAGTTCCTAGCTATAAAGATAGAGTGATAACGGAAGGAAGTGTTTTTCATGTTCAAACTTACGGTTTAAATTCAATGGGGTCTTATGCGAACCAATTGAATTCTCATGAACGTTGGTTAGTAGCATCTTATGTTATTAATCTGAAAGCTAAATTATAATTGTTGAACAAACTGATCGTAATAGATATGTATACATTTTCAAGTAAATTAAAAACATTTTCTTTTGTCTTAATGGCTGTTGGTCTATTAGGAATTGGATATGGTTTTTTAACTGCACCAAAAGATATTCAAGAAGTTGAAAAAATTCTTGCTGCTGAAAGTCATGGTGCTCACGGTGAAGCTAAGCATGAAGCAAACACTTCTGCTGAAACCTCACATGAAGTTGCAGCTAGCCATAGTGAAGCTACCGTAGAGAAAAAGAAGGAAGCATCTCCTGAAGCTGTTGCTGCGGATGATACCACAAAAGTTACTGAAAGTACAGTTGCTGAACCAGTTCACGTTGAAAAAGTTACTAGTAAGGAAAGTAATGAAGTTTCAGAAGCTGCTGAACATAAAGAGCACGCTGAACATGTTTTGCACCAATTGCAAAATAAACCGTGGGCTTCTTTATATGTAGCTTGTATTTTCTTTATGTTGCTTTCAATGGGAGTTTTGGCTTTTTATGCCATTCAACAAGTGGCGCAAGCTGGTTGGTCTCCTGTTCTGTTTAGGGTTATGCAAGGAATAACAGCATATTTACCGGTAGGATCTGTTATCTTTTTCATAATACTTGTTGTTTGTGGATTAAATATTTTCCACTCTAATAGTTTATTTATATGGTTAGATCCGGAAGTTGTTGCGCATGATAAAATCATCGCTAACAAATCAGGTTATTTAAATTTTCCTTTTTGGATAATTAGAGCAGCAATTTTCTTAATTGGGTGGAACTTATACCGTTACTATTCAGCGAAAAATTGTTTGGCGCAAGATCAAGCGTCTGATGACCTTAACTATAAAAAGAATTTTAAAATGTCTGCTGGATTTTTAGTTTTCTTTATTGTTACTGAATCTATTATGTCGTGGGACTGGATTATGTCAATAGACCCACACTGGTCTAGTACTTTATTTGGATGGTATGTTTTCGCCAGTTTCTTTGTAAGTGGAATTACGATGATTACAATGGTATCTTTATACTTGAAGTCTAGAGGGTATTTGGAATATGTTAATACAAGTCATATTCATGATTTAGCTAAATTTATGTTTGGAATCAGCGTATTCTGGACTTACTTATGGTTTTCGCAATTCATGTTGATATGGTATGCTAATATTCCTGAGGAGATTACTTATTTTGTAACTAGAATTCAATTATATAATCTGCCATTTTTTGGTGCAGTAGTTATGAATTTCCTATTTCCAATTTTGATATTAATTAATACTGATTTCAAAAGAATAACATGGATTTTAGTAATGGCTGGTACAGTAATTTTGTTGGGACATTATATAGATTTCTTTAATATGGTTATGCCAGGAACAGTTGGAGACAGATGGTTCATTGGTATCTCAGAAATTGCATCCGTTCTTTTCTTCCTTGGATTGTTTATTTATGTTGTTTTCTCGGCATTAACTAAAGCACCTTTGTTACCAAAAAGAAACCCATTTATAGAAGAGAGTAAACATTTTCATTATTAATATTTAAAATAAGTAAACAGATGACAAGTTTGTTGGTAATTATAGTTTTAGTTTTATTAGCCGTTGCTTTATGGCAATTGACGAAAATATTTGATCTTACTCAAGTAGGGGCAAATTCGGACAGTTCTCAGGTAGCTTCTGATAATGATAATAATGTTCAGGGTTATTTAATGTTTGGTTTCCTTGCATTCTTATATATATTCACGATATATGGTTTGTTTAAGTGGGGTCCATTAGTTCTTCATACACCTGCTTCGGAACATGGTTCTTTAGTAGATAGTTTAATGAATATATCGTGGGTACTTTTATTCGTTGTTCAGGCTATAACTCAAGCGTTATTGCATTATTTTGCTTTTAAATACAAAGGTAAAAAAGAGCAAAAAGCATTGTATTTTGCGGACAATAATAGATTAGAGGCGCTTTGGAGTGTTATTCCAGCGGTTGTACTTGCAGGTTTAATTCTTTATGGTCTTTATGCTTGGACTAATATTATGTTCATTGATGATGAAGAAGATACGGTTGTTATCGAATTGTATGCACAGCAATTTAAATGGACTGCCAGATATGCTGGTCCTGATAAGGTTTTAGGTAAAGCTAATGTTAGGTTAATTGAAGGTGTAAATACACTTGGTGTTGACTTATCGGATCCATACGCACAAGATGATATTGTTATTAGTGAATTGCATATACCTAAAGGTAAAAAAATTCATTTCAAAATGCGTTCTCAAGATGTGTTACACTCTGCTTATATGCCTTATTTTAGAGCGCAGATGAACTGTGTTCCTGGTATGGTAACGGAATTTGCTTTTACACCTATTTATACTACTGATGAGTATAGAGAATTGCCTTATATGGTAGAGAAAGTAGCAAATATAAATGCTATTAGAACTAAGAAAAGTATTGAACTTGTTGCAAAAGGACAAACAGCGTTAGATCCTTATAGTTTTGATTATTTATTGCTTTGTAATAAAATATGCGGTGCTTCTCATTACAACATGCAAATGAAAGTAATTGTTGACACTCCTGAAGATTATAAAAAGTGGTTACAAGATAAGCCTACAATAGTGCAAGAAGTAAAAACAGCCAAAACTCCTGCTGCCCCAGTTGATGGCGCTAAAGGCGTCGATTCCACTAAAGGTAAGGATACTGCAGCAGCTGTCGTTAAAATAGCAATGAAATAATTATTAAGAAAATTTAAAGTAAACGTATATGTCAGCAGAAGCTCACGATCACGATCTAGAACACGAACACCATCATAAAGAGACTTTTATTACTAAATATATTTTTAGTATAGATCATAAAATGATTTCCAAACAATATCTTATTACCGGTATTATAATGGGTGTTATTGGTGTGAGTATGTCAATGCTTTTCAGAATGCAACTAGCTTGGCCTGAAGAGTCTTTTAAAATATTTAATGTATTATTAGGTGATAAATTTGCTCCAGATGGAGTAATGGCAAATGATATTTATTTAGCGTTGGTAACCATTCACGGAACTATTATGGTCTTCTTTGTGTTGACCGCAGGTTTAAGTGGAACCTTTAGTAATTTATTAATTCCGCTTCAAATTGGTGCAAGAGATATGGCTTCTGGATTCATGAATATGATATCTTATTGGTTGTTCTTTGTGTCGGCTGTAATTATGATTTGTTCTTTATTCGTTGAAGCTGGTCCTGCATCAGCTGGATGGACAATTTATCCGCCTTTAAGTGCATTACCGCAAGCTATTCCAGGTTCTGGTATGGGAATGACACTTTGGTTGGTTTCTATGGCGATATTTATTGCGTCTTCTTTAATGGGGTCATTAAATTATATCGTTACGGTTATTAATCTCAGAACAAAAGGGATGACAATGACTAGATTGCCATTAACCATTTGGACGTTCTTTGTAACGGCTATTATTGGAGTTATTTCGTTTCCAGTATTACTTTCAGCTGCTTTATTATTGATTTTTGATAGAAGTTTTGGTACTTCTTTCTTCTTGTCTGATATTTATATTGCTGGGGAAGTATTGCATTATCAAGGTGGTTCACCGGTTTTGTTTGAACACTTATTCTGGTTCTTAGGTCACCCTGAAGTTTATATCGTAATTTTACCTGCGATGGGTATTGTCTCTGAAGTTATGGCGACAAATTCACGTAAACCAATTTTTGGTTACAGAGCGATGATTATGTCAGTTTTGGCTATTGCATTTCTATCGACAATTGTTTGGGGACACCATATGTTTATTTCAGGAATGAATCCATTTTTAGGTTCTGTATTTACTTTTACTACTTTATTGATTGCAATTCCTTCTGCCGTAAAAGCGTTTAACTGGATTACAACGCTATGGAAAGGTAACTTGCAGTTGAATCCTGCAATGTTATTTTCAATTGGTATGGTTTCTACTTTTATTACCGGTGGATTGACAGGAATTATTCTTGGAGACAGTACCTTAGACATCAACGTGCATGATACTTATTTTGTTGTAGCTCACTTTCACTTAGTGATGGGTATTTCTGCTCTTTACGGTATGTTTGCTGGGGTTTACCACTGGTTCCCTAGATTATACGGAAGGATGCTTAATAAAAACTTAGGATATGTTCACTTTTGGGTTTCAGCAATTTGTGCTTATGGCGTATTTTTCCCAATGCACTTCATCGGTTTAGCCGGATTACCAAGACGTTATTACACAAATACTAACTTTCCATTATTTGACGATTTACAAAATGTAAATGTACTTATAACTACATTCGCTTTAATTGGTGGTATTTTTCAATTGGTGTTCTTGTACAACTTTTTCAGCAGCATTTTCTACGGTAAAAAGTCGGTACAGAATCCTTGGAAATCTAATACTCTTGAATGGACTGCACCAGTAGAACACATTCACGGTAACTGGCCTGGAGCAATTCCTGAAGTGCACCGTTGGCCTTATGACTACAGTAATCCTGCACATGATGTGGATTTTGTTCCTCAAAATGTACCAATGAAAGAAGGTGAAGAAGTTTTACATCACTAAAAATTTTATGATCAAGTCTCTGCGAAAGTAGAGGCTTTTTTTTGTGCTCTTTTTCTATTTTTTATTTGTGGTTTATATTGTTTTCAAATCACTTTTTTGAAATTTTATAGCATTTAGAATTTATAATTTAGAATTCAATATTGCTTTGCTATCTTTGTTAGATGAATGAAAATTTAGACCCAACTACGAATGGTTACAATTCTGAAGAGCTTGATCTTGAAAAAAGATTAAGACCTCTTTCTTTTGATGATTTTGCCGGTCAAGACCAGATATTAGAAAACTTGAAAGTTTTTGTGCAGGCTGCAAATCAAAGGAATGAAGCGTTGGATCATACGCTTTTTCATGGCCCTCCTGGTTTGGGAAAAACTACGTTGGCTAATATTCTTGCCAATGAATTAAATGTTGGAATTAAAATTACTTCAGGACCTGTTTTAGATAAACCTGGTGACTTAGCTGGTTTACTCACCAATCTTGAAGAGAGAGATGTATTGTTTATTGATGAAATCCATCGTTTAAGCCCTATTGTTGAAGAATATTTATATTCGGCAATGGAAGATTTCAAAATTGACATAATGATTGAATCTGGGCCTAATGCAAGAACAGTTCAAATTAATTTAAATCCCTTTACTTTAATTGGTGCAACAACGCGATCCGGTTTGTTAACAGCTCCAATGAGAGCTCGTTTTGGAATCGCTTCTCGTCTTCAATATTATACAACCGAATTATTGACTACCATTGTGGAAAGAAGCGCTAGTATATTTAAAATGCCAATATCGATGGAGGCTGCTATCGAAATTGCGGGTAGGAGTAGGGGAACTCCCCGTATCGCCAATGCTTTGCTGCGTAGAGTACGGGATTTTGCTCAAATCAAAGGGAATGGTACCATTGATATTGAAATTGCTCGTTATGCCTTAAAAGCGCTTAATGTTGACGCTCATGGTTTAGATGAAATGGACAATAAAATACTGTCAACAATCATTGATAAATTTAAAGGTGGTCCTGTTGGTTTATCAACTTTGGCCACAGCGGTATCTGAAAGTAGTGAAACCATCGAGGAAGTATATGAACCTTTCTTAATCCAAGAAGGTTTCATTATGAGAACACCAAGGGGACGTGAAGTCACAGATAAAGCTTACAAGCATTTAGGGAAAATAAACACTAATATTCAAGGTGGTTTATTTTAGTATTTGGAACTATTTACTTTGTCAGTTCGCTACGCTCGCGTCCTGGTACTCGCTAAATATATTTTGTCAAAAAATATGATAGGATATCGATTGTTTCAGGCTAGTATTTAGTTGTAAATTTTAATTTTTTAGTCATAATTCAAAAATCTAAATATACAGAGTTTATTAAATCCGAAGCAAAACGCCTTGGATTTTTAGCTTGCGGCATATCCAAAGCCGGGTATTTAGAGGAGGAAGCTCCACGGTTAGAAAATTGGTTAAAGAACAATCGAAATGGTGAGATGTCATATATGGAAAATCATTTCGATAAAAGGTTAGACCCGACTTTACTTGTTGATGATGCAAAAAGTGTGATTTCTCTGTTACTGAATTATTATCCTGATCAGTTGCAATCACAAATCGTTACGTCAGAAACCTACAAAATCTCAAAGTATGCTTACGGGTACGATTATCATTTTGTCATCAAGGAAAAGTTGAAAGAATTACTTTTTGCAATCCAGTCATCTATCGGCGATGTTTCCGGGCGTGCATTTGTAGATTCTGCACCAGTGCTAGACAAAGCATGGGCTGCGAAAAGTGGTTTAGGATGGATAGGTAAAAACAGTAATTTGTTAACGCAAAAAGTAGGCTCTTTTTACTTCATTGCGGAACTAATTGTTGACTTAAATTTGGAATATGATAATGCTACTACTGATCATTGCGGAACTTGTACCGCATGCATAGACGCCTGTCCCACTGAAGCAATAGTTGCTCCATATATCGTTGATGGAAGTAAGTGCATCTCTTATTTTACAATTGAACTTAAAGAAAATATTCCTCAGGAGATGAAAGGAAAGTTTGACGATTGGGCTTTTGGATGTGATGTTTGTCAGGACGTTTGTCCGTGGAATAAATTTTCGAAAGCGAATAACGAACCTTTATTTAACCCAAATCCTGAACTTCTTTCTATGACCAAAAAAGATTGGAAAGAAATCACAGAAGAAACTTTTAGGGTGGTTTTTAAAGATTCACCTTTAAAAAGAGCAAAATTTAAAGGAATTAAAAGGAATATTGATTTTTTGCAATAATAGAGTAGATACGGTTTGTGTGAATCTGTATTTGTTTATAAAGACTATGGTCTAACCGTAGATTCTCTGATTATATTACAAGTTTGTAGCTCAACAGTTCTTGGCGTATAGTGTAAACCTTCTTTATGACAAATCATTTCTTCCAATAGCAAAGTGAATGATTGAACTCCCATTTCGTGGCTGGGTTGTTCTACACTGCTTAATTTTGGCGTAAGAACTTGAGACATAAACCAGTTACTGAAACCGATTATGGCTACTTGTTCAGGAATTTTAATGTCGTTATCGTTAAAATAAGTTAAAACACCAACGGCTACTAAATCTGTAATTGCAAAGATTCCGTCCACATCAGGATGCTCCTTTATTATCTGTCTGGCAAAATCGAATCCTTCTTCAAAAGTTACTTTTTCACAAGTGTAAACCAATTTAGCATCAAAAGGAATATGATTTTTTTCTAATGCTTTTTTATAGCCAATATATCGGTCAATTGAATTTTGAGGGTTTAATGGACCTCTGATATGAACGATTCTTTTACAGCCAGTATCTATTAAGTGTTGGACTGCATTAAAAGCCGCCTTTTGGTCATCAATTATTACTTTTGAGCAGGTAGTAAGTTTATTGATTTTGTCAAACATAACAAAAGGAATGTTCCTGCTGATTATTTCCTTAATATGGTCATCATTATTTGACTCGTTTGAAAGGGACATAATGATGCCATCAACGCGCTTATTAATAAGTAATTCAACTTGTTTTTTCTCTAGTTCTAAAGACTCATTGGATTGCAGAATGATGACTAGATAACCATTTTTTTCAGCTTCATCAATAATTGCGTTAACTACATTCGAAAAAAAATGGTGTACTACCTCAGGAATAATTAAACCAATTGTTTTTGATTCTTTAGTTCTTAAATTTACGGCAAAACTATTTGGTGTGTAATGTAGCGTTTGTGCAAGATCAATTACTGCTTTTTTTGTTTTGGCACTGACATCTGGATAGTTTTTCAAAGCTTTTGAAACTGTGGTAATCGAAATTCCCAATTTAGTTGCAATTTCTTTAAGGGTAATATCTTTCATGAATCTATTTTGTACTTATTTTAGTTTAGAAAAATATTTTTCAGCAAAATCATTCTACCTGAATCCTATATATATATTTATATCTTGCTTTATGTCGATGGGTACTATAACAACATAAAATATTCCTTACCAAGATATTAATTTTAATCTAATTTCTTATGATTTTAGCAAAATAAACAAATTAATATTGATTAGTTAAATTAAATAAATAGCAGATTAGGTTGTTATTTTTATGTTGACTGCCTTTCAATTATACTTGTTTCTAGTTCAATTGATTGAAAAACTATAGGTAGGTTATTTTTTTTTGAATAGATTTCATCAAATAAAATTGCTGCTGCTGTTCTTCCAATTTCAAACCCAGGTTGGTCAATTGTACTGAGTTTTGGGGTAATAAGGGAAGACATAAACCAGTTGCTGAATCCGAAAATGGCAATCTGTTGTGGGATTTTGATACCCCTTTCGTTAAAATATTTGATTGCGCCAATTGCAACCAAATCTGTCACTGCAAAAATAGCATCGATCTCTGGTTGCTCGGCAATTGCTTTTCTAGCATTTTCATATCCATCTTCGAAATCCGTGTTGTTATCGCATACAAAAACTAATGATGAATCATAGTTGATATCGTGGTCTTCGAGTGCTTTTTTGTAACCTAAAAAACGATCGATAGAATTTTGAGGCATATACGAACCTCTGAAATGTGCAATTTTTTTATATCCTTTTTTTATAAGATAAGTGACAGCATCATAAGCCGCTTTTTTATCATTTATGCTAACTTTTGAACAGTTGACTATTTTTGCAATTTTATCAAAAAGTACTAAGGGAGTATTGTGTTCAAAAATAGTTTTCAGGTGATGGAATTCTCCCGTTTCATTAGATAAGGAAAGTAATATTCCATCGACTCTTTTGCTTAATAGTAAATCAATTTGTTTTTTTTCAAGTTCATATTTTTCATTAGATTGTAAAATAATAACCAGATAGTTCCTTTTTTCTGCTTCTTCAAGAATTCCATCAATCACTTTTGAAAAAAAATCGTGCAAAACGGTAGGAAGTATTAAACCTATGGTTTTAGACTCTTTGGTTCTTAGATTAACGGCAAAGCTGTTAGGAGTATAGTGCAAAGCTATCGCTAAATCTTTGACGGCTTTTTTGGTGGATTCACTTACATCAGGATAATTTTTTAACGCCTTTGAAACTGTTGTAATAGAAATTCCAAGTTCTGTGGCAATTTGCTTAAGAGTGGTTTCTTTCATGATTGCCCAAATTTTAAAATAAAAAGTAACTGTTTCGTGAAAACAAACTTACAATTTTTATCATTGTAAATCAATTTTCAAAAAAACAGTTTAGCTTTAAGTATTTTTTATGTACGGGTTAGGTTCTTTGTTTAGATTAAATTTAAATAATAGACGCTATTTAAGTTCTATTATTTGCGCCTCATAAGGTTGCAATATATTCGGTTTTATACCTTTCCGGCTTTTATAATTACCTAAAATAATTTTTGACTTAAGGGTTAAAAATCCAATATTATAATTTGCATCTGTATCAGAAAAATTCAATAAAACAATAAATTTTTTGCCATTTAGTTCTCTTTTATAGGCATAAACGTTTGGGTTTTCTTTGTCTAATAACGTGTAATTTCCATAAACAAATGCAGGTTCTTGCTTGCGTAATTTCACCAATTTTCTAAAATAGTTTAATGTAGAATTTTGGTCTTTTTCTTGTGCCTCAGCATTTACAGTTTTGTAGTTTGGATTTATCTTCAACCATGGTGTTCCAGTAGTAAAACCCTCATTTTCAGTGGTGTCCCATTGAAATGGTGTTCTTCCATTTTCTCTGGAAGTTTGTTTTTGCTGTTCTAAAAAAGCTCGAAGATCTCCGCCCTTGTTTTTCAAACCAATATATTTATTACGGGTGTCCACATCTTTATAATCTTCAATTGAATTAAATCGAATGTTGTCCATACCCAATTCATCTCCGCAATAATAATAGGGTGTTCCTCTCATTGTGAGTACAAATGTTGATAGCATTTTTGAAGATATTGCTCTGAATTTAGGAGTGTCATTCCCAAACTTACTGACCATTCTGGGTTGGTCGTGATTTGCCAGAAATATGGCAAGCCATCCTTTATCTTTAAATGCTTGGTCATATCTAGAAAAAATATCTTTGTATTTTACAAGACCAAAATCTTTTAAATGGTTACCAATATCTACACTTTCAAAATGGTATGCCATGTTTAATTCTTTTCGGTCTGGATCTACAAATTGCATCGCATCTTCAGGAGAACTTCCTGCCCCTTCTGCAACAGTCATGATATCATACTTGCTAAAAACTTCCTTGTTCATTTCTTGCAAATACTCATGTAAATGAGGTCCAACCCCATAGTATTTTATGATATTTTTTTCATATCCTTTTGGTAATTCCGGCCAAGTGGTATCTTTAGAAGCAAACTGAAAGGCATCCATTCTAAAACCATCGATGCCTTTGTCTAACCAGAAACGCATAATGTCATAAACTTCATTTCTAACTTTTGGGTTTTCCCAGTTTAAATCAGGTTGTTTTTGGGAGAAATAATGAAGGTAATAGGAATTGGTTTGCGCATCGTATTTCCAGGCGTCGCTATTGACATCAAAAAAACTCCATCTATAAGGTGGTTTTCCTTGTTCGGCCGGCCACCAGTGGTAATAATTTCTATACGGATTGTCTCTGGAACTTCGAGATTGTTTAAACCATTCGTGCTCGTCACTGCTGTGATTTACTACTAAATCCATTATGAGTTTGATGTCTCGCTTATGCATTTCTTTTAACAAAAGGTCAAAGTCTTGCATAGTACCGAAATCTTTCATGATTTCCCTATAATTGCTTATATCATAACCATTATCCTCATTTGGAGATGAATAAATAGGATTAAGCCAAACTGCATCGATGCCTAGACTTTTAATATAGTCAAGTTTAGAAATAATTCCTTTTATATCTCCAACACCATCGCCATCGCTATCTTTAAAGCTTCTCGGGTAAATTTGATAAACTACTGCTTCTTTCCACCATTTCTTTTCTATTGGCATTTTCGTCTTTTGTGCTTGTAAAGTAGTATGGGACAAACAATATAAAAACAGCAGAAGCTCTAATGTCCTGATTTTATTGATTTCTATTCTCATAATTTTATTAGTATGGTATATACGATTTATTCGTCTAAAGGATTTATAAATTGTCTTATCTTTTTTTCTGGAATTTTTGGGTTTGCACCTTCATTAGTAGCCACTAACGCACCCATTGCGCAGGCAAAATTGATTGCCTCCTGTGGATTGTTTTCTTTTAATAGCTTGCTTAACAACGCAGCTAGAAAAGAGTCGCCAGACCCTACAGTATCTATTACTTTAATTTTAAAGCCACTATTATAATACATCTTTCCGTTGTGGTATAAAACAGCACCGTGATCGCCTTTAGTAACGCAAATTTGACTCGTGTTAGTTTGTTCAGCAATAAAAATAATGTTTTGTTCTAGTGAATGATACGGTGAATGGAGGAGAGCGCAAATTTCAAACAACTCATCGTCATTAAATTTTATGAAATCAGACTGTAACATTAATCTAATTAATATTTTTTTTGTGTAAAAAGGAGCGCGTAAATTGACGTCAAATATTTTGTAGGTCGCGTAATTTATTAACTCTAACAAGGTGTTACAAGAAGTTACATCTCTACAAACAAGACTGCCGAAGACAAATGCATCCGCTCTTTTTACAGCATTTTCTATTTCGGGATTGCATCGTATTTTATCCCACGCGACCGGATATTTGATGGTATAGGAAGCAGATCCTTTATCATTTAATTTTACGATTACTTGCCCGGTTTCTAAATGAGGATCAATTTGTACAAAAACAGGATTAATTCCATTTTTTTGAATGAAAGTTAGTAATTCCGTGCCAATTTCATCATTGCCAATTCTGCTTATTATTTGAGCGTTTATGCCAAGGGAAGTAAGACGTAATGCTACATTCAATGGTGCGCCACCGATTTTTTTATGTGTCGGAAAAACATCAAATAATACTTCGCCAAAACAGATAACGCTTATTTCATTTTTTAGATTATTCATTTTTTAGCATTTTATGTTCTACTTCTTCAAGTGTTAATCCTTTGGTTTCTGGCATCATAAATAAAACAAATACCAATTGTAAAACCATCATAAAGGCAAAGAAGGCAAATATTGGCCAAGGATTTTCTTTGAATAGATCAATCACTACAGGTCCCGCTAAAGTTATCAGGGCAGCAAAAATCCAATGAATTCCTGTGCCAAAGGATTGCCCTTTGGCTCTGACATTATTTGGAAATATTTCTGAAATAAAAACCCAAATTACAGCGCCTTGCCCTATCGCGTGAGATGCAATAAATAGCATTATAGAGGCCATTAAAGTGACAGACCCTAGATTGTTGTAAAATGCTAAAGCGACCATGGCTAAACTGACAATATATCCAATTGACCCAATGAGCATCAGTTGCTTTCTTCCTAAAACATCGATTAGTCTCATGCCTGCAATGGTGAAAATTAGGTTTGTAGCTCCAATTAATATAGAATTCATCAGCGATTCTTTGGATCCTAAACCAGCCATTTCTAATATCTCGGGCGCATAATATAATATAAAATTGATTCCTGACAATTGGTTGAAAAAAGCCAATAGAAAAGCTAAAATTACAGGCAATTTGTATTTGTTTGAAAAAATGGTTTCTTTGACAGTTGAGTCAACTAAATCTTTTTTAATTTCATGAAAATTTTCTAGAGCTTCTTCTTTATTGTAGATCATTTCAAGAACTTTTATTCCAGCAGCGTCATCTTTCTTTTTTAAGATTAACCAGCGCGGACTGTCCGGGATTTGCAAAACAATAATACTATAAATCAAGGCGGGTGCCGCTACAATACCTATCATCCATCGCCAGTCGTTGTCGCCAGCAAATCCTTCGAATAAATAATTAGAGAAGAAGGCAATTAGGATACCAAAAACAATATTAAATTGAAAAAGCGTGCCCAGTTTTCCTCTGTTCTCAGGAGTAGAAATTTCTGAAATATAGATTGGTGCCGCTACAGATGATGCACCAACCCCAATACCACCAATAAAACGGAAAAAAGAAAATACATAGGGATTTGGCGCTAATGCTGAACCTAAAGCGGATACTAAAAACAAGATTCCAATCCAAAATAGTGTTTTCTTTCTACCCCATTTATCGCATGGAATACCTCCCAATAAAGAGCCTAATACTGTACCCCACAATGCCATCGACATTATAAAAACACCATGAAACAATGGCGTTGTATGCCATAATTCTTTGATTGGTAAATTAGCTCCCGATATAACTACGGTATCAAAGCCAAATAGAAAGCCTGCAACAGCGACGGTAAGGGACCAGTTCCGAACATTATTCATTTGTATAGTTTTTGGTTATTAATTTTGGTTTTATATTTTTTTAAAATGAGGCTTAATTTTTCCAAATTGTCCTTATTTTGCTTAGGTTTAAATTTTTTAATTCAAGATTTTCTTCAGATCGAAAGCTTAATTTTGTGTACGGTTTTTTAGGAAAGATTTGCTCTGTAAAGCTATAAATACCGCCATTTATGAAAATTTCAATTGAGGACCAGTCAATAATTATTTGGTAGTCAATCGTTTTTGAAATTATATTGGGCGTTGAATTTTTGTGGATTTCTTTTCCGAAATTTTCTTCAAAATCTACAATTCCGGAATGACGTCTGTCAATAGAGAACGTTTTTTCTTTAGCATTATAATCGAGTACCAAAGAATCATTTACAGTATTAGAAAAAATCAATTTTAGATTCTTAGATGGTGCTGTAAATCTTATTTGGGATTGGTTTAAGTTGTCATAATTTATAGTAGAAGGATTATTTGGATGTAAATTCAATGTCTCTTTGGAAAATTCAACATTCAATTGTTTTTTAAGTTGAGTTACCGGAGTATTTTGTAGGACGTAATTATTGTTTACTTTTTCTAAAGTAAGTTCTCTGGGAATTGTCATCGCGCTTCTCCAGTTTTTTGTTGGCGTATTTCGGGCGTATTGCCAATTACTCATCCAACCGATAAAGATGCGTTTATTATTTGGGGCATCATTATAAGTAACTCCTGCATAATTATCCGTTCCATAGTCAATCCATTTGGTTTCTTTTTGTGTAGTTTTGAAACTATTCCCATCAAAATCACCAATGAAATACTGTGTTCCTGAACCTCCATTTGGCGCACCAGGATTGATGCTTATAAGTAAAACCCATTTTTCTTCATTTGAATTTTCGACTTTAATTTTAAAAATATCGGGACATTCCCAAACACCACCATGTGCACCAATTCCTTTTCCAAATTCACTTTTGTACACCCAATTAATTAGATTTTTTGAAGTATAAAATTTCGCACGGTCTCCAGCCACTAAAACCAAATTCCAAAGATTGGTGTCAGAGTTCCAAAAAACTTTTGGATCCCTAAAGTCTTTCAAATCGGTATTTCCTATAATTGGGTTTCCTTTATATTTTAACCAAGTATTGCCTTCGTCTAAACTATAAGCAAGTCCTTGCGTTTGAAAATTTGTTTTTCCTGCTTTTTCGCCATCCATATTGTGATAGGTAAAAATAGCAACCATCGCGGGATTCTCTTTAGTCCCCAATCCGGATGTGTTATTTACATCTACAACGGCACTACCGGAAAAGATTAGACCCAGTTTATCAGGAAATAAAGCTATTTTTTTCGGCGTCCAATGTATTAAATCGGTACTTGTTGCATGACCCCAGTGCATAGGTCCCCAAACAATGTCATTTGGATAATATTGGTAAAATAAATGATAGATACCTTTGTAATATACCATTCCGTTAGGATCATTCATCCATTTTTTTTCGGGTGAAAAATGAAATTGTGGTCGAAAAGGTTCTTTGTAGAGTATTGCAGCATGGCTTTCTATTTTATTACCGGTATTTATTGAAATGTCCTCACTTTCTGAATTTCCTTTGCAAGAAAGTAATAATAATAGACTTCCAATGAAGATACATTTTGATGGTGAATTCCCTATAAATTTCATTTGCAAGGTGTTTTTTTTTTTTGAATTTAATTCATAAAAATAGAATTCATTTTCTAAAAAACCAATTGCAAAAAATCGAAAACGTTTTCGATATTCCGAAAACGTTGTCGGTATTAAATTGTTGGTAGTTAATGGTGTAAAATATAATTTTAATAAATAAATTACATAAGTTTGGGTAAATTATTAAAAAAAACGAATATGATTTCAAATTTTAAGAGTGTCTTGTTTTTGTTTTTTGTCAGTCCAATTGTTTTTGGTCAAACAAAATCAGACGAATGGCATTTGTATGCAAACTCCAGAGAAAATTATTATGGGGTTGCTATGGCGAATGGTCAAATAGGAATAGTTACAGATGATACGCCTCTAAAAACAAAGGAGATAATATTAAACGGAGTGTATGATGGTTCTCCTGAAAATGGCATCAGTAGAATTGTGCGAGGGATTGAATTCCTTAATCTCCACTTGTCTATTAATAATCAGGAAATAAAATCAGATAATATAGATAATTGGAGTCAAGTCGTTTCCATGAAAGAGGGAACAAGTACTACTTCATTTTCGTTCAAAGATTTTGCAAGTATTAATTATACAATTTTAGCCAATAGGGCAGTCCCATATTCGGCGATGGCTATAGTCGAAATTACTCCTAATAAGGATATCGAAATAAATGCTAACAATTATATGACGGTTCCTGATGAATTGAAAGGGGCAAAAAGTCAATTTCGAGTTTTGAAAGACAATCAATACTTGATGCCGGTTTTTGGAACAATTGCAAAAACATTAACTGGTAAGTATACTGTCTCAGCATCCACAACTTTTCTTTTTGACGGACAAAGTGAAGTGTTAAAACAAACGGGGAATGAAGTTGGTTTTTCAAAAAAACTCGTAAAAGGTAAAAAATACAGATTTGCCATTGCGGGCGGAATTTGTACATCCAAAGATATAACCGATCCTTTGAATGAATCCGAAAGACAACCTATATATGCGTTGCAACAAGGAATTGATAATTTATTAGATAGACATAAGCAAGCGTGGGCTGAATTATGGAATACAGGTGATATTCAAATTGAAGGTGATTTAGACGCACAACAAAGGGTTCGTTTTGCGTTGTATAATTTATATTCTTTTATTCGCCCTGAAACAAGACAGAGTATCGCGCCAATGGGATTGTCTTCGCAAGGGTATAATGGTCATATTTTTTGGGATAGCGAACTTTGGATGGTCCCAACGCTTTTGGCTTTACAACCTGATATGGCAAAATCCTGCTTGGATTATCGTTCTGACCGTTTGCAAAAAGCAAAACAAAAAGCTACTATATATGGATACAAGGGAGCAATGTATCCTTGGGAATCAGATGATACAGGTGAGGAAGCTACCCCAACATGGGCATTAACCGGAATTTTTGAACAACATATTACCGCAGATGTATCTATTGCATTTTGGAATTATTATGCTTTAACTCAAGACAAAGCATGGCTGCAAAAAGAATGGGCAGTTTTAAAAGAAACAGCTGATTTTTGGGTGAGCCGTGTTGTTAAGAATCAAGACGGAAGTTTTTCTATATTGAATGTTGTAGGTGCTGATGAGTATGCGCAACATGTGGATGATAATGCGTTTACAAACGCTTCAGCCATTGAGTCTTTGAAAAACACGATTAAGGCGGCTACAATTCTAAACGAACCAATTAATCCAAAATGGATAGCCGTCTCTGAAAAATTAGTAATTCATACTCAAAACGGAATTACACAGAATTACAAAGGGTATAAAGGACAGATTATAAAACAAGCCGATGTGAATTTATTGGCGTATCCTTTGCATGTCATTACTGATAAAGCGCAAATCGAAAAGGACTTAGAATATTATGCAGCAAAGATTGATCCTAAAGATGGCCCTGCAATGGCATCAGGGGTTTTATCTGTTTTATACGCACGATTGGGCGATAAAGAAAAAGCATATAACTATTTTGTAAAATCCTATTTGCCAAATAGTCGTCCTCCTTTTGGTGTTTTTTCAGAATCAGCAAATAGTAGTAACCCTTATTTTGCTACAGGAGCTGGTGCGATGCTTCAAGCAGTCATTTATGGTTTTGGTGGGGTTGAGCAAACGGATCACGGATTGAAATATAATAAGGGGCTATTGCCAAAAAAATGGAAATCTTTAAAAATTATCGGTATTGGCGTAGATAACAAAACTATTACAATAAAGTAGTAAAAGGACATTTTAAGCCACCTATTCTAGATTTTAATCAAATAGTTATGATTAAAATCTAGAATGGATGGCTTTTTTTATTGGAAAAACTCCAAATTTATGCAACTGTAACTTTTTTGTCATGAAATGTTAAATCAAGACTTATCCTCAGATATTTAACTAAAATTTATTGTACATCTTAAATTTAAGGATTTTGTATTTATTGTTAAATGTTTATTAAAAACAGATGTACGTTGAATATTATGCAATGATTTTTGTCAGATTTTATTTTTTTTAGTAAATGTTCAAGTATTGCAAGGTGCTATGTAATGCAAAAATGAAGAATGAATATTTTTTATTGGTTTTTTTTATGTTATTTATAACTTTAGTATTAATATTTTGAGGTATTTGTTTTTAAAATCGAAAACGTTTTCGATATAACGAAAACGTTATAGTTAATAATATTCATAAAATTATCATAAATTTATAACTAAGTTTGACTCAGTATTAAAACAAACCAATTAAACAAATTATTAACCAACTTATTTATTACGTATGAAAAATAGTCTATTAAAAGGCTTGATGGTGTTTCTAACGATGCTTTGTACAAGTTTGACATATTCTCAAGATGTGTCCGGTACAGTATCTGATTCTAGCGGTCCGCTTCCAGGGGCTTCTGTATTAGTAAAAGGAACAACAAACGGAGCACAAACAGATCTCGATGGAAAATTTACTATCAGAAACGTTGGATCAAACGCAGTTTTAGTTTTCAGTTACATAGGTCTTAAAACACAAGAAGTAAATGTAGCAGGAAAATCTTCAGTTAGTGTTCTGTTAAAAGAGGACTCCGCTGAATTAAAAGAAGTAGTCGTGATAGGTTACGGAACTGTTAAAAAGAAAGATGCAACTGGTGCAGTTGATCAAATTAGTTCTAAAAATTTCGACAATGTGGCTTCTCCTTCACCAGCACAATTGTTAAGAGGTAAAGTAGCAGGTGTGCAAGTAACTCAAGCAAGTGGTGAGCCAGGAGGTGGAGTTGCTATTAGAGTTCGTGGAAATACCTCTATTCGTTCAGGAAATGGTCCATTAATTGTTATTGATGGTGTGCCATTAGATGGAGGAAATGTTGCTGCAGGTGGTGATAACTTATTAGGAGCTTCTTCTGCAAGAAATCCATTAAATTTCGTAAATCAAAACGATATCGAAAGTATTAGTGTATTAAAAGATGCATCTTCTACAGCTATCTATGGTTCTCGTGGTGCCAATGGTGTAATTGTAATTACTACTAAAAAAGGTAAGTCTAAAGAGCCGCAATTATCATACAGTACTTCAGTACAATTCAGTAAAATGTCAGGAGATTTTGGTGTGATGACTCCAGAGCAATTTGTTGCTGCAGGTGGTGAAGACAAAGGATCAAGAAGCTACAACTGGAAAGATGCCGTTTTGCGTAACGGTTTTTCTATGAATCATGATTTGTCTTTCAGTAAATCAACAGAGAATTCTAATACAAGAATCTCTTTAGGTGCTTCAAATACTGATGGTATTGTAAAAAACACAGGTTTAGATAAATATTCGGCTACCGTTTATAATTCAAACGATTTTTTCGGTGGAGCTTTGAAAGTAGAGGAAAGAATTATGTATGCCTCATTGAAAGATGAAACCACTATCTTGTCTAATGATGCAGGTTATATAGGAAATATCATTGGTACAGCTTTGTATTGGAATCCAACATTGCCAATTTATAATGCAAATGGTTCATATAACGTGGTTAGTAATACTTATTTAAATCCTGTACAATTATTGAATTCTTACAAAGATTTTACCAATACAAATAAATTTTTAGGAAGTATCAATACAACTTGGAAAATCAGTAATCACTTTAAATACCAATTCTTATTTGGTATAGAAAGTTCAACATCAAGTAGAAAAAGTCAGTTATTGCCAACAATGGACATTCAGAATGTTGCACAAGCTGCTGTTCCTGGTTCAACTGATGTGAAACATGGTCAGGCATCAATTAATGCTCAAAACAAGTTTAATAAAACTTTTGAGCATACATTAAATTATAATAATGACTTCGGTGATAATTTTAATTTAGACGCATTAGTTGGTTATTCCTATTATGACTACAATGCTGATGGAAATTTAGCAGTAGGTAAGGGATATGATATAGCTCAAACTAACTTAATTGATAATATTGAAGGTGGTCTTCAAAATGAATTTAGAGCTTATTCTTATAGAAATAGAACTGAATTGCAATCTTATTTTGCAAGGGTTAATGCTACCTTATACAAAAAGTTAATTCTTACTGGAACTATTCGTTCTGATGGTTCTACTAAATTAGGAGTAAATAATAAATATGATTATTTCCCATCAGTAGGTATAGCTTACAAAGTGGTTGAAGGTAAAGACGGTATCGTAAATGACTTCAAAATAAGAGGTAATTACGGTAAAACGGGTAATCAAGAATTTGCGCCTAACTCAGCAATTGCCAGAGGAGCTTATGGATTAAACGGAACTTTAGGTTTAGATAATAATGGTAACGAAAATTTAAAATGGGAAACTACTAAATCTTATGGTGTAGGTGCTGATTTTGCGTTATTAAATAACAGATTAACAGGAACAGTAGATTATTTCCAAAAAGATACTAAAGATTTAATTTCTCCTGTGCCACCTGCAGCATCGCAACCAGGTCCCCCATCTCCTCGTAACACAAACTTAAAAGGGAATATCATCACTAAAGGTGTTGAGGTTTCTTTAAGTTATAAAGTTATTGACCAAGAAGATTTTACATGGGATGTTTCTGGGAATGCTTCATTTTTAAGTAACAAATTAGAAAACTTTCCTGGATTTATATCTACAGGAGGATTAAACGGTCAAGGTTTGTCCGGTGCTTACGCACAAGTATTGACAAACAATAAACCACTTTATTCTTATTACTTATATGAGTGGAGAGGGTATGATTCTACTGGAAATTCAATTTATGCTGATGCTGCTGGTAACGATACTGGTTTAGGTACCGCTGCTAAAAAATTATTAGACAAACAGCCAATACCAAAAATTAATGTTGGTTTCAATACAAACTTTACATATAAAAATTTCGACTTAGGAGCTTCATTCTATGGTGCTTTTGGACATTATATTTACAACAATACAACTAATGCTTATTTCTTTAAAGGAGCTTTTCTTGGCGGTAGAAACGTAACTCAGGAAGCTGCTACTTCTCCTCAAGCACAAGGTGATCCAAACTCGCCTTCAACTAAATACTTAGAAAAAGGAGATTTCTTAAGAATGGGTAACTTAACTTTTGGATATACAGTTAAAGGTTCTATTTTAGATAGATTTAAAATGTCTTCTGCGAGATTGTATGTAAATGCTTCAAATTTATTTGTAATTACTAGTTATTCAGGATCAGACCCTGAGGTAGATACTGATAAATCATTGAATGGAGTACCTTCTGCAGGGATGGAGTATTTATCTTATCCAAGAGATAAAAGTTTGGCTATAGGTCTTAACGTAACATTTTAATTAAAAAACGATGAAAAGAAATAATATTATAAAAAGCATCTTATTGACTAGTACCATTGTATTAGCGGTAAGTTGTACTAATCTAGATGAAGAGGTATTAGATGGTGTTGTGATAGCTAGTACAGGCGGAGGAACAGTAAATACTGCTTCACTTTTGACTAGTGCTTATGAAGGGTTAAGAGGATTTGAGACGCAAGGACAAATGTTTGCTTTGGATGAAATGTCAGGAGATGCGTTAGTTGGACCAACACGCGGAGGTGACTGGGATGATAATGCCACTTGGAGACAAATTCACGTACATACTTGGGCGCCGGATCATAATGAGGTTAAAAATGCATGGAATGCATTATTATCTCAAGTGTATACTTGTAATTTGGTTATCGAAAATGGTTCAGCTGTTGAAAAAACTCAAGCGCGTTTTTTGAGAGCTTTTTACTACTATAATGTAATCGATTTATTTGGTCAAACACCTTATAGAGAAGCTGGAAGTGCTTTAGGAAATGATCCTAAAGTATGGACTAGAACAGAAGCTACGGAATTTGTAATTAGCGAATTAGAAGCAATTGTAGGTTCGTTGCCTGCAAGAACAGCTGGAGATGCCGGTATCGCAAATGCTGATGCGGCTCACTTTTTATTAGCTAAATTGTACTTAAATAAAGGTGTGTTTGAAGCTTCAAATGCTGCAGGACCATATACTTTTGCTGCTGCAGATATGACTAAAGTTGTTTCTCACGTGGACGCAATCAGTAGTTCATTAGCGACAGATTATTGGGATAACTTCAAACCTGCCAATAATACATCACCAGAGATATTATTCTCTTCTAAAAATGTTCAAGGTGGTGCAGGTGGAGGAATTCAGTATCATTGGAGAATGGGTATGCATTACAATCAAACTCCTGATGGTTGGAACGGTTTTGCAATTGTAGCAGAGTATTATAACAATTATAATCCAAATGACAGACGTATTAAGAATGCTGATTCTCAAATCATCGCTGACTTTGGAAATCCAGTGGGTATGCAAGTGGGACAAATGTATAAGCCAGGGGGTGTAATTCCGTTAAAAGACAGAAATAATCACCCATTAGTTTATACTCCAGCAGTAACTTTAATTACTAGTGGTGCGACTCTTGAAACAGCTGGTATCAGAATGGAAAAATATATTCCAGATGCAGCTAATCTTGGTCAACCAAATAATGACTTTGTATTCATGAGATATTCTGATGCCTTAATGATGAAAGCGGAAGCGATTGCTAGAGGTGGTGCGGGTACTAATGATGTTGCAAAACTTACTGCTCTTGTTTCAAGATCTGGTCAAGTTGGAGTTTTTCCAACAACATTAGACGGGATATATAAAGAAAGAGGAAAAGAATTATGGTTAGAAGGATGGAGAAGAAATGATATGATTCGTTTTGGAAAATTCCTTGCTGCAAGAGAATTGAAACCTTATGTATCTGACAATAGATATGTTTTATTCCCAATTCCTTCAGACGCATTATTTAATCCTAATTTGTCACAAAACCCGGGTTACTAAGAATAGTTTACAATTAATTATGTTTTGAGTTAGTTATAAAGAGGGTATTTATTACCCTCTTTATTTTTTATATAATACACCAAATTGCGTTTTAATTTAATCTTGAGTTCTTAATCGATTTTAAATGTTAGTTTTCAAGTAATTATAGAAATAAGAAGCGTTTTTTTTAACTGTTAAAGCTTCTATTTAATCTATTTTTAATTTTTTTATATAATGTTTATTATATAAATTAGGCACTTCTAATTACCTAATCAAATAGTTTGTAAATATGTTTAATCGTATTTTTTTATTTATTCCTTTTATAATTATTTTTTCTAACTGTTCTAAAGAAAACTCAGGAAACAACGACACTTTATTCTCTAAATTAGAGGCTTCCAGAACAGGAATTAACTTTGTTAATGAAGTAAAGAATGGCGTGGATATGAACATATTCAAGTACAGAAATTTCTACAACGGCGGAGGAGTCGCAATAGGAGATATCAATAACGACGGATTGTCAGATGTTTACTTTACTTCTAATCTTGGCACCAATAAGCTTTATCTAAATAAGGGGAATTTTAAATTTGAAGATATTTCTAAAAAAGCTGGTATCGAAGGAACCAAATCCTGGTCTACAGGTGTGGTGATGGTGGATATAAATGCAGATGGCTTTCTTGATATTTATGTATGTAATGCGGGAAATATAAAAGGGGACAACCAAAAGAATGAACTTTTTATCAATAATAGGAATGGTACTTTTACTGAAAAAGCTGAGGAGTATAATCTTGCCGATACTGGAATAACAACTCACGCCGCATTTTTTGATTATGATAAAGATGGAGATCTTGATTGTTATATTTTGAATAATAGTTTTATACCAGTGAGTAGCTTAAATTATTCTAATAAAAGAGAATTACGCGATAAAGACTGGGATGTTGCAGATATTTTAAAAGGTGGAGGAGATAAATTACTCCGTAATGATAACGGTAAATTCGTAGATGTAAGCCAAGCGTCAGGGATTTATGGAAGTTTGATAGGGTTTGGACTTGGCGTAACGGTAGGTGATGTTAATGGAGATTTATACCCGGATATTTATATCTCAAATGATTTTTACGAAAAAGATTATTTATATATAAACAATAAGAACGGAACCTTTACGGAACAAATTCAGGGTTGGGCTTCTCATATTAGTCAATCATCTATGGGGGCTGATATGGCCGACATTAATAATGACGGAAAAGCTGATATTTTTGTAACAGATATGTTGCCTGAAGAGGATGAGCGCCTAAAAACAACAACTAATTTTGAGAACTATGATTTATATCTTAGGAAGTTAAATCTGGATTTTTTCAATCAATACATGCAAAACACTTTGCAGCTCAATAATGGAAATAATCAATTTCTTGAAATAGCAAATTATGCTGGTGTTGCTAAAACAGATTGGAGTTGGGGAGCCTTATTATTTGACATGGATAATGATGGTTATAAAGATATATATGTTTGTAACGGAATTTACCACGATTTAACTAATCAGGATTTTGTTGACTTTTTTGCTAATGAATTCATGCAAAAAATGATTGTTACTGGCAAGAAAGAGCAGATTGAAACTATAATCAATAAAATGCCAAGTACTCCGATACCAAACTATGCATTCAAAAATAATAAAAATCTAACTTTTACTAATGAAGCGCAAAATTGGGGATTAGACACGCCAAGTTTTTCCAATGGAGCAGCTTATGGCGACTTGGATAATGATGGTGATTTAGATTTGATTGTCAATAACGTAAATATGGCAGCTTTTGTTTATCAAAACAATTCTGATAAAAATAAAAAGAACCATTATGTAAAAGTGAAATTAAAGGGAGATGACCTAAATAAATTTGGAGTAGGAAGTGTTGTTGAATTATTTTCAGGGAAAGAAATTTTAAGACAAGAGTTAATTCCCTCAAGAGGTTTCCAATCTTCAATAGATTACGTAATGACTTTTGGAATTGGAACAAAAAAAATTGATTCGATTCAAGTGATTTGGCCAAATAGTAAATTTCAAACCATTATGAAAATAAGAAATAATTGTACAATCAATTTGAATATTGCTGACGCCAAATCAAATTATATTCCTAAAATTAATAAGCCGAAACAGTTATTCTCTGAGAAAACAAACACTTTTTTGGTAAATAAAGAGAATGATTATATCGATTTTGATTATGAAGGCTTAATCTCAAAAGAACTGTCAAAAGAAGGGCCTTCGTTAGCAGTTGCCGATATTAACGGAGACGGGAATGATGATGTTTTTATTGGCGGAGCCAAAGGAATTCCAGGAAAAATTTACCTAAGTAAAGGAAATGATAATTTTACCATTACAACTCAGAAAGATCTAGATAACGATGCCAATTATGAAGATACTGCGGCTAGTTTCTTTGATGCTGATAATGATGGAGACCAAGATTTACTGGTAGGTTCAGGTGGAAATGAAAAAGCGGATCAAGCGAATTATAAAAACCGATTGTATTTAAATAATGGAAAAGGAGTTTTTTCAAAAAGCAAAACGAATATTCCAACTACCAATAATAACGTGTCAGTTATAGCTGTAAATGATTTTGATAATGACGGGGATGTTGACGTTTTTATAGGTAGTCGAAGTGTTCCAGGTGTTTATGGAATCGATCCAAAGCAATTATTGTTGGAGAATGACGGTAAGGGAAATTTCAGCAATGCTACTGACAAAAAAGCATTCAAACTGAATGAAGTGGGGATGATAACGGATGCTCTTTGGGAGGATATTGATAATGATGGCAAAAAAGATCTAATTATAGTAGGAGATTGGATGGCTCCAAAAATTTTTAAAAATACAGGAAGACGACTCGTAGAATTCAAATCGAATCTTACTGATTACCATGGTTTTTGGAATGCTGTTAGTTGTGTAGATTTGAATAATGACGGTAAAAAGGATTTGATTCTTGGCAATAAAGGAACAAATACTTCTTATAAAGCGTCAAATACAAATCCTATGAAATTATTTGTAAATGATTTTGATAATAACGGTACTATTGAGCAAATTGCAACTCGGACAATCAATAATAAAGATATACCAGTCCATTTAAAGCAAGAATTAGCGAAACAAATTCCATTGATAAAAAAGAAAAATTTGAGCTACGCAGATTATTCTAAAAAATCATTTCAGGAATTATTTGCGCAAGAAGTCGTAGATAATTCTATCCAAAAAATGGTAAATATTCAAGAAAGCGTAATTGCCCTTAATAAAGGAAACGGAAAATTTGAAGTAAAAGCATTACCTAAAGAAGTACAGTTTTCCTGTGTAAACACGATAAGTACAATGGACGTTAATAAGGATGGAATTTTGGATTTGATTTTAGGAGGCAATCAATACGAATTCAAACCACAATTTTCAAGATTAGATGTTAATTATGGAAGTGTACTTTTAGGAAGTAAAAACGGAAATTTCACATGGCTACCCTACAGTAGCTCAGGGTTTTTTGTAAAAGGGGAAGTAAAGCATATTAAATCAATCAAGAACAAGAATAACACTAATTTGATTATTGCTGTTATTAATAATAGCACACCTAAAATATTTAAAAGCAATGAATAATTTTTTTAGAATGGGACTGGCTTCATTGCTGATTGCTGGTTGTTCAAAAAAACAAGATCAATTATTTGAAAAACTATCGCCTGAAAAGAGCAATATTACATTCAATAATCAGTTAGATCCGTCAAAAAACATATCTATTTTAGATTATCTCTACTATTACAATGGAGGAGGAGTTGCTTTAGGTGATATAAATAATGATGGATTAGTTGATGTGTATTTTACTTCAAATCAAGGTAAAAATAAATTGTATCTGAATAAGGGAGACAATAAGTTCGAAGATATTACTGCAAAAGCGGGTGTTGAAGGACAAAGCGATTGGAAAGCAGGAACAGTCATGGCTGATGTAAATGGGGATGGATTCTTAGACATTTATGTTTGTGCTGTCGTAGGAATTAATGGTTTTGAAGGTCATAATGAATTGTTTATTAATAACAAAGACAACACTTTTACAGAGAGTGGCGCTGAATATGGATTGGATCTTGATAATTATAGTTCTTCGGCCGCTTTCTTTGATTATGATTTGGATGGTGATTTAGATATGTATTTGCTTAATCATGCCGTACATTCTGAAGCGTCCTATGGAAATGCTCAAATTAGAAATAATAGAAGTTATGAATGTGGAGATAAATTATTTAGAAACGACAATGGTAAATTTGTTGATGTAAGTGATAAAGCAGGGATTTTTGGTGGGGCCAATGGATATGGTTTAGGATTGGCAGTTTCTGATTTTAATTTAGACGGTTATCCTGATATTTATGTATGTAATGATTTTCATGAAGATGATTATTACTATTTGAATAATGGTGACGGAACTTTTACGGAAAGTTTGAAAAAACATTTTGGACATACCAGCAGATTTTCAATGGGTGTTGATGTCGCGGATATTAACCATGATGGTTTCCCGGATATTATGACTTTAGACATGCTTCCGGAGGATGAAAAAGTTTTGAAATCCTCTTTAGGAGACGACAATGTACAAATGCTGAAAATGAGAACCGAAAAATTAGGCTACCATTATCAGTATACCAGAAATATGTTGCAACTGAATCAAGCGGGAAATAATTTCACAGAAACGGCTTTGCTAAGTGGTGTAGCGGCTACAGACTGGAGTTGGAGCTCTTTATTTGCAGATTATGATCAGGACGGTGAGGAAGATATATTTGTATGTAATGGAATTCCAAAGCGCCCTAATGATTTAGATTATGTGAAATATTATTCTAATGATCAGATAAAAAGTAAAATAAGCACCACTAAATTATTAGATAAAGAGGCGTTGAAAAAAATGCCAAAAGGCAATGTGACAAATTATGTTTTTCAAGGGTCAAAGGATTTAATGTTTAAAAACAGATCGAATGACTGGATTGAAAATGATTCAATAATTTCAAATGGAAGCGGTTATGCTGATATTGATAATGATGGAGATTTGGATGTAATCACAAATAATTTAAACAGTGTAGCGTCAATTTACATAAACCAAACCAACAAGAATTCTAACTATTTAAAGTTGAAATTACGGTTTTTGGGTAAAAATACTTTCGGAATTGGGGCAAAAGTTATTTCTTATGTGAAAGGGCAAAAGCAATTCATGGAACTGCAGACAACAAGAGGATTCCAGTCTTCATCTGAGCCAATGATTCACTTTGGTTATGGTAAAATAAAAACGGTCGATTCATTAGTAGTTATTTGGCCTGACAGATCATATCAAACCTTGAAGAATATTAAAACTTGTCAAACACTAACTGTTAAACCCAATAAAAACAGAAAACTCTTTGATTACAGAAAATTACATCCTGGTGTTTTGCCTATTTTCAAAAAAGTGGAAACTAATTTAGGTATTGACTTCACACATCAGGAAAATGACTTTATTGATATTTTAACACAAAAATTAATTCCTTATCAACGTTCAGATCGCGGACCTGCCACAGCCGTTGGGGATTTGAATGGAGATGGAAAGGAGGATATTTTCTTTGGAGGATCAAAAGGAAAAAAAGCAGCTGTTTTTCTTCAAAATCCTCAAGGTTTTTCTAAGAAAATATATAGGACGATTGAAAATGATTCTGTTTTTGAAGATGCTTCAGCTGTAATTGGGGATTTTGATAATGATAAAATAAATGATTTGTATGTAGCCTCTGGCGGAGGAGAAAATGCATCTAATCTCCAAGATAGATTATACCTTGCTAAAAACGGAGAATTAATTAAAACTATTTTGCCAAAACTTGCGCAAAACGCATCAGTTGTCAAAACATTCGATTACGATAAAGATGGGGATTTAGATATTTTTGTCGGTAATAACTCTGTGAATAATAGATTCGGCAGTATGCCGGATTGCTATCTATTGAACAATAATAAAGGGGTATTTACAATTGTTCAGACTAAAACATTTGAAGGAATTGGGATGGCTACTGATGCTGTTTTTACTGATTTTAACAAAGATGGTAAAATCGATATTATAGTAATAGGGGAGTGGATGAAGCCTACTTTTTTCGCAAATATGAACGGTAAATTCAAGAATGTCACCGAAACTATTTTTCCTGAAAAAAGCAATGGATTATGGCAATCTATAATTCCTTTCGATATTGATAATGATGGAGATGAAGATTATTTGGTTGGAAACTGGGGAATGAATTCTAAGTTTAAAGCCAGTAAAGATTTTCCTATGAAAATGTATTATGATGATTTTGACGCCAATGGTAGTTTTGAAACTATAGTTGCAATAGAAAAAAACGGTCAGTATTATACGACGGCAGGATTAGACGAATTAGCAGAACAGTTTAGTGGTTTATTAAAAAAGAAATTTAACAGTTATAAATCATTTGCCGGAAAAACACTTGAAGAGGTTTTTGATCCAAAAATGCTAGATAAAGCGAAATTATATGAAGTTCATAATTTGAAATCGGGTTATTTAAGAAATGACAATGGGAAATTTACCTTTGTATTTTTTTCGAATAAACTGCAAGTCTCCCCCATTACGTGTTTCGTCAAAGGAAATTTTGATGCGGATAAAAAGGTAGAAGTTTTTGCAGCAGGAAATTATTTTGGGGTCTCACCGTATCACAGTAGATTTGATGGGTTTTCAGGAGCATTAATAAAGAGTGAAAAAACAATCTATTTAGGAAATCAAATTGGAATCGATTTAACTCAGAAGGCCGTAAGACATTTGGATCTTATCAATTTAAATGGGAAGAAATATTTATTAGTAACAATAAATAGTAAGCCAGCTGAAGTTTACGAACTGGCAATGACAAAAAATTAATTTACAATAATGAGCTGTTAAGAACGAGAATTCTATACCGTTCCTTGCTTTTAACAGATAATAAATACAAAAAAATGAAAACACAATTTTTAACACTGGCTGTAATTATTTTTCTTTTTGTTTCCTGCAAAAAAGAAAAATCTATTGTTGTAACACCGAGTGACTACTCCGCCTCAATTGACAATGTAACTCAAATTTTGGTTCACGATATTTTTTCACCACCAGTAGCGAGCAGGATTTACACGTATCCTAATATTGCTGCCTTTGAAATAATTGCGCAAAACAGTAAAAGGTATTCCAGTTTGCAAGGTCAATTAAACGGATTAGATTCTATCCCAGCTTTGGACCCAAAAAGTGGTGTAAATAAAAATGTAGCTGCTCTTATCGCGCATATGGAAGTGAGCAAAGCATTAGTGTTTTCTGAAGAATTGGTTGAAAAATTTAGAGATAGTTTATACCAGAAATGGGGAAATGAAAACGAGAAAGAATTTGAAGTTTCAAAAGAATACGGGCTTAAAGTGGCGGAGAGGATTAAAAAATGGATGGGAAAAGATAATTACAAACAAACAAGAACAATGTCTAAATTTTCTGTTTATGCAAATCAACCCGGAAGATGGCAGCCTACTCCACCAGCGTATATGGATGCTGTAGAACCACATTGGGGTGAGATTAGAACATTGGTTTTAGACTCGGCTTCCCAATTCAAACCAATTCCCGCTTTACCCTTTTCGTTAGACAAAAAATCTCCTTTTTTTAAGCAAGTTCAAGAAGTGTATGATATTAGTCAGCAAATGATAAAAAAAGGGGATTCATCTGAAGAAATAAAAATGGCTCAATTTTGGGACTGTAATCCTTATGTTACGGTTAATCAAGGTCACATGATGTTTGCTAAAAAGAAAATAACTCCTGGAGGTCATTGGATGGGAATTGTTAAAATTGCCTGCAAAAAGTCAAATGCTGATTTCGAGAAAACGATATATGCATACACCCAAACTTCAATTGGGCTTTTTGATGCCTTTATCAGTTGTTGGGATGAAAAATTCAGAAGCAATGTTGTAAGACCAGAAACTGTGATCAATCAAAATATAGATGAAAATTGGAGACCATTATTACAAACACCGCCATTTCCTGAATATTGCAGTGGACATTCAGTAGCTTCGGCCTGTTCAGCCGCTATATTGACGTCAGTTTTTGGGGATAATTTTGCCTATCTTGATAATACAGAGTTACCATATGGTTTGCCAAATAGGAGTTTTAAATCGTTTAACGATGCAGCTAAAGAAGCTGCAATGAGTCGATTTTATGGAGGAATACATTATAAAGCAGCGATTGTAAACGGTATAACACAAGGAGAAAACTTAGGTAGTTTTATTGTTGGAAAATTAAAAATGACAAAATAAATGTTAAGCAGAAAAAAAATCGCATTACTACTGGGTCTTCTATTTTCATTGTTTTTAGTTTGGTATTTATTTCTTAAAAAGAGTGATTACTGTATTTCATTTAAAGTTAAAGCTGCTACTGGTACAATTTTTCAAGGTGTTCAGGAATGGTCTTTCGCTCAATCTGTAAGCCAAAAAGAAACCTGCATAACTCTTGAAAAGAAAAATTTCGATTTTATTAAGCAAGAAATGAATAAAGGTAATACTCGTATGGAATATACTTGGGAAATGAAATCTATAAATGATTCAGTCACATCAATCAACGTTTCAATAAAGGATTTTAACAACAGCATTTACAACAGACTTACTGCTCCTTTTTTTAGCACTAGTTTCAAAGTGGAGCAAATAAAGAAAATTTCGAGTTTCAAAGATGCTTTGGAGAATCATATTAAAAATTTTAAAGTTAAAATTGAAGGAGAGGGTTCGTCTGAAGATACCTATGTAGCTTACATTAATTTAAAGAGTGTGATGCAAGAAAAGGCACAGACAATGATTCGTAATGATGAAATTATTACAGGGTATTTGCAACAAAACAAGATTAAAATTATTGGCAGTCCTTACGTAGAAATTGTAAATTGGAATCAAGATACGGAAACACTAAATTTTAATTATTGTTTTCCAATTGAAAAAGACGCTGCAACTGTAGAAAGTGAGGTGGTACATTTCAAAACGATACCAGCACTTAAAGGCTTAAAAGCTACTTATTACGGAAATTTCAGAACATCAGACAGAGCTTGGTTTACATTGCTTGATTATGCAAAGAAAAATGACATTAAATTAGATAATAAACCCCTGGAGCACTTTCTCGCAAATCCTTTTAATGGAGGAAATGAGTTAGAGTGGGAAACAAAAATTATTATTCCATATGCTAAAAAATAAGTAGTTTTTTCTATTGTTATTTTAACATTTCGAAAACGTTTTCGGTTATTCCGAAAACGTTTTTGTTTTATTTCTTTATTCATTTGGGAATTTTAAAATTAAATTTAGAAAAAATTAACATATCAGGGAATGGGAATTAAAATAAAATTAAGTTTTTGGCAGATTATCAATATGAATGTTGGTTTTCTGGGGATTCAATATAGTTTTGGTTTACAGCAAAGTGCAGTAAATCCCATTTATGATTTTCTTGGTGCCAGTCCAGACCAGTTGCCATTACTTAATCTTGCAGGACCATTGACGGGATTATTGATCCAACCAATAATTGGAGCATTAAGTGATAAAACTTGGTCTCCAAAATTTGGAGGAAGAAGAAAACCTTTTTTTCTAATAGGGGCATTAGTTTGCAGCATTGCATTATTCCTATTTCCTTTTAGCAGTTCACTTTGGATGGCAGCGGGATTATTATGGATTTTAGATGCAGGGAATAATACCGCAATGGAACCGTATCGTGCTTTTATTGCAGACAAGTTAGATGTGTCTCAACAACCTGTTGGTTTTCAGGCTCAGAGCTTCTTCACCGGTTTTGGACAAACATTGGCAAACATATCGTTGTTTATATTTCCCATGATCTTTATCGGTACAACTGGAAAATTACCTACTTGGGTATATGCCTCTTTTTTTCTAGGTGCAGTGTGTTCAATAGCGTCCGTTTTGTGGAGTTCGCACACTACAAAGGAAATTCCGCCTACAGAGGAAGAGTTGCAAAAGATACAAGAGGAGCCTTTACATGTTTATACTCCGTTTATTGATATTTTTAGTGCCGTAAAACATATGCCTAAGGTAATGTGGCAACTGGCTTTGGTGTATCTATTTCAATGGTACGCTTTGTTTTGTTATTGGCAAAATTCATCGAAAAGTATTGCTCTCTCTGTTTGGCATACAACACCTCAAAAAGACATGAAATTATATTCCGAAGCGGTAGGATGGACAGGATTGGTTAATGGTTGGTACAATATAGTAACTTTTTTATGCGCTTTTTCACTAGTATATTTTGCAAAAAAATATTCGGCAAAATTTGTTCATTTTACTTGTTTGATGTTGGCAGCAATTGGCTTTTTAATTTTTCCTCATATAGAAAATAAATATTTATTGTTTCCAGCCATAACTGGTTTTGGAATTGGATGGGCCAGTATGATGGGAATTCCTTATTTAATGGTCGTAAACGACATTCCAAAGGAACGTTATGGAGTTTATATGGGAATTATAAATATGATGATTGTAATTCCGATGTTTATTCAAACGATAACTTTTGGTTATATTTTAAAACATTTTTTGAATAATGACCCTAGATTAGCAATAACTTTTGCAGGAGTATTGTTGATAATTGGCGCAGTATGCACCTTATTTATTAAAACTAAGAAAGTAGAATTAAGTGAATGATTTAAATTACAATAAAGCAATTGAATTGCTACAGAGTGCTTCCTCAACCGAAGGTTTTTTAGCTAGTGCTGAAGATGTTTCTAATTATAAAAGAGTATGGGCCAGGGATGGTGTAATCTGCGGATTGGCTGCATTGGCTTCAGGAAATGAGGAATTGATTGAAATTTTCCGAAGAACATTAGAAACATTAGCCAATAATCAACACCATAATGGGACGATTCCTTCAAATGTAATGACCAATGAGGATGTCATTGAAGTGAGTTATGGAGGTTTGGCGGGAAGAGTTGATGCGGTGACTTGGTTTATTATAGGTATTTGTCAATATTCATTTTATACAAATGATTCCACTTTCGTAAAAAAATACGAAGGTAATATTCAAAAGTGTTTGCAGCTTTTGGAAGCTTGGGAGTTTAATAATAAGCATTTGTTGTATGTACCGCTTTCAGGAAACTGGGCTGATGAATATATTACAGATGGTTATGTTTTATCCGATCAATTGCTTCGAATATGGGCACTAAAGAGTTACAATTATTTTGCAAAAGACAACTCGATTAGCAATAAAATTGAAAAAATCACGGAGCAAATCGAAATTAATTTTACGCCAAATTCGGTTGGTGAGAAATACCATGAGCGAGCATACAATGAAGTGAATTTTCAAAGATATATGCCCTGTTCTTTTTCTCCCGCAGGATACAAAATGCAATTTGATGCCTTCGGAAATTCGTTGGCGCTGTTCTTAAATATTGGTTCCAAAGATTTTCAAAATAGCATTTTGGAATATTCAATAGAACTCAAAAATGAAATGCCTTTGCAGTTATTACCCGCTTTTTGGCCTGCAATAAAAGAGAGTGATTTGGACTGGAACTTGCTTAAAAATAATTGTAAATACGAATTTAGGAATCATCCTAATGAGTTTCACAACGGGGGAACTTGGTCGATGGTGAACGGATTTTATGGTTTGGCTTTATTAGCCAAAGAAAAACGATTGGAGGCAAACCAGCTTTTAGATTCGATAAATCTAATGAATGCTGAGGAGGATTTTAGTTTTTATGAGAATTTTAATAGCAAGACTAAAGTGCCAAATGGTGTTCCTTTTTGTGCGTGGAGTGCAGCAGCAGCGGTTATGTTGGGTCAAAGTATAAATACTAACTTTAAATTTTTAGTGTAAAGTGGGAAAAATAATAGATATAATATGTGCTGGCGAAGTACTGATTGATTTTATAGGACATGAAGTAAATACGTCCATCAATAGAACAAAAGATTACCATCGTTTCCTTGGCGGATCGCCAACTAATGTAGCTGTGAATGCTTCTCGATTAGGTTTGAAATCGGCATTAATTGCTACTTGTGGTCAGGATGGTTTAGGAGAATATATTGTTCGTAAATTAAAAGAGAATAATGTTATTACCGCTCAGGTTAAAAAATTAGAGGGGGTTCCCACCTCCATTATTCTTGTTTCAAAATCTTCCGGCACACCAGATTTTATTCCGTATCGAGAGGCAGATTATCAAATTGAACAAAGTCAAATTCCAAATGAAATATTGGAAAGTGCCAAAGTCTTTCATACCACATGTTTTGCATTAAGCAAAAATCCGGCTCGAACAACTATTTTAGAAAGCGCTAAAAGAGCAAAGAAATTAGGATTGCTAACGAGCATCGACATTAATTTTTCGGAAAGAATATGGCCTGATCGAGAAGATGCAAAAGTTGTTTTAAAAGAATATTTATCTACCAATCCTCTGGTGAAACTAAGTGAGGACGATTGTTACAGACTCTTCGCCGAATCTAAAACGGAAGACTTCATTTTTGAGTATTTTCACGGATTAGGCGCTTCAACTATTTGTTTGACAAAAGGAAAAGATGGAGTTGTATTGTCAAATACTGATTTTGGTATGTTTCATCAAAAGGCTTTGCCAATAGAAGATATAAAAGACACTACCGGTGCTGGGGATGCTTTTTGGACTGGTTTTTTATATGCACAATTAGAAAATAAAAATCTGGAAGAATCCATTACAATAGCTCAAAAATTAGCGGTGCTAAAACTTCAAAACGTGGGAAGGTTGCCGGAAGGAATAAATTTTAAAGACTATTTGAATATCGAATCATAATTTTTGTTAAACCAAAACCAAATATATATTAAATGAGAAAAAGTACTATAAAAATTGCAATGTATTTGAATTATTTTGTGTTTGCTATACTGCTAAATAGTGTTGGGATAGTAATATTAAAAGCACAAAAAAATTATGGCGTAGATGAATTACAGGCGAGTATTCTAGAGGCTTTTAAGGATTTGCCTATAGCAATAGTTTCTTTTTTAATTGCTTCTTTTTTGCCAAGAATCGGATATAAAAGAGCTATGCTTATTGGATTGGCATTAGTTTCTGTAGCCTGTGTGAGTATGTATTTTGGAAATTCGTTCGGCACCGCAAAATTGCTTTTTGCTACGGTGGGTGTTTCTTTTGCATTAATAAAAGTGTCAGTTTATTCTCTTATTGGAACCGTTACGGATAATCAGCAGGAACATAATAGTTTGATGAGTAGTATTGAAGGCGTTTTTATGATAGGGATTGCCGTAGCTTATTTTTTATTTCCCGCTTTTAATTCTGAAGCAGATCCGGATGCCTGGTTGAATGTATATTGGTTATTAGCAGCAATTTCATTAGTGTCTTTTGGATTTTTATTTTTTGCTAAATTTGAAAATAAAACTGAAATACCAGGAGTTGACTTAGCTGATGATTTCAAACAAATGTTTAAATTATTTGCAAAACTATTAACAATTGTTTTTGTAATAAGTGCTTTCTTGTTTGTGATGATTGAACAAGGAATAATGTCCTGGTTGCCTACTTTTAATAGTAAAGTATTACATCTTCCAGAGAATATCAGTATTATGATGGCGAGTATTTTGGCAATTTCATTAGCAGTTGGAAGACTCTTGGCGGGTGTAATAACTAAAAAAGTAAATTGGATTTGGGTACTTAGTTCATGTATTGTAATAGCGATGCTAATTGTAGTTTTTGTACTGCCAAAAACAGTTGGTTTAGATGTGAAAGAAATTAATTCGCTAAGCGATATTCCGTTAATTGGTTTCGCATTCCCATTGGTAGGACTTTTTATCGCCCCAATTTATCCTCTGTTAAATTCGGTAGTTTTAAGTGCGCTGCCTAAAAAAATGCACAGCTCGATGACGGGATTAATTGTCGTTTTCTCGGCACTTGGCGGTACTCTCGGCTCTAGAATTATTGGATATTTATTCAAAAATGAAGGTCCTGAAAAGGCATTCTATTACACTTTAATCCCAATGTCATTATTGCTCGTTTCTTTCTTTATATTAAAAAAACTTACTTCAAAAAAAATGAAATTATTACTTAACATAGACAAGGTATTCCAAGCACTGTTGCTTCAGGAAGATACAGATAATGATAAAAAAATCACTAAAGACGATGAGGGTCCTAAAAAATTTGTTTTGCAGGACGAAAAAACAAAGCAGCAGCAAGTAATAGAAGGAACGTATCATTTATCGAACTTACTTCAGGAATTAGCAATGCTGAAAGAAAGTAATATTCAATTCGGGGAGGTAGATTTAAATCGAATTCAAGAAAATCCTGTAGAACGTATTTCGAGAAAAATCAAAGAAGATTATTGGGACGAACTTTCGCGTACAATAGATAAAATGGGGCTAACCCAAATCATGGAAGACGAAAAGACGTCCAATAAAGTGCCTACGCTCTATGTTTCTGCAAAAGATAAACAAGGGGTAGTTTATTTTAAAGAATTAGAAAAGGAGCTTAGAAATTTTAAACTCGAAATTTTACCTGAAAATTATTCGGTTGAGTATGTTGATACTTTAAATACTAAACCAGGAATTCTTGCCTTAGCACTAGAACAAAAGTTATATAGTTTACAAGGTGTTCCTTTTGTGGTGCCTGGAGGAAGGTTTAATGAAATGTATGGTTGGGACAGTTATTTTATTGGAGTTGGGTTGTTAGTTGACAATCAATTGGAAAAAGCAATGGCTATAGCCGAAAACTTCAAGTATCAGATTATACATTATGGAAAAATCCTGAATGCGAATAGAAGTTATTACTTAACAAGAACACAACCTCCTTTGTATTCATCGCTAATAATTGATATTATTAAATATAAAGCCCCAAGTTTAGAGTGGCTGCGAAGTCATCTTGAAACCGTAATTCTGGAATATAACACGGTTTGGATGGTACAAGGAAATCGATTGACAGAAACTGGGTTAAATAGATATAAAGCTGAAGGGGTGGGCATGCCTTTTGAGGTTGAACCAGGACATTTTGACGATGTTTTAGAACCTTACGCAAAAAAATATAAGTTACCAATTCGAGAATTCGAGAAAAAATATCTGGAAAGAACATTGGTTGATGCGGAGCTCGATCTCTATTTTGTGCATGATCGAAGCATGAGAGAAAGTGGTCATGATACAACGAACAGGTTGATAAATACTTGTGCTAATTTGAACTCAGTTGATGTAAATTGCTTCCTTTATAAATATGAAAAAGATATTGCTTATCTGATAAAAGAGTATTTTCATAATACTTTTCAAATGGAAGAGGTGATCTATACTTCAGAAGAATGGGAACAAAAGGCTCTTTCAAGAAAAGATACAATCAATGAATTATGCTGGAATGAAGAATCAAGTATGTATTTTGATTATGATTTTGTGAATAATAAACAATTTCCATTTGAAGCAGCCACAACTTTTTTCCCTTTGTGGGCTAAATTATGCGATGAACATCAAGCTAAAAAATTGATAGAAATCGCATTACCTCAATTTATAAAGTCGGGCGGAATTACAGGAAGTACCGAGGCAAGTATCGCTAATTTTCCAAAAGACGGACCACAGCGACAATGGGATTATCCATTTGGTTGGGCACCACATCAAATGTTATTATGGGAAGGATTAATTAACTATAACTATCTGGATAAAGCACAAGAGATGGTTTATCGCTGGCTGTGGCTAATCACAAAAAATGCCGTCGAGTATAACGGAACTATTCCTGAGAAGTTTGATTTAGAAATTAGTTCTCATAAAGTTTTTGCGGAGTATGGCAATGTAGGAACTGAATTTGATTATATCGCAAAAGAAGGATTTGGGTGGGTAAATGCTTCCTATCAATATGGTTTACGAATATTGGATGATAATTTGAAACAGGAACTAAACAAATTGACTGCTCCGGACGAACTGTTTTAAAAATAAAAATAATTTTTTTTGTCATTTGTATGTTATTTTTTCTAACTTTATAATTCAATAAATTTATTCAAGATGACTGTAAATCAAATATTAAGCACAAAAGGAAAAGAAGTATATTCAATAGTCTCTACTATTACTGTATATGAGGCTTTAAAAGTGATGGGAGAAAAGAATATTGGAGCAGTATTGATAATTGAAGATAATGTATTAAAAGGCGTTTTATCTGAAAGAGATTATGCTAGAAAAATTGTTCTTAAAGACAAATCTTCAAAGAAAACTCATGTGAATGAAATAATGGAAAAGGAAGTTTTTACTGTAAAACCATCTGACAATCTAGACTACTGTATGGAATTGATGAGTACCAAAAGAATCCGGCATTTACCGGTTATCGAAAATGATCAAACTATAGGGATTATTTCGATGGGAGACGTTGTAAAAGCGATTATCGAAGTTCAAAAAAATACAATAGAACATTTAGATTCTTATATCAGCGGAAGCAAGATGTAAAAAGAATAAATTATAAATTAAAATAGCTGCAAATTTTTGCAGCTATTTTAATTTATACATAATGACTTAGGCTCTTTTTTGTAAAAGAATAAGATAATAGCTTACTTTTTGGGCCAAGTGGTATATCTTTGTAAACTAGGATAAAATCTAAAAAATGGACAAAAATAGCAAAAGAAGAGAGGCATTATTATACCACGCAAAGCCTACTCCAGGTAAAATTCAAGTAGTTCCAACTAAGAAATATGCAACCCAAAGAGATTTGTCTTTGGCCTATTCGCCAGGTGTAGCAGAACCTTGTTTGGAAATTGCAAAAGATATAAATAATGTATATAAATATACAGCAAAAGGAAATCTTGTTGCCGTAATTACAAACGGAACTGCAGTTTTAGGACTTGGAGATATTGGTCCGGAAGCATCAAAACCAGTTATGGAAGGTAAAGGTTTATTGTTTAAAATTTTTGCAGATATAGATGTGTTTGATATTGAAATAGGGACTAAAGATATTGAAGAATTTATTCAAACTGTCAAAAATATTGCACCAACTTTTGGTGGGATAAATCTGGAAGATATCAAAGCTCCTGAATCTTTTGAAATAGAAAGAAGACTGGTTGAAGAATTAAATATTCCGGTGATGCATGATGATCAGCATGGTACAGCAATTATATCATCTGCAGCTTTGTTGAATGCATTGGAGTTAGCAAATAAAAAATCAGAAGACGTAAAATTAGTAGTTTCTGGAGCAGGCTCAGCAGCTCTTGCTTGTGCTGATTTATATGTTTTACTTGGAGTGAAGATAGAAAACATATTGATGTTTAATAGTAAAGGAGTCTTAACAAAAGACAATAAATCTCTTTCTGATTTACAGCAAAAATATGCAAAGGATGTTGAGCCAATGAGTCTGGAAGAGGCATTAGTTGGAGCTGATGTTTTCTTAGGATTATCAACAGGAGATATTATGACGGCTCAAATGTTATTGGGGATGGCAGAAAATCCGATCGTTTTTGCGATGGCAAATCCAGATCCTGAAATAGATTATAACCTAGCAATTGCAACTCGTAAAGATGTTATTATGGCAACTGGTCGTTCTGACCATCCTAATCAAGTAAATAATGTTCTTGGATTTCCATATATCTTTAGAGGTGCACTAGATGTTAGAGCTACCAAAATAAATGAGGCTATGAAAATGGCAGCGGTAAGAGCATTGGCATTATTGGCTAAAGAATCCGTTCCGGAGCAAGTAAATGTTGCTTATGGAGCAACTAAGTTAATTTTTGGAAGAGATTATATTATTCCAAAACCATTTGATCCGAGATTGATTACAATTGTTGCCCCAGCTGTCGCTAAAGCAGCTATGGACTCAGGAGTAGCTTTGAATCCAATATTAGACTGGAAAAAGTATGAAGAAGAGCTTTTAGATCGATTGGGGAATGACAACAAAATGGTTCGATTGATTACCAATAGAGCCAAAACAGATCCTAAAAAAATCGTTTTTGCAGAAGCAGACCATTTAGATGTTCTTAAAGCGGCTCAAATTGTATTAGAAGAAGGAATCGGTTTTCCAATTTTGCTTGGAAATAAAGAAATTATTTTGGAATTAAAAGAAGAGCTAGGTTTTGATGCTGATGTTCAGATTATTGATCCAAAAGAAAAAGTGGAGGAATTTAGAAGAAATAAGTTTGCAAACACCTATTGGTCTTCCAGACAAAGACGCGGGATCTCATTATTGGATGCTCAAAAATTAATGCGCGAAAGAAATTATTTTGCTGCCATGATGGTCAATGAGGGAGAAGCGGACGCATTAGTTACAGGACATTCCAGAAGTTATCCTTCTGTGGTAAAACCAATGTTGCAACTTATCGATAAAGCGCATGGAGCGTCACTAGTTGCTACCACAAATATGATGATGACGGCTCGTGGGCCAATGTTCTTATCGGATACGGCTATAAACATTAATCCTTCCGCAGACGATTTAGCGAAAATTGCCATAATGACTGCAAAAACCGCCAGGATGTTTGGTGTAGAGCCGGTTATAGCGATGATTTCTTATTCTAATTTTGGATCTTCAACTAATGAAAGTGCTTCAAAAGTGAGAGAGGCAGTGGCTTATCTGCATAAAAATCATCCAGAGATGGTTATAGATGGCGAACTTCAAGCTGATTTTGCTTTAAATCCAGAAATGTTAAAAGCAAAGTTTCCGTTTTCTAAACTAGCAGGTAAAAAAGTAAATACTTTAATTTTTCCAAATCTTGAATCGGCTAATATTACGTATAAACTATTGAAAGAATTAAATAAAGTGGACTCGATAGGACCTATTATGTTAGGAATGGGTAAACCTGTTCATATATTTCAATTAGGTGCAAGCGTAGAAGAAATGGTAAATATGGCAGCTATTGCTGTAATTGACGCACAAGAAAAGCAAAAGAAAAAACAGCTATAATAAGTTATTTTTTGGCAATAAAAATAGTTATAAAGATAAATTTAGTAAGATAATTTGCTAATTTTGTTATATTTGGCGACATATAATAATAACAATGATAGCACATTTACAAGGAAAATTAGTAGAGAAGTCACCAACCCAGGTAGTTATTGATTGCGGAGGTGTTGGGTACCATGTAAATATTTCTTTGCATACCTACTCGTTGCTTCCTAATACTGACTTTATAAAATTGTATACGCATCTTCAAATAAAAGAAGATGCGCATACTTTATTTGGTTTTGTAGAAAAATCAGAAAGGGAGATTTTTAAATTATTATTGTCAGTTTCTGGTATTGGAGCTAGCATAGCCAGAACGATGTTGTCTTCCTTAGACCCCAAACAAATTACGAATGCAATTGCATCAGGTGATGTAGTCACTATTCAATCGATAAAAGGAATTGGTAGTAAAACGGCCCAAAGAGTGATACTTGATTTGAAAGAAAAAGTATTGAAATTGTATGATTTAGACGAAGTTTCTTTATCACATAACAATACAAATCGAGATGAAGCGTTATCTGCTTTGGAGGTATTAGGTTTTGTTCGAAAAACTTCAGAACGAATCGTAGAAAAAATTGTAAAAGAGGATCCAGAGGCTTCTGTTGAATCGATTATTAAAAAAGCTTTAAAAAACTTATAAAAGAGACTCAAAAAACGGATTATATGCATAAAATTTCTATTTTTTTGCTAGTCATATTTTGTGGTTTTGTAACGCAAGCCCAGATAACACCAGCTGCTCAGGATACAGTCAAAACTGGTTTTTCTACAGGGAAAGTCCAACTTAAAGACCCTCAAAGTATTCTTTCTGCATACACTTATGATCCTGTCACGGATAGGTATATTTATACCAATTCTATTGATGGGTTTTCTATTGATTATCCTATTATTTTAACTCCAAAAGAATATGAAAACTTGGTTTTGAAAGAATCCATGCGGGATTATTTCAAGAAAAAAGTGGATGCGATAGATGGGAAAAAAGAGGGGAGTGAAGCAGCTAAAAAAGATTTACTGCCAAGATATTACGTAAAATCTGGTCTTTTTGAATCCATTTTCGGAAGCAATACCATTGATGTTAAGCCAACTGGATCTGTAGAAATGGATTTAGGGATGCGGTACACAAAACAGGATAATCCTTCCTTTTCACCGAGGAACAGATCAAATCTTTCTTTTGATTTCAATCAAAGGATAAGTATGAGTTTGATGGGGAAAGTAGGGACGAGACTTAATGTAAATGCTAACTATGACACGCAGTCTACTTTTGCCTTTCAAAATTTAATAAAGTTAGAATACGCCCCTTCTGAAGATGATATTATTCAAAAAATTGAGGTTGGAAACGTAAGTATGCCACTAAACAGTTCCTTGATCAGAGGTGCTCAAAGTTTATTTGGTGTGAAAACACAGTTACAATTTGGTAAAACCACTGTTACTGGTGTGTTTTCGGAACAGAAATCACAGACCAAAAGCATAGTTGCTCATGGAGGTGGAACAATTCAGGATTTTGATATTTACGCATTGGATTATGATAATGACAGGCATTTTTTCTTGTCACAATATTTCAGAAATAAGTATGATGCTTCCTTAAAAAACTATCCTTTTATTGATAGTAGAGTTCAAATTTCAAGATTGGAAATCTGGGTTACCAATAAACAAAACCGAGTAACTACAACCAATAATAATCTACGAAATATTATTGCGCTTCAGGATTTAGGGGAAGGGCAATTAACGGGTTTAGCGGATAATGAGGTGGTCGTGTTAGACCCTTCTGCCGGAATTTTTAATAGTCCAATCGATTCTCCTTCTGACAACTCGAATAATGATTATGATCCTGCGCAAATTGCAGCCGGAAGTGGTTTGTTAAATAATAACATTCGCGAAATAGTAACTTCAAGTTCTGGTTTTAATGCTACTGTAAGCGAAGGACAGGATTATTCTAAGCTTGAAAATGCCAGAAAGCTGAATCCTAATGAATATACATTTAATGCTCAATTAGGATATATTTCGTTGCAACAAAGATTAGCGAACGATGAGGTTTTAGCGGTAGCTTATCAATATACGATTGGGGACAAAGTTTATCAAGTTGGGGAGTTTGGAAGTGATGGAGTAGATGCTACCGTTGTAACGGGAGTTAATCAATCAAATCAGGCAATTATTACGCAAAGTCTGATATTGAAAATGCTTAAAAGTAATTTGACCAATGTCAAAAATCCGGTTTGGAACCTTATGATGAAAAACATTTATCAAATTCCTGGGGCCTATCAAGTAAAACAAGAAGATTTCAGATTTAATATTCTTTACACCGATCCATCTGCTTTAAATTATATTACGGAGGTGTCTGGAAGTCCTTTTCCAGCAAATCCGTTGCCAGAAAATAAAGTAGCTGAAACTCCTTTACTTAAAGTGTTTAATTTAGATAAATTGAATTACAATAATGATCCACAAACAGGAGGAGATGGTTTTTTTGATTTTATGCAAGGCTTAACGATCGATGCTCAAAACGGGAGGATAATATTCACGACCAAAGAACCATTTGGAGAATTATTATTTTCTAAATTATCGAATACTGGTTCAGCAGAAAATTATAACAACGAAAGTAGTTATAACCCAAATCAAAAGAAATATGTGTTCAAAAGTATGTATCGAAATACGCAATCTGGGGCTTTACAAGACAGTGATAAAAACAAATTTTTATTAAGAGGTAAGTATAAATCTACTGGTGGTGACGGAATTCCGATTGGGGCTTTTAATGTTCCAAGAGGATCAGTTGTTGTGACGGCAGGAGGAAGAATTTTAGTGGAGGGGATAGATTATAGTGTCAATTATCAATTGGGACGAGTTCAGATTCTAGATCCATCTCTTCAAGCATCGAATACGCCAATAAATGTTTCTTTGGAGAATAATTCAATTTTTGGTCAACAAACCAGAAGGTTTATGGGCGTTAATGTCGAGCATAAAATTTCGGATAATTTTTTAGTGGGTGCTACTTTTTTAAAAATGTCCGAAAAACCATTTACACAAAAATCAAGCTTCGGCCAGGAATCAGTGAATAACACGATTTTTGGATTCAATTCTAATTTTTCCACAGAGGTTCCTTTTTTAACCCGATTAGTAAATAAGTTACCAAATATTGATACAGATGTTCCTTCGAATCTTTCCATAAGAGGCGAAATTGCATTTTTGAAACCAGATTCACCAAAAGCGGATCGTTTTCAAGGAGAATCTACTATATATGTGGACGATTTTGAAGGTTCTCAGTCAACAATTGATATGCGATCCCCGTATGCATGGAGTTTGTCATCTACACCGGAAAGAAATGCCAGAAGTACATATGATTTTAATGCCAATTCTAATGATTTAAGCTATGGTTTTAAAAGAGCAAAATTAGCATGGTATTCAATTGACCCTGTATTTTATACTCAAAAACCAGCTGGAATTTCAAATGAAGATTTGTCTTTTAATACTACCCGAAGAATTTATAGCGAGGAGTTATATCCTTTGACGGATATTGCACAAGGTCAATCTCAAGTTGTCAATACATTGGATTTAAGTTATTTTCCTTCTGAAAGAGGGCCTTATAATAATAGTTCGAATTATAATACAAACCCAACATCAAATTATGGGGGGATAATGAGATCATTGAATTCAACTAATTTCGAACAAGGAAATGTGGAATATATTCAATTTTGGGTTTTAGATCCATATGTTGGCAACGGTCAAATTCCACAAACTAATACCGGTAAAATTTATTTCAATTTAGGGGAGGTTTCTGAGGATGTCCTTAAAGACGGACGAAAACAATATGAAAATGGTCTTGGTCCAGATCAAATATTGGCAAATCCACCATCAGTATGGGGAGATGTGCCTGCTTCGCAATCTTTAATTTATGCTTTTGATACCAATGCTGATAATAGAAAAAATCAGGATGTTGGTCTAGATGGTTTGGCGAACGTCAAGGAAGCTTCTGTTTATAATAATTTTGCATCAGAGCCGGATCCTGCAGCGGATGATTATACGTATTACTTGAATGCTTCTGGAAATGTTTCAGACAGATATAAAAATTATAATGGAGTAGATGGCAACTCCGCCGTTGATATTAATGACCCTAACAGAGGAGCTTCCACGGTTCCAGATGTGGAGGATATTAACAGGGACAATACCATGAATACTATCAATGCGTATTATGAATATAGTATTGATGTCAAGCCAAATATGAGTATAGGACAAAATTACATTACTGATATTAGAAATACGCAGGTGACTTTGGCAAACGGTTCTGTAACAGATGCAAGATGGATTCAGTTTAAAGTACCAGTTTCACAACCTGAAAATACGATTGGAAATATTTCCGATTTTAGATCGATACGTTTCATGAGAATGTTTATGACTGGTTTTAATGATAAGGTGACAGTTCGTTTTGGAGCCTTAGATTTAGTAAGGGGTGAATGGAGACGATATACAAATACACTTGATTTTAATGACACCAATGTACTTGATGACAAAACTGACTTAGATGTATTAGCGGTTAATGTTCAAGAAAACAATGAGAGATGTCCAGTAAATTATATAACTCCGCCGGGGGTTGTAAGAGAGCAACTGTACAACAACAACACGGTTATTAATCAAAACGAGCAATCTTTAGCGTTAAGAGTTTCTGGAGATGGATTGGAACCAAACGATTCAAGAGCTGTCTTTAAAAATGTAAGTATCGACATGCGTCAGTTCAAAAAATTAAAAATGTTTTTGCATGCAGAGTCTTTGCCAAATGAAATTGCACTTCAGGATGATCAAATGGTAGGTTTTATACGTTTTGGAAATGACTTTACGCAAAATTTCTACCAGATAGAAATTCCCTTAAAAATAACGAAGCCTTCTTCTTCGTCAACTTCTGATTGCTCTGCTTTAAGTGCCGAAGCGGTTTGGCCAGAGGATAATGAAATTGATTTGTCTTTAGCTTTATTAACCAAATTGAAGATTTTGGCTATGAGTGTAAATCCAAATGATTTGCCATTGGACGGAATTTATTATAAATATGAAGATGATGATAAACTGGATCCATCATTATCCAATAAACCTAATAAATTGAGATTAGGGATAAAAGGGAACCCTAATTTTGGTCAAGTTAGAACTTTAATGGTTGGTGTTAAGAGTAATGAAACGCATCAGGATATTAAAGGGGAGGTTTGGTTCAATGAATTGCGTATCGCCGATATGGATAATCAAGGCGGTATGGCTGCGGTGCTGAATGTAGATTCAAATCTTGCGGATTTTGCCACAGTTTCTGCCACAGGTAAAATGAGTACAATTGGTTTTGGAGCGTTAGAACAAGGGCCAAATGAAAGAAGCCGTGAGGATACGCAGCAATACAATATAGTAACGAATTTGAATCTTGGTAAACTATTACCTCCAAAATGGGGGGTGAATTTACCTTTTAATTATGCTGTTGGCGAAGAAATGATTACACCGGAATATGATCCTTTCAATCAAGATATTAAGCTAAAACAACTATTGGACAATACCGATAATCAAGCTGAAAGAGATAATATTAAAAGCAGAGCAACGGATTATACAAAACGAACAAGTATCAACTTTATAGGAGTTCGAAAAGAAAGAAGCCCGGAGCAAAAACAACATGTTTATGATGTAGAAAATTTCACCTTTTCGCAATCTATTAATGAAGTGGAACGACATGATTTTGAAATTGAAGATTATATCGATCAGCATGTAAGTTCATCGGTTGATTATGGCTTTACTTTTCAACCTAAACCAGTGGAGCCTTTTAAGAAAACCGCTTTCATGAAAAAAAGCAGTTATTGGAAATTGTTAAGTGATTTTAATTTTAATTATTTGCCTTCCAATATTTCATTTAATTCTAATATTAACAGGCAATACAACCGTCAGCAATTTAGACAAGTTGATGTGGAAGGAATAGGACTTGATCCTTTGTATCGAAGAAATTTTGCGTTCAATTATCAATATGGGTTTAATTTTAATTTGACAAAATCTTTAAAATTAAATTATACAGCTTCATCCAGTAATATTGTCAAAAATTATTTGAACGAGAACAATGAACCCATTGATTCTTTTACGATTTGGGATAGTTATTGGGATATTGGAGATCCTAATCAACATATGCAACAATTAGTGTTGAACTATGAACTGCCAATTAATAAAATTCCGCTGTTTAGTTTTGTAAAAGCTAATTATTCCTATAAGGGAGATTACAGCTGGCAACGATCTTCTAATGCACTGTCTCAAATAGAAATTGACGGGAATAATTATAATTTGGGGAATACGATTCAAAACGCAAGTTCAAATAATTTGAATGCTGCGTTCAACATGGATTTATTATATAAGTATTTAGGAGTGTCAAAAAACACAAATAAGTCAGTTCCTAAACCTAAAGCCGCTATTCCAAAACCAGGAGAAAAAGTGGTGAATACAAACAATCAACAACCTGCGAAAAACAATGAATTTGTAGACGGTTTGATTGGGGTTTTGACCAGTGTTAAAAATGTTCAAATGAATTACACGGAGAATAGTGGTACAGTATTACCGGGATATACTCCAGGGATTGGGTTTTTAGGGTCATCAAGACCTTCATTGGGTTTTATTTTTGGTAGCCAAGATGACGTGCGATATGAAGCGGCCCGAAATGGATGGTTGACCAATTATCAAGAATTCAATCAGAATTTTACCCAAGTAAAAAATAGAATATTTAAGGCAACAGCAAATGTTGATTTATTTCCGGACTTAAAAATTGATTTGTCTTTGGATAGAGCTTATTCTAGAAATTCCTCGGAACAATATAGAGTTGATATTCAAGATGGGTACATACCTCAATCGCCTTATAGTTACGGTCTTTTTTCTATATCGACTGTTCTAATAAAAACAGCATTTTCGACGAGTGATGAGAATGGATCTGCAGCTTTTGATGATTTTAGAATTAATAGACTCACTGTTGCGAATCGATTGGCTTCACAACGTGGGATAGACGTAAATAACCCGGCTAATCTCGATGCTGAAGGTTATCCATTAGGATATGGTAAAAATAATCAAGCGGTATTATTACCTGCTTTTTTAGCCTCTTATTCCGGTTCTAATGCTTCGGATGTTTCTCTTGGAATTTTCAGAAGTTTTCCAATACCAAACTGGGCTGTGAAATATAATGGATTGATGCGTTATAGTTTTTTCAAAGAAAATTTCAAGCGTTTTTCTATGCAGCATGGTTACCGAGCTTCTTATACAATTAATGCATTTAGGTCTAATTTTGAATATGATAAAAACCCGGATGGAGTGGATGCAAGCGGAAATTTTTTCAATAAGACAATTATGTCTAATATCAATTTAGTGGAGCAATTCAGTCCGCTTATTAGAATGGATTTTGAATTAAAAAATTCATTAAAAATACTTACTGAAATAAAGAAAGACAGAGCGTTATCCATGAGTTTTGATAATAATTTATTGACCGAGGTTAAAGGAATAGAATACGTTGTTGGACTAGGGTATCGATTTAAGGATGTAATTTTTTCTTCCAGGTTGGCTGATAATCCTACGGGGATAATAAAAAGTGATATTAACATAAAAGGGGATTTATCATACCGTAATAATCAAACAATTGTTCGTTATTTGGATTATGATAATAATCAATTAGCCGGAGGGCAAAATATTTGGTCAGTAAAATTTACTGCTGATTATGCTTTCAGTAAAAACTTGACTGCAATTTTCTACTATGATCATTCCTTTTCGAAAGCCGTAATATCAACTTCATTTCCATTAACCAACATTCGATCTGGATTTACGATGCGATATAATTTTGGCAATTAATTTTCTTAAAATCTAAAGGTGATTTGAATTGAGATTGTTACATTTGTCGCATAAAATTTCAATTAGTAAATAGTAATTATCAATAAATATTTTTATGAATATACCAGCAAATTTAAAGTACACAAAAGATCACGAATGGGTTAGTTTAGAAGGTGATATTGCAACAGTAGGAATTACTCATTTTGCACAAAAAGAATTAGGAGATATCGTATATGTTGAGGTAGAAACTTTAGACCAAACTTTAGAAAAAGATGAGGTTTTTGGTACAGTTGAAGCGGTTAAGACGGTTTCTGATTTATTTCTTCCTTTGTCAGGAGAAATTGTCGCTTTTAATGACTCATTAGAAAGTACGCCGGAAGTTGTCAATTCTGATCCTTATGGCGCAGGGTGGATGATAAAGATTAAAGTTGCTAAAATGGATGAAGTTGATTCATTGCTTTCGAGTGAATCATACAAAGAACTTATTGGTGCCTAAATTACTGTACTTTTGGATAGCTTTATCTTGGACAGGAGTGATAGCGTATTTTTGCTTAACGCCTTCAAGTAATCTTCCAAGTGTAAGTATACTCTATTTAGATAAATTTGTACATGCAAGCTTTCATTTTGTATTTACGGTATTTTGGTTTTTGTTTTTTAAAAAACAGTTAGGTTCAAACCTTCTTAAGCCTTTATGCATTTCATTTGTTTTTTCTGTTTTTTTTGGAATAGGAATAGAAATATTGCAAGGGTGCTGTACGACAACCAGAAGAGCAGATTTTATTGATGTTCTGGCAAATATGGCAGGAGCAATTTTGGCAGTTTGCATCGTTTTAATATTTAATAAGTATCGTAGTGTAGATAAAATATAGCAGATAATATAATCCCACTTAGGTGGGATTTTTTATACTTGAACATTTCGTTGTTAATAATGGATGTGTTAAAAGGGTTAGTAAGTACAAAAAGTAAATGTTTATATTAAAAATATGTGAATTTAAAATGTATTTTTGCTCATTAGACCTTATATCATTATAAAACCAAAAGAACAATGAATATTAAACAATATCTGGACGCAACCTATTTAAAAACGGCAACTCAAGCTGGACTTAGTGAAGTTGAGAATGCTATTGTAGTCAAAAACAATATTCAGGAAGCTATTGAGGAACAATTTAAACTCATAATGATTCGTCCTGATATGGTTTCAATGGCCAAAAAAATGATTACTGACGCCAATTCAATTTTGCAAATTGGAACAGTGATTGATTTTCCAGAAGGAAAGTCTAACGCAGAAGAAAAACTTAAAGAAGCGATACAAGCAATTAAAGATGGAGCCGATGATTTAGATTTTGTTTGCAATTATGAAGCATTCAAGCGTGGTGAATTAGATTTGGTGAAGGATGAAATTTTAAAATGCACACAATTAGGTTTAGATAATGGGAAAGTCGTAAAATGGATTATAGAAGTAGCTGCACTTGATGATAAACAAATTATACAATTGTCAGCTTTTATTAAAAACATTGTTGTTTCAAATTTTAAACAAGAATCATTTCCTAATGTCTTTGTAAAATCATCCACTGGCTTTTATAAAACAGAAAACAATTTGCCTAATGGCGCCACGATTCCTTCTATTATTATGATGCTTGAAAATGCCTCGCCGCTACCTGTTAAAGCAGCAGGGGGAGTAAGGACATATGGGGAGGCGGTTGAAATGATTCGACTGGGTGTAAAAAGAATAGGCACCTCCGGTGCGAAATCAATTGCTAATGGGCAAGAATCTAGCTCTGAATACTAAATTCACAAAAAAAGTCAACATGAAAAAAGGTTTGTCAACTGTATTTTTATTATTTTACTCGTTTTTTATTTATTCACAAGAAGTAAATAATAGTTCGTTACAATCAGATCCTTCTGCTGAGCGTTTTCCTGTTTTTTCAAATTGCGAAAATTTGCAATCCACGGAATTAAAAAACTGTTTTTATAATAAAGTATTGGATTTTATTTTTCAAAATTTTGAGGTCCCGGAAAATTTAAAACAAGCCAATTATCAAGGTAATGTCAAGGTTCTTTTTGAAGTAGACAGTAATGGCTCTTTTAAAGTAATTTATACGGATGCTGTTGATGAAAATTTAATAAAAGAAACTAAAAGGGTTTTTGCTAGGTTTCCCAAAATTAAAGCGTCAACATATAACGGTAAGCCTACTTACTCTAAATATACCATTACAATTGCAATACCCTTAAAAAGCCCTGAACAGTTAGAATCAGAAGCACTTGTTCGCGCAGAAGTTATAAAGAATGATACGAAACAATTGACAGAATTAGATAGTATAGTTTATAAAAAATTTAGAAGCCCTGAGTTTGAAAGCCATTTGAACGTTCCTTTTTCCCATAGTTATTATTCTCAGTTTGATGCTTCTTTAAATAAAGTGGGCAGCAATAATCATACAGCATCTAAGCCCTATACTTATGTGGAGGTTTCAAAATATTATGATCTTAAGACGGTTAATGAAAAGCTTAAAAAAAATACTTCTGGCTGGTGGTCTAGAAAGTTATGGAACGAAAGTACGGTAGAAATTCAAGGGGAGGGTTATTGGTTTACATTAAATCCTATTCTTGATTTGGGGGTGGGTGCAGCTACTCATAGTGCTGTTTCAAGAACTTATATAAATACACGTGGATTAAACTTTCGCGGAGGATTAGGGAAAGATATTAATTTTACGGCAACTGTTTTTGAAAGCCAAGGAAGATTTGCTGATTATTTTAACCGTTACGCAGAATCAATCAAGCCAGCGGGAGGTGATCCTGCCATTATTCCAGGTATGGGAATTGCCAAAAGGTTTAAAACTGACGGATATGATTTTCCCTTGGCGGAAGCCAATTTAACTTTTGCGGCCAATAAATACATTGATTTACAGCTGGGGTATGGCAGAAATTTTATTGGAGATGGCTATCGTTCACTATTAGAAAGTGATGGCGCAAGTCCGTATCCGTATGTGAAAATTAACACAAATTTTTGGAAAATAAAATATACCAACACCTATATGTGGCTCAAAGATGTTAGACCAGCGGCGACTCTTGAGCGAACCTATTCAACGAAATTTATGGCAAACCATTATTTGAGCTGGAATGTGTCAAATAGATTTAACATCGGTTTATTCGAGTCTGTAGTCTGGACTAACACTAACGATAGAGGTTTTGATATGAGTTTTGTAAATCCAATTATATTTTATCGTTCTGTTGAATTTGCCTCTTCGGCTAGAACTGGTAATGCACTTTTAGGATTGACTTATAAATATAAAGTAAACAATCAGATCAATGCCTATGGTCAATTTCTGTTGGATGAATTTTCTCTTGGTGAGGTTAAAAAAAGGGATAACAGTTGGAAAAATAAATTTGGGTACCAATTGGGGGTTAAATATTACAATGCATTTAAAGTTGATAATTTAGTATTGCAGTTAGAATATAATCATGTCCGTCCTTACGTTTATTCTCATAGCAATCCTATTACAAATTATGCGCACAATAATCAAAGTATAGGGCATCAATGGGGCGGGAATTTCAAAGAATTTTTAGCAATTGCCCGTTATCATAAAGGAAGATATTATGGTGACGCAAAATTTACAATAGGAACTCGAGGGTTAGATTTTGATACGGTTGCTGATAGTTATAATTATGGAGGAAATATTTATAAGGATTATGATGAAAATAGACCTTTTGATTCAGGTGTAAAAGTTGGACAGGGGAATAAAACTGCTGTTTTTATAGCTGATATTCAAGGAGGATATTTGATAAATCCATCTACTAACCTGAAGCTTTTTGGAAGTTATATTTACAGAAGTTTTGATCCTAAAATGAATACCGCAACTACTTTTAATCAAAGTACCAATTGGCTTACTTTAGGAATACGTTCGGATGTTTTTAATTGGTATTTAGATTATTAGTTTATTATATTTCTAAAGAAGCTTTTTTATGAATTGTTTTTTGTCTAATCCCTTTTGATAAACTACTTTTGCAAAAGTTTTTACAAAGCAAATAACCACTAGCATTGAACGCAACACAAAATACCCTTTCATTAAAGTCTGTTTACATTGATTTCCGCGAGATAACTAAGGCGCGTCTCGCTGTTAGCGTAGTGTTTTCGTCAATTGCAGGATTTATGCTTGGCATTAATGATATTCATTCTTTCAGTTGGATGGTATTGCTGAAACTTGCCGTAGGCGGATATTGTATGGTAGGAGCTTCAAATGCTTTTAATCAGGTTATTGAAAAAGATTTAGACGCTTTGATGGATCGAACAAAAAATCGTCCGGTACCGGCGGGTCGAATGTCTTCAAATACGGCTTTGATTATTGCAAGTCTTCTTACTATTATTGGAATTGTATTGTTATATACAATCAATTCTAAAACTGCCATGTTTGGAGCAATATCCATTTTTCTTTACACGAGTGTTTATACGCCTTTGAAGACAATGACTTCATTGTCTGTTTTTGTGGGAGCTTTTCCTGGGGCAATTCCTTTCATGTTGGGATGGGTTGCGGCAACCGGTGAATTTGGTATAGAAGCAGGAACTTTATTTTTGATTCAATTTTTCTGGCAGTTTCCTCATTTTTGGGCAATCGGGTGGTTTTTGTATGAAGATTATGAAAAAGCAGGTTTCTTTATGCTGCCTACGGGGAAAAAAGATAAATCAACTGCTTTGCAGATTATTTTATATACGGTTTGGCTTATAATAGCTTCACTTTTACCGGCGTTGGGTTATACGGGCCAGTTGTTTATTACTCCTATAGCTGCCATATTGGTGTTTTTATTAGGTCTTTGGATGCTGTATTATGGAGTGCAATTATACAAAAAGCGAAGTGCTAAAGCAGCAAGAACATTGATGCTGGTGAGTGTTTCGTATATTACATTGTTACAGTTAGTGTATATATTTGATAAATTTTTAAGATAGTTATGGAAATCACAATGACAACCGCAGAAGAGCACAAATCTAGAAAGGCAAGATCATATAAGTTACTATTGCTTTTTGCTATGGTAAGCATGATAATGATGTTTGCGGGACTTACCAGTGCTTATGTAGTGAGTAAATCTAGAGCAGATTGGTTAAAAGACTTTCAGTTGCCAACGGCGTTTTATTTTAGCACAGTTGCAATTATAGGATGTAGTGTTACTTTTCATTTAGCAAAAAAAGCAATCCAAAAAGACAATCAAAATGCCACTACTAAGTTTCTTTTGTCTACTTTAGCATTGGGAATATTATTTGTTATTTTGCAATTTGTAGGGTTTGGACAAATAGTCGAAAACGGGTATTATTTTACCGGAAGTGAAAGTTCAATAACAACAACATTTCTGTATGTTGTTACCGTTGTACACTTGATTCACCTTGCTGGTGGGGTAATTTCTCTTCTAATTATAATTTATAATCATTTTAAACAAAAATATAATTCATCTCAAACCCTTGGAATTGAACTGGGTGCAATGTACTGGCACTTTCTTGATTTATTGTGGGTTTATTTGTTTTTATTTTTATATTTCTTTAAATAAGAAAAAAACGTAAATTTGGGAACTTTTTAACGAATAACTTTTATGGAAGCGACAGTTACTACTGCAAATAGTGAAGAGAAAACTTGGGGAGGCGGCAATGAGCCAATGAAGGCAAGTTATGGTAAATTAATGATGTGGTTTTTTATCGTATCAGATGCCTTAACGTTTTCTGGATTTCTAGCGGCTTACGGATTTTCTAGATTCAAATTTATTGAAACTTGGCCATTGGCCGATGAAGTGTTTACACACTTTCCATTTATGCACGGGGTGTCTGCTCCGATGTATTATGTGGCATTGATGACTTTTATTTTGATTTTTTCATCTGTAACAATGGTTTTGGCTGTTGATGCTGGTCATCAAATGAAAAAAGATAAAGTTGTTATTTATATGTTTTTAACCATTATCGGAGGTATGATTTTCGTTGGATCTCAAGCCTGGGAATGGAAAAATTTCATAAAAGGGGAATATGGTGCAATTGAAACAAAAGGAGGTAGTTTACTTCAATTTGTGGATAAAGAAGGGCATCGAGTAGCTCTTGCTGATTTTGCTGCAACATTGCCTGAGGAAAGAGAGCAGTTGACAAGAAGTAAAGGAAAATGGTTCATGTCAGAATCGTCTTTGCCTTCTTATTCTGTTGCCGAAGTTCAAGCGGGATTTAAAGCACACCCTGATCTTTTAATAAGAACAGAGGTAATCACTAAAGAAAAGCATAAAACAATTCTTTCCAGAAAAGATTCTGAATTGAGATTAACTCAAGCCAGTTTAGTTGTTGAAGGGGCTAATTTAACTCACAATGAATACGGAAGTAAACTATTTGCTGACTTCTTTTTCTTTATTACTGGATTTCACGGGTTTCACGTATTTTCGGGGATAATTATAAATATCATAATATTCTTTAATGTACTTGTAGGTACGTATGAGAAAAGAAGAAGCTACGAAATGGTTGAGAAAGTTGGTTTATACTGGCACTTTGTCGATTTAGTTTGGGTATTTGTATTTACATTTTTCTACTTAGTTTAATTTTAGATTTATCATTATGTCACACGAACATGTTTCTAATACAAAAAGGATTTGGACCGTTTTTGGTCTGTTGTCTGTTATAACGATAGTTGAGGTAATTTTTGGAATTATCAAACCAGACGTTCTTCACATGAATAGTTTTATGGCAATGAGTTTGTTAAACTGGTTGTTTATAATCTTAACACTTGTAAAAGCATATTTTATTGTATGGGCCTTCATGCACATGGAAGGCGAAAAAAGTACCTTAAAAAACGCTGTTGTTTTACCAGTAATTTTTCTAGTATTATATTTGCTTTTCATTCTTTTGACTGAGGGGAATTATATTTATGAGGTTTTTAAGAATTCTACTATCAAATGGAATTTTTAACAAGATATTAATTCAATAAAAGGGTGCGCATTGCGTGCCTTTTTTTATTTTTGTACTTTAAATATTATCGAAAAAATGAAAAAAAATATCGTTCTTTTTGTGCTTTTTATTTTGCCTATTGTCGCTTATCTTTTTTTCGCATCCGGAATAAATAGTTTTACCAAATTACCTGTAATCACTCCTAAAGTTGCTGATTTTGGTCAATGGAAATCTCTAAATGGAGAGAAAGTCAGCTTGAATAAAAAAATTACTATTCTAGGTTTTTCAGGGACGGAACTTTTAAAAAATAGAGGTAATTATTTCAATCTAAATGAAAAAATTTACCAAAGATATCATGATTTTGCAGACTTACAATTTGTTGTTATTTGTCCTTTAGGAACGGAAAATGAAGGGAAAAAAATCATAGATGCTTTAGATGATTTTACTGATGTTTCTCAATGGCATTTTCTTTTTACTTCGCCTCAGGAAATTACTGCTTATTATGACCAGTTACAATTAGTTGGGAAATTGGATAAAAACTTCGGAACTCCAAATGTGTATATATTGGATAAGGAAAGAAATTTGAGAGGAAGAAAAGAAAAGAAAGATTACAAAGAAGGATACAATACATTCCATTTAGCCGAATTGAGTAATGAAATGTTGGATGATTTTAAAGTTATTTTGTACGAATATCGTGCTGCGCTTAAAAAAAATCATAATGCCACTAAAGAACTTTAATTCTGAGAAACTATGCTTAAAAATAAATCATATATAGGTATTTCATTTATTATCCTGCTTTTTGGAATATACGCGGTGCCAAAAATAGTAGAAAGAATACAAAATAATGATGTCGTAAAAGGAGATCGTTTGGATAAGATTGGTTCAGCGTCTAAGAATGATCAAAAATTAGTAAAAATTGGTCCGGCTCCAAAGTTTGAATTGGTTAATCAGGACAATAAAAAAATCACTAATGAAACGTACAAAGGCAAAGTTTATGTTCTTGAGTTTTTCTTTACCACTTGCCCTTCCATTTGTCCAAAAATGAATTTGAGTATGTTGGCTATTGAAAATAAATTTTTTGGGAATCCAAATTTCGGGATTGTTTCTATCACAATAGATCCATCACACGATACTCCTGATGTTTTGAAAGCCCATGCAAAATTACTAGGGGTAAAGTCATCTAATTGGAATTTCTTGACGGGCGACAGAGCTTATATTTTTAATTTAGCTAACAAGGGTTTTAATCTTTACGCTGGCGAAAATAGTAAAGTAAATGGCGGTTTTGAGCATTCTGGTTTGTTTGCGTTAGTAGATAAAAACGGAGATATTCGTTGCAGAAGAGATGATTTTGGGAATCCAATTTTGTATTATGACGGTTTAGATAAAAATGGAGTTAGAGATATTCAACAAGATATTAATATTTTATTAAAAGATTAAGATGGAAGAGAATTCGATTGAACAAAAATATAATAAATGGATCATTATCCTTTCTATAGTAATTCCTGTTGCGGTTGCTGTACTTTTTAAGGTGAAACTTAAAGATTTTGGTATTCATGTTGCTCCTTTGGATTTTTTACCTTCCATATATGCTACAATTAATGGCGTTACTGCTGTCTTATTAGTTTCGGCTGTTGTCGCTGTCAAAAATGGTAAAAGAGCGCTTCATGAGAATCTGATGAAATTTGCAATTGGTTGCTCTATTGCTTTTTTAGTGATGTATGTTGCCTATCATATGACTGCCGACTCCACTATATTTGGAGATGTAAATCACAATGGCGAATTAGATGTTGCTGAAAAATTGAATGTGGGAAACTTAAGATTAGTTTATTTTTTAATTTTAATTACACACATAATTTTATCAATTGCGATTATTCCCCTAGTTTTAGTAACTTATGTACGTGCTTTGGCGACTAAATTTGATAAACATAAAAAGATTGCCAAAATTACGTTCCCAATATGGTTGTATGTTGCCGTTACCGGTGTAATAGTCTATTTAATGATTTCCCCTTATTATGCTTAATACAGAAACAATACGCAAGACACAAGGAAAATTTTTTTCAGGAAAAAGGGTTGTATTATTCTTTCTTCTTGTCTCTTTCCTTTTTCCTATAAATTCCCAAGCTCAATGTGCCATGTGTCGCGCTGCATTAAATAGTGAGGGAAATAAAACGAAAGCGGCTGCCGTAAATGACGGAATTGTTTATCTAATGGTGATACCTTACTTACTTGTTGGAGGTATTGGTTATGCTGTTTATCGTATGCGAAAGAATAAAAAATAACCTTATTTCGGTTAAAGTTAATTATTTGTAATATTCATCTACTTTAGGCCATTTACGGATACATTTACAGTTCCTTTTACTTTTATAAACGCAATAATGGCTTGATTGGTTAATTCAATTTTTTGGAATTGAATGTCTTCCATTTTTCCGTTTATATAAACACCTAGCATGGGAGAATAATTTTTTAAATATTTCATCATGCTTTGTTTGCCTTCTTCTAAATTTGGTTTTATCGAGTAACGACAACTTTGTTGAATTTTTCTTAAAACTAATGCTTGAGTAAGCCAGTTGGCAGTGCGTATCAATTTGTTTTTAGTGTCTAGAGCATAATCTAATTGATCAAAAAATACTTCTTTCGTTTGTTCATTATACTGTGGGAAACCTGCTAAATAAATGGTTCCGTTCACAGATCCCGTAACATCTAAAGCAATTATCATTTTAGCTTTTTTTTGCCAAATGGCTACGTTTTGTACTTTTATTTTATTGCTGCCGGATCCAAATTCCTGTCCGGAAAAATTCTTGGTCATTATTTTTGAAGCCTCTTGATAGGTTGAAACGGCCACTATATTAGCTGTTATTTCTTGTGGGATTTTAGTAACCGATTTCAAAATGATTTTTGTTGCGTCAAATTTAGATTCAGGTTTACTTCCTATCAACGTTTCCATATTGCATTTCATTCCCATTTCTAGCAGGAAAGTGTCGTTTTTCAGTTTGGCATTAGTAGAGTAAATTTCGATAGGAACAATCCGAAGCCAACTATGGTATACGTCACTCATCTCAAAAGGAGTACAAATTTTTTCTAAAGCAGCCAGAACATTAGGTTTAAAATCCATTGATTTTTCAATCGCACTGTCAATCTTCTTTTCAATTTTTGATTTAAAAAGCTTAACACCTGGATTAATTAAATAAGTAACTGGTACATTTTTACCAAAAACGGTCATCGTAGGACTTTCATTCCAATCTAATGATTTTAATTCTGTTATAGTGTTTAGTTTCCAATTGGTTAAATTAACATCGCTTAGTAAAGTCACTACCCCGTTTAGATTGAATTCTCTGGTATCATAAAATGAAATGCCAAGTTTTTTTGTGCCAATTCTGTATTTTACGATAGCTTTTAATGGTAAAATTGTTTTTATTCTTTCTCCGGAAACCCCATGATCGTTCACGATTGTAATCGGTGCCAGTTTCCAAATTTTCATTTCAATATCATCGTCTTCAATGTTGTTGTCTTCGTAAATCAAACCATTCAATAATGCGTTAGTTTGGTTCTCAATATCCTTCAGTTTTACACTAATGGGTAAATTAATAAAAGATGGAACATTTTCGTAAACCAAAGGAACGGCATCATCAGGTTCCGGTTTTAGGGTCGCTATCTTTTGGGAAGTGGAACAACCGGAAACCGATACGATAAATAGAATAACAAGTAGAATCGAAAAGAATTTTAGCATTTTGTTTTTATTTCAAGCAACAAAATTAAGAAAACAATTATATTTTAGAGTTAAACTGTAACATTTTGATAGCTATTATGTCTTATTGGTATATTATCAGGAAAAGTAGCTTTTTTTGTGGTAGAATTTATTTTGAGAATTAGGAACAGTGTTGAATAATTGGCGGCATTAGCATTGAATTTGAAAATTAAATTATAGTTTTTTTTAATAAAAGTTAAAAATTATTGTCTAAAGTAGTAAGCGATTAACAGATAAATCGGAGCGTAAAAAAATAAATAGTTTTTAAAAAATGTTAAATTTGTACAGTGCTGTTGCTGTATTTTTATCAAATGAATATGAAAAAAAAGAGTTGTATAAGTTTCATTTTTATTGCCCTGTTTGGATTGGCTACTCAGGCGCAATCTAAAAAGTGGACCTTGGAAGAATGCGTAAATTATGCCGTGCAAAATAATATTTCAATCAAGCAAACTGAATTAGATTCTAAAACGGCAATGATTGATAAAAAAGGAGCTATAGGGAATTTTCTGCCATCTGTTAATGCTAATGCTTCTCATTCCTGGAATATTGGTTTGAATCAGGATATTACGACAGGACTCCTAAGAAATCAAACTTCACAGTTTACTTCAGCAGGAGCAAGTGTTGGGATAGATATTTATAAAGGACTGCAAAACCAAAACACACTGCGAAAAGCTAATCTCTCTATCATTGCTGCGAAATATCAGTTATTGAAAATGAGAGAAGATGTCGCGTTAAATGTCGCTAACGCTTTTTTGCAAATTCTTTTTAATAAAGAAAACCTAAAAGTGCAACAGGAACAAAAGGCGTTCAACGAAAAACAATATAGCCGTTCTGAAGAATTAGTAAAAGCGGGATCAATTCCTCGTGGAGACTTACTGGATATAAAAGCTACAGTAGCGTCTAATAATCAAACTGTCATTGCTGCGGATAATGCGCTGTTGATTTCTAAATTAAGTTTAGCTCAATTACTACAATTAAAAGACTTCGAAAATTTTGATGTAATTGATAATACTTCAGTTAAAGACGAAAATAATATTTTAGCTCAAACTCCTACGGCTATTTATGATAAGGCCAAGGAAAGCAGAACGGAATTAAAAATCGCCCAAACTAATTTAGAAATTGCCGAAAAAAATGTCGCAATTGCAAAAGGGGGTTTTCAGCCTGCTGTTCAAGGGTTTTATAATTTTAACACTAGGGTTTCTTACGCAGATGTAATTTCTGTTTCAAATGGTGTTGTCGTAACGAGTGCTGCTCCACCTTTCTGGACTCAATTTAGTGATAATAAAGGACAATCTTTTGGGGCACAGTTATCCATTCCTATATTTAATGGATTTTCTGCAAGAAATAATGTGGAGCGTTCTAAGGTAAGTTTAGAAAAATCAAAAATCGCTTTAGAACAACAGGATTTAGATTTGCAAAGAAATGTGTATACTGCATTTACGGATGCAAAAGGAGCATTGAACGCTCATGAATCTTCCATTGCAGCTTTAGAATCCAGACAGGAATCTTATAATTATGCTAAGGAAAAATATGCTGTTGGTTTAATGAATTCATTTGATTTTAACCAATCGCAAACCCTATTGTCAAATGCACAATCTGAAGTTATAAGAACCAAATACGATTATATTTTTAAAATTAAAATACTGGAATTCTATTTTGGAATTCCTATTATCAAAAACTAATTTAACATGTCAAAAAAAACAATTTATATCTTAATTGGTAGCGTAGTAGCAATTATAGCATTATTGGTAATACTTTCAAAAACGGGAGTTATTGGTAATAAAGATAAAGGGAAAGAGGTAGAAATAACTACCGTAAATACATCAACAATCATAGAAACTGTTTCTGCCACGGGGAAAATTCAACCTGAAATAGAAGTAAAAATATCTTCAATGGTTTCTGGAGAAATTATTTCATTATCTGTAAAAGAAGGACAGGTAGTTAAAAAAGGTGATTTGTTGGTCAAAATTAATCCGGATTTATATACATCTGGTTTGAATAGAACGGTTGCCAATTTATCAGGAACTAAAGCTGGATTAAGTCAGGCCGATGCGTCTTTTAAAGAAGCTAAATCAAGTTACGACAGAAACAAAACTTTATTTGAAAAGGGAATTATATCCAAATCAGATTGGGACAAAGCAGTTGCTTCTTTTGAGGTAGCAAAAGCAACAAAACAAACTGCTTATTATAATGTTCAAAGTGCTTCCGCTTCTGTAAATGAAGCCAGAGACAATCTTGGCCGTACCGTTATTTATGCTCCAGCAGATGGAACGATTTCTATGCTAAATGTAGAATTAGGGGAACGCGTTTTGGGAACGCAACAAATGGCTGGAACCGAAATAATGAGAGTTGCCAACTTGAATAATATGGAAGTTGAAGTTGATGTGAATGAAAATGATATTGTAAAAATAAAAGTAGGTGATGAAGCAAAAGTTGAAGTTGATGCTTATTTGAAAAAACAGTTTAAAGGAATCGTTACGAGTATTTCTAATTCGGCAAGTTCTTCTTTAACGGCTGATCAAGTAACTAATTTTAAAGTGAAAGTAAGAATACTTAAAGAATCATACCAAGATTTACTAGAAGGAAGACCAGCAACGTATTCTCCTTTTAGACCAGGAATGACAGCGACGGTTGATATAATTACCAAAACAAAAAATAATGTTTTGTCCGTGCCTATTAGTTCCGTGGTTGTAAAGTCAGATACTACGGCTGTGGTTGTTGGTAAGATGCCAGATTCTAAAACAGAGGTTAAAGAAGCAGCTCCTAAAAGTGATAAAAAATTCGAATGTGTTTTTGTGAAAGTAGGAGATAAAGCAAAAATCAGAATCATAAAAACGGGCATTCAAGACGATACTAATATTGAAGTCTTAACCGGTCTTAAAAAAGGAGATGTTGTCATAACGGGCCCTTATACAACGGTATCAAAGGATTTGAATTCTGGAGATAAAGTGACACTTAAAACTGATAAAGACAAAGAGAAGAAATAATTTTTTTAAAATTTTAGAAAGCAAATCTAAAATTCCAAGTTTTATAACGAGATTTGTACTGTGATTGTGTTTTCACAAACAAATAAATTAAGCTTTGTCATTCGGATAGAGAAAGAATCACATTATCTGATTTCTTCTTTATCCGAATGACAATTTTTGGAAAAATAGAAAAATAATAATTATGATTTTATGATTCACGAATCTAAAATCCTAAATCTAAAATAAAATTGGAATACATTCTAAACATCGAAACTGCAACTAAAAACTGTTCTGTTGCTCTTGCAAAAGAAGGAAAAACAATCCTATGCAAAGAAATTGCTGAAGAAGGGTATTCCCATGCCGAACGATTGCATGTTTTTATTGAAGAAATCATAGCAGAAGCAGGAATTACAGTCAATGATTTATCAGCTATCGCAGTAAGTCAAGGTCCAGGTTCTTATACTGGATTGCGCATAGGCGTTTCTGCAGCTAAAGGCCTGAGTTATGCTTTGGGTATTCCTTTAATTGCTGTTGATACATTGAAAACGTTAGCTTCGCGAGTAAGTGTTTCAAATGGGTTAATTATTCCAATGATTGATGCCAGAAGAATGGAAGTCTACAGCGCCATATTCACTCCAAATTTAGAAAGTAAACGATCAATTTTGGCTGAAATAATCACGGAAGATTCATTTAGTGAATTAGAGGAAACAATTTATTTTGTGGGTGATTGTTCAGAGAAATGCAAAGCGGTTTTGACTAAAGAAAACTTTATTTTTTTAGAGGAAATCAAATATCCATCTGCAAAAGAAATGAGTTTGCTGAGTTTTGAAAAATTCAAAAAAGGCGACACTGTAGATGTTGCTTATTTTGAGCCTTATTATTTAAAAGATTTTATGATTACTACTTCGAAAAAATAAGATATTAAAATTAAGAATTAACCTTGGATGATTCTCTAACATAAGGTTGAACAACAATTCCTGCCGCATCAAATGCTAGTTTGCAGCTCTCCAGAGTCTCAGAGAAAACGGCGGCAAAATCTTCATTATTTGCCCAAGGTCTGACCGCAAGTTGGATTGCGTTATCCGTTAAGTTTTTTACGGAAACTTCAGCAACAGGTGTTTTAAGTATCTTTGGATTGCTGTTTAAAACGTCGGTAATGATGTTTTTTGCTTTTTTAATGTCAGTATCATAGGAAATGGCAATTGTTAAATCAGCTCTTCTGAATCCTTGTAAGGAGTAATTTATGATAGTGCCGTTTGATAAAGATCCGTTTGGAACAAAAATTGTTTGGTTGTTGGCATTGATTAATTTGGTGACAAATATTTGAATTTCGCTTACTGTTCCAACAACTCCTTGCGCTTCAATTGTATGGCCAACTTTGAATGGTTTAAACAGAATAATTAGCATTCCGCCTGCAAAATTGGATAATGAACCTTGAAGTGATAAACCTACAGCAAGTCCCATTGCGCCGAGAATAGCGACAAACGAAGAGGTTTCTATTCCCAGATTGGAAATAAAGGTTACAAATAATAAAACCCTTAAAACCCAGAGGAGAATATCCGAAAGAAACTTAGTCAGCGTTGGGTCCAGATCCCTTTTTACCATCATGCTTCTAATGAATCTATTGATAAGCCGAATAGTGTAAAGTCCTGCAAACAGAATAAGAAATGCAGATATTAATTTAGGGGAATAATCAATTAATACTTTAACAAAAGTGCTGGCGTAATCAGTAAGTTGATTAGGATCTAAGTTCATTTTTTTAATAATAAAAAACCTTCTCATAGGAGAAGGTTAAGTTTGAAGCGCAAAAATACAAATTAATTATTTTTTTATAACCTAATCTGCGTCTTCTTCTATTTTATTTATGGTTTTTTTGGCTATTTCTGTAGCTTCTGAATCGGCATCATTGGCAAATTCGCTTGTTTTTTCAGAAATAGTTTCAGCGGTTTCTGACGCAATTGTCTTAGATTCATCTACTATATCTTCAACTTTGTCTTTTGCAACTTCAGCAGTTTCTGCAACAGCCGTTTTAGACTTATCTACTGCATCTTCGACTTTTTCTTCTACTACTTCAGCAGTTGCTTTTGAACTTCCTGTCATTTTTGCAAAAGCATCTTCTGCTTTATCAGAATATTCGCTTACTACTTCCTTTGCTTTGTTAGCATATTCTTCTGCGTTCTCTATAAGTGGTGCCGCTGTTTCTTTTACTTTTTCTATTGTATCATGAGTAAATGATTCTGCTTTTTCAAAATAAGGTGTTGCGGTTTCTTTTGCTTTATCAAACGTTTCCTCTGTAAAAGTCTCTGCTTTTTCAATATAAGGTGCTGCTTTCTCTTTTGCCTGATCAAAAGTTGTTTCGGCTTTGTCAACCAATTCTCCGGCTGATTCTTTGGCTGAGCCAAACAAATTCTTTAAAAATGATAATACTCCCATGATATATTTATTTGATTAGTCTTACAATATTAAGCAATTTTTTCTAAGATTGTTCTAATGTATCGTTAATAATTTGCTGAAAATCAGTGTTTGACGTTAAATAGGTTTTGTTGTGGGCATGCATAAAATCAGTTTTTTGAAAAAAAAGAGAATTTATTTTTACATAAAAAAAAGCGTTTCAAATGAAACGCTTAAATTTTGTCTTAAAATTAATCTATTCGAGTTCGAATGTTAATTTTAAATTTACTCTATATTCTGTAATCTTACCATCTTTAACGGCTGCACTGTGGTCTTTAATATATGCAGATCGTATGTTTTTTAACGATGTAGCCGCCTTGGCAACTCCTTTTCGAGCTGCGTCTTCCCAACTAATTTCTGAATTGGAAAGTACTTCAATTACTTTTAATACTGACATAATTTCTAGGTGTTAAATTAGATATTAAATGTACCAAAATTTTTCTAAAGATTAATTTAAAATCAGGTATTTTTTAATGTAATATTAACGTTGTCAGTAAGTTGTGATTTAAGCGTTTACTGCTTCAACCTTTATGTTATTATCGTTAAGCATGCTTTTTAGCATGTTTTCTATACCACTTTTTAAGGTAAATGTAGATGAAGGGCAGCCACTACATGCACCTTGCAAAATAACTTTTACGGTTTTGTCGGTTTCGTTATAGGAATCGAATGCGATATTTCCACCGTCAGCTTGTACGGCAGGTTTTACATACTCCTCCAATATGTTGATGATTTGTTGTGAAGTCACATCAAGATTATCAAATTCTTTTGCTTTGGTATCTTCTTTTGCTGTAACCGTTTGAATGAAATTTTCATCTAAAACAGTTCCGCCATTTTCAATGTACTGTTTGATAAAACTTCTTAATTCTAAAGTTATTTCTTGCCATTCATTGATTTCATATTTAGTGACAGAGATATAGTTTTCGTCTATAAAAACTTCTTTCACGTAAGGAAATTTGAATAATTCTTTTGCCAATGGCGAAGGGCCAGTTTGATCAATATTCTTAAATTCAATAGCGTTTTTTGTTAACATTTTGCTAACCACAAATTTTAAAGCTGCTGGATTAGGAGTTGTTTCTCCGTAAACAGTTACGGGTTGTTTTTTTGTTTTATTTTCGTCAATATTGATGATTGTGCCACCATTGCTTACAAATATCTCTATTTGTTCCGCAACGGCATCCTTAACATCGTCCCATTCTACAATACTGTACTTCTCGATTGCCATAAAATTCCCCGAGATGTAAATTGTTTTTACAAATGGCAGGTAAAATAATTGTTGTGCAAGGGGAGAAGCTTTAGCTTCATCTATGTTTTTGAATTCAAAGCTCTCGTTTTGAGTTATAAAATCTGGGAATTCAAATTTGAGTATGGTTGGGTTTTGTGTTTCTTTTATACTAATTTTTGTCATGATCTTTGTAAATTTCTACAAATTTAGTAAAGATATTTTCCACGAATCGCTATATTTGAATATTAATAAAATAAATTAACAAAAATTTAGTTATCTAACTGGTTATTGTAAATTTTTTGGTTTCACACTCATCTTATATAATTGTATTACAATGTATAACAAAATTAGACTCATAGCCTTTCTTTTTTTTATGTCTCACTGTTCCTTTGCACAAGAGGGAGTTGCCGTTTATTCCGATTATTTATCCGATAATTATTATTTGATTCACCCATCAATGGCTGGTGCTGCAAATTGTGCTAAAATAAGGCTTACTGCTCGTAAACAATGGTTTGGCCAGGAAGATGCTCCGGAGCTTCAAACACTGAGCTTTAATGGAAGAGTAGGTGAAAAAGCAGGGGCTGGAATTATTCTTTTTAATGATAAAAATGGATATCATTCCCAGAAAGGGGTAAAGTTTACATATGCTTATCATCTTATGTTTTCTAGAGATGAAATTGATTTGAATCAATTGTCTTTTGGGATTAGCGGAGGTTTAATTCAGAGCCAATTAGACGAAACAGAGTTTAGACAGTCTGGTGATTTTGATCCCATTATTGACGGCACAATTGTACAAAAAGATTCTTATTTCAACATTGATTTTGGTGCTTCTTACAATTACTTAGATTTTTATGTCCATGGAACAGTGAAGAATGCGATTGAAACCAGAAGGGATATTTATACAGAATACGAAAGCGATAATTTGAGAAAATATTTATTTAGTTCGGGTTATGTTTTTGGAGATCAGGATAGAATATTATGGGAGCCATCAATCTTATTCCAATTAGTAGAAAAAACTAAGGAGAAATCAATTGACATTAATATGAAAGCCTATAAAAATTTTGATTTCGGAAAACTATGGGGAGGTTTGTCTTATCGTAGAAGTTTTGATAGTGCTGAATATACGAATGGTTCGGGAGTTTCAAAGCAGCGTCTTCAGTATTTCACTCCAATTGTTGGGGTTAATTTTAATAATTTCATGTTCGCCTATACTTATTCGCATGTATCAGGAGCTATGAAATTTGATAATGGTGGCTATCACCAAATTACTTTAGGAATCAATTTGTTTTGCAAACCTGAAAAATATGAATGCTATTGTCCTGCAATAAATTAATTTTACTTTATATCCATGTTAATTAAGTCTGTAAACGGAAAATCTCCTTCGATACCGGAGGATTGTTATGTAGCCGAGAATGCTACTATTGTTGGTGATGTTAGTTTTGGTTCCTCTTGTAGTGTATGGTTTAATGCTGTAATAAGAGGCGATGTGAACTTTATTAAAATAGGAAATAAAGTTAATATTCAGGATGGTGCTATTATTCATTGTACGTATAAAAAGCATCCAACAATAATAGGGAATAATGTTTCAATTGGTCATAATGCCATTGTACATGGTTGCACAGTTCATGACAATGTATTGATTGGAATGGGAGCTATTGTAATGGATAATTGTATTATTGAAAGTAATTCTATTGTGGCAGCTGGAGCTGTTATTACCCAAAATACAGTTATAGGTTCTGGATCGATTTGGGCTGGTGTTCCTGCCAAAAAGGTGAAAGATATTGACCAATCTGATTTTGCAGGGGAAATTGAACGTATTTCCAATAATTACGTGATGTATTCCAGTTGGTTCAAGGAATAATAATAAGAATTTTTTAAAAATCAATTTTTTCGACGGTGTATTTATTCTCTAGAATTTTAGATAATACTTTTGAATCGGTATTAGTGTAAAAAATGGGCTCAGTTTTTTCAGCGGATGAGAAACCTATTTTTTCTTGTAATATTTTTTGCGTTTGTTTAGCAACAGCTTCCCCTGAATCGATGATATGGATATGTTCTGGCAGTATCTTTTTTATTTGAGGAATCAAATACGGATAATGACTACATCCCAAGACCAGATAATCGATGTTAGCCTCAATCATAGGTGCGAGATAGGAGGTAAGTAATTGGGTCATTTCTGGCGAATTGATATCGCCATTTTCAATCAGCTGCACTAATCCATGACCTACTTGTTCAATTATTTTGGTATCTTGATATTTCTCTGTAGTTTTATTAAAAAGCTCGCTATTCAATGTTCCTTGTGTAGCAAGTATGCCTATGATTTGTGTCTTAGAATGTGTTGCAGCAGGTTTTATGGCCGGTTCGATGCCTATGAAAGGAACGTCATACTTTTCGCGTAATTCACGAATAGCATTAGTAGTTGCGGTGTTGCAAGCCACTACTATCAATTTGCAGTTCATCTTAAGCAATAATTCAGTATTCTTTATGCTTAATGCGATAATCTCCTCTTTTGATTTCTGACCATAAGGCGCATTTTTGCTGTCGGCTAGGTATATTGTTTTTTCATTGGGAAGTAAATGATGTATTTCTTTCCAAATGGAGGTTCCGCCAATGCCGGAGTCGAAAATTCCTATAGGTTGATCGTTATGCATAGAAACAAAGTTAAGGGCTAGAATGTAAATATCCTAAAAAATATTTTTAAAAAAAAACTGCTCATTCCCAAAAATAGGGTGAGCAGTTTTTATAATCTAAATGGTGTGATTTTTAAAATCCTAAATCTTTTTTCACATCAGCAGTCAAGTTTGGACCGTCAGCTAATAAAAGTGTAGAACCATCTAATACATATTGGAATCCTTTTGCTTTACCTACTTTTTGGATTGACAATCTTACTTTATCCATCAATGGTTTTACAATATCAGATTCTTTTTGTTGCAATTCTTTTTGAGCATTGTCTCTAAAATCAACAATTCTTTTTTGCATATCTTGAACTTCTTTTGAACGTTCTCCATTTACTGCTTCAGTTACTGTTGCTGATTCTGAATCGTATTTTTTTAATTTTGTTTGGTATTCTTCAACCATTTTTTTATAATTCGCATCATAAGTACCACTCAATTTTTCCAATTGTTTTTGAGCGTCTATCATAGCTGGCATTTTTGCCATAATTTCACTTACATCAACATGTGCTGTTTTTGCTTGTGCATTAATTGTTTGATTTGCGCCAAAGAATAGTATAGCGGCAATTAGTAAAGTTTTAATTTGTTTCATCGTTTTTAAAATATTTAATATTAATTTTTGTTTGTATTTTCTTTTAATTTTTCAGCTTTGGCTTTTTTCAGCGCTTCTCTTTCTTCCAGTATTTTTTTCTTTTTTTCTTCTAAAGCTTTTTTACGATCTTCGATTACTTTTTTACGCTCTTCTAAAGTTGTGGCTCTGTCTGCGGCTTGCTTGATTTTAGTGTCCTCAATAACTTTTTTTGAAGCTAATTTAGCGGAGTCATTTGCAACTGCAGTTGTTTTTGTTTCCTCTGATTTAGATGAGGCAGAAACCGTGCCATTTTTTTTAGCTTCTCTTTCGGATAGAAGTTGATTTCTTCTATCCTCAAATTCTTTTTTCTTTTGTTCCTGAAGCAATTTTCTATCAGCAATAACCTGATCTCTTGCCGCTTTTTTATCGTCTAATGCTTTTTTTCTATCCGCTAAAACTGGATTTTCATCTACCGCATCTTCTTTACTTTCTTTCGTTTCCTGATCTTTAAGTTGTTTTTTAGTCAACTGTTCTCTTTTTTCAGTACGATTCAGTACGCGTAAAACCTGTTCGCTAATGTCAAATCTTTTTGCTGTGAAAAGCATGGTCAAATCAGAGGATTTGTCAAAGATAAAATCATATTTCTTTGCTTCTGCTATGTCTTGAATGGCAGTAAATACTTGGTCTTGAATTGGCTTTGCCAAAACTAATTTTTGTTGTATTAAATCACCGTTTGGTCCAAATCTTTTTTGCTGATAATCTATTATTTCGCCTTCAAGAAACTTGATCTCTGTTTCTCTTTCATCGATTAGTTGTTTCGTTAATAAAGCTTTTTCAGCTTTTAAAGCATCTTTAAGTTTATTGACCTCAATTTTTTTTACCTCAATTTCCTGCTTCCATTTTTGGGCTTTTTGATCTAATTGACTCTTGGCTTCAGTATAGTCGGTAACATTTTGTAAAATGTACTCCATGTCAATGTAGCCTATTTTGGTGCCTCTGGTTTGCCCATTCATTGTACTTAGTACGATAAAGGCTAAAAATGGAAATAAAAATTGTTTTCTCATAACGGTATAGTATTAGAAAATTTTATGTCATTTTTTTAAAATTGTTGTCCGATGATAAAGTGTGTTTCCCATCCGTTAGGTTTTGATGTTCCTGGTAAAGCATCAAAGCCATAACCAAAATCAATACCTAATAATCCAAACGCCGGCATAAATACACGTAATCCAGCTCCAGCAGAACGACTTAATGCAAACGGATTATAGCTTTTAAAATCTTTATAAGAAGAACCCGCTTCCAAGAAAGTCAAAGCATAAATAGATGCAGATGATTTCAATGTAATAGGATAACGCATTTCCAATGAAAATTTATTATATACTGTTGCTCCAATTTGCTCTCCTGCACTGTTTACCGGTGTCAAAGAGTTATTTGGATAGCCTCTTAACTGTATAGTTTCTCTACCATCCATCGAGTAATTTGCTAATCCATCACCACCCACATAAAATCGTTCAAATGGCACAACGCCTCGGTCTTGGTTGTATGCTCCAAGGAATCCAAATTCAGTTAGTGTTCTAAGTACTAATTTACCATAAATTTTTGTGTACCAGTCTGCTTTGAACTTTATTTTGTAATATTCTAACCAATTAAATTTCTTTTGATCAACTAATGCAGGATCTGCAGCTGCATCTTGGTAGCTGAATACTTTGTTTCCGGCTGCATCAACATAGTCTCCAATTTTAACCGTATTTCCGTTTGCATCTGGTGTATTTGATCTGTCAACAGTATTTTTTAATTTATACTCTTCTTTATCTCCTAATGTAGCATAATCAGTTCCATTTAATAACGAATAAGGAGGTGTTACTTTTGCAGAAATGCTAAACTCTGATCCATAAGTAGGGAATATAGGATTTACTCCTTTATTACTTCTTGTTAAACCAATCGTATAAGCTAAATTTCTTGATGTTCCGTTTCCAAAAGTAAATAACCCTGTATTATAATTATGCAAATCATAATGTTGGTAGCTTACAGATTGTGACAATACAAAGAAATCATCTGGCACAGTTAGCCTTTTTGCTAATCCTACCGATAAGGTTAATATATTAAAGCTTTTAGTTTTATCAACTCTTTGTGTGACATAATTATTTAAAAACTGTTTACTATACGATAATGAGGTGCTAAATTGTACCGGTTTTTTTTGTCCAAACCAAGGTTCAGAAAATGATACACTATACGTTTGAAAATAAGTGCTTCCTTGTAATCGTAAGGATACCTTCTGTCCATCACCCATTGGCAATGGTTTGTACGCTTCTTTATTCAAAAGATTACGCGCAGAGAAATTGTTAAATGACAAGCCTAAAGTACCTATGAAACCACCACCACCATAACCTCCTTGAAGTTCTATCTGGCTGGATCCCTTTTCGACAAGGTTATATTCAATATCAACTGTTCCAGCACCTGAATCTACATTTTTGAATTTAGGATCAATTGCTTCCGGATCAAAGAATCCTAATTGTCCAATCTCACGAATGGTTCTTACCAATTCTTCTTTGCTGTATTTGTCTCCTGGTTTTGTTCTTAATTCTCTATAAATTACACGGTCATTTGTCTTGTCATTTCCTACAACCGTAATTTTATTAAAATAAGCTAATGGACCTTCAGTAACTCTAATTTCAAAATCGATAGTATCGTTTGCCGTTTTTACCTCTACTGCATTGATATTAGAAAACAAATACCCGTTATTTTGGTATAAATTGGTAATATCTTCACCGTCTGGTTTAGATTTATCTGCAATACGTTTCTCAAGTAAGACTCCGTTATAGGTTTCTCCTTTTTTAACTCCCAATATTCTACCCAATAATTGATCTGAATAGACAGTATTTCCTAGAAATTTAATGTTTCCAAAATAGTATTTATTTCCCTCTTCAACATTAATTTTAATTGCTAACGCATTTTTATTCTTGTTATAAGTAACAGAATCTGAAAGTATTCGGGCATCACGATATCCTTTTTCTTTGTAAGCGGCTATTACTTTTTCTAAGTCGGTTTTGTATTTTGCCTGTATAAATTTGGATGCTTTTAAAATACGTAACGGGTTTTTTTGTTTTGTATCTTTCATTGCATTTCGCAATGTCTTATCAGATAATTTGTCGTTCCCAACAAAATCAATACTTTGTATTTTTACTTTATCTCCTTTATCAATTGTAACAAGCATGTTTACTTGATTTACAGCTGAAGTGTCTTTAATAGTAGTAATATTTACTTTAGTATTGTAATAACCTTCTTTTTTGTATTTACTTTCGATGTAGTTTTTAGTGGTAGTAATTAAATTTTCATTTACTACTTTGCCTTTTGTAAGACTGTTGTCTTTAATCAGGCCTTCAGTTTTATTTTTCTTAATTCCTACAAATTTCACCTCGTTTAACTTAGGCAATTCTACCAGGTTTAAATCAAGATAAATACTGTCATTTTGTATTTTATTTACATAAAACGAAATTTCATCAAAAAGACCTAATTTTCCAAGTTTTTTAATAGCACCGCTTATTTCTTCACCTGGAATCGTTATTTCTTGTCCTTTTTGGAGTCCTGCAAAAGTTATTACTGTTTGATTATTAAAACTTATTTTGCCAACAACTGCAACATCTGCTAGGATATATTTTTTTCCTTGGTCAAAGGGTACTCGATCTTGAGCTTTAATTTGGGTAAAACTTCCAAAAATTAATAAGGTAAGGGCTATTCCTATTTTTTGATTTAACACTAAAAAATTATTTAATTTGTTCACTTGTTTTTCCAAATCTACGTTCTCTTTTTTGATAACTAATAATAGCCTCATATAAATCTTGTTCTTTAAAGTCTGGCCACAATATATCAGTAAAATACAATTCTGCATAGGCAATTTGCCATAGCAAAAAATTACTTATTCTATGTTCTCCACTTGTTCGTATTAATAAATCTACATCTGGTAAATTTTGCGTGTAAAGATGCTCATTTATAATTGAATCATCAATAGTGTCTATTGAAATTATATTATTTTTAACTTTACTACAAATGTTTTTTACAGCACTGACTAATTCTTCCCTAGAACCGTAGCTTAAAGCTAGGGTTAGAGTCATTTTAGTGTTGTCTTTTGTTTTATTTATTACATCAAGAAGCTCCTTTTGAGCCGATTTTGGTAATTTTTCCAAATTACCGATAGCATTGAGTTTGATGTTATTTTTTTGCAGTGTTACAAGTTCTTTTTTTAATGAATTAATTAGAACTTTCATTAATGTTTCGACCTCTAGTTTTGGTCTGTTCCAGTTTTCTGACGAAAAAGCATATAGCGTAAGAAATTCAATTCCTAATCTAGCACTGGCTTCGATTATTACTTTGACTGATTTTGTTCCACTTTGATGTCCCAAAGATCTCAAAAGTCCTTGTTGTTTTGCCCAACGTCCATTACCATCCATGATGATGGCTAAATGTTTGGGTAAGTTAGTTACGTCAATTTTATTTAATATTTCCATTTCTTTAATCTGCACAATAGCAAGGTTTGTTACCAAAAGTATAAGTTAAGGTTAATCCGGAGAAAACATACCAATCATTATTATTTATGTTACCAAATTGTAAAAATTTTAGATTTTCATTCTTTGGATTGCTTCCGTCAATATCATCAGCGAAGGTATATCTGGCTCCAACTTCTATTCCTAAAACGAAATTAGGTGTAATATTTGATTTTACACCCAAAATCATTGGTATCGCGATAGTTCCGTGATTTGTATCTGATCTAGTTCTTCCGTCTGCAAAAAATAAACCTTCGTATCGCACATAACTTAAACCGGAGTAGACGTAAGGTGTGATTTTGGTTCTTAATTCATGCAAATTAAAATCAAAAAAATTAAATTCAAGACCTGCAGAGAATTCTCTGATGCTGTTTTCAAAACGATACCCTCGTTGATTTCTACCAGCTTCTTCAGAGTTGAGATCGTTTGCTGTAATTTTTGATTGTGTGTAGGAAAATCGATAGGAATGTCTTGGACTTTTATTCCATTTATACAGTAATCCAATTGCGGGTTCATTTGGAGATATATAAGTTGTAGAACCTACATCGCCTATGAAGTTACTACCGCCAACAAAAACACCAATCTCATGAATTTGAGCTTGTATTGCCATGAAAGGGAATAGGAATAGAAAAAAGTTGAGAATACGGTTCATTTAATTGAAAATTGCGTGCAAATATAATAATTATCAATATGATTCAATACCTATTTAGTTAATTGTGTGTTTTTTCTAAAAACAAGTGTAATTTGGTATTTGTTTAATGAAAACGCAAAAAAGGGGTTGAATCGTATAGTATTAGTTATAAATGCTTTAATTCCTTTTGTCTTCTCCCCAAAGTAATTTGGTGCGAAGCGTTTTTAAAAATGTTTCTTCAGGAATTTCCACCATGTTTATTTGAAAGGGAGTTTTTTTAATCGTCAGAATCGATTCATTTTTTACAGAAGTAATTCTGGAATCTAAGGAAACGAGATAGTTTTCCTCTCTACCGGTAACTTTTAATCGGATTTCGGTTTCGTCTGGAACAACCAGTGGTCTCGCGTTTAGATTATGAGGAGCGATAGGTGTGATAACTAAACTTTTTACATCGGGAGTGAGTATGGGGCCACCACAACTCAAAGAATATCCCGTTGAACCCGTAGGGGTGGAAATAATCAAACCATCTGCCCAATAGGAATTTAAAAATTCGTCATTAAGATACGTGTCTATTGTAATCATCGAGGTGGTATCTTTTCTACTAACAGTGATTTCATTCATGGCAAAGTTAATGTCCTGAATAGATTCATTATTTGGGGAACATGATAAACTTAATAGTGTTCTTTTTGAAAGGGTGTATTTTTTTTCTATTACAAATTGCATAAACTCAGCAATATTTTCTTTTTGAACGGTTGCTAAAAAACCTAAACGGCCCGCATTAATACCTAATATAGGTACTCCTGAATCTCGCACTAAGGTTGCAGCTCTTAAAATTGTTCCGTCCCCACCAATGCTTATCAGCATGTCAAAACTAGTATCTAATTCGGTATGAGATTCAAACGTTTTGTATTCTTTTTGAACAATCTTTTTTTCGTAAAGTATTTTCAAAAATGCCGAATCAATAACCATTTCTACCTTATTGGTATTAAAAAAAACGAAGATGTCTTTAATTATAGGTTCGGTGCTGTTCTGGTAATATTGTCCGTATATAGCTACTTTCATTTATTTAAATTAGATAATTAGATAATGTATCAATTAGAAAATTAAACTCCTAATTTTCTCATTTTCCAATTTGTTTTTAATTAGATATTAAGATATTTATCTAAATAATCAGAACGTTCTTTTAAGTTGTTGATGTAATTGTCTTCTTGATGCTCAGATATAATTTCATAATTATACCTTCTGAAAGTCTGGATGATTTCGTTCATTGCGCCCAATGTTATTTTCATAGTAACTTGAACACTTTCTACGTCTGCTTCAGAGATGAACAAGCCTAAAAGTTTCCCGTTATTACTTTCAACTATTTGAGTAATTTGCCCCATTGAGTAATCTAACACTCCTTTTTTGACAATAATAATTCCTCCTGGCTCTTTCAAAAATGGAGTTTCATGAAAAAATCGCATGATGTCTTCGATTTCATAATAGCCAACATATTTATTGTTTTCGTCCAAAACAGGGACTAAGTTAGTATGGTTCTTTGCGAAAATTTCTAAAACATCCAGCCAGATGGTATTCGTTCTGACAAAAAATCCCTCGAGAGTAAATCTATAATCTGCTATTTTTTTCTTATTTTCAAAAGTCACAATATCATCTGCGGCGATACTGCCAATATAAATACCCTCTTCAATTACAGGAAAATGTGAAAAGTGCAAATCATTAAAAAAGTCTTGAACATCCGCAATAGTATCTTGGCTGTCAATCGCTTTAAAATCATTAGTAATATATTCTGTAATTTCTGTCATAAATCAATCTCAATATTTCATGCAAAATAATCAAAAATAAGCAAAAACTCCTAGGTTTTACTTTGTATTTTTGTCACAACAAATACTATTTTTCACAATCAAAAAGTGTTCCAATGACAAAATTAAGCGTAAACATCAATAAAATAGCTACTTTACGAAACGCGCGTGGAGGAAATGTTCCCGATTTATTAAAGGTAGCAGCCGATATTCAAAAGTTTGGCGCCGAAGGAATCACCATACATCCTCGTCCGGATGAGCGACATATTCGTTATCAAGATGCCCGAGATTTGAAATCCATTGTTTATACGGAATATAATATTGAGGGAAACCCAGAGAAAACATTTATTGATCTTGTTCTTGAAATCAAACCTACTCAAGTAACATTGGTTCCAGATGCTGTCGATGCGATAACTTCTAATGCAGGTTGGGATACCATAAAACACGCCGATTATCTTAAAGAAATTGTGCAGGAATTTCAACGCAACGGAATCAGAACTTCCATTTTTGTGGATCCGGTTCTCGAAATGATTGAAGGCGCTAAAAAAATTGGAACCGAAAGAATCGAATTATATACGGAAGCATTCGCACACGAATACAGTTTGGGTAACAAAAGAGGTATACAACCGTATATGGAATCTGCGATTTTGGCCAGCCAAATCGGTTTGGGAATCAATGCAGGTCACGATTTAAGTTTAGACAATATTCAGTTTTTCAAAGAAAACATACCGGGATTACTGGAAGTTTCTATCGGTCACGCGCTGATTTCTGAAGCCATTTATTTGGGCTTGGATAATGTAATCAACATGTATTTGCAAAAATTAAAATAAAATAATTGGGGCGTGACCGCGCTTTCACTAGCGTTACAGCGTGGTCGGGCTATCCGTTGCAATCTTTTTTTCATTCCGCTAGCGCTTCATGATAAAAAAGGATTTTCACTGCTATCCCTCACGCAACTCTAAAATCTAAAATGATATGCTTTTTTCAAAAATAGAAGGTTCAGGCAAGCCACTTTTAATCCTTCACGGCTTTCTGGGAATGTCAGACAATTGGAAAACACTCGGAACTCAATTCGGTGCCGAAGGTTTTCAAGTTCACATGACTGATTTACGCAATCACGGACGTAGTTTACATTCGGAAGAATTCAGTTATGAAATAATGGTTCAGGATATTTTCGAATATTGTGAAGCGCATAATTTAGAAAATATAGATATAATCGGACATTCCATGGGCGGGAAAGTAGCCATGCTTTTGGCGACAACGCATCCGGAATTAGTAGACAAATTGATTGTGGCTGATATTGGACCAAAATTTTATCCGCAACACCATCAGGATATTCTGGCTGGATTAAACGCTGTTGATTTTTCCAAGAAACCAACCCGAAGTGAAGTCGAAGAAATTATGTCTCAATATATTCCTGATTTTGGGACGAGACAATTCCTGATGAAAAGTTTGTATTGGAAAGAGCCGGGACAACTCGCTTTCCGATTTAATTTGGAGGTTTTCAATAAAAAAATGGACGAAATAGGAGTTCCTTTGCCGCAAAATGCCGTTTTTGAGAAACCAACATTATTCATTCGTGGCGGGAATTCTAATTATATTTTGGACACTGATTTCGGAAACATAAAACAGCATTTTCCGAATTCCACTTTTGAAACAATTCCTAATGCAGGACATTGGCTGCATGCTGAAAACCCAGCTTTATTTCATCAAACAACAAGTTCTTTCTTAAAATAATTTAATCAGATTTAAATTTTTCCTACATTTATTTAAATTTTAAAACAAAAACTATGAATTTATTACTTAGAATCCTTATCACTGGAGGTTTAGTGCTACTTATTGCTCATTTTATGCCGGGCGTTCATGTGGCGAGTTTTACGACAGCCTTAATTGTTGCAGTAGTTCTTGGTTTGCTTAATATATTTATCAAACCAATATTGGTAATACTTACTTTACCGGTTACGATTGTTACATTAGGATTATTTTTGTTAGTCATTAATGCATTGATTATTTTACTCTGCACCAATATCGTTGGCGGGTTTAGCGTTGATTCGTTTTGGACCGCATTAATCTTTAGTATTATATTGTCACTATTGCAATCCATTATGAATGGGATTTTAGGAGATGGAAAGTAATTAGCTCTTTTAACAAGTAATTGTGAGTTAATAAATTAGCAATAATCCTTAATTTAATACCTTTGTTTTTTACAAAAGTTAATAAATGACAAAAAAGTTTTACATAATGCTACTTGTTATTCTTGGTTTCTTTATGATGCCAAGCATAGCTTTTGCATGTGGAACTAAATCAGAGAAAGCGTGTTGTAAAAAAGAAGCTGTTTCGCAAAGCGAGAAATCGGCTTGCTGCAATAAGGAAAAAAGTTCAAAAAGTCATGAGGGTTGTAACGGAGGGTGCAAACATGTTTCTTGCACCAGCTCTGTCGTTAATTTGGCTTTGTCTTCTCTTTCTTATGTTGAACTTAACGGTCAACTCTTTAGTTTTTCACACGAGAAACAAAATTATTATTATTCAGAAATCTTCATTTCTTCAGATTTCCGTTGCATTTGGCTTCCACCTAAAATAAGCTAAATTTCTATTTAGACAGCCATTATTGGGTCTAATTCAAAGCATTACTGCTTTAAAATCATTAAATTTATAGTCAGATTCAATTTGAATTGTAGCAATATGCTAGTTTTTCAAAATTGATTGGGACTTATTCACTTCAAAATTATTTAAAACAATGAAATCAATAAGAAAAATATTGACGGCAATTACACTATTGCTTTCAATCACAGTTGCGAACGCACAAATAAAAAATGCTAAAACCGAAACGGTAAAAATCTATGGGAATTGCGGAATGTGTGAAACAACCATAGAGAAAGCAGGAAATTTAAAAAAAGTAGCTCAGGTAGATTGGGATAAAGACACCAAAATGGCTACGCTAACCTACGATTCAACAAAAACCAGTCAGGATGAAATCCTAAAACGTATTGCCTTCGCAGGTTATGACAGCGAGAAATTCCTTGCTCCTGATGCTGCTTATAACAGCCTTGCCGGTTGTTGCCAATACGAGCGTGAAGCTAAAGTATCGGTGACAGGAGATGCTAACACAAATCAGAGCGATAGCGAACAGGCGAATCAAATGGCAGGAATGGAAAATCATGAAAATCATGCAGCAATGCCTAAAAACGATCAAGTAGCAGAAAATCAATTAAAACCAGTTTTTGAGAATTATTTTGTATTAAAAGATGCCTTGGTGAAAACGGATGGGAAAGTAGCTTCTTCAGTGGCAAATGATTTATTGACTTCCTTAAACGGGATAAAAATGGACAAGCTGGCTATGGATGTTCACATGGTTTGGATGAAAGTGGTGAAAGATTTAACTGCTGATACCAAGAGTATTTCTGAAACACAGGATATCAAAAAACAAAGAATGGTTTTTATGTCATTGTCAAAAAAAATATATGATTTGATCAAAGTGGCTAAATATGAAACACCGGTTTTTTATCAATTTTGCCCAATGGCAAATGGAGGGAAAGGTGCTAATTGGTTGAGCAAAGACAATGGAATTAAAAATCCTTATTATGGTTCACAAATGCTGTCTTGCGGTAAGACTGTAGAAACTATTAAATAAAAATGAAGATTTATATCAAAAATATGGTATGCAATCGCTGTAATATTGTCGTGAAGTCTGAACTTGAAAAAATTGGACTTCACGCTGTTTCAGTTCAACTAGGAGAAGTTGAACTTTTGGAAGATTTAAAAAATGATGAAAAAGAGATACTTTCAAAAAGGTTACACGCACTTGGTTTCGAATTATTAGAAGACAAAATAAGGATCACCATTGAGCGGATAAAGAATCTAATAGTTAATTTGGTGCATCATAAAGACATTGAATTAAAGACGAATTTATCGTACTATTTATCGGAACAATTAGGACAAGATTATAACGTATTGAGTAATCTGTTTTCCGAAGTTGAGGGTAAGACTATAGAACATTATTTTATTACTCAAAAGATTGAAAAAGTAAAGGAGTTAATAATGTATAATGAGTTCACACTAAGTGAAATTGCAATTCAATTGAATTATACTGATGTCGCACATTTGAGTAATCAGTTTAAAAAAATCACGGGTGTAACGCCAACTCATTTTAAACAATTAAAAGAAAATAATAGATTGCAAATAGATTGTTTGTAAAATTTACAAATCATTTCCAAAATTCTACAAGAAATCAAAATGTATGCGTTGTAAATTTGTGTAATATAAATCAAATATTTTGTTTAATATTTTTAAAAAAATAAAAAATGAAAACATTAATTATCGCACTAAGCGTATTCTTAGCAGTGAATACAATGGCATCAGCTCAAGAAGCTGTAAAATCTTCGCAAAAAGAATTGGATAAAGAAATGTTTATTTGTCCAATGCATCCGGATGAAATGAGCAGTAAAGAAGGAGAGTGTAGTAAATGCGGAATGAAATTGGTAAAAACACTGAACCACGACACCTCAGGTAAAGGAAGAAAAACAGAAGTAGTTTCAAAATACGTTTGTAAAATGGATGGTACAACTTCTGATAAAGCAGGAAAGTGTCCTAAATGCGGAATGGACATGACAAAACAACAAGCGGTAAATTACACTTGCTCAATGCATCCTAATGAGGTGAGTTCAGAACCTGGAAAATGTGGAAAATGTGGTATGAAAATGGTAAAAACAACCGAAGTAAAACGCAACGTCGCAGTAAAAGGAAGTCAATCAAGTAGGAAAGTTATCACTAAATATATTTGTGCAATGGATGGTGAGCAGTCTGATAAAGCAGGAAAGTGTCCTAAATGCGGCATGGAAATGACAAAAATGGAGAATGAGAAAAAATAATTCATAGGTATAAATTCAAATTCCCTTTAAACTTAATTCAATACGTGATGTGTAGATTATTTTTAAACTTTAAAAAGTTGTTTTTATATTAAAATAGATTTTCAAAAAATGTTGCCAGTAGCAATGCAGATATTAATAATTAAAAAATAAAAAAATGAAAAATGTAGTTCTTTCGGCCATAGCAATGACATTAGTAATGGTTTCTTGTAACCAAAAAAACAAAGAAACGCCAGCTGATACATCAGTTGTAACCAAAACGACTTCGGAATTGTATTCGTGCCCGATGCATCCTGAAATTACAGGAAAAAAGGGAGATAAATGTTCTAAATGCGGAATGGAATTAACCGAGCCGGTTAACCAAAATGCAAAAAATAACCCAACTACGGTTGCTGAAACTAAGACAGAAACAACGGTTGTAGCGACTCCTCAATCTTCTTTTTCTATCAATCAAATCGTAAGTAATTATTTGAAACTTAAAAATGCTCTTGTAAAAGATGATTCAAAAGGGGCGGCAAATGCCAGTAAAACTTTATATGCGACTTTAAATAGTTTAAATTCCAATTCATTGGATGCGAAATTGAAAAAGGAATACGTTGATATTGCCGATGATGCTAAGGAGCATGCAGAACATATTGGCGACAATCCTGGGAAAATTGAACATCAAAGGGAGCATTTTGCCATGTTGAGTAAAGACATAAATGATTTGATAAAAACCTTTGGAACTACTCAAAAATTGTATCAGGATTATTGTCCAATGTATGACGAAGGGAAAAGCGGTTATTGGATAAGTGAAACTAAAGAAATCAAAAATCCATACTATGGTTCGCAAATGCTTACTTGTGGATCAGTAAAAAAAACATTCTAGATGAAAATTAACTTCAAAAAAATATTGACTTTAGGTTTTGTTATTTTTTTGCTGATACAATTTTATCAACCTGCTCGCAATTTAGATTACGGGCAGGTTTTGCCAACCCATTTCACCAAAATTTACGCCGTTCCATCAGATGTAAAAAACATTTTACGAACTTCTTGTTATGATTGTCACAGTAACAACACAGAATATCCGTGGTACTCTTACATTCAACCCGCGAGAATGTTTTTGGATAGTCATATTAAAGAAGGAAAAGAAAACTTGAATTTCAGTACGTTTGGCGATTATTCTCAACGCAAGCAAGGAAACAAATTAGAACGAATTGTTAAGCAAATCAAATCGGATGAGATGCCATTATCGTCCTATACATTGATACATAAAAATGCCATACTTACGCAAGAGAATAAAAAGGTATTGATTAATTGGATAGAAAGCACAAAAGATAGTATATCAAGGCGCTTTTAAAAAGCAAAATAGCTTTCTTACAAAAATGCCAAATATATAACGGTAAGAAATTACAGGAAGAAGTGCGATGCAGAATCTTATTTCTTTTTTTTGGTGGTGAAATGAATGAAATTAGATCTGTTTTTTTTCTCGTTTACAGTGAATTATACAATTTAAACAATAAAAACACAACAGATTTAAAACTATTTTTATCTAATATTATCATGCAGAAATTCATCTGTAATTAATAAACTTTAACCATGAAAAAAATATTTTTTTTTACCCTAATGGCGGCTTTTGTATTGATTTCTTGTAACCAAAAAAATAAAGAGAATCCAACAAATGATTCTCATATGATGGATGATAACACCACTATGATGAATTCTGACTCGGTCATGCACACTGATTCAACCATGATGGGTAATAACACAAAAATGATGAAAAATAATCCAACAATGTATGCTTGTCCAATGCATCCTGAAGTTCAAGGTAAGTTGAATGATAAATGTCCAAAATGTGGCATGAAATTAACTGAGCCTGTTCCCGAAACTGCTGTAAAAAGCAACAAATAAAATAAGAGATTCCTTATTTAACTCTGATCAACTTTACAGTAAATATTGCGGTAAGGTTGATCAAAAACACACTAAAATGAAACATACCTATACTATTACCGGGATGTCTTGCGACGGTTGTCGTTCTAAAGTGGAAAAAACATTGAATGCTGTTGATGGGGTTCAAGCGACAGTTACTTTAGATCCCCCAGTAGCAACCATCACAATGGAAAAACATATTCCTGTTGAACAATTACAAGTTGTATTGACTGCTGCCGGAAAGTATAATATCACTGAGGCAACTTTAATGGAAACTCAAACCAAAACGGAAGATAATCCAACCGTCAAATCGTGTTGCAGCTCTAAAAAGCCCCAAGAAAAATCTTTAGAAACGTTATCTAGCAATTTGCCAGGCAAATACTATTGCCCGATGCATTGTGAGGGTGAGAAAGTATATGATAAACCAGGGGATTGCCCCGTTTGCGGAATGGATTTGGTCAAAGAAGCAGCGTTGCCTAATAGTAAAACGTTATATACCTGCCCCATGCACCCAGAAGTTATTCAGGAAGGTCCCGGTTCGTGTCCCATTTGCGGAATGGATTTAGTGCCAATGGAACCAACCGAAAGTGAAGAAAACAGGGTGTATCAAGACTTGATGCGTAAAATGAAAATCGCAGTTGTTTTTACGGTTCCAGTTTTCTTAATTGCCATGTCGGATATGATTCCGAATAATCCATTAATGAAAATAATGGATGCTTCAAAATGGAATTGGGTACAGCTAATTTTATCGCTTCCGGTAGTTTTTTATGCGTGTTGGATGTTTTTTATTCGTGCTTGGAAATCCATCATTACCTGGAATCTCAATATGTTTACGCTTATCGGAATTGGTTCTGGTGTGGCTTTCTTATTCAGTTTAGTTGGGATGTTTTTTCCTGATATTTTTCCAAATGAATTCAAAACTCATAACGGGACTGTTGCACTCTATTTTGAAGCAACAACAGTAATATTAACGTTAGTTTTATTAGGACAACTTTTAGAAGCCAGAGCACACAGTCAAACCAGTGGAGCGATAAAAGAATTACTAAAATTAGCACCAACCGAAGCCACTTTGGTAATCGACGGAGCTGATAAAGTAATCTCCATTCATGATATCAAAAAAGGAGATTTACTGCGTGTGAAACCCGGAGATAAAATTCCTGTGGATGGAAAAATTACCGATGGAGAAAGTACGATAGATGAATCGATGATTTCGGGAGAACCTATTCCCGTTGATAAAAAAATAGATGATTATGTAGTAGCGGGAACCATAAATGGGAATAAGTCCTTTGTTATGATTGCCGAAAAAGTAGGTTCGGAAACCTTGCTTTCGCAAATCGTTAAGATGGTAAATGATGCCAGTCGTTCCAGAGCACCCATTCAAAAGCTAGCGGATAGTATTGCCAAATATTTTGTGCCGATTGTAGTTGTAGTTTCTGTCGTAACTTTTTTTGTTTGGGCAAAATTTGGACCGGAACCAGCGATGGTTTATGGATTTATCAATGCCATTGCGGTATTGATTATTGCATGTCCTTGTGCTTTGGGATTAGCCACACCCATGTCAGTCATGGTTGGTGTTGGGAAAGGAGCACAATCTGGAGTTTTGATAAAAAACGCGGAAGCACTGGAAAATATGAACAAAGTAAATGTTCTGATTACTGATAAAACAGGAACAATCACCGAAGGTAAACCTTCTGTAGAGAAAGTATTCTCCTTGAACAATGAAGAAGATTATTTGTTACAAAGCATCGCTTCTTTAAATCAGTACAGCGAACATCCTTTGGCGCAAGCCGTAGTCAATTTTGCGAAAGCGAAAAACGTTTCATTAATCGAAGTAAAGGATTTTGAAGCAGTTTCTGGGAAAGGAGTTACAGGTACGGTAACAAACAAAAAAATAGCGCTGGGAAATAAAAAATTGATGGAACAAGTGACCGCCACAGTTTCGGCAGAACTGGAAAATCAGATTATCGCCGAGCAAAAATTAGGTAAAACAGTTTCCTATATCTCAGTGGATGGAAATGCAGTGGGGTTTGTGTCGATTACGGATGCCATAAAACCAACAAGTGTAGAAGCCATAAAAGAGTTAATACGTCAAGGTGTTGAGGTAATCATGTTGACGGGAGACAATGAAAATACGGCAAAAGCAGTCGCTCAGGAATTGCATTTAAGTTCTTATAAAGCGGGTTGTTTACCAGAAGACAAGTTGAAAGAAATAAAAAGATTGCAAGCCGAAGGGAAAATTGTAGCCATGGCAGGCGACGGAATCAACGATGCTCCGGCTTTGGCGCAAGCGGACATCGGAATTGCGATGGGAACCGGAACGGATGTGGCTATCGAAAGTGCGAAAATTACGTTGGTGAAAGGCGATTTACAAGGAATAGTAAAAGCCAAAAACTTAAGTCATGCGGTGATGCGTAATATTAAGCAAAATTTATTCTTTGCCTTTTTCTATAATGTATTGGGAATTCCAATTGCTGCGGGAGTTTTGTATCCGTTTTTTGGAGTTTTGCTCTCGCCAATGATTGCCGCTTTGGCAATGAGTTTTAGTTCGGTTTCGGTGATTGCAAATGCATTGCGATTGCGAAACTTAAAGCTTTAAATAAAAGAAGTTGGAGGCATTTATTTTTAGAGGAGCAAGTTGTATTATAGATCGTTGCGAGTTAGGCCTTGGTTGTTTTTAACATGGAAATAACCACTAAATGTGCAGAAATTGTCTTAAATTTATAGTACGATTTTAATTGATTGTATTTTTCAAATAGCTGATTATCAATAACTAATAAATACTATAGTCAAATGAAAATAATTTTAGCAACTGATGGATCACCTTTTAGTGTGGCAATGGTAAAAGAGTTTGCCGGTAGACCTTTACCCATAAACACAAAAGTGAAAATCATCTCCGTTTATGAAGCAGATAGGCTCATGAATGTGGCTCCAATGGGCGTTTTAACGGAATATTACGACGATGCTAGTATGAATTCTTTGAAGTTTGCAGAGAATTCGGTCGCAGCAGCAGCGGAAATAATTAGAAATAAAAATCCTGAACTTGCAGTTTTAACGGAGGCAATAGAGGGAGTTCCTAAAACCGTTATTGTTGATGAGGCCGAAAAGTTTGGCGCTGATTTAATTGTTCTTGGATCACATGGTTATGGTCTTGTTGAACGTCTTTTATTAGGATCAGTTTCACAATCCGTTGCACTTCATGCAAAATGTTCTGTTGAAATTGTACGTAAAAAAACAAAATAAAAGTGTAGCCGCAGCCTAATAGAAAAAGTGCAAGTGATTTTCTATTAAATAAAGATGAAATCCGGTTAGTTGGCTAGCCTTATTTTTGAATAACAAAAGGAAGTAATTAAATAAATTTTTTTCAAAATTCAACAAGGTTTTTTCGTTTTAAAACGCAGACCTTTATAGGGTTAATAGTTTTAACAAATAAATTCAATATCATGAAAACAGTACAAAAAATTGCATTATCGATTGGGTTAATTGGTCTTCTATATTCTTGCCAGTCAACCAATCAGGTTCTCTCAAAATCAGATAAGAGAATGGAAATTATGAACGAGATTGCTAATAATGAAAGTATGTCTAAAGAGATGATGGCGATACTTATGAATAGCAAAAGTGGTATGATGATGATGCAGGAGAAGGAAAAGGAAATGATGAAGGATAGTCATGCGAAAATGATGACTATGATGAAGGAAAATCCAGAAATGATGAAAGAGAATCATGCTAAAATGATGGCAATGATGAAAGAAAATCCGGAAATGATGAAAGGTATGATGTCCGAGATGATGAAAGGAATGAAGGATAATCCCGAAATGATGAAAAGTATGATGGCAAAGATGATGGAATCATCAAAAGGCGATGATGCTATGATGTCTGGAATGTGCAAAGAGATGATGGATAGTCCCGAGATGATGAAAATGATGGAAAAAATGAAAGGTGAAAAAATGGACATGAAAAAAATGAAAACGATGGATAAAAAAGTGGAAAAGAAAGAAGATCATAAAGCACATCATTAATATTTTAACCTTAATCCTAAAGAATCATGTTAAATAACGGTAACGGAGAAATGCATATGGGAGAATACTCTTTCATGGGAATGCACCCATTTTGGTTAATTTTAGTAATTGTGTTGTTCCTTTTTGCTTTGGTAATGTTAAACCGATTTAGAAAAAGAAAATAAGAATTACAAAATTTAGAATTTTAAAAATGAGAATAATAATAATAGTTTTGATTCTGTTTATCGGTCCTTTTGTGCAAGCGGAAAATAGCAATAACAGAAATATTTCCAAAAAATTGGCTTTTCAACAGGTACAGCCTTCAACCTATACTTGTGTAATGCATCCTGAAATTCATGCCACTAAACCAGGAAAATGTCCAAAATGTGGTATGGATTTAATCAAAGAAAAAGCAAAACCGGTAAAAAAATCCGTTCAAAAAAAGCAAGTACCAAAAGCAGTTGTTAAAAAAACAGTACCTGTAAAAGCAACCGATATTAACACTAAAGCAACAACTGATGATTTGCATCAAAATCACACCAATGTTCCCGCGGATAACAGTAAACCTAAAGCAGAACCGGTTAAAAGAACTGCTAAAAATGCTCCGCCCAGAACCGTTCGGTATGATTTGTATGTTCGGGATACGATTGTCACTTTTGGCGATAAACCCAAAAGAGCGATTGCCGTAAACGGACAAATCCCAATGCCAACACTTACGTTTACCGAAGGCGATATTGCCGAAATTTATGTACATAACGAATTAAATGAAGATACTTCGTTGCACTGGCACGGATTGTTTTTACCCAACAAAGAAGACGGTGTGCCTAATTTGACACAAATGCCCATCAAACCGCATACCACCCATAAATATACCTTTCCAATTATTCAGCACGGAACGCATTGGTATCACAGTCATACAGGTTTGCAGGAGCAAATTGGGATGTACGGTTCTTTTGTAATGAACAAAAGAAATGAAGACCCAAATTTTAGAGCGGGAATAGATGATTTACCAACGGTTCCAATTATTCTCAGTGAATGGACCAATATGAAACCGGAAAATGTACACCGAATGTTGCACAATGCCACGGACTGGTTTGCGATTCAAAAAGGAACCACGCAAAGTTATTCTGAAGCCATAAAAGCAGGACATTTCAAGACAAAAGTCACCAACGAATGGAAACGAATGAACGCCATGGACGTAAGCGACGTTTATTACAATAAATTTCTGATCAACGGCAAAAATGAAAGCCAGCTTTCGCAGTTCAAAGCGGGCGATAAAGTGCGATTGAGGATTGCCAATGGTGGTGCTTCAACTTATTTTTGGCTGAACTATGCAGGAGGAAAAATTACGGTGGTGGCCAGTGATGGTAATGATGTTGAGCCTGTTGAAGTCGATAGATTGCTTGTTGCAGTTTCTGAAACGTATGATGTTGTTGTCACTATCCCTGCTGAAAAAACGGCATTTGAATTTTTAGTGACATCAGAGGACCGAACAAAATCTGCTTCCTTGTATTTAGGGAAAGGGATCAAGCAATTGATTACACCGATGCCTAAATTAAAGTATTTTGAAGGAATGAAAATGATGAATGGAATGATGAAAATGAATGGAGATTTAGACGATATGGGCATGAAAATGTCATTGAATCAAATGGATATGAATGTGGTCATGTATCCTGAAATTACAGGACCTTTAAACGATAATGAAGGAACGCAAAAAGAAGTTCAAATGGATCATTCTTCGCATGATATGGGAAAAATGAAAATGGATGATTCTTCTGCAAAAAAGGGCGACATGAAAATGGATGATTCTTCTGCAAAAATGGACAACATGAAAATGACCGAAGCCGATTATAACAGCAACGAACTTTCAGATATCACGACTTTGAATTATGCGATGCTGAAATCTCCCACTAAAACAACATTGCCCAAAGACGCACCGGTAAAAGAATTGCGATTTGAATTATCAGGAAACATGAATCGCTATGTTTGGAGTCTGGACAATAAAGTAGTTTCAGAAGCCGATAAAATTCTAATTAAAAAAGGGGAGAATGTTCGAATTGTACTCTTCAACGGCTCCATGATGCGTCACCCGATGCATTTACACGGACACGATTTTAGAGTGCTGAACGGTCAAGAAGAGTACGCGCCGCTGAAAAATATCATCGACATCATGCCGATGGAAACCGATACGATTGAGTTTAATGCGAATGTTAAAGGCGATTGGTTTTTTCATTGCCATATTCTGTATCACATGATGGCGGGAATGGGAAGGGTTTTAAGTTATGAAAATCAAGAGCCAAATCCTTTGATTCCAAATCCAAAATTAGCGCAACGCAAATTATTCGCTGATGATAGAGCTTTCCATGTGATGGCCGAAAATGATTTTGCCACTAATGGAAATGACGGAATGCTGATGATTCAAAACACACGTTGGAGTATTGGTACAGAATGGCGTTTGGGTTACACTAAACATCACGGGTATGAAACCGAAACGCATATTGGACGATATATTGGTAAAATGCAATGGCTGATGCCATTCATTGGTTTTGACTGGAGATATCGAAAAATGGAAATGGGAGAAATGGAGAAAAATCTTTTCGGTCAAGAAAGCACCAAAGACAAACGAGCTGTTGCAAGTTTAGGAATTGAATACACGCTGCCTATGCTAGTAAAATTTCAAACAGAAGTTTTTAGTGATGGAAAAGTCAGATTGCAATTTGAACGTATGGATATTCCGGTTTCAAAAAGGTTGAGAATGAATTTAATGTGGAATACAGATAGAGAATACATGGCAGGTTTGCGTTATATTGTTAAAAGAAATTTTGGAATTACAACGCATTATGACAGCGATATGGGATTAGGTTTTGGATTGAACCTGAATTATTAAATTCATAGAGTGAAACGTTTATCACGTGACTCACTGATGTCGGCGTAAATTATAAATCGACTCTGTAGAGTCATTAAGATTCCATTTAACCTTTAAAATAGAAAATCATGTTGAATAACGATAATGGCGAAATGCACATGGGATCCTACATGTTTATGGGGATACATATTTTTTGGTGGTTTTCAATAATCGTTTTAGGACTGGCATTATTAGTGGCAGCTCATAAGTATAGAAGAAGAAAATGATTTTCAACTTAAAACGATATAAATAGCCTTATTGATTTGGCTGAAAGTGTGGGTGTAATAACTGGAAAAATTATCCTAAATTTTTTGTAATGTGTCTTACTGTTGTAGAACAGTAAGACACAATCAAATCAATCTTTTTTATGTTGTTCCGTGTGATTTTGATTTCCGTGAATCGTATGATCCCCCACGTTCATTCCGTTTGACATTCCAATCATAAATGCGGTAATTATTAGCATAATTTTTCTTTTTGCCCAAAGAATAGGTCGTCTAGGTTGTCCTAAACGTGTTTTGTTTTTGTGTTTATACATTTTGTAAATGATAAATGATTAGACATTTGGTATCATCCTTATGCATGGAATTGCATAAATGCGTAGAAAGAAATTTCTAGGCTGTGTATAAACTTTTATAGGGATTTCGGGAAGGAATCATCTCATTTATGAAGATGTGTTGCATTGCAAATAAGCTTACTTTTTGATAAAGCAGCGTTTGTAATTTTAGAAGAACCGGAATTTGAAGACTAAAAATATCTTGAAATTGGAAATAAGCAAACGGAAATGGGAATGAAGTTTTTTCAGCTGAATCTATCTGATTGAAAATATATAATTTCGAACCCTTGTAGTTTAATTCTCTTCTGAGAATTACGCTAGAGAATTGATAATAATCTGCTGAATTTGATCGAGAATTTAAAGCACCATCATTTACCATCAGGCCAAAAGCCAGAAAGAGAGAAATGAGATATTTTAAATACTTTATCATCTATTTAATTTAAATTATAATTTCAAAAGTACAAAAGTAACGGTGAATTAAGGACTATTTTTTATTCATTGTCTTCACAAGCGTCATCCTCGCATTATACTTTAGGATTTTTGTTTGAAAAATCAGCTTGTTAAAAAAATAATGGTATTGTTGATAAGTGTTAGTACTGAATTGATTACAATTTACAAATTCAAAAAGACTATTTTTATTTAAAGGTTTTTGATTTTGGCTTTGTACAACTCAAAAATAGTGCTATTTTTGCACCCGAATACAAAAATCAGGGCCCGTTCGTCTATCGGTTAGGACGCATGGTTTTCATCCATGTAAGAGCGGTTCGATTCCGCTACGGGCTACAATTCATAAACACAATCTTAAAAAGCCTCGAAAATTATTTTTCGAGGCTTTTTTTGTTATTGGTTTTGGCTGTGCGTATTGTAGATCAGGTAATAGTCAGAGACGTTTGCGTAGCATTAATTACAAATTTATTCTTTGAAAGAATACTTTGCAGCGCTGGGTAGTCGATTTTTTCATTCGCTAAATAACTTAACTTTCAAATAGTTTAAATACTTTTTTCTCCATGATGTTTGTATAGAAAATCTTTTACTGTTGTCCAATGTATTTCTGTGTAGCGGCTATTATCGAGTTTTGCTATTTTTGAACGTTCATCTATCATATTGTGCATGTATTGCATTCCTTGCCAAGCAGGATAAAGTTCTTTTTCTCCTGGCGCTAATTTTCTTGCAATCTTTATAATTATAGCAAGAAGACTTTGTCCACCAGGTCTAAATAAGCCAAACTTCTGCCCTGTTACTTGACTAACTACTACTTTTACTTCGCGCGGACTTATTAGGTCACCTGCAATTCTAAGGTATCGAGGAGTGTTTGAGTCAAGAGCTACTTTGGCTGTAAATTCTGCGGTATTATCCATCGTGGTAAAGCCCAATTTGTAATCCTTATTTCCCCAGTATAGAATCATTTTCTGCTTGAAAAGAATCATAGGCATTTCATCTATTAGCAATTCCGTAAAAGCTCCGTTAAAAATTGATGTTGCACTAATTGAAGTTTTGTCAAGGTATTCGTGAAATTCACGTCTTAGATCCAAGTTGCGGTTTTCGCCATACGAAAACTTAGTAAAATCTAATGAATAGTCTGATGGAATAAACCGAGGAACGCCTGCTATATTGGCCGCATCTAATAAAACTTTTTGGGCATCTATAACCACTTCACTTAATCCGGCTAAAGCGGAAACGACGCAAGAAACACCAACGCAAGAAGTTTTTAATTCTTCCAAATTCCAACTGCTCACCTTATAAATTTTAACACCTAAATTTTCAAGTTCTTTTATTTTTTCAATAGCACTGTTCGACCGAACAACTATACGTATTTCAGCATCTTTATTTACTAAAGCCTTTACTATTCTTAGTCCTAAATTACCTGTCGCACCTGCTACTAAAATTATTTTTTTCATTTCTCTATACTGTTTTCTATTGTCCGGAGAAAGGTTTTACAATTAATCAACCTCAGTTCGCCTAAAAATCGACAAACTTGGCTGTTTTTCTTTAAAATACGTATTTAAAATATTTAATTTTTACAAGATAGGAATTCCTAGAAAATGAATAATCAACATTATTACAACGGTTATTCCAAAACTACACAAAGTAAGAATACGCCAATAAGTAGACCTTCCGTTCCCAAATCTCCAAATTCTTTCGCCAGTTTCTTTTCTGTTTGATTTTAAAGTAAATTTCGCCAGTATATATGTTGAAACAATAAAAATTAGAATTGCAATTATCCAAAATTTCATCATAATTTATATTTTTAAAATGCTGTTAAATTTACGCTTTTTTTTCAAAATATTACCAACGTTCCTGCTGCGCAAAGTCTCCCGACTTCGTACCCGATCCTATATGCCGTTAATACTTTACATCACTTTATTATTGGCTCGGAGAGGGATTGAGAACCTGTCGAAAGATTTTCAACCTTTTTTTTATCATTTATAATGAATCGATAAATGAGATAAAACGAAGTGAAATGCAATATTCTATCAAAGGTGTTCAAAACTACATCTTCAATAAAATAAGTTCCAATAGCGGCAAAAATATCGTTAAAAATTAAAGCAAATGCACCAAAAAAGTAATAGTATGCTTTTTTGTTTCCAAATTTTCCCAGATATAAAACTGCTGTAACTCCAAGAAATACAGCTACTATTGCATTAAAAATCAAAATGATGTTAAGAAAATTATCATCAATAATAGACATTAAAACATATAAGATTGCTAATAAAAACACACAATTTATGACTAATATAAAAAGTGAAAATCCTTTTGGTATCGTGTAAAGTTTTTTAGTTTTGATTGAATTGTAGCCTAAATTTATTATTGCTAAATAACAAAAGAAGGATGCCACTAATGCAGTTCTGTACAGCGGTATTGCATCTTCCCACAACAAAAGTAATATCTCATTTAGATAAAAGAAAAAAACGTATAAATAATAATTTAGAGTAAGTTTCTCAAAATTACTCAATACGGCATAAATTATAAAAGTTGGAATTATAAAAGGTTTAATATAAATTACATATGCCGGATTATAAAAAACTCCAGCACAAAAATAGACTATTAATAGAGTAATAGGTATAAATATTAATGATCTTCTAGTATTGATTGTGTACATAGATGTTAAGTTTGACGAAATTGTTGATAGAGTTTCTCTTCGCTGCTGTCCACAATTTTTTCTATTTAGTTTGTTTTAATTCTACTTTTCGGTTGTCAATAAATAATCTACAGCTTACAGAAAAGAAACCTGAAATATTTGTTTTAATATTCAGCTTTTCTCCTTCCTTGTTAATTAGATTACCGGTCATATTACTGGGTGTAATAAAACTTAATTGTTCATCTTGCAATTCATTATTTACATAAAGTTTTTCACCACTAAACCAATTATTAGTTATTTTAATTTCGGTTTCTTCGTATTTTGCAATCCATTCACTTTTCATTATTTAATATTTTTTAGATTAATTTTCATTTTTCTATACGGTTCAAATCTAGTCCACTTCATAAAGTCTCCCGCCTTTGTAGCCAATCCTATATGCCGATAACACTTTATATCAATTTTTTATTTGCTCATTATTGTGGGCGCAAAGTCAGAGACGTTTGCGCAGCGTATACGATAAATTTATTCTTTGAATGAACGCTGTGCGGAGCGGGGTGTTAACTGATGTTTTTTTACTTACTCATAATACTCAATCTTTCTTTCGATATAAAGAAGATCTCGATCTTGTCTTTCAATTTTAATTATCCAATTTCCTTTAGAATCGTATTTATATTGAGAAACAATTGTAGAATGGCCTCCTGTTTGAGGGTCGTTTGTTTGCTCTTCAATTTTATTTCCTTTGGAATCGTATTTATATTTATACAAAGTAGTAAAGCATTTTCCATCAGAGAGGTAGCACGTTTGCTCTTCAATTATACTCCCATTTTCACCATATTTATATTTTTTCATCGAATCCTCAGGTGTTCCATCACTGTTATATCTCTGAGTCTCTATTTGATTACCTTTTTCATCATATTTATATTTCTCTACATGGCTAAGTATTCCATCGCTATAATATTCTTGCTCCTCAATTCTATTCCTTTTTACGTCGTATTGATATTTATCAACGACTTCAAGTTTTCCGTCTCTATAGAATTCAAGCAGAATCCGATTTCCTTTTTTATCGTATTTTAATTTCTCCACATAATCAAGTGTTCGTCCATCATCATAATAATGTTCAATTTTAATTTCATTCCCTTTTTCATTGAATATTTTTAAAGTATTAACATTTGAATAATTTGTCGGTCCTCCTTTCATCACTTCTCCAAATTTCTCAACCCCTTTAAAAGCAATTTCTTTAACAGACTTTACCTGTCCTTTAAGATTTTCTACTTGTAAATCATTTTTTGATAATTGGCTGCAAGAAACCAATGGTACAAAGAGTAAAAAAAGTATTTTTTTCATAATGTATTTAATTTCCCGACACTTTTTTGTGTTTTGGCTTTACTTAGCGGTTGATCGGTTTTCATTATAGTTTCTGATTTCGTCATTTTCAGTAAAATCTCAGTTAACGGTTTGCTGCTTTGAGGTGGCTGGAAGTTCGTAACCTTTCAACTTTCTGCTTTTCAGAAAGTTGATGCAAAACAGTAATTCCACTAAACTCCAGCTAGCTCAAAACAGCCTTTAGCCGACGTTATTTATCTTTTTCTTTGGCAATAATTTCGCAATGTAAAATGAAGAATTATATTATGACTTTTATTAAAGGTAAATATTTCATCATCTTGTTCCCAATGTTTAAAATATGTTTTAAGTTGAATAGAAATATTTCCAATAATTGATAAGTCAAATAATAATTCTAATAATTCATTAGCATTTTCAGAAAATCCGTGCTTTTTTAATTCATTTTCAAAATATCCAAATGTAACAGCTTCACTTATGCAAGTATTAAAAGTATCAAAGATTGAATTAATATCTTTTGATGAATAATGTGCAGATAATTCATTTCTTAATTCTTTAACAAACTCAACAGAATATTTTCCTAGTAAAACATTTACATCATTTTTATTTATTGGAATTGGTAATTTTAGTTCAGATAAAGGTTTAAAAAATAATATTAAATCTCTAGGTCTAATTAATGTATGGTCAATTACATATTTAAAACTTGTATAAGTATAACTTTCATCACTAGCTATTAGACTTTCCCATGGTCTTTCTTTATCAAAATCAAATTCATTATTCTCAAAATTTAATTTTATTCTTTTATTAATAAATTGTTTTATTGCTAATTCATCTTCATTTTTGTAAACACTAGAATGTTGATACCAATTCAACAATATTTCATAACTTGAAAATAATTTTGCTGTATCAGCATCTTCGTTTAGCAGAAATCTTGAAATATCATCTCTTAAAAGTAAAATTATTTTTGCACTTATACCTTCTTTACCGAAAAATGAAATGTTATAATCCTTTACAATTCTTAATAAGTTTAATAAGGTTTGTATATTATTTTCGCTTTTTGAATTAAACCCAATGTCCAAATCATCAAAAATTAAAATATAATGATTATCTCTATTTTGAGTGTTTAAAAATAATTCTTTTACAGTTGCTTTGAGATGTGGTAATAATTTATAAAAAGGTGCTTTTCCACTTTTTATATCATATCTATTTCCGAATTTGGCGGATAAAAATCTTTTAAAATAATCCACATTAATTTCCCAACCTTTGTTTTGAATTACTTCTTCTATCTGATTAGATTTTATATCAATAAAACCTGAATTTTTTTTCAAAAAAATCTTTAAATCTTGAATTTCCTTTTGATTTGAAATTCCTTCATTACTTATCAATTGATTTATTAATTTAGTTAAAATTATCCATTCAATTAATAATTCTTGACTAATAAGATTATCACTTTCACTTGTTAATTGTGTTATTTTTTCAATATCAATATCACCTTTTTTAATAAAGTCACAAAAATATTCAGCATTATCTCTTGAGATAGAATAGATTTTTTCTGCAATTGCAGACTTTCCACTACCTTTTCTTCCTGATATAATGAATTTTTCGTTTTGTAGTTTTCCTAATACATTCAAAAAATCTTCAAATACTACGTCGAGTTGAACTTTTGAGTTCATTGTGCTTTCAGCTTCAGCTTCAGGAGAACCAATGAAAAAGTTACTCGTATCTTTCCTTAACTTACTTATTTCTTTCGTAGTGAATTTTTCGAATATTCTCATATGTATTTCGTTTTTTTATAATGACGGCTAACTTGTTTATATGTGTGACAAAATCACACAAAGCGACCCGAATTTGGGTAGATAGGTGTGATAATTATCGCACAATATTTAATTTCAAATATATAATAATTATCTTATAAATTATAAAAGCAACTTTATATTGTTGAATACCGCGGTCTGCGTGAAGGATGGCAGTGGAGCTCTTTATTGTTTTGTCCCGCAGGGCAAAACATTAAAAGCGGGAACAAACAGCCTGACCCGCAGTCTCGTCTTTTGGGACGAGGCGGAGGGGCACGCCCAAATTATTTTCCGTTTAACTCCTGTGATTTTTTCAAATAAACGGCTAAAATTCAGTTGCGTTTCATTCCGTCCCGACGTTTCGGGATCGGGATTGGGAACGTGAATAAAAAACTTGTTTGGGTTGCAAAAATTTTATAATTTTGCAGTCCGAATTTATAATATAAATAAAGAAGAAGATGGATATCAAAAGAGTAGCAACAGACGCAGTAACTGAGACAATTGTAATGACTGTAGTTCAGATGGATTACAAAGGTCAGGTTGCAAAAAGAATAAATGAAAAAATGCCTTTGGCAACTGTTAAAGGATTTAGAAAAGGGGCTGTGCCTAAAGATCTTGTTGAGAAACAATACGGGAAAGCAATCAAACAAGAAGAAGTTCAAAAAGTGGTTGACTTGGCTTTAGAGCGTTTCGTACAATCAGAAAGATTAAACCTTCTTGGAACGCCATTGGCTAAAGTAAACGAAGATTTCTCTTGGGATACTGAAGAATTGGTTTTTGAATATGAAATTGGTTTAGTGCCAAACTTCGAATTGGATTTAGAAGCTAAAAACGACATCGTAAAATATGTAGTTTCTGCTGATGATAAATTAATCGAAGGTCAAGTGGAACGAATCCAAAAACAATTTGGTAAAGCTATTCCTCAAGATGCGGTTGTAGCGGGTTCAGATTTGACTGGAACTTTCACAAACGAAGAAAAAGGAATCAATAACACGACAACTATTGCTTTGGATATGTTCAAAGACAAAGCTACTGCTGATAAATTCATCGGTAAAAAAGTAGGTGATGTTGTGACTGTAAATACAAAAGATTTATTCGAAGACGTACATCAATTGATGGACGTGTTGAAAGTAAGTCATGATGAGGTTCACGAACTTGCGGTTGACGTAGATTTCACTATCGAAGCAGTCAATACAACTGAAATGGCTGAATTGAACCAAGAATTGTTCGATAAACTTTTTGGAGCTGGAACTGTAGCTTCTCTAGAAGAATTGAAAGCAAAAATCAAGGAAGATGCTGAATCTCAATTTGCGCAACAAGCAGACCAAAAATTATTGGCTGATGTTCAGGATTTCTTGATCGAAAACACAAAATTCGACTTGCCATCTGAATTCTTGAAAAAATGGTTGCAAACGGTAGGAGAGAAAAAATTATCTCCTGAAGAAGCTGAAGTTGAATATGCAAGATCTGAAAGAGGATTGCGTTTTCAGTTGATCGAAGGTAGAGCAATGGCTACAAGTGATATCAAAGTTACTTTTGAAGACTTGAAAACATTCACTACAAAATCAATCCGTCAGCAAATGGCTCAATTCGGACAAACAAATCCTACTGACGAAGAAGTTCAAGGAATTGTTGCGAGAGTTTTGTCTAACCAAGACGAAGTAAAAAGACTTTCTGACCAAGTGGTAGGAGAGAAAATGTTAGAATTGTTCAAAGAAAAAGCAAATCCAACTACTAAAGAAGTTACTTACGACGAATTTATTGCCGCTTCTTACGGAGAATAAATTCTAAAAAAATAAGTATATTTGAGCGTCAAAAGAATAATTTTTTTGGCGCTCTTTTGTTTCAATTAATTTTAGGAGCTAATCCAGCTGTACGTTACAAGTTTTTTCTTCCGTTTAAGTTTTTTAAATTCCTGCAAGAGCTTCTTCCAGTCGCTTTGCAAGAATAAAAAAACTAAAAAACGGAATTCAAAAAGCTTTTTACTCCCATCTGGGCTAAAAATAAGACATATTGACATCATTTGTAAATAGGTATGACCTTTGCATTGATTGGAACAACAAGATATTACGTAAAACTTAGAACAAAAAAATATGAACTACGGTAAAGAATTTAAAAAATTTGCTACAAAGGACCACGGCGTAAACTCCATGTATTACGATAAAATCGTAGGCGCAATGACTCCTAAAAACATGACTCCATATATCATCGAAGAACGTCAGTTGAATATTTCACAATTAGACGTTTTCTCAAGGCTGATGATGGACAGAATTATATTCCTTGGAACAGGAATTGATGACCAAATTGCAAACATCGTTCAAGCACAGTTATTGTTTCTTGAAAGCGCTGATGCTTCTAAGGATATTCAGATTTATTTGAATTCTCCAGGAGGAAGCGTTTACGCAGGATTGGGAATTTATGACACAATGCAATACATCAAGCCAGATGTAGCAACTATTTGTACAGGAATGGCAGCTTCTATGGGAGCAGTTCTTTTATGTGCAGGAGCAGCTGGAAAACGTTCGGCTTTGCCACATTCAAGAGTAATGATTCACCAACCATCAGGAGGAGCTCAAGGAGTTGCTACTGATATGGAAATCAACTTACGTGAAATGTTGAAACTGAAAGATGAGTTATATAAAATAATCTCTCACCACTCCGGACAAACTTTCGAGAAAGTACACGGTGATAGTGAGCGTGATTATTGGATGATTGCTGAAGAAGCAAAAGCATACGGAATGATTGATGAAGTTTTAGTAAGAGGATAAATTATTAGTCGAAAGTCAAAAGTCCGAAAGTCAAAAGCATTGCTGAGACTTTACGACTTTTGACTTTATGACATTAGACTAAAAGAATGGCAAAAGTAGTATTAGAATGTTCGTTTTGTGGAAGAAAGAAGCCAGAAACCAATTTATTGATTGCTGGTATCAATGCACATATTTGTGATAAATGTATCGAACAGGCACACGGAATTGTTTTAGAAGAATTAAAATCCAGCGGAAGTTCAAAACTGGTTGGAGATTTGATTTTGAAGAAACCAAAAGAAATCAGAGCGTTCTTGGATCAATATGTAATTGGACAGGACCAAACTAAAAAAGTAATGTCGGTTGCGGTTTACAATCACTACAAACGTTTGATGCAACAGCAATTAGACGATGAGGTAGAGATTGAAAAAAGTAACATCATCATGGTGGGACAAACAGGAACAGGAAAAACATTGGTGGCTAAAACAATTGCAAAAATGTTGGATGTGCCTTTGGCTATTGTTGATGCGACAGTTCTTACAGAAGCAGGTTATGTTGGGGAAGATGTCGAAAGTATTTTGACACGTCTTTTACAAGCTGCTGATTATGATGTTGCAAAAGCAGAACGCGGAATTGTATTCATCGATGAAATAGATAAAATTGCACGTAAAAGTGACAATCCGTCTATTACTCGTGACGTTTCTGGTGAAGGTGTACAACAAGCATTATTGAAATTATTGGAAGGAACCGTTGTGAATGTGCCACCAAAAGGAGGACGTAAGCACCCAGACCAAAAATTTGTTGAGGTAAATACACAAAACATTTTGTTTATTGCCGGTGGTGCTTTTGATGGAATCGAAAGAATAATTTCGAAACGATTGAACCGTCAGGCCGTAGGGTATTCTACTTCTAAAAATGTGGATAATATCGATAAAGACAATTTGTTGCAATACATTATTCCAAAAGATATCAAAGATTTTGGATTGATTCCGGAGATTATTGGTCGTTTGCCAGTATTGACACACATGGATCCTTTAGACAGAGAAACCTTGCGAGCGATTTTGACACAACCTAAAAATGCGTTAATCAAACAATACGAGAAATTATTTTTAATGGACGATGTAGAATTCACTATTACCAATGAAGCATTGGATTTTATCGTAGATAAAGCGTTAGAATATAAATTAGGAGCTCGTGGATTGCGTTCGTTATGCGAAGCAGTATTAACCGATGCGATGTATGAATTACCGAGTTCTGATACTAAAATATTAGAAATCGATATGGATTACGCAAAGGAAACGTTGAATAAAAATTTATTGAAACGTTTGGAGATTGCATCATAAAGATTGCATTTTTCTCAAAAATACAAACCTGTTCATTGATTTGAACAGGTTTTTTTATAGATTTTTTTAAAAGCTATATTCTTGATTTTAATAGAGAACGGACTTTAAATATTTTGTAATTTTATTGGCGGAATTTAAAAGGGAAACGTTAGTTTTTAAAATATATCTAGAAAATTTTAAATCTAAAAATATAGAAAAGATGATAAAAAAAGTTTGGCTTAATTTACCCGTTAAAAATATTGAAGCTTCAAAAAAATTCTTTCTTGAAATTGGTTTTTCATTTAACGAACAGCACGATACGGCACATTCAACATGTTTGTTAGTTGGAGATGCTAATTTTGCAGTGATGCTTTTTGAAGAAACTCAATTTGCAAGCTGTATTCAAAATAAAATTACGGATACCCAGTCAAGCTCAGAAGTTTTAATTTCTATTGATGCCGAAAGTAGAGAAGAAGTGAATGAGTTCGCAAAGAAAGTAGAAGCAGCCGGAGGTACGGTTTTCGCCAAACCTGCCGAAAATCAAGGTTGGATGTACGGTTGTGGTTTTGCCGATTTAGATGGGCACCGTTGGAATATGTTATATATGGATTTTAGTAAAGTGCCCAAACAGTAGGACTTAAGTCAATTTAAAAAACAAACAAAATGACAACACTGGAATTTAAAATCGAGATAAACGCACCAAGGGAAAAAGTTTGGGACGTTTTATGGGAGGAGGAAACATACAAAAAATGGACTTCCGTTTTTGGTGAAGGGACTTATGCATTAAGCGATTGGAAAGAAGGAAGTAAAATTCATTTTTTGTCTCCAAGTGGGGATGGGATGAACAGTATTATTTACCAGAAAATTGACAATGAATATATTGCTTTTATGCATTTGAGTGAAATCAAAAACTTTCAGGAAATGCCTATTGATGATCCAAATCAAGAGTGGTCTGGCGCTATGGAAACCTATCTATTAACCGAAAACAAAGGAGTCACTGTTTTAGAGGCGAAAATGGATTCAGTCGAAAAATATGTCGATTATTTCAGAATCACATTTCCAAAAGCCTTAGATTTGGTAAAGAAATTTTCTGAAGAAAAATAAAATATTAATTCTAAAATTACACTTATGGCATCAATTAATCCCTACTTAGTCTTTAATGGAAATTGTGAAGAAGCATTCCTTTTTTATCAATCAGTATTTGGTGGGGAATTCCCTTATATTGGAAAATTTAAAGATATGCCACCGGCAGAAGGTAATCCAGTGCTTTCTGAAGCAGAAGGAAATAAAATCATGCATGTTACTTTACCAATCGGTGATGGATCAATCTTAATGGGCAGCGACATTAGTTCAGCAAGCGGCGATGTTGTTTTTGGACAAAACATTTCACTTTCAATCAATGCTCAGAGCAAAGATGAAGCAGATAAATTATTTAATGGTCTTTCGGCTGGAGGAACTGTGACTATGGCAATGAATCAGACCTTTTGGGGCGCTTATTTTGGGATGTTTACGGATAAATTTGGGATTAATTGGATGGTCAATTTTGATGAGAATGAAAAATAATTGTCGTTAAAAAAAGTCTATTTCACTAACGGATTACTACGGTTTGAGATCAAAATAGTTGGAATCAAACTAGACTACGCAAAAGAGATTTTTAATAAAAATTTATTGAAACTATAGGAGATTGCATCGTAAAGATTACATTTTTCTCAAAAATATAAACCTGTTCATTGATTTGAGCAGGTTTTTTTATGAGGAAATTAAACTATTTGTTTTTGTGTAAAAAAACAAACATGATTCTTTTTTTATCACCATTAGAATGCCGATTTTTGTGCATTCTAAATCAAATAATTGCAAGATGGAAGTAGTGGATAAAGAGATTATTTTATTAAAAGTTTCTGGCCAGGATAAACCAGGGGTAACTGCTGGTTTAACATCCATATTGGCGACTTATGATGCCATTATTTTAGATATTGGTCAAGCAGATATTCATGATACATTGTCTTTAGGGATCTTGTTTGAAATAAAATCGGGTTCTTCTTCAGGGCCTGTTTTAAAAGATTTATTGTTTAAAGCCTATGAATTGGGGATCAAGGTTAAGTTTACCCCGATTTCTATTGCGGATTACGAAATTTGGGTAAAAGCACAACGCAAGCAGCGCTATATCATAAATATTTTAGGAGAAACATTGACGGCCGTACAATTGTCGGCGGTGACCAAAATAATGTCAGACAAGAATTTGAATATTGATTCAATCATACGATTAACCGGGAGAACCTCTGTGGTTGAGAAAGAGAAATACCCACGTTCTTGCATACAATTATCCGTGACGGGCGATATTCTTGATAAAACGTTTATGACTGCCAGTTTTATGGAGATTTCCCGAACTCTAGATGTAGATATCTCTTTTCAGGAAGACAATATGTACAGAAGAAACAGACGTTTGGTTTGTTTTGATATGGATTCTACCTTAATTCAAACCGAAGTTATTGATGAATTAGCTGAGTTAGCAGGTGTGGGTGAGCAAGTAAGAGCCATTACTGAATCGGCAATGAATGGCGAAATTGATTTCAGTGAAAGCTTCAAACAACGTATGGCTTTGTTAGAAGGCTTGAGCGAAGATGTGCTAAAAATAGTGGCTGAAAATCTTCCAATAACACAAGGAGCGCATCGACTAATGAAAGCCTTAAAATATTATGGATATAAAACGGCTATTTTATCGGGTGGATTCACCTATTTTGGTAAGTATTTGCAAAAGGAATTAGGGATTGATTACGTTCACGCCAATGAATTGGAGATTATAGACGGTAAATTGACAGGGAAATATTTAGGCGAAATTGTTGATGGTAAAAAGAAAGCAGAATATCTTCAAGCTATTGCCGATAAAGAAGGGATACATATCAACCAAACCATTGCTGTGGGTGATGGTGCTAATGATTTGCCAATGTTGAATTTGGCCGGCTTGGGAATTGCTTTTCACGCTAAACCGAAAGTAAAAGAAAGTGCCTCTACTTCAATATCCAGCTTGGGTCTCGACGGTGTTTTATACCTTTTAGGTTACCACGACAGGCATATTGATATGATGGAGGAAGAGTAAAATAGTGCAATAGTGATATAAAATGAAGGCTGTCTAAAAATACTTTTTGGACAGCCTTTTTTCTGTTTTAGACTTTAATAGTAGCTGTTTTTTTAGGTTTTTCCGATGTTTGCTTTTCTGAGGATTTACAAATTCCTCTAGCACCACATTTCATACGGTGCGGTCCGCAGGAACTCAGTAAAACTAATGTAATCAAGATGTAAATGGTGTTTTTCATCTTAGCTGTTTTTTATACGGTTTGAAACTGCATACTTTTCAATTGTTCCAGATAATCTCTTTGGTTTGATAATCTTGGAATTTTATGTTGACCACCGAGTTTATTTTTTCCTTTTAACCAATCATAGAATAAGTTTTTTCGAGCTACATTAATTACTAGCGGATTCAACGTCATGTTATTGTAGCGTTTTGCTTCGTAATCAGAATTTAGGGATTGTATCGAGTCATCCAAAGCTTTCTGGAATTGAGACACATCAGCAGGATTATCCTTGAATTCAATCATCCATTCATGAGCTCCTTTTTCTTTACCTTCCATAAATATGGGAGCAACGGTATAATCGACTACTTGCATTTGGGTCATTTTACACGCTTTGGCAATAGCCTGATCCGTATTTTCGACCATTAGTTCTTCTCCAAAAACATTGATATGATGTTTGGTTCTGCCGGTAACCCGAATACGGTAGGGATTCAATGAGGTGAAACGCACAGTGTCTCCTATCAGATAACGCCACAAACCGGAATTAGTGGTAATTACCAAGGCATAATTTTTGAAAAGTTCTACATCCGCCAACCGAATAACTTTTTGATCTAGCGTTCCAAAAGTATCCATTGGAATGAATTCATAGAAAATTCCGTAATCCAGCATCAATAATAAATCACTGGAATAATTTAAATCCTGAATGGCGAAAAAACCTTCAGAGGCATTGTATATTTCGTAATATTTAAAATCTTTTTTCGGGAGTATTTTTTTATACTGTTCTCGGTACGGTTCAAAATTCACACCACCGTGAAAGTATACTTCGAGATTCGGCCAAAGTTCGAATAAATTGCCTTTTCCGGTTTCCTCCAACATTTTATTCATTAAAACTAACATCCAGGAAGGAACGCCAGCAAAACTGGTTACATTTTCGTTTTTTGTTTCGTTTATAATCGCAGCAATCTTTGTTTCCCATTCACTCATTAGGGAGATTTTATTGCTTGGCGTACTGCTGAATTCAGCCCAAATAGGCATATTTTCAATCAATATTGCTGACAAATCCCCAAAGAATGTATTGTTGTCCTCGTATATTTGGGAGCTTCCGCCAAGGCGAAGACTTTTTCCTAGAAAAAGTTCCGAATCTTCATTATTGTTCAGATACAAACACAATAAATCTTTACTTCCCTTATAATGACAATCTTCCAGCGCTTCGTTACTTACCGGAATAAATTTACTTTTGGCATTGGTTGTGCCGCTTGATTTTGCAAACCATTTTATAGGCGTTTCCCAAAAAACATTTTGTTCTCCTTTGCGGGTTCTCTCAATCAGCGGCTGTAATTCTTCGTATGTAGAAATAGGGATTCTTTCTGCAAAAGTCGCATAGGAATTTATCGATGCATATTCATATTTTTTGCCTAAAACAGTATTTTTTGAAGAATGAATTAAATTCATAAGCAATTCTTCCTGAACTTCATTAGGATATTTCAAGAAAAGTTCGATCTGATGGATTCGTTGTTTAAGAACCCAAGAAGCAAACGAATTGATTATGGTTAGAGGCATTTTTAAATTATGAATTATGAATTGTGAGTTATAACTTTACCAAAAATAACAAAATTTGTTTAACTAGTAGCGTTAAACCTGAAACTTTAATCACAATGACTTACGAAGGTGTACTTACGAAAATGCAGACTGAATTTGGAAACCCAATTCAATATTACTTGGTTTTTGAAAATAGTTTTTTGAATGTGAATCAATTGCTGAACAAAAATATAGAAATTAATTTTGTTGGATTCCAATGTTTGAATTGCGGAAAAAAGAAAAAGATATTCCGTCAGGGATTTTGCTACGATTGCTTTTATTCTAGTGCTGCAGTGGGAGATTGGATTATGAAACCCGAGTTGAGTACTGCGCATCTGGGTATTCAGGACAGGGATTTGGTTTATGAAGAGAAAGTACAATTACAACCTCATATTGTATATTTAGCTTTGTCAAGCGAAGTGAAAGTAGGAGTTACCAGAAAAACGCAAATGTCTACGCGCTGGATTGATCAGGGTGCAAACAAAGCCATTTCGATTGTTGAAGTCCCAAATCGATATTTAGCAGGAATTACGGAGGTTGCCTTGAAGAATCATTATGCCGATAAAACAAATTGGCGAAAAATGCTAACAAATACTTTTGACCAGGTGGATTTGATTGCCGAACGATTGAAAGTAGAACATTTGATTCCTACAGAAGTGCAAGAGTATTTCTATTCTCAAAAGAATGATTTATATGAAATGCACTATCCTGTTTTAGAATATCCAAATAAAGTAAATAGTTTAAGTTTAGATAAAACGCCTCAATTTCAAGGAAAACTAACAGGGATAAAAGGCCAATACCTGATATTTGAAGGCGGAACGGTTTTTAATATTCGTGGTTCCGAAGGATATGTGGTAACAATTAATGTATAAAAACTCCATAAAAAAGCAGGAATTCCAATCAATTATTGGGATTCCTGCTTTTTAGAATGGAGAAAACCTACCATTTTGGTTCTATTGGCTTTTTTTAACCATTAAGAAATTAAGTTTCGTTACCATTTAAGGCTTAATTTTTCTTAATTTCTTAATGGTTTAATTATAAATGCAAGTTGTTTTTACAACACCTTTAGTGAAGCCGCTATTTTATAATTTAAATTATTCTTTATTGAACTTTAGGCTCCGCTTTGGGTTCTTCTACTTTTTTCTTTTTATTAAACAAACCATTTAATAATTCAGCAGCCTTAGCTTTTACCTCTTCCTTAGTTGCGGGAGTTGCAGGAGTTGTTGTTTTAGCGGTGTCATTTGGTTTTTTGTTCTTATTGATATAATCACTCAGAGCCGAAGTTCCTTGTTTAACCAATCGTTCTTTTTGTTGGTTTACTAACTGAGTCGTGAGCTTCGTCACCGCACTATTGATATCAGTTGTGATTTTCGGATTGGTAAAATTACCTAATAATACGGCATTTATAGGAAAGCTTTGCAATTTTGCAGCATCTGCAGGCGATAGTTTTGCAATTAGCGCATTGGCTTCTGAACCCAAATATTTGGCGGGAACATCAAATTTTAGATTGTAATTCATACTTTGATCAAAACCATGCGTTCCTCCAATAGTCGCTTTGATGTCTTTATACTTGATGTCAAATGGTTTTACATTCACTTTTCCATCTTTGAAGGTAATCGCTGCTTTCAGATCATTCAAATTGATTTTGCTTACATCGATAAATTTCAAATTTGAACCTAACGCCGTCAACAAAGTTGAATTGGTAGAATTTACAGTAGTTGAAAGTAATTGTCCCAATAAATCTCCTGTCAAGGTTTTTAAATCAGGAGTCAATTCTTTTGCATCAAGATTCCCGTTTAATTTGATACTTGAATTTAATTTTCCATTGATAATTCCGGCTATTGGCGCAATTTTTTTCAACATATCAAGTTGCGTAAAAGATTGCGCGATATCGACTTGATTTAATTTTAAATCCATGTTGAAAACAGGTGTTTTTCCTTTTGTGGAAACAGCTCCATTTACGCCAATTGTTCCTCCAAAAATAGATGTTTTTACATTTTCTAAAGTTACTTTTTGGTCGTTTACAATCAGTTTTCCAGATACATCTTTCAAGGTTAAATTGTCATATAGAACCGTAGTCGCTTTTGCAGTCAGCGTACAATTCAAGAAAGCTGGAATTTTCATGGCGTCTGCTTTTTTATCCTGAATCGTCGTGGCATTTTTTGTTTTGTCGGCAGTTGTTATAAAATCACTTACGGCCAATTGCTTGGAATTCATATTAAAATTTCCTTTCAATTCTTGATTTCTAAATATAAATCCGTAAAAATTTTCTAAAATTCCCGTAACACTAATGTCACTTTTGCCTGTTGTTGCATTGAATTGCTTCAAATCGACCTGACTTGGATTAAACTGAACTAAAGCATTGCTGATGTTCATTGTTTTGCTGTTTTCATCCACATAATTGAAACCGGACAAACTCATAGTCCCTGCATTGTTAATATTTTGATATTGGCTTTTCTCTACTGATTCCATATCAAATTTAGTAGTCACATCCGCATTCAAAATCCCAGATAAAGGTTTGTCTAATTTTACAGGATAGGCTTTAGTTACATTAGCCAAGTTGATGGTTCCTTTTAAAGCGGCGTCTATTATGGGGTTTTTTGTGATATTTCTAATGTTTGCTTTGGCATTGAAAACATCCTGATCTATTTTGAAAGAAAGTTTGTCAAGGTTGACATAAGTATCGTTTAGAATACCCGTTTCATTTATGATTTTAGTGTCAATAACAATGTTTTGAACTGATTTAGGTAAATTAGGATACTGAAATGACGCATTGTTCGATGCAATTTCAATTTTGAATTTTGGAACGGTGGTGTCTGAATACAATCCTTGTGCAAAACCCACAACTGTAAAATCCCCAGTAGTTTTTACATTATTCAAACTTGCCGCATATGCCGCAGGAATAACTCCCAAGAAATTTTTGAATGATGAAGTTGGTGTTTTAAATTTTAAATTATATTGCTGACCCGCTTCTACCATTTGAATAAATCCATCAAATTCTAGTGGCAACTGGTTGATCAGTGCTTTGTTTTCTTTGAATGTGTATTTGCTTTTGTCTAAATCAATTCCTAAAACTGCATCGAGAGTCAAGGCAACATTTTTCATATAATTGACTTTATCCATGTCTAAAGAGATTTTCGCAGTAGATTTAGTAACCAAATCTAATTTTTGAGCTGCAAAATTCCCGGTTCCTTCATGGTTCAGACTATCAATTACCATTTTTATTTTTGAACTTTCGTCAAAATATTTAAACTTGAAATTCTCTATTTTATAATCCTGAATTTTTAATGACAAAGGGTTACTCTTACCATCGGCTGCAGTTTTTTTATCTTTTAAAGCGATATCGTAATTCGCAATTCCGTCTTTGTTGAATATGATATTAATTAAACCATTTTTGGAAGTTATCCCGTCAATATTCATCACTTCTTCTTTGCCTTTAAAAAGTTCTTTGATTGACATTTTTAAATTTAATTCGCCCAATGAAACTAAAGTATCTCCCTCAAAAGGAGCTTTGTTAATAATGACTAATTTGTCCAGTGTAACATTCGCATTTGGAAAATTTTTGAACAAACTCAAGTCAGCATCCGCAAAGGAAACCTTGGCGTCAACTTTGTTATTGATGGCTTGGGTAATTTTAGCTTTTATTTGGTCTTTAAAAAAATAAGGTACAGCAAACAGCGAAACTGCAAATAGGAGAATTATAATTAAAAGGATTTCTAGAATTTTCTTTATCATGATGTTCTTTCTTTAGATTACTAAGTTTAGCAAAAAATCTGCATGACTTCCTACAAAAATAATAGTTTAAGATTTAGAACTTTCTAATATTATCCTAAATAATAGTTTATTGCAAAAAGCAAATCCGTTTAAGCAAGTACTTAAACGGATTCGTTTTTAATTTAAATTGAAAAAATACTATTGGATGTTGATTTCAAATGGCATCATGGCTTGGACTCCTTTTTGCGATTGTAATCTTTTTATTTGTTCCATAATTTTATAGTTTTCTTCTCCTATTTCTTCTTTAATAAAGGCTGCTTTAGAGTTAGAAAATGGTAAACTTTCTAAGAGATCATTGAAGTTTTTCTCGTATTCCGGATAGTTTTGTGTACTGTAATTTTTTGTTTTTGCGATTCTTGCGGCTTCATGAATGGCATCATCCAAACCTCCAATTTTATCTACAAGTCCGTTTTTTAAAGCTTCAGAACCAGACCAAACTCTTCCTTGTGCAATGGCATCCACTTGTGCAAATGTCATTTTTCGTCCTTGAGCCACGTGGGTTACAAATGTTTTGTAAATATGTTCGACACCTTCAAGAGTAACGGCTTTGAATTTTTCGTCTAATGGTAAAAAAGGACTATAATTTGCGGCGTTTTCGTGGGTTTTTACCTGTTCTGTATTAATTCCTATTTTTGTTGCCAACTGAGTGAAATTAGGTAATATTCCAAAGACACCTATCGAGCCGGTGATTGTGTTGTTTTCTGCAAAAATAGTATTAGCATTACAGGCAATATAATAGCCTCCTGAAGCTGCATAATTCCCCATAGAAACAACTACGGGCTTAACTTTTTTAGTCAGTTCAATTTCTCGCCAGATCAAGTCAGAAGTCAAAGCGCTTCCTCCTGGGCTATTGATTCTTAGTACAATTGCTTTTACGTCTTTGTTTTTTCGTGCTTCTTGCAACGAACGGCGCATGGAACCTTCACCGATTGTATTTACATCACCTTCACCGCTCATGATTTCGCCTTGAGCGTAAATAATTGCAATTTGATCCTTAGCATCACTCATTTTTGAAGTTGTTGCTACATTTTTGGCATAATCCAAAATAGTAACTTTATTGTAGTCTTCGTCTTTGTCGACTTTCAAAATGTTTTTAATGGCATTATGATAGACATCTTCGTAAGCAATAACATCGACTAATTTCTCCGCTTTTGCCATTTGAGGGGTTCTTGCCAAAAGCCCGTTTGCAATTTCATTTAATTTAGCCACCGATACATTTCTGCTTTTGGAAATATCAGTTACAATTGAAGCCCAAACCGAGTTTAATAAAGCGGTAACTTGTTCTCTGTTAGCATCACTCATTTTATTTTCAAGGAAAGGTTCTACGGCACTTTTGTATTTTCCGTGACGTATCACTTCCATTTTAACACCTGATTTTTCTTGTAAATCTTTGAAAAACATAAGTTCAGCAGAAAGACCTTTGAAATCCATATCACCTACAGGATTCAAATAAACGGTATTGGCAACAGAGTTTAAATAGTACTCTTTTTGAGAATAAGAATTGGCATAAGCCATTACAAATTTTCCAGATTTTTTAAAATCTTCCAGAGCGTCTCTCAACGCTTTGCTTTGGGCCATACCTATAGAAGAATTGTTATTTAGAATTGATATCCCTTTGATATCATCATCCGTTTTTGCTTCCTCAACGGCATTTATTATGTCTGTTAGACCTACTTTTTTGTTTTCTGAAAAAATAGTCATCCAAGGATCTTTATATTTTCCTGCATAATCATTTTTTATATCTTCTAAATTCAGTTCAATCACAGAATTGCTTTTGACCTTAACGCCTTCAGATTCTCCTCCAAAAATGGCTCCAATAATCAGTATCCCGAAAAAGAACAGCATGAAAAAAACAAAAATACCTATGATGGTAGCCAGTACATTTCCTAAAAATTTCATATTTATATTTTTTTAATAAGTCTCAAAAGAGGTCAATTTGTTACAGCTTTAGGGTTTTAAATTCTAAAATTAGTTATCAACACTCTTTGCAAAGATACTTCTATTCTAAAATTCTTTTAGTTAATTTGCGCTTAATATGAAATCACAACATCAGGTCGTTTTATCTCTAGGAAGTAATCAAGGAAATCGATTGGAAAATATCGAAAATTGTTTGCAATTGATTCATCAGGAAGTGGGAACAGTAATAAAAGTTTCCAGATTGTATGAGTCTCCGGCATGGGGTTTTGAGAGTGATGCTTTTTATAATTGTGTTGCAGTTATTCATACGACGAACTCCGCGCAGAAAGTTTTAAATCAAGTTCTAAAAGTTGAAAAAAAATCAGGTAGGGTTCGAAGTAACAAACTAGGGTATCAATCTCGAATTATAGATGTAGACTTGATCTCTTTTGATGAGGAAATTATTGATTCTGAAAAACTCCAGATTCCACATCCTTTAATGCAAAACAGGAAGTTTGTTTTGCTGCCTATCCAAGATTTAAATTTAGATTGGAAACATCCTGTTCTCAAAAAAACAATTTCGGAGTTATTAGAATCCTCACCAGATCAAAGTGTTTGCAAAGTAATCCAGGAATTAAGAAGCCCTTTGCAAAGTATTTCTTTGGAACAATTTAATTACGTTGCCTTTGAAGGAAATATTGGAGCAGGGAAAACAACTTTGGCTACAAAAATTTCGGAAGATTTCAATGCAAAAACAGTTTTGGAACGTTTTGCCGACAATCCTTTTTTACCCAAATTTTACAAAGACCAAAACCGCTATGCGTTTCCGCTTGAAATGTCATTCCTTGCCGACAGGTACCAGCAATTATCAGATGATTTAGCGCAATTTGATCTGTTTAAAGATTTCATAGTGGCTGATTATCATATTTTTAAATCGTTGATTTTTGCTAAAATCACGCTTGCAGAGGATGAATATCGTTTGTATCGTAATCTTTTTGATATCATTTATAGAGAAATGCCAAAACCGGATTTGTATATTTATTTATACCAAAATTCAGAACGATTGTTGCAAAACATCAAGAAGAGAGGCAGAAGCTATGAACAAAAAATTCCAGCTGAATATTTAGATAAAATCAATAATGGCTATTTGGACTATATTAAATCACAAACGGAATTAAATGTATTAATCATTGATGTTTCGGATCGGGATTTTGTAAAAAACCAAGAAGATTATCTTTATATTTTAAATGAGATTCAGCAGAAAATCAGCTGATAAAATTAAGAGGAGCTTATCTTTTAAGAGAAAAATGGCCGCTTAATTGAGGTTTGGTATTGTCAATTTTTAAAATGTACCAATAATCGGATGCCGGTAATAAACTTTTATTAAATGTACCATCCCACATTAGTTTTTTTGCATTTAGACGTGTAATCAACTTTCCATATCGGTCAAAAATAGAGACTTCGGCTTCTGGATAGTTTACCAATCCTTTTACTTCCCATACATCATTATAAGAATCATTGTTTGGAGTGAAATACTTAGGTGCAATTAGTACAATAAAGGGTTTTGTATCATAACTACAGAAATTAACTTCTCTTACATAAGCAGTTTGCAGGCCACTGGGCGCATTAAAAAATACATTTGAATTTTGAAAGTTGATGCCGTCAACAGAATATTCAAAATAAGCTTCTTCCTTTTTTAAATAAATTACGACTTTTGTTTCATTGACATCAACACGATCAATCTCAGGAGTATTATGTTCAATAACATTTATCTTTTTCCTGCTGGTGCAGTTTTCCGGTGTAGGGCTAGTTATATCAACGTAATAATTTCCGGCAGTTTTAATGCTAATTGTTTGCGTGTTTTCTCCAGTTGACCATAAATAGGTCATGTTTGGGATTTGGGCGTCAAGTGTTAGTATCGCTGATTTGCACAAAGTTAATTCCTGATCCATAACGACAAGTGGCGTGTAAATTTTAATTTCAACGGGAATTCGGGTGCTACTAGTACAACCGTTATTTTGCGCTTCAGCGTAATATGTTGTGTTTTGAGAAATAGTAGAAATAATAAAGCTTGTCCCGGTTCCTTCAACTGCTCCTCCGGTTGCAACTGAATACCAATTGATTGTCCCTGCACTAACAGTTGCTTGGAGCGTAACTGCGCCGGCACCGCATCTTGTTGCAGGTGTATTGGTTGAAGTTATTATAGGAGTAGCATTTATAGTCGCAATAATTGCTGTTCGCGGGGTGGTGCAATTAGCACCTGCATCTACATAATAGGTTGTGGTTGTAGATAAATTTGGCGTTGAATAGGAGTTTCCTGTTGCTAATAGATTTCCTCCGGTTGCAGCATCAAACCAATTTACAGTTCCGTCAGAAGCTGAGGCTTTAAGCGTCACGCTTCCTGAATCGCATCTTTGCGAGGGAGTTGTATTTGTAATTTTAGGAATCGTGATTGTTGTACTTGTTGAAATTTGGAGTGGTAAGTCGTTTGGCATTCCGCCAAATTCTACAATGTATCCTTTAGCTTGATAATTTCCTGTTGCATCCCCGTTTAATTGTAAATCATTCCATGACCCTGCGATTCCTGTAACGCCGGGAGCTTTTACGTGTGCATAATGTTCATTATTATTACTGTTATTAGGTTCTCCTATGTTCCAATTTGAATAAGTTGGTGATGTGCCATTCACTCCTCCATTCCAGAATACAGTACCGTTTTCGGGGCCAGTTACCCATTTCCAGACGCCCTCTGTTTCTGCATCGCTGGCACCAATCCATCCGTTTCCGTTTGCTTGTGCTCCGCAAAGTTGTGCTTCATCGGGAGCGGTAATTGTGGCTAAATATCCTTTTAGTCCAAAATAAGTGCTATTCTCTGCGGCTGCTTTTGCTGCTGTCCAACTGATTCCAGGATTCGAGATGTATTCATAATAATGACCGTTTCTGGCTAAGTAATTTGCTTGGCCTATTGTAATTGAGAAACTACGAATTCCCGAAGGAGATGCGTTGCTACTGGAATATTTTATGTCTTTTATGGCGGCTATGAACGCTGCAGTGCTTGGTTGTCCTGTTGATCCGGTTAAAGTAAATTTTCCTGATAAACCATCCCAATTACTTGTAATTGATGGATGGGTTCCTGCCAATGAAAGTACGTCTTCACCGTTAATATAGCCCGAAGAAATCTGTATATAAATAGAAGTGATGAAATTGTCGGGGTCTGCTATTAATATATCACTTACAATATTTAAAGAAGTTCCTGGGCAGTAGGGTTGATTGTTGTTTTGAGCAATTAGAATGGGAGCAATACTAGCAACGGATTCTTGAGCCCTTTTTTTATAAGCTGGATTTAAGGTGTGGCGTGTTTTATGGAAAACATTTTTTTTTATCGTATAATCAAAGTTGGATGCGTAGTTTGCTTCCGTAGTAAAAAATCCTAATACTAAAATTATTTTAAAAAAAACATGTTTTCCCATTTTGTAAAAATATTGTTTTTCTTGTTTGAAAAAACATTAATCTATGCAGGCCAATTTATTTTTTGAAACAAATCCCAAACGACAATTCCTGCGCTTACTGAAATGTTCAAAGAATGTTTGGTTCCTAATTGTGGTATTTCAATCGAACCATCACATAGAGCGACTGCTTCTTGTGAAACGCCATAGACCTCATTCCCAAAAACTAAGGCGTATTTTTTATTATTTTCAACTTTGAAATCTTGAAGAAAAATAGCACTTTCCACTTGTTCGATTGCCAGAGTGATTATATTATCTTTTTTTAAATTTTCAATTACTGTCAGGACATTGTCACTGTGTTCCCAAGTAACCGTTTCTGTTGCTCCAAGCGCGGTTTTATGGATTTCCTTATTTGGAGGAGTTGCCGTAATACCGCACAAGTATATTTTTTCAATCAAAAAGGCGTCAGCGGTCCGGAACACAGAACCAATATTATGTAAACTTCGAATATCATCTAAGACTAAGATAATGGGTGTCTTTTTAGATTCTTTAAAAGCTTCGATTGATTTTCTTTCCAATTCGCTATTTTCTAGTTTTCTCATATTTTTCAGGGTTTGTTTCAATAAAAAAGCTTCCACAAGTAGGGAAGCTTTTTAATGTAAATTAAATTTAGAAATTAGCTTTTTGGTGCATCATCTGCTAAAACTGTTCCTTTTATTGTGAGTGTTTTTGTTGCTTGTCCAGCTGCATTTGAGGTTACAGTCACCGTTTTTGTGAAAGGACCTACTCTGTCAGTAGCATATTTTACGCCTATAATACCTTTTGCACCAGGAGCGATTGGCTCTTTTGGAGTTGTAGGAACTGTACATCCACATGAACCTTGAGTATTAGTTATAATTAATGGTTTGTTTCCATTATTAGTAAAAACGAATTCACGTTTTCCGTCGGCATTATGGGCAACAGTACCATAATCGATAGTTTCAGTTACAAAAACCATTCCTGCTCCATCAACTTTTAGAGTTGAAATTTTAGCAGTTGAAGCTTTTATTTTTTTGGTAACTTTCGATGTTTCTTGCGCATTAGAAGCAGTAACTCCTAATACTAATAATAACGCTAGTGTAACTATTTTTTTCATTTTCTTGTTTTTTTAATTAGTTAAACAAATTTAAAGAAAAAATCATGCCATTAGCTTAATTTTTCCTTAAAAATATTAATTTTTTTGTAGTCCACTATAATTCGTTTTAAAATATATAAATTCGCTGATCATTTTTTTTCATTTTTTAAATATAAAATAACTTGGCATCTAAAGATAAAACGGTTAAGGAAACGCCATTAATGAAGCAATATAACGAGATCAAAAGGAAATATCCTGATGCGTGTTTATTGTTTCGAGTAGGAGATTTTTATGAAACTTTTGGTGAAGATGCAGTACGTGCGTCCAAGATTCTTGGTATAACACTGACAAAACGTGGCGCAGGTTCCGAAACGGAAACAGCGCTTGCAGGATTTCCGCATCATTCTATAAATACTTATTTGCCAAAATTAGTAAAAGCTGGACTTCGTGTTGCAATTTGCGATCAGCTGGAAGATCCAAAAATGACCAAAACCATTGTGAAACGTGGAGTTACGGAACTGGTGACGCCCGGTGTTTCAATGAATGATGAGGTTTTGCAGTCCAAGACTAATAATTTTTTGGCATCCATATATTTTGCTAATAAATCAATTGGAATTTCATTTCTGGATGTGTCAACTGGTGAATTTCTCACTGCTCAGGGAAACGCGGAATATATCGATAAGCTGCTACAGAATTTTAATCCCAGCGAAGTGCTAATTCCTAAAAACAACAAAAATGATTTTAGGGAGACTTTCGGAGAAGATTATCACAGTTTTTATCTGGAAGATTGGATTTATAAAGAGGATTACGCTTTTGAAGTCCTAACCAAGCATTTTCAAACAGTATCGCTGAAAGGTTTTGGAATCGAAGAATTGAAAGAGGGAATTATTGCTTCGGGCGCAATTTTGTATTATTTGTCCGAAACGCAACACAATAGAGTCCAGCATATCACTTCCATTCAGCGTATTGCGGAAGATGCGTATGTATGGATGGACCGATTTACAATACGCAATCTGGAGTTGTATCACAGTTATAATCCAAATGCGGTTACACTTCTCGATGTTATTGATAAAACGCTTTCGCCAATGGGTGGTCGTTTATTAAAACGATGGCTGGCCCTGCCGTTGAAAGACAGTAATAAAATTCGAAGTCGTCATGAAGTGGTTTCGTATTTAAAAGAAAATCAGGACGTTTTAAAAAACATCCAACATCAAATCAAGCAGATTTCTGATTTGGAGCGTTTGATTTCCAAAATTGCTACTGGGAAAGTGTCACCACGCGAAGTAGTTTATTTGAAAGAATCTTTGGATGCTATTATTCCAATAAAGACATTGGCATTGCAAAGTCCGCAGGAAGCCGTAAAAGTAATTGGAGACAGTTTGCACAGTTGTGATTTACTTCGCGAAAAAATAAAAATAACATTGAATCAAGATGCTCCTGTAGCTGTTTCTAAAGGGAATGCTATTGCAAAAGGGATCAGTGCCGAGTTAGATGATTTGAGAGCGATTTCAACTTCTGGAAAAGAATTTTTAGAAGGAATTGAAAAGCGAGAATCACAATTAACTGGAATTTCTTCTTTGAAGATTTCCTTTAATAATGTTTTTGGATATTATATTGAAGTTAGAAATTTACATAAAGACAAAGTGCCGTCTGAATGGATTCGTAAACAAACGTTGGTGAATGCAGAGCGTTACATTACCGAAGAATTAAAAGAATACGAAACCAAGATTCTTGGTGCCGAAGAAAAGATTTATAAAATTGAGGTGGAATTGTTCGAGCATTTAGTGAGTTGGATTGCTACCTACATAAAGCCGGTTCAAATGAATGCGAATTTGGTAGCGCAATTGGATTGTTTGTGTTCGTTTACACAATTAGCTATCGAGAATAAGTACGTTTGTCCGGAATTAGACGAAACATTCGAACTCGAAATTAAAAACGGAAGACACCCTGTTATCGAGAAACAGTTGCCCGTTGGAATGCCTTACATTGCCAACGATGTTTTCTTAGACAGAGAAACGCAACAGCTGATTATGATTACCGGACCAAATATGTCTGGTAAGTCGGCTATTTTGCGTCAAACGGCCCTAATTGTGTTGTTGGCTCAAATGGGAAGTTTTGTTCCTGCTGATAGCGTAAGAATGGGGATTATCGATAAAATATTCACAAGAGTAGGAGCGAGTGACAATATTTCGATGGGGGAATCTACTTTTATGGTCGAAATGAATGAAACGGCTTCCATCTTAAATAATATTTCTGACCGTAGTTTAGTATTGTTAGATGAAATTGGGAGAGGAACCAGTACTTACGATGGGATTTCTATTGCTTGGGCGATTGCAGAGTTCTTGCATGAACATCCTTCAAAGCCTAAGACCTTGTTCGCCACGCATTACCATGAGCTGAATGAAATGAGTGAGTCATTACCTAGAATCCAGAATTATAATGTTTCGGTGAAAGAATTAAAAGACACCGTACTTTTTATTCGAAAGTTGGTAAAAGGAGGCAGTGCGCATAGTTTTGGAATACATGTGGCAAAAATGGCCGGAATGCCACAGATAGTGATTTTGAAGGCTCAAAAGTTATTAAAAAAACTGGAGAAGAACCATTCAAGCGATGCTTTAAACGGAATTAAAGAGGCGAAAGATGAAATGCAAATGAGTTTCTTTAATTTGGATGACCCTTTATTAGAAGAGATCAAAGAAGAGATCTTAAATTTGGATATAAATACCATAACTCCAATGGAAGCTTTGATGAAACTCAATGAAATTAAAAGAATGTTAACCAGAAAATAATTTATTGGGTTTTAAAGTTTACGTTATCAGAATGTTAACTTTAATCTGTGAATTTTTTATAAAAAAGGCTTGTGTAATTCAATAAATGTCCTAAATTTGCATCCGCAATACGGAACAAGTATCGCGGTTCTTTTTAAGAATTGAAAATGCGAAAATAGCTCAGTTGGTAGAGCGCGACCTTGCCAAGGTCGAGGTCGCGGGTTCGAGCCCCGTTTTTCGCTCCACACCACATAATGCTCGGATGGTGAAATTGGTAGACACGCTGGACTTAAAATCCAGTGAACAGCAATGTTCGTGCGGGTTCAAGTCCCGCTCTGAGTACTAAAAAGCTTCAAACTATGTTTGGAGCTTTTTTTATTTTATAATAAATCCATTTAGATTTTACAATTTTAATTGCAAGTGCTTAAAAGTATAGCTCTTTTAGCGTCTGCATTAATTTCATTTTATTCAAGATATACTAAACTATGGGAGCTTTTGTAATTAGTAAAAGATTTAATGATGAGTATAAATTTGTTTTTACTTCCAGAAAAGGAAAGATCATTTTTACTAGTTTGAGTTATGAACTTAAGTTTGAGTGTGAGGAAGAAATTGACAAATTAAAAGAGAACATTGAATCAGCAGACTTTTTAAAGTTTAAGTCTTCAAATGGTAAGTATTATTTTAAATTGATGCTAAAGGGGTGTCATCTTGCTACCAGCAGAAAATACACTACTTCTTTGAGGCTTCAAAAAGGAATAGATGAAATTGTTAAATATGGATCCGTAGCCGAAATTTTAGATTTTTCGGCAAATGATTTTATTTTTGAAGATTAACGTTTATTACGGAGCAGTACGTTAATAAAAAAGAGAGCAATGGGTAATTTACCCATTGCTCTCTTTTTATATCCATAAACGCCCTAAAAGCGTAAGTATAAATAATTAAAAAAGCCATCTCGCTTGCGCGGATGGCTTTAAAATTTTTAGAATTGGATTCTAATTATTTTTTTGCAGCTTCAGTTGCAGTAGCAGCAGCTTTAGTAGCAGTTGCAGCAGCGTCAGTAGCAGTTGCAGCAGCAGAGTCAACAACAACAGCAGCAGAATCAACTACAGCAGCAGCAGAATCAACAACTACAGCAGCAGAATCAACTACAGCAGCAGCGTCTTCAGCAGGAGCGTCAGCTTTTTTACATGATACAACAGTTAAAACAGCAACAACAGCTAAACTTAAAAATACTTTTTTCATCTTACTTTATTATAAAAGGTTAATTATTAATTCGTGGCAAAGATATAAATTTTTTAATATGTAAAATATTTTTTTATTTTTTTTTTAAAAAATAATATTTTTCGCCAACATTCTCATTTACAACAACTATTATGCCAGAGCGCTAATTTTATGAAATATGGGCCGTTAAATTAGTAAAAGAAACTTTGTGGGGCTTTTTTTATAATCCAATGACAAGGAATGCGCTATCGTGCCTTAATTGCAGTGACTGATTTATCTCCTGATTTTTTTTTAGAAAATTAGAGCAATTCAAAATTCGAAATAGTTTTCATTATAATAGTGGTAGCACCTTTATTCATTTGCACAAATGTTTCGCATATATGTCCTTTCTCGTCTCTTTCAACCTCGATAAGGATTAAGTTCCTTAAAGTGGTTTCCAGTTCCTTTATATTGGAAATAGAAATACAGCCTTCAAGGTTCACTAAAGCGATTGCTTCTGTAAAATGAGAGTAGTTAGGGCCAATCACTATTGGAACACCATAGGTAGCTGGTTCCAATATATTATGTACGCCAGGATTTCCAAATCCACCACCCACATAGGCAATGTCAGCATAACTGTAAATTTTCGTCAAAATGCCAATAGTGTCAATTATAAAAACGTCGTAATCAGCAAGATTTTTTTCCTTTCTTTCGCTGAATAAAACTGTCTTTGTGGCGATGCTGTTTTTTAGATGTTCAATTTGTTCTGTTTTTATATTGTGTGGTGCAATTATAAATTTGACATTGTATTTATTGGAATTGATAAAATCAACTAGTAAACTTTCATCTTTTGGCCATGAGCTTCCTACTACGATGGTAAGTGTGTTGTTTTTGAACTGGGATATAAAATCCAAAGAATTGTCTTTTTCTAAAATTGCTGCCACTCGGTCAAAACGTGTGTCTCCTGAAACTGCAACATTGGCTTTGCCTAATTGTCTTAATAGTTTTTTTGAATTCTCATTTTGCACAAAAAAATAAGTAAAAGTATCCAGTGCTTTTCTATAAAACCCGCCGTACCATTTAAAGAACATTTGATTTTCTCTAAAAATACCTGAAATCAGGTAAGTTGGCGTATTTAGCTCCTTAAGTTCGCTTAAATAATTTAACCAGTATTCGTATTTAATAAAGAAAACGAGTTCAGGATTCACTAAAGTTAAAAACTCTTTCGCATTTTTCTTGGTATCCAAAGGCAAATAAACCGTGACGTCCGCAACCGTATTGTTTTTGCGTACTTCATAGCCTGAAGGCGAAAAAAAAGTAACTACAATTTTATGGGAAGGAAATTTCTCTTTAATTTTTTCGATTACAGGCAGTCCTTGTTCGTATTCTCCTAAAGAAGCAGCATGAAACCAAATCGTTTTGTCCGAAGGTTTTATTTTTTGTTCCAAAGTTGGAAAAACAACTTTGCGACCTTCCACAAAAAGTTTGATTTTTGGACTGAAAATAGCGACTAGTTTTAAGGCTTGTGAAGCGAAAATTACAAATAAATTATAAAGGAAAAGCATCGTTAAAAATTTATGTGCTAAATTACATCACTTTAAATAATTTTCATTGTAATAAGTCATTAAATAACTATTTTTGTTCTCGTTTTATAAAAGGTTTTATGGCGTTCAGTAACTTCAAACCATAAACTAGCATCGTCCTTAGGTCAGTTGAAGGATAAATTTTAAACAAAATCTCAATGAAAAAAATTCAAATGGTTGACTTAAAAAGTCAATATGATAAAATAAAAGATACTGTAAATACGGCTATTCAAGAAGTTTTAGATACCAATACTTATATTAATGGACCTCAAGTTCATCAGTTCCAAAAATCTTTAGAAAACTATTTAGATGTAAAACATGTTATTCCGTGTGCAAACGGAACTGATGCGTTACAAATCGCTATGATGGGATTGGATTTAAAGCCTGGAGATGAAGTCATTACTGCTAATTTTACCTTTGCCGCAACAGTTGAGGTGATTGCTTTGTTGCAACTTACGCCGGTTTTAGTTGATGTAGATATGCATAATATGAATATTTCTATTGAGGGAATAAAACGCGCCATTACACCAAAAACGAAAGCGATTGTTCCTGTACATTTATTTGGCCGTGCGGCTAATATGGAAGCGATAATGGCTTTGGCGGCAGCACACAATCTGTATGTTATAGAAGACAATGCACAAGCTATTGGAGCCAATTGTAAGTTTTCTGATGGAACAAAAAAGAAAGCAGGAACAATTGGTCATGTAGGGTCTACCTCTTTTTTTCCCTCTAAAAATTTAGGTTGTTATGGTGATGGTGGAGCCATTTTTACAAATGATGATGCTCTGGCTCACAAACTTCGCGGAATTGTAAATCACGGAATGTACGAACGCTATCATCATGATGTAGTAGGAGTGAACTCTCGTTTAGATAGTATTCAGGCCGCAGTTTTAAATGCAAAATTGCCTTTATTAGATGAATACAACAAAGCAAGACAAAACGCAGCCAGAAAATATTCAGCAGCTTTTGAAGGCCATAAAAATATCGTAGCGCCAAGTATTTGTGATATTTGTGACTGTCATGTTTTTCATCAATATACATTGAGAATCATTGATGCCGATAGAGATGGTTTGATGCAACATTTGCTGGATAAAGGTATTCCATGTGCCATTTATTACCCAATCCCGTTGCATTCACAAAAAGCGTATTTAGATACAAGATATAAAGAAGAAGATTTTCCTGTAACCAACCAATTGGTCAAAGAAGTAATTTCATTACCAATGCATACGGAACTGGATAACGAACAAATTAAATTCATCACGGATAGCGTTTTAGAATTTTTGAAATAATAAATCATGAAAATACTAGTAACAGGAGGTTTAGGTTTTATAGGATCTCATACCGTAGTCGAATTACAAAATGAAGGTTTTGAGGTATTAGTTGTAGATAATCTTTCTAATACTTCTTTGAGTGTATTAGACGGAATTGAAGCTGTTACAGGAAAAATTCCCGCATTCGAAAAGCTAGATTTACGTGAAAAAGATAAAGTACAGGATTTTTTCAAAAGACATAATGATATTTCCGGGGTGATTCATTTTGCTGCTTCAAAGGCCGTTGGTGAAAGTGTCGAAAATCCTTTGTTGTATTATGAAAACAATATCAATGCGTTGGTATATGTTTTGCAGGAATTACAGAAAAAACCCGAAGCCAGCTTTATTTTCAGCTCTTCTTGTACCGTTTATGGTCAAGCCGAAAAAATGCCAATCACTGAGGATGCATCAATTCAAACAGCCATGTCGCCTTATGGTAACACAAAGCAAATAGGAGAAGAAATCATCACTGATGTTGCTAAGGTATCTAATATCAATGCCATTCTATTGCGCTATTTCAATCCTATTGGAGCACATCCGTCAGCTGAAATTGGGGAATTACCTATTGGCGTACCACAAAATTTAGTGCCTTTTATAACTCAAACGGGTTTTGGTTTACGAAAAGAATTATCCGTTTACGGAGATGATTATCCTACGCCTGATGGGACAGCTGTGCGTGATTACATTCATGTAGTCGATTTGGCAAAAGCGCACGTAATTGCTTTGCAAAGGCTATTAAACAAAAAGAATCTGGCCAAAGTAGAAACCTTTAATCTAGGAACAGGGACAGGAAGTTCTGTGTTAGAAGTCATTCATACTTTCGAAAAAGTAAGCGGTAAAAAATTATCATATAAAATTGTAGGTCGCAGAGAAGGCGATATTACATCGGCTTACGCTAATACGGATAAAGCTAATACTGTTCTAGGATGGAAGGCACAATCAACGCTTGAAGAAGCAATGGCAAGTGCTTGGAAATGGGAACAAAAAATTAGAAGTTAGTACTCAGTTTAAAAAATAGAAATCCCAAATTATCACGATGATAATTTGGGATTTTTTTTGATTGGAAAAAACTACGAATGAAAACTGATTTTCTTAATTTATAATTCGTTCAGGACTTTCAATTCAGTTTTTCTGGAAATTATTTTTTTCCTGCTTCTTTCAGCTTTTCAGCAGCTTCATCCATTTTTTTAGCTCCTCTTTCAAGAGTTTCTCCAGCTTTAACCTTAGTAGAATCAACTGCAGCGTCAACTTTTACAGCAGCTGTATCCATTGCTTCTCCCATTTCGTTCCCAACTGCTTCAGTTGCCTCTTTTACTTCGTCTTTTGTTTCTTTTTTACAAGAGGTCATTAAAGTTGCAATAAATGCTATTCCTAAAAGTGCTTTTTTCATTTTTTTTATTTTAATAAATTTATAATTTAGTGAACTCCTATTATAAAGATAAAAAAAATCCTCATAAACGTATGTTCACGAAGATTTAATTTTTAATCTATTTCAAAACGGAGTATTGCGATTGAATACTAATTACGCATTCGCGGTCACCGCTTCTCTATCAATTTTTCCAATCAATCCGGCTAATACTTTTCCCGGGCCCACCTCGGTAAATAAAGTTGCACCATCAGCAATCATTTGTTGCACGGATTGCGTCCATTTTACTGGCGCAGTCAATTGTATGATTAAGTTTTTCTTGATCTCATTATGGTCAGAAACCGCATTAGCTGTCACGTTTTGATACACGGGGCAAATAGGAGTTGAGAATGTCGTTGCTTCAATAGCTGCTGCTAATTCTTCTCTTGCCGGTTCCATCATTGGGGAATGAAAAGCACCTCCCACAGGTAACAATAAAGCACGTTTCGCTCCAGCGGCCTTCATAGCTTCGCAGGCTTTTTCAACTGCGGTTGTCTCTCCTGAAATTACCAATTGTCCTGGGCAGTTATAGTTTGCAGCGACTACGATTCCGTCAATAGAAGCACAAACTTCTTCTACAATATTGTCTGCTAATCCTAAAACGGCAGCCATAGTCGATGGTTTTATTTCGCAGGCTTTTTGCATCGCCAAAGCGCGTTTACTAACCAATCGCAATCCATCTTCAAAAGACAAAGTGCCATTTGCTACCAATGCTGAAAATTCGCCTAATGAATGTCCCGCAACCATTTCTGGTTTGAAATCTTCCAACGTTTTAGCTAAAATAACCGAATGTAAGAAAACTGCTGGCTGCGTAACTTTGGTTTCTTTCAATTCCTCGGCCGTACCTTCAAACATGATATCTGTGATGCGGAAACCTAATATATCGTTCGCTTTTTCGAATAATTCCTTTGCTAATGGGGAGTTTTCATATAAGTCTTTGCCCATTCCGGTGAATTGCGCGCCTTGACCTGGAAATACGTATGCTTTCATTGTTGTCTATTTAAATTTGTCGGGACAAAAATAGTATTTTTTTTAGGAGCACCAACTTTTGTTCTTCTTATCAATATTCCTCCTGCTGTACGCTGCAATCTCTGCGAGGATTTCCGCTTCCATCAGGGCTAAAAAGAAACTGTAGGATTTCAAGAAACAAGAAAAGCGTTGTGTGTTTACAACGCTTTTCTTTCAATATAGGATTTTTTATTAGTTCTCGTAATACGTTAACGCTCCCGAAGGGCATTTCTTTACCGTATCAATAATTTTCTCTGTCGAAGAACCTTCAATTTTAATCCAAGGTTTTTCTCTGGGTTGAAACACATCAGGATTATTGCGGACACAGTTGCCCGAGTGAATGCATTTGCCAGATTGCCATACCACGGTGACTTCACCATTGGTATATTCTTTTTTAATGTTTTCCGGATCCATAGTTACAAGGTGGTGTTAATCGTTATTGTTCCTTTTAAAATTCTGGAAACAGGACATTTTTCAGCAATCATCAACAGTCGTTCTTTTTGTTCTGGAGTAATTTCAGTCGAAAAAGAAATTTTTCTGGAGATTATAGTAGTCACTTCATTGCCTGTTTCTTGTGTTGCGTTCAATGTAATATTAATTTCTGGGATTATCCATCCTTTTCGGTCAATATACATACGTAAAGTTGATAAAGTACAGCCTGCTAAAGAGGCAAGAAGAGTGGAGTAGGGATCTGGACCCAGATCATTTCCATCTATACTTTCCGGCTCATCCATAATAAGCTGACCGTTTCGCCAAGAAATGGTACACAGGTATTTTTGTGTCCCAATATGGCCGCTAATATCTTTTTCTAATAAATTTCCCATAATTATAAAACGTCTCTAAATTCGGGGTTTTTATCAAAAACACTTTTCGCAAAAGGACATAAAGGAAGAATTGAAATGCCTTTTTCTCGGGCAAATGCGACTGCTTTTTCCACCATTTTCTTTCCAAATCCTTTCCCGTTATTACCTACATTCACTTCGGTATGGTCAATGATGATTTTATCTTTGCCAGCAAAAACAAATGTCATTTTAGCTTCTATTTTATCATTTACAGCCATATAGAAGAACCCTTCTTTTTCGTTGTATTCTAATTCTAGGATTTCACTCATAATAAAAAAAATTAATGTTGCATCGGAATTTCCATCAATAAGAACTCGGCATCTGAGGTCGCTTTAATGTCCAAAGAATTGGTATTCCAAATTCCAAATCCATCACGGGTTTCTAATTCCTGTCCGTTAATTGTTATAGTTCCAGAAAGGATAAAGGCATAAACGCCATTTCCTTCTTTTTTCAAATTGTAAGTGGCTGAAACATCTTTGTCAAATTTACCCAAATGAAACCAAGCATCCTGATGAATCCAAACGCCTGAATCATCAGCATTGGGGGAAAGAATTTGTTGCAATTTATTTTTTCGATCCTCAGGATTTAAAGTGATTTGTTGGTAACGTGGTGCTACATTTTGCTGGTTTGGATAGACCCAAATTTGCAATAATTTAGTTCTTTGATCAGCATTTGGATTAAATTCAGAATGTTTTACTCCAGTACCGGCACTCATGACTTGAATGTCGCCACTTTTAATAGTTTCTGTATTTCCCATACTGTCTTTGTGCGCCAAATCGCCTTCAAGTGGAATGGTGATGATTTCCATATTATCGTGCGGATGTGTTCCAAAACCCATTCCGGCTGCAATGGTATCGTCATTCAAAACACGAAGCGCTCCAAACTGGACTCTTTCTGGGTTGTACCAACTGGCGAAACTAAAACTGTGATAAGCATTCAACCAGCCATGATCAGCATGACCACGTGTATTTGCTTTGTGTATGATTGTATTTTCCATGATGAAATAAATTTAGTAATTATTATGATACAAATTTACAATCATTGCATGAAGAAGGCACTTAATGTAGATTAAGAAAATCAGTATTCAGTAAAAAAGTGGTCAGTGCTCAGTAAAGTATTAAGGAGAATTTCGCATTCTTAATAATTGAATACTAGAAACTGATTACTGAACACTACTTTCGCAGCAGTCTCGACTTCATCTTACTCAAGAATTCAGGTGTGACGCCAATGTAAGAAGCAATTTGTTTTTGAGACACTTTTTGAATGAGACTCGGGTATTTTTTGCAAAATTTTTCAAAGCGCTCTTCTGCTGATAAACTTAAATTATCCATCAATCGTTCTTGATATGCTACCAATGAATTTTCAGTTAGAATTCTAAAAAAGCGTTCTAGTTTTGGAATTTCTATATAAAGTTGTTCTTGATTTTCTTTTGAAAGCATAGCGACTTCGGCATCTTCTAAAACTTCAATAAAAAGATTGCCGGGTTTTTGCGAAATTAAGCTGTACATATCGCCAATCCACCATCCTTCACAGGCAAAATTTAAAACATGCTCTACAATGTTATCATTGATATTGAAACTTCTCAAGATTCCTGAGTTCACAAAATAGGAATGTTTGCAAACTTGCCCTGAATTGAGTAAAAGACTTTTGGCTTTAAAATGATGCGTTTCAATTTTGGACAAAAAAAGTTGCTCTTCTTCAGGAGTAAGTGTTATATGCTTGGTAATATTTTGAAGAATTAAAGGCAACTTTTGTTATTTTTTCTTTTCTTCAGGAAGTAATTTAAATTCTGAAACTACAAAACGGGTGTCTTTTATTTCACCAACAACTGCTGCTTTTCTAATGGCAGCACAAAAACCATCATCAGCGTGAGCATCACCATGAGAATCGATAGAAGTTCCGTCTATAAAATAGCTTTTTCCATCAATACGTACAGCTAATTCACAACCATTTCCCTTCATTCCAAATTGACATTGTCCGCAAGCGGCATCTACAATTTGGGTTTTTGGCTTTTCTTTTTTATCCTGAGCAGTTGCTATTAGTATAGAAAACAAGAATATTGAAGTTATGATTTTTTTCATTTCTTTTAAAGAATTTATTCCTGACAAGATAGTCCTTTTTTTGATTTGTTTTGCGATTTTTAGCTGGAATAATTCTTGAACATGTAAATCCATAATAATCTGGATAGACGAATGTTGAAAGAAGACATTGCAATGATAACCACTCCAATAATTGGAATGATTCTTAAATCGAAAGTTTCGGTAAAGAAAAACTGAGCTATGACATAAGTCGCAATACTTTGCGCTACAGTCAGTCCATAATTGACATACATGGCACCAAAAAAATAACCAGGTTCCTTCTCGAATTTAAATTGACAACGGGAGCAAAATTTGTTCATTTTGGGAAATCCAATAGTAAAGAAAATGCTTTTTTCATTGAAAACCTTGCCTTCAAGGCAATGTGGACAATCATTATTTAGGATATGTGCAATAACATGTGACATTTTTATTTATTTTTATCAAAGGTATTTATTATCCATGTTCCAGATGTTTTCTATATTCGCTTATTGTAGCACAATAAAGACATTGTATTAGTTATGAAAAAGTATCCTATTTATCCCATTCAGCGTTTTAACTGTAATTCAGTAAATAGTGATTTGTATATTAATACGTTCAAAAATCACTTAATCAATCATAGTTTTGTTGAAGAGCCGCACCGACATAATTCTTATGTGCTTGTTTTTTTTACTAAAGGTTCAGGAACGCATGAAATTGATTTTGATAAATTTATAATCCAACCCGGAAGTGTTTTTTTTATGCAGCCTGGACAAATACATCATTGGGATTTGTCCGATGATGTAGAAGGATTTGTAATTTTCTATTCGCAGGAAATGTATAATCTCTATTTTGGACAAAAAACTATAGGTGAATATCCTTTTTATTCTTCGGTTAATAATATCCCTGAAATTTTATTTGATATGGCTGAATCCAAAGCGATTCTGCCATATTTTGAGAGCCTAATTTCGGAAACTGAGGGAAACCAAATTATGAAGCAGGATAAAATCATGAACCTGCTAGATATTATTCATATTGAAATTGCCAGAAAATATAGTGAAACTTATCTCCATGAAACGCATTCGTATAATGTGAAAATTAAAAATTTTGAAGTACTTTTGGAAAAGAATTTTAAGGCAGATAAAACGCCTTCTTTCTATGCTTCGCAACTCCATATTACTTTAAAACATTTGAACAGGGTATGCAATGAAATCCTGCAGAAGACCACAACCGAAGTAATCACAAACCGAATTATTCTGGAAGCAAAACGAATGCTGATGGATAAAAAGTTCACCGTTAATGAAATTGCAACCGAATTAGGATATGATGACTATTCCTATTTTACACGATTATTCAAAAAACATACTGCAATGACTCCGACAGATTTTCGTGTTTCTAAAAAGTAATTACGAATTCACGGTAACCAAACTAGCTGCTTTTTTAGCTTTTTCTACGACTTCTTCAATTGGAGTTTCTAAAGTGTCATTGACTAAAGCCACGCCCATTCTTTTGTACGGACGAGAAGTTGGTTTTCCAAAGATTCTGAAATCAGTTTTAGGTAAAGATGCAACTTTTTCGATGCCGGTATAAGTTGGGTTTGTTGAATTTTCTGAAGCTAAAATAACTGCACTTGCTCCCACTTTTTCTAAAGTAATTTCGAAAATTGGTAAACTTAAAATGGCTCGTAAATGCAATTCGAATTCATTGAAGTTTTGCGTTCCCGCCAAAGTTACCATTCCGGTATCATGTGGACGAGGTGATAATTCTGAGAAATAAACGCCATCATCAGCCAAGAAAAATTCTACTCCAAAAAGTCCTGCGCCGCCCAAAGCTTCGGTAACTTTTTCGGCCATGTCTTGTGCTTCGTATAAATCTTTGTCGGAAATTCTTGCGGGTTGCCAGCTTTCTTGGTAATCGCCACGTTCTTGTCGGTGACCAATTGGGGCACAAAACAAAGTGGGATTATTATTTTGAACTACTGTCAATAAAGTAATCTCCGAATTGAATTTCACAAATGCTTCTACGATAACTTCCACAACATCCCCGCGAGAACCTTCCACGGCATAATTCCATGCTTTTTCGATATCGGATTCTGTTTTTATAGTGGATTGTCCTTTTCCAGACGAAGACATTAATGGTTTTACCACGCATGGCATTCCAACGGCTTCAACTCCTTTTTGCAATTCTTCGGCAGTTGTGGCGTAGCGATAATTGGCGGTTTTTAATCCTAATTCTTTGGAAGCTAAATCTCGGATTGCTTTTCTGTTCATGGTGAAGTTTGCTGCTTTCGCAGAAGGAACTACGGTAATTCCTTGCTTCTCGTAATCGTAAAAACGCTCGGTACGAATGGCTTCAATTTCAGGAACGATGAAATCAGGTTGGTGTTTGGCAACAATTCGGTCTAAGGCTTCTCCATCAAGCATATTGATGACTTCAAAAGCGTGTGCCACTTGCATAGCGGGCGCGTTTTCATAACTATCAACTGCAATTATGGTTTGCCCGATGCGTTGTGCTGCGATTACAAATTCTTTTCCTAATTCGCCAGATCCAAGAAGTAGTATTTTCATTTTTTGAAGTTTCAAGTTGCTTAATCGTATGAAAACGATTTAAATTGGAAGCAAAAATAGTGTTTTTTTGCGTGAGGGATAGAAGTGGAAATCCTTTTTTATCTCGTTCTTTAACGAGGTAAAAAAGATTGCAGCGGATAGCCCGACCCTTGGGTCACGCCCATAAAAAAATAGTTTAAAGTATAAAGCGGTAAAACTTTAAACCTTAAACTATTTTAAATTTGAAACGAATTTTATATTATGCAGGAACTTCAGTTAATGTTACTGCTTCTTTTATTCTTCTTAGTGCTTCTCTCAATAAATCTTCGCTTGTGGCGTAAGAAAAACGGATGCAATTAGGGTTTCCGAATGCGTCACCGGTTACAGTTGCTACATTTGCTTCGCCCAAAAGATACATTGAAAAGTCATTAGCATCTTTGATTAAAGTTCCTCTCAATGTTTTTCCGAAGAAAGAAGATACGTCTGGGAATACATAAAAAGCACCTTCAGGAACGTTTATTTTCACTCCTGGAATGTCTTTTAATAAACCTACAACTAAATCTCTACGGCTATGGAAAGCGTCAACCATATATTTTAAAACACTTGGATCAGCATCTACGGCAGTAATGGTGGCACGTTGAGCAATACTATTGGCTCCACTTGTTACTTGTCCTTGTATTTTGATACAGGCTTTAGCAATGAATTCCGGTGCGCCAATATATCCAATTCTCCATCCTGTCATAGCGAAAGCTTTTGCAACACCGTTTACAGTGATGGTTCTTTCTAACATGCCTGGAATAGATGCGATACTACAAAAAGTCCCAGAGAAATTGATGTGCTCATAGATTTCATCAGCAACAACGTAAACGTTTGGATATTTTTCCAAAACTTTAGCCAATGCTGTTAATTCTTCTCTATTGTAAACAGATCCGCTTGGGTTACAAGGAGAACTGAACCACATCATTTTTGTTTTTGGAGTGATAGCAGCTTCTAATTGTTCTGGTGTGATTTTGAAATCAGTATCTACAGAAGTTGGAACTTCTACAGGAACTCCACCAGATAATTTTACAATTTCGAAATAACTAACCCAGTAAGGAGCAGGTAAAATTACTTCGTCACCATCATTCAGCATTACTTGCGCAATGTTGTATAAAGATTGTTTTGCTCCAGTTGAAACTACAATTTGAGATGGTTTATATTCTAAATCATTGTCTCTTTTGAATTTTCTACAGATTGCTTCTTTTAAATCAGCATATCCTTCCACTGGAGAATAGGTACTGTAATTTTCGTCAATCGCTTTTTTAGCAGCTTCTTTGATGAAGTCTGGTGTATTGAAATCAGGCTCGCCTAAACTTAAGCTGATAATGTCTTTTCCTTGTGCTTTTAATTCTCTGGCCAAAGCCGCCATTGCTAATGTTTGCGATGTGGCTAAGTTGTTAATTCTGTCTGAAAGTGGATTCATTTTTATTAGTGGTTGTAGTTTAATATTGTGTTGATATGCGTTGCGATTATACAAGTTCTGGTTTCATTCCTAATTCTTTCAAATGTTTGAAATGAGCAACAACAGCGCTTCGCATTGTTTTATATTCGTAATAAGGCAAGTTGCATTCCTGAGCAGTTTCTTTTACGATTTTTGCAATTTTACCGTAATGAACGTGACTGATATTTGGAAAAATATGGTGTTCTATTTGGTGATTTAATCCTCCAGTGTACCAATTCACGATGCTGTTTTTTGGAGCAAAATTAGTTGTGGTAAACAATTGGTGAATGGCCCAAGTATTGTCCATTTCTCCTAATTCATTTGGAGACGGATTAGTGGTTTCTTCCACAACGTGTGCCAATTGGAATACAATACTTAAAATTAATCCCGCAGTATAATGCATGATAAAGAAACCAATAAGTACTTTCCACCAAGTGATTCCTATCACAATAGGCAACACAATCCAAATAGATACGTAAATAACTTTTGTAATTATTAAAGTTGTCCAAAGTGTTTTTGGGCTTTTGGCTTCACCGTATGATAATTTTCTTTTAAGATAACTTCTCATTTGCTTGAAATCAGTGGTGATAGCCCAGTTGAAAGTTAGCAATCCATATAGAAATACAGAATAATATTGTTGAAAACGGTGAAAACTATACCATTTTGCTTCTTTTGTAAAACGAATAACACGCCCAGCATCTAAGTCTTCATCATGACCTGGAATGTTTGTGTAAGTATGGTGTAAAACATTATGTTGCACTTGCCAATTGTATACATTTCCTGCAAGGACATAAATAGTACCTCCCATAAATTTATTAACCCAATTCTTGTTAGAATAAGATCCATGATTCCCATCGTGCATTACATTCATTCCCACTCCAGCCATGCCTATTCCCATTACGATTGTTAATAGAAGATGAGCCCAAAATGGCATACCGAGTGTCAGAATTAAAAAGTAAGGCGCAAGAAAAACAGTAAACAAAATTATGGTCTTCAAATAAAGTCTCCAATTTCCTGTTTTTGAAATGTTATTTTCCTTGAAGTAGTTGTTAACCCGAGAGTTAAGAGTTCTGAAAAACTTCAGATTATCTTGCTTTGCAAATGTAGGTGCGGTATTGGTCATATAATTTAATAAAGTTCAAAGGTAATTATTATAAATTTTTCGATATACAAAATTGAGATAAATATTTTAACTCTAAAGTATTACTTTTGTTAAAAAATTAGAACATGGACGAGATTCTTAAGTATTTTCCTAATTTGAATGATATTCAGAAAGATCAGTTTCAAAAATTGGATTTTCTATACCACGATTGGAACGAAAAAATAAATGTTATTTCGAGAAAAGATATTGATGCTTTGTACACCAAACATATTTTGCATTCATTGGGAATTGCCAAAATTATAAAATTTGAGCCTGGAACTTACGTTCTTGATGTTGGGACGGGCGGGGGATTTCCGGGTATTCCTTTGGCCATTCTTTTTCCTGAAACTCGTTTTCATTTGATTGATATTATTGCCAAAAAAATTAAAGTGGTTCAGGCTGTTGCCGAAGGCTTGGAGCTGAAAAATGTAAAAGCAGAGCAATTGCGTGCCGAATTAGTGAAAGGTGATTTCGACTTTATCGTGAGCCGTGCCGTTACTAATATGCCAGATTTTGTTTCTTGGGTAAAAGATAAAATTAAAAAGAAAAACAAGCACGAGCTGAAAAATGGGATTCTTTATCTAAAAGGCGGTGATTTAACGGAAGAATTGAAAGATTTCCCGAAAGCTACAGAATATAATTTGGCTGACTTTTTTGAAGATGAATTCTTTGAAACTAAGAAGGTGGTGCATTTACCTTTGAAGTTTCAATCATAGTGTTAAGATCTATATAAAATGTAAAAAAGCCGAATCTAAATTTTAGATTCGGCTTTTTGTGTATCAGAAAATCCTTTAAGACTTTCGACTTTCAAACTTTAGGACTTATTTATTCTCCTAAAAACGCGTATCTGTAATCTACTGGAGTGATAAAAGTTTCTTTGATGGTTCTTGGTGAAGCCCAACGCAGTAAGTTCAATGCTGAACCCGCTTTGTCGTTCGTTCCTGATGCTCTTGCACCACCAAAAGGTTGCATTCCTACAACAGCTCCCGTTGGTTTATCATTTATGTAGAAGTTACCGGCAGCATTTTGCAATTTCGTAGTAGCTTGCTCAATCGCATAACGGTCTTTACTGAAAACCGCACCTGTTAGGGCATATTCTGAAGTCGTATCAACCAACTCTAAAGTTTCTTCCCATTTGTCGTCTTCGTAAACGAAAATCGTCATTACAGGTCCAAACAATTCGGTTTCCATTGTTGAATAATGAGGATTTGTCGTTACGATAATCGTTGGTTCAATAAAATAACCAACAGATTTGTCATAATTTCCTCCAACTATAATTTCGGCATCAGCATCTTTTTTGGCTTGGTCAATAAAACTAGCCAATTTGTCGAATGAACCTTCGTGAATAACTGCAGTGATGAAATTTCCGAAATCTTCCGGAGAACCCATTTTCATTGATTTTGTGTCGGTGATCAGTTGTTCTTTTATTGCTGGCCACAAACTTCTAGGAACATAAGATCTTGAAGCTGCAGAACATTTCTGACCTTGATATTCAAATGCACCACGAACAATTCCTGTTGCCACTTGTTTTGGATTCGAACTTGGATGCGCGATGATAAAATCTTTTCCTCCAGTTTCTCCAACAATTCTCGGGTAGGTTTTGTAATGGTGAATGTTTGTTCCAATTTTTGCCCATATATCTTTAAATACATGAGTTGAACCTGTAAAGTGAATTCCAGCGAAATCACGGCTTGCCAAAACAGTATCAGTAATCATCAAAGCATCTCCAAAAACAACGTTGATAACGCCATCAGGAACTCCTGCTTCTTTGAAAACTTCAATGATGATTTGTGCAGAGAAAACTTGGCTGTCGCTTGGTTTCCAGATCACAACATTTCCCATCATAGCAGCACTTGCAGGAAGATTTCCGGCAATTGCAGTAAAGTTGAATGGTGTAATCGCGTACACAAAACCTTCAAGAGGTCTGTACTCTAATCGGTTCCACATATCCGAATTAGATTTTGGTTGATCGTTGTAAATTTGTGTCATGAATTCTACGTTGAAACGTAAAAAATCAATAAATTCACAAGAAGCATCAATCTCTGCTTGATGTATGTTTTTTGATTGTGCAATCATTGTTGCTGCATTTATTCTTGCTCTATAAGGACCTGCAATCAATTCAGCTGCTTTTAGGAAAATAGCGGCTCTTTGTTCCCAAGCCATATTTGCCCATGCTGTTTTAGCTTCTAATGCGTTTGCAATCGCTTGCTCAACATGAGATTTTTCGGCTAAATGATACGTTCCTACGATATGTTTGTGATCGTGAGGAGCGGTCATATTTTTTGTGTTTCCAGTTCTAATTTCTTCGCTTCCAATATATAATGGCACATCGATTTTAGAATTCCACATTTTTGTGTAAGCTGCTTGTACAGCTGCTTTTTCTGGTGAATTTGGTGCGTATCCTTTTACTGGTTCGTTTACCGCTTTTGGTACATGAAAAAATCCTTTTAACATATTTGTAAAATTATAAAATTAGAAATCCTTGTAGTGTGTTTTTAAATATTGCACAAAAGTACGAATGATTGTTTGAAAAATAGACATTTTTGCTGTAAACTAAAAGTGATGTATTTAGATGGAGTGTTTTAGCCCAGATAGAAATGGAAAGCTTTTTGTGGTCTCGTTATATTTTTTCTTGTGAAATAAGAGCGACTTTAGAAGCTCCTTATTTAACTTAGAAAAAAATAAAGGAGGATACGAAAACTTGAAGGGAAGAGCTGGATGAGCTCCTTAAAAAAATGGGGTAAATTCTAATTCAAGGCAAATGGTGCGCACAATCTAAAAGTTGGCACTATCACTTTGAAATTTTTTGTGGAAGTAAAATTGATCATGTTAAAATAACCTTTCATGGCGCCATAAGGAGACGACAATAAACAACCAGAACTGTAGGTGTGAAATTCACCTGGTTTTAGAACTGGTTTTTTACCAATTATTCCTTCACCATCTACGGTTTCTATTTCATTTAAGGAGTCGAAAATTTCCCAATGACGAGAAATTAACTGAACAGAATCTTTACTGTGGTTTTCAATTGTAATTTCATAACTAAAGGCAAAGTGAATCTTATAGTTTTTGAAGTAGGTTCCTTCAAAACTAGTCAATACCGATATTTTTATGCCTCTTGTTATTTGAGAAACCATGCTAAATAAATAATTTAGGTTCTTAATACTGACAAATTTACGAAAAATTGATTTCGTTTTGCTGTTTTTAGAAAAGTTTTTTTAGTTGATGATATTTAGTGAATTGGCAGTTCCTTTCCCAATTACTCTATCATAGCGGTCATTGTTTTCGCGGTAATAAACAATTATTGAATATTCATTTTCTGTTTGATAGAAATTTCCGTCAATTGCATTTTCGTGATCAATAATTCCTTTACTGTCCGCAACGGTATATTGGAAATTTGTAAATCCTTGTTTGATCAAAATGGCTTTTTCATAGATTCCTTTTTTAGGATTATAGTCCATTTTATTTTCGGGAGTCAGATTGTAATTATTAAACATTCCGGTGATGTAAATATCTTTATTGATTCTAAAAGCTGGAGCAGAAAGACTAAAATAGACCCAGACATAATCGGCTTCGATTTCGTTCTTCTCCGCATTGATGTTCTTAACGACAAAATTCCCGTTGATATCTTCGGTTACAGAATAAGGAAAAGTAGCTCGGGCATTATTGGTATATAAATAAGAACTGTAGATTTCATTATCTGCATTTACTCTTGCAACATTATTATTTGCTGCTCTGATCTCTTTATTTTCAAAATATAAAAACTCGTTTCCTGCCCAAAATTGGGTTTGAGTATCATATTTATAAACTAAATCATTCCCGATGGTATATTGGGGAGAAATGTTTTTAATAGCATTATTGCATTGTCCATTTTGAAGTATAACCACTTTTATGTTTTTCAATGGATTTTGAAATGTAAGGGTGTTCGATTTTATTGTAAATTCTAAGTTGTGTTTAAAATCTAAATTACTGACGGTTCTTGCTCGTTTTACCTGAATAGGAACTGTGGCCAAATCTTCATAGAGAATGAATTTTCTAGAGAAAACGACTTCTCTTTCTTCATTTAAAATTTTGAGAATGTAATTTCCGCTAATCAGTAATTGTGTAAATTGATTTGGAATCGACAGTTTGTAGTGCGAATAGATTTGCAAAGTATTGAACGAATTGGTGTAATCTGTGATTCGTTGGTTATCAAAACCTTTTAAATACTCGCTTTTTGGTATTTGCGAAGGTGTCCAATTGTAATCACAATGTGCGATTTCATAATAATAGTTTGCCTCGTTGCCAAATAAGTCATCAAATTGCAATTGAAATCCTTCTCCTAATTTCAGGATTGGAATTATATTTTGGTTGCTTTGCGAAACAGAAATGGTTTTGATATTATACGGCGGAGCCACTTCATTTTCTACTTGAGCAAAAGTGAAATAAGAGGAAAAAAGCAGGAATAGCGAAAATATTTTGAGAAAGTTTTTTGTCATCTTATGTATTGCTTGGACATTGTAAATATAGTAATTCGGATTCATTTTAATCAGCGTTGTTTTTATGTAAAAAACTAAGATGTATTTGTGCGTAATTTCTGTTAAATATTTTGTAATAATTGAGTGAAAATTAAATTTATCTTTTTAGATTTGACTAAAAATAAACCAAACAATATGAAACAACTTAGTAAGTTAGCTTTAGGGCTATTACTATTTCCAGCAGCGATTTTTGCGCAGGAAATTGATTTTTCAAAAGCGATTCCTTTTGATTCCAGTGTTAAAACAGGAAAACTAAAAAACGGTCTTACCTATTACATCAAGAAAAATGCCAAACCAGAGAACAAAGTCGATTTAAGACTTGTAATCAATGCAGGCTCTATCCTCGAAAATGATGACCAACAAGGACTGGCTCACTTTATGGAGCACATGAGTTTCAATGGAACGAAACGTTTTCCAAAAAACAAATTAGTTGATTACCTACAAAGTATTGGTGTGAAATTCGGGCAACATTTGAATGCTTATACGAGTTTTGAAGAAACAGTTTATTTTCTTCCAATACCATCAGATAGTCCGGAAAAATTAGAGAATGGTTTTAATATCATTGAAGATTGGGCCTTTAATGCAAACCTGACTCCGGAAGAAATTGATAAGGAAAGAGGTGTTGTGCTTGAAGAATACCGTTTGGGTTTAGGTGCTCAAAAAAGAATGATGGGTCGTTATTTGCCAAAAATGATGTACAAATCTCATTATGCAGATCGTTTGCCAATTGGTAAAAAAGAAATTTTGCAAAACTTTAAATACGACAAACTTGTAAGTTTCTATAAAGATTGGTACCGCCCAGATTTAATGAGTGTTATCGTTGTTGGAGACATTGATGTAGCCGAAATGGAGAAAAAAGTTATTGCTCACTTTTCGAACTACCAAAATCCTAAAAATGAAAAACCAAGAAAAACTTTTGAGGTACCAAATCACAAAGAAACTTTCGTCGCAATTGAAAGTGACAAAGAAGCAACAAGCGCACAAGTGCAATTGGTGTATAAGGATTATGGTATGCCGAAACCGGTTGTTACCGTAAAGGATTTTAAAGATTATGTAGTAGAAGGATTATTTACCACCATGTTGAATTCAAGGTTGAGCGAATTGACAAATTCTGCCACACCTCCTTTTACTTATGGATATTCCTATCACGGTGAAACTTGGGCAAGAAACAAAAAAGCGTATCAGTCAGTAGCAATGTCGCAAGAAGATAAGCAATTAGATGCTTTGAAGGTTTTGGTTACTGAGAATGAAAGAGCTAAGAAATTTGGTTTTACACAAGGAGAATTAGATCGATCAAAAGCTGAGTTTTTAGCTTCTATCGAAAAATCATACAATGACAGAAATAAAACCAATTCAGAAAGTTTTGTTGGGGAATACCAAGCTAATTTCTTAGAAAAGGAACCGACTCCAGGAATTGAATGGACATTTGGTACAATGAAACAAATTTTGCCTACAATTGAGTTGAAAGATGTAAATGGTTTTATAAAAGAATACATCAAAGATGACAATCGCGTTATTGTTCTAACTGGACCAGAAAAAGCAGGTCTTAAAAAACCTTCAGAGCAAGACGTTTTGAATGTATTAAAAGTGAATGTTGACCAAATTAAACCTTATGAAGATGTAGCTGTGGCCAAAGGCCTTTTGAGAGAAGACGTTGTTTCAGGAACTATCATTAAAAGAGAAAGCAATGATATTATGGGAACAAAAACCTTGCTTCTTTCTAACGGAGCTAAAGTTACTTATAAAAATACCGACTTTAAAAATGATGAAATTCTTTTTGAAGCAGTAAGTTTAGGTGGAAGCAATTTGTATTCTAATGAGGTAATGAAAAAAGTTCAGTTTGCTAACGGAGCTTTAACAGAAGCTGGTTTCTCAGGTTTGAAATTGAATGATATCAATAAATTTATGACAGGTAAAATCGCCAGTGTAAATCCTTATATCGGAAATACAACTGAAGGTTTGAGAGGGAAAACTACTCCTAAGGATTTAGAGTATTTGTTCCAAATGACTCATGCTTATTTTACAGATTTAAATTTAGATGCAACTGCTTTTGAAGGTTACAAACAAAAACAATCTGCTTTTTTCAAAAATATGGCATCACAACCAGGATTCTTTTTTCAACAAGAATTTTACGGTTATTTGAACAAGGAAAATCCAAGATTTAATGGTTTGATCCCAAATGAAAAAACTTGGGGTGAAACGGATTATACTTTAGCCTATAATAAATACAAAGAGCGTTTTGCAAATGCTGGAGATTTTGAATTTTATTTTGTTGGAAATGTTGATGACAAAACAATGGAAGCCTATGCCACTAAATATTTAGCGTCGTTGCCTTCTACAGATAAGAAAGAAAAAGCGACTGATTTAGGGTACAGAATGCTTAAAGGTGATTTGAAAAAAGTGGTGAATAAAGGAACTGATCCAAAAAGTTCTGTAACTATTATGTATTATGGTGACGCTGTTTATTCTGATAAAGAAGCTGCCGCGATGGAAGCCTTAGGCGAAGTTTTGACTATAAAATTAATTGAAGAGTTAAGAGAAAACGAAAGCGGAGTATACGGAATCAGCGCAAGAGGAAGTATGAATAAAGTACCAAATGGTTCATATAATTTTAGTATAGGTTTCCCATGTGGACCAGAAAATACGGAGAAATTAACTGCTTCTGCATTAAAAGAATTGCAAAAAATAATTGACAACGGACCAGAAGCAAAAGATGTTGTTAAATTTAAAGAAGCGGAATTACTTGACTACAAAAAGAATATTAAAGAAAATAAATATTGGTTAAGCAATTTTACTAAGTCTTTTATAAACGGAAAAAATCCAGGTGAGATTCTTCAAACGGAAGAAAAAATCAGTGAAATAACGGCAAAAGACATTCAGAATGTGGCCAAAAAATATCTTACAAAAGATAAAGTGGTTGGAATGTTGATGCCGGAGAAAAGCTAATGATCTTTGTTATTTAATACTAAAAAGCCCGCTAAATATTTTTTTAGTGGGCTTTCTTATTTACTGTCTGAACTTGTTTATTTAAAACAAACAGGAATGATTTCCCCTTTTGCCAAACAATATTTTTCTACTAATTCCGGTGCTATTTTATTAGTGTAATCTTCTTCTATTACTTTGAAACCGATGCTTCTTAATTTGTCAAAATAATCTCGTCCATAGATACGAACGTGGTCATATTGCCCAAAGATTTTAGCTCGTTCTTTTTGGTCTGTAATGCTATCATCGGCAAACGTAGTAGCTCTGGACAAATCTTGTGGAATTTGTAAAATCGCCATTCCACCGGGTTTCAAAACCCGATATAACTCCTGCATTGCTTTTGTATCGTCTGGTATGTGTTCCAAAACGTGATTGCAAAGTATAACATCATATTGATTGTCTTCAAAAGGCAAATCACAAATGTCTGCTTTCACATCGGCCAATGGCGAAAATAAATCGGTTGTGGTGTAATCCAGATTTTTTTGATTTCGAAACAATTTATAGAATGCTTGTTCTGGTGCAAAATGCAATACTTTCTTTTTTGTTGTCGAAGTAAAAAAATCAGTTTGTTCATTCAAATATAGCCAAAGCAAACGATGTCTCTCTAATGAAAGTGTACTTGGTGAAAGAACGTTGTTCCTTTGTGTTCCGTAACCGTAAGGCAAGAACATTTTGAAACTTTTTCCGTCAATAGGATCCGTGAATGTAGTTCCTTTTAATGCAAAGGCAAGAACGGGGCGCGCTACATAACTTAATCTGATCAATAAAGGACGCGGTATTGTATTAAGTATTAATTTAAAAAGTTTTTTCATTACAATACCAAAGGTGTTTTTCTAAATTCATCCTCTTCATTACTCACAATTCCTAATGCCTTATACACATAAGCGAACGTCGATAGTATTTCTGGTTTTCCATCGATAATAGCAACATCATGTTCAAAGTGGGCACTTGGTTTTCCATCAGCAGTAAGGATTGTCCAACCGTCTTTCAATTGTTTGATGTTTCTGGTTCCCATGTTAATCATAGGCTCAATTGCCACAACCATTCCTTCAACAAAAAGCTTTCCTCTTCCTTTTTTACCATAATTTGGCATTTCAGGATCTTCATGCATTTTTTGTCCTAATCCGTGTCCGACTAGTTCACGAACAACTCCATAACCATGTGCTTCGGTATATCTTTGGATAGCATTACCTACATCTTCTACGCGGTTCCCTAATTTCAATTCGCGGATTCCTACGTATAATGATTCTTTGGTTACCTGCAATAATTTTTTGGTTTCCGGAGCGACTTCACCAATCTCAAAAGAATAGGCATGATCACCATGGTATCCATTTTTATAAGCGCCACAATCTACTGAGATTACATCACCACTCTCTAATGGTTTATTGTTTGGGATTCCATGAACTACTTGAGCATTTGGACTCATACAAAGTGAATTTGGGAATCCGTATAGACCAAGAAAACTTGGCTCAGCTCCGTGGTCACGTATAAATTCTTCGGCTAATTTGTCCAGATATAAAGTGGTAACTCCTTCTTTTATTTCAGAAGCAATCATCCCTAATGTTTTTGATACTATTAATGCACTTTCGCGCATTAATTCTATTTCTTCGCGTGATTTTACAATGATCATATTACTTGTTTTTCAGTTTGCAAAAGTACGATTTTATAAATTATTTAATCGGGATTGGCCATAATTTTAAAAAGCTCTGAATTTGAGACGTAAAATCGATTCTCTAAAGCAATTTGTGAAAGTTGTGCACTAACCAAATTATTTTCCCGCGTATTGATTAAAAACAAAGAACTTTCTCCAAAAGAAAACAATCTTTCCTCTGAATTTAACATCGTGAGATTATCTTCTACTAAACCTTTTATCAACTCTTTTTGTATTAGTAACGATTCAATTTCCATTTTTTGGGCATTGATTTTATTGGACAATTGTACTTTTTCTAAGTCCAATGCAAATTCAGTTTCCTGAACTTTGTATTTCGCCAGTTTCAAACTTCCGCGTTCTTTTCTTAGAAATAAAGGAAAATAAAAATCTAGACCTATTTTGTAGTCCTTAAATTGGTAATTATCAATATAGCTGGGTTCCGATAAATAGGAGTAGCCCACATCAATTTTTGGTAAAAGCATATTGGCTTTTAATTTTTTCTCCACATTCAAGATGTCAATTTTACTTTGTAGCGCATTTATTTTTGGATGATTGGTGATGGAGAAATCGGCGTTTAACAAATCATTCGTTTTTAAACTTTCCTGAATCGTGAACTCTAACTGTGTTTCGGGAATCAATTGCTCTGATAATTCAAGCGGAATGTTATTTTCCAACCAAAGGAAATTAGCAAGTTCTAATTTGGCTTTAGCCAATTTAAGTTTGGAATCTTCTAAATTTAATATTCGGTTTTTTACAATGATTCCGGATTCAATACTGTCAATTGCAGGTTTGTCACCTTGAATGATTAAGGTTTTAATTCCTTTGAAACGTGTTTGTGCATTTTTATTATATTCTTCATATAGCTTTACTTCGTTGAAGTTTTTCTTCCAATTAAAATATGCCAAAGAAGCATCATACAGAACCGCTATGGCCTGCAATTTTCTTTCTGATTGACTCAATTGCATTTGAATCTTTGCTTTTCGAACATCGGCCATTCTTTGATTAATAAATAATCCTTGTCCCAGCGGAACACTAATTCCCAATGAAGTCAAGCCTTGATTAGGAACCGTATTTTCAGGATTGAGATACACTCCTTCAGTGTTGTCAAATCCTGCTTTTATCTCGATTCCATACCAAGTTGGGATTTTGAAACTGCTGTTTAAAATCGAATAATATTCTTTGTCTTTGAATTGTTTTTTGCTGAAATCTACCTCGATTTTTGGATCAAACCCACCTCGTGCCATCATCAAATTAGCTTGTGCTTTATTGATTTCTAAGTTGGCATTTTTAACTAATGGATGGTATTTTTTTACATAACCTAAAAACTCGGTATAAGTAAGTTCTTTGGATGGAAATTCCTGTCCAAAAACGGTAAAACCAAATAATAAAAAAGCGAAAAGGAGTTGTTTCATTATTTCTTTTCTTTTGTTGTTTTTGTTGCAGTTTTGTAATAGTTAGGAGGGAAACCGTTTAGTGTTCTCCATATTTCAAACCATATTGGCACATTGTGTAATAGAGCAATAGTTTGGGCTCCCGAACCAATGCTTAATTGTTTTGGCCATTTTGCTTCGGAAGAATCAGGGGCAATTAAGACTCTGTATTTGCCATTTTCACTGATGAAATTTTCTATTGCTACAACTTTACCTCCAAAAGTTCCGTATGACATGTCTGGCCATCCTGAAAAAACGATCGTAGGCCATCCGTCAAACCAAACACGTACTTTTTCGCCTTTACTTATTAAAGGCAAGTCGATTGGATTTACAAATGTCTCCACTGCAATATCATAATTCGATGGCATAATTGTGGCTATTGGTGTACCTTCCTTAATAGTTTCTCCAATGCCGGATTGCAACGCTCTGTTGATATAACCACTTTGTGCGGCTTTGATATAATACATACCATTTCGAATACTATAATTAGCATATTGATTTTCTAATTTATTTACTTGCGCATCAGTATCATATTGGCTGCTCATTGCCGTGAATTTATCGCTGTTGGCTTTAGAAACTTTTTCTGAATACTCAGCGGTTATCCTGTTGATCTCTACTTTTGCGTTTATAAATTCATTTTTACTGGTTAAGTATTTGTTTTCTTGAGTAATGATTTTTGCTTCAACTTCTTGTAATTTTAACCTCTTGTCTTCGGTATCGGTTAATGGTTTTAAACCTTCTTTGTTCAATTGCAAGGACCTGTTGTATTGTGTGTTTGCGATCTTTAGTTGTGTTTTAACGGCAACGAGATCCATACTGTCACTTTTTATTTTTAAAAATGATTGTTTGATTTTATTTCGCGCCTGTTCTAGTTTTAATGTTTTTTCGGTTTCAATAGCTTGAATTTGTGCTCCCAGGGTATTTACCTTTGAACCATACGATTGTAAAGATTGTTTTTTTGCATTCATCTGGTTTTTAGTATTTTCTACCAAATTAGGGTCCATATAATCCTCTTTAATCTCCGAGATAAAAAGAATAGTATCTCCTTTCTTTACAAAATCACCTTCTTGTACATACCATTTCTCTATTCGACCAGAAATAACACTTTGAATAGATTGTGGTCTTTGGTTTGGTTTTAATGTAGTTACAGCTCCAGTTCCTGAAACGTTTTGTGTCCAAGGTAAAAACAGTGCAATTACGCCAATTATTGAAACACCTGCTATAATTCTGTTTAAGATTTTATAATGTGGTCTGTTCCCTAAATTTTTCACTGTTTCGTATTGATTTAGTGATGGAAGTTTTGTTTTATTGTCGGATATGTTTAGCATGATGTATCAGTTTTTGAATCCAATTGAATGAATCCGTTTTGCATGGTAATTCTTCGGCTGCATTTGGTTTTCCAATGCGGATTTTTTGAGGAAACTATAATTGTCCATTTGTTTTTATCGGAAGTAATAAAATCAATAATTTCATTAGCTACTTTTTCATCCATACTATCAGTTGGATCTTCGTAAAAAAGTATTTTAGGTCTGTGAATAATACTTCTCGCCAATAATATCTTTTGTGCATTAGAAGAAGATAATTGCTTTCCTTCAGGGAAAAGCTTAGAATCTAAGCCTTTGGGTAATGATTTGATAAAGGAACTCAGTTGAACGCCATCAATCGCCCATTTTATATCTTCGAAAGGTATTGATGAATCGTTAAAAGTGATGTTTTCTAATATTGTCCCTTCAAATGGAGTTTCACTTTGGATAACTCTTCCTATTTGTGATCGATATTGTTTGAGGTTTATTTTTCTAAACGTATCATCATTGATGTAGAAAGAACCGGATATGGGCTGTATTAAACCAGCAAGCAATCGTATCAGGGTTGTTTTCCCGGAACCGTTGTCACCTTCAATTACTATTTTTTCTCCTTGTTCAATTTTCAAGCTGATTTTATTTAGGACCTCGTTTTCTGAATCAGGAAATTTGAATTTAATGTTTTCTGTTTCCAAAACGATATTTGTGTAGCACGTTTCACTTTTTATATTTGAATCTTCTTCTAACTCTAAATCTGTCACTTGTCCTATTTTTTCGATAGAAGTTAGTACATCATATAAAGTTTCCAATCCAATAATTATTTTTTCAACCGAATTTATTACCAATAAAATAATGATTTCTGCAGCGACAAACTGCCCAATATTCATTTGTTGGGACAAGACTAAAAAACCACCTATTGATAGTAAACTGGCAGTAATAATGATTTTAAAAATAATTAACTGAGTGAATTGTCTTTTAATTATATTGAAATGTTTTTCGCGGTAGTTGAGATAATCGGTTACGATATGATTGTTTTTTTCTAAAGCAAAATCATAATTAAGTTCATTTTTGAAACTGAAATTATTACGCGCCATTTCCTGCAGCCAACTGGCAACTTTATATTTGAATTTTGACTCTTTCAAACTAGTTTCCAATCCTGATTTATATGAAAACCTGAAAATGAAATAGAGGAGAAAAAGCAATAAAATACCAAATACAATGAAGTAGGGGTGGTATAATGACAACAATAGAATTCCAAAAACAATTTGAAGTAAGGCTGCCGAAAAATCTATTAATAACTTAGAAGTTCCTTTTTGAATTGTCATAGTGTCAAAAAATCGATTTGCTAATTCAGGAGGGTAGTTATTGTACAATTGCTCTGATTTTATTTTTGGTAAACGTGCTGCAAATTCAAAAGAGGACCGAACAAATATTTTTTGTTGTAAATTTTCTGTAATTCGCAATTGCATTAGGGATAAAATCCCGACTAGCGCCACACCAAAAACAACTAAAATAATTAGAACAATCCATGAAGCACTAACTCTTCCAGATTGAATAAAATTGATAATGGCCTGGATTCCAAGAGGAAGAGACAAACTGATTAATCCAGCAAAAATGGCATAAAAGAATATTTGAGAAACATCTTTTTTGTCTAATGCAAGTAAATTGTAAAATCGTTTTAAAGGAGTCATGTTTTTTTTGTTTTTTAGTGTAAAACGTTTTCGATCAAATGGAGATAAAATTGTGTTGTACTTTTAGAAGTATTGCAATCAGTTATATTAGTAAAGTGTTCGGTCAAAAAGTGTTGATGTAAACTGCCTTCCACAATTGTAGAGACCAGAGATTTAGCATATAAATAACTTGGATTTACTTCCGTTACAATATTCACAATTCTGTTGATTACTCTTTTGTAAATTAGGAAAAAACCTTCTTTGTTTTCCTGGTCAACCTCTTTGGTGTGAAGCGTTTTTGTGAATTCCGCAATAATAATTTTGTTTAGAATAGCCTCATTAATGTGTTCGGTGCTGCTGTCATCGATTACTTTTTCGGTAACAATAGTGATTGCGTTTCTAAGTTTTTCTTTTGGGTCAGTAATATTTGTGGTGGCAAAAACAAGTTTGTATTCCATCCAGCTCCAATACCAAGAGGATAAATATACCAATAGTTTGTGCTTGTTTTCAAAATAACGGTATATGGAACTTTCATTAGAACCAATTTTTTCACCAAGCTTTTTGAACGTAAAATTGTCGAATCCAATTTCATCAATCAAAAGGATACTTTGCTCAATGATTTTTTTTCCCAAGGCAGACGTTTCGGGATCTTTAACATAGATTTTTTCGTTGACTTGTATTTTCAGATTGGATAGTATTGTATTCATAATTAATCATATTTTATGCAAATATAATAGTAATACTATCGATTATGAAATTTTAACTTTTATTTATAAAAAAAAGCTACTCGCATGGAGTAGCTTTTTTATGAATATTTGAATTAATTTTATTTAAAGTAATGAGTGACAAGTCATAACTTCTGGTTTTTCAACTCCCATTAATTCTAAAATAGTTGGAGCGATATCACCCAAAACACCATCGTGTATTTGTTTTAAATCTTTGTCGACCAAGATAATTGGAACTGGGTTTGTCGTATGGGCTGTATTAGGACTTCCGTCGGGATTAATCATGGTTTCACAGTTTCCGTGATCTGCAATTACAATAGTTGTATAATTGTGGGCTAATGCGGCTGTAATTACTTTTTCGACACATTTATCAACAGCTTCACAAGCTTTTATGGCAGCGCTCATAATTCCGGTATGGCCTACCATATCGCCATTAGCAAAATTAAGGCAAACAAAATCCGCTTCTTCTTTTTCCAATTCGGGAACCAATGCATCAGTCAATTCAAATGCGCTCATTTCTGGTTGCAAGTCGTAAGTAGCCACTTTTGGAGAATTTTTCAAGATGCGACTTTCGCCAACAAAAGGTAATTCTCTTCCGCCAGAAAAGAAGAAAGTAACGTGAGGATATTTCTCGGTTTCGGCAATACGAATTTGTTTTTTGTGTGCTTTTTCTAAGACTTCACCAAGAGTTTCGGTAATGTTATCTTTGTTATAAACAACTCTTACGTTTTTGTAGGTTTCGTCATAATTGGTTAGCGTTACATAATACAAATTTAATTTGTGCATGTTTTCCTCATGGAAATCTTGCTGCGATAGCGCTTCGGTCAGTTCTCTTCCTCTGTCAGTTCTAAAATTAAAGAATATAACTACATCATCATCTTCAATAGTAGCTAATGGTTTGTCATTTTCATCCACCATGACCATTGGATGAATAAATTCATCGGTTACATTAACTTCGTAACTTTCTTCTATTGAAGCAACAGCGTTTGTTGAATGTGTTCCAGTTCCGTTTACCAATAAATCGTAAGCTAGTTTTACTCTTTCCCAGCGTTTGTCCCGATCCATTGCATAATATCGCCCAATAACAGAAGCTATTTTAACAGTTGTATTGTCAATATAATCTTGTAAATCCTGAATATAATTTTTCCCGGATTTTGGATCAACATCGCGGCCGTCAGTGAAGGCGTGAACGAATACTTTTTGCAGTCCGTATTGCTGTGTTGCATCAATCAAACCTCGCAAATGTGAAGTATGGGAGTGAACACCACCATCAGAAACAAGACCTAAGAAATGTACTTTTTTATTGTTTTCTTTTGCATAAGTAAAAGCGTCAACTAATACTTGTTCTTTCGCCAAAGTATTATGCGCTACGGCAAGGTTTATCTTAGCTAAATCCTGATATACTATGCGGCCAGCACCCAAGTTCATGTGTCCTACTTCGCTATTTCCCATTTGTCCTTCTGGCAATCCTACATTTAAGCCATCAGTTCTAAGCTGTGCGCTTGGGAATTTTTTATAAAGACTATTTATAAATGGAATATTTGCATTATCGATTGCAGACACTTTCGGGTCAGGAGATTTCCCCCAGCCGTCTAATATCATTAGAATTACTTTTTTGTTCATCATAATATATTTTATACAAAGATAAAGTATTTCTAAAAACGTTCGAAGTATTCAAAACGACTATTATACATTCAGGAATTTACGCTATTAAAAAACAATAATTTTGCTGCAGAAAAGGCATTTTTTTGAAATTAATGCAACTTAGAATTTATTTTTCACTTCATTATAGTCAATAAAATAACGGACACTAATAGAAAAAACGTGTTTTAGTTGATCATTGGTCAATAAAGTAGTTACTTTTTTTCCGAAATCCTTATCTATTTCTCTCTGAAAATTGGCTGCATTATTTCTGTATAAAACAGAGATTTCACTTCCAGGGGCAAACCACCAAGAATATGAGATGTCACCATTCCATGAGAAAAAATTAGAGTTCTTATTTTGGGTATAATTATTATAATCCGTTAATCTACCGTTTTGTTGCAATGACAAGAAGTTTTTATTTTCGGCGTACGACCAATAATGGCGTAAGGAAAGATTAAAAGTCATTTTGCTATTGATAGAATATTTTCCAGAAAGAGAGTTGGAATAAGTAATAACATTTCGGTTGGCAAATATAATGGCGTTAGGAGTTGCGGAATTCAAATCATCATTTACACTGTCTATATATCCTTTATTATTGTTTTGTCTAAAAAAATGGAAAAGGTAATTCAATGAAAATTTATCATTGAAACGATATCTTGGACCGATATCAAAACCAAAAGAATTTCTTCCAGGTTCACTTAATACAGCTACCGATGGATTAATGTCGATAGCAAACTTATTGTTGTAATTTGAAGAAAACATGAACCAACCGCCTAATCGTTTTGGAAAAATTAAATACCTGTTTTCAGTTCTGGATTCATAATAATCATAGGATTCAATTGGATTTGCGTTTATTCCTAATCCAAAAAAATGATTTTTTTTATTATTCGAGTTTATATTAATATTTATGTTGTTACCTTGAATTTTACCGGTCTCTTTTTGAAATTGGGTATACATATTCAGATTTACTCGGAACGAATTGAAGTGTTTTGTAGGATTTAAAATCCTGTAATTTGCGTTTCCATAAATGGCATAATAGTTAGTTTCAAAATTGATTCCTAAATCATTGTTATCGAAATCTTTTGAAAGTATTTCGGTTCCAACACTGTATCGGTATTTTCCAGAAGTTTCTCCAAAGTTTAGCGATGTCGCAGTTCCTTTTTTATCTTCAATGTCATTTATATAACTGTACTTGAAATTTCCAGAAAGATTATAGGTGTTTTTCTTTGTATTTAAATCCCAAACTAACGCAGAGACATTTCCATCGCGGAAGCTTCCATTTCTGGTGACATTGGTATTTATAAATGAAACAGAAGAGTTTTTACGGAAACGCTGATCCAAAACCAAAACGTTATAGTTTGCTAATGGTTCAACTACTTCTTTTCTTATTTCTTGGGTATCGTTATTTTGTATGGACGCATATGTTTTTTCAGTAACAGCATTTAAAATTCCGATTCCAAGTCCATGTTTTGTTCTTCCAGATACTTTTAGGGCATTGATTAGATTGACACTTGATGGGTTTTCAATAATTTCTTCATTACTGGAAATAGTCGGCGAACTTGAAGGTCGTCCTCCAATTCTTCTGGAGTACAATAAATTTCCCTTGCTGAACAAATCAGTTCCTTCGGTAAAAAAAGGTCTGTTTTCATTAAATTGCTGCTCGAACGGACCTAAGTTTAAAATTTGATCGTCGTATTTTGTTTGTCCAAAGTCTGGAATAAGAATCATGTCCAACGTAAAAGCGTCATTGATTCCATATTTTATATCTAAGCCACCTTTAATGGTACCGTAGGTTTTTTGTCCTTTGCCGGCATTTACATAAAAAGAAGAATAAGGTAATAAAAAGAGTCGTGTAGGCGGTTTTATGTTTTCAATTCCTTCTAGGATTCCAGTTTGTTGTGTGAAAGTTCCAAGCTTAGAATCGATAAAATTCCACGAGTATTTATGTCTGTCCCGTTTAATTTCTCTAAAAAAGTTGAGTCCCCAAGTTTGTTTGTTTTCACCCGAAAAACGAAGTGCAGCGTAAGGAATTCGCATTTCTACAATCCAGCCAAAATCAGTGATTACAGCTTTGCTTTTCCAAACTGCATCCCAGGAATAATCTTCTCCATTAGTGTCTGTCGTTATACAATCAGCTTGTCCATCAGAGGCGGAGACGTAAAATTGAAAATCTTGCTGTCCGTCGTTATAGCCATTGACAAAAACGCCAAAAAGATCTGATGCCCCAAAATTATCGCGTTGGGAGATTTCTTTCATGATTTTTTTTGGCTCATTGTCATACATCAATGCAGCAACATAAATGGCGTCATTATCATATAAAACTTTTACTTCAGTTTTTTTATTTTCTGGAATCACCTTGCCGTTATCAGGTTCAAACATGATAAAATCCGACGCTACAGGGGCTGATTTCCATGCGGCTTCTTCTATTTTTCCGTCGATGGTTATGTTTTCTGAAATAGATTTAGTTTGCAGCACCTTTTTTTGGCTATGGCCAAGAACTGAAAAAAAGAGAACGATTATAAGAAGTAATTTTCGCATGCTGTTTTGATTAATTTGATTTGATTGATGAAATTCTTTTGATTGAATTTTAATAATAGACTAAACTTTTAAGAATTCGTTACAGTTTTTTAAGGAAAATTTAAGTCGTATTTTGTTGCATAAAAAAATGAGATTGAATACCAAGGTGTTTAATCTCATTTTATACAAATCTTAATATAGGTTAGAATTTATTTTTGACTACATTATAATCAATGAAATAACGAATAGATACAGAAACAATATTAGTGAGATTTCCATTAAAAACACTTTTAAAATTAGTATTGAGATTCTTCTCAACCCTACTAGCTCTTTCAAGCGAATAGTTTCGATACAAAAAGGAAATTTCGCTTCCTGGTGCAAACCACCACGAATAGGCCAAATCAAAATTCCAAGAATTAAAATTTCGGTCCTTATTAGCGGAATAGTCCTTATTTGGAATTAAATAACCGTTGTTTTGTAGCGTAAAAAATTGATGATTTTGAGAATAGGACCAGTAATAACGGGCAGTAAGATTAATAGTCATTCTGTTGTTTATGGCATATTTTCCGGTTATGTCATTTTGTAGTATTTCCCTATTGCGCTCTGCAAAAATAATTCCTGCATTGTCAAAAGCTACCCAGCCCCGGTCATTTTTTTTACTAGTATAATCTAATACATAGGACAATGAAAACTGGTCATTAAACCTGTATTTTGGTCCTAAAGCCAGTTCGTAAGTAATTCTGCCATCTTGGTCGTATTTTGTGAAACTTGGTGCGAAATCAAAAGTAAAAGCGTTGTTGCTGTTAAATTCAGTTCCAAAATAAGAAGTTATTCTTCGTGGGATTTGCAGGTATCTGCCATTTTCACGTGGTTCATAAAAATCGAATGTTTCTATTGGATTGACGATAAGAGCCAATTCGAAGTAATTATTATTTCGCGACCTCGCTTTGATGACCGTTTTATACCAGCCCTCTTGCAATTTACCGGTTGTGTTCTGAATTTCTAAATTCAATTCCTGTTCTATCTTAAAAGTATTAAAAAACTTTGTAGGATTCAATATTCTGTAACTTCCATTTGCATATGCACCGTGATAATTAGTATAAAATATAATCCCTAAATCATTGATGTCGTAGTCTCTTGAAAGATACTTTCCAGAAAGTAAGTAACGGTATTTTCCGCTTGTTTTTGCAAAGTTTAATGAAGTTTTAAAACCGGTATAATCTTCTGTTGTATTGATGGTGCTATACTTAAAATCACCATATAAATTATACGTATTTGCTTTTGTATTTAAGTCGAATAATAGTGCAGAAACATTGGCATCCCGGAAACTCCCATTTCTGGTAGTATTGGCATTCACAAAAGAAACCGATGAGTTTTGGTTAAAACGCTGATCCAGAACTAACATGTTGTAATTAGTCAATGGTTCAATAACTTCTTTTCTGATTTCGTTGGTGTCATTGTTTTGAATGGTAGCGTATGTTTTTTTAGTAATAGCATTCAAAAAACCAATTCCCAAACCTTTCTCAGTTCTGCCGGAAATTTTTACAGCATTGATTAGTTTCACGCTACTCGGGTAATTGGTGATTTCTTCATTACCTGCAATTTGTGGTTCGGTGCTTGGCGCGCCACCAATCCTTCTGGAATAAAACAACCCTCCTTTGTTAAATAAATCCGTTCCTTCAGTAAAAAAAGGACGATTTTCATCAAGTTTTTGTTCAAAGGGTTCAAGATTCAAAATAGCATTGTCAAATTTTGTTTGTCCAAAGTCAGGTACCAAAATAGCATCCAGTGTAAACGAATCATTAATTCCATATTTTATATCTAAACCAGCTTTGAATGTAGTGCTGGATCCTATTTCGTTTTGCTGATAGTAGGCGGAGGAGTAAGGTATAAAGAAAAGACGGGTGGGAGTTTTTACATTTTCTATTCCTTCAAGAATTCCAGCTTGTGGAATCACCGCACCTATTTTAGTATCAACTCTGTTCCAAGTATATTTTTGGACATCTCGTTTAATTTCGCGCATAAAGTTGATGCCCCAAGTTTGTTTTTCCGCATTCGAAAATCGTAAAGCGGCATAAGGAATTTTCATTTCTACAACCCAACCAAAATCAGTAAGTGTTGCTTGACTGTCCCAAATGGCATCCCAGGTAAAATCTTCACTGTCTTCGGTCGCTAAACAATCCATTTGAACGCCGGCTGAACTTACATAAAATCTAAAATCTTGCTGTCCATCATTAAATCCGTTGATATAAACGGAAAAAACATCAGAAACACCAAAAACATCGCGGTTGGTGATTTCTGTTTTTATTTTGGCAGGATTATTGTCATATAGTAGCGCGGCAACGTAAATGGCATTATTATCGTATAATATCTTTACGTCTGTTTTTTTATCGGTACTAATTGGTTTTCCGTTATCAGGCTCATACATTATGAAATCAGTAGCCACTGAAGCAGTTTTCCAACCTTCCTCATTTATTTTTCCGTCAATTGTAATGTTGTCCTTTATAGATTTTGCATGAAGTACTTTTTTTTGACCATATGTGGTAATACTGCAAACTATTAAAATAAGTAATGATAAATAATGATATTTCGCCATGAATTAGTAATGTATGTGGACAAAAATAACAAAATTTGCAGATATTGTATTTTTATTTCAATGTTATTAAGCAATATTTTTCAATTTATTTTGTTTTATTATAATTAAATTTATCATAATTTTTGTTTGAACGGTGAATTTATGCGTACGTTTGCCATCCCAAATTAATGTTTAACTAAAAGATATTCAATGATTTATAAGATATTTCCCGCAATTTTGTTTTTGCTTTTTTCATTTTCAACAAGCAAACCCAATATTTCTGAACCAAAGATTGTTAAACCTGTAATATATGCCAAAGTACTAACTACTAGTATAGATGCTAAAATTGAAATGGTTTATAATAGTTTGCATTCCAATGAATTTGGTTTGCCAAAACTAGAAAGTTTTAGCGAAGCGTTAAAGGGTTTTTATTTGCTGAAAGAAAAAGGATTAGTTCAGAAAGATATATTGACTTTGGTTGATTTCAGTTTGTCATCTAGTACCAAAAGGCTTTGGGTAATCGATTTGACAACAAATACGATATTATATAATTCCCTTGTTGCACATGGAAGAAATACAGGGGACGATTTCGCCTCTTCTTTTTCAAATGCTGCCGAATCATATAAAAGTAGTTTAGGATTTTACTCCACAGGTGAAATTTACAATGGAAAACACGGAATGTCACTTAAGTTAGATGGATTAGAAAAAGGAATTAATGATAACGCAAGAAATAGAGGTGTGGTAATGCATGCGGCAGAATATGTTTCTAATTCGTTTGTACAAAGTAATCATAGATTAGGAAGAAGTCAAGGTTGTCCAGCTATACCGGTAGAATTGTCTAAGGATATTATCAATACGATAAAAAACAAATCATGTTTCTTTATTTATCATCCATCAAGAAGTTTTAAATTGGATTCTGAATTAGTTTCGTAATTTTTCGGACATTATCATATGTTCGTTCCTGTATATTTTCGATTTCAAATGGCATATCTTTTTAGGTATGCCATTTTTTTGTTACGATGAGTATTTTCTGTTGGTTTTTCATGTCGAAGAACAGGATTGAGTTGCAGGAAAGATTTCTTTTGCCCTAATTTCTATGATATTTTGTATTCTTTGTAAAATAATTTTTCAGTGAAATAAAGGTATAATAATTTCATATTAAATTCTTTATGCCTAAAATGTGCTTTCTTAAAAAGCTTTTGAATGTAATTTTATGATTTTTTTCAAAAAAAAAACTTGCATTGAACCTATATTATTATCTATATTTGCACCGTTGTTAATGCGAAAGTAGCTCAGTTGGTAGAGCTCCAGCCTTCCAAGCTGGTTGTCGCGAGTTCGAGCCTCGTCTTTCGCTCTAAACCTCAAATTCTGGTTTGAGGTTTTTTATTTTACTGTTTCAATGCGAAAGTAGCTCAGTTGGTAGAGCTCCAGCCTTCCAAGCTGGTTGTCGCGAGTTCGAGCCTCGTCTTTCGCTCCAAAAACCTCAAACTTTTGTTTGAGGTTTTTTATTTTAAAATTGTGCGAGAAGTTCATCCCGTGAACGAAGTGATACGGGAAGCCTCGTCTTTCGCTCTTCAAAGCCGAAACTTAATTGTTTCGGCTTTTTTATTTTATAAAACTCAAATCAGCGCCACTTTCTAATTCTTCAGGAATTTGGTTTTGTTTAAAAAGTCTGGCTGATAAATTGCCTTTTAAAGTTATTTTTTCGCCTTTAACGTCAAGCCAGCCTCCCTCTCGTAATCCTAAAACTGGCACAGTATTAAAAGCGTGAAATTCTTTGATTCTGGTTTCTCTCGTTTCGCCCATATGTGTTGATTGTTTGTCAGCATCTAAATAATGAGGATTCAAATTGAAAGGAATCCACCCTAAGGTTTTAAAACTTGGAGGATAAATAATGGGCATGTCATTAGTAGTTTGCATCGTCAGTCCACAAATATTGCTTCCTGCGCTTGTGCCTAAATACGGTGTTCCATTTTTTACTGCTTCTGCAAGAATGGTCATAATGTTGTTTTTGTACAATTGGGATACCAGTAAAAATGTGTTGCCTCCACCGGTAAAAATCCCCTTAGCCTCTTGAATTGCAGAAACAGAGTCATTAAATTCATGAATTCCTTTAACCGCTATATCTATTTTGGCGAAAGCCGAAGCTACTTTTTTAGTATATTCATCATGGGAAATACCACCAGGACGTGCGTACGGAATAAAAAGAATCGTTTTGCAATCCTTGAAATGCAATTGTAATTCAGGCAAAAGATAGTCTAAATAGTCCCCGCCATGAAGGGTGGAAGTGCTAGCAATAATAATATTTTTCATTTTTATTCGTGTAAAAATAGTTTGCATAAAGGTATTAATTCATGCTTTTTAAAATTGTGTTTTGGGATTTTTAATTAACATATTTTTACCAAGTCATTAGTAATTAATTTGGAAGAGAGTAAGATACTTTTACTGTTCGTACAATAATTCAAATTTCACTTTAACCTAATGACTAGAGCGGTATGCGTTTTTTTTATTTTGATGGCGACAAAAGCATTAGCACAACAGCCAATTCTTGAAAACTTGCATGGAAAAGTTATTGCAGGTTTGTCTAATCTTGAAGGGATTTATGTCATTAATTTAAAAACCGAAAAGGCTGTAATTACAAATAAAGAAGGGGAGTTTTCTATAATTGCAACAATTGGAGACACGTTAATGTTTTCAGCGCCCCAATTTAAAACGATAAGAGTTGGCGTCACTTCGGAATATTTTCAACAAGATTTATTTTCTGTTAAAATGAATCCTATTGTAAATCAATTGAAAGAAGTGATCGTTAAAAGATACACAAATATCAATGCAGAATCTTTGGGAATTGTTCCCAGCAATCAAAAAAAGTATACTGCTGCGGAACGCAAATTATATTCCGCTACTGACCTCAATTCGTCGGCGAGTGTAAGCGGGATGGCAGGCGGTTCTATTTCTGCGGATCCGCTATTGAATTTTCTTTCCGGAAGAACTAAGATGCTTAAAAAAGAAATAGAAGTAGAGAAGAAAGAATCATACTTGAAAAAGCTTGATGATTTATTCGATTTGGATTATTTTGTAAAAAAATTAAGAATACCTTCTGAGTATGTAAAAGGATTTCAATATTATGTTGTGGAAAATGATAGATTCACGACTATTTTAAAATCTAATAATAATGCAATGACCTCTTTTTTGATTGGAGAATTAGCCACTAAGTATAACGAAATTATAGCCAGTGAAAATAAATAATACACTACTGTTTGTTTTCTTTTTTCTCAGTCAATTTACTTTTGGACAAAATAATACCGGAAAAGAAATTCGAGGTAAAATCACCGTTGAAGCTGTTGCTGTTGAAGGGATAAATGTATTGAATTCAACGAATCAAAGAGGAACTGTTTCTGATAGAGATGGTTTCTTTTCGGTATTTGTAAAAGAAGGTGATATTTTAGTGTTTTCGGCTGTAAATCTTACTACCTTATATCGAAGAATAAACAAGCAAGATTTAATTTTGGGTGCAATTAAAATTCAAATGAGTTCAAAAAGTATTGCACTTGAAGAAGTTGTCGTCAATGAAAATTCAAAAATTACTGCTGAGAACTTAGGGATTATTCCGTATGGTCAAAAGAAATATACAGCAGCGGAAAGACGCTTACAAACCGCAGGAGATTTCAAACCTATCATGCTGTTGAGTATATTAGGCGGATCAATGCCACTTGATCCTCTGATAAACAAGATTAACGGACGAACGAAACGCCTTAAGAAACTGGTTGTTTTGGAAAAAAAAGAAGAATATATCAAATTGATTTCTGAATTATACAATGAAGAATATTTGACAGTCAAGCTAGGAATTCCTGCTGATTATGTAAACGGGTTCAAATATTTCGCAGTGGATAATGAACGATTTACCGCCATTTTAAAATCTAATAACAAAACAATGTCCTCTTTTTTGATAGGGGAATTAGCTGTTAAGTATAACGAAATTATAGCCAGTGAGAATAAATAATACACTACTGATTGTTTTCTTTTTTCTCAGTCAATTTACTTTTGGACAAAATAATACCGGAAAAGAAATTCGAGGTAAAATCACCGTTGAAGCTGTTGCTGTTGAAGGGATAAATGTATTGAATTCAACGAATCAAAGAGGAACTGTTTCAGACAGAGATGGTTTCTTTTCGGTATTTGTAAAAGAAGGTGATATTTTAGTATTTTCGGCTGTAAATCTCGTAACTTTACGTAAGAAAGTCACTAAGGGAGATTTTTTGTCAAATGGGATTCAAATTCAAATGACAACCCAAAGCATTCCTCTAAAAGAAATCATCGTCAATGAGAGCTCAAAAATAACGGCTGAAAACCTGGGAATTATCCCTTATGGACAAAAAAAATACACCCCTGCAGAAAGGAAATTATATACCGCAACTTCTGGCGGTGGTATTGACGGTTTGTTAAACACAATTTCTGGACGTAAAGCAATGCTTAAAAAAGAAATTGTTGTAGAGAAAAAAGAAAATTCGTTATCCAGACTTGAAGTTCTTTTTGAAAATAAATATTACACTGAAACCCTGAAAATTCCGAGTGACTATATACGGGGATTTCAATATTATTGTATTGAAGATGCCTCATTTGCGGATGCATTGAGTACAAAGAACAAAACGTTAACGATGTTTTTGATTGTCAGTCTAGCTGAAAATTATAATAAAACCATTGAAAATGAAAAATAAAATAACAATCCTTGTTTTGTGTTTATTTTGTCAATTTTGTTTGAGTCAGGGATTGACAAGAAAAACGTTGCACGGTCAGGTCGTAAACGATTCTATTAGGTTAGAAAATGTGATTGTTTTTAATGTGAATTCTAAAACGGGAATGCTCATAGGACCAAAAGGGTTTTTTAGTATTCTGGCAAAAGTGAATGACACCTTGGTTTTTTCAAGCTTAGCATTCAAATCCAGAAAAATTGTACTGACTGAAAAACAACTTTCGACTCCTTTATTACGAGTAAAAATGGAGGCATTTACAAATCAGCTGACCGAAGTGATTGTTCCCGTAAAAAAGGCACTAAAGCCAAATTTGGGAAATACACAGGCAATTGTTGATAAGCAATATTTTGACGACGATAAGTCTTCTCCAAGGAATAGAACAATGCCGCCGAATGGAACTATTGATAACGGGATGAACTTTGTCCGAATTTATAAAGATGTTTTTAAAACATTAAGAAAAAACAATCCAGAGATAGTAGATTTCACACAAAATAAAAGCTTTACCGAAGTAGCTCTGAAAAGGGTAGGATATGATTTTTTTGCGAATACATTACAGCTGAATGATGATGAAATTAGACTTTTTCTAATTTTTTGCGAGAATGATCCTAAATCAAAAACGCTTCTTAAGCCCGAGAATGAATTCCAATTAATTGACTTTCTTGTTACTAAAAACAAGGAATATAAAAAAATTACTGTTATTAAAAAATGAAATTACCCAGTTTTAGGAATTGAAAACGGAATGAACTTTAGAAAGATTGCTGGTACGATTGTTGTTTACTTCATTAAAAACAAACCTAAAAAACCAAGAGTTTAAAAGAATTACTACTTTTGCCAAATGAAAAAAACAATCTTATATATCTTTTTCGGACTTTTGATTTTGACCACATCAGCCTTTGGTGTTCATAAATTTTATATGGCAATCTATCAGGTAAATTATGCTCCAGAAAAGAAAATGTTGCAAATAACTTCTCGAATTTTTGCAGATGATTTGAATCTTGCTTTGCAGAAAAAGTACAACAAGAAACTGAATTTAGGAACTGATAAAGAAACGGCTGAAGAAATAGTGTTGCTGAAAAAATATCTCGCAGAAAATTTTTCCATTAAAGTAAATGGCCAATCTAAACCAATGACTTTTTTGAGTAAAGAATTAGATGGGGATGTTTTGGTATGCTATTCGAATATTAAAGGGATACCCAAAATTAATTCCCTTGAAATTTCTAATTCAATTTTGATAGATTGGAACTCAGAGCAGCAAAACATTACACATATTACGGTACTAAGTACAAAAAACAGCATACTCTTTACCGATTCTTCAAGGAATGGAATGTTAAAATATTAATATATAGAGTGTGTTTTGTTAAAAATTGTTATTTTCACAAACTGAAATAACCACTGTTTACCATATGAAAAAATTATCCTTATTATTTTTTCTTCCGGCGATTTTATTAGCCCAAGAAAAAGCTACTACTGTAACCCCAAAACAATCAGGAAAGTACGACACAAGCAAGTTTAGCCAGATGTATGATTTATTGGCTACGCCAAATATGTTTCGTACAGCATCTGGAGCTCCGGGACCAGCCTATTATCAGCAACAAGCAGATTATAAAATAGATGTGGAGCTGGATGATAAAAATGCTAAATTAAGTGGTTCTGAGACCGTTACTTACTACAACAATTCCCCGGATAGTTTAGAGTATTTATGGGTGCAATTAGACCAAAACCAAGCAGCTAAAAATTCGCAATCTCCATTGGCAGAAAGTGAAAAAATTGAACAGGTTTTGCCTGCTGAAAAATTTTCAAACGAGTATTTGAAACAAGGAACAGATCGTGGGTTTAAAATTGAATATGTAAAAGATGCGAAAGGAAATCCTTTGTCTTATGTCATAAATCAAACGATGATGCGTATTAATTTAGCTACTCCTTTGAAGCCGGGTGAAAAATTTATATTTTCTACTAAATGGTGGTACAATATTAATAATTACATCCAAGACGGAGGTCGTTCTGGTTACGAGCCATTCGAAAAAGAAGGAAATAAATTGTATGTAATTGCACAGTTTTACCCTAGAATGGCAGTTTATAATGATGTTGAAGGATGGCAAAACATGCAATTTTGGGGAGGTGGAGAATTTGCTTTGCCTTTTGGAAATTTTGATGTAAATGTTACTGTTCCTGCTGATCACGTTATGGATGCAACAGGAGAATTGATGAATAGAAGCGAAGTGTTTACGCCAGCACAAGTTAAAAGATATGAGTTGGCTCAAAAATCATTTGACAAACCAGTTGTCATTGTGACTCAAGCGGAGGCGGAGGCTGCTGAAAAAGGGTTTTCGGACAAGAAAAAAACATGGAAATTTAGTGCTAAAAACGTAAGAGATTTTGGTATTGCCACATCTAGAAAGTTTATCTATGATGCAATGGCAGTGCAGTTGAGTAATAAAGTTGTAATGGCTGAATCTGTTTATCCTAAAGAAGCGAATCCGCTTTGGGGAGAAACTTCAACCAGAACAGTTGCTCATACCTTAAAAAGTTATTCATCCCACACTTTCGATTATCCTTATCCAAAAGCAGTTTCCGTTTCAGCGGAAGACCAAGGAATGGAATATCCTATGATTTGTTGGAATTATGGACGTCCTGACGAAAAAGGCGTTACAAGTGAGCGTACAAAAAACGGAATGATTGGAGTGGTAATACATGAAGTAGGGCATAACTTTTTTCCAATGATTGTCAATTCTGATGAGCGTCAATGGACTTGGATGGACGAAGGATTAAACTCATTTATGCAATACATGGCAGAACAAGAACTAGGAACTAATTTCCCTTCTAATCGTGGAATTCCTAGTAAAATTGTTCCTTACATGAGCGGAGATCAAAAATTATTGGAGCCTATTATGTCAAACTCGGAGAGTATTATTCAGTTTGGAAATAATGCTTATGGGAAACCAGCTGCGGGTTTAAATATTCTTAGAGAAACCATTATGGGAAGAGAATTATTTGACCATGCCTTTAAGGTCTATGCAAACAGATGGAAATTCAAACACCCAACACCAGAAGACTTTTTTAGAACCATGGAAGATGCTTCGGCAGTAGATTTAGACTGGTTTTTTAGAGGCTGGTTTTACTCCACTGATTTTGTTGATATTGGTATAAATGAAGTAAAACAATATTATGTGACCGAAACGCCGACTGCAGAATTGAAAGATGTCAAGGTGAGAAAAGGACGTTTTGGTTTGGATAAAGGACCATTTGTATATTTAGTTTCAGATAAAAGTACAGAGTTAAGCCAAACATCTAAGAAAGCATTGAAAATAGAAGAAGTAAAATTACTTTCGGAATATGTAAATCAAAAATTTTCAGATGAAGAAAAAGCGAATCTAAAAGCGCCTAAGTTTTTTTACGAAGTAGAATTCAATAAACCAGGCGGAATGCTAATGCCTATTATTGTTGAAATGACTTACGAGGATGATACGAAAGAAGTTTTCAAATATCCGGCACAAATCTGGAGAAAGAATAATGATACAGCCAAAAAAGTATATGCTACTGAAAAAGCAATAAAAAAGATTCAGATTGACCCAAAATTAGAAACTGCAGATATTGATGTGACCAATAACACTTGGCCAAAAGTTGAAACAAAAACTAAATTTGATTAAGGAAAAATAAAAATAAAAAAAGACTCAATTTCGAGTCTTTTTTTTATGAAAAATTTAAAACACAAAGTTTCAAAAAATGATATCTTTGTAGCACTAAAAAATAGGAAATATGTTTGGCATAGGTGGAGGCGAATTAATTTTTATCATGTTTATTGTACTTATGCTTTTTGGGTCTGATAAGGTTCCAGAAATAGCGCGTACGATGGGTAAAGCAATGGCACAGATTAAAAATGCGACCAACGATATTAAAAGTGAAATCCAAAAAGGAGCTGAGGCTAATGGCTTTGATGCGAAATCATTGACGGACATGACAGGAAATATTTCATCAGAAATTAATAAGGCGAAGGATAATCTTCTGGGAGAAACTGCCACGCATGTTGATAAAGCTAAGGAAATAATTGATGACGTTGCAGGTCCTATTAAACGCCAAATGTAATGCTGGAAAAATTACTTTCCCTTGATACTCAATTATTTATTTATTTGAATGGCTTAGGTTCTGAAACCTATGATCCTCTTTGGTTAATAATTACCAATCAACTCAATTGGTTGCCACTCTTTTTGCTATTGGCCTATTTAATTTTTAAAAAATTAGGAGCAAAGCAAGCCTTAATTTTACTTTTGTTTATAGCTGTTTTAATAACCATTACGGACCAAACGACCAATTTATTTAAAAACGGATTTCAGCGATTGAGGCCCTGTAACGATCCCGCACTCAACACTTTTATTAGAGTAGTAAAAAAGAGCTATTCGTTTAGTTTTTTCTCCGGTCATGCAGCAAACACGATGGCTGTAGCTACCTTTCTATATTTTAATTTCAAGAGCAAAATTAAATATTTTGGTTTTCTTTTCTTATGGCCGTTAATATTTGCTTACAGCAGGATATATCTGGGATTACACTACCCAATCGACATTGTTACAGGATATTTTTTCGGATTTATTTTCGGCTTTATGATGTTCATTATCTACGGGCTGGTACAGCAAAAATATTTTTCCGACGCCAAATAATATAGTGTTTTTAGGAGCTTTTTCCTGCTGTTTGCTATATTTTATCTAGTCCAGAACTTGTTTCAAGATCCTGAAACAAGTTCTGGACTAGATAAGGATACCGCTTCCATCAGGGCTAGGGCATTGGTTGTTAAAATGTCTTTTTAATTTCTAAAAGCCTACCTGAAATCTAAAGCACACGACTCACCGTCAATCCATCACGAATAGGTAATAAAACGGTTTCTACTCTAGGATCGTTTTTCAATAACTCATTGTATTCCATAATAATTTTTGTACTCAAATCATTTGGTTGTAAGGGTTCTAAAACCTTACCGCTCCACAATACATTATCGGATAAAATAATGCCGCCTTTGTTCATTTTAGGAAGTATCAATTCAAAATAGTTGAGGTAATTTTCTTTATCAGCATCGATAAAAACCAAATCAAATTTTAACTCAAGAGTTGGTATGATCTCAACTGCTTCACTAAGATGTTGCACAATCTGTTTACCCCAAGGAGACTTATCAAAATGTTTTCGTTGAAAATCAACCAATTCTTCTTTGATGTCAATCGTATGAAGTTGACCGCCTTCCTGCATGCCTTCGCATAAACATAATGCGGAATATCCTGTATAAGTCCCAATTTCGAGAATGTTCATTGGCCGAATCAGTTTACTCAACATACTTAAAACGCGTCCCTGAAAATGCCCGCTTAACATGCGAGGCAACAAAATCTTCTGATAGGTTTCTTTATTGAGTGCTGCTAATAATGCAGGTTCTTTTTCAGAATGTTGCTCGATATAGTCTTCTAATTCTTGGGAAATAAAATGCATTTTTTTAAATTTTTCACAAAATTACAAATAACCAAATTCACAAATAACGAAAACCTCAAAATACTTACTAACTTTGCACCATGCAAATCGAGAAAAAAGACATAAGAGCCTTATCAAAAGAACAATTACGTGAGTTTTTTGTGGCAAATAACGACAAATCCTTTCGTGGGAATCAAGTTTATGAATGGTTGTGGAGCAAAGGCGCACACAGTTTTGATGATATGACCAATGTTTCAAAGGAAACACGTTCTATGCTTGAAGCAAACTTTGTAATCAATCATATTAAAGTTGATACCATGCAGCGAAGTGAAGATGGAACCGTCAAAAATGCGGTTCGTTTGCATGATGGATTAGTGGTAGAATCGGTTTTAATTCCTACGAATACTCGAACAACTGCCTGTGTATCCAGTCAGGTAGGTTGTAGTTTAGATTGTAACTTTTGTGCCACAGCACGATTAAAGAGAATGCGTAATCTGGAACCAGCTGAAATTTACGATCAGGTAATTGCCATTGATAAAGAAAGTCGTTTGTATTACAACCATCCGCTTTCAAATATTGTTTTTATGGGAATGGGAGAACCGCTTATGAATTACAACAACGTTTTAAAAGCGATTGAAATGATTACTTCTCCGGAAGGTTTAGGGATGTCGCCAAAACGTATTATGGTTTCGACTTCGGGAGTGCCAAAAATGATAAAAAAACTGGCAGATGATGACGTTAAATTTAAACTGGCTGTTTCGCTGCATTCTGCAATAGATGAAATTCGTTCCCGAATCATGCCTTTCAGTGAAAATTTTCCTTTGGCAGATTTACGCGAATCATTAGAATATTGGTACAGAAAAACAAAAAGCAAAATCTCCTACGAATATGTGGTTTGGAAAGATATCAATGATAACAAAGAGTCTATTGATGCATTAGTGAAATTTTGTAAATATGTTCCTTGTAAAGTCAACCTTATAGAATACAACCCCATTGATGATGGCGAATTTCAGCAAGCCTCAGAAGAATCGATTAATGCGTATATAAAAGCACTCGAAACTAGCGGTATTGTTGTAAAGGTGCGCCGAAGCCGAGGTAAAGATATTGATGCTGCCTGCGGGCAACTAGCAAATAAAGAAGCATAAAAAAAATGGAGTTCATAATTGAACTCCATTTTTGGTTTTTATCTTTCTATAAATTAATTACCCAGGACAATTGGAGTTGCAGCTGCGCCATCAATAGATAGCATGGCTAAATTATCGCAATCACCGTTTCCGTAATCAATTGTTGCAGTATGCGAATTTTTTGTAATTTTCAATTTGCCGGATACTGGAAAAGGCATAGGAACCTGCAGTAAATTACAAGCAGTTTTATTGATTAAAGGAGTTGATGCTTCAATTAAAGACGTAAAAACAGATCCATTTGGATGTGTGGTAGTAAATGTACCGTAAGTTGAATATATATCATCTGTTGGGCTTAAACGGGTCGAGAATCCTGCAGTCATTTCTCTTACTCGATCGCCATTACGAGTATAAACTCCGGATTTTGTAGTCAACGTCATAGCTGTCATTGTAAATGTAGTCTTAGGGTGTAAAGTAACTCCGTCACCAATCATTTCTCTTTTCCAGGTCGACATTCCATCCAGTTTATTATCGTTTATATAGAGATTGTTAAAAGTAACAGTCATTATTTTAGGAAAAGAGGTTCCAATGGTACGAGTCAAAATGATTTGACCTTTTACGGAGTGTCCTCTAAACAAACAAGCATTAGTTGTGGTCCCGAAAGTAATAGTTATAAGTCTAACAGTAGCCGTTGAGCCTAAATCACTAATTGTTGCACAGGTTGGTAGAATCGAATAATAATTCCCTACTATTTTACCTGTTGTAGAGCCTTCGGTTAATTCATACTGATTGTCAGCAATAAGCGAGATATCATCGATTGAATTATCCATACTTTGATTGGCGGCAACATCATTGCTTGTAACAGCTGTGTCTGCTGTAGTTGAATTTGAGTCTGAAGAACAACTTGTAAAAGTGGCAATACTCAAAAGCATTCCAAATAATAAAATTTTCTTTTTCATAATAAATGGTTTTTAGGTTAAGGCTTTGATTAGCAAAAGCATAAAAGGTTTAATTGGGGCTCAATTAAGCACTAAATGTATAAAAAATTTACTTACGATTAATTTTTTTAAATTGAAATTGACGAATTTAAAATTTTGCACGACAGTCAGAATGAATTATAATGCCTGAATTGTACAATAAAACACATACTTAATATAAATAGGTGACTTTTTTATTAAAAATAGTATATTTGAATTCTAAATGAATGTCACCTCTAAAATAAAGCAGCCCATATTTGATGAAATGGAACTTTTTGAAAAAAAGTTCTACGAATCGATGACTTCACAAGTGGCTTTACTCAACAGAATCACGTACTATATCGTTAATAGAAAAGGGAAGCAAATGCGTCCAATGTTTGTTTTTCTGACGGCCAAAATGGTTTCCGAAGGAAGTGTAAACGAAAGAACCTATCGCGGAGCGTGCGTTATTGAACTTATTCATACCGCTACTTTAGTTCATGATGATGTAGTTGATGATAGCAATCGTCGAAGAGGTTTTTTCTCTATCAACGCACTTTGGAAAAATAAAATTGCCGTCCTTGTAGGGGATTATTTGTTGTCTAAAGGCTTGTTGCTTTCCATTGACAATGGGGATTTCGATTTGCTACGAATTATTTCTGTTGCAGTTCGCGAAATGAGCGAAGGTGAATTGCTCCAAATAGAAAAAGCCCGAAGACTTGACATCACAGAAGATATCTACTATGAAATCATTCGAAAAAAGACAGCTACACTTATTGCTGCCTGTTGTGCTCTTGGTGCAAAATCCGTTATTGAAGATGAAGTCCAGGTAGAGAACATGCGCAAATTTGGTGAACTGATTGGTATGGCTTTTCAGATAAAAGATGATTTATTCGACTATACGGATGAAGCCATTGGAAAACCAACCGGAATTGACATCAAGGAACAAAAGATGACTTTGCCGCTTATTCATGTTTTGAATACGTGTACTTCCAAAGAAAAAAGCTGGTTAATTAACTCCATTAAAAACCACAATAAAGATAAAAAACGCGTGAAAGAGGTTATTGCTTTTGTAAAAGACAATAATGGTTTGCTTTATGCCGAACAAAAAATGGTAGAATTCCAGCAAGAGGCACTTTTACTTTTAAATAATTATCCACATTCTGAGTTTAAAGACGCATTGATTTTAATGGTTAACTATGTTATTGAAAGAAAAAAATAATTTTTTTTTAAAATATTTTTCCTTCATTAACCATTGGTTTTTCAGGCTTTTTTGGTTTTCGAACGATAAAACTTCATTTTTTTTAAATTGCGATGCAACCTTTTTGCAATGTTAATCGTCTATGCTAATAGAAACACTTTATAAATATTTTGAAAGTAATCAACTTACATCAGGAGGAAAATGAATTGATCCGGTTAGCTGTCGGAAGTAATCGGCAGGCGCAACAGAAGATTTATACCCAGTTTTCTCCAAAAATGTTAAGCGTTTGCCGCCAGTACGTAAAAGATATTCATCAGGCCGAAGATATCATGATTACTGCTTTTATGAAAGTGTTTACCAACTTGAAAAATTTTCAACACAAAGGAAGTTTTGAAGGTTGGATTAGAAGAATTATGGTGAACGAATGTATTTCTTTTATCCGAGTTGAGAAAAAGCTGAAATACGTTGAAGATGAAACTTATTTTGAAGAAAGTTTCAATAATACTGAAAGCCAATTTTCAATAGACGATATCCAATTTTTGATTGATAGTTTGCCGGATGGGTATAAAATGGTTTTCAATTTATATGCTATTGAAGGATTTAAACATCATGAAATTGCCAGTATGTTAGGGATTAAGGAAGGAACATCAAAATCGCAATTATCACATGCCAGGAAAATGCTGCAAGGACAGATTAATACCTTAAAAAATTACGAGTATGGAACCGAATAAAATAGAAACTCAGATTAAAGAGCAATTGAATTCTCGGGAGATTATGCCATCAGAAATGGCTTGGGACAGACTCGATGCAATGCTTACGGCTGCTGACCCGAGCAATATCGAACAGGCGAAGCAAAAACCAAAAGTGAAGTTTCGATGGATGTATATTGCTGCAAGTATTTTAGGGTTTTTATTAGTTGGGACAGTTTATTTCAGTCAAAATAAAAATGAAATTGGAAAACAAAACAATGAAGTTGTGATCCAGAATTCGGGGATAAAAAATAATAGTAAGACGCCTTTAAATACTCTAACTCCTGATCCTCAGGTGGAGGATACGGAAGATGTAGTTGAACAAAATAATTTGGCTAAAGCCGAAAAAAAATCAGAAAAATCAACAGACATACTCCCTAAAAATAATTCAGATCTAAATCAAGTAGTAGAAGTTTCAATCAATAATCAAAAAACAGAACAAAAATCAATCAAACAACAAATGAACACTGATTCAGTTGACGAACTACTGGCAGCTGTTGAAAATTCTTCGAAAAAGGAAAATCATTTGAACCCAAAACCAGTTGTACATGTAAATGCCAGTAATTTACTCTCGCAGGTAGATGGAGAACTAGAGCTTTCCTTTCGAGAGAAAGTAATCAATAAGGTAGGTAAGAATTACCAAACAGTAAAAGTAGCTTTAGCCAATCGCAACTTAGAATAAAAATCATCAATCATCTTTAAAATCAAAACACTATGAGAAATTTTACGATTTACTTAGCACTACTATTATGTCTTTTAGCCAGTAAAATGCTTGGGCAGCAAACATTTGAAAAACGTGCAAAAACTATTGCGTCAAGAATTGAAACCATTACAAAAGAAGAAAAAGCCGCCTTGAAAATAGAAGTCGAGGAAGTTAATGTTCAGTTAGAAAAAGGAACACTTACTAAAGAGCAAGCCGATTTCAAAAAACAACAATTGGCGCAGGCAAGAGCAACAATTATTGAGAATAAAGTTGCAGTTGCTCAAGAGGAACTGAAGAATTTAGTGCAGGAGAAAGTGGATGGAAAAATTAAGGAGCAAGATTCTACAAAACGATACAGTTTTACCTTCCGAAAAAATAAAAATAGAGACAAAGATAAGGATAGTATTCAAAGCGAAAAAAGAACAACTTCTCAATTTGTATTGGCCGCAGGGTTAAATAATTTAATTACGGATAGCAAGTTAGAAGATTCGGATTATAGATTTCTAGGTTCGCATTTCTACGAATTGGGTGTTAGCTATAACAGTAGAATTTTAAAAAATGACAACTTTTTACACGTTAAATATGGTTTGTCACTAATGTATAATAATTTACGTCCTACAGAAAATCGTAGTTTTACAGTAAATGGCAATCAAACTGATTTAGTTGTCAATGCGATAAATTTGAAAGACTCCCGTTTTAGAAATGTATATTTAGTGGTGCCGGTTCATTTAGAATTTGATTTTTCAGGTAAAAGAGATTCCGCTGGAAAACCTTTTTTTAGAACGCATAATAGTTTCCGTTTGGGAATAGGGGGTTATGCGGGAATCAATTTGAAATCAAAACAAATTCTCAAATACGATGATAACAATCTAAAAGCTATAGAAAAAACCAGAGGAGATTTCAATACGACTAATTTTATTTATGGTTTGAGCACTTATATTGGTTACAAAGAAACAAGCTTGTACTTGAAATATGACTTGAATCCTTTGTTTAAAGATAATGCAGTGAAACAAAACAATGTTTCCTTAGGATTGCGTTTTGATTTAAATTAAAATTTGTTTGGTTAGTTTTTTAAGAACCCTTTTAGAGTTTCAAACTTTGAAAGGGTTTATATATTCAAAAACTTTGTAACTTTGAACCTTTATAACTTTGACCCAAAATTAAATTGATTTCAAAAGCCACTATAGATACTGTTTTCGAAACTGCTCGAGTAGAGGAGGTTATCGGTGATTTCGTAAACTTAAAACGTGCAGGAAGTAACTTCAAGGGATTAAGTCCTTTTTCTGAAGAGCGTTCTCCATCGTTCATGGTTTCGCCGGCAAAGGGAATTTGGAAAGATTTCAGTTCTGGAAAAGGTGGAAATTCTGTGGCTTTCTTAATGGAACACTCCCATTTTACGTATCCAGAAGCTATTCGATATTTAGCTAAAAAATACAATATCGAAATAGAAGAAACGGAGCAAAGCGATGAAGAGAAAGCCATTACAGATGTTCGGGAAAGTATGTATTTGGTTTCTGAGTTTGCAAAAACCTATTTTCATAACACCCTTTTTAATTCGGAAGAAGGCAAAGCAATTGGGTATTCTTATTTTAAAGAAAGAGGATTTAGTAATGACACCATTAAGAAATTTAGTTTAGGATATTCGCCTGAAAGCTGGGATGCTTTTACGAAAGAAGCATTAGGCAAAGGGTATAAATTAGAGTTTCTGGAAAGTACAGGTCTCACAATTCCCAGAGATGACAGGCCGTTCGACAGGTTCAAAGGACGTGTTATGTTTCCTATAGAAAGTATGTCAGGAAGAGTGCTAGGTTTTGGAGGTCGGATTCTTACCAATGATAAAAAAGCAGCCAAATACCTTAATTCTCCCGAAAGTGAAATTTACCATAAAAGCAAAGTGTTGTATGGTATTTTTCAAGCCAAACAATCTATTGCGAAATTGAATAATTGTTATTTGGTAGAAGGATATACGGATGTGATTCAATTCAATCAATCCGGAATTGAGAATGTCGTTAGTTCTTCGGGAACTGCTCTGACACCGGATCAAATTCGATTGATAAATAGATTAACAAAGAATATTACGGTGCTTTTTGATGGTGATGCTGCAGGTTTACGAGCTTCTATCCGTGGAATCGATTTGATTCTTGAGGAAGGGATGAATGTAAAAGTGTGTACTTTTCCTGATGGTGAAGATCCGGACAGTTTTGCTAAAAAAACATCGTATGATGATTTAGTTTTATATCTCGAGAATAATGCCAAGGATTTTATTCAGTTCAAAGCGTCGCTTTTAATGAATGAAGCCAAGAATGATCCGATCAAAAAAGCGGATTTAATCAGGGATATGGTAGTGAGTATTTCCAAGATTCCGGATAGAATTCAACGAGAGATTTACATTCAGGAATGTTCGAGAATTATGGATATTTCGGAGCAGGTTTTGCAAAGCACCTTGGCGCAATTAGTTCAAAAAGATGTTTCTGAAGTTGGTAAAAAACAAAAACAGGAACAACAAGCTTTTGAAGTTGTCAAAAATGAAAATCCAATTGATGCAGAGAAAGTAGATGTTTTATATCGATTGGAACGTAAAATTATTGAGATTCTTTTGTTATATGGAAATAAAACAGAAGAGTTTGAAGATGCTTTTTTGAGAACAAACGAGGAAGGGGAAATCGAAAATGTTATTGAAAAAAAAGATTATAAAGTATATCAGAGAATCTATTTGAGCCTGCAGGAAGATGAGGTAGAGCTTGCTAATCCTTTGTTTAGAGCTATTTTTAATGATCTGATAAATTTCTACCATCAGAATGAAAACTTTAGTTTAGAAAAATATTTAATGCATTTGCAACCTGATTTTGCACAGGAAGTTACGGATATTTTGATGGAAGATGAAAGAGTCGTATTGCACAACTGGGAAGGACAAAATATTTTTCCAAAGTCTAAAAGTGAGACAATTAGTCAAAATGTATCTGAAACGATTCTAACTATGCGTTGGTATCTAGTGGGGAAAATAATTGACGAACTAAAAAGCTCTCTATCATCTGAACCGGATTCAGATAATACAGAGCCTTTATCTTTGACGATGGATTACAACACATTAATTCATTCATTTTCAAAAAAACTAGGAAGAGTAATGTCTAGGTATTACTAAACTAAACTATTTCTAATGTTTTCGCTTTATTGACTAAATCAACTAAATTAGTAACATTTAATTTTGTCAATAGACGTAATTTATACGTACTAATTGTTTTTTCGTTAAGATTTAAAATTTCCGCAATCTCATGATTCTTTTTTCCATCACTTAAATAGCGTAAAACTTCTACTTCACGATTAGAAAGCTTTCGATATAATCGTTCGCTCTTGCTTTGTTTTGCAATTAATGCCAAGTTTTTCTTAACTGTTTCATTCATGATTATTTTTCCTTGATGGACTTTAATAATCGAAATGCCTAAAGTTTCTAGTTTTTCTTTTTTGTGAATAAATCCAGAAACACCAGCTTTTATAGCATTAGGTGCATAAATTTGTTCTGAAAGACCACTGAAAATAATAATTTTAGTTTTTGGGAAGTTTTTCAACACATTTTTAACTTCAAAAATGCTCGAAAGACCTTCCAATTCCAGGTCTAATATTAATACATCAATGTCCTTGGTAAGGAGTATATCCCGAACCATCAAAAAATTCCCCACATTGGCAACAATTGATATTTCTGCGTGATCCTTAAAGTAAGATTTTACTCCAAAATGCACTACGGGATAGTTGTCTGCTAAGCATACTTTAATCATAGTTTTAATTTTTAGTGTTGTTTAAATTTTGGATAGTAAATTTAATAAATAAATTCTGTAAATAACTGAAAATCAATGTAAAAATGTTAATATTTTAGTTTGTTGGTATTAAACAAACCGGAATTGCTTTCATTTTATGTTGATTGATAGTATTTAATCGCTTATAAATCTCGAAAACAGTTTTTTCACGTCCTGAAAAATCATTCGCAGACTTCGCTGATTCATCCTGAATCATTGCCCATTCTAATTCGTCGTAACTGGCGCCTAATTGTTCTTCATCGGTTCTTTCATCTCCAAATAATCCATCAGATGGAGAGGCTTTCAAGATTGAATCCGGTATTTTTAAATAACTGCCTAAAAGATACACTTCTGATTTCATTAAAGCGGCAATTGGACTTAAATCGACACCGCCGTCCCCATACTTGGTGAAAAATCCAACACCAAAATCCTCTACTTTATTCCCGGTCCCTACAACCAATAATTTATGAATACCAGCAAAATAATACAAAGTGGTCATTCGTAAACGGGCACGAGTATTAGCTAAGGATAAATGAAGTTTATTTGTTTCCACATCGTCTGGAACAATTTTTTTGAAAGATTCAAAAACGGATGTTAAATCAGCTTCAATACTGGTTACGTTTGGGAATCTATTTTTTAATTGTTCTATATGTTCCCGCCCGCGGGTTACGTGGCTGGCTGCCTGATGTATAGGCATTTCAATACATAAAACTTGTAATCCGGTTTGTGCGCAAAGTGTTGAGGTTACTGCTGAATCAACTCCACCTGAAATTCCTATGACAAAACCATTGACTTTTGCGTTTTCAGCATAGGTCTTTAGCCAATCTACAATATGTGTATTTGTTTTTTCAACTTGCATGGTGGTATTTTTAATCATAATAGTTTAGGTATTAAAAAGGAGGAATGTATATTTGCAATATCATTCGTAGTTTATTCGTTTCCCTATTACTTTGGCTACAAACTTAATTAATAAATATGAAAACACACCTGTTTTTGATTGTCTTTTGTCTCTTTTTTTTGTCATGTGATAAAAAGCATACTATAGAAAATGCAGTTGATAAAATTCCTGTAGAAGTTGAAATAGTGCGTTTTGACAAAATATTTTTTGAAACTCCGGCTCAAGATTTAGGAAAAATTAAAAAAAAGTTCCCTTATTTCTTTCCTGCAGGGAATGAGGATAGTATATGGATTAATAAAATGCAAAATCCTTTATGGCGCGAGTTATACGGAGAAGTTCAAAAAAAATATGCCGATTTTAAACCTGTAAAGGAGGATCTAAATTTGCTTTTTAAACATATTAAATATTATTTCCCCAAAACTAAAACGCCTAAAGTTATTACAATAATCTCTGAAATGGATTATAATAGCAAAACCATTTATGCGGATAGTTTGGTTATTATTTCTCTTGAGTTGTATTTAGGAAAGGAGCATAAATTTTATCAATTTCCAAATTATATAAAACAAAATCTGGAACAAGGACAAATAATGCCCGATTTAGTTTCCAGTTTTTCTGTTCGAAAGATTGCGCCTGTTTCAGAAAAAAATTTACTGAGTCAAATGGTCTATTTCGGAAAACAATTATATTTAAAAGACTTACTTTTGCCTGATTATAGTGATGCGGATAAAATGGGTTATACTGCGGAACAGGTTAAATGGTGTCAGGAAAATGAAAGTTATATGTGGCGTTATTTCATAGAAAAAGAAATGCTTTACAGCGATGATCAAAAACTACTGCCTCGTTTTATCAATGCCGCTCCATTTTCTAAGTTTTATTTAGAAATTGATAATGATTCGCCAGGACGTGTTGGTGCTTGGATTGGTTGGCAAATGGTACGCTCTTACATGAAAAATAATGATGTGCCAATCGCAGATTTATTGAAAACAGATGCAAAAGAAATATTCGAAAAATCAAAATACAAACCTAAAAAGTAATGTCAGATAAAAATACATCAGAAATTAAATTTCTAATCGAATTAGACGATAACCGTGTTCCGGAAAAACTAATGTGGTCCGCTAAAGACGGTGGAGTTGAGGCTCAGGAAGCTAAAGCTATTATGTTGTCTATTTGGGACAGTAAGGCCAAGGAGAGTATGCGTATCGATTTATGGACTAAGGATATGCCGGTAGATGAAATGAAGATTTTCTTTCATCAGACCTTAGTGGCTATGTCTGAAACTTTTAAACGCGCTACAGATGATGAAAAAATGGCAGATACAATGAAAGATTTTTGCGATTATTTTGCGGAAAAATTAGAGCTAACGAAATAAATTAGATTCATTATCTTAAAAAATAAATCCCAAAACTCTTGTTTAAGTTTTGGGATTTATTTGTTTTAAAATGTGAGGAAGAAAGTTTCTAAAACTGATTGTTGTTTTTGAAAACTTCTTGATTTACTTCATCAATATAGATTAATAATTCTTCTTTTCCAGTAGATTCAGTTGCCGAAGTAACAAAATAATGTGGCATTTCAGCCCAGTTATTAGCAAACATTTTCTTTTTGTAAGCTGCAACGTGAGAGTCAATTTTTACTTTACTGATTTTATCAGCTTTGGTGAAAACGATGCAAAACGGAATTTCGCTCTCTCCCATATACGACATAAATTCAATGTCTATAGTTTGGGCTTCGTGACGAATATCAATTAAAACAAATGCACAAACTAATTGTTCTCTTGTTTCAAAATAATCAGTAATGAATTCCTGAAAAATAGATTTTGTCTTTTTAGAAACTTTGGCATAACCATAACCCGGTAAATCGACAAGAAACCAATTATTATTAATTAAAAAATGATTGATCAATTGTGTTTTCCCTGGTCTTCCAGACGTTTTCGCTAATTTTTTTTGATTAGTCAGCATATTGATCAATGAGGACTTACCTACATTTGATCGGCCTATAAAAGCATATTCTGGCATAAAGTCTTTGGGACATTTTGCTACATCAGAGTTGCTAATAATAAATTCGGCAGTATTAATTTTCATGATTTGCGTATCTAATTATTCTTTTTTTAAGCGTGTACTTGTAAATGAGTTACTGATAACCATTCTTCCAGCAAACGATTAAATTCTTCCGGTTGTTCCATCATGGCGGCATGTCCACAGTGGTCAATCCAATATAAGGTTGAATTTGGCAATAATTTATTAAATTCTATAGCAACATCAGGAGGAGTTACTTTGTCATTTTTACCCCAAATGATGCAAGTTTGCACGTGCATCTTTGGTAAATCTTTTGCCATGTTATGACGAATGGCGCTTTTGGCAATCGTCAATGTTTTTATTAATTTTATTCTATCATTTACAGAAGCATAAACTTCATCAATAAGTTCTTTAGTCGCTACTTTTGGATCATAAAATACATCTTCTGCTTTTTTCTTAATGTATTCGTAGTCCCCTCTTTTTGGGTAACTATCTCCCATGGCACTTTCGTAAAGTCCAGAACTTCCGGTTATTACAAGTCCGGCCACTTTCTCGGGATACATTTTTGTATGGTATAAAGCAATGTGTCCTCCTAACGAATTTCCTAAAAGAATTACTCGTTCTAAACCTTTAAACGTAATAAAATCTTTAACGTATTTTGCAAAACTCTTAACATTAGTTTTTAGAATGCTTTGTGTGTATATTGGAAGATCAGGGATTATTATTTTGTATCCTTTGTTAGAAAAATAACTGGCAACAGCATCAAAATTACTTAATCCTCCCATCAAGCCATGAAGAATGACAATAGGGATTCCCTCTCCAGCTTCATAATAGCTGTATCTACCTTCTTTTTTATAGTATTTTTCCATGTTTTTAGAATCCGGATTTTCAATTTTGACAAATATAGGATTTAAAAAATAAAAATAAATTTTTACGACAATTTTAATTAGTTAATTCTTTAGGTTAATTATGATAAATTTTACTTGTTTATGATCTAAAATGTTAATTATTTGCTCTTTTTTAGTGTATGCAATATGGAAATTGTATGGTGTTTTTAGGGGTTATTTTTTAATGATGTTATCTTTCTTACAAATAAAACAAAACACTCGTAACGTTCTGATTGTCCAAAAATTAAGGGTTTTTATTCGAAAGTGGTTAAACTTATTAACAAAGTGGTATATAGTGGTAAAATGTGGTAATATTTTTTATATTTTTGCTCTACACCATTTAATACATTTTACTTGGATACAATAGTTGGAACATATGAATGTAAAGTCGATGCTAAAGGAAGGTTGCTGTTACCGGCACCTTTGAAAAAGCAGTTGGCCTCTTCTCTTCAAAACGGATTCGTTTTGAAGCGTTCCGTTTTTCAGCCGTGTCTGGAGTTGTACCCTATGCAGGAATGGCTATTGATGACAGAAAAAATCAGTAAGCTGAACCGATTTGTTAAAAAGAACAATGATTTCATACGCAAGTTTACTGCCGGGGTGAAAATAGTTGAGATAGATGCTTTTGGGCGATTATTAGTGCCAAAGGATTTAGTGCTTTTTGCTAGTATTAGTAAAGAGGTAGTGTTTTCATCAGCAATCAATATTGTGGAAATTTGGGATAAAGACTTATATGAGAAATCTATAAGTGATGAAGAATTAGATTTTGCTGATTTAGCAGAAGAAGTAATGGGAAATATAAATAACAACGACGATGGAATATCATAATCCGGTTTTGCTTCACGCCTCAGTAGATGGTTTAAACATTAAGCCTGACGGTATTTATGTTGATGTGACTTTTGGTGGCGGTGGCCATTCAAGAGAGATTTTAAAAAGACTTGGCCCAAACGGAAAGTTATTTGCTTTTGACCAAGATGAGGATGCGTTAGCAAATGCTTTGGATGACGAAAGATTTACGCTTATCAATGAAAATTTCAGGTTTATAAAGCGTTTTCTTCGTTTTTACGGAGTGAAAAGTGTTGATGGGATTTTAGCTGATTTAGGTGTTTCGTCGCATCAGTTTGATGTGCCGGAAAGAGGTTTTTCGACCCGCTTTGATGCAGATTTGGATATGAGAATGAGTCAGAAAAATGATTTGAATGCTTATCGTGTGGTTAATGAATATGATGAGGCGAACCTGAAAAGAGTGTTCTTGGATTATGGAGAATTGAAAAATGCACCTGTTTTAGCAAGAACGATTGTAGAAGCAAGAGAGGAGCAGCCAATCAAAACCACAGATAAATTGAAAGAGGTTTTGGCGAAATATTTACCGGAAAGAGTTAGAAATAAAATATTGGCTCAAATCTATCAGGCGATTCGTATTGAAGTAAATCAAGAGATGGATGTTTTGAAAGAGTTTTTAGAACAATCCTTAGAAATATTAAATCCAGGCGGTAGATTAAGCGTGATTTCGTATCATTCTTTAGAAGATAGATTGGTAAAACGATTTGTGAAAAACGGAATGTTTGAAGGAGAACCTGAGCGTGACTTTTTTGGTAATTTTTCGGTTCCATTTAAAACCGTTGGAAAATTAATTGTGCCGGATGCTGCTGAAATAAAGGAGAATAACAGAGCGCGAAGTGCCAAACTAAGAATAGCTGAAAAGATATAATTACCTATAAAAATGAAAAACGGAGTTTACAATCTTTTAAAAGCTAGATTTCTGATAGATGATGATGCTGTTAAAAACTGGCGTTTCATTGTTTTTGTAATTGTCTTAGCTATAATTATGATTGCTAATACGCAGCGATTTGAACAAAAAGTATTCAAGATTACCGAGTTGACAAATAAAGTAAAAGAATTGCGTTCGGAATTTGTAGACAGACGTTCGGAGCTAATGAAATTGAAAATGGAATCGACAGTTTCTGAAAAGATGGTTGAAAAAAATATTTTTCCATCAACAGTCCCTCCGGTTAAAATTGAAGTTAAAAAAGAAGAAGAAAAAAGTTTCTTTAAAAAAATATGGCAGTAGAAGATAAACACATATCGTACAGAATTTATCTGGTTGCATTCGCTATCTTTTTGATGGCAATTGCGATTGCTGTAAAGTTGACAAATATTCAATGGGTGGAAGGGGATTATTATAGAAAATTAGCCAAAGAAAGAACGGTTAGAAATTTTGTGATTCCTGCCAATAAAGGAAATGTTTATTCTGCTGACGGAAGCCTTTTAGCGACCTCTATTCCAAATTATGAAATACGTTTTGATGCTGTTACACCAAAAGCGGAATCATTTGAAAAAAATGTGAAGGCATTATCTGATTCGTTAGCTTCAGTTTTAGGAAAACCGTCGAGTTATTTTCAAAATGAATTGAGAAAAGCAAGAGCAAACAAAAACAGATATTATTTGATTGCTCGAAATTTAAGTTATACCGAATATTTTAAAATTAAAGGGTTTCCACTTTTCAATTTGGGAAGTAATAAAGGTGGAATAATCATTGAACAAGAAACGGTTAGGAAACACCCAATAGGAAAAATTGCCGAACGTACCATAGGTTACGAAAGAAGAAATTCAAACGGAACTTCAGATGGTAAAGGTATTGAATGGGCTTATCGCAAATACCTTAATGGTAAAGACGGTAATATTTTAAAGCAAAAAATAGCAAAAGGACAATGGAAACCGTTGCGAGACATCAATGAAGTAGATCCGCAGGACGGTTACGATGTAATATCCACAATTGATGTTTTTATTCAGGATATTGCGCATCATGCTTTATTGAAGCAATTAGAAGATTACCAAGCGGATCACGGTTGTGTGGTGGTTATGGAAACGAGTACGGGACAAGTTAAGGCTATTTCGAATTTAGGAAGAGGTAAAGACGGAACCTATTATGAAACTACTAATTATGCAGTTGCTGAGTCGCATGAACCAGGTTCTACTTTTAAATTAGTTGATTTAATGGCTATTCTTGAAGATAAGGTGGCCGATACCAGTACTGTTTTTGATAGTAAAGGTGGGGAAATCAGATATTCAGGAAAAGCAGTAAGAGATTCTCATAAAGGCGGTTATGGAAAAATATCGTTAGCGCGTGGATTTGAAGTTTCTTCGAACACAGTTATGGTGCAAGCCGTTTATAACAACTATAAAAACAATCCTTCAAAATTTGTGAATCATGTCGATTCATATGGTTTGAACAGAAAATTAGGATTGGACTTAAAAGGAGAAGGGATGCCAGTTATTCCTCAGCCAAAGGATAAAAACTGGTCTAATATTTCGCTTCCTTGGATGGCTTTTGGCTACGGAGTGTCAGTAACGCCTATGCAAACTCTTACGTTTTATAATTCAGTTGCCAATAACGGAGTAATGGTAAAACCCCAGTTCGTTTCTGAAATAAAAGAATGGAATAAAACAATCAAAAAAATTGACAAAGTAGTTTTAAATCCGAAAGTATGTTCGCAAGAAACTATTTTGAAACTAAAAGCAGTTTTGCTGAATGTGGTTAAAAAAGGTACTGGTTCTAAGCTTTACTCGAAAGATTTTTCTATGGCCGGTAAAACAGGAACGGCCCAAGTAAATTATGCAAAAGATGGTGGATCTGGAAAATATTATGCTTCATCATTTGTTGGATATTTTCCAGCAGATCAGCCAAAATATTCCTGTATAGTTGTCGTTCATAAGCCTAGTACGGTAAATAATAATTATTACGGTGCGGACGTGGCAGGTCCCGTTTTTAAAAGGATCGCTCAAAAGATTTTTACGGATGCTCCTTCGACTAATAAAATTAAAAATTTAGATAGGAAGATTCCAAAACAAGAAAATAATTATGATTCTTATTTTGTAAAATCACAGGTGAAGTCGCCATCAATTCCTAATGTAAAAGGAATGTCAGGGATGGATGCATTGGCTTTATTAGAAAATTTAGGTTTAAAAGTGAAAGTTAACGGAATAGGAAAGGTGAAAAAACAATCACTTCAAGCGGGTCAAAACATTGTGAAAAACACAACTATACTATTGGAATTATCATGAGTATATTAAAAGACATATTATACAAAGTAGCTATCGAAGCCGTAAAAGGTTCAACGGATATTGCTATAGACAAAATGGATTTCGACTCAAGAAAAATCGAAAAAGATGATGTTTTTATTGCTATTCGTGGTTCTATTTCTGATGGCCATGATTATATAGAAAAAGCAATTGAGCAAGGCGCCGTAGCCATTGTCTGCGATACTTTTCCAGAAACTATTACAAAAGGAATTACCTATGTTCAGGTAAAAGACACGAATTCAGCCTTAGCATTTATGGCTGCGAATTATTTTGGTGATCCTTCTGAAAAATTGAAATTAGTTGGTATTACAGGAACAAACGGTAAAACGACCATTGCTTCTTTGTTATACCAATTGTTTAAAAAGGCAGGTTTCAAAGTTGGATTACTTTCCACAGTGAAAATCTTAGTTGACGAGCAAGAATATAAAGCGACACATACCACTCCGGATTCGATTACAATCAATCATTATCTGAAGGAAATGGTGGAGAATGGTGTTGAATATTGTTTTATGGAGGTGAGTTCGCATGGAATTCATCAAAAAAGAACGGAAGCATTGCATTTTGTTGGCGGTATTTTTACCAATTTGTCTCACGATCATTTGGATTATCACCCAACGTTTGCAGAATACAGAGATGTAAAAAAATCATTTTTTGATAATTTGCCTAAATCAGCTTTTGCATTAGTAAATATTGATGATAAAAACGGACCAGTAATGTTGCAGAATACTGTAGCAAAAAAATTGACGTATGCTTTAAAATCTTATGCAGATTATAAAGCGCAAATCCTGGAAAATCAATTGTCAGGTTTATTATTGAAAATAAATGGAAATGAAGTTTGGGTAAAACTGATAGGAACATTCAATGCTTATAATTTACTGGCTATTTATGGAACTGCAGTTCAATTAGGAATGGAAAGTCTGGAAGTGCTTCGCTTATTATCAGATTTAGAAAGCGTTTCAGGTCGTTTCCAATTTATTGTTTCGGCTTCAAATATTACTGCGATTGTAGATTATGCGCATACTCCTGATGCATTAGAAAATGTGCTGAAAACAATCAATGATATTCGTACAAAAAACGAACAATTGATAACAGTTGTAGGTTGTGGCGGCAATAGAGATAAGACAAAACGTCCAATTATGGCTGGAATTGCTTCTGAGTTGAGTGATAAAGCAATTTTCACTTCGGATAATCCAAGAAATGAAGATCCAGAAGTTATTATTGCTGAAATGGAGCAAGGAGTTGCCCCTCAAAATTATAAAAAAACATTGACTATAACCGATAGAAAGCAGGCAATAAAAACGGCTTGTCAATTGGCACAGCCAAATGATATTATATTAATTGCTGGAAAAGGGCACGAAACTTATCAGGAAATTAATGGTGTTCGCCATGATTTTGACGATATGAAAATAGTTAAAGAAATATTAGAACAACTTCATAAATAGAAAAATATGCTATACTACTTATTTGAATATTTAGACAAAATATTAGATGTTCCTGGAACAGGTGTTTTTCAGTACATTACTTTTAGATCCGCGTTAGCACTGATGCTTTCTTTATTATTGTCTACGATTTATGGTAAAAGAATCATTCGTTTCCTGCAAAGACAACAAGTAGGGGAAACCGTGCGTGAACTTGGTTTGGCGGGTCAAAATGAAAAAGCGGGTACGCCAACTATGGGAGGTTTAATTATCATATTTGCCACTTTAGTTCCTGTTATTCTTTTTGCAAAACTGCATAATATTTACATCGTTTTGTTGATTGTCACCACCCTTTGGATGGGAATCATTGGTTTCATAGACGATTATATCAAAATTTTCAAAAAAGATAAAGAAGGTTTAAAAGGTATATTTAAAGTTGTTGGCCAAGTAGGTTTGGGTTTAATAGTTGGGACTGTTCTTTATTTTAGTCCGGCAGTAACGGTTCGTACTGATACTTCTACATCAGATATTTTTAAAACACCTACAGAAAATGTAATTGTTCAATCCCCAGTCGAGGAAAAATCTACGGCGACTACGATTCCGTTCTTTAAAAACAATGAATTTGACTATGCTGAATTATTAGCTTGGACAGGTGAAGGTTATGAAAAATGGGCATGGTTGATTTTTATTCCGGTTGTGATTTTTATCATTACGGCAGTTTCCAACGGTGCAAATTTAACGGATGGTATTGATGGATTGGCTGCAGGGACTTCTGCTGTTTCGGTCCTGGCATTAGGGATTTTTACGTTCGTTTCTGGGAATATTATTTTTTCTAATTATTTGAATATAATGTATATCCCTAATTCGGGGGAAATGACCGTTTTTATAGCTGCATTTGTGGGATCATTGATTGGATTTCTTTGGTACAATTCCTATCCGGCATCTGTTTTTATGGGAGATACGGGAAGTTTGACTATTGGAGGAATCATTGCTGTATTGGCAATCGCCGTTCGAAAAGAAATGCTGATTCCTTTACTATGTGGAATTTTTCTTGTAGAAAATTTTTCAGTCGTTTTGCAAGTCGCTTATTTTAAATATACAAAGAAACGCTTTGGCGAAGGCCGAAGAATCTTTCTTATGTCGCCTTTACATCATCATTATCAGAAAAAAGGATATCACGAAAGTAAAATTGTAACCCGTTTTTGGATTGTAGCCATAATGTTAGCCATATTGTCAATTGTTACTTTAAAATTAAGATAATATGAGGCTAGTAATTTTAGGTGGTGGAGAAAGCGGTATTGGAACTGCTATTCTTGGTAAAAAGAAAGGATATGATGTATTTGTGTCTGATTTTGGAAAGATAAAAGAAAATTACAAAGAGGTTCTTATCATTAATGAAATTGCCTGGGAAGAGGAAAAGCACACGGAAGATTTGATTCTGAATGCTGATTTGGTGATGAAAAGCCCGGGAATTCCAGAGAAATCTCCGATAGTAAAAAAACTCATTGAAAAAGGAATTCCAGTGCTATCAGAAATTGAGTTTGCAGCCCCTTATACAAACGCTACAATAATTGGAATTACTGGCAGCAACGGAAAGACAACAACTACAATGCTTGCATATCATTTGCTAAAATCAGCAGGTTTGAATGTAGGACTAGGAGGGAACATTGGAAAGAGTTTTGCTTGGCAGGTAGCAGATAATGATTATGAGTCGTACGTGCTAGAGTTGAGCAGTTTCCAATTGGATGGAATTGTAAATTTCAAACCGCATATTGCCATTATTACGAATATTAGTCCGGATCATTTAGATCGATACGATTACAAATACGAAAATTACATTGATTCAAAATTTAGAATTACAATGAATCAAACCGAGGACGATTACCTCATATATGACGCAGATGATGAAGCCATTGCAGAATGGTTTAAAACACACACAACCAAAGCTAAATTAATTCCTTTTTCATTGACTAAAACTTTCAGCGAAGGAGCTTATATAAAAAACAACAAAATGGAAATTTCAATTAATCAAGAAGAGTTTACAATGGATACAGAGCATATTGCCTTGGAAGGAAAACATAACATGAAAAACGCAATGGCAGCAACTTCTGTGGCAAAATTGATGCAAATTAGAAAGTCGACAATACGCGAAAGCTTGTCTAACTTTCAAGGAGTAGAACATCGTCTTGAAAAAGTTTTGAAAATTCAAAATGTACAATACATCAATGATTCAAAAGCAACCAATGTAAATGCCACTTTTTTTGCATTAGATAGTATGAATACGCCTACAGTTTGGATTGTGGGTGGTGTTGATAAAGGAAATGATTACAATGAATTGATGTCGTTAGTTCGTGAAAAAGTAAAAGCAATTATTTGCCTTGGAGTTGATAATAAAAAAATAATAGATGCTTTTGGGAATGTTGTAGATATGATGGTCGAAGTGGATAATATGAATGATGCAGTGAGAATGGCACAGCGTTTAACCGAAAAAGGAGATACAGTATTACTGTCACCGGCCTGCGCTAGTTTTGACTTATTCGAAAACTATGAAGACAGAGGAAACCAATTTAAACAAGCTGTTAAGAATTTATAAAAATTTTTAGGTTTAAAATTTTAAGGGAAGAAACTTTAAAATTTAAACATAAAAATTTTAAACAAAAAAGAAATGAAACAACTAGTAAACAATTTAAAAGGAGATAAAGGTATTTGGTCATTCGTGGCCTTATTAGCCTTGTTTTCGTTTATGCCTGTTTTTAGTGCAAGTAGTAATTTGGCTTATATAGGCCAAGGGAACGGAAATACATTGGGGTACTTGGTAAAACATTTGGCTCATATTTGTATTGGTTTCGCCATTATCTATTGGATTCACAAAGTTCCGTATCATTATTTTAGAGCTATCTCTAAAGTAGGATTACCGGTTGTTTGGATTTTATTAGCCTACACTTTAATTAAAGGTACTGTTATCGCCGGTGCAAATGCCAGTAGATGGATTCAAGTGCCGTTTATTGGAATAACATTTCAAACATCAACATTAGCGTCTATAGTGTTATTTATTTTTGTAGCACGTTATTTGTCTAAAACCAGAGAGGAACCTATTACATTCAAGGCCTCTTTGTGGGAGCTTTGGTTACCGGTATTTTTCACTTTGATATTAATTTTGCCTGCTAATTTCTCTACGACTGCACTGATTTTCTCAATGATATTAATGCTGACTTTTATTGGGAAGTACCCATTAAAATATATTGGAATCATTGTAGGATCAGGAATATTATTTCTTGCTTTTTTTGTTCTTCTATCTAAAGCTTTTCCTGACTCCAGATTTTTCAGTAGAGTACATACTTGGGAAAGCAGAATCGAGAATTTTAGTACAGATAAACCAGATGAAGACGATTATCAAATCGAGAAGGCAAAAATTGCAATTGCTTCTGGTAAAATATACGGGTTAGGTCCTGGAAAAAGCGTTCAAAAGAATTTCTTGCCTCAGTCCTCTTCAGATTTCATTTATGCCATTATTGTTGAAGAATATGGGCTTATAGGTGGTTTAGGTGTTCTGGCTTTGTATTTATTATTGTTGTTCCGATTTGTCGTAGCCTCTCATAAAGCCAATTCACTATTTGGAAAATTAGTGGTTATCGGTTTAGGTTTTCCCATGATATTTCAAGCAATGATTAATATGGCTGTTGCCGTAGAATTATTGCCTGTTACAGGACAAACATTACCCTTGATAAGTAGTGGAGGAAGTTCTATCTGGATGACCTGTTTTGCACTTGGAATCATAATAAGTGTAACCAAAAAAGAAGAAGAAATCGCGCAGGAATTAAAAGAGTCAACTTTAAGAGACGAAGCACTTCAAAAATTAATTGACAAACAATTAGAAGAGGAATATTGTACAGATAATGATTATTCTATAGAGGATAAAGCTAGTAATCCAATGAATGCAGTTTTAAATAAGTAATCGCTTTTAAGATTAAATAATTTTTGAAAACAGAGGAACTCAGTAACATTATAAAAAATGAAACAATACAAATTCATATTAAGCGGTGGCGGAACTGGAGGACATATTTATCCTGCCATTGCGATTGCCAATGAATTAAAATCTCGCTTTCCGGATGCTGAATTTCTTTTTGTAGGAGCTCAGGATAAAATGGAAATGCAAAAAGTTCCTCAGGCTGGGTATAAAATAAAAGGGCTTTGGATTTCTGGTATTCAACGAAGGTTGACATTTGATAATTCCCTTTTTCCGCTCAAACTTCTGGCAAGTTTATTAAAATCTAGAACTATAATAAGAGAGTTTAAACCCGATGTAGTTATAGGAACAGGCGGCTTTGCAAGCGGACCTTTATTACAGGTGGCTGCAATCGCCGGAATTCCAACGGTAATTCAAGAACAAAATTCATATCCCGGAATTACAAATAAATGGTTAAGCAAAAAAGCAAATAAAATTTGTGTTGCTTATGAAAATCTGGAGCGTTTTTTTCCAAAAAATAAAATGATTTTGACAGGAAATCCGGTTCGACAAGATTTAATTGATATTCAAAGTAAAAGAGCCGAAGCAATTCAATTTTTTAATTTAGATTCTAACAAGAAAACGTTGTTGGTTCTTGGTGGAAGTTTGGGAGCAAGAAGAGTAAATCAACTTATTGAAAAGGAGTTGAAAAATTTGCTTTCTCAAAATGTTCAGGTTATATGGCAATGCGGAAAATTATATTTTGAAGATTATAAAAAATATAATGAAGGTGATGTGCAAGTAATGGCTTTTATTGAAAAAATGGATTTAGTTTATGCCGCCGCCGATATTGTCATTTCTCGTGCAGGTGCGTCATCAGTTTCGGAATTGTGCATTGTGGGGAAACCTGTGATTTTTATTCCTTCTCCTAATGTAGCTGAAGATCACCAGACTAAAAATGCTCAGGCAATTGTAGATAGAAAAGGAGCAATTATGTTGAAAGAATCTGAGCTAGATTCGCAATTTGGTCTTGTTTTTGAAGCCTTGCTGAAAGATCAGGGAAAACAGAATCAATTATGTGAGAATATAGAACAATTGGCCAAACCGGAAGCAACGAAACAAATTGTTGACGAAATCGTCAAGTTAATTAAATAAAAAATAAACGAGTAAAGTATAAATAATATGAATTTAAATCAAATACATAACGTCTATTTTATAGGAATTGGAGGCATCGGTATGAGTGCTTTGGCTCGTTATTTCAAAAATATCGGCAAGCAAGTCTCGGGTTACGATAAAACACCTACGATGCTTACAGATGAATTAATAGAAAGTGGTATTACAATTCATTTTGAAGATAATATTGATTTAATTCCAAAAGACTATTATTTAGAAAACACGTTGGTTATTATTACTCCAGCGGTGCCTAAAAATCATTCTGAATGGAATTTCTTTTTGGAAAGAGAATATCAGGTTAAAAAAAGAGCTGAAGTTTTAGGGATAATAACCAAAGATACTTTTTGTTTTGCAGTTGCGGGAACTCATGGTAAAACTACTACCTCAAGTATTTTGGGTCATGTTTTACATGAAAGTGGTGCTGATGTAACTGCTTTTATTGGAGGGATTGTAGAAAATTACAATTCGAATTTAATAGGAAGCGGTAAAACAGTTACTGTTGTTGAAGCAGATGAATTTGACCGTTCATTCTTGCATTTGCATCCCAATATTGCTTGCATTACATCAATGGATGCGGATCATTTGGATATTTATGGGACCAGTCAAGCCATAGAAGAATCATTTATTGAATTTGCTTCTAAAGTAGAAGATAAAAGTAATCTTTTTATAACGAAAGAATTACCAATTGAAGGAGTTACCTGTGCGGTAAATGAAGATGCAGTCTTTAAGGCGTTTAATGTTAGAGTTGGGAATGGCAGTTACACGTTCGATGTACAAACGCCTACTGAAACAATAAAAGATTTACAGTTTGGATTACCTGGAAAACACAATTTAATGAATGCTTTAATGGCTATCGCAATGGCAAAATTATTCGGCACCCCAACCGATGCCATTGCAAAAGCCATAGCGTCATTCAAAGGCATAAAAAGAAGGTTTTCCTATCAAATAAAAACAGATAAATTTGTTTATATAGATGATTATGCGCATCATCCAACGGAAATAAATGCGGTGCATCAGGCAGTTAGAGAATTATATCCTAATCAAAAAGTTTTGGCTATTTTTCAACCTCATTTGTTTAGTAGAACCAGAGATTTTTCAGATGATTTTGCCAAAAGTTTATCTGCTTTTGACGAAGTTGTTTTGTTGGATATTTATCCTGCTCGTGAATTACCAATGGAAGGAATTACTTCCCAATGGTTAATGGATAAAATGACGAACGATGATAAAAAATTGGTATTAAAAAATGACTTAATTCCAACAATTCTTGAATCCGATGCTACCGTTATTGTGACCATCGGTGCAGGAGACATAGGAGAACTGGTTCCAACAATTAAAAAAGCGCTAAATGAAACTCTTTAATTGGACAAATATTCGATTAATACTGATGTTTGCATTAGTTGTTTTTCTGTTTTCATTCACGTCAAATCGAAATGCAAACAGAAAATTAATTAAATCTACCGTTGTTTTTGTAGGAGATGTCTCTCCATTTGTAAGGCAAGAAACGGTTAATAAATTGTTAATAGAAAATAAAAAAGATGCATCGAGCATTCAAAAAGTTAATTTAGATTTGAATAAGCTGGAAAAAATACTAGATGCACAAGAAATGATTGAAAAGTCAGATGTATTTGTGAGTATCGATGGCGTTTTAAAAGCAGTAGTGAAACAAAAGACTCCAATAGCCAGGGTTTTTGATGAAGGAGGTTCTTTCTATATTGATTACAAAGGGAATAGAATGCCATTGTCAGCAAATTTTACAGCTAGAGTTCCACTTGTTTTAGGGGGGATTAATAAAAAAAATAACGAAGATTTAGCTGATTTATTTCGCATAATATATGACGATGCTTTTTTGAAAAAAAACATCATCGGAATACAAATTATGCCGAACGGTAGCTTAATAATGCTCAATAGAAATTTTGATTATCAAATTGATTTTGGCAGAATGATAAATGTAGAGCGTAAATTCAAAAATTATAAAGCTTTTTTTCAAAAGGCGGTTTTAGATAGTACGTTGTATAAATATAAAAAAATAGATCTCAGATTTACGGAACAAGTAGTTTGCACTAAATAATAGATAATGGAAAAAGAGAATATTGCAGTAGGTCTAGATATTGGGACAACCAAAATTGTTGCCATGATAGGCAAGAAAAATGAGTATGGGAAATTAGAGATTTTGGGAATTGGAAAATCCAAAAGCTTAGGAGTTGCAAGAGGTGTTGTGAATAACATCACTCAAACTATTCAATCTATCCAACAAGCAATTCAAGAAGCGGAAAATAATTCAGGTTATAAGATTAAAGACGTAGTGGTTGGAATTGCTGGTCAACACATACGCAGTATTCAACACACAGATTATATTAGCAGAAATAATCCCGAAGAAGTTATTGGGGAGAATGACATACAGCTTTTGATTGACCAGGTAAATAAATTGGCCATGTTACCAGGTGAGGAAATTATACACGTACTGCCACAAGAATTTAAAATTGACGGACAATCGGAAATCAAAGAGCCTATAGGAATGTATGGCGGAAGATTGGAATCAAGTTTTCATGTTGTAGTAGGACAGGCCTCATCGATACGTAACGTGGGAAGATGTATTCAAAGCTCAGGGATAGAATTATCAGGTTTGACATTGGAGCCGTTAGCGTCTGCTGATGCCGTTTTGAGCCAAGAAGAAAAAGAAGCAGGTGTTGCGCTTATCGATATAGGTGGCGGCACAACGGATTTGGCCATTTTCAAAGATGGTATTATTCGTCATACTGCTGTAATTCCTTTTGGAGGAAATGTAATTACTGATGATATTAAAGAAGGCTGTTCAATCATTGAAAAGCAAGCGGAGTTATTAAAAGTTAAATTTGGTTCTGCTTGGCCAGGGGAAAATAAAGACAACGAAATTGTTTCTATTCCTGGATTAAGAGGCAGAGAGCCAAAAGAGATTTCGTTAAAGAATCTTTCGAAAATAATTCACGCTCGTGTTGTCGAAATTATAGATCAGGTTTTCACGGAAGTGAAAGCTTACGGGCATGAAGATCCTCGTAAAAAGCTGATTGCTGGGATAGTACTTACTGGTGGTGGAGCACAATTGAAACACATCAAGCAGTTAGTGGAATACATTACCGGAATGGATACCAGAATAGGATATCCAAACGAGCATTTAGCTGGAAATTCTGATGAAGAGATTTCGAGTCCTTTATATGCTACCGCTGTAGGACTAGTAATGAATAGTATTCAAAATAATTCTCAAAGTGCCATAAGAATGGACGCTATTGAACCGCCAAAAGCTACAGTTTACAGAGCGCCAGTTACGCAAATTCAAGAGGTGGTAGTGCCGGTAACAGAAGCCGAAGTGGACGGACAAAACTTTGGAGAAAAACAAGTATCTACGGGAGATAAAATACAAAGATCATTTTTTGACAGGTATGTTGATAAGATTAAGGATTTCCTGGATAACGCAGAATAGTTAATAAATAATAAATATTTCATTCTCCTTTTTGCCCCACGCTTTAAGAAGAAAAAAAGAATTAAACAAGAATTTTAAAACCAAATAAAATGATGAGCAACTCAGAATTTGGAAGTATTTCATTTGATTTACCAAAAAATCAATCAAATGTTATAAAAGTAATTGGTGTAGGTGGAGGCGGTAGTAATGCCATTAATCACATGTTCAAACAAGGTATTAAAGGCGTTGATTTCATCGTTTGTAATACGGATTCTCAAGCCTTACAGAGTAGTTCTGTGCCTAATAAAATTCAGTTAGGGGTACATTTGACTGAAGGACTTGGTGCTGGAGCAAATCCAGATGTAGGACAGCAATCTGCTATTGAAAGTATTGCCGAGATTGAAAAAATGTTGGATCGCAATACTAAAATGGTTTTCATCACTGCAGGAATGGGTGGTGGAACTGGAACTGGAGCTGCGCCGGTAATAGCGCAATTGGCTAAAGAAAGAGATATTCTTACGGTAGGAATTGTGACTTTGCCTTTCTTATTTGAAGGGAAAGTGCGTCAGGAGCAAGCCTTAATAGGTATCGATAAATTACGTAAACAAGTCGACTCATTAATTGTTATCAATAATAATAAATTAAGAGAAGTATACGGAAATCTTGGTTTCAAAGCTGGGTTTTCAAAAGCGGATGAAGTTTTGGCGACAGCCTCAAGAGGTATTGCCGAAGTAATTACGCATCACTATACTCAAAATATCGATTTAAGAGATGCTAAAACAGTATTGTATAATAGTGGAACGGCTATCATGGGATCTTCTGTTTCTTCAGGCGAGAATAGAGCTAAAGAGGCAATTATTGCAGCTTTAGATTCTCCTTTGTTAAATGATAATAAAATTACAGGTGCCAAAAACGTATTGTTGCTTATCGTTTCTGGAACTAATGAAATTACAATTGACGAAATAGGAGAGATTAATGATCATATTCAAATTGAAGCAGGTCATAATGCAAATATTATCATGGGGGTTGGTGAAGACGAATCACTTGGAGATGCTATTGCAGTTACCATAATCGCTACGGGATTTGATATTGAACAACAAAATGAAATTGTAAATACAGAGCCAAAAAAAATTATACACACATTAGAAGATGAACAAAGAAGTGTTCATAATCTAAGTAATAGAGCTGTTGCTGCATTCGATTTAAATAACGTAACACCGGTGTCTAATACTAACGAAAGAATTGTTTTCGACTTATTAGAAGATACAACAGTAGTGGCTCCTGAGCCAGTTGTAACAGTACCAGCGCCAACAATCAATAAAGAAGAGTTGATGGTTATGTCTGAATTTATAAAAAATTTAGATGTGACTTTTGAAATCGTTTCTCCAATTAATGATAGTGAATTTACTTTTACCGCACCAGAAGTTAAAGAAGTAAAAGCAGTTCAGCCAAAAATTATCGAAAGACAGGAACAAACGGTTTTCTCTTTTGATTTGCCACTTTTTAAATCGGAACCAGTTGCTCCCGTTGAGGAAAGCAAAGTTTTATTTGAACTAACGAATGAAACTCGCGATATCAAAGTAAACGAAGCAGTTCAATTTGTTCCGGTTACAGAATTGTCTGACAGAGGAATTATCAAATATTCTCTTGAGGAGTACATGGAAGCAGATACTGATTTCGCAGCTAAACCAATTGCAAAAGTAGTTGAAGTTCCTGTTCCTGCCGAGTTAAATATTACAATGAAACAAGTAGATGCAGCTACAAATGCACCAACTCATTTCGAAAATATTTCTCCAATGGAAATGACAATTGAAGAAACTTTGAAGCTTAGAGCTGACGAAAGAAGAAAAAAATTAAAAGAATTCAATTACAAGTTTCATAATAATGTTTCTAAAATTGATGAGTACGAAAAAGAACCTGCGTACAAAAGATTAGGAATAGATATTTCAAATAATCAACCAAACAATACAAATTCGAGAATTTCAGTGGGAACAGACAGCAATAATGATTTACAGTTGCGTTCAAACAACTCGTATTTGCATGACAATGTAGATTAACGAACTCAAACCGAAATGATATAGCCCGAAAATTCAATTTGATTTTCGGGTTATTTTTTTGTGTGGAGAGAAGAAAGTAATCTATTGTTAATTCAAGTAAATTTCTTTAAATTTGCGGGGCCTTAATCCAGCTGTCGTTTCAAGCTTTTTCTCGAAAATGCTTTTTTCTAAGCTCTCAAAAGAGCTTCCTACGGTCGCTTTTTAAGGGCAAGAAAAAATACATTTTCTCTTAAAAAGGCTTTTCACTACCATCTGGGGCATTAAAAAAAAAGAAAACGTTTTTATAATAAGCATTTCAATAATCGATTAAACTAATAGTTGATTAACTAAATTAACAATAAAGAATATGAGTTTATCAGTACAAATCATGGACGAAATGAAAACCGCCATGAGAGCCAAAGATACCGTTGCACTTGAAGCGTTAAGAGCTATTAAATCTGAAATCTTGTTAGCTCAAACAGCCACAGGATCTAAGGAAGAAATAACACAAGATGACGAGGTTAAATTGCTACAAAGACTAGTAAAAACCCGTAAGGAAAGTGCTAGAATTTTTACCGAGCAAAATCGTTTGGATTTAGCTGAACCAGAATTGGCACAAATTGCAGTAATCGAAAAATTCTTGCCAGCACAATTAAGCGAAGCAGAAGTAGAAGCCGTAATTGCAAAAATCATCGCAGAAACTGGAGCGTCAGGAATTGCATCAATGGGAAAAGTAATGGGATTAGCAGCAGCACAATTAGGCGGAACTGCCGAAGGAAAAACTATTTCTACAATAGTGAAAAAACTGTTGACATAAATTTTATGATTCAAGGTTAACGATTTTAAGTCACAAATCTAAAATCGTTAATCAACAATCTTAAATCAAATGGCTGCGTAGTTCCTGCCTGCCGGCAGGCAGGCAACTGGATACCTGCCTGCCGGCAGGCAGGGAATATCAGATTTCGACAATAAATGGAATATTTTGTATATGTTATACAAAGTGAGATTGATGCAAGACTTTATAAAGGTCAGACTAGTGATATAGATAAACGAATAAAAGAGCATAATTCAGGAAAGACAAAATCGACCAAAGGTTTTGTGCCATGGAAATTGGTTTATTTAGAAACATTTGGCACAAGAGAAGAAGCTGTTCTACGTGAAAAATATTTTAAAACAGGAAGTGGAAGAGAGTTTATAAAAGAAAAAATAATACAATAAAGGCTGCGTAGTTCAACTGGATAGAATATCAGATTTCGACTCTGAGGGTTGCAGGTTCGAACCCTGTCGCGGCCACTTTACATAACGTAAACATTTTATTTATAAGTGTTTACGTTTTTTTTTTGTTTTTAGAACTTGCCCAAATATTGCTCAACCATTTCAAATAAGGATAAAAAACAACCCTTTTTTTTATATTATTTACGGTGCAAAAATATCTTTGTTGAGGGGTTTAAATAAAACCTACGTTATTATATTAGTTTTATCTAATTTGCCTTACTTTAGATAATAATCGAAATAAATCGTTAATGATTATTTGAAAAAAATGGATTAATCAAACTTGAAAAAAATGGATTAATCAACTATTGATACAATTTTTTAATTCGTGTTATAAGTTGTGTTAAACATAAAGTAATTAATACAAATTAATTAATGTTTTCATGCGCGTAACAGATAGTTAAAAATGTTTTTATGGATATCGCGCGCGCATAGGTTGCGTAATGGTCGGATTCTAATTGAAAAACATTGGTTAATAATTATCTGTTAAATTCCTTTTAAAGTTTATTTATGTGTTAATTCCAGGTTGTTGGTCTGTGGAATATTTAATTGGTATTTTTGTTAGAGAGTATTCAACCAATTCTTGCGCATTTTGGTTTTGTGTTATATTTTTTAGCAAAATATATTTCTATTAAGATGTGTGCAATTGGCATAAAAACAATAAAAAATATTATTGGTAAAACAAGAAATTCGAAACTGTAACTGTGCCAATACTCAAGAAAATAAATAATTAAACATAAAAATGAGATTGTAAAAGTTGCAATAAATATTTTGTCAACTTTTTTATGAATGTAAAAGCAGTTTTTACATCTTTTGGAAGTGTATTTTCTCGTTTTTTGATGTTTGATTTTTGGAAGCCCAGTAATTTCTAGCCAGTTTCTGCTAACTTCCTCAATATTTAAATATTTATTGTCAGCTAGATTTCTTTTGCAGTACCAACATTTTTCAACAATATCAACATTTTGGCCTTCACTTTCTTGTAATTGCATTTTCAAGGTATTTAAATTAAAGAATTCAACAATAGTAACCTTTAAAAATTACTTTCCTTTACGGTTTTCCACATAGCCTAGTAGATTTTTTCTATACTCATTGAATTGTATTTTTAATTTATTTTTTTCAATTGGGGTTGGAGAGGACGAATTTGCAAAGGGGTTTTAAAATCGTTACAAATGAAACTTTGCGAATTTTTAAGTCTTTCTGAAGATGAACATTTTAATTCTATATGGTTTTTGGGCATTCAAGTAGATAGTTTTATTAAAGATAATTTAGCTATTAGCCTTTATCTAATTAACGGTTTTTACTGCGAAGTGCATTATTATATTGAGACAAATAATTATTTCCCGTTTTAAATAGGCTTTGTCCCGAAAGAAAAGTGTATTTTGAGTATCGGTTTAAGGGGTTTATTTCGAACTATGAGTTTATAGGCAAGGAGATTGTTATTACGGAACAAATGCAAATGTTGGTTGCCGGAACTTATGTGATGTTGACTTTTAGGATGCAAAATTATCTGGTTAGTTTATTTAATAAAATAATTATTTCTCAATCTAGTTATTGTTCTACTGTAAATAAGGAATATCACAAAGGAGAATTCAATCCATAAATGATAGTAGTGGTTTTTCGTTGGAAGATTTTTTTTATTAGGGCATTTAACCTCAAATGATAATATTAATCTGGGTTTACATGAGAATTCTCATGTGTTGCATTTTCATTGCTTAAAAAGTAACGACCCAAGTGCCATTATTTTTTTGATGAATTCAAGGAAGTCATAAAATATTACACTGACCCAAATTTAAACCAAGAGCTAAAACAAAAAGGATACTTTAGGCTATGCGTACGCGAATCAATTTGAATTCTTATCGGTAATTTTGGAACATTTTTTTGAAACGCCACGAAGTTTTAAAACAACACATCCTGAATTATACGCGCATATTGTTAAGATGATCAATTTTAAAGAACAATATTAGATTAAATGGAAATAAATTTAAAGTTTCATCTTTTACTTTTTTTAGCATCTTAATTTGGTTTTATATTTTATAATAAGTTCTTTTTGATAAAAAATAGTCAGTAAGTTCCTAAAAAGAAAATCGTTAAGTAAAATGAATACTAATGCCATATTTTTATATATTTGTCAATAATTCTAATAATCATTTTATAATCAAAAGAAAATGATATTAGTTCTACAAAAAAGAGCAATTACTACACCATTTGAAATCATCATTATCAGGAATTATTTTTGTAAGGTTAAGATCGTCTATAATCGCTGATGCTATTATTGAAATGATTTAGAAAAATCAATTACAAGAATAACTGAAATTACTCTAAAATTTTTTTATTGTTATTTTTATAATCATAAACCGTATGTCAAGAATAGGCTGTTTTATACTACTAGCAAGTTTTATATGTATTCTGAATTCCTGCAATTCATCAGATAAAGATAAAAGTGAAATTTCCATAGGATTTTCACAATGTGTTGGTAGTGATATTTGGCGGGTATCAATGAATCATGCAATGGAAGTAGAAGCCTCGCTTCATCCGGAAATTAATTTGACTATTTACAATGCCAATAGGAAAGCAAGTAAGCAAATTAGTGACATTCAGAAATTCATTGATAAAAAAGTAGATGTCATTATAATTTCTCCTTTTGAATCAGATTCAATTGTTCCGGTAATTGAGAAGGCCCAATCTAAAGGTATACCAGTAATTATTGTTGATAGGAAAGCAAATACTTCAAGTTATACCACTTATTTAGGAGCAGATAATCTTGAAGTAGGTAGATTGGCAGGAAAACATATTGTTTCTATTTGTCATGGAGATGCAACTGTGATTGAAATTAATGGGGACTTCACTTCATCACCTGGTTTAGAAAGGAGTATGGGGTTTAAACAAATTGTAAGTCAATATCCTAATATTAAGGTTTTTACTATCGAGGCAGATGACTTTGGGCATCCCAGAGCAGATTATGGTAGACTGTTAGATAGTTTACATGATATTGATTTTGTATATTCATTTAGTGACATGATTGCTTATAATGCTTGGAAGATTGCAAAGAATAAAGAAGTAGATAAAAATATAAAATTTATAGGTGTTGATGGCCAAAATGGTCCTTTAGGCGGCATTCAATTAGTAAAAGATAAGATTTTAGATGCGACAGTTTTATATCCTACAGGAGGTAGCGAAGCTATTAAGTTGGCATTAAAAATAGCTAATAAAGAGATTGTCCCTAAAAATAATAAACTCAATACCATATTAATTGACTCTCTTAATGCAGATATTATGAGCAATCAATTTGACAAGATAACAATTCAGCAATCTGATATTGAACAGCAACAGAGCGTTATCAAGAGTCAGGAAGAGAAATACTCCAGTCAGAGCAATCTTTTAAAACTTCTTTTTTTTCTATTTATATTGGCACTAGGTTTAGCTTTCTTCAGTATTTATTCTCGTATAACAGTAAGCCGTAAAAAGAAAGAATTGGAAGAGACAAATAAAAAAATTGTCAGCCAAAGAAATGAAATTGAAAAATTTTCTGAAGAATTAAAACTAAGCAACGAAGCAAGACTTAATTTTTTTACAGGTTTATCCCATGAATTCAAAACTCCGTTAACGTTGATATTGAGTTCTATAGAATCTTTGGGAAATGAATTTAGAAATAAAGGGGTTTCCGTGAACAAGGAAATAAATTTAATGTATAACAACTCCAGAAGGTTGCTCCGGTTAATAAATCAATTATTAGACTATAGAAAAACAGAGGATCAAAAATTTACTTTGAGAGCATCAAAAACTAATATTTTAGATTTTTCAAAAAGTATTATTAGTGATTTTGATCGGGAAGCGAAGAAAAGAAATATTGATTTTTCATTGACAATTAGCAATCCGGAATTAGAAGTCTATATAGATCGAAATCTTATGGATAAAGTCTATTTTAATTTGTTGTCAAATGCCTTCAAATTCACCCCTGAAAAGGGTAAAATTTCGATCGTAATAAAAGAAGATAAAGCCAATAACATTGTTAAAATTCACTTTAAAGATTCAGGTATAGGGATTCCAGAAAATGAGTTGAAGGAGGTTTTTAAGGCTTTTTATCAAGGATCAAATAATTACAGGAACAGTTCTGGAATAGGGCTTCATTTATCAAAAAGTTTTATTGATCTGCACAAAGGGAAAATAGAAATTAATTCAAAAAATGGAGCAGAATTTATAATTACTTTGCCATTAGGAAAAGAGCATCTTGATGAAAAATATATAATAAAAGAATCAATGCTAGATTTTATTCATGAACCGGATTATCTGGATTCAGAGTTTATTCAAAGTGTTGAGCCAAAAAACACCGAAGATAAATATTCGATTCTTTATATAGAGGACAATAAGGAGCTTTTAGATTTTGTGTCTCATAAATTTACTGCTGAATATACTTTTTTTGCCTCTGATGGTACTAATGCAATTGAAAGAGCATTGGAATTAATTCCAGATATTATTATCTGTGATTTGAATTTGCCTGAAAAGAATGGTTTTCAAATTTGTGAAATACTCAAGAAAGATTTAAGAACGTCACATATTCCTATTATAATCCTTACCGCTTCGGATAATCAAGATTCCTATTTGAAGGCTCTAGAAAGTGGTGCCGATATCTTTTTGACAAAACCTTTCAATTTAAAAGTATTGGCGCAATCTATTAAAGGATTGCTCTTTAACAGAGAAAAACTACGATTTTATTATACCAATAATATTTTAAATATTGAGGATGGTGATTTTGGTGTTTCTGAACAAGATTTTCTAAGAAAGTTGAATGATCTTATTGAAAAAAACTTGGATAATTCTGCTTACACTGTTGAAGATCTTGCACGAAGTTTAACTATTTCTCGGGTACAATTGTATCGAAAAGTGAAAGCTATATTAGGAATTAGTGTCAGTGACCATATAAATAATATGCGATTAGATAAATCAAAGGAGCTACTAAAAAAGTCAGAATTAAACATTTCAGAAATTGCCTATGCAGTGGGTTTCTCTTCACCTAATTATTTCTCAACTTCCTTTAAAAATAAATTTGGAGTTACACCTAAAGAATATAAAAGTAAAAAGTAGATTATTTTCTATGGAACCATTTTCTTCCTAACAAAAATAGCGTAACATAATTGTACTCTATGTAACATAAGAGCAACTACAACGAAGTAGTTGCTTTTTTTTGTATATATCTAATGTGTTGATAATTAATATTTTAAATTGTTCTTTAATAATTTAATAAAGCGTTGTATGAAACCGCATCATTCTTGATATAAAAGCTGATTTTTTAAAAATATCTTAGTATTTGAATTTAAGATCTAAACATAATTAATTTTTTGTTTGATTTTAAATTGGGTCTACGAAAGCTTTTGAGAGTTTTTTATTTCCTTTAATTGATTTTCGTTTTGCTGATAAAAAGTATTTAATCTGAGAGTATCAAATCTTTTTGCACACTTATAATTCTCGTAAACTATTCAATATGAAAATAAATCGCACGTTTTTATGTCTTCCACTTTGTTTAGCATTATTTAATAATTGCACTAAAGAGGATAAACCAACAGAAACCCCTATTGCAGAAACAAACGCTCCGGCGTGTCAAACTCCTAATGAATCGGATAATACGTATCGGACATTTTTTAAGCCTTCCGTGGGTTGGGTTGGTGATCCCATACCATTTTATGAAAATGGTATCTTCCATCTTTTCTATTTGTACGATGCAAGAAATACAATGCCCACCTTTCACCCATGGTATAAAGTAACAACGTCTGATTTTGAAACGTTCACCGATACTAGTGAAATGATTGCCACAGGAACTGCTAATCAGCAGGATGGTGCATTGGGAACCGGATCCGTTTTTAAAAGGAATGGAATTTATTACGCTTTCTATACAGGCCATAACGGAATTCTTGATCCTAAAGAAAAAATTATGCTTGCAACGTCTACGGATTTAAAAAATTGGACCAAAGATCCTTCCTTTTTATTGCAGGCTTCTTGGGGATATGATCGCAATGAATTTAGAGATCCAATCGTCATAGAAGATAAAGGTACAGGAACTTATAAAATGTTGATTGCAACACGTTCTGAGGTTGGTTTAGTTTCTAATAGTAATGTGCCATGGCGAGCAGTAATCGCTCAATACAGTTCTTCCAACTTGAGAGATTGGACTTTGGAAAAGCCGTTTTATGAGGATACAACTACCTTTTTAACTGAATGCCCTGATGTGTTCACTATGGGTGATTATCAGTATTTGATTTACTCAAGTATTGATGATCGAATGGTACACTATAAATACCGTCCATTAACATCAAATACTTGGATTACTCCTATAAATAATAAGTTAGATGGTATTGCCTTTTATGCTGGAAAAACAGTTACAGACGGTACCAATCGATATATAACAGGATGGTGTCCTACTAAAAACAAAAACAGTGATGCCGCTATTTTTGATTGGGCTGGATCGCTTGTAACGCATCGACTTGTTCAGCATCCAAATGGAACATTAGGTATTGCTATACCCAATGGTGTAGACAATAAGTTTAGTGTTAATGAAGTTTTAAATGCAAAAATAGGCTTTGGAACTACAAAGCAAGGCGATGCCTATACATTGAAGGGTAATGCGGCTGAAAAAGCATTTTCAGTGTTTGACAGAGAAACTGGAGCATTCAAAATTAAAACACATATAAAAGCGACATCATCCACTCAATTTGGTTTTGAATTTGGAGCCTGTGGAACGCGAAATGAAGTATTTGCCATTGTATTCGACTTAGCCAAAAATCAATTACGATTAGATAAGGTTATAAAAAATGCGTCTTCCTTAAATGTAACGCAGCTTCCGCTAAATATCCCAGCTAATAAAGAGTTTGATGTTACAATCATTTCTGAAAATTCGGTATGTGTGATATACATTAATGACGAAATCGCTTTTACAAACCGTATCTATAAAATGAATCAAAATCCGTGGGCTATTTTTGCTGATAATGGTGAAGTCACTTTTTCAGACTTAAAAATTTTTAAATAAAAGGAGTATAGAAAAGGATCACTTTAATCTTTTTTGTAACGTTAGTTTTTATAAAGTTTCAGATTTAGTGATTAAAATTAATTCTGTTCATTTTTCACTTTCTAACCTGCGTAATGTCAAAATCAAAACCATCAAAATCTAATTTTGGTGGTTTTTTTATGGCTTTATTTCAATGTAATAATTCTGCTGCTTTCTACACTGGATGTAACTATTGGGAATCTGGATTCGAGTGCCTTTTGCGTAATAAAACGGAGTAGAACATACATAAGTAATAGTTTTAATATAAGTTGTCTTATTCTTGTTGCAATTCCTGTACTCAGGTATAAAAATATCCTTGAATCTTGAGATTAAACTGCATTTGCATCTGTGTAATTTTTCTTAAAAGCTTAAGAATACTTCATGATATAGAATTGCTTAATAAATTCATTTTTTTTATCGATTATTTTTAAACTTCCTCTAAAAATAAATTTAAAATTTTACTAATTGAATAAAATCCATCAAGTGACTTTTTTTTATTCCTGAATATCTATTTTTTTAAAAAAATACGTGTAACATGATTGTAACACGTGTAACATAATCGAACTACAACGAAGTAGTTATTTGTATATTTTAATATGTAACTGCCTGATAATAAGTATTTTGTTGTTTATTCGGCATTGTGAAACAGTATTAAATGAAATTGTAACATCCTCAAAATAGAAGCAAAATTTATGCGGATATCTTAGCAATCTAATTTAATATTTTTTGATAATGAAAAAAATTATTGTTTGGTCTCTGATTGCTTCACTAGCAGGGTTTCTTTTTGGATTTGATACCGTTGTTATTTCAGGAGCTGATAAAAAGCTGCAAGTTTTATGGAATTCCTCTGATGCTTTCCATGGAACAGTAGTTATGGGAATGGCTTTATGGGGTACCGTACTTGGGGCGATATTTGGTGGAATTCCTACTAATAAGATTGGCAGAAAAAACACCTTATTATGGATAGGGGTTTTATTCTTATTTTCAGCAATAGGATCTGCTTTTGCAAATAATCCATTTGTGTTCGCCGCATTTAGGTTTGTTGGTGGTCTCGGTGTTGGTGCATCAACCATTGCAGCACCCGCTTACATATCAGAAATTGCTCCTGCAAAAGATAGAGGTAAGCTGGTTGCTTTTTATCAATTCAATATCGTTTTAGGGATACTGGTGGCTTTTTTGTCCAATTACCTTTTAAACGATATGGGTGAAAATTCGTGGAGATGGATGATGGGAGTACAAGCAATTCCATCTGTACTTTATATTTTGTTAATTATTTCGATTTCTGAAAGCCCAAGATGGTTATTGTCCAAACTCAAGAATGACGAAGCTAGAAGAGTGTTGCATTTAATGGGGCAAGAAGCTGATTATGAAAAAATAAAAGAAGAGATAGATAAGGATAATAAAGATGCTTCTAAGGTTAATGATACTATATTTTTAAAGAAATACAGAACACCTTTAGTATTGGCTTTTTTAATGGCTTTTTTCAATCAATTATCTGGAATTAATGCTTTTTTATATTATTCCAGCAGAATATTTCAAGAGGCGGGTCTTGGTGAAAGTACCGCTTTACTAAGTAGTATTGGAATAGGAGTGGTTAATTTACTTTTCACACTATTAGGCGTTTTCTTAATCGACAGATTAGGACGTAAAATATTAATGTACATTGGTTCTGTGGGGTATATTATATCACTTTCACTTGTTGCAATGGCTTTCTTTTTTCATTGGGAAGGAATGGCTGTTCCCGTTTTCTTATTCTTGTTTATTGCTGCACATGCTATAGGTCAAGGTGCTGTAATTTGGGTTTTTATATCAGAAATTTTTCCAAATCATCTAAGAGCATCAGGGCAATCCTTTGGGAGTACTACGCATTGGGTTCTGGCAGCTATTATTCCATCATTAATTCCGTATCTATTTTCTACAGTAGGGCCTGGAGTCGTATTTATATTTTTCGCAGTGATGATGGTTTTTCAACTCTTGTTTGTTCGATTTATGATGCCAGAAACCAAAGGAATTTCTTTAGAGGAGTTAAGTAAAAATTTAATTAACGAATAAAATTATGAGCAAATTAAAAATTATTAAATATGTTGGAATGTTAAGTTGCATAATGATTTTTACAACCATATTTAGTTGTAAAGAGGTTTCTTTAACAGACAAGAAATATACTGAAGAAGAATTGTATCGGCCTAATTTTCATTTCACTCCTAAAAAGGGTTGGATGAATGACCCTAACGGGATGTTTTACTACAATGGTTATTACCATCTTTTTTATCAATATTATCCGGATTCAAATGTTTGGGGGCCTATGCATTGGGGACACGCTATCAGTACTGATCTTATAACCTGGACTGAAAAACCAATTGCGCTTTATCCGGATGAAAAAGGGTATATTTTTTCGGGAAGTGCTGTTGTCGATGTGAAAAATACTTCAGGATTTGGGAGCTTAAAAAATCCTCCAATGGTTGCGATGTTTACGTATCATGATATGAAAAAAGAAAAAGCTGGTGAGATCAATTATCAGTCACAAGGGATTGCCTATTCCTTAAATGAAGGGTTGACTTGGACGAAATATGAAGCGAATCCAATCATTAAAAATCCAAACATTAAAGATTTTAGAGACCCTAAAATGACTTGGGACGCGATTCATCAACAATGGTTAATGATACTGGCAGCAGGAGATAAAACGATGGTTTATGGTTCTAAAAATTTGAAAGATTGGTCACTGCTTTCAGATTTTGGGAAAGAGACTGGAGTTCATGGAGGCGTTTGGGAATGCCCGGATTTTTTTCCGATGCTAGTTGACGGGACTGATGATTACAAATGGGTTATGTTATCAAGTATTAATCCTGGAGGACCTAATGGTGGTTCAGCTACACAATACTTCGTAGGTGATTTTGACGGGAAAAAATTCACTATTGATGAAACTTTTTCAAAAGATGTAAAGCAACAAAAAGGTCTTTGGATTGACTATGGCAGAGATAATTATGCTGGTGTTACCTGGGCTAATATTTCTGAGGTTGATGGTAGAAAATTATTTATTGGGTGGATGTCAAATTGGGATTACGCACAAAAAGTCCCTACTGAAAAATGGAGAAGCAGTATGACTATACCTAGAGAATTAGTACTTGTTAAAGATAGCGGTCACTATATTGTTTCTTCTAAACCCGTAAAGGAATTGCAAAGTTATATTGCTAAAACTATTAAAAAAGAATCTCTTAAAATAGATAAGGAAACGATTTTGGTAGATAAAACAGTAGTCGATTTATCAAGATTAGACATTCACTTTTCTTTAAAGAATCTTAAAAAGGATGTTTACACCTTTTCTTTATCAAATGATGCTAAGAATACAATTCAATTTGGAATCAATAAAAAGGAGAATTACTTTTTTATAGATAGATCAAAATCTGGAAAAATAACTTTCTCTGACCTTTTTGCAAAAAATATTTCAAAGGCTCCTTTTAAGGGTGACTTTGATAAAATGGATATAAGAATAATCGTTGATAAAACATCAATTGAAATTTTTTATAACAATGGAAAGACAGTTATGACTGAAATATTTTTTCCAGATAAACCAATGGAATATTTTTCAGTTTCTAAAGCTAATAAGGAGTATACCATTGAAAACTTAATTATTAACCAACTAAATTTTAACTAAACCAACTAAATTATGAAACACAAAATTATTCTTTACTTAATCCTGATGGGGTCGTTTTTTTCTGTATCGGCCCAAAATATAGGAATCAAAGGAGTGGTAACTTCTTCCGAAGACGGAATGTCTCTTCCTGGTGCGTCAGTACTGGTTTCTGGAACTAAAATTGGAACTTCAACTGATCTCGACGGTCAGTTTTCGATAAGCAATGTAGACAAAAATGCAACTTTAATATTTAGTTATACTGGATATGAATCTCAGTCTGTTAAGCTTAATGGACAAACCACTTTAAAAATTGCATTAAAAGCAGAGTCTTTAAAACTGCAAGAGGTTGTTGTAACGGGTTATGGTAAAGAGAAAAAAGCCGATTTAACCGGTGCAGTTACGGTAGTAGAACTGAAACCTATTACTGGGCAAACCATGAGTTCTGGAAATGCTATGCAAGCTCTGCAAGGAAGGGTTGCTGGTTTGACTATAGAGAAATCAGGAGATCCAAGTGGGGCAAATAGCAGAATATTAATTAGAGGTGTAAGTACACTTGGTAATACAGATCCATTGTATGTTATCGATGGGGTTCCTACAACAAGACCTGAGGTTTTTGCTAGTTTGAGTCCAAGTGCGATTGCATCCATTCAAGTTTTAAAAGATGCTTCGGCTTCCTCTATTTATGGGTCCAGAGCTGCCAATGGAGTTATTATTGTTACTACTAAAAATGCAGCAAAAGGTGGAGTAACAAAAGTATCTTACAGCACAAACGTTTCTGTTCTTTCAGAGAAAAAACAACGATACAAAATGCTAAATGCTTTAGATAGAGGAAAAGTTTTATGGCAAGCATCTGTTAACGATGGCGCAAGTCCATCTGGTGGATATGGAGAAATCTATAATTTTGATTGGAATAATGATTTTAACAATCCAATATTGAATAGTGTAAGTGTAAAGCCATATGTAGGCGGAGATACTAATGTTCCCGCAGGAGATACAGATTGGCAAGATACTGTATACAAAACAGGGCTTCTTATCAATAATGATTTATCTGTATCTGGTGGATCTGAAAAAGCAAATGCGGTATTGAACATGGGGTATTTAGATAATTCTGGTATGCTAAAATATACTAATTATGAGAGATATTCAGCAAGACTTAATGCCAATTTCAAGTTGTTCAATGACAAAGTAAGATTTGGTGTTAATTCACAATTTACACAGTCAAATGAAAGAGCTGCTGCCAATGATGTTGGAAACGCACCAACACCAGGTTTAGCAATAACCCTTGCACCAACGATTCCAGTTTACACTGCATCTGGTGATTATGCTGGGCCATTGGGTTCTGGTTATTCAGATAGAAACAACCCTTTACTAATGCAATATTTGAACAGATGGGATAATAGCAAAAAAATGGCTTTGTACGGTAATGTTTTTACTGAAATTGACATTTTAAAAGGGCTAACCTTTAGAAATAGTATTGGGATGGATTTTAATGATTTCAGCAGGAAAGACATTGAACCAATTGTGAAAAATGGATTTGTTAATAGAAGTAATAATAGTTTAACTTTTGATACTAATAAGTATTCTAGTTTAACAATTTCAAATACTTTAAATTATAATCTTAATATTTCTGAACATAAATTTGGAATCCTTATAGGAACTGAATCAACCAAAACGGATTTGAATACTTTGTATGCTCGCGCTGAGGGATTCGCGGTTGAATCAGAATCTTATTTTACACTATCTGCGGCTACTGGAGCTAGAACAAACAATGGAATTTCAACTGGAAGTAGACTACTTTCTCAGTTTGGAAAATTTAACTATGCTTTCTCTGACCGATATTTAGCTTCATTCACTATTCGTAGAGATGGTTCATCAAGATTTGGTCAAGACAATAGATATGGTATTTTTCCAGCGGTTACTGCAGGATGGAGAATCAATAATGAACAATTCCTTAAAAATGTAACAGCAGTTTCAAACTTGAAGCTACGTGCTGGTTATGGAGAAGTAGGAAATCAATCAATTGGTGATAATGCCCGTTTTGGTTTATACGAAGCTAGATACGGTCCTAATCAAAATGTATACTATCCAGATTTTTTCAATATTTATTATAATGTTGGAACTGCGTATGATTTGAATGGAACTAACACAGGAAATTTACCTTCTGGTTTTGTATCCATACAAGCTGCGAATTCAGGGTTAAAATGGGAAACTACCAAAGAGGTTAATGTAGGTTTGGATTTTGGTTTTTTCGAAAACAAATTATCAGGTTCCTTTGATTATTTCTCAAGAAAGACAGTAGGAATTTTGATTAGACCACCAGTTGCATCTGCTGTTGGAGAAGGTCAGCAACGTTTTGTAAATGGTGCTTCGACTGCCAATAAAGGTTGGGAACTTACAGTAGGATATGCAGATAAATTAGATAATGGATTGTCTTTTAATGTTACCACAAATTTTGGTGCGACTAAAAATAAAATCACAGATTTGCCAGAAGAGGTAAGAGCAGCTTATCCAGGAACTTCAGCGAATTCGATAATAGGGCATTCACAATTCGAAGTTTTTGGATATAAAACAGAAGGATTATTTCAAAATCAAGCTGAAATAGATGCGCATGCTGCTCAAATAGGTTCTCGATTGGGAGGTATTAAATTTGTTGATATCAATGGAGATAATGTGATTAATTCAGATGATAGAACTTTTATTGGTACAACTCTTCCAAAATTAGAATACGGTATTAATATTAGTTTGGCTTATAAAAATATTGATTTCTCCATTTTTGGTTCTGGTGTAGCCGGTAGAGTTGGGGTTGATCCGTATATTTTTTGGAATAATTTTGTTCAAGGAAGAGACAATGCTGGCCCTGGAACATTGAATGCTTGGACACCAACAAATACAAATACTGAGGTGCCTTCTCTTTCATTAGCAAACAATGACTCTCAGATGTCAGATTATATCTTAAGAAATAATTCTTATTTCAAACTTAGAAATATGCAAATTGGGTATTCATTATCAGATAAGTTAGTTCAAAAATCAGGATTCATCACAAGTTGTAGAATATATGCTCAAGGAGAAAATTTATTTTGGTTTACTCCAAAAGGATATATTGGTTCCGATCCAGAACGAACAGATGTTAATAGAATACCAGTACCAACTACATTCTCATTAGGTGTAAACTTTAATTTTTAATTAATTATCATGAAGAAATATAATAATATAGTTACTCTTTGCTTGTCAATTTTATTCTTGACATCATGTAGCTCCGATTTTTTAGATTATGAACCAACAGGTGTATTGTCTTCTGGAAATGTGGCAACAGCTGCAAATGCAGAAGCACTTGTAAATGCGGCCTATGCTGCAATTGGGAATGACGAAATGGTAGGCCCAATAACAAACCAATGGGTTTACGGAAGTGTACGATCTGATGATGCCTATAAAGGAGGTGGAGGTCGTGGCGATGTTGATGTAATTGACCGTTATGAACAATACAATACAACTATTGCAGATTACGGTGACTGGATGTTACCTAGAACGTGGACAAATCATTATAAAGCAATTTCTAGAGCCAACTTTGCCTTGTCTGTTATTAATGCAATTCCGGATGCGGATTATCCATTAAAAAAAGTGAGACAAGCAGAATTGCGTTTTTTAAGAGCGCATTCTCATTTTATGCTAAAGTTATTGTTTAATAAAGTTCCTTATATCACAGAAGAGCTTACTCAAGAAGACATATTAAAAACGTCAAATGATTTGTCAAGTGATGCTTTATGGGACAAAATTGCAGCTGATTTTCAATTTGCATTTGATAATTTACAACAAAGTCAGGATCAGGTTGGTAGAGCTGATAAAAATGCTGCCGCTGCTTATCTTGCAAAATTAAGTTTATATCAGGCATATAAGCAAAATGATGCGCATCAAGTAACTAGTATAGATGCAGCAAAATTACAAAAAGTAATAGATTATGCTGATAAAGTGACAGGAAGTTTAGAGCCTGACTTTGGAAATAATTTTTTAGATGGTCATGATAATGGTTCAGAATCTATTTGGGCTGTACAATTCTCTATCAATGACGGAACCAATACAGGAAGAGTAAGTTTTGTTACAGGATTAAACTCTCCTCATGGAACGCCTCTATACGGATGTTGTGGCTTTCATATGGCAAGCCAAAATATGGTGAATGCATTTAGAACTGATGCTAATGGCTTACCATTACTAGATACTTTCAATAATTCAGATATTTTTAATGCAATAACCAATGGTGATGCTCCACTAGCAGCTGGAGTTACTTTAGATCCAAGAATTGATCATACTGTTGGTGTGCCAGGAAGACCATTTAAATATAAAAACACGCTAAAAAATTCAGGTGATATGGTCTACAAATTGAGTTGGGCTAGAGATCCAGGAGTTTATGGATATTTTGGAAATATGAAAGAGCAACAATCTCCTGACTGTTCTTGCTATGTGAAGAACGGACCATTTATTGGGACTTCAAAGAATGTTGATTTTATACGTTATTCGGATGTTTTATTATTCAAAGCCGAAGCATTAATACAGTTAAACAGATTTGCTGAAGCATTGCCAATAATTAATCAAATTAGAGCAAGAGCTGCAGCCAGTACTGCAATGACTTTAGCGGCAGGAGCTTCAAATGTATATAAAGTTCAACCGTACGCTTCTTTCCCTTCAAAAGACTACGCAATGAAGGCGTTAATGTTTGAAAGACGTTTAGAATTTGGTATGGAAGGACCAAGATTCTTTGATTTAGTAAGATGGGGCAAAGCTGAGCCTGTTTTGAATGCTTACCTTAATGTTGAAAAAACTAAAAGAGATTTCCTTTCAAATGCTAAGTTTACGGCAGGTAGAGACGAGTATTATCCGATACCTCAAAGAGAAATTGATTTTACAGGAGGGTTATACAAACAAAATCCTGGATATTAAGGATTAAATTTGTTTTGGTGTTTGTATAAATTGTGTTAAAGGCAAGATATGTTCTTGCCTTTAACTTTTAAATGTTTTATTGAATAGGTCGGTTTTGTACTTATTCTTAATTTTTTAATAAGTTTTATTATGAATACAAAATATACGCTTAGTGTAGTTAGCTTTGGAGAGGTTTTATGGGATCTTTTTCCAACTCATAAAAAAATTGGAGGAGCGCCATTGAATGTTGCGCTTCGAATGAATTCTTTGGGGGCAGAAACAACGATTATAAGTCGTGTAGGTGCAGACGAAGATGGGAACGAAATTATATCTTTTATAAATGATCAGGATGTGAGTTCGGATGCTATTCAAATAGGAGAAGATTATAAAACAGGTGTGGTTAATGTAATGATTAACGAAAAGGGAAATGCTTCTTATGATATTCATTACCCGTCTTCTTGGGATAAAATTACACCTACTAAAGAAATGGATGAAAAAGTTTCGGAATCAGATGCTTTTGTTTTTGGGAGTTTAATATGTCGTGATGAAGTTTCCAGATCTACTCTGTATGCCCTTTTGGATAAAGCTAAATATAAGGTTTTGGATGCAAATCTAAGAGCTCCGTATTATACTGCAGACATCCTTTATGAATTAATGTTAAAAGCTGATTTCATTAAACTTAATGATGAAGAATTATATGAAATAAGTCAGCAATTGGAATCACCGTATAATTCTTTTGAGCAGAATATTAAATTTATCGCTGAAAAGACAAATACAAAGCATGTTTGCGTAACAAAAGGGGCATTTGGAGCCGTTTTGTATTACAATGGTAAATTTTATTACAACAGTGGTTATTTTATAAAAGTGGTTGACACTGTAGGTGCTGGAGATTCTTTCTTAGCCTCCCTGATAGTCAAATTGCTTAGAGGGAAATCACCACAAAAATCGTTGAATTATGCTTGTGCTGTTGGGGCTTTAGTCGCAGGACATGAAGGAGCTAATCCTAAAATTTCCGAAAAGGAAATAAGTAAATTCATGAAGCTTTAACAAAACAGTTTAAGCATAAAATTAAGTATAAAAAAAGCCAAAGGAGCAATGTCTTTGGCTTTTTTATGCAAAATAGTATGGATACTAATAAGAAGTCAATTTCTTCAAATCGGCAATAATTTCTGTTGGGTTTTCTGCCTTAAAAACAAAACTTCCAGCTACAAGAACATCAGCTCCTGCTTCAACAAGTTGTTTTGCATTTTTATTAGTGACTCCGCCGTCAACTTCTATAAGTGTAGTTGCCTCTTTTCTATTGATTAAATCTTTTAACTTTTTAACTTTTGCGTAGGTGTTTTCAATAAACGATTGTCCTCCAAAACCTGGATTCACACTCATTATACAAACCAAATCAATATCATTAATTACGTCTTCTAACAAATCAATATTGGTATGTGGGTTAATGGCAACTCCAGCTTTCATTCCTTCTGCTTTTATCGCTTGCAGCGTTCTGTGAAGATGTGTGCAAGCTTCATAGTGTACACTTAGAATATTAGCGCCTAATTCAGCAAAAGTTTTGATATAACGGTCCGGATCAATAATCATTAAATGAACGTCGACTGTTTTTTTAGCATGTCTTGTAATAGCTTCCAAAACGGGCATTCCATAAGAAATGTTTGGAACAAAAACGCCATCCATGATGTCAATATGAAACCAGTCGGCCTCACTGTTGTTGATCATTTCGATGTCACGTTGTAAGTTGGCGAAATCGGCAGCAAGCACTGATGGTGCGATAAGTGTATTCTTCATTGTGTAGTTGTTATGTAAAGATGCATTGCAGTGCATCTTTACAGTTTGTGTTGTTTGTGCAAAAGTAGTTTTTTTAGAACAAATGGGAAAGTTTTTTATAAATTCAGTTCGTGAGTTGTTCCTGCGATTTGCGTAAGGGATTACTTCACTAGGGGTTTGTTTTTATATGTGTTCAGTGAATTTCATTTGAGGTGATATCCTCGAAGTGCAACGGAGAGATAAAGCCGAAAGCCCGACCCGAAGTTTTTACGGAGGGTTACGCCCAAAATGATTTTAAAGTGGAGATAGGTGAGAGAATCTGAAATGAATTCAGAAAGTGAGAGAATCTGAAATGAATTCAGATTAAAAAATAAAACTCCGGAAACCCGAGAGCGTAGCTCGAACTGACCGGAGTTTTGCTGAAAAAACAAAACTCCGGTAATCAGCCGGAGTTTCAATCATCAATCAAAAAACGAACAGTCAATCAAACTGTTGTTTACTGTAAAATTTCAAATCCCAAAAGATTGGGATTTGAAATTTATTTTGGATATTATCCAAGGTATGTTTTTAGTATTTTACTTCTAGAAGTGTGTTTTAATCTGCGGATTGCTTTTTCCTTGATTTGACGTACACGCTCACGAGTCAGGTCGAAAGTTTCTCCGATTTCCTCTAATGTCATTGGGTGTTGATCGCCAAGACCAAAGTACAAACGAACTACATCAGCTTCTCTTGGAGTAAGTGTTTCCAATGAACGCTCGATTTCGGTACGCAATGATTCGTGGATTAATTCTCTGTCTGGATTAGGAGATTCACCTGAACGTAAAACGTCGTAAAGGTTTGAATCTTCTCCTTCAACAAGAGGTGCATCCATTGATAAGTGACGACCAGAGTTTTTCATGCTCTCTTTCACGTCATTTACCGTCATGTCAAGCTCTTTAGCAATTTCCTCAGCAGATGGTGGACGCTCGTTAGATTGCTCTAGTAAAGCGTACATTTTGTTGATTTTATTAATAGAACCAATTTTGTTCAAAGGCAAACGAACGATACGAGATTGTTCAGCCAAAGCTTGTAATATAGATTGACGAATCCACCAAACTGCATACGAGATGAATTTGAAACCACGTGTTTCATCAAAACGTTGTGCTGCTTTTATCAATCCTAAATTTCCTTCGTTAATTAAATCAGGAAGTGTAAGTCCTTGATTTTGGTATTGTTTTGCTACCGAAACTACGAAACGTAAATTGGCTTTTGTCAATTTTTCCAGGGCTTTTTGATCTCCGGCTTTAATCTTTTGTGCTAATTCTACTTCTTCGTCAGCGGTAATAAGGTCAACTTTTCCAATTTCTTGTAAATATTTGTCTAATGATGCAGTTTCACGATTCGTAACCTGCTTGGTGATTTTAAGTTGTCTCATGTTTTTGTCTCCTCAATTTTTTAAGTGTACAAATGGTTATACGTATGGGGTTTCAAAAAAGTTACAATTGTTTTGAAAATAATTTTATTAAAAGCGAAAAACCCCAATTCAAATAAATGAATTGGGGTTTTCTATAAATAAACCTTTAGTAAACTAAGATCTGATTACTCTTTTCTTTCCTCACGTGGAGGTCTTGGCAAAAGTGCTTTTCTTGACACTTTTTCTTTTCTTGTTTTTGGATCCATACCTAAGTATTTCACTTGAAAAACATCGCCCATTTTCACAACATCAGAAACATTTTCTGTGCGTTCCCATGCAAGCTCAGATACGTGAAGTAATACTTCATTTCCAGGAGCTTCTAGGTATTCAACTACTGCACCAAAATCAAGCATTTTGATTACTTTCACATCATAGGCTTCATTCATTTGTGGTTTGAAAGTGATTGACTTGATTTTAGCCAATACTGCTTCAATTCCAGCAGGATCTGTTCCTAAGATTTCAATAACACCTTCTTCAGTAGTTGGGTCTTCATTGATAACAATTGTTGTTCCTGTTGTTTTTTGTAATTCTTGAATCACTTTTCCACCAGGTCCAATCAACGCACCAATAAATGCATTAGGAATTCTTCTTGTAATAATTTTTGGAGCATACGCTTTGACATCTTCTTTAGGCGATGCCAAAGTTTCAATTAATTTACCAAGAATATGTAAACGACCGTCACGAGCTTGCGCCAATGCTGCTTCCATAATCTCATATTTCAATCCGTCAATCTTGATGTCCATTTGACAAGCTGTAATTCCTTCAGAAGTTCCAGTTACTTTAAAGTCCATATCGCCTAAGTGATCTTCGTCACCAAGAATATCAGACAATACTGCAAAACGTTCTCCGTCAGTAATTAATCCCATTGCAATCCCAGATACTGGACGAATCATTTGTATACCAGCATCCATAAGTGCTAATGTTCCAGCACAAACTGTTGCCATAGAAGAAGAACCGTTAGATTCTAAAACTTCAGAAACTACACGAATTGTATAAGGACAATCAGAAGGAATCATGTTTTTTAAAGCTCTTTGCGCTAAGTTTCCGTGACCAACTTCTCTTCTTGAAGTTCCTCTTAAAGGACGAGCTTCACCAGTTGAGAAAGGAGGGAAGTTATAGTGTAAGTAGAAACGCTCTTCACCTTGTTGAGATGGAGAGTCAATTTGGTTTGCTTCTCTAGAGGTTCCTAAAGTGGCTGTTGCCAATGCTTGAGTTTCTCCACGTGTAAACAATGCAGATCCGTGTACAGATGGTAAGTAATCTACTTCACACCAGATTGGTCTGATTTCGGTAGTTTTTCTTCCGTCTAAACGTGTTCCTAAATCTAGTGTTACATTACGAACTGCTTCTTTGTTAGCTTTGTAAAAGTATTTAGAAACTAAATCGCCATTTTCAGCCAATTCTTCTTCTGTAAATAACGCTTTTACTTCTTCTTTTACTGCTGCAAATTGAGCTGTTCTTTCTTGTTTTGCTGTACCTTGTTTTGCGATAGCGTAACACATATCGTAAGATGCGGCTTTTACTTTAGCGTAAATTGCTTCGTCTTCTCTCTCTCCTTCGTAAGTACGAGTTTCTTTTTTTCCAAAAGCAGCTTGTAAGCGTAGTTGAGCAGAAATTTGATTTTTGATATGTTCGTGAGCAAATTTTATTGCTTCAAGCATTTCTGCTTCTGAAATTTCTTTCATCTCACCTTCTACCATTGCGATAGAATCCATAGAAGCTCCAATCATCATATCGATGTCTGACAATTCTAATTGAGCACGACTTGGATTGATAATGAATTTTCCGTCAACTCTACCAACTCTAGCTTCAGAGATTAATGTTTCAAATGGGATATCAGACAAAGCTAAAGCTGCTGAAGCTGCTAAACCTGCTAATGCATCTGGCATTACGTCTTCGTCATGAGACATTAATTGGATCATTACCTGAACTTCTGCATGGTAATCATCTGGAAAAAGTGGACGTAAAACACGGTCAACTAAACGCATTGTTAATACTTCGTTATCACTTGGTCTTGCTTCTCTCTTAAAGAAACCACCTGGGAAACGTCCCGCTGCAGCAAATTTTTCACGATAATCTACCGTAAGCGGAAGAAAATCGATACCTGGACTTGCTTTTCTTGAGGATACAACTGTCCCTAAAATAACAGTTTTACCTATTCTTACTACTACAGATCCATCCGCTTGTTTGGCTAAACGACCCGTCTCGATTGTGATGTTTCTGCCATCACCTAAATCGATACTTTCTACAAATAATTGTGGAATCATAAATTTAATTTTTTAGTTAAACATGGGTTCTAGTTGTGTTGTAGTTGTTGTTTTGCGTAGTTAATGCCTAAAACCCAATGAAAAACCAAACTTTTTTTATTATTGTATATAAAAACAAAAAGAGGCACTTTCGCACCTCTTTTGTATTGATTATTTTCTGATATTCAATACTTTGATAATCTCACGATATCTGTTGATTTCTGTTTTCTTCAAGTAATCCAACAAAGATCTTCTTTTTCCAACTAGCAATACTAATGAACGCTCTGTGTTATAATCGTGACGATTTTTTTTCAAGTGCTCAGTTAAGTGGCTAATTCTGAAAGTGAACAAAGCAATTTGACTTTCTGATTTTCCAGTGTTTGTAACATCTCCGTGTTTAGCGAAAATTTCTTCTTTAATCTCTTTAGTTAAATACATTCCAATATTTGTTTAATGATTTTTATGTATGTCATACATCCATTGTAAGACGGGTGCAAAGATAATCTTTATTTTTAAAAAGGCAAGAGAAAATTTGTCTAAGCTTTAAGAATTTAATTTTCAGTGTATTATACTGTAAATAATTTTGCGATTTCTTGATTTACAAATTCTAAAAATTTTTCGTCAGCTTCGGTAAATGGATCAATAACGTGACTATCAATATCAATTTGCCCAATATTTTCTCCATTTACAAAAAGAGGGACTACGATTTCTGATTTTACTGTAAAACTGCAGGCGATATAATTGTCTTGCGCCGAAACGTCCGGAACTACAAAGTTCTCATTAGAAACAGCTACTTGTCCACAAATACCTTTTCCAAAAGGAATTACAGTATGGTCTGTTTCTGCCCCTACATATGGTCCCAGATGTAAAGTTTTGGTTTCCTGATTAGCAAAATAAAATCCTACCCAATTGTAGTACTCAATAGAGCCGCTCAAAAGTTGGCAAATAGTTAAAAGCTTTTCGTCTCTTGAAAGAATTGTATTTGTTGTAATTTCGGTTACTTTTGGTTGTAATTCTTGAAATGTCATGGTTTTTATTTATATTTATACAAAAGTAATTTAAAGCAGGTTTGGAAAATTATATAAATTTGTTAAAAAATTGATTTTGAAAAAATATTTTATTCTCTACAAACCTTTTTTGCTTTTTCTGACTACCTTTTTTTTTACATACATAGTAATGACTGTTCTTTATCAAGAATATCTAAATAGCTTTGGGGAAAATAAACTGGACTCCATAACTAGAATGGTGGCTACGAATACAAGTCAATTGTTGCATTTTTTTGGTTTTGATTTTTCAATTGAGGAGAATCAATCGCATTCCTTTATTAAGTTGATTTTTAATCAAAAGTATGTTGCTCGAATTATTGAGGGTTGTAATGCGGTCAGTGTGATTATTTTGTTTGTTTCTTTTGTGGTGTCTTTTTCTGGAAAGCTAAAGCCTACCTTACTTTTTATTTTTGGCGGAAGCCTGCTTATTTATGTTTTAAATGTGATTCGAATAGCATTGTTATGTGTGCTGATGTTTTATTTTCAAAAACAGGAGAAGTTTTTACACGGAGTACTTTTTCCGTTGTTTATTTATGGAGTGGTTTTTATTTTGTGGGTAATATGGGTACGTAAATTTTCAAAATATGCTTCAAAAAATACTTAGTAATAAAATTAGATTAGCGCAATTTCTTTTCTTGGTCGGATTGTTAATTCTTATCCGAGCTTTTGAAGATATATTGTTTTATGACCCTTTTTTGGATTATTTCAAAAATGATTTTGCTAATTTACCCTTGCCTAATTTTATTCCGTTTCAATTATTTTTTGGACTGCTGTTCCGTTTCACTATGAATACCGTTCTGTCATTAGGGATTATCTATGTTCTTTTCAAAGATGTTCAAATGGTCAAATTTGCTCTGGTTTTGTATTATTTTTTCTTTATGCTTTTAATTATTTCTTTTTTCTTCATAATCTACTACGTTAACGGACACAATAATTTAGCGCTTTTTTATGTTCGCAGATTTCTTATTCAGCCCATTTTTGTTATTTTGTTTGTTCCTGCTTTTTATTATCAAAAACAAAAATAAGAAGTCTTTTTTGGTTATCTTTATTATACCTAATTTGTTTATTGTCAAATAAATATAAGTATGAAGATAGTCAAGCATTCCGGTGATATTGTAGAGTTTAATCCTAATAAACTTAAAACTTCATTATTAAAATCTGGGGCAAGTAGCAGTGTGGTTGAGAGCATTCTAAAATCTATTCAAAAACAGGTTTACGAGGGAATTTCGACCAAAGAAATTTACAAAATGGCCTTTGCATTATTAAAAAAAACGGCAAATTCTCATGCAGCCCGTTACAATTTAAGAGAGGCAATTCGGTTATTAGGTCCCGCAGGTTTTTTCTTTGAAAAATATATTGCCAGGATTTTTGACTCAGAGGATTATACGACTGTGACTAATTTAACCTTGTTTGGAAAATGTGTATCTCATGAAATAGATGTTTTAATAAAAAAAAATGAGATTATTTCTATGGTGGAATGTAAGTATCATGTGGGAAGAGATGCCGCAACGGATGTAAAAGTTCCTATGTATATCTTGTCTCGGTACAATGATATTAAAGACAGACATCATCCGATTTTCACACAGAAAGATGCTGTTTTAGGGTGTTGGATAGTCACTAATAATCGATTTACGTCTGATGCTGTTGATTTTGCAAAGTGTTCAGGACTGAATTTGTTAAGTTGGAACTATCCCCCAAATAATAATTTAAAAACAAAAAATGACACCGGTAATCTTTATCCGGTGACTTGTTTGACCACTTTAACCCTCGCTGAGAAGGATAAATTATTGATATTGGATGTGATTTTGGTCAAAGAAATAATAAACAATTCGGATTCATTAGAAAAAATTGGATTGAGCTCAAATCGCATAAAAAATGTTTTGAAAGAAGCCTCTGAATTATGTAGGTACATTTAACAATAAAGATTGCTAATTTGTTTAATTTTTAAATCGGGAAAAATGAAAGTCAAATTTATTGGCGGAGCCGGGACTGTTACGGGTTCGAAAACATTAATCGAAAGCAATGGCGTTAGAATTTTGATAGACTGTGGACAATTTCAGGGCATTAAGCCTTTACGAGAGCTGAATTGGGAACCATTGCCCATTTTGCCTTCAACAATAGATTTTGTTTTGTTGACTCATGGACATTTGGACCACTGTGGCTGGTTACCCAGATTAGTCGATCAAGGTTTTAAGGGGAAAATTTATTGCACAAGTCCAACAAAAGAGATAACAAAACTAATCCTTTTGGATAGTGCCAAAATTCAGGAAGAGGAGGCGAGCACAGCCAATAAAGGAAAATTTTCTAAACACGAAATAGCCCAGCCACTATATACCGTAGCACAAGCTGAAAAAGTTTTTCCGCATTTCAGAGTTATTAAAACAAATGAAGCTTTACCATTGGATGCTGAAATTACTGCAGTTTACTCTAATGCAGGACACATCTTGGGAGCCTGTACCATTGAATTACAACTTGAAAATAAAATCTTAGTTTTTTCTGGAGACATTGGCCGTGATAACGATGTGTTAATGTACCCACCAACAAAACCAAAGAGAGGCGATTATATATTTCTGGAAAGTACATATGGCGATCGTCTTCATCCTGATACAGATGTCAAAGCGGAACTGGAAATGTACATTAACAATACGGTTGCAAAAGGCGGAACAATCATTATTCCTAGTTTTGCTGTAGAGCGCGCGCAAACAGTAATGTATTTATTATGGCAACTCAAAGAAGAAGGTAGAATTCCAAATATTCCTTATATCATTGACACGCCAATGGGAATAAGTGTTCTGGATATTTTTGAAAATAATAGAAAGTGGCATAAATTACCAGAGCACGAATATATTGCTATGTGTAAAATGTTTTCAATGATTACAGATTATCAGGAAACGATTGCAACTATATTTGACAAACAGCCCAAAGTGGTTATTGCCGCTAGTGGAATGATTACAGGGGGGAGAGTGCTGAGTTATTTAGAACGATATATAGGTTTGCCGGAAACCACTGTAATAATTATTGGTTTTCAAGCAGAAGGAACTCGTGGTAGAAAATTGTTAGAAGGAGCCAAAGAAATTAAAATTCATGGTAAATATTATCCGGTATTGGCAAATATTCTTGAAATAGAAAGTTTGTCAGCTCACGGAGATCAAAGGGATTTGCTTAACTGGCTTTCGGCTTTAGAAAATAAACCTATTAAGGTATTTTTAGTTCATGGTGAAAACATACCACTGGATGAGCTACGTATAAAAATAAATGAAAGATATCATTTTGATTGTAAAATTCCTTTGATGGGACAAGAATTTGAATTGTGATTTTTAACAGTATTTTTGGTTTTAAGAGTCCCTTTATTAACTAATTTTGCATCATGAGTATTAAAAAATGCACCAGTTTATTTTTGGCCTTTCTACTATTGGTTTCCAATGTAGGATTGGCTTTTAATGTGCATTATTGTGGAAAAGAAATTGCATCAGTTTCTTTGAATACAGTCTCTCAATCAACAGAAAAAGGATGTTGCGAAAAAATCGTTGCCAAAAAGGATAGTTGTTGTAAAGACAAAGTCGTTAATTTTCAAAAAAAATCGGATAACGCAACCATTAAAGCGTTTTCTTTCAATCCTCAATTTCCTTTTCTCATTCAGCAATGGCAAACGATTGTTTTTTCTTCTAATGAAAATTTCAAAAACAATCAAACGGCTCCTTATTTTTGCGATGCTAATGCGCCGCCACTTTTTAAGTTGTACAGCCAATATATTTTCTACGCTTGATTTTAATGTTTTAAAAGTCAAATCACTTCTTGTGACTTGAATCTACTTTTTATAAACATTAAAATATTGTATTATGCAAAAAATAATAACGCTTTTTGTTATGATTTTTCTTTCGATTCCCGTCTTTTCTCAAGAAAATCTACAGGAGGTAAAAGTTGTCCAAAAACGAAAAGGAATTCAAAAATCTTTCACGGTAACAGGAAACACAACCTTAATAACAAGCAAAGAATTGCTTAAAGCTGCTTGTTGTAATCTTGCCGAAAGTTTTGAGACAAACCCTTCTATAGATGTCAATTTTTCGGATGCTTTGACAGGAACAAAGCAAATCAAAATGCTTGGGCTAACTAGTCCATATTTAATGATAACCGAAGAAAATGTACCGTCTGTCCGGGGCGCCTCTCAAGCGTACGGTTTGTCGTTTACTCCTGGAACCTGGGTTGAAAGTATCCAAATCACAAAAGGCGCGGGGAGTGTGGTCAATGGCTACGAAAGTATTTCGGGTCAAATTAACACGGAATTGTTAAAACCTTTGAACGATATTCCGTTCTTCTTAAATGTTTACGGTTCGACAGATTCCCGTTTTGAATTGAATACCCATTTCAATACTAAACTTTCTGATAAGTGGAGCAGTAGCTTGTTTCTACACGGCAATGCACGAGTAGCGAAACTCGACATGAATGATGATGGTTTCCTTGATAATCCCTTGGCAAAACAAATCAATATCCTCAATAGATATCAGTATTATAATGCCGAAAAAGGTTGGGTGAGTTTTATCAATTTCAGATATATGAATGATAAAAAGCAAACGGGAGAATTGAATTTCAATCCAGAAATAGACAAAGGAACAACCAATTACTGGGGTTCTGAAATTAATACGGAGCGATTGGATGTTTCAACAAAAATTGGATATGTTTTTAAAGATATGCCTTATCAAAGTATCGGTTTTCAAAACGCTTTTAACAGTCATGATCAACAGTCTTACTTTGGTTTAAACCAATATAATATTAAGCAAAGCAGTTATTATTCGAACTTGATTTTTAATTCGATTATTAATAATACAATGAATAAATTTGCTGCAGGTTTGAACTTCACTTACGATAAGTACCAAGAGTTCGTTAGCGTGAATGATTACAGCAGAATTGATAATTCAGTCGGCGCCTTTTTTGAATATACTTACGACAACGCCGATAATTTTAGTGTGATTCTTGGCGGAAGAATCGATAATCATAATCGCTTAGGTACATTTTTGACGCCACGATTACATGTTCGATACAATCCTTGGGAAAAAGGAGTTCTGCGATTTTCGGCGGGAAGAGGGAAACGTTCAGCAAATATTTTTGCCGAAAATCAGCCTCTTTTTGTCAGCTCGAGAACTTTTGATATTTTAGATACTAATGGAAAAATTTATGGCTTGAATCCTGAAATTGCATGGAATTACGGTTTGAGCTTTGCACAAAAATTTTCACTCTTCGGTAAAAGTGCCGATGTAGGTATTGATTTCTACAGGACTGATTTTAAGAATCAGGCAGTAGTTGATGTGATGCAGAGTCCTCAGCAAGTTTTGTTCTATAACTTGAATGGAAAATCCGTTGCCAATAGTTTACAACTGGAATTTAATTATGAGATTTTCAGTCATTTTAATTTGCGCTCAGCCTATAAATTTTATGATGTAAGAACTGATTATATTTCCGGAAATTACCAAAAACCATTACAAGCCAAACATCGTTTTTTTGGTAATTTAGAGTATGAAACGCACATAGGTGAAAATGGAAAGCAATGGAAATTCGATTACACGTTCAATTGGATTGGTCAACAACAATTGCCCAATACCGCTTCAAATCCAATAGATGACAGATTGCCTGAATTTTCAAAATCATATTCTTTGATGAATGCTCAGATTACAAAAACTTTCTCTTCAACGTTTGAAGTATATATTGGAGGAGAAAATATTGGAAATTACACTCAGGAAAAGGCTATTCTTGGCAGTGAGAATCCTTTTGGCTCCACTTTTGATGCGTCAATTGTATATGCGCCGGTTTTTGGACAAATGTATTATGCAGGATTACGGTTTAAAATAAAATAAGAGTAGCGTGTAAATTATCAATAAAAATAAAAACTTTAAAAATGAAAAATATAATTTTAATACTAATGGTAAGTTTTCTTGGATTTGCTGCTCAGGCACAAGAAAAGAAGAATAAAAATGCTAAATATGTCACTGAAGTTAATGGTAATTGCGAGCAATGCAAGAAAAGAATTCAAAAAGCGGCTTATTCAGTGTCTGGAGTGAAATCAGCAATTTGGGATATAGAAACGCATCAGTTGAGCTTGATACTTAACGAAGAAAAAACATCTCCATTAGATGTGAAAAAAGCGATTGCCAAAGTAGGACATGATACGGATGAAGTGAAAGCCACAAACGAAGATTATCAAAGTCTTCATACTTGTTGCCTCTATGAACGAAAATAATTTTGAAGCCCAAAGTGAAAACTTTGGGTTTTTACTTTTGTTTAAATGATAAGATTTAAATTGTATTTATAGGGATGTATGAATGCTTTCAAGCGTTAATTAAACTTTAAAGTCAAGCAATATATTGCGGTTGAGCTAAATTATTCTTACTTTCACGACCAATAAATTTAATTACAAATCGTTTTTATGAATAATTTTGATTGGACGCAATTACTTAATCCGGAATTTTATATCAACCTTCAAATAGGAGGAGTTCAAATAGGTTTGTATATAGTTTTATTTATAATTTTTGCTGAAACTGGTCTTTTTGCCGGTTTTTTTCTTCCCGGAGACAGTTTGCTTTTCCTTGCAGGAATTTACAGTAAAGATTTGATCCAAAATATGATTACGATAGAAAGCGATTTTATTAATGTTACTTTATTGTCGTTGTTGGTTGCTGCTGCAGGAATTGTGGGTAACACTGTTGGTTATTGGTTTGGAGCAAAAAGCGGGTATTATTTATTTAAAAAAGAAGATACTTTTTGGTTCAAGAAAAAATACCTATTGCAGTCGAAAGATTTCTTTGAAAAGTATGGAGGGAAAGCAATAATATTTGCGCGTTTTTTACCGATTTTCAGAACCTTTGCGCCCATCGTTGCTGGAATTGTATCCATGGATAAGAGTAAATTTATGTTCTTTAATGTTTTAAGTTCTTTTCTATGGTCTTTTATTTTAATTTTTTCCGGGCATTATTTATATGGTGTCTTTTTGGAAAATTTTGGAATTGATTTGAAAGAACATATAGAATACATTATAATAATTATTGTACTTATAACTACTGTTCCAGTTTTATTTAAGCTTTTGAAGAAAAGAGTACATATAAAATAATCAATCATTACTATTAACAAAAAAACTCCGTTTCAATTAAGAAACGGAGTTTTTTGTTTTAAAAAGGGAATGAATTACATCATTCCTGGCATACCTCCACCCATTGGGTTTCCGCCACCATTATCTTCTTTAATGTCAATCAAAGCACATTCAGTAGTCAAGATCATACCTGCAACTGATGCTGCATTTTCTAAAGCTACACGCGTTACTTTTTTAGGGTCAATAATACCTGCTTTAAGCATATCTACATATTCGTCTGTTTTGGCATTGTATCCAAAATCACCTTTTCCTTCAGCTACTTTTGCAACAACAACTGAACCTTCAAGACCTGCATTTTCAACAATAGTTCTCAAAGGAGATTCTACTGCACGAGATACAATTTGAATTCCTGTAGCTTCGTCAGCATTGTCCGCTTTGATAGTGCTAAGCACAAGTTTTGCTCTTAATAGCGCTACACCTCCACCAGCAACAATTCCTTCTTCAACAGCAGCACGAGTAGCATGAAGTGCATCGTCAACTCTGTCTTTTTTCTCTTTCATTTCTACTTCTGAAGCAGCTCCTACATAAAGAACAGCAACTCCACCAGCTAATTTAGCCAAACGTTCCTGTAATTTTTCTTTGTCATAATCAGAAGTTGTAGCTTCCATTTGACCTTTGATTTGGTTGACACGATTTTTGATCATATCAGCTTCACCAGCACCGCTTACAATAGTAGTGTTATCTTTGTCGATGGTCACTTTTTTAGCAGTTCCTAACATTTCGATAGTTGTGTTCTCTAAAGTATAACCTCGTTCTTCTGAGATTACTGTTCCTCCAGTTAAGATGGCAATATCTTCTAACATTGCTTTTCTTCTGTCTCCAAAACCAGGTGCTTTTACAGCAGCGATTTTCAAAGCTCCACGTAATTTATTTACCACCAATGTAGATAATGCTTCACCATCAACATCTTCAGCAATAATTAATAATGGTTTTCCGGATTGAGCAACTGGCTCAAGAACGGGTAACAATTCTTTTAAAGAAGAAACTTTTTTATCATACAAAAGGATGTATGGATTTTCCAATTCCACTTCCATTTTTTCTGGATTGGTAACAAAGTAAGGAGAAAGATATCCTCTGTCAAATTGCATTCCTTCCACAACATCTACATAAGTATCAGTTCCTTTGGCTTCTTCAACAGTAATAACTCCTTCTTTTCCAACTTTTGCGAAAGCAGCAGCGATTAGTTCACCAATTACTTCATCATTATTAGCTGATATTGAAGCAATTTGTTTGATTTTCTCAGAATCGCTTCCTACTACTTTAGCTTGTTTAGCCAAATCAGCAACAATAGCTTCAACCGCTTTGTCAATACCGCGTTTCAAATCCATTGGATTTGCTCCTGCAGCAACGTTTTTCAAACCTTCTTTTACGATAGCTTGAGCCAAAACAGTTGCAGTTGTAGTTCCATCACCGGCTAAATCATTAGTTTTAGAAGCAACTTCTTTAACCATTTGAGCACCCATGTTTTCTAATGGATCTTTTAATTCTATTTCTTTTGCAACGGTAACGCCATCTTTAGTAACTGTTGGACCTCCGAAAGATTTACCAATAATTACATTTCGACCTTTTGGTCCAAGTGTTACTTTTACAGCATTAGCTAATGCATCAACACCACGTTTTAATCCGTCACGTGCTTCTATATCAAATTTTATATCTTTTGCCATTTCTTTTTATTTAAACTTTTAAATTATCTTACTACTTAATTCTTCAGACTTGATATTTTATTAGATTATCGCTAAAATATCATCTTCTCTCATTATCAAATAATCTTTTCCTTCCAGTTTCAATTCCGTACCAGCATATTTCCCATAAAGAACTGAATCTCCAATTTTAACTGTCATGGTATGATCTTTTGTGCCATTTCCTACAGCAACTACAGTTCCTTTTTGTGGTTTCTCTTTGGCGGTATCCGGAATAAAAATCCCTGACGCAGTTTTGGTTTCAGCAGCAACTGGTTCGATAAGAACTCTGTCTGAAAGTGGTTTAATGTTTAAAGCCATGATTTTATTTTTTAATTATTTTTTTTACGATTGCTTATAGGATTTCAGAAATTATGCCAACCTATTTAAACTGACATATTTTCTTATAAAAAATGCCAGCTTTGACAGGCTGGCATTTAGAATAAGGGGTAATATTTTATTTTGCTGGATTTGTCGCAGCAGGTGTGTTTTGAACTGGAGAAGTTGGTGCAGCAGTTGTTGGTGCGGTAGTTTCTGTTGGCTCAATAATTTTTGAATCATTATCACTTAATGCTCCTGTAAAGCTTAAGCTTGAAAGAAGTATCAATACAATTAAAATAGTAGCAAGTGTCCAGGTACTTTTGTCTAAAAAATCAGTTGTTTTTTGTACACCACCTAACATTTGAGAGCCACCTACTGTAGAAGATAATCCACCACCTTTAGGGTTTTGAACCATTATTACTACGACTAATAGGAAACAAACGATTGTTATTAAAACTAAAAAAATTGAAAATGTGCTCATTGTTTAATTGTTATAATTATTTTGTTGTAAAATCTTAATATCTGAGATACGGTCTGCAAAGAAACTACTTTTTTCTGGATATTTCAAAATTAATATTTGATAAGCTTGTATCGCTTTTAGATATTTTTTTTGTTCCAAGTATACTCGTGCTAAAGTTTCCGTCATCAAGTATGTATTGTCATCTTTATTTAGGTCGAAAGTCACTGTAGATGTTACGCCGTGCTTGACAGGCGGAATCTTTGGACTGGTTTCTATAAACTTGTCAATTAGCTCCGCTTTTTTCTTTTTATTCTCGTCTATTGGTAACGTTTTAGCACTAATCGTATTTTCAGTTTCTCTATCAATTGGCAGTGTTCTGGATAATTGCAACCATTCTTGGAAGGAATGTTTTTCATTTACAGAGAAATCCAAAGGTTGACCAATAGCTAATTTTTCTTCAAATATTTTGGTAGTATCATCAGAATCTAATGGTAAAGCTTCCTTTATAGAGGTAAGAATTGATTGTTCTAAAGTATTTGTTTTGTGCTCCAATTTTTCTTCGTGAATAATTATTTCACTATCGATCACATTGATATTGTGGAGTTCAATTGTTTTTTTGTCGTAAAAATCTTTTTGGATGGCAGTAAAAGTGTCTGATGTTATAAAATCAAACAAAACGGTTCTGTCTGTCGTATGCGCTGCCGTAACTTTAAGTGCGTAATTATATTTGAAACTATTTAGGTTGTAAAGTCCTTTTAATGTTAACGCTCTGGCACTTTGAAAATAAGGAAATTGATCCAGTACTTTCTCCAATGCTGCCGTCTGCTTCTCATTGATTGCATTTGGCCTGTTAATTAGATAATTATAATCGGTTACATTCATAAAGATTATTCGTTTATTTGGTTATTCGTTTATTTGTTCTCCGCTTAACCGAATTAACAAATTACCGAATCAACACCTCATTTACCATTTAGCAAGAGATTCATTAAAAATATCTTGAGTTATTCTTTCAAAAATTTCTTTCAAAGCATTGTTTAATGTAGATCCTACCAATTGTTGTTCCGCAGGATAATCATAATAAAACTCAAATGTTTTTTCAAAATTATCGACTTCTTTATTTTTATTGGTAAATCGAACATTTACTCTTATTTTTAAACGGTTTTGTGCCGCTTTTTGGTCGGCTGTTGCCGTCATTGGACTTATTCTGTAATCTACAATTTCTCCTTCATAAGTTAAATCAGCACCGTTTTTAACCAAATTCAAATTGGTTTGATTCTGAATTATGTCTTGTAAAGCAAGAGTAAATGTTCGGTCTATTCCTGGCTCAATCAGTTCAGCATTATTCTGAAAAAAATTGACTTGAAAGGTTTTTGCATCAATTTTTCCAGTTCCAGTAAAGTTATAAACAGAGCAGCTATTGATGCTGAATATAATTATTGCAAGAAGAATAAGTTTTATGTGTTTCATTTTCTGTTTTAAAAATTGCCTCGCCAGTTCGCTAACGCTCGGTTCAAATATATTCATTTTCAATCAAATAAGTAAAGTTTTTGCTTTATCTACAAAAACTACAAATCAAATTGTTTTATTTTTCGATACAATGTTCTTTCGGAAATCCCCAATTCATCAGCAGCGGCTTTTCGTTTTCCTTTATTTTTTTCCAATGATTTTTTGATCATTTCAATTTCTTTCTGCTCTAATCTCAATATTTCTTCTTCCTCTTCGACAGTTTCTGCAAATAAATAGTTGTTGTCGTCATTTTCTTGATAACGTTCTTCTTTATTTTGAGCTGCAATCAAAGCGGTTCTTGGTTCTTCTTCAAAATCTATTTCGCTGTCATTCTCTTTAGAGCCGTATATTTTTGTAATTAAGTTTTTATTGGTTTCCTGAACTTTAGAACTGCCGTTTTCCATTAATTCTAAAGTAAGTTTTTTCAAGTCATGCAAGTCACTTTTCATATCAAAAAGGACTTTGTATAAAATTTCTCTTTCGTTACTAAAGTCGCTGTCGCTTTTCTTGTCTTTGATTACCGATGGCAAATTACTTCCTTCAGCAGGCAAGTAAGATTGTAAAGTTACTGCCGATATTTCGCGATTTGTTTCCAAAACCGAAATTTGTTCCGCGACGTTTCTCAACTGTCGAATATTACCACTCCAACGGAATTTTTGCAAAACCAGAACAGCACTTTCTTCTAATCGTATAGGAGGCATTTTATATTTATGCGCAAAATCTGAGGCGAATTTTCTAAATAACAAATGAATGTCTTCTTTTCGTTCTCGCAATGGAGGCAAAGTGATGTCTACCGTGCTCAAACGATAATACAAATCTTCTCGGAATTTCCCTTTTTCGATAGCATTGAATAAATTGACATTGGTTGCAGCCACAATTCGCACATCCGTTTTTTGTACTTGTGACGAACCTACTTTTATGAATTCACCATTTTCTAATACACGTAACAATCGTACTTGAGTAGTCAAAGGCAATTCACCAACTTCATCCAGGAAAATAGTTCCACCGTCAGCCACCTCAAAATAACCTTCACGGGTATTGGTTGCGCCTGTAAAAGCACCTTTTTCATGCCCGAAAAGTTCGCTGTCAATTGTTCCTTCCGGAATTGCACCGCAGTTTACGGCAATATATTTACCATGCTTTCTATGTGAAAGCGAATGAATAATTCTTGGAATATTCTCTTTACCAACACCACTTTCACCAGCTACCAGTACCGAAATATCAGTAGGAGCAACCTGAATGGCTTTTTCTATGGCGCGATTGAGCTTTGGGTCATTCCCAATAATTTCAAATCGTTGTTTTATAGCTTGAACTGATTCCATATTGTCATTGCGAGGCACGAAGCAATCTCATTAATGTTATTTTTAGCCAATCCCTAATCTATTCGTAATAATCTATTGTTTTGCTTTTGTAAGTGTATCTTTTGCAGGAACTATTTTTTCAACTTTATGTTTTGGAAAATAGGTTCTAATGGTAAAAAATGTAACTCCAAATCCAATTATAAAAGTAACTAAACCAATTAATATATTTTTTCTTGACATCTTTATCTTTGTTTAAGGTTTAAACTTTTTCTTAATTCATCTCACTTAAACCAACTGCTTTTCCCTTCAGAGTTCCGCTAGTACAGCTTTCTATTTGAACTAAAACAAAATCACCAATTTTATAATTCTCCTTTGGAAAAACCACAGTAATACTTTGCGAATTTCTTCCTGAAAATTCTTCGGTAGATTTTTTTGAAACTTTTTCTACTAAAACTTCCACTGTTTGTCCAATGAATTCCTCAGAGCGTAACCAAGCGTGTTTTTGTTGTAAATCGACGATTTCCTGTAATCTTCTCGCTTTAGTTTCTTCGGGTACGTCGTCTTCCATTTTTCTTCCCGCTAATGTTCCCGGACGTTCAGAATACGAATACATATAACCAAAATTATATTTCACGTATTCCATCAAACTCATCGTATCTTGATGATCTTGTTCCGTTTCTGTTGGGAAACCAGCAATCATATCTTGCGAAATCGAACCATTTGGAATAATAGTTCTGATTTTATCAATCAAAGTCATGTATTCTTCACGCGTGTGCAAGCGATTCATTTCCTTCAAAATTCGGTTGCTTCCGGACTGAACCGGCAAGTGAATGTGTTTGCATATATTCGGGTATTTCGCAATCACGTGCAAGATGCTTTCGTCCATGTCTTGTGGGTTTGAAGTCGAAAATCGGATTCTCATTTTTGGAAAACCAACAGCCACCATTTCCAGTAATTGATCAAAATCAACTGCAGTCGCTTTTTGCATTTCGGTAGCATTTTCGAAATCTTTTTTCAATCCGCCACCGTACCATAAATAACTATCCACATTCTGGCCTAAAAGCGTAATTTCTTTAAAACCTTTGTCCCACAAATCCTGAATTTCCTTCATGATGCTTTGTGGTTCACGGCTGCGCTCGCGTCCGCGGGTAAAAGGCACCACGCAAAACGTACACATATTATCGCAACCACGCGTAATAGAAACCAAAGCCGTAATTCCGTTACTCATCAATCGCACCGGTGAAATATCGCCATAGGTTTCGTCTTTCGATAAAATCACGTTAATCGCATCACGTCCTTCTTCCACTTCTTGTAAAAGGTTCGGCAAATCTTTATATGCATCAGGACCTACAACAAGGTCGACAATTTTTTCTTCTTCCAGAAACTGACTTTTCAATCGTTCCGCCATACAGCCTAAAACTCCCACTTTCATCTTAGGATTAATACGCTTCACAGCATTGTATTTTTCCAAGCGTTTGCGAATCGTTTGTTCCGCTTTGTCCCGAATCGAGCAGGTATTCACCAAAACTAAATCGGCTTCTTCTAGAATTTGCGTCGTATTATATCCGTTTCCGGATAATATAGAAGCTACAATCTCGCTGTCCGAGAAATTCATTGCGCAACCGTAACTCTCTATAAAAAGTTTCTTCGTATTCTCGGGTTTATGTTCTAGAACAAGACTTTCACCTTGTTTGCTTTCTTCAATAATCTTTTCCATCCTATATTTTCAAAGTGCAAAGATAAGTCAATTTCAATAAATATGACAAGATGTCAGCCGAAGATTTAACATTGTTTTAAGTGATTTCAAAGTGTTCCGTTTTTAGAAGCAATTTCCCGCTTTCCGTTACAATTCCTCGGCTCGTTGGCAACATTTTTAAATACCTGCAAGAGCTTCCTTTGGTCGCTTTGCAGTTATAAAAAATGTAAGCCAGCGAGACTCCGGGATTTTCACTTTAATCGGGGCTAGGGCATTTGAATTAAAATTATGTTGCAAATTGTACGATGAGATTTTTATTATTTGATATTTTATTCTTCAAAATTCAATTCACTTCAGGCTGTCTTAAACCTGCATTTCAACGAGAAATTTGACTTTTAAAATTTAAAAAACTCAAAATTTAAAAAAATCATATACTTTTGCCGACATAAACAATCGGGACATGGCAAAGAATTTAGTTATAGTTGAGTCACCTGCAAAGGCAAAAACAATTGAAAAATTTCTGGGAAGTGATTTCCAAGTGGAGTCAAGTTATGGGCATATTGCCGACTTGCCTTCCAAAGAAATTGGGGTAGATGTAGAAAATGGTTTCAAACCTAAATATGAAGTTTCTGCTGATAAAAAAGCATTGGTTACCAAATTAAGAGGATTAGCCAAAAATGCCGAAATGGTTTGGTTAGCAAGTGATGAGGATCGCGAGGGAGAAGCTATTTCTTGGCATCTTGCCGAAGAATTAAAATTAGACAAAAAGAAAACTAAGCGTATCGTTTTTCACGAAATTACGAAGACAGCGATTCTTAAAGCGATTGATAATCCACGTGAAATCGATTATAATTTAGTCAACGCACAACAAGCGCGTCGTGTTTTAGACAGATTGGTTGGTTATGAATTGTCTCCTGTACTTTGGAGAAAAATAAAAGGTGGACTTTCTGCCGGACGTGTACAATCAGTTTCCGTTCGTTTGATTGTAGAGCGTGAAAGAGAAATTCAGAATTTCAAAGCCGTGGCTACTTATTCTATTGTAGCAGAATTTACTAACGAAGCAGGAAAAACATTCAAAGCAAAACTTCCTAAAAATTTCAATACAAAAAAGGAAGCCGAAGATTTTTTAAATAAAAATATCGGTTCTACATATAAGGTAGCGGATTTAGAAACTAAACCTACCAAAAAATCACCAACTGGTCCATTTACAACTTCGACTTTGCAACAAGAAGCGGCGAGAAAATTGTATTTACCTGTTGGAATTACCATGCAACTCGCACAACGTTTATACGAAGCTGGACTTATAACCTATATGAGAACGGATAGTGTAAACTTATCTAAAGATGCAATGGAAGCTGCCGAAGCGGAAATTATCAAATCCTACGGAAAAGAGTTTTCAAAACCTCGAACTTTTGTCAATAAAAGCAAAGGAGCACAGGAAGCGCACGAGGCAATTCGTCCTACGGATATGTCGCGCCACACCGTAAATATCGACAGAGATCAAGCGCGTTTGTACGATTTGATTTGGAAAAGAACCTTGGCTTCGCAAATGAGTGATGCGCAATTAGAGCGTACTAACGTGAAAATTGAAGCGAATAATCATGGTGAAATTTTCACGGCATCTGGAGAAGTATTGCTTTTTGAAGGTTTTTTAAAAGTATACTTGGAAGGTCATGATGACGATGAAGAAGAACAAGAAGGGATGTTGCCAGCGATGAAAGTCAACGAAAAATTAGGAAACAATTACATCACGGCTACAGAAAGATATTCTCGTGCAGCTGCAAGATATACAGAAGCTTCTTTGGTGAAAAAATTAGAAGAATTGGGAATTGGCCGTCCTTCTACTTATGCACCAACGATTTCTACTATTATCAACAGAAATTATGTCGAGAAAGGAAATCTTGACGGACAAGAACGCAATTATACGCAACTGACTTTGCAATCTGGGAAAGTGGGAGAGAAGTTGCTGAAAGAAAATACCGGTTCAGACAAAGGGAAATTAGTTCCTACAGATATTGGAACTATTGTTACTGATTTCCTGGTAAAGAATTTCGGAAATATATTGGATTATAATTTCACTGCAAAAGTCGAACAGGATTTTGATGAAATTGCCGAAGGAAATATTGAATGGACAAAAATGATGCAGGAGTTCTACGATAAATTTCACCCAACGGTAAAAGATGTAGAAGCTAATGCAGAAAGAGAAAGTGGCGAAAGAATTCTAGGAACGGATCCAAAAACCGGTAAGCCAGTTTCGGTGCGTTTAGGGAAATTTGGACCAATGGCTCAAATTGGAGCTGCAGATGATGAAGAGAAGAAATTCGCCAGTTTAATGTCGGATCAAAATATTGGAAACATCACTTTAGAGGAAACTTTAAATTTATTTTTGTTGCCAAAAAATCTTGGAGAATATAAAGGAGAAGAAGTTGAGGTAAGTAATGGTCGCTTTGGTCCTTACATCCGTCATGGAGCAGCTTTTGTTTCTTTGCCAAAAGGCGAAAATCCTTTGGACGTTGATTTAGAAAGAGCAAAAGAATTAATCGACGAAAAAGCATTAGCTGATGCACCGATTGCAGTTTATAAAGGTGAAGGCGTTCAAAAAGGAACAGGTCGTTTTGGTCCTTTTATCAAATGGGACGGTTTGTTTATTAACGTAAGTAAGAAATATGATTTTGATAATTTGTCTCAAGCTGATATTGAAGCTTTGATTGAAGATAAATTGCAGAAAAATATTGATAAGGTTTTGCACAATTGGGAAGACGAAGGAATCTTAGTTGAAAAAGCCCGTTGGGGACGTTCTGTTATCACCAAAGGAAAAATCAAAATCGAATTGAGTAAAGATGTTGATGCAACAAAGTTGACATTAGCTGAAGTTCAGGAAATGATTGCCAAGAAAACACCAGCTAAAAAAGTAGCGGCTAAAAAAGCACCTGCAAAAAAAGCTGTTGCAAAGAAACCGGCAGCTAAGAAACCAGCAGTAAAAAAGTAATAAACGATAACTAATTCCAGTTTTATTTCTCTTTTGCTAAGGCGAAAGAGGCGGGGGACGGAAAAAAAAGAAATAAAATGGAATTTGATTTTCTAAAACCAGTAGATAATGAAATCCTTGATTATATAAGTGGATTGACTTCTCAGCAACTGGGAAGCAAAATTGTTTTGCATACAAAAGAACAATTTCCAGATTTAAACAAGATTAAAATTGCCGTAATAGGCGTTTTAGAAAATAGAGGAGATAAAAACGCAATTTCTGATGTTGATTTAATACCACTGAGAAAAGAGTTGTACGGATTATTTCCAGGGAACTGGGATGCCTCAATTGCTGATTTAGGTGATATTCTTGCAGGGAATTCAAGTGCTGATACTTATTTTGCACTAAAGAAAGTTGTGGCAAGTTTAATCAAGAAAAAAATTACTCCTATAGTTATTGGCGGTTCTCAGGATTTGACTTATGCACTTTATAGAGCTTATGATGATTTAGAGCAGATGGTCAATTTAGTTTCGATCGACAATAAATTTGATTTTGGCAAGGATGAAGAGGAGGTTTCGGCGTCTTCGTATTTGACAAAAATAATTGTAGACGAACCTAATAATCTTTTTAACTATTGCAATATAGGTTATCAAACGTATTTTAATTCGCAAGAAGAAATAGATTTGATAGAAAAATTATTTTTTGATGCGTACAGGTTGGGAGAGATTTCTAATAATATCTCTCTTTCGGAACCTGTTTTTAGAGATGCAGATTTAGTAAGTATTGATTTGAATTCGGTTAAATCTTCTGATTCAGGGAATTTTATTTCGTTTGCACCGAATGGTTTTAATGGAAAAGAGATTTGTTCGTTATCCAGATATGCGGGAATAAGTGATAAAGTGACTTCTTTTGGAATATTTAATCATAATAATTCAAAGCAGGAATCGGTTATAATTGCACAAATAATTTGGTATTTTATTGAAGGATTTCATTATCGCTCTAATGAGTATCCTTATGGAAGCAGAGAGAACTATATTAAATACATAGTTCCATTAGAAGAGGAAGAACTTGTTTTTTACAAAAGTGACAAAACGGACCGCTGGTGGATAGAGATTCCTTTTATTTCTAACGGTAATAATAAACTAAAAAGAAATACGTTATTACCATGTTCCTACGATGAGTATTTATTAGCATGCAATCAAGAATTACCAGAAAGGTGGTGGAAAGCACAAAGAAAAAATATATTATAGGTTTTTTGGGGCTTTATTAATGATATTTTATAAAAAACATGTTGTTTAGTAAGAAAAGATTGTTTTTTAAATAAATAATAAATAGGTTTACACACTTAAAAATAATGAATAGATAATCCAAATTTATATGAAGAAGTTCATTGCATTTACGGCAATATTGACCCTATTAATTGGCTGTGGTAAATCAGGCGACAAAGGAGAACTAGTTGGTGTTAATGGAGGAAAATGGCATCCTGAAAAACCTTATGGAATGACTTTAGTTCCAGGAGGCGCTTTTATTATGGGTAAATCAGATGATGATTTAGCTGATGTTGAAGATGCTCCAACAAAAACAGTTACTGTTCGTTCTTTTTACATGGACGAAACTGAAATTACCAATAGTGAATACCGCCAATTTGTAGAATGGGTAAAAGATTCAACTATGAGAGTTCGTTTGGCAATTCTTGCTGACGAAAGTGGGCAAAAAGCAGGTGATGGAAAAGGAAAAGGTAAAAATGCCGGTAGTATTGGTGATTTTGCTTTCAACGATTCAGATCCTGAAAAAATGACGGCATACGATAAGTATATGTACGATAACTATTATAGTGTAGGAACTGCTGATGATCCTTATGCCGGTAGAAAACTGAACAAAAAAGTAAAACTAATTAAAGATACTAAGTTGTATCCAGATGAGTACTATACTGAAGTGATGGATTCTATGTATTTGCCTATAGAAGCCTCTTATAATGGATTGCGTACGATTGACGTGAATAAATTAAAATTCCGTTATTCTTGGATGGATATTCAGGCTGCAGCCAAAGCTAAAGTTGGGAAAAGAAAAGATTTTATAAAAACCGAAGAAGTGAATGTGTATCCTGACACAACGGTATGGATCAAAGATTTTGCTTACTCGTACAATGAGCCAATGCATAATGACTATTTTTGGCATAAAGCATACGGCGATTATCCAGTTGTTGGAGTAAAATGGACACAAGCCAAAGCTTTTTGTGCTTGGAGAACGCTAAATAAAAATACTTACGTAAAATCTAAAAAGAAAGGTCATGATTTGATCAATTCTTTCAGATTACCTACCGAAGCAGAATGGGAATATTCTGCAAGAGGTGGTTTAGAGTCTGCAACATATCCTTGGGGAGGTCCTTACACTAAAAACGACAGAGGTTGTTTCCTGGCTAATTTCAAACCAAATAGAGGAGATTACGCAGCGGATCAAGCTTTGTATACTGTAGAGGCAAAATCGTATGAGCCAAATGGTTATAATTTGTATAACATGGCAGGAAATGTTTCTGAATGGACGGATTCGTCTTATGATCCAAACGCTTACGAATATGTTTCTTCAATGAATCCAAATGTATTAGATGCTTCCAATAAACGTAAAGTTGTTCGTGGAGGTTCATGGAAAGATGTTTCTTACTTCCTGCAAGTAAGTACTAGAGATTTTGAATATGCAGATTCTGCAAGAAGTTTTATCGGATTCAGAACTGTTCAAGATTACATGGGATTACAGACTACTGGAAACGGTAAAAAAGCAAAATAAAATAAAGAGACCAAATCAATCTATCAAATAAACCTAAAAAACAATATTATGGGATTACTAAGCAAAAAACAAATGAATTTCGCATACGGGATGGGAGCAGCAGTTGTTATCATTGGTGCATTATTTAAGATAACTCACATCGAATTTGGAGTTATAACAGGAAATTTAATGTTAACCATAGGTTTGGTTGTTGAGGCATTAATTTTCGCGCTTTCTGCATTTGAGCCAGTTGATGACGATTTAGACTGGACATTAGTTTATCCAGAACTTGCAAACGGTAAGTCTGCAGGTCCAAAAAAAGCTAAAATAGAAACTCCTTCTGATGCTCAAGGATTGTTATCTCAAAAATTAGATGCAATGCTAAAAGACGCTAAAATTGATGGTGAATTGATGGCTAGTTTAGGTAGCAGTATTAAAAATTTCGAATCAGCTGCAAAAGGGATTGCTCCAACTGTAGATTCGATTAATTCAACTAAAAAATACAGTGAAGAGTTGACTTTGGCAGCAGCCCAAATGGAATCTTTAAATAGTCTATATAAAATTCAATTACAAAGCGCTTCAAGAAATGCACAAATAAATGAAGAAGTTGCTGAGAATAATTTAAAATTGAAAGACCAAATGCAGTCTTTGACATCTAACTTGTCATCATTAAATAATGTATACGGTGGAATGCTTTCTGCAATGAATAACAAAGGATAATTAGTTTCAAACTATATAAAAATAATAAACTAATTAGTAGAAAATATGGCAGGAGGAAAACTAACCCCTAGACAGAAGATGATTAACCTAATGTACTTGGTTTTTATCGCAATGTTAGCATTAAATATGTCCAAAGAAGTGTTATCTGCCTTTGGAATTTTGAATAATAAAATAGTAGAGTCTAACTCTATAACAGATACAAGAAATCAATCTTCTTTTGAGCAATTGTCTCAAAAAGCTGTAGATCAGCCTGGTCAATTTGGCGATAAAAAAGCTAAAGTAGAGAAGATTAGAGCAGTATCTAAAGAGTTTAATGATTACATAGAAAACATTAAAACGACCGTTACTAAAAAATTCGTGAGAGATGCAGAAGGGAATTTGCCTTACGAACAAATGGATAAGGGAGATTTAATTGACAGAATGTTTTTTACAGGAGATAGAGTTTCTAAGCAAGGTCAGGAGTTTTTGGATAAAGTAAATAATTATTCTGTTCAGATCAAACAAATTGGAGGAAGCTCAGTTGCCGAATCAGAGATGAAAAAAATCGAAGCTAGATTTGCGACAAAGCCAGTTTATTCTGAAAAAGCAGGTGCGAAATTAGATTGGATAGATTACAATTACAAAGGATACCCACTTATTGCTACAATTACAAAATTATCGCAATTACAAGCGGATATAAAAACTACTGAAAGTGATGTTATGACAGGGATGTTTCAATCAGACTTGGTTGCGGCAGCTTCTCTTACAGCATACCAACCGATAGTTGTTCTTGAAAAATCAGTTTTCTTTCAAGGTGAAGCTGTGAAGGGAAAAATTATCTTAGGTAAGTTTGATCCATCATTAAAAGCTAAATCAGTAATTGTAAATGGTTCAAGTGTTGCGGCACAAGCAGGTCAAGCTAATTTCTCTTTTGGAGCGGGTAGCATAGGCGAGCATCCAATAGGAGGTTCTTTCAATTTTGACGAAAACGGTAAGGTTGTAAGTTTACCTATCAAAGATAAATATGTTGTCGTAGCAAGACCAAAATCAGCTACAATCTCTGCTGATAAAATGAATGTCGTTTATAGAGGTGTTGTAAATCCTATGACAATTTCTTTTGCCGGGGTTTCAGCTGATAAAGTATCAGCTTCTGCTCCAGGTTTAAGTTCAGCTGGTGGAGGAAAATATAATATGAGCCCAGGCGGGGGAACAGAAACAGTTATTAATGTGACTGCTACACTTCCTGACGGTTCTAAAGTATCGGATAAAAAATCGTTTAGAATAAAAGGTATTCCTGGTCCTGCTGGAACAATCAGAGGAGAAATGGGAGTTGTAAAAGGTCCTAAATCAAACTTAGAAATTGCAACAATCGGAGCCAAATTGGTAGATTTTGATTTTGAAGTTGGATTAAATGTAGTTGGATTTAATTTTAAAGTTACTGGTCAACCTACTGTAGTAGTTCCCGGTAACAAGTTAAATGCGCAATGTAAAGCAGTTCTTTCTAAAGTAGGAAGAGGTGATCAGGTAACTATTTCTGAAATTAAAACTAAACTTGTTGGAGCAGGCAGTTATTTATTGCCTAGAACGGCTCCGGTAATTTTTGAAATACAATAGTAAGTACGTTTTAAGCAAAACATACTTCAATAACTTATTATGATATAATGATGAATGTAAGAAATTTTTTAATAGCTATTATCTCTGTCACTTGGAGTTTTACATCTGTAGCACAATCTAATTTGCTTAATGCTAAAACACCAGATCAAATTGGCCTAAAAACCGCTGCGCAACTTATTTCGGATAATGACAAGCCTTTGGCATACGGTTATGTTCACGATAGAGATGTATTGATGGGTAAAACAACTTGGGAAATTATTGATCTTAGTGAAAAGATAAATTTCTCTTTATATTTTCCAATTGACACCGCAAACATTGGTTCTGACAGACGTTCTTTATACGATGTATTGACAAAAGCAATGAAAAATGGTAAAATTACTGAAGTCTATACCGATAGTTATTTTAATACTAAAAAATCACTTAAAGACATTCAAGGTTCGCTTTCACGCATTGACACAACCGATGTTGGTAGAGAACAAATAAATGCAGGTCAAGCAGTAGCGGCTGAGAACATCTTGAAACAAGATTTAACAGCACAGGATGTTACGCAATATAAAATCAAGGGATACTGGTATTTTGATAAACGTCAAAGTGAATTGAAATATCGTTTGCTAGGTATTTGTCCAGTTACACCGGATGTGTATACTATGAACAGCGATGAGAAAGATTATATCGAATTGTTTTGGATATTTTTCCCAGCGGCTAGAGAAGTTTTGCATGAAGCGAAAGCTTTCAATGATAAAAATTCAGCTATGCCTGTTTCTTTCGATCAAATTTTGAATTCAAGGCGTTTTAATAGTACAATCTACAAAGAAGAAAATATCTATGGAGATAGAGCGATTAAAGATTATATGAAAGATAATGCTCAGAATCAATTACTAGAATCGGAAAGAGTAAAAGAAAAGATTCGCAATTTTGAACAAGATATGTGGAATTACTAAATTTCATATTTTATATTACAGAAACTCTTACTATTGCGGTAAGAGTTTTTTTATGTTAATAAACTACCTTTGTGTTTTTTAAAAAGTACTTCTACAGATGATTGATTATTTAATAATAGGTTCGGGATTAGCTGGAATTTCATTTGCAGAAATAGCATTGCAACATGATAAATCTATTTTTGTATTTGATAATAATTCACAAAATTCCTCAAGGATTGCAGGGGGGGTATACAATCCTGTTATTTTAAAGCGCTTTAGTGAAGTATGGCTTGCTCAGGAGCAATTACTTCTCATGAATGATTTTTATTCTGTTTTAGAAGAGAAATTGAAATGTAAAGTAGATTTTAAGAAGCCAATTTTAAGAAAATTTTTTTCTGTGGAAGAGCAAAATAATTGGTTTGCTGCCTCCGATAAAATGGCGCTTGCTCCTTTTCTTTCTACGGAATTGATTCATAAAAAATACCAAGGAATTGATTCTCCTTATGATTATGGGGAAGTGCTGCAAACGGGATACGTGGACACAGCATTGTTGCTGGATAAGTACAAAGAATATCTTATCAAGGAAAAATTATTTCAAGAAGAATCATTTGATTATGATGCTTTACAGATAGAAAAGGATAGTATTCGATATAAAAATATAGAGGCTAAACATATTATTTTTGCAGAAGGTTTTGGAATGAATTCTAATCCTTATTTTAAAAATTTACCATTAGACGGCACAAAAGGAGAACTTTTTATTATTAAAGCTGCGGGACTTAATTTGGATGTAATCGTTAATACAAGTGTGTTTATTTTGCCTCTGGGTAATGATTTATTCAAAGTTGGTGCGACATATAACTGGAAAGATAAAACAGATTTTCCAACGCAAGAAGGGAAAGCAGAATTAATCGAAAGAATTAAAGAGATTATCACCTGTGATTTTGAAATTGTGGAACATTTTGCCGGAGTTCGACCAACAGTCAAAGACAGAAGGCCATTGGTAGGAACACATTACGATTATGACAGAGTTCATATTCTTAATGGATTAGGTACGAGAGGGGTTATGTTAGGTCCTTCAATGGCCAAATCATTATTTGACTTAGTAGAATTTAATATACCCTTAAACAAGGAAATTGATATCAACAGGTTTCTGCCTAAAGGCAAGAAATAGTTTTATTTCAGATTTGACTGGGGATCATAAGAAACGAACATATTGATGTAGATATTTCTTGACCATCGTAAAACAAATGGAAATAGTACAATAAGTGATACAATTATGGAAATAAAAGCCACTTTTATCGAAGCGCTAAAAAATACATAAGAAATAATAAAAGCTGCAATTCCAATGCCGACATTCAATCCGTAACTCACATACATTGCGCCATAAAAAAAGGAAGGTTCAATTTGATATTTAAAACCACAATGGCTGCAATTTTCATGCATATCTAAAATTTTATTCAGATGTAGTGGATTTTTATCCAAATACATACTCTCATTCTGACATTTAGGACAAGTTCCTGTTAAAATACTATTTAGTTTGGATCCTTTTTTTAACATTTGCAAAAATTTTTAACAAAGGTACATTTTTAGAAAAGGTACTGATGTAACATTATCACAAATTATGCTCAATATACACAATTTATCTGTTTCTTTTGGAGGTTCTTATTTGTTTGAAGAAGTCACCTTTCGTTTGGGTGCAGGTGATCGAGTTGGTCTCGTTGGAAAAAACGGTGCTGGAAAATCCACCATGCTTAAAATTTTAGCCAAAGATTTTCTTCCAGACTCTGGAAGCATCGCTCAGGAGAAAGAAGTTCGAATGGGTTTCCTGCGTCAGGATATCGATTTTGAGCAAGGTAGGACTGTGCTTGAAGAGGCATATGAGGCTTTTACAGATATTAAAATTGTAGAAAATAAACTGGCTGAAATTAATCATTTATTAGTCACTCGTACGGATTATGAAAGCGAAGAGTATAGCCAAATCATAGAAGATCTGTCGGACTACACCCACCGTTTTGAATTATTAGGCGGTTACAATTACGTTGGAGATACAGAAAAAATTCTTCTTGGTCTAGGTTTTAAAAGAGAAGTTTTTGACAATCAAACCGAAACTTTCTCTGGAGGTTGGAGAATGCGTATTGAACTTGCCAAACTATTGTTGCAGGCAAACGATGTATTGCTGCTGGATGAGCCTACGAATCACTTGGATATCGAGAGTATCATATGGTTGGAAAGTTTCTTACGAAATTATCCCGGTGTAGTGGTAATTGTTTCACACGATAAAATGTTTTTGGATAATGTGACTAATAGGACTATTGAGATTTCACTTGGGAAAGCGTACGATTTCAACAAACCCTATTCTCAATATTTAGAATTGCGTCACGAAATCAGAGAGAAACAATTAGCAACGCAGAAAAATCAAGCAAAAAAAATTGAAGAAACAGAGAAATTAATCGAGAAATTTCGTGCCAAAGCTTCTAAAGCTTCAATGGCACAATCGATGATTAAGAAACTCGATAAAATAGAACGCATCGAAGTAGATGAAGATGATAATTCTGTAATGAATATTACTTTTCCTGTTTCTAAAGAACCTGGTAGAGTAGTTGTCGAGGCTGAAAATGTGACCAAAAGTTATGGTGATAAAACCATCTTGAAAGATATCAATCTATTAGTGGAACGTGGGAGCAAAATTGCTTTTGTGGGACAAAATGGTCAGGGGAAATCCACATTTATCAAGGCTATTGTAGACGAATTTGAATACCAAGGAACGATAAAGTTAGGTCATAATGTACAGCTTGGTTATTTTGCTCAAAATCAAGCGGAATACCTAGATGGTGAAATCACCTTGTTACAAACCATGGAGGACGCCGCTGCGGACACAAACCGCATGAAAGTACGCGATATGCTGGGTTCTTTCTTGTTTCGTGGGGATGATGTGGAGAAAAAGGTAAAAGTCCTTTCTGGGGGTGAAAGAAATCGTTTAGCGCTATGTAAATTGCTTTTGCAGCCTATCAATGTTTTATTGATGGATGAGCCTACCAATCACTTAGACATTAAATCCAAGAATGTTTTGAAAGCTGCTTTGCAAAAATTTGGAGGAACCTTGTTGTTGGTTTCTCACGATAGGGATTTCTTGCAAGGGATGTCAAATTTAGTTTACGAATTTAAAGATCAAAAAATAAAAGAATATTTAGGCGACATCAACTATTTCTTGGAACAACGTAATATGGAAAATATGCGTGAAGTTGAGAAAAAAGATGCACTAAAGGCTTCTGCTCCAAAAGAAAGCAATAAGGCGTCGTACGAAGATCAGAAAAAGGGGAAAGCGTTGCAAAATAAATTGAGCAAAGTAGAAAGTCAAATCAAGCAATTGGAAAAAGACATTCAGAACGATGATAAAATGCTGGCCTCTAATTATGATAAACATATTGAAGATGCTAAATTTTTCATGGCCTACAACAAGAAGAAAGCAGAGTTAGATAAACTGCTATTGGATTGGGAACTCGTTCAGGAAGAAATTGATAATTTGTAGCTGATTCAGATTTACATTTTAATTCCGAGGCTTATCAACTCGCAAAAAAAAGTTAGATTTTTTGTTAATAAAAGAGCTTCCTCTGGTCGCTTTTTAAGAACGGAAAATCTAACTTTTTTTATTGCTTTATTTTTAGAATAGATAGTTATATCAGTTATTTTTTCGTCAAATCAATCCCATCATCTCTGAGTGAGCAATGGCTTCTTTACTATTTTTGAAATAACAAACAGATACTTTTAAGCTCTCTAGGTTTTTTAATATGACTTCCACTTTTTCTTTTTTGTGAATCCCTGTTTGTCTAATATAAACGGCTTTTACAGTAACGGGGAAAATTTTGCAAATTGCTTCGTATAAAAAAGGGTCATGTTGAGAATCGTCCCCCAGGAGTACATATTCTAAATTAGGATAAAATTCTAAAATGTGTTTTATTTTATCAAACTTATGATTATGATTGCCCCTTCCGGTCATGAAAAAATCGGTAAGGCTGGTTTTGATATCCTTCAATAATAATACCGCGCGTGGCAATTGATGAATTTCGGTAAATTTTACGATGAAACGATACAAATTCCATTCACTGCTAGACACATAAAAAAAGGCATTCTGCTCTTCTTTATTGTTTCTTCCGGCAGAACTCAAAGCTTGGTAATGAGGCACAACATCTTCAAAAACCTTACGGTTGTCAATATTTTTAAATAATAGAATGTATAATTTCATCAACGGATTTTCAGTATTTGAAACTAAAAAAGTGTCGTCAATATCAGATATAATTCCTAAATTCCCCTTATGCGGGCGTATGTAGCTTTCCGTTGTTGCAATAGTTTCATTTTCGTGAAGGATACTTACGGTGTAATCAATCCATCCATATTTTGTGTACTGGTCTAAAGGGACACAAAATTTAAAATAACCGTCATTCAACGTTTTGGTATGGATTTTTACATTATTGTGTTCTAAATACACATCAGCGTTTGCCTGTGTTTTTATCCGAAACATTCGGATTACCGAAGCAGCGTTTTTAAAATTTTTTTTCTGAAAATTGTAATCTTTGGTACTTGTTGGTCTAAAAACATGCCCCATCACAATTAATTCCTGATCATTTGCATATCCTCGATATAATTTTAAAATAGGCTTCATTTATTGTACTTTTGATGGGAATTGTAACTTGGATTTTTTAATCACTAAATGTAGCTAAATTTTGAGAAAAAATATCATTATGGTTGTAAATCCTATTTCGGGAGATATTGATAAAGCGGAATTAACAGAAGGGGCTTTGTTTTTTGCTGAAAAAGAAAATCTTAACCTTGTAATTTATAATACTTCAGGAGCAAATGATATTGTAAATATAAAAACACTTTACAATACATATACACCGGAAAGAATCATCGTTGTTGGTGGAGACGGTACTATAAAAATGGTTGCCGAGGCAATGGAAAAAGAGAATGTTATTCTTGGAATTTTGCCTGCAGGTTCAGCAAATGGTCTGGCAGTTGATTTAGATTTGAATTTAACGCTGGAAGAAAACCTTAAAATTGCGTTTCTCAATGATTATATAGAAATTGACGTTATTACTATAAATGATAAAATCAGCTTGCATTTGAGTGATTTAGGGCTTAATGCAGAGCTCGTTAAAAACTACGAGAACGCAACAGTCCGAGGCAAATTGGGTTATGCACTGCAGGCAGTAAACACTTTAATAGATTTTGAGGGGCCTTTTACGGCAACAATAACCGCCAATAATGAAACTATAAATTGTGTTGCTAGAATGATTGTTATTGCTAATTCTAAAAAATATGGTACGGGAGTTGTTATTAACCCTTTTGGCATAATGAACGACGGAATGTTTGAATTGGTAATTTTGAAAAACTTGGATCTGTACGTTTTTGGACAAATTATAACGGGAAATATGCCGATTGAATCTAATGATGTCGAAATTATATCAACTAATCAAGCATTTATAAAAACTAATTTTCCAGTAAGTTTTCAAATGGATGGGGAATATTGCGGCAAAGAAACGGAATATAATGTCGAAATTTTACACAAACAAATGAAAGTGGCAATTCAATAGCTTTAGTAGCTTGTTTTATTTAAAAGGATTTCGTTCCTGCCAAATAGTCTCCGGTTCTAAATATCTAAATATTTTAGATATCTGAGAATTAATGATAGGATTACTATGAGCTATAAATCCATACATTTTTACTGGTTTTGCGCCTACTGAACTTTTGATCTCCAGTGCCGTTCTTGCAAAAATAATTTCCTTGAAACCTTTATTAATTGAATAAGCAATCATGTCATACAACATGTTTAAGTACAACATTTTTTCACGCTGAATACTTTCATCGTAACCTAAAAAATAGGTATCCATTACATCTCCATTTTTAATTAGAGTATTGAATCCTATTAGTTTTTCATCAATAAAATAACCATAAAAAAGGAATTTGTCTTTAAAGATTTCTTTAAAGGTTCTAAAGTGATTTTTGGGTAGAAAGAAAGTGTTAAAAGGAGCATTTTTTGCTACATGAATGTATAAGTCATAAATGGTTTCTTCATATGCGATAATATCTTCAAGGTTCATTTTTCTTTTCTCAATCAAATCCGCTTTTTTCCTTGCTCTTTTATATTGATCCTTATATTTTTTTGAAAGGGAATTAATATAATCTTGCTCTGATTTCCATGCTTTATCAATGGTAAAAACCATATTAGGCTGTGTAGAAAATTGATAGTTGTTTTTGAATTCGGAAATATCAAAGTTTTTCAGTTCCGCTTGGTTAAAATCTTTAAACGAAGTGATATGTATTTTTTTTCCTTTTGTTTCAAAAATTTTTTTTAATGCAGAGGATGCTATTTTTAAGGTTTTAATAGCTTGCTTTTCATCAATTTTTTCTGAAAAAGCGAAAGCATTTTGCCCCGTCAGCATATTGTTCCCAATCAATAAAACATTGGAGCAAAAATTCTTGAAAGCAAAATTTCTTAGGGCGGTTTTTATACATTTATCCCGTTCTCCAAAAGATTCCAGTTTATTCAAATCTAAAAATTGGGAAACGGCAATTCCAACCAAGAGATCATTTTTAAAAATCCCTATAAAATGACAAATCATATTTTCAGGAGATGATTTTTCTAATACTTGCAGATATTTTTTGGATAAAAATATAGTTGATGTAGCTAAATCATCCCAATTTACAGGAAGTTCATCTGTTGAAGAGTAAATTTTATAAGAGTAAGATGGATTCAAATTGAAATTTAATATTTGTCAAATTTAGTTAATAAAGTTAAAGTATTTTTATATGATTTGAAATTAACTAACTTTAGATAATAAATAAAAATAGTATGGAAAAGTATACAGATGAAAAGATTCAATCCCAATTAAAAGACCTGAAAGATTGGCAATTTATTGATAATGCAATCGAAAAAAAATTCAAATTTTTAGATTTTACGCAAGCTTTGGGATTCATCGTTCAAGTGGGATTGATGGCTGAGAAAAGAAATCACCATCCGGAATTATTCAATGTTTATAATAAACTGTCAATTCGATTGAATACACACGACGCCGATGGAGTTACTGAAAAAGATTTTGACTTAGCAAAAGCGATTGACAAGATATCGTAAGCTATATTTTAGAATAATGAAATATTTTTTTGGAAAGCTGATCCAAAAGAAATGAATGAATCAGTGCTGCCAACACCTTCAATATTGTGTATTTGTTCATAAAGTACCTTTCTGAATTCTTCGTTGTTGGCAGCTACAATTTTTAAAAATAGTGCGTATTTTCCAGATACAAAATGACATTCTACAACTTCTGGTATTTCTTTTAGTTTTTCAGCGATTGAATAAGCAAATCGAGCTTCTTTAGTGGCTATTCCGGTGTATGTAATAGTCTCGTATCCGATTTCCTTAGGGTTTAATTGAACCGAAAAACCGCTGATGATTCCTGAATCTTGTAATTTTCGAATGCGCTGATGTACTAATGAATTGGAAATTTTTAATTCTTTGGCAATTTCAGAATAAGCAATTCTACCATCTGCACTTAGCATCTTGATGATTTGTTGGTTAATGTAATCAATGTTTTCATTGCGGTTAGTTCGTGCCATAACACTGTTTTTTTTATTAGAAAATTAAAATTGAATTCGACTTTATATTGGTTAATTATCAGTTTTAAAACGGCATATTTTACAAACGAATGGATGCCTTTTAAAACAGAAAAAAACGTTTTGATTATAATTCATTGAACCAAATGTAAATACACTGTCAAATTTACACTTTAAACAGGTAATAAAGTCATAAAATTTATAAAAATGCTTATATAGTGTAAATGTAGTTATATAGTAGGTAAATTTGTGTCATATTTACTAATCAATATTAGCATCATGAATAAAGATCTTTTACTATCGAAATTATGGGAACAGTACACTAGTATTACCCCGTCAGCCAAGAAAATTCACTCCCTATTAGAAGAAAAAGGTGAGAAAATTGAAAACGATCATATTGCGATCAGGACGTTTAATGATGCGCGCGTGAATATTGCCGTACTAGAAAAACCATTTGTAAAAGCTGGATATGTATCGAAAGGTGAATATGTTTTTGAATCAAAAAAATTGTTTGCAAGGCATTATGAACATGCGACAGATAATACTGCTCCTAGAATTTTTATTTCAGAGTTAGAATTAGAAAAATGTTCAGAGGAGTTGCAATTATCTGTTAAAGAACTTTTGGATTCTTGTGATCAAAGTGTTTTTGAAAAGGAAGATTTAGTTTTAAGTGGCGCGGTTTGGAATGCAAATTCATTTGAAACCTATAACACTTTATTGGATGAATCTGAGTATGCTGCTTGGATGTATGTATATGGGTTTAGAGCAAACCATTTTACAATTAATGTAAATGCATTGACAAATTTTTCCAACTTAGAAGAATTAAATTCATTTCTAAAAGAAAGCAATTGGAGAATGAATGCTTCTGGTGGAGAAATAAAAGGAACTCCAGCGCAACTATTAGAACAATCAAGTACTTTAGCTGATTTAAATGCTATTAAATTTGATGAAGGGACTAAAGAAATACCTTCTTGTTATTATGAATTTGCACTGCGATATCCAATGGAAAACGGAGAATTGTACCAAGGATTTGTTGCATCTTCTGCCGATAAAATATTTGAAAGTACGGATGTCAAATTGCAAAGTTAAAACCTTAGGTTTTGCTTGTATGTAAAAAGATATAGTAAAAAGTTTTCTTATTTATAAGAGAACTTTTTTTGATTATAAAACTCAATTATCCAGTTTTAGTATTAGCACTAAAAGGGTCTGATGAAAATTAAAAAGAATACCAAATGAATCTTCAAAGGTTAGCGAGTCAATTAGAAGGGAAATTATTTTTTGATAAAACAATGCGTACGCTATATGCTACCGATGCTAGTGCTTATCGGGAAATGCCATTAGCAGTGGCAATACCATCAACGGAACACGACATTCAGAAGATAATTCAATTTGCCAGAGAAAATAAAGTTAGTGTTATTCCTAGAGCTGCCGGTACCTCACTCGCTGGGCAAGTAGTGGGCAGCGGAATTGTGGTGGATATTTCTCAACATTTCACAAAAATTATTTCCTTAGACGAAACCAATAAAACCGCATGGGTTCAACCGGGTGTCATTCGTGATGAGTTGAATCTTTATTTGAAGCCCTATCAATTATTTTTTGGGCCTGAAACATCAACTAGTAATCGCTGCATGATTGGCGGAATGGTTGGGAATAATGCCTGTGGTGCGAGATCAATAATTTATGGTTCAACACGAGAACATTTGTTGGAAATTAAAGGTTTTTTGGCTGACGGAAATGAAGTTATATTTGGTTCTTTGACCAACAAAGAATTTGAAGATAAATGCAATGGTATTAATGTAGTAAGCCAGCTGGAGCAGAATATTTACCTTCAGGCAAAAACGATATTGTCAAATGAAGGGAACAGAAAATTATTTGATGAGAACTATCCAAAAAAATCTATTCCACGTCGCAATACTGGTTATGCGCTTGATTTATTGGGGGATAGTATGCCATTTGGGAACTTTACGGAAAAATTCAATTTCTGTAAATTAATTGCAGGATCGGAGGGGACCTTATTTTTTTCGACTGCGATTAAGCTGAACCTTGTTGCTGCACTAAAACCTTTTTCAGGCTTGGTTTGTATACATTTTGATAGTATCAACGAATCTTTAATAGCAAATCTGGAAGCTTTAAAATTTCAACCTGATAGTATAGAGTTGATAGACCACTATATTTTAGACTGTACCAAAGAAAATATCGAACAAAGCAAAAACAGATTTTTTGTGCAAGGTGATCCAAAAGCGATTCTAGTAGTCGAGTTTTTGCGAGATTCCAAGGAAGAAATTATTGAAATAGCCCACAAAATGGAGGCTCAAATGAGAACCAAAAATTTGGGTAATTATTTTCCAATTGTTTTTGGAGAAGATACGGTTAAGGTTTGGAATTTGAGAAAAGCAGGATTAGGATTATTGTCTAATATTCCTGGTGACGCAAAAGCGGTCGCGGTAATAGAAGATACAGCCGTTGATGTAAATGATTTGCCGGGTTTTATAGAAGATTTTAACGCCATTTTAAAACTGCGAAATTTGCACTGCGTACATTATGCGCATGCAGCAACGGGTGAACTTCATTTACGTCCAATTCTTGATTTGAAGACAGAAGAAGGAACGGCACTTTTTAGAACCATTGCCACAGATATTGCCCATTTGGTCAAGAAATACAAAGGATCGTTGAGTGGCGAACACGGGGACGGACGATTGAGAGGGGAGTTTATCTCATTAATGCTGGGAGACGAAATCTACCAACTGTTTAAAGAGGTAAAATTCACATGGGATCCATGGGGTGTCTTTAATCCAGGTAAAATTGTTGACACTCCGCCAATGGATACTTCGTTACGCTATACTGCAGGGCAGGATACGCCCATGCCTGAAACTTATTTTGATTTTTCGGAAAACAATGGGATACTTCGAGCGGCAGAGATGTGCAACGGATCAGGTGATTGTCGAAAAACCGAAAAGAGCGGCGGAACGATGTGTCCGAGTTATATGGCAACACGCAACGAAAAGCACACTACGCGTGCTCGAGCCAATATGTTACGCGAAACGATAACCCATTCTGACAAGGAAAATAAATTTGATAGTGAAGCGTTGTTGGAAGTTTTAGATTTGTGTTTAAGTTGTAAAGGTTGCAAGTCTGAATGTCCTTCGAATGTAGATATGGCAAAATTAAAAGCGGAAACCCTGCAGCAATATTATGATAAAAACGGAATAAAATTCCGTTCAAGATTAATTGGTAATACACCAGTTATCAATAAACTATTTTCTAGTATTCCGGCAGTTTATAATTTTTCTACAAAAGGTTTTGTTGGAACTGTAATAAAGAAAATGACCGGTTTTTCTACCGAACGTAATTTGCCAATGATGCACAAAATTACCTTTTCAAAATGGATGAAAACCTATTCACAGGCAGGAAATTTTGATAAACCAACCGTGTACTTGTACAACGACGAATTTTTGAATTATTACGATGTTGCTATTGGTCAGACTGCGGTTAAATTACTAAATCGGTTAGGTTATAAGGTAGAAATTCCATCAATAGGAATCAGCGGAAGAACGTACCTATCAAAAGGTATGGTAAAAAAAGCCCGAGAAATTGCCGAGAAAAACGTAGTCTCTGTTAGTCAAAATTTGCCCGATAATGCTTTTTTGATAGGAATAGAACCATCGGCTATTTTAACTTTTAGAGATGAATATCAAGATTTGTGCAGAGGGAGTTTAAAAATAAAAGCGCAAGAAATAGCGAAGCGCACGTTTTTGATAGAGGAGTTTTTAGCAAACGAAACAGACGCAGGCAGAATTACATCAAATTTGTTTACTGACAATGAAGAGCGTATTAGGATGCATGGGCATTGTTTTCAAAAAGCATTGTCATCATTGGTGCCATTAAAAAAAATATTATCTCTTCCTGTAAATTATAAAGTTTTAAATATTCCAAGCGGCTGTTGTGGTATGGCGGGGTCTTTTGGGTATGAAAAAGAGCATTATGAAATTTCTATGAATATTGGAGAACTCGTTTTGTTCCCTACAATTAGAACCGAAGAAACAACAACTTTAATTTCTGCGTCAGGTACCAGTTGCCGTCATCAAATTTCTGATGGTACAGGTAGAGAGGCTCTGCATCCTGTGGAGATTTTGTATAAAGCATTAAGATAATAAAAATTGCTGATATATGATTTTTGATCAACAAAACTATAAGTAGTACAAATAAAAAATCTCGTCCTCTTGCAAAAAGAGCACGAGATTACTTTAACTATTTTTTTATTTCCAGGCGCAAATAATCCCGCCCATAATCATAAAACATACTATCCAGAAACCTCCAGTTACCAGCGTATATTTAAAACTTCTTCTTTCGTAGAGTGCATTTGTTCCAATTAATGGTAGGGCTAAAAATAATCCTGCCAAAAATCCGTGCAAAGCACCATGTTGGAAGGTTCTAAAAGCCATTCCATAATCTGCCATAAAAGCGGCATAAGAAGGTTTGGCAATGCTGGCATCTCCTCCCACCATTCCTAAAGCGCCAGTTTGATGGATCGTGATGATTTGCAGCATAAAACTGATTAACAAGGCATAAATAAATGATACTCCAAAAGTAAGAAGCATATTGCTTCCTTTCATTTTTTCTTCGGTCATTCCAGATTCTTTCATCCAGATTGTTCCAAACACTTTTGGGTTATACCAAATAAATCCAACAACAAGCGTTGAAAAAGCCGCAACTAATAGAGCATAAAAATTCATTTCCATAAAATTGATTTTAAAGGTTAGTTAATCAAATATAATAAATTTTATTATAGAAAAATATTTATAATTTTGTAGGAAATTCGGTGATATAATTTATGATTACGTGTATTTCGTCGATTATATTTGTCGTTGAGTTGAAAAGTATGTAAATTTAGATATGTAAAAAGTTAAAATTTCTACTTATGAAAAATATAACTACTCTATTTTTTACCCTTTTGTTTTCCTTTTCGATATTGGCTAATGTTGCACCTTCAGAGAGAAATGCATTAGTGAAATTATACGAAAAAACAAATGGAAGTCAGTGGGTAACAAAATGGGATTTATCAAAGCCCGTTTCTACTTGGTATGGAGTTAAATTGCAAGATGAAAAAGTGGTTTCACTAAATTTGGCCAATAATAATTTGGTTGGCGAAATTCCTTATGATATTGCTGAGCTTGTTAGTTTGCAAGAATTAGATTTGCATAAAAACCATTTATCTGGAGAAATACCTTCAATTGTTGGGAATTTAAAAGAACTTAAAATACTAGATATCTCATTTAATAGTTTAACAGGAGCTATTCCGGTCTCTGTTTGTGAAATGAATAAATTGCAAGAGTTAGCATTATATATGAACGGTCTTTCAGGTGAACTGCCTGAACAAATAGGAAACTTGAAAAATTTAGAAGTTCTTTCTTTATTTAATAATGAAATTACCGGTCAGATACCAAGTTCATTATATAGTGTGATATCATTGAAAACATTGCTTTTAAACAGTAATAAACTTATTGGTGAATTAGGACCTGAAATTGCAAATTTGAAGTCTCTTGAGAACCTAAGTTTATTTGACAATAAAATGATTGGAGAAGTTCCAGTGGAGCTTGGGAAATTGAATAATTTGAAGGAAATGAATATTTCGTATAATATGTTTTACGGAAAAGTGTCCAAAAACTTGGCGCAGTTAGATACCCTAAATATGACTATGTTGAATAATAATGGTGCGACAGTTTTATTAGATGTAAATCAAGATAAAAATAAAGCGATCGTTTCCGAAGATTAGTAGAAGTTAAAATAACCTTGTTTTCGTAGTAATTAGATTTAATAATTTTTAGTTTTTTTAAGTAAGTTTTAATTAATTTAGTTGTTTGAAGCCTGTAAAGTATTTATACCTTACAGGCTTTTTTGTTGAATAATACTTAAAAGTAGCTTTATTTTTATAACAGGTTTTGAACAGAATGCAGACTAATTATAATTTGATACGATCCAAATTTCTGCTATTACACTTTCAGCTTTAGTTCATATTCAATCTCGTTGTCTTGTAAGTTAGCAATTTTAATAAAGTTCAGTCTTTTAAGAAGTTGTATTGCTTTCTCGTTTTGTATAGTTGTAATTGCCTTAACACTTTTTATCCCTATTGTGTCCAGTCCGAAGTTTAGGGCCAATTGCATGGCAAGCGACATAAAACCTTGTCCTTTATATTGAGGTAATAAAACACAACCAAGTTCACCAATTCCTTTATCAAGGCCACGATAATAACCGCAAGTCCCTACAATATTATTTGTCACTTTGTCTACAATGCCCCAATGAATAGAATTACCGGACTCATAATCTATATCAATTTTCTTTAGCATTTCAGTTGCTTCTTCAATTGTCTTTGCTTGAATGGAGTCGTAAAATGAAATTTCTACAACGTCTTGGATGTCTGAAGCCAGAATTTGACGCAACACTATTTTTTCGTCTGAAATGCTTGGATAAAAGTCGTAGGGAGGTAATTTCATTTTGGATGTTTTGTACCGTTCAATTATTAGTAACGTCTCAACCTTAAGTTTGTTGCATAAAAAAAGCTTCAGATTTCTCTGAAGCTTTCTAGTAGCGAGTAATCGTGAAAAATCTAACGAATTTCTTGAAGATTATTATAAAATTGTTAGTGGTAATGATGATCTTTAAAAACAACAAGATTCCCTAAAATATTGTGTTATTTAACCGATTTAATAGTTGGTTTTTTTGTGCTTTTTACCTGTAATGCTTTTATGATTGGATAAATTTTGTCCCATTCAATTTGAGTATTAAAATAATATTTCTCGGATACGTTTTTCTCTAATCTATATAAAAAAGAGTCTACCCACTTATAATATGCCCAACTTGATGATTTGAGAAAAGAAAATTTATTAAATTCAATATTAATTCTATATGTTGTTACGAAGGCAGGGTTTTTATCATATTTATCTAAACCTAAATAGAGTTCTCTGAATTCAACTGGGATGTAGGTGTTGACACCACTAACAAGAGTTCTAACAGTAATCTTAAATCGCTTGTTTTTAATAATAATTGTTGAATTGTTCTTTCTTAATAGTTTACTTTCGTTAGGTAAAACTAAATGAAAATGTTTAAACATTACACCATTTTTATAGCTTGATGTAACCTTACCTTCAATGTCTCCTCTTGTAAATGATGTAACTGAGTTATTCGTTTCGTCATCTATGAAAGTAGCTCTTTGGTGCATTGGCTTTGAAAATAATTCTAAAAATTGATTACTTAAAAGTATATCAGGAATATCATTTCTTTCATATATCTTTAGTCTGTTTTTGTCAAATTGAGTGCTGTTGAAAAATTCTGATAAATGCGTTGACAGGCTTTCTAAAAAATAATATTCAGAAATTTCCTGAACGATTGGTAAGATGTTATTTCTTTCACTATCAATATTTCCAAAGTTAGTTTTCAACCATTTTTTGTCAATAGCTGAGTCTTCTATTCGTGCGGAATTAAGATATTGATAAATTTTGTTTGAGTAATAATAATTGTCGATATCTATAAGGCTTTCGTTTTCTCTGTCCACTAGGAAAAATCCATTAATTTCTTTGTCAAATATTCTCTTCCCGAATAAGCTATATGTAAAGTAAATTAAACTAACTAATGTTAAGAAAAGACCAATTGATAAGCACAGCGCATTATTATTTTCAATTTGTAAGTAATCAAATAAACTTGAACTTATAAAACTCACACCAATTCCTAATATAATTGAAATAATTATTAATTCGAGCACTTTCTTTTTATTATCTAGTATATCGTTGAGAAGGTTGTTTTTATTCATTTATAGGTTTTTAATATTGTTTGTACAATTTCACATGCCTGATAATCAATCTTATATAGTTATCTGTTTTTGTGTAGAACTGTCCGTTTTGTTCAAAACAAATATATATAAAAATTGTAAAGGTGAAGTAATTCTCAATATATGGAATTGCATTCATTTCACATCCATGTTGCGAATTGCTTTAAAAATGGTATTTTAGCTTATAATTCTCAACTGAAACCAAAAAAGATGAT
>NZ_FRCL01000001.1:0-164570 GCF_900142885.1 Flavobacterium xinjiangense | reverse complement strand
ATTGACTGATATGTTGGTAGTTATGAGTTTGTTTTGAAATCAAAAAAGGAGGTGTTTGTATGTTGCAATACAAGATGTTAGACTTTTTTTTAATCCTGTTAAGACTAAAATAATTCTAATTGTTGTGAAGGTTTGTCTGTTTCTACCAATTTTTTTCCATAAAAAAGTTCCATCATACCAAATTGTTTATCGGTTATTTGCATGACACCAATTTTGCCGTGTTCAGGTAAGTTGTTTTTTATTCTTTTGGTGTGTACTTCGGCATTTTCTCTGCTGGCACAAAATCGTATGTAGATAGAAAATTGAAACATAGAAAAGCCATCGTCTAATAATTTCTTACGAAATGTACTGGCTATTTTACGCTCTTTTTGCGTTTCCGTGGGCAGATCAAAAAATACTAATATCCACAAACTTCTATACTGGTTTAAACGTGTGTAATGTTCATCATACATAAATGGGGTATAAAATTTTCCTTGTCGTTCCCGTAAAACATTCGTGTAAGGAATGTGTTGTTCTACTCATGGCGACCATCAACGGACTGTTTTTTCCATCAATAAAAACATCTATACTGGCTATACTCAATAATTGTTTTTTAATGTCAATAGTCAATTCTTCAAAAGTATCTTCAGTTTCCATGATATGGCATACAATCAAATCAACATACGGGCGATACGGTTCCATAATATCATCTGCAAGGCAATACGCATTGTATTTGTTGCGATGAAAAATGCCTAAAGTGGGCAGCATCCCAGAACTAACAATAGCTCGTGCGGTAATAGCCCTTAGAATGGCATAACCATAATTCAACAGATTATTAGGGGCGATTCCTTTTTGTCCCCGTGTGAAATTTTCGATTTGGATGAGATTTGGCCAATAAAAAACAGCTGCTCTGGATTCGTGATTGAGTGCATCACCTGAGGTTACTTCCTTTGCCCAAAGCTCCATTTTTCGGCACGGAATTCCTTTTTCTTTTAGTAATCCCGCTTGGTTTATAATTTTGGCACTAATGGTTTGTTGCCATAAATTCTTTTTGAGTGGGACCGAAGCATTAATTTGATTTTTGAACCGTTCCGACTGTTCGGTGTGTCCGTTCAAAGGCATCAATAAACCAATAGGCAAATGCTGTTGGTCGCAATTGATTAATGCTACATTGTTATGAATTAGTTTTTCTAGCAAACCATTCGTAATTGTGATTTGTTGGTTTTCCAGAACGATAACGCCAATATCTTCAATAGCCACGGTTTTGGTTTCTTGTTCCTTGTCAGGATAAGAGATTATTATTTGCTCGTTTTTGGTGCTTAAATAGGCAGGATTACCAAAGAAAAGGGTTCGTTTTATCATAAGATTATTTTGTTACAACCATTTTATTGTTCCATCAGCGTTTATAGTAAAATCTTTGTTTTCTATGGCAAAATCAAAATTTCCTTTTGATAAGCGTAATTTGGGATGAGGATTTTCAAAATCTAATGATGATTCTGCGTTTTCTAATTTGGTATCTTGTCTAGCTTCTGAATGAAATTTAAATTGTATTCTACCGTCTCGTTTGATTCCGCCATCTTTTTTTAACCCATCTTTTTCAAAATATAGAATTCTATAGAGTCTTTTCATCAATTCATTTTTAGGAAGTTCCTTTAGTTCATCCATATTTTCTTTAAAGAAAAATACTTTTTGTCCACTTTTCAAAATAGCTCGTAATGGTATTTCTGTATTCTTTACTGTTTTTAATTTTGGTAATAAATCTTCTAGTGTTGTAGCTTTTATTTTGTTGAGTTTTGAAACTTCTAATAAACTATAGCATTCGTAATCTCTTTCTAACTTTCCTTTTACGGCACCTTCATAAAACAAATACAAGTAACCATCGCCGCTTGTAGCATAATAGTTTTGCTTATGATCCCTATTCTCTAAAAACACTATTGGTTTTTCAGTTTGATGAGTTTGTTTTTTTATTATTGGTGGATTTTTATCAGCAGTAAAAACTCTTATGCGTCTAATTTTATTTATTTTTTCTGCATTTTTTACGATTTTTCCATCTTTATCTTTTCTTTCTGTGCTATACATCCAGACCCCATCCGTCAAAGCTTCTTTAAAGCCCCCAGCAGTTTCCACTTGTTTTTTTATGATCTGAAATAAATTTTTATCTACAATACATTTTTCTATTTCTTCTAATTTAGAAAAACCAGGACTGTCATTATTTTTTTTATAAACAAGTGATTTTCTTGTTACATACTTTGTGTCATCTAATATAAAATTTCCATTTTCGTTTCTAATAGCTTTTCCGTTTTCATCTTTCTTTAAAAGTTTCACGGCTCCTAAAAACGTTTCTTTGTGAAGTTGCCCTCTAATGCTATCTCCTTTTGCGTATTTTGAAATCGGGTTTCCTTCTTCATCTTTTATTTTATTGCCATTGTTATCTTTGAAGTAAACTATTTTTGCAGAAGCTCTTACTTTTTTATTGGCAGGAATAAGTCTTTGGTCATTTGCAATATTATTTATCAAAGTGTTATCATTTATTTCATCAATGTGATTTCTAGAAAAACCTTTGTACGGAGTTTCAGTGTATTGCTTGTAATTACTTTCATAGTAACTGTAGGCCTTTTTTAAAATTTCTTCTCGTTTATTTGCACTTGGAATTAAGGTTAGAATTGCAGCATCCTTTGCGTGATGACTATGAGAGTCTCTACTCTTTTTTTCGTTTGGATCTTGAACACCAAATATTTTTCTAAATTCAGCCGTAATACTTCCTTTTTGAACTTCAACTTTATTGAAAACAGTTTTAAGATAATGAAAAGCATATTTAGAAATCAATTGAGTATCTACTAATTGGCTATTTTTAAATCCTATGGTAACTTCTTCTGTTGTAAAACGATGGATTTTGTTTTGCCAATAATCCAAATCCATTTTCCAAAGGTGTTTTTGTCTGATTGCTTTATCTTTAAATTCTTTGTCTGAAGCTTGTTTACTTTTCTTTTTCCAAAATTCAATATTGTTTTTTATAGATTCTACTTTCTTTTCCCAATCAATTAGTCTTGGTTTTATTGCGGTATAATATTTTCCATTGATAGTAGTATCATTTTCATAATTCTCTAATGATGTTGGTAGTTTATTTTTTTTGATAGTTCGATTATAAGCAAAATCACAGACTGTAAGGTTTGCAAGAGAGTTGTCAAAAGAAATACTTCTAGGAATAGTGTGCTCAAAATCGGTATTGTTTTCGGAAAATAAATCGAACATATTTATTGGTCTTCCTGTATACATACACTTACAGGATTGTTCTCTCCATAATCGGTATTTGTCAATCATTTCTTTTGCAGAAGATACTGCTTTGTAAACTTTAGATTTAGTATTAGCCCATTCGTATTTAGTATATTCACTTTTACCGTCATTAGTTGTATCATCTTCTATTTGTTCTAACCATAAACGAAATTTATCAATATCTTCATTACTTTCTGGGTTTGCTTTTGAATTTGGGAATTCTTCTAATATTTCAACAATTGCCAATGCAAATTCTTTGTTTTCCTCTCTTCTTCTATTTTGATAAGTTTCAATAGCCCAACGCATATTGGCATCATTTAATTCTCTAGCCACTTCAACGACAACCCGTGTTTCTTGTTCTATTTGTCCTGTGATGATTAAATAGTTGGTCAATTTGCGAAGTTCGAAAAGGGTTCGCATTGCCATAGGATTTTTAAAAGCTCCTGTTTTGTCGGGTCTATCCAATAAGGTTAATGATTGATCTAAATGTTTGTAATATTGCTCTTTAGCAGGAGGATAAATTTCAATTTGTGAAGGGTGGTACAGTTTATTGAGTTCGTTTTTTGGTAAATTAAAATTATCATCTAAAAAGCGTTTCAAAGTATCTAATAAGTGTGGAGATTTGAAATAGTCTCTTTTTGAATTAGAGAAAAATTTTTGATAAAAATCATTTATTTTTTTGATCCTTAACTCTTTAATTTTTTCGTCTAATCCTTCCCAAGTTTTGGCTCCATAATTTTCGATGCATGTATCTAACACGTCATTTTTATCACTTAAATCTAGCTTATACTGTACGTTTTTATAACCAAATTGTTCTTCTAACTCTAAAGATTTATATTTAGCAATAAGATTATTTACTATTGCAATATCCTTTTTTTCTTCCCTATTTGTATCAATAATATTCCCAATTTCACTTATTAAGAAGTCTTCGTTATTTGCCCAAGTTTCTTTTAGCAAAGACGGAATTTTGGAAAGCAAAACAGCTTCGGTATAAATTAATCCTTTTTGTAAAAATACATTAATGTTTTTTATTGCAGTACTGCTCAACATTCCATAAGCAACAGGCATTTTAAACCATAGTAATAGAATGCTTTTGGTTTGTTTTTCGTTTAATTCCAAATTTTCCGAAGCAAAACGCTCTACTTCTTCCTCATCATCATAAGAAAATAGAATATGCCAAATATCTTCTATTGTGTATGTAATATTGTGAGCTATGCCTTTTTTATTTATTCTAGTTTTGGTTGTATTATGAGTGAATAATTTCCAGTTTTCTCCAAAAATAGCTTGTAATCTAGCGGAAACGGGACTCGCTGCTACATTAGTTTTAGCTTTGTAATTAAGTTCCCAATTTCTGTGTTGATTGTACTTTTCAACAAAATCAATTATTTCTGAAAATTCAAAATCAGCTTTCAACCTACCCAAAAATAACTTTTGATATATGGCTTCTTTTATTTCTAAAGGCAGTTTTGTCCATTGGCTATCGTTTTCTTGTTTGTTTCTAAATTTGATATTGTTTAAAAACGACCAAGCCCTAAAAACTTCAAATTCAGGATGACTTACAGGACATCTATATTTATTAGGTTCTAAAGTACATTTGCCAATTGTCCCTTTTTGTGAACGTAATGGTCTATTCCAGAAAATAGAAGATTTTGCAATTTCTTTACCAAACAAAGCATCAAATGATAAAACTTGGAAGTCAAAAATAGATTTTATTTCTTGCTGTAATTGTTTGCGAACCACATATTGTTGCAAGTTTTCACGAATCCGAATTCCTTTTGTCTCGGCATCATAAAAAGTTGCTCCTACAGTTTCTTTTATTTCAATCCCCAACGACAAAATAAATTTTGTAAACGCTGCTACTTTCGGAGCTTCTGCACCTATATATTCTTCATCTATAATTTCTTTTTTGACTTCCTTACTATCATCACTTTGCACTTTTTTACTACTTTTAAATGCTCGATGCTGTGCAATATGATATAAAACCCTACCTAGTTTGTGTCTGTTTTCTTCAAGAGTAAAATCAAGGTTTTGATTAATTAATTCACTTCGTAATTCATAAGGACTTGTATAATCAGGTTTTCCATCATTGTTAAAGTCGAGTTTTATCCAGTTGTTGAATAAAACCGCATTTACGGGATATTTTCTACCAATACCTTTTGTGTATTTTCGCCATAAGTCGAGTTCTTCAATAGTCATTGGGCAATATCCGCTTGTGATTAGTATTTCAAGAGTACTCCATAGCTTATATTTATGGGATTGATAACGTCTTCTCAAAGAGCGTCTTCCCGTCCTACTTGCTGCAAGCGAATATTCAATATTTTTTTCTTCACCAACACCTTTATTAAATGTAATAACTCCAGCATTTAAAATTTGATTTCCTTCTTTTTGATCTTCTCGTATTGACCATCCTATTGAGTTAGTCCCTAGGTCGTAAGCAATTGTTTTTGACATATAGTTGTTTCTATTATGTTTTATATTATATTTGTATCACAGTTTTGAAAGACTTTTCACAATAAGGCTATAAGCCGAAGATAATCTAAGCTCTGCGTTTCGTAGGGCTATTTTTTTGTGAAGCTTTCAATAATTAGGTGATTCTCTTCTCTTCCTTATATTATAGCTGGACTGATACTATTTCTCCTTAAATGGAGACTTAATATTTTTTTCATGGCTAAAAAATTAATCTTTAAATTTAATTAAAATAAAATTGATTCCCTTACGGGAAACCTCAATCGAAGATTAAAACTTCTGTTCTATTCTTACAATTCAATTTTGAAGTAATTTATAATAAAAAGTCTATTCTTATTTATATCATAAAAATAGACTTTCTTTTGACTATAACGCAATTTTTATAGTTGGAAGTTATTTACAAAAACGGTAGTTTCTTGTTTATATGCTTTTTTCAATAATTTCTATTTTATATATTTTACTAATTCTGCTTTGATGACATTATATTCTTCTTGTGTTTTTAACCCAAGATCTAATTTGTCTTTTGCTTCTTTTAATGCCACTAATGCTTCACTGCTGGTCATTCCAAAGGATTTAATTTCTCCAGTCTCAATTGCATTTTCAACCATAATCGAATAGTTTGATAATCCTGTAATCCCTTTTGTTCTAAAAGCAACGGAATATCCAGCTCTTTTATTTCCTGTAACGAATATCCTTTTGATTTCACTTTCTTGTCCACTGGCTTGTACTAACAGTGGCGTAATTGGCAATAAAAAACCATCACCTTCTGTAATAAAAGCAAATGTTTTATTAGACGATGGCACGCCTATTTTTATTCTATCGCCAATTTTATAAATTGAACCATCTTTACTGATATAGGAAGTGAATTCGCCTCTACTTGATGATGCCAAATCACTAAATTTAATTTCCTGACCAAATACATTTCCATTAAACATAAAAGTTAAAATCCCTGCGATAATCATAATTTTCTTGTACATACTATTTTCTTTTAAAATTAGATTACAAAACTATTTGCTATTGGTGCAGTCTATTTGCATAGTTTAGTTTTAAATTTACGGGATCAAATTTTTCAACTATGGCTATCAACAAAAATGCTCTTATTCGTTTTCACTCTTTAGACAAATGCTTTAGTAATTTCAACTCAATCCTGATGGGGACGGCATAAAAAAACGCCAACTTTTTGAAGATATTAAGTTTATGGAAAGTAGTCAGGGTTGGTCTGTTCCACTCGATCGAATTAAAGAGGGCAGGAAAGTGTATTACCGTTATGAAACTTCCGATTTTTCTATTAATAAACAACCGATGAATGAATTGGAGGCCGAAAAATTGAAATCAGCTTTATTGGTTTTGTCCCGTTTTAAGGGAATGCCACAGTTTGAATGGGTCAATGAATTGATTTTGAAATTGCAAGAAGCTTTCAAATTGCAATCGCACGAAAGGGAAATTATTAGTTTTGATGCCAATGAATACCTGAAAAACATTCATTTCCTAGGTGATTTGTTTAATGCCATTCTCTACAAAAAAGTGTTGCAAGTGGATTATCAATCTTTCAAAAGCGATGTGATAACTACATTGGAAATTCATCCTTATTATCTGAAACAGCACAACAATCGCTGGTTTTTGATTGGAAATAATCCGGAATTTGAGAATTTGACCAATTTGGCTTTGGATAGAATTGTTTCATTTAATGAAATAGACAAAAAGCATCAAGTTTCCCCAATTGATTTTAATGAGTATTTTGATGATGTTATCGGAGTTTCTATTCCTCCTGAATCTATAGTTTCAAAAATCACTTTGTTTGCTACTCCCGATTTAGCACCTTACATAATGACCAAACCATTACACGGTTCACAGAAAAAAATTGGTAATGATAACGACGGTTTTACTTTTTCAATTGAGGTGATTCCCAATCATGAATTGGAAAAACTGATTTTATCCTTTGGAGAGGGACTGAAAGTGATTACCCCCGATTTTTTTAAAAACGCCATTAAGCTACGGTTAGTAAACAGTTTAGCTAATTATTAGGCAAACATGGCATTTTCATTGACTTGATTGATTACTTGAATCACTTTCATGACTTTATCTTCTTCTGGGAATATCCCAAAAACACCTTGATCGTGTTGTTCGTTAAAAGGGGCTTGTGTCAGTAATTGTTTTTCGATTACTCCTTTTTGGTTGAGGTAATTGATTATTTTTTGAATGAAAGTAATTTGGTTGGCATTCAAATTTCCTTTGGAGATAAAGTCAGCAAATAATTGATTGGCTATTTCAATATCTAAACCAATGATATTTCGAACAAACTTACCTAATGGCTGTTCACCGTATTCTTTAATAAATCGATCTTTGCTTTCCAAAGCTTCTTTCAATAGAAATTGTTCCAATGCTTCCAGTTCATTTACTGTAATAGGTAAATTTTTATACAATTTATCAATTACCAAATGGGATTTGTTTTTTCTAATAAAGGCTTCTACACGGTCTTTATAACTTTGAAGTGAAGTGTAAGTAGCCAAAAGATCTACCTCTTCCACCATGTCTAAATGAAGTTCATCTGTGAATGAAGTATAAATTGGGTCTAGTTTCTTTTCGTCTTTTAAAAACTGGATTAAATCACGAAGTTCTTGACGGATTACTTCTAATTGTTGCACATTAACCGTACTCCAAAATTGTTCGTTTTGAAGTTGTTTGATTGTTGCTATTTTGGCTTGAACGGCAGGGATATTTCGTTTCGTAAATAGCATATTCACAATGTCGTACATATTGTCAATGTGTTTTACTTGTGCTTTATTACCAGTAATCAATGCCAGTTGCAACTTGTAAACGAGTAAATCAAATCGTTTGGCAAATTCGTCCTTGTCTTGGTTGTAATCTATTAAATGAGATAAATTGCTTTGTATATTGAGCACATCACCTTGTAACAAATTGTTCCATCTCGCTCTGTTTTTATATTCTAAAACATAACGCCAATGTTTGCGGACTTCAAAACGGGCATCATCTAAATGATCCACCAATTGATGTAAATCATCCGTGAATTGAATTTGAATGTTTTCTTGCTCTTCGGTTGGGTCTTGCAAGTGACGCACTGCCATTACAATTTCCAGTTTTGTATTGAAGGTTTGTTGTGCTAAAGAAAGGGCCGTTTTTTGAGTTTCACCATCCGGATTGTCTCCAAAATATTCAAAATTGCCACAGAAATCAAAGATTAAGAAATATTCTTTGTCTATTCCTGGTGCAAAAATATTCGGACAAAGGCGCGTACCTCGGCCGATCATTTGCCAATATTTTGAATATGATTTTACCTCTTTAAAAAATACTAAGTTTAATACTCTGGGCGCATCAACGCCGGTATCCATCATGTCTACGGAAACGGCAATTTGAGGCTCTTTTTCATCTCCTTTGTCAAAACAAAATTTCTCCAATAGGTCTTGTGCTTTATCTTCGTAATTATCAATTACCCGAAGAAAACTACCTCCGTATTGAGGATAGTTTTTATTGAAGCGTTCCTCTATAAAAACAGCGTGTTTGTGGTTTTTCGCAAAAAGAATGGTCTTTCCGAGTTTATCACCTCCAGCTATTTTCTGGCCATTGGTCATCAAATAGTCTAATACTTTGTCAATTGTATCGGTATTGTATAACCATGTATTGATCAGGTTTTTCTCAACATTACAAACTTGGTTTTCATCACCAAATTGAACACCAAATAGTTCTTTGAAACGTATTTGATCTTCTTCTGAAAGATCATCATATACAATACCTTCCCTTGGAAATTTCAGCGGGATTTTAAAAGCTTTTGGCGGCTTTAAATAATTGTCCGCAACCGCTTTGTTTAATTCGTAGGCATAGGTCGGGTTATCGTCTTCAATTTCGAATAAGCCATAGGTATTTTTATCGATTTCCTTTTTAGGAGTAGCGGTCAAACCAATCAGGATACAATCGAAATAATTAAAAATGGATTGGTATTTTTGATATACGGAGCGGTGAGCTTCATCGATGATAATCACATCAAAATGCCCCACGCCATAAAAGCGTTCGTCTTCGCTTTTGAGGCTGTCAATTTTATTCAAAATGGTTGGGTAGGTCGAGAAAACGATTCTGGTACCATTATCTTCTTTTTCTTTGGTTAAATCAATGGCTGACAAGTGCGGCAAATGTTCCTTAAAAGCATTTTTGGCTTGTGTGACCAAGGCATTTCTATCAGCCAAAAACAATATTCGTTTTGCCCAATTGCATTTGGTAAACATATCTACCATTGCCGCTGCGGTTCTTGTTTTTCCGCTTCCGGTTGCCATCACCAACAAAGCTTTCATGCTTGTTCCTCTGAGTTTGTTTTGGTTAGTGGTTACCAAGTGTTCCGCTACTCTTTTGATAGCTTCTAGTTGATAATACCTTCCGGCGATATTTGTATTTACGCCAAATTCTCTTAAATCCTTACGAGCAAAACGTCTTTCAATGAGAACTTGTAATTCTTCTTTGGTATAAAAACCTTGTATTACTCTGGATGTATAAAAAGTGTCGTCCCAAATGTGGGTTTCAAAACCGTTACTGTAAAAAATTATAGGACGTTGCCCTGTACTCTTTTCCAAACAATCTGCATAAAGACTGGCTTGGTGCTTTCCTTTGGTGGCAGAGTGAATCGTACTTTTGGCTTCTACCACTGCTAATGGTAAACCGTTATCGCCCCATAACACATAATCTACAAAACCTTTTCCTGACGGATTGGTAGTTAGCGGCATTCCGCTTACTTCAAATTCTATTTCTCGCCCTTCTCTCAGTTTATCCCAACCTGCTTCTCTCAATAGTAAATCGATTAGTATAAGGCGTGTTTGATGTTCAGATGTTAATTCCGGGATTGCTTGTTCTAACGAGATTTCCTGAAAACGTTCTTCTTTACGTTCCGCAATGAGTTGTAATTGTGCTTCTAATTGTTTGCGCAGTAAATTGTTTTCTTCGGCTAGTTTTTCTTGTTCTTTTAATGCTTTTTGCGCTTCGGCACGTTCTTGTTCCAGTTTTTCGGCAAGTGCTTGGAGTTGCTTTGCATTTTTATCATTGGTATCTCCATAAGGAATTACTTTTTCGTCAAATTCTGAAATATCAGGATTATTTTCGCTATAATATTTGCTTAAAAAAGTCAAAAAGCGAAAGCTGTTTTTCAAGGATTGTAAAGCGTCTAATGCTCTAACCGTTTTTCCGTGAGCTGCATTGTTACCATTCAAGCGCACAATGTCCAATTCCATTAGCATACTTGGTTTGAGTATGTTTTTGAAACTTTCGTTGTGGAGTAGGGCACCTAATTTGGTGTCATAAGGCAACTCTAAATCTTCATCATTTTTATACAACCAAAATAGCACTTTTTCCAGTGTACTTCTACACAATAAGGCAGCATAACGTGGTGCCGTAAACGTGTGTTTTTCGGCATCTGCAATTTCTCGGTAGATTTCTGGAAATTCTTGTTGAAGAAAGGTAAAGTTGCTTTGCATGGTTTTTTATTGATGCCACTAAAATACTACATTATTTTTTACCAAATATCAAATTATAAAGTATTTCTCCCTGAATAGTGCGTTTGTATTTTTGGTCTTTATGTGTTGGTTTTTCTGGAATGGTCATTTCTATCCATCCTAATTTCACTAATGGATCTAAATATTTCTCTCGATTATCGGAATGATTACGTAATCCGATATGTTCTAGAATTTCAACTCTTTTTTTAGGCTCTTCCAATACATTCAAAATAGCTAGTATTTTATCATTAAGCTGGCTTTCTATGATTTGAACAGCTTGGTCGCTAGCTTGGTCGTTAAGTCTTGCTAAGGTGTTCTTTAAAACCTCACTTTCCTTGCTGTCACTGGTTTTATCTTGGTCGTTAACTTGGTCGCTCAGTTTGTTTAAAAAGTGACTAAGCTCCTCCAAATTATTGAAAGGAACATTCTCGATAGCTGTAATTATTTGTTCTTTTGCTTGCAGCACCGAAAGGAAATAAGTGCTTTGCTCGTCTGTTTCAAAAACAGGCTCAGGCGAATTATTTTCCTTCATCGCATTTCTGATGGTTGGAAAACCCGTGCCCCTTCCTTCCGTTAGGTGCAGCTCTTTGAGTAAATCACCAATTCTGCGGTTGCGATAATCACGAGCCACGATGCGTTTATTTTGTTTTAATATTTGCACATCAACTGGCGGAACTGGTCCAGGAAAACTGAGAATTTCAATTCTGTCCGGCCATATCTGTACTTCAATAGGTTTGTCCATTTCGTAGCTTTTATGGTACACTGCATTGGACAAAGCCTCTTCAATGGCTTCATAAGGGAAATTAAAATGGCGGTTGGCTTCTGCTTTATGGGCTACTTTTTCGACGACTTCTTCAATAATATTATTTTTGAAATAGTCTAATATGGCTCTTAGCTGATGGTGTAAAGGACCTTTGAAATACTTTTCGGAAAAATTTTTACCAGTTTTGTCTTTGTGAATTACCAATTCAATCCAGGAACGATCGAGGAATTTTTCGGGATTGCGAGAAAAAAACAACAGTCCAACATTTAACGGACGTAATGCTTCTTTTGGACCATTTACAATTTTCATATTGAGGCATAAATCCGCAAAAGGAATTTGTTTGCTTTCTTCGTATAAATCGCTCTTAACTTCTTGAAGAAAGGCTTGGATTAATCCTAAATCCAAATCGTCAATGGTTGCTTTACCGTTTATCCTGTCATCAAATGGAATACGTGCCGTTAGTTCTTGTAATCGTCTTAAATTATCCTCTTTTGCAATGATGCTACGGGAACCAAAACGAATATAAGGATAGCGTTGTGCTCCTTTTCCTTGCGTGATTGGCGCGGTATAAGGGCGGTTATCACCGGCAGGACACCATAACACTAAAATGTGTTGTCCTTGTAGTAGATAAGGTTGTATTAAAGGGAAATAATTGGGAAGCAATTGATAGGCAAGGGTTAAAACTGCCCCTTGAATTCTATCTAAACTTTCGGGTGCTAAACCCGCAGGAGGCAGGATAGGTCTTCCATCTTTTTCTGCAATGCCTACAATGATGTAGCCACCGCCCCAATTGTTGATGTCGTTGGCAAACGCACACATTGTATGTACAATTTCTTCCGGATTCCAGCCTTGTTTGAATTCAAGACGTTCCCATTCTATAGCTTGTCCGTTGACTAAATCGGTTATGTTTATTGGTAATGCCATATTTTTATAATAGACTGCTAAAAAGGGTTCGTTTTTTGTGTAAATATATTGAATTTAGTAATTCCAATCCGTGGTTTCGACTTCGCTCAACCACCGATGCTCCGGCGAAGCTTTACAATAGCTGAACACAAACGTGAGCTGAGCGAAGCCGATGCTCATTTTTTATTCTTAAACAACCAAGTGAAAATTTCTCCTGCCATTTTTCCTAAAAAATAACCACCTCCAACGAGAACGATGAAAAGAACAATAACAAATAACAATGCTGTCATAACAAAATGTTTTAAAAATTACACCAACTCCCCCTTAAACGCCTGTTGCAATAAGCTCTGAAACAAATCCTCGCTTTTTTGCCAAGGCTTCTTGTGTTTGTTGTTTTAGATTGTATAATTTAGTCAATATTTAGACTATCATTTCACGACTAAATATTGACAATAAACCAATTAGCTTTTTCCGCAACAAGGACAACTTCTGTCATTTGTTGGGCCTAAAGATGCACTCATCTTAACCATAATTTCATTTCTTGTTTGGGTTTTCCCAAAGTCGGATTTATTTACAAATTCATTTAGTTCTCTAATCAAAATTTGTTTTTCTGAATCATTTAACTCAGTGAATCCTTTTAGTACTTTTAGTACATTTCTGTTTTCTGTCATTTTATATAATTTTAAAATTTACCACACACTCCACAATTGGACGAATCCATGTTTACTGGTATAATATCACATCCAGCGCAACTTCTTTTATATTTTCTCAATGAATATCTCATTCCTCTTCTTTTTTCAATTTCATTCAAAGGATATCTATTGTCTTGTTTATCCCTGTTTTCTCGAAGAACAATTACTTTTTCTAATTCTAATTTTAAATCATTTACTGATTGAGGTGGATATTTTCCAATTTTTTCAAAATTTGAAGATAAGTTACAATTGTCTAAAGAAGTTTCTAAATAATAGGCATACGATGTAGTCCAATTAGCTACAACTGACCAAACCGAAATTATTAACTGAACTATTGATAATGGAGCCGTTATAATTAACAAATATTTTAAAATTGGAGAGGTTAATCCATAAGTTGTAACGATACCACCGATCAAAACGGGGATTAAAATTCCAAGAAATGTTATAATTTTTAAATTTTTGTTTAGTTTTTCACTACGCAAACTGTAAATATATCCGTAACCATAAGAATTTAATGCGTAATTCCATGCATCTTGTCTTAGTCTATCATGTTGCTCTTTTTCGCTCATAATGATTTTTTTAATTAATATAACTTACACCAACTCCCCCTTAAACGCCCGTTGCAATAAGCTCTGAAACAAATCCTCGCTTTTTGTCAAGGCTTCTTGCGCTTGTTGTTTTTGGGTTTCTATCATTTGTACTCGTTCTGCAAATTGGTTTTGGAGAGATAGTGGAGGACAAAAAATGAGATAAGATTTTAAATCCGTGAAGTTTAAACCAGACTTAACACCGCCTTTATCTAATTTTTGAAATAGTGCTTGCCCTCCTTTAGATGCTATGAATGCACTAACGTAATTTGGATTATAATTTTCTTTTAATCTCAATATTGCAAGATGTTGATTTATAAATGCTTTTGGGAAGTTTTCTGGAATAACCCCAGTTCTTCCTAAGTCAGCTGTTATTGATATTATTATATCTCCAGCTTGTACTTTAGTTCTTTTTGCTTCAGCGGTTTCAGGTGTTTGAATATAAGTCAAGTCATCTAGTTTTAACTTATTGTATCCTACATTTTGTATTCTCAAGAAAACATCGCCAGTATTTGAGTAATATTTAGCCCATCCTCTAGAACCACTTGTTAGAAAATCAAGTAAATCTTCTAATCTTTTTTCATCCCAACCTTTTTCATTCCTCACCGGATCCCCAAACATTTCCAAAAACAAACTTTGTGTCAAGGCATCATATTTTTCTATAAGTTGCTTGTTGTATTGGCGCAATTGGTCTGCGGTATCGAGGACTTCGGTTATTTTTTGTTGGGTTGAGAATGGTGGGAGTGGGATTTCAGCATCGGTTAAATTACCAAGCTTTATATATTTAATAACTCCTCCTATTGATAGATCTCTTAGTTTATGAATATAATTTTCTAAAAAATAATAAAGGTATTTGCCATTTAATGAATCTAATGGCTGTATAACATAAGTACGCTGATAGGCATTAAACTTACCATCGTAATATTTAACATTTAGATCACCATTTCCTGCGACTAAAATACTTTCACCCTCAAATGCATAATCATCAATATAAGTATGTTTTTTTGAACAAGTAAAAAAAGGATATTTTCCATTCGGATTTTCAGCATTGACATCTAATTTTCCAGTTCTTATTGACGTAATATTTCCAATTAATTCTTTCATTATCCTAAAATTATTGCCAATTCGTTCATTTACTATTAATTCCATATCTTTATACTAATTACCCTTTCAAAAGTTTTTTTAAGGATTATGTTTTGAGCACCTGCCTTCTAAGCAGGCGGTCTAAGGTTCGAATCCTTCTGCGATTACAAAGTAACTTTTTAAGATTACAGGTTTGAATCCAGTCAAGGTCAAGTTGTAACTTTAGGGTTTGTGCTTGGAACCCTGTCGCGGTCACGAACCGTACTTTTTCAATGGGTGCAGGATTCATAACCCTGAGGTCATTGTGGGTTTCGAATCCCATCCCCTCTGCAATTGTCTTGCGGAGTATCCCTCTTTCTCCGCCAATCACCCCAACATTTTCTCCAATTCATTCATTGCATCCAAACGTTTTTGGTCTAAAGCTTTAATATCGGCAATCAGCGTTTTTGGTTTTTCATACACTACTTCATCATATACAATTTCCTTGTATCGGTTGATGCTGAGGTCGTAGTCGTTGGCTACAATATCGGCTTTCGAGACAAGAAAACTTTGTGAGGTACGATCGGCATAATTATGTGTAACCGTACCGTCTAAAAACTTATCGAAACCTAAGTTTTCCGGAATGTCATTTACTTGTAAAAGTTCACCGGATTTATCATGTATTTTCCCCCAGTAGCCACTGTTTAAGTAGTTCCAATGGTTTATGATTTGAGGAATGTTAAACCTATCGTGTTCTTTTTGCAGTTGTTCATCTGTAAGATCATCGGATAACATGAATTTTTCTAAGGTGTCTTCGCTTATTAAGGCATTGCGTTTGTCATCTAAACTGAAACCATCCGCTAGCATATCATAGAACCAAACCTTATCGGTACCACCTGAATTGGTTTTGGTAAAGAATAGAATAGCGGTGCTTACTCCGGCATAAGGTTTAAAAACTCCGCTTGGCATCGAGATTACGGCTTGTAATTGTTGGTTTTCTATTAATTCTTTACGAATGCTTTTGTGCGCCCCACTGCTTCCAAAAAGTACCCCATCGGGCACAATCACGGCAGCACGTCCACCAAGTTTTAGCATTCTCAAAATCAAGGCTAAGAATAGTAATTCGGTTTTTTTGGTTTTGGTTACGTTTAGTAAACTGCTTTCTACCTCATCATAATCCAAAGCGCCTTTAAACGGTGGATTAGCTAAGATTAAAGAGTACTGACTGCTGATGCCGTTGCTTTCGCTCAAAGCAGAATTTCCAATTAGCGTTGGGTTTTCCATGCCGTGCAATTGCAAGTTCATGGCCGAAATACGCATCATCGATGGATCGATTTCTATTCCGTTGAACATGTTTTTGTTGTAGTGCTCACGGAAGTTTTCCTCTATAAACCAGTCTTCGTGTTTCTCATGAATGAATTGAGAAGCTGCAACCAAGAAACCTGCTGTTCCACAAGAAGGATCACAAATTGTATCGTCTTTTTTGGGTTGGGTCATTTCGACCATCATACGGATAATATGGCGCGGGGTACGGAATTGTCCATTAGTTCCTGCTTCGGCAATTTTGCCCAGCATGTATTCGTATAAATCACCTTTGGTATCGCGGTTGTCCAAAGGTAGTTTGTCAATTTGTTGCACCACACGGTCTAATAATTTTGCCGTTGGAATCATAAAGGTTGCGCCTTTGATATATTCCGTAAAAGCTCCGCCATCTTTACCCAATGTTTTCATAAAGTCAAAAACGGTAACATCATTCAAATGACGTTGCGGACGTGTGAATAATTCAAACATCACTTCCGGGTCTTTGTCTTTGAAGGTACTCCAGCGTAATTCCTTTTGTTCAGGAGTGTAAATAGGTTTGTCGGTAGTTACTCCCAGCATATTGGATCTTTTCTCAATAAGAATTTGTTTGTCGTCCAACTGTTTTAGAAAAATGAGGTAGGTGAATTGTTCAATTACCGTTAGAGGGTTTGAAATTCCACCTGTCCAGAAGTCGTTCCAGATTTTATCTATTTGAGATTTTAAGTCGCCTGTGATCATTATTTTGGGTTATTGTTATTCATTACTGCATTCGGGCCTAGCCAATTGGTTATATTGTCAGACTACAAACTTAACTTGTGAGAGTGCAGACAATGTGCATAGATTATTTTTTTTCTTCAAATATACTTTTTAAACTTCATAGCATGCCTTTAAAAAAGTGGGAGATTATGAATTTTTGCCAAGGTATTGAAAATAATTTCTAGTAGAATGTGTAAAACCATAAAGGATATGCCTTTTTTAAAATACAGTAATATAAGTATCAATAAAATACAGTTGGTATTATTCAAAGATTCAGGGGCAGGAGCCAAGATTGTAGAAATGGTTATGGTTTAAAAGACAAAATCTTTTTCTATTATGAGTTTATTTTTTTTGATAAGCTAAAAATCAGTGTATATTATTCACCATCTAGTATGTCGTCAGTTTTATTTATTAGTGGGTCTAACCAGTCTGCTTTGTCATTGGCCCATTTAATCCACTCTATTTTTTCTGGGGTTAAATTGTTTTTGTCAACTGCTCTTTCATATTCAGCTTTGATATATTCTCTAATTAATAGTGATTGATTGTATTGTTTGGAAAGTTCAACGAGCTTATTAAATTTTTGAATTTCCTCATCTTTTCTTCTTTTTATTTGATTTTTACGCTCTTTTTCTTCTTCATATTTTAGCCAGTAAATTCGAGATTCTTCTTGTCGAATTAGTTCTTTTTCAGCATCAATTTCAAGTTTTGCTACTATTTTTGCTAGCTGATTTTCAAGTTTGATGGTTCCGTCTTTCCATTCTTGAGCTTTATAGCTTTCACCAATTTTTATAACTAGGATGCCTGTTGGAATATATGTCGAGCCATAAGAATTTTTTTCAGGTGGAATTCTTTTTTTCGCTTCTCTAATGCTAAAAGGAAAAGAAATTTCTTTTATCATGATATGAGGTCCATCCCCATTGATATCTCGTTTGAATGAATGTCCTCTATATCGGAGTAGTTTTACAAACATGTCCATAATTATTAGTGCTCGATTGAAATTATCCTTTTCAACGTATATAGATAATAAATCTATTTTACTCGTTCGGTAACTGTAGAAATCATAATTGTTTTTAGAGTCTTTTGTCTGGGCTATTAAAACGTCTGGTTTTGTTAGTTTTTCAGGAATGCTTAAAGGAGCATTTTTATCACTCAAAATCTGTTTTGTCAATATGGTCAAAGGAGATTGATCTATATTTATTATACTGCCCTCTTCTCTTATTGTAAATTCAATTTCATTATCTCCATTAAAATCTAGATTCAAGATTTCTTTTTTGAAAGGCTTGTTATGTTTTAATTTTAACCAATACCCATTTGGTGGTAGAGGGATTTCATACTTTTTGCAGATTTTCTTGAATCCATCATTTGATAAAGCAAATTGTTCTAATATTTTTGAAATAGTTGTTGACCAAACTAAATCGTATAATTCTTTTCTAGTGAGTTTAGTAGTTTCCATTAGTCAATATTTTACAAATAAAAGTAATCATAAATTTGATAATGGAAAAAGTAATTATATCAGTAAGTATTAATTGAAAATAATCTTTCAATTATTTGATAGTCCTTTTCTCTTTTTCTTCGTTCTTTTGTTTTTCAGTTGATTCGGCAAATAATCTGTAGAATATTCTGCCTGCGTAAGCATTTCCAATATTTTAACCAAATCTGGAATAGTAAGTGTATCTTTTTGATGTTGAAGATCATCAATTAATGATTCTTTGGAAGGGATTTTTTCATAAGTCTGATTTCTTTTTTCTTCACCAGCAACCTTTATTCCACAACGTTCTTCAATAACTTTGGCACTATATTGTTTTCCCAAGCTACTTCCATTAAAGACATTTTTTGTTGTATGGTCAACATACGTTATGCCATAAAGTAATCCTTCTGCACTTTTTCTAAAAACAGTATGAATACCTTCTTTTGCCAATCGCCTTGCTAGCTCAGTTATGGGCATTGCCGGCTCTCTTAATAGTGCGGTATCGATGGCATTTGTTACTCGCATTTTATCAGGCATTCTTCTAATTTTGTTGCCCTTAAATTTTTCCTCTAAGAATTTCAAAGTCGGCTTAAAGTAAAAATCACTTGCTTTAATTGGAACACCAATTGGCTTTCCTTGTTCGTCCAGTATTCGGTACACCAGTCCATTTGCTAAAAAAATTTTTGAATTCTCACTGCCACGGTCAGCCAAAACATTATATTGTTTTAGTACCGCATTAAGTTCGGGAAGGCTCGAATACTTGTACTCATTCAGAACCTTATTTAAAACATTGGTTAATGCTTTCTTAGATTCAATCTTTCCATAGCAAACCTTGCCCATTGAAATAGGCTGCAAATTAATTTCCTCTTTCTTTTTTCGTCCTTCCGCTTTCACGAGACTAAATAATTCTTCAATTTCCTTCCTTGCTGGTTCTGATTTTCGTATTCCTAAATGGTGCAGGTCAATCCGCTTACCATCCCTTTCAATATTGACAGTCACTACATGAACGTGCGGGTGTCCCGCATCGTGATGTTGATACACCAAATAAGGCTGCTTACCGAAGCCTATTTTCTCCATATAGGTATCAGTAATAGCCATCAGTTTTTCTTTGGGATGATTTTCTGACGGGTCAAAATTTAAGGAAATATGCACGCTGTTCCGTTTTGCATTCTCGTTTAATTCAAGTCGTTTTGTAAAGCGATTTAGCTTTATGGCATCACTCATTTTATCGACATCAACTGGATAATTCCCCGCACCAATACACTCTGCTACACCAGCTTTTACTTTGTTTTCATTGTAGTTTAAAATACTGCGGATTGAATGGCTTGTTTTTATGATTGAAACCATTTGTCCGTGATTTTAGAAGTGTGCCTTTCAATCAAATCTATCTTACTTTTAAAGATTTGTTTCTCTATTTCATAACGTATAATCCATTCCCTGAATTCAGGAATTTGTTGCAGGGTATGCATCTTTTTTACGACCTGATTTAGATTGTTTCCGATAGCGCTCAGCTCATTGCGGAGCAGTACCGTTTCTTCGATAAAATCATCCAATGACTGATTTCTGTAATAGGTAGTAATGGACTTGTCAAATAGATGCTTGCGGACATAATCGCTCAGCTTACGGCAGGTACTAGTCTTGCACCTGTTTTCTATTTTTGCATATTCGGCGGGTGTCAGGCGCAGTGTGATTCTGCGTGTTCTGTTTGAATTTTCTCTTTCCATCATCTTTCGTTTTACTCATTAATTCAAATCATTTTTTATAGGTATTCGTAAATTTGCTACGCTTCATTTTCGTGTTTTTATACTCTTTTTATCCTTTCAGTGTCACTGCTCCCGAGTTCCGAGGATAGAGTAGCCAGATCCGGTTGTCCGACAACCGTTCATCTGGCCGATTGCAGGAACGTTGCAATCTTTCAGTTTTTCAAAGGATAAAGGCTAATTTAAAGCTAGTGTTTGACATAAACAATCATGGGTAAATATTGCCTATGAAATGTCTTCGATAAATAGGAGGAAATATTCGTTTTTGATTCAGTCAGACTGCCAAAACTTTTTTCAAAAGAAAAAGAAAAAAAAGAAAGCAATACAAAATTGGATATGCATCAAACGGAGTGCTATAAGTCCCGAAGGGTGGCACTGCGAAGAATGAGCGTTGACATTATGGGCACGCAGTTGATGAATGTCCAATACCTTAGTTGTACTTTTTGTGATTTTTTAACGGAATATTTTTAAGGTCTTTAGGAGATTGTAAAGCTTTAAGAATATTTATTTCAGAGGTCTTTGAAAGTGTACGCTCCCTTATTTCAATACAGAAGAAAATATTCCTAAATAATTATTAATCTTGAATAAGGGAGCGTACTTTTTCAAATGAATATATTTTAATTAATGTGCAAAATTCTGACTGTTTTCAGGAAGGTTTTTGCACATGATTTGAAAAAATTCTCGCAGTCAAAAATTATTTAATTGCTTTCTTGAAGTAACGTAATGGTGTCAGAAAGATCATGATTTGTGATATAGTCTAAAACGAAATGTTCTACTTCTTTTTTATTCTCAGGTGAAGTGGAAAATGAGTTAAGATAATACTCTGTATTTTCATCTGCAATGTGAATAATTTCGGTAAAACCTTTAGTAATTAAAGAACCTTTTAATTTTAATATTTTAAGTTCAATATCTCTGTCAATTTCCCTTTTTATTCGAAGCTTTATAGTTTTATTCATGTGATAGTTTTTGGTAATCTATTAGAGCAAATAATGTTCCAAAACAAAAAAGAGACTCGAGAGTCTCTTTGTGGAATTAATATATCTTTTATAAATGATTATTTCGCATTTAGTTTTTCCAAATATGAATTTGAATTATTCCGAAATTATTTATTGATTAATTTTTCAAGCCTTGCCATCATTTCATCTTTCTCCTTCAACATCCTTTCATATAAAGCAATCTTTTCTTCGTGAAGTTTTTTTAACTCTTGGATAGAATTGAAGTTGAATGTAGAATTAGGATTTCCAACACAAGCATTATCTCCAAAAGTATTCGAAATAATATTTATTGCTTGTTCCTCATCAAAATTCTGAAAAGCTTCCACGGGAATTTTCAATGCATCTGAGATTTGCCTAAGTATATCATCTTCAATTAAATCTTTTTGCTCCAGCATAGAAATTTTTTTTTGATTCCAGTCATTTCCCAGATCAAAAGCCAATGCTTCCTGTTTGATGCCAAGCATTTCTCTGAAGCGTTTTACGTTTCTTCCCTGATGTATTTTCTGTTCCATAATGAGTATCAATTTTCTAAAGGCTCAAAGGTAAAGCCATTTGGATTAAAAAGTCTGAGTTTCAAAGATAAAAAAATATCCTGTAAAATATCCATTTTATCAGATATTATATCCGCATTTCGTATAGATTATCCTCTTCAAAGAATAGAACTTCGCTAGTCAATATTAAATCTTCTGATTATGAAAAAGAATAAAATATCCTTTGAAACTAATTTTTGGGTAGCCTATGAGATAGAAAACCCGTTTGAGGTCGTTACTGCATTTTTTGACTATGCGCATCTTGATTACTATAAACAGACTTTATGCGAAGCGGTGTTTTATATCAATAAAGAGAAAGTGTATAAAAAAGATTATCCGGGAGAAGTCTTTGTTTTCTATACTGCACTTCGCTCTTTTATTAAAGCTTGTTTTTGTCTGCAATACAAAAATAAAAAATGGAAAGTGAATGAGCTGTCATCTGAGCGCAGGTCAATTCTCCATCAAGCTTCTCTTACAGCGGAAGAGTACATCGATCCTTTTATTGTCTTCCAAAATGCATTTGCAGCGAAATCCTTAGATGACTTCGAATTCTTCTTATGCGAAATCACACATCTGTCTTTATCTCCTAGTGCCATAGAATTTGATTGTGATCTGATGACGCCCTATATCCATTTAATCAAAATGCTGGATGCAAGCCAGCTTATACGTGAAAGAGGCGTTGAAAAGATTAAAAATGTTGAGCAGCCTTGAAGATAAAATATCCCGTAACGGAATAGATTATCCCTTTACACATTCCCAACTTTACTAAAGCTAAATTTTTTGATATGAAAAATGATAAAAACTTTAAGAAAGAAAAAAGGCTTGTAAAATCCATTGGACAGGCAAAGACAGCATTGAGTATGCTACTGCATGATTCAGAAAAGCTAAATCTTGAAAGAGGAATTTCCGGACTTCTCGACAAATTAAATAATCCCAAACTGGATTTATTGCTGGACAGATATCCTGATCTCTTGCAGGAATATGACTTGGAACAATTGCTTTCTGGCAATATTGAGATCACTGATACAAAGAAGCAGGACATCAAGACGGCAGGATTGCTGTCGTGCCTGCAATTACTGATACATTTTTGTTATGAATTAAAAGAAAATTCAAATCCAGATGATAATAGATTTGATAGTCTAAGGTATATCTTAAATTCGATTACTTCTTCCCAGTTCATAAACGAACTACTCATTATCATCGTATCTGTGGTCGGAGAAGACTATTACGAAAAGTTTCAGCAGAGAATTCAATACTTTGATTTTGATTTAAAAAAAGCAATAGATCTGGAAAGCAATCCTGAATTGCAGGAACACATTGACCTGATGGTTTGGTTTGTATTAGCCCGTCTATTTTTAGAATCAGTTTATACTTATTTCAACAATCCTGGTCAAAACCTCAAAAACATGACATTGTGAAAACTTCAAAAAAACTTTCATTTCCAAAACTCGAAAATGAGTTTTTAGAAAATATCCTGAGACAGTTGGTTAATCAGCATAGTATCATTCAGATGTTTTTTACCAGACAGCCCTCTTTCGTGTTTTCATATCTTATTATCCACATCGAAAAAAATATAGATGCACAAGAGCTACAACAGAACAAATGGGTAGAAAAAGTTAAAAAACGCTATCAGATCTATGTCTATTTCATTTACTCTGAAAGGCTTCATCATAGATTTTCTTTAGGACATCCGTTTATTGAATTTTACTGCCAGCCTTCAGCTATTATCTACCAAAATAAAGAGTTGGAAAATCCGCTTATCATTAAAAGGGATTGGAAGAAGTACAAGAAGAGGTTTAATATGTTTGAAGATCATTTTCATCACGATTACGATCTTCATTTGTCTCATGTCCAAAATCTGATTTCAGAAGGTTCTTCAAACAGTGTTTTTACATCGTATTCAAGATTGATTGAATATGATCTTGAATATTTGGAAGAACTGTATTCAGGAAATAGGTCTGCTTCGTTAAATCTAGATGAAAGGATCACTAACCTTATAGAGTACATTCCTGATATTCAAAAATACTTCGTAAGAAACAGCCACAGCAAATATTATCTTATTGATCTGTTTGTTAAAGCAAAAGAAGCTTCCATCAATGATGATGAGGCAATATATAAAAATGAAATGTATGAAGCAGTTGGAATTGCCGAACAAAGCCTCTATTGTCTTATCGAAGAACGGTTTGACCAATTAAAGAAATTGATAAAAAAAGGATTATTTGAAAGACACGATGTTGTATCTCAAATTGATGACAAACCTAATGATATAATTCTCAGCGTTGCAATAGAAACCATATTAAACTCGGTTGAAGTCGAACAGATCTACTTATATCATCAAATTACTGACCATGAAAAAACGACTTATTATCTGATGCTTATAGCTATGGGTGCTGGCAATGAAAAATTAAAATTAATCACTCAGTTTCTAAAAAGCAAAACAGGAAAAAAATATGATTTCGTTTTGTTAAGCCACAGCCGTTACTGGATACAAACTAATTTGTATCAGCATCAAAGTTTCTTTTCCAAAATTATACAAGGCAAATACTTGACATATTCATCCAACGAATACCTTCCTGAATTTCATTGGGAGGTGCCTCACAATCCTTATCATGCTGATTTACATTTTTATTATAAGCCGACGAAGGACATTGCCTTACAATTTTTCACAATAGTTAATGATACAAAAGAAAACTACCAAGGTTTAGATTCCCTTTTTACATTGTTTTTTATGTCCTTTTGTAGAACATATATTTTTATTAAGACTTATTACCTGCCTAATTATCTGTCTAATCAAACATTATGGCAATTATGTATTTATGCCGATGCCGACATGAAAAAGTATAATTATATAATAGAGCAGTTTTGGACGGATTTCTTTCCTTATTTGGATAGACATATGATTCTTCATCATAAGTTGTCAAAGCTCAACAAAGAGGAGGTTAATCAGATGAACGTTGTTGTTGAGAAATTGATGTCTGAACTGCACAATTTGGTTATTGAAGACGGATTACTATTGCCCTTTAAGCAAGACTGATACATTTTTATTGAATAAAATTAACCGATTTAAAAAATCAAGATCATGGAAATAGATGAAATTGAAAAGCTAGAAACTATTAAAAGATTAACTTCCAATTGTCTCAATACTTTGAGACCTGTTGAAGATAAAAGCGGGATTCATACCGCAAAAATAAGAGTATATGATTATTACGAACTTGCCTCGGTCATAAGAAATCTGATGAAATTATGTATTGTGGCTCTGGATCATGATGGAGCTAAAGTTCCTGATACAATAGAGGGCCAGTCGATTGATGTTGGGCTTATTTTGGAGATTGCCTTGCAATTATTTCCAATAGATGAATTTGAACTACTAAATGAAATCAGCATTTTGTTTCCTCCAGATTCTGGAAATGAGGTTGAAAATATTCTCAAAGAATAACAATCCACAGCCATCATAGATATATTTTACTTATGAACATTAGAAATCAAGATCTTATCTTTATAACGATAAATGATTGTTGAACAAAAAAGACCATTATTGGTCTTTTTTTAATGGAAAGGATCTTAAAAATGAGAAATGATGATGAAAATGAAAGTAGAAGAATCATTCCAGAGAAAGCTTTGGAAATGTTAAAGACAGAGGGACTGTGTTTAACTCTTAAATTGAGAAAAAGAATGTTTTGCGATGCAAAAAAGACAGGAGAAAACAATCAAGATAAATTAACGATTGAAGAATTAAGAAAATGTAAAGGTTTTGATGAAATATCAGAATCGGAGACTAATGAGATAATTGAAAGTTTATTTCAATTAGCAGTAGTGGTATATAATTTAAAGGAATAGAATTATGGGAGTAGAAAATTTTAAAAGATTTCAAAAAGAAAAATTAATAGAAAAGGTTGATGTAAAGGATATTTGGGGTTATACCAGAGTTAGCTCCAAAATGCAGTTAGTAAATAATAGTTTGGAAGAGCAACGAAGCGAAATAGTTCAATTTGCTAACAAAAACGGATATGCTTTGAAAAATATACTTGGAGGAACTTACGAAAGTGCTTCGGGTGATTTTACAAGAAAAGAGTTCACGAAATTAATAGATGAGGTTAAAAATGCAAAACAGAAACCTTTTGGAATTGCTATAAAATTTATTAGTAGATTTTCGAGAACTGGCGGTAATGCTATTGCGATCGTCAATGAACTAGTGGATAAATTGGGAGTGCATTTAATTGAAACGTCATCGGGACTTTGTACTAATGATGAATACAGTAAATTAGATATTTACAGTAAACTATTAGATGCCAGAAGAGAAAACATGGACAGGCTAGAGAAAACAATTCCTGGAATGAAAGCTTTACTAAGGGCCGGAAATTGGCTTGGTAAAGCCCCAAGAGGCTATACTATGCGCGGGAAAAAAGTAGCCGATTACACTTTGCTTCGAGAAACGCAGTCGATAACAATAAATGAAGAAGGTGAGCTTTTAAAAAAGGCTTGGAAATGGAAACTAATGGGTGAGCGTGATTATGTGATTAGACAAAAACTGGAACTATTAAATCTAAAGATCTTAAAGCAAGGTCTTAGTTCTATGTGGCGTAATCCATTTTACTGCGGAGTATTAGTAAACTCTTTAATTGAAGCACCAGTGAAAGGAAATTGGGAAGGATTGGTCAGTCAAGAAGATTTCTTAATAGTTGATAGCATACTTTCAAAAAATAAAAGGAATGCAGTTAAAGAATATACCAAAAATAAGATTAATGAGTTCAGACCACTGACTGGTTTTCTAAGATGTGAATGTGGATGCTTGCTTACAAGTTATGAAGTTCGTATAAAAAACAAACATTATTACAAATGTCAAAAGTGTACAAATGTTAGTTTTAACGCTTCGACTACCCTAAGGTCAAAAGCAGAAGGTTTAAATAACTCTTTTGAGAATTTATTATCAAATTATACACTTAACACTCGATTTATCGAACCTTTTAAATTGCAGTTGCATAAGCTCTTTGATACCATGAACACTGAGGGTAAGAGTGAAATGAAGAGTTTACTTGCGAAGAAAAAAGATTTGGAAATGAAAATAGAGAATTTGGATAAACGATACTTTGACAACCCAAATTTTGGTGATGAAAAATATAATAGATATGTATTGCAATTTGAATCAGAATTAAAGGCAAATGAGGATCAAATGGACATGAACGAAAAAAAATTATCTAACCACAAGAAACACATCGAAAAAGTGGTTGAAAAAGTTCAAAACATCAGTGATTGTTGGGGTAGAGGGGATGTGGAAGACAAAATAAGAATTCAAAATTTAGTATTTCCAGAGGGTTTGTCAATTAGGGCAGAAAATAGAGAGTATCTAACCAAAAAAGTGAATGGTATTTTTGAGTTAATCTCAGTATTTATAGGGGTTGAGGAAGGTATTAAGAATGAAAAAACCCATCAAAATGTTGATGGGTTTCTCTCAGTAGCGGGAACAGGACTCGAACCTGTGACCTTCGGGTTATGAGCCCGACGAGCTGCCTACTGCTCTATCCCGCGATGTGCGTTTGTAATTTCAATAAATTCTTAGTAGCGGGAACAGGACTCGAACCTGTGACCTTCGGGTTATGAGCCCGACGAGCTGCCTACTGCTCTATCCCGCGTTGTTTCGGGTGCAAATGTACAACGAATTTCTGTATTTTCAATAATTTTTTTTAAAAATGTTTTATTTCATCTATTGACTTGATATAACTACCTTTGCAAAATAAATTATAATAGAAATGTCACATAAAGCAGGTTTTGTAAATATCATAGGGAATCCAAACGTTGGGAAGTCAACCTTAATGAATGCATTTGTTGGAGAACGATTGTCAATCATTACATCTAAAGCACAAACAACTCGTCATAGAATTTTAGGAATTGTAAACGGAGAAGATTTTCAAATGATTTTATCCGACACTCCCGGAATCATTAAACCGGCTTACGAAATGCAGGAATCGATGATGAAGTTCGTTAAATCGGCTTTTGAAGACGCCGATATTTTGATTTATATGGTCGAAATAGGAGAGCAAGATTTGAAAGATGAAGCTTTTTTTAATAAAATTATTCACGCTACAATACCAGTGCTTCTTTTGTTGAACAAAATTGACACTTCAAATCAAGAGCAGTTAGAGGAGCAAGTTGCTTTTTGGGCAGCGAAAGTGCCTAACGCGGAAATTTTCCCAATATCAGCCTTACAGAATTTTAATGTGCCAGAAGTTTTTGGAAGAATAATAGCATTGTTACCGGAATCACCGGCATATTATCCAAAAGACCAATTAACAGATAAACCGGAACGTTTCTTTGTAAATGAAACTATCCGTGAAAAAATCTTGTTGAATTACAGCAAAGAAATTCCATACGCAGTAGAAATTGTTACGGAAGAGTTCTTTGAAGACGAGAACATCATCAGAATCCGTTCTTTGATTATGGTGGAACGTGAAACTCAAAAGGGAATCATTATTGGACATAAAGGAGCCGCTTTGAAAAAAGTAGGAATGGAGTCCCGTCTTGATTTAGAAAAGTTCTTCGGGAAACAAATTCATATTGAGTTGGTCGTAAAAGTGAATAAAAACTGGAGAAGTAACGCTAACATGTTAAAACGTTTTGGTTACAATCAGTAAATCGTAAATTAGTTAAATTTTTTAAAATCAATATTGGAATTCAATTTCTAATATTGATTTTTTTTTAGCCCAGATCGAAATGGAAACCCCGGATTGAGAATGCTGTTTTTTCTTGCGTTTTCAGAGGGACCAAAGGAAGCTCCTGAAAACGTAATAGAAAAAAAGCTTTTCGAACGAGGAGTTGTAATGGAGTGCTGGAATTGCTCCTTATTAAACTATGATTTTATAATTTTCAAGAATAATGTTTCCAATTCATCCATTTGATTATTTCCGTTTTGCCGGATTTGTTTTGCAACAAGATACAATAAAAACCACAAGAAAACCATAAGCGCCATCACTGTCAAATCGAATGTTATGGAGTTTTTTAAAATATAATCAGAATAGGCTATTCCTGCAAAAATTATAAATACACCTGCAATTATAAAATGGAGAAACATGAAAAGGGTCCATAAAGTAGGGTCAGGGCCAAACAAGCCTCTTATGTGTGTTTCGGTGTCGCTTTTAGGTTCTAATTCCAAGTGTAAGTGAGGGGAATAGTACGCTTTTTTTGGACCTTTTATATCGAGCCAAATATGAGATCGTTCGATTTTGATTGCATAATCTTCGGAGATTTTTTGTGTGTGATTCTTGAATTTAAGGCATAAATTGTCCACGTTTTCAGGAACATCTTTGTAAAATCGTAGGCGGAGTCTTAGTTCATTATTGCTATCCATAATATTATTATTGTAAGAATTAAATGATAAGGTGTTGCTAATATACCAAAAAAATTGATAATCATGGTATTAAACACTACCTTTGCAAAATATTTGAATTTATATTATGAATAACATTGTTGCGATAGTAGGAAGACCTAATGTAGGGAAATCAACCCTTTTTAATAGGCTGATACAAAGAAGAGAAGCTATTGTAGATTCAGTATCTGGGGTGACCCGAGATAGGAACTATGGTAAAAGCGAGTGGAACGGAAAAGAGTTTTCTGTAATTGATACCGGCGGATATGTGCGTGGTTCTGATGATGTTTTTGAAGGAGAAATCCGTAAACAGGTCGAACTTGCTATTGATGAAGCTGATGTTATCATTTTTGTGGTTGATGTGGAAGAAGGGATTACTCCTATGGATGATGCTGTTGCAAGATTGTTGCGTAAGGTGACTAAACCGGTTTTACTTGCTGTAAACAAGGTGGATAATGCAATGCGTGAAAAAGATGCCATCGAGTTTTATAATCTTGGTTTAGGAGAATATTACACATTTGCGAGTATTTCAGGAAGTGGAACTGGAGATTTATTGGATGCATTGATTGATGCTTTTCCTATAAAACCAGAGCCAACTCAGGAAGAAGTTACATTGCCTCGTTTTGCGGTTGTAGGACGTCCTAATGCAGGAAAATCGAGCTTTATCAATGCTTTAATTGGTAAAGAACGTTATATTGTTACTGACATTGCGGGTACGACCCGTGATTCTATTGATACAAAATTTGACCGTTTTGGTTTCGAATTTAACTTAGTTGATACAGCAGGAATTCGTCGTAAAGCTAAAGTGAAAGAAGATTTAGAGTTTTACTCTGTAATGCGTTCTGTTCGTGCTATTGAGCATGCTGATATTTGTATTTTGATTATAGACGCTACTCGTGGATTTGAAGGGCAGGATCAAAGTATTTTTTGGTTGGCTGAGAAAAACCGTAAAGGTGTTGTCATCTTAGTAAATAAGTGGGATTTAGTCGAAAAAGAAACGATGTCAACTCGTGATTATGAAGCTAAAATCAGAGAAGAATTAATGCCATTTACGGATGTGCCTATTCTTTTTGTTTCGGCATTAACGAAACAACGTTTGTTGAAAGCATTAGAAGCAACTGTAAAAGTTTTTGAAAACAGACAACAGCGTATTGCTACTTCAAAATTCAACGAATTTATGTTGAAAGTTATTGAAGCATACCCACCGCCAGCAACAAAAGGGAAATATGTGAAAATTAAATATTGCATGCAATTGCCTACACCAACACCTCAGTTTGTGTTTTTTGCCAATATGCCACAATATGTAAAAGAACCTTACAAACGTTACCTGGAAAATAAAATTAGAGAAAACTGGGACTTTTCAGGAGTGCCAATCGATATTTATATTAGAGAGAAATAAAAATAAAATCCCGAGCAATCGGGATTTTTTTGTTTAATATGGATTCGAACGATTAACGTTCTTCTTCATCTTCCAAAGTTTCCATTGGATGATCACCGTACCAATCTTTAAAAGTTCTCAGCGTTGTGTAATCGTCATGCAGTACTGTATATACCATAAACAAGATCAATGGTATGCCAATGCAGTATAGGGTCATTATTACCGGGAAAGCAACATTAGTTTGACATAAACCGGCAAAAACAAAAACGTAAATGGTAGTGAACCAAACGAGTTTAATTGCAAAATTTTTCATGGCTATATCTTTTATTAAAGTTACGCCATAAAATGTAAATATTTAGTTAACATGTTATTAATCAATGCTTAAAATTTAAAATCAAACAAATTTTTAATGTAATTTTCTATTATGATTGTAATTAGAAGTTTCATGGTTTGATTGTAAATAAAAAAAGTCCTGATTTTTCAGAACTTTTTTGTGAATTGTGTTTTGTAAGTGTTTTAATATTTAACTTAAGAAACCTTTTACATAATCTTTGGTTAGTTTCTCTTTTGGGTTTAATAATATTTCCTCAGTAGGACCAAATTCGATTATTTCGCCCATATATACAAAGCCAATATAATCAGAAACCCTGCGCGCTTGTCGTAGAATGTGAGTTACTAAAACAATAGTGTATTTGTCTTTTAGCTGCAAGAATAATTCTTCGATATGTTGCGTAGAAATTGGGTCCAATGCTGATGTTGGTTCGTCACCTAAAATAATTTCGGGTTCGATAGCAAGTCCTCTAGCCAAACACAACCGTTGTTGTTGCCCGATGGATAATCGAGTGGCAGGAGATTTTAATCGGTCTTTGACTTCGTCCCAAAGATTGACACCTCTAAGGTATTTTTCTACGATTTCGTCCAGTTCTTTTTTGTTGTTATTTCCATGAATTCGTTGTCCGTAAGCAATATTATCGTAGATGTTCATGGGCAATGGAAAAGGTCTTTGAGAGAGTAATCCCATTTTTTTTCGAATGTGTGTTACTTCGACTTTTGGATCATAGATGTCTTCACCGTCTACTAATACTTTTCCTTCTACTCGTACATCGGTTTGTCGGTCGAGTAGGCGGTTCATAGTTTTAAGAAGTGTTGTTTTTCCGCAACCTGAAGGACCTATTAATGAAGTGACTTTTTTATCCGGAATGTCCAGATTTATGTTTTTTAGAATGTGGTTTTCTCCAATGTGCACGTTTAAATTTTGAATGCTGATATGTGGCTGAATGATCATATTTTATTTTTTGAAAGGTTTTTGCTTGCAATTTTTGCGGCTATACTAATGATTAAAACAATTATGGTAAGAATAACTGCTGCTGCATACGCTCGGTTTTGTACTTCTTGAATCGGACTACTTAATTGGAAAAATATAGACAGAGGTAATGTTGCTGCTGGCTGATCCAGTGATGTTGGAATGCTATCCGTGAAGCCAGCAGTGAAAAGTACACAGGCAGCGTCACCAATGGCTCTGCCAAATGATAATAATATCGCAGTAATAATTCCGGGGATAGATTGTCGTAATAAAATTTTTGCGGTTTCATAACGTGTGCCACCAAGTGAATATACAGAGTTGCTCATGTCTTCCGGAACGACTCTTACCACCTCGTCTATGGCTCGAACCAAAATGGGAATGATCATTAGCGTTACAGTTATGATTCCTGCCAAAAGGGAAGTTTTTAATCCCATATAAACCATTATGGCGAAACCAAAAGCCCCATAAACAATTGAGGGAATTCCAAACAAAATGTCATAACTCAATCGGGTGATATTCGCTAATAAGGAATTTTTTTTTGTGTATACGTTGATGTAAATGACAATTGGAATACTCACTAGAAGCCCCAATAAGGTTGAACCTAAAGTTATATAGACAGATCCAATTATAGCATTCAGAATTCCACCCCCTTTGCCAATATAAAATCCTCCCTCAGGTATTTTTGAAATCATATCCCAACTCAACGATCCAACACCTCTAGAAAAAATGGTATACAGTATCATGAATAAGGTACTACTGATGATGATTGTACTGAGTATCATCAAAAATTTAAATATATTTTCTTCTGTTTTTCTCATTTTTTAATGGGTATTAATTGGTTCTTTTTTCAATTCTAAATAAAATGATTCTCGAAATTGCATTAAACAAAAAGATAATAACAAATAGGACTAAAGCGGCAAACATCAGCGCCGAGTCATACATGGGTATAGACATCATTTCTCCGTAATTATTAGCAATAAGAGCAGGTAAAGGATATCCTGAATCGAATACACTTTTAGGGACTTGTGCCAAATTTCCGCATACCATCAAAACTGCTATAGTTTCACCAAAAGCTCTCGAAATTGCCAGTACTACAGCAGCTACAATTCCATCAATTGATTTTCTTAGAAGTACTTTTTTAGTGGTTTGCCATTGCGTTGCTCCCAGCGTCAAAGACGCATCTCTTAATTCCTGTGGAACGTTGTCAAATACCTCTATCAGAATGCTTATAATCAACGGAAAGATCATAATGGCTAACACAATTCCTCCTGCTAAAACGGAATATCCCGTTGTAAATTCAATAAAATGGGGTGCAATTTTATCTTGGATTAAAGGAACGATTACCAATACGCCCCAAACTCCAAAAAGAACCGGTGGAATTCCTGAGAGTAATTCGATCAATGGTAAAACCACTTTCCGAACCCTAATGTTTGCATATTCCGAAAGATAGATTGCAGTAAGCATGGATAGTGGTAAAGCTGTAATTATGGCAATTCCTGTTACCCAAAATGTACCCAATATAAATGGATAAAACCCAAAAGCTTCCTTAAACGGCTTCCATTCGGAGGAAGATAGTAGATTCCACAATGAGGTGCTATGCAAAATTGGCAATGATTTGTAAAATAAACCAAGACCCATTAAAACTACCGTAGATATGGAAAGTATGGTGAGTGTTAAAAAAGCTTTACTGAGGAAACGATCTTTTAGTAATCTTATATTTTTCATTTTAATTATAGTAAAACCACCCTAACAAACTGCGTTTTAAGCCGCTCGTGGTTTTAAGGAGTGGCATTATAGTGGATATTTGGTATTTAAAAGAATATTATTTTACTTTTTCTAACTCTTTATTAATTTTCTCTTTGGAAAACTTGATATAGCCTGCTTCCTGAACAAATTTCTGCCCATCAGTAAGAATGTATTTTATAAATTCTCTAACAATTGGATTTTTTGGTTTTCCCACAGTTACAAAATACAGATCTCTTGCAGGAGGTGAAGGATATTTTCCGGCAACAATAGCTGCAATCAACTGATCGATATCATCATAAAATTTTTCATCTGGATCTAATTTTCCATTGTTATTCAAATCAATTGGAACAGGAACTACTCCGTTAGTTGGTTTATTTGTTTTGGTATCATAGACATACACAATATTATTAAAACCTAATCCTGACGGGTCCCTTTTTACAGCTTGTGCCAATCCTGGATCGCCAAATACAGCTACTCCTTGCAAATCTTCTTGTTTTTTATTGAAATATTTTGCCCAAGTTTCTGCTGCTCCCGATGCATCTGAGCGTGTATATACATGTATTGGAGCTTCACTTTTAAAACCTAAAGTATTCCAGGTTTTGTATTTACCAGTAATAAATATATGGTTGAAAGCATCCTTTTTCACTCCTTTTTCATATAGCACTTTTCTGTATGGACTTGAAGTACTTATAGTTGGGATTACAGCATCTTTAGTTACTGCCACGGCAAAAGCTCCTTTTTTATACTCTGCTGTATTCAGGTCTCTAGAAACCAATCCAATGTCGGTTACTTTAGATAATACATCGGTTATTCCTTTTCCAGCTCCTCCAGCTTGAATATCAATTTTGACATTTGGGTTGATTTTCTTGAATTCTTCCGCCCATTTTACGGTAATTGGATACAAGGCAAAAGCCCCAGAAATACTTATATTTCCTTTTAAATCTTGTGCAGCTACTTTTGTGGTACTTGCATTTGCCAATAATAAAATTATTACGGCTACGAATGATATTTTATATGTTTTCATTTTGTTTCTTTTTAGAATTTTTAAAAATTAGAATTTTATTTGCAATTGTGCTATAATTTCGTCTTTATTGATTGAAAATCCTTGTTCACTTTTATGCTTGTAATTGACTTGGAATTTCACAAAACTATTTGGATATAAATTAGCACCAAGGATATAGAACGAGGTAATATCATTCTTTGGATTGTTTTTTGTTGGGTCGAATGTATCGTATTTAGCTACAAATTGGAGTTTCTTTGGGAGAACAAAATAACCCACTTGTGCATACCAACCATCCTTAAGAAGATCTCTATTTACTCCGTTTACAATATAAGTACCTTGTTGTGCTTGTAAATATTCAGCTCTTAATGAGAAATCATTATAATTTACCGATATATCAGCGCCAATGCGAATTTGATCTTGGTTTTTAGCCGGTGTTGACCAGGAATCATGTCCATTAGAATAGGAAATACCAAAATCTAAAAACTCATAAGGATGTGCCACAATTCTGGCAGCAATATCTTTTGATTCATTTTTATCTGCAGCAATGTTTATTCCTTGCCCATCAAAATAAGCCAAATAATAATCTAAAAGATAACGGTTTGAGGTTGTTTTGAACAAGCTACCACTAGCCTGCAGTCCTATATCACGACCATTTTGATCTCCTAATGCATCTTTATTTCGGCCTGTTAAACCACTTATTTGTGCACGATCTATCGTCTCAAGTGCACTATCTGAAGTAGTACTTTCTAAAGAATTTGGAATTAGAAATTGTCCACCGGTTATTTTTAGGTAATCAAAAGGTTTGTAGAAAAAATACGCATCAATTATTTTTGTGTTGATTGCAAAATCAGTTTGTAATCGGTATTCCCATTCTGGTGAAAAATTACCTTTTATGTCAAATCTTGCTCTTCTTATATCAAAGCCATCAGCTTTTCCTGGTTCTTGCAAGGATTGATAGCGCACTTGTATAGCGCCACCAATATTTATGTTCCGACTGGAAAGGACATTAAATAATTTTTGTTTTTCTTTCACTTCTTGCTGTTTGAAAGCGTAATCAGCACGAATTGAGTCAGCATCATTTTGTTTAACTAACCCTTTTTGGATTAATAAATTAAGTATATCGTCCGATGATTGTGCTTTAGCTATTCCAATAGTAAAAATGGTGATTACGAGTAGCAGTATTTTTTTTGTTGTCATTTGCGTTTTTTTTTAAATTTTTTGCTATGTGTTCATCTATTTATTTTTTGAAGGGACTATGTTTTTAAAACTAAAATTCCCTTAATTTTTTTTTATGCCCGAGAGCACATAAAATAGAAACCGCACATATTTTTTAAATTAAAAAAAATGGTTGTTTTTAAATATAGGTTTGGGAAACTTTTTTTAAGTAGAGTAATATTCATGATTTAAATATTATATAAAATATATGTAATTAGTCGAGTTTATCTTAAATTTTTTTTCTGACGCATACACATCATTTGATTACTCTTTTCTTTACTTGCAATTAGTTGTTTATTTCCTTTTTGTTCATTTAAAATAACGAACGTGCTTACATACGTTTTCATATTTTTAAATTTGGATTGATAATTAATTATTAAATTTCTGGCAAATATATAACTAATTCCATAAAAGTAGTAGAGTTTAAAAGATATTTTTTTATTTTTTCACTAATGAAGCTATAGTTATTCCTTGCATAGCTTTTAAAGTCTCGTCTCTAATGGTCATAAGTCCTTGTCGTAACAGGCATTCTGATTCACTTGTGCAATCAGAACAGCGCTCGTAAAAATTTAGGGATGCACATGGAAGCAGTGCGATTGCGCCATCAAATAACCTATGAATATCAGCTAAAGTAATGTCGTTTTTAGATTTTAAAAGATAATAACCGCCAAATTTCCCTTGTTTGCTCCCAACAAAATGGCCGCGTTTTAGGTCCAATAATATCTGCTCCAAAAACTTTTTTGGAATATTAGCAGCTTCAGCGATTTCGATAGTTCTTGAAATGTGATTTTCGTCTTGTTGCGCTAAAAACAGTAACGCTTTGAGTGCGTATTTGGCTTTATGTGAAAGCATTAATGTATTGATTTATGTATTTTGAATTGATTGAAGTCTTTAATTTTTAAAAATAAAAGTATTATAATTTAAAAGAACCTTTGTTTTTTTTTGAATTAGTAATTTTTGATATCGATGTGTTTATTTCCCAGAAAAAAATGAGAAAGTTAGACTGAGGAATATTACCATTTACCAATCTCCGCCAGATCCACCACCAGAGAAACCTCCACCGCCAAATCCACCTCCGAAGCCTCCTCCGCCACCGCCAAAACCACCACCGGAAGAACCTCCAAAGCCCCCACCGCCACTGTTTCTGCCAAGACTGCTAAGAATAAGAACGTCAAGTAAACTTGGTCCGCCACCTCTGTTACCAGAATTTCCTCCACCGCCACCTTTATTTCTTGAAATTAGTACAAGAATAACGATGATGATAACTATAAACGGCATAATTGGAAAACCTTTTTCTTTTCCTTTGATTTGTTTTCGTTCTCCCTTATATTTTCCTTTAAAAACATCAATTAAGGCATCAGTTCCTTTGTCAAGCCCTTTGTAATAGCTTCCCGCTTTAAATTCAGGAATGATAATATTTCGGGTAATTTCTCCACCAATACCGGCAGTTAAGCGATCTTCAACACCATATCCTGGTGAAATCCATATTTTTCTTTCGGCTTTAGCCAATAAAATAAGGACACCATTATCGTCTTTTGCAGTTCCTCCAATTCCCCAGGCATGTCCCCATTTTGGAGTAAGAATACCAATATCTTCACCTTTGAGGGTTTCTATGGTAATCACCACAATTTGGGTTGTAGTAGAATCAGAATATTTAATCAATTTTTCTTCTAATTGTGCTTTTTCTGTTGTGCTTAAAACATTCGCATAGTCATAAACAGAAGTTTGTAAACTTGGTTTCTCAGGAATGGTAAATTGAGCAAAACTAATTTGTGTAATTAAAAAACAAACTAATAGCTTTAGAAAAATTGAGTTATTCTTTTTTAGTAATAGCATTATCCTTTAGATATTTCGTTTGATAATTCGTTAGTATCGCCTTTTTGCCAAGGGAAATATTTCTGCAATTGTTCGCCAGCCATTAAAATCCCATCAATAAGTCCTTGTTTGAAATTTCCATTTTTAAAATGATTTTTCATAATTTCTTTTGTGGTATCCCAAAAATCATTAGCAACAAGCTCATTAATTCCTTTGTCCCCACAAATAACAAATTTTTTATCGATAACAGCAAGATAAATCAAAACACCATTTTGAAGCTGGGTTTCATCCATTTTTAGTTCATGAAAAACTTCCATAGCGCGATCAAACGCGTCCATAGAAGTTGTTTTTTCTATATGTACTCTAATCTCGCCAGAAGTGTTTTTTTCGGCCACGCGAATTGCTTCAACAATTGCTTGTTCTTCTTCTTGGGTTAAAAAATCTTCTACTTTTGACATTGGAATATTTATGAGTTAAGATTAACGATTTTTGATTCCAGAATTGTTAAATCTGTAATCAAAAATCGTTTGTTTTTAAGGGTTGTCTCTTCAAATTAAATTTATTTGTCCTTCTAAAAATCTTAGAAGTTTAATAATCTAACTTTAGAATTTTACTTCAACAGGTTTGTCTGCACCTTCAACAGAGTTAAAATATGCTTTTTCTTTGAAACCGAACATACCAGCAAATAAAGAATTTGGGAACGTTTTAATGTGTGAGTTGTAAGGTTTTACTGCTTCGTTAAAACGAGTTCTCGCCGTTAAAATTTGATTTTCTGTACTGGCCAATTCGTCTTGTAATTTCAAGAAATTTTGATTGGCTTTCAAATCAGGATATTGTTCTACTGTAACCAATAATCGAGACAATGAACTGCTCACACCACTTTGCGCTTTGTTGAATTCCGCTAATTGTTCCGGAGTAATATTTGCTGGATCAATTTTTACAGAAGTAGCTTTAGAACGCGCTTCGATAACTGCTGTCAACGTACTTTTTTCAAAATCAGCGGCTCCTTTTACGGTGTTCACCAAGTTTCCAATTAAGTCATTTCTTCTTTGGTAGGCCGTTTGTACATCTCCCCAAGATTGTTCAACATTTTGGTTTAAAGTTACTGCCGTATTGTTAATTCCTTTAACCCAGCCGTAAATTCCAATAAGTACAACTACTGCGATAATCCAAGGTAAAAATTTTTTAAAATCCATTTTTGTTTAATTTAAAGTTTAGTGTTTATTTATATAAAATCTGCAATCGTTAATCTGTAATCAGAATGCTACAGTTGATTTTTAATATTTGTTAATTGTGTTCGTATTGTTTCCAGTTTTCGAATAATTTCAAATTTATCCAAGGTTTTCTTCTGACCTTCTTTCAAATGCGTTTTGGCACCTTCCAGCGTAAAACCTCTTTCTTTTACTAAATGGAAGATGAGTTGTAAATTAGTAACATCCTCAGGTGTAAACATTCTGTTCCCTTTAGCATTTTTTTTTGGTTTCAGAATATCAAATTCATTGTCCCAAAAACGGATTAGCGAGGCATTCACGTCAAATGCTTTGGCTACTTCGCCAATGCTGTAATACCTTTTGTCTTTAGATAATTCAATATGCATATCTGTTTTTTATTTTTTGTCCAGTTGAATTGTCACTGAATACTATTTTATGATCTTTTATCTGAACACTGTGAATTGAACACGGAATACTATTTTTGCATTAGTCTAATGATTGATTCTCCTGGTTCGCTAATTTTGAAATGGCAACATACTCAATTGCCGAAATATTTCCGTAATAAAAATTGAGCGGATTCACGACATTTCCGTCTTTATGCACTTCATAATGCAAATGTGGCCCTTCAGATCTTCCGGTGCTGCCTACATAACCTATAATGTCACCGCGTTTCACTCTTTGTCCGGCTCTACAATTATATTTACTTAAATGCGCGTATAAAGTTTCGTAACCGTATCCATGTCTAATTACAACGTGATTTCCAAATCCCGACGTATTGTTATCTGCATTTTTGACTACTCCATCGCCAGTCGCATAAATAGGAGTTCCTATATTTGCCGAAAAATCCATTCCTTCATGCATTTTTCTTGCCTTTGTAAACGGATCTGTACGGTACCCAAAACCAGAAGCCAAGCGTTTTAAATTCTCGTTCCTTACAGGTTGAATGGCAGGGATCGCAGCCAACAGTTTATTTTTAGCTTTCGCTAAATTTAAAATAACATCCAGTGATTTCGACTGAATTGCTAATTCTTTCGATAGTATGTCAACTCTTTTTGTCGTATTGATTACCAGTTGGGAATTATCATAACTCTGTAAAGCCTTGTACCTATTTATTCCTGGCAAACCTGCTTTTCGTACCGAGTCCGGAATTGCTGAGGTGTTAAAATATACACGATATATATTATTATCCCTATCCTCAATGGCCTCAACGACATCATCAACCTGATCCATTTTTTTATTTAAAATAGCAAAATTCAACTTCAAATTGTCAATTTCGCGCGCTTGCAAACGATCTTTTGGCGTTTCAAAATAAGGAGTGTTCAATAATACAATGAAACACAAAAATCCAAACAAAGCCGATGCCACTAAAAACAAGGCTGCAACACCAAATTTTTTTCTTTTTCTTACTTTTATTTTTCGGTATGCTAGATTTTCGGAATCGTAATAATATTTTACTTTCGCCATATTTTAAAATACCCTATTTTTGCACCTCGTAAAAGGTTAGTCGAACAAATTTAATAAATGTTTCATTTGTTCAACCCTTTTTTAAGGAATAAATAATATAATGTGCCTATTCCAGCTATTCGTTGCAAGTTCTCGTCCTGAAATCTTTTTTTCTAATGAGCCAGCAGGAGCTTCCTTCGGTCGCTCTGCCACCTCAAGAAAAAATAAATTTCAAAACCGCGAAGCTTTTCACTTCTATCTGGGGCAAAAGAAATTAAAAGATTTAATGATTAAAAGATTGAAAAATTCAATTCTAACTAATCTTTAAATTTTTGAATCTTTAAATATTTAAATAAAAACAATGACATCACAAGACGTACGTAAACAATTTCTGGATTTTTTCGCATCAAAAGGACACTTAATCGTTCCATCAGCACCCATCGTTCTAAAAGATGACCCAACCCTGATGTTCAACAACTCGGGAATGGCCCAGTTCAAAGAATATTTCCTTGGGAATGCCACGCCAAAAAGTAATAGAATTGCCGACACACAAAAATGTCTTCGTGTTTCAGGAAAACATAATGACCTAGAAGATGTAGGTTTTGACACCTACCACCATACCATGTTTGAAATGCTCGGTAACTGGTCTTTTGGAGATTATTTCAAAAAAGAAGCCATCAACTGGGCTTGGGAACTTTTGACAGAAGTCTATAAAATCCCAAAGGAAAATTTATACGTTTCAGTTTTTGAAGGAAATAAAGAAGAAAATGTACCATTCGATCAGGAAGCTTGGGATATTTGGAAAGAATTGATTGACGAAGACCGCATCATTCTTGGAAACAAGAAAGACAATTTCTGGGAAATGGGTGATCAAGGACCTTGCGGACCTTGTTCTGAAATTCACGTTGATTTACGTTCGGAAGAAGAAAAATTACAAGTTTCAGGAAAAAGTTTAGTAAACAATGACCATCCGCAAGTAGTGGAAATCTGGAATAATGTATTTATGGAATTCAACCGTAAAGCCGATGGTTCTCTAGAAAAATTACCTGCGAAACACGTTGATACCGGAATGGGATTTGAGCGTTTGTGTATGGCATTACAAGGAAAAACGTCTAATTATGACACGGATGTTTTTACGCCACTTATTGAAAGAGTAGAGCAAATTACAGGACTAAAATACACTTCAAACGAAGTTTTAAATATTAGTGAAGAACAGAATAAAACCAACATCGCTATTCGTGTAGTGGTGGATCACGTTCGTGCCGTGGCTTTTGCTATTGCTGACGGACAATTGCCTTCAAACACGGGTGCTGGTTATGTAATTCGTAGAATTTTACGTCGTGCCATTCGTTACGGATTTACGTTTTTGAATACTAAGGAACCTTTCATCAATCAGTTGGTTCCTGTTTTAGCCAATCAAATGGGGGAGTTTTTCCCGGAAATCAAATTGCAACAACAATTGGTTACGAATGTGATTCGTGAAGAAGAAGCTTCATTTTTAAGAACACTAGACCAAGGATTACAATTATTAGAAAATGTGGTTGCCGAAACTAAAGGGAAAACTGTTTCTGGAACAAAAGCATTTGAATTGTATGATACTTTCGGATTTCCAATTGACTTAACAGCATTGATTCTTAGAGAAAAAGGATTCGAACTGGACGAAGCTGGTTTTAACGCTGCGATGCAAGAACAAAAAAATCGTTCTCGTGCTGCATCAGAAGTTTCTACCGAAGACTGGTCTGTATTGATTCCTGGAAACGTAGAAACATTTGTGGGTTATGATCAAACAGAAAGTGACGTAAAAATTACTCGCATCCGTAAAGTGGACAGTAAAAAAGACGGTATTTTGTACCAAATCGTTGTAGATAACACGCCATTCTATCCAGAAGGTGGTGGTCAAGTAGGTGATAAAGGAACGTTGGTTTCTGCAAATGAAACCATCGAAATCATCGACACTAAAAAAGAAAATAACCTGATTTTACATTTTGCAAAAAAATTACCTGAAAATGTAAACGCTGGTTTTGTGGCTAAAGTAAATCAGGATTTGAGAAGTTTGTCTTCGAGAAATCACTCGGCTACTCACTTGATGCACCAAGCGTTGAGAAGTATTTTAGGAACGCATGTGGAGCAAAAAGGTTCGTTAGTAAATCCAAACTATTTGCGTTTTGACTTTTCGCATTTTGCCAAAATGACGGAGTCTGAATTACAACAAGTGGAAGATTTTGTAAATGCAAGAATCCAGGAACAATTACCACTTATCGAAAGAAGAAACATTCCTTTTGCGCAAGCAGTTGAAGAAGGAGCGATGGCACTTTTTGGAGAAAAATATGGTGATGAGGTTCGTGCGATTAAATTTGGCGAAAGCATGGAATTATGTGGTGGAATCCACGTGAAAAACACCGCTGAAATCTGGCATTTCAAAATCGTTTCTGAAGGAGCGGTTGCCGCAGGGATTCGTCGTATTGAAGCCATTACCAGTGATGCGGTTAAAGCACATTATGCATCGTATGAAAACACATTGAATGAAGTAAAAATAGCGTTGAAAAATCCTCAGGATATTTTGAAAGCCGTTCATTCGATGCAAGAAGAAAATGCCAAATTGGCCAAACAAATTGAGGCTTTGGTAAAAGATAAAGTCAAAAATTTGAAAGAGAGTTTAATTTCTGAAATACAGGAAATAAACGGCATACGATTCTTGGCGAAACAAGTCGATTTGAATCCGGAAGGAGCAAAAGATTTGGCTTATGAATTAGGAAATTTAGGGAATAACGTATTTCTTGTTTTGGCTACAGCCGACGAAGAAAAACCAATGTTAACCTGTTATATTTCTAAAGAATTAGTTGCTGATAAAAATCTAAATGCCGGACAAGTTGTTCGTGAATTGGGTAAATTTATCCAAGGTGGAGGCGGAGGACAACCATTTTTTGCTACAGCCGGAGGAAAAAATGTTGCAGGAATTCAGGAAGCTTTGGAGAAAGCGATTGAGTATATAAAATAAAGACTAACACGAATTACACTAATTTGCACAAATTAATTCGTGGAAATTAGTGTAATTCGTGTTTAAAATAAAATATGAACTTCAGAACCCAAATACCCATTCCTAAAAGTAATCATCTAAAAGATTATAATTCAAAGATTGTGTCTTTGGGTTCTTGTTTTGCGGTAAATATGGCGGAGAAGCTGGACTATTTTAAGTTTCAAAATAGCTGTAATCCAGTTGGTATTTTATTCCATCCGTTGGCGATTGAAAAGCTAATTGATTTTGCTGTTTCCTGGAAACAATTTACTGATAACGATATTTTTTTTCACAATGAACGCTGGCATTGTTTTGATGTGCATTCTGATTTAAGTAATTCAAATAAGGATGAATTATTAGAAACATTAAACACAATAATCAAATCAACAAAACAGGAGTTAGAAGAAGCTTCTCACATTATTATCACTTACGGAACCTCGTGGGTATATCGAAATATAGAAAGCGATTCTATTGTGGCTAATTGCCATAAAGTGCCACAAAAGCAGTTTACGAAAGAATTGCTTTCTGTTGAAGAAATAGAAGAAAGTATTGCAAATGCAATCAAATTAATCCATGCTGTAAATCCCAATTGCAACATCATTTTCACGGTTTCACCGGTGCGTCATATTAAAGACGGTTTTGTCGAAAATCAATTAAGTAAGGCACATCTAATTTCGTCTATTCACAGCGTTTTGGAAACTGAACAGGGTAAATCGAACACTGAATATTTCCCTTCCTACGAAATCATGATGGATGAACTTCGGGATTATCGTTTTTATGCCGAAGATATGTTGCATCCTAATCAAGTGGCGATAGATTATATTTGGAAGCGTTTCAAGGAAACAACGATTTCTGAAACCGCTTTTTCTACGATGGATGAAGTAGAAAGTATTCAAAAGAGTTTGTCACACAAACCTTTCAATCCTAATTCAACAAGTCATTTGAAGTTTGAATCCAAACTTAGAGAAAAAATCACTAAATTGGAAAGTCAATATTCATTTATGAAATTTTAATTATGCTTAGAAGAATAGGTATTGGAATAGCGGTTATTATCGGAATATTTTTATTGTTCAAATACTACGATTTCAAGAAAAATGATGATCAGGATATCAGTTACAATACTAATCTCATTCAGCAACAAATTGTAAACGTTGGTAAACTGGTGGTTACCGAAGGACATTTCTCTGAAGTGATAACCTATAAAAATCAACAAAAATATTTACTGGATATGCTTTCTTTCGAGAAAAAAGCATTAGTTATAGTAAATGCCGATGTGACGGTTGCGTATGATTTGCACAAAATGAAGTACGATATCGATGAAAAAAACAAAACCATCACGATTATTAGTATTCCAAAAGAAGAAATAAAAATAAGTCCTGATATTCAGTTTTATAATGTGGAACAAAGTAAACTGAATCCGTTTACGGGAGATGATTACAATAAAATCAATAAGTCAGTTAAAGCGAATTTAGCCAAGAAAATTGAAAAGTCATCCTTGAAAGCGAATGCTCAAAACCGCTTAATTAGTGAATTATCCAAAATATTGATTCTAACCAATACTATGGGTTGGAAATTGCAATACGAAGGAAAAGTAATCGAAAGCGAAAAAGATTTTGGTCAGCAAATAAAACTTTAGAAGAAATTTTAAACACGAATTTCACGAATTAGCCAATTAATTCGTGAAAATCCGTAAAAATCCATGTTTAATTTTCTTAGGTTTTACGCTTTCTCTTTATCAAAAATCAAATCCAAACCACCAGCAATCAAATGCGCTACTTCGGGTCTTTTTTGTTTTAATTGATCAAGATAAGTCATTACTTCCTGTAACAATTGCGGTTCATTTCTGTCTTTCAAAAGCTCCGCAATTTCAACAGCTAACAACCAATCGTTTGGATGATTGGTGCGTAATTTATCAAAAATTGGTGCTAATGAAGTTTCTGTATCCTTCGTTTCTCTTATGTTTCGAATCGTTTGGTATAAAACCTCTAAATCATCACGTTCCGCAGTATGTTTTGCCTTGATGGTTTTACTAGTAGGAACATGCGAAATCAAATCAAAACTATTCACATCAGCAGGACCTGAAAACGCCGAAATCACTTTTTTTCCAATCGCCATATCATAATTGCCCCATTCCGGTTGAAACAAAATAGTTTCTCCGTGTGTCACGGTACAGTTTTTCAAACTGATTAAAATAATCTCTCCATGCAAGTTTCTGGATCCTGTGATAATTTCCCCTTTTACGGTGATATCACCTTCAAATTCTAAGGTTACACTTTTACTTTCAGTGATGGAATAGGCACTTAAATCTCTTGGACTCATGTCCTCAATTGCAAGATTGATTCCTTTTAGTTTCCCAATAGGACTACCAAAACCTTCCGGATGTTTACCAGTTCCATGACCTACTAATTCTTTTTCTCTATATGATAAAGCCGTTTTTCCGGTTGTTTGGATATAAACGGGTTTTCCTTCTTCTTCAATAACATTGGCGAAAACGCCCGAAATCTGAATTCCGGTGCTCAATTCAATCGTTCCTAAAGCATTCGAATGAATCAGTTTATTAATTCCCGATAATCCTCCGGTACGCAAGGCCATTTTATTGGCAAACTCTTCTAAAACCAAGCTTAAATAAGCAAAATCTGGAGTGACATAAAGCTGTGGTTGCAGTTTAGTAATGTCAAAACTTTGGTTCGCCGCTGAGATATCGTAAGGAATTTTCTTCACGTTATCCGTCATGCACCAAGCACTTTCTCCTATTGACGAAAGCAGTCCAGCACCGTAAATTTTAGGATTATCAACAGTTCCAATCAAACCATATTCTACGGTCCACCAATGCAGGTTTCTGATATGTGCCATTTCCGATAAATCGCCCATGTTGTTCTGCAAATCTTCTACCGCTTTTTCGGCAGCATCAATGTCTGCTTGCGGCGTGTCTTCAGCTTCTTTCAAGATAGAAAGCAGTCGGATGGCTTCGTACATTTGGTAATCTTTGTGCGAAGAAATTGCTTTACAGCCTATTTCTCCAAAACGGCGCAGGTACTCCGCATATTCCGGATTGGCAATAATTGGCGCATGACCGGCACCTTCGTGAATAATATCCGGTGCGGGTGTGTATTCTATATGTTCGAGTTGGCGAATGTCGGAAGCAATTACAAGCACATTATAGGCCTGAAATTCCATAAAAGCATTTGGCGGAATAAAACCGTCCACCGCAACGGCAGCCCAACCTATTTCAGTCAGAATTCGGTTCATGCCGTACATGCTTGGGATGTTATCTACTTCGATTCCTGTTTTTTTCAATCCTTCCAAGTAGGAACTATGCGCCACTTTTGATAAGTAATCCACATTTTTACGCATCACGTAGCGCCAAACCGCTTGGTTTATGGGCGTATAATCGCTATAATCCTGAGGTTTAATGAATTGTTTTAAGTGCTTTGGCAATCGGTCTAATAACGGATTGCTTTCTATAGTTGAGTTCATATCGAAAACGTTGTAGTTCTACTGCAAAAGTACGAATTTCAGGAGCTATTTCCCGATTTTCATTGCAAGTTTTTGCAAACCCGTTTGTTTTTCTAAAGTTCATAAAAGAGCTTCCTCCGGTCGCTTTTTATAAACAAGAAAAACCAAAACGGCTTTCGCAAAAAGCTTTTCATTGCACTCGGGGCTAAGGGAGTTGGAGTGTGATTGATGATTTTTTAGATTTAGTACTTCATCAACTCAAACACCAAGATCTGCGTTTTTTGTTTGTCTGAAAAATTATTGTCCGAAACAAAAATGATAGATGGATTGCCATTAGCCAAATTTGGTCCAAAAGTAAGTCCTTCGATATTATCTATAAAAATCCCCAAATCATCCATGTTTAGGATTAGTTTCTTGGAAGCCAATTCAAAATTTTCATTTTTTAAGGAAGCATAATTTTTTACATTGGTCGCTTTTTTTAAATCACATAAAAATACTTTTACCGTGCAGGCTTGCGTACCGGTAGAGTAGGAGCGTTCCACAACCAATAACTGGTTTTTACCAAAATACTGAATTGCGGAAACACCATTTACAGCAAAAGCTCCTTTCGGATTGGGTTCAAGTGCAATTGGTTCCAGTTGGTAGCCGAATTGTGCGGTGTTCTTTTTTGTTTTGGTATTAAATTGATACAATCTAATCAAACCGCCTTTGCTGGTGTTGGCTTGGTCGCCATCTTCAAATAAAGGTTCTTCAATGTTGGTGTAGATAGTTTTGTATTTAAAATCGAAAGAGATTCCTTCCAAAGTTCCGTTATTTCTTGGTCCTTTTTCTTCTTTTTGTATTTCTAAATTCTTTGGCAATTTGGCTTTGCCAAGAAAATTACCTTTCAAATCTATGAAATTTAGGGAAGGGTTCTGTAAAATTTCCTTGTCTGCGTTAATCACTCGCGCTCCTTCGCTACTCCATACTAAGGAATTTGTTTTTGGATTGTATCGCATATCTTCCGGATCACAAGCTGTAGTTGGGGTTGTATTCCAGTTGCCATAATTTTTTCCGGCTTCATCTTTCAAATAAGTGACATTTTGAAAATCAATGCTTTTTATCTTGCCTTGGGGCAAATTAATTTTTGCGGTATAAAATCTTGAATCGTCAAAAACGGATCTGTCATCACAGATTAGGTAATATAAATCTTTTTTTGCATCGTAGTCGATTCCGGATAATCCACCAACCTTGGTACCTTCAAAAGTTTTGTCAAAAGGAATTTCAATCGAGCTGATTAGTTTCAAACGCGGCGTTGCTTTGTTTTCTGCCGTTTGTTTTAAATTGGAACAAGAAAATAGAAAAGCTGGAAAAACGGCCAGAAATATTAATTTACGCATAAGGGAATGTGTTGCTGTTTGCAAAAAGGAATAGATTTTGGATAAAAAAAAACACTTTAAAAACTATGAATTGTTCGTTTGATTTTTTTCAAGATTGCGGAAATAGTCAATTTTGTAATTGAACATTTCGGCCATATTTTTAGCGCGAAGCTTTGCTTCTTCTGCTAATGGACCTATAAATAAACTATCAGTAGTTTCCGTGAAAATTTCCATCCAGCGTTCAAAATGCTCTTTGCCAACAGGCAGTTGTTTGTGTGGTGGAAATGGACTTCCGGAATAGGAGTGAACTTCGAGTAAAATAGTTTGCCAAAAGCGATACATTTTTTCCAGATGTTCGGGCCAGCGGTTGACTATTTTCTCATTAAATATGGTTCCAATAAATTCGTCTTTTTGAACTTTAGAATAAAAAGTATCTACCAGTAATTTGATATCTTCGAATGTGGTAATGTCGTTAAGTTTTGCCATGATTGGGTATAAAAAAAGCCTACGCAAAGGTAGGCTTTTATGTTGAAATGTAATGGTAAACTATTTTGCTTTAGGCGGGAATTGTTCTAAAATTTTAGAAACATATTCATTGATTTGGCTTTCTTTTTTATCGTAGTTTTCTGTTAAATATCCCACACCTTGACCTTCCCATACGAGTTCTTTTTTCTTGGCATCAATTAAATCAATATAAAGGGTTCCTTCTGTTGTTGATGATACATAGGTGCGCCCTCCCCAAAGATATGGGTTCCATCCGTAGCCCCATCCATAACCCCAACCGGCGTTGTATTGATCTACATCTATTCGTTCTCTTTCTTTTGTGAGAATGTTTATTAATAAATCAGGATTTTCACTTTTTGACATTCCTTTTTTAGTAAGTTCATTATCAATTGCATGAAGAATTCTTTTCTTATCAAATTCTGAAATCTGAACTCTATCAATCCCTTGTTTATGAAAGGCATAGGTTTTGTATTGACTGAAATCTACATTTTTGTCATAATCAGAATTTACTCTAATCGAGCTGCAGGAGCCCAATATAAAAAGAAATAGTATCGGAATGAATTTAATTGCTTTCATAATGTAAATATTTGATTGTTAATTCTTTATTATAAAGATACGGCCAAATTTTTAAAAATCCAACAAATTGTCGGCAACTGAGTTAGGAATGGTTACCTTCAATAGAGGCTGCGCTTCCATGGCTCTTTTTATGGCAAAAATGGCTCCGTCATTACGCGCCCAGCTTCTTCTGGAAATTCCATTGTTGACATCCCAGAAAAGCATAGATTCTAAACGTCTTGATGCTTCTTTAGATCCATCAAGAACCATTCCAAATCCACCATTAATTACCTCGCCCCAGCCAACTCCTCCACCATTGTGAATGGAGACCCAAGTGGCACCACGAAAGCTGTCTCCAATGACGTTTTGTATCGCCATATCAGCAGTAAAACGGGAGCCGTCATAGATGTTAGAAGTTTCTCTGTAAGGTGAATCAGTACCGGAAACGTCATGGTGATCCCGACCTAAAACTACAGTTCCAATTTCACCTTTGGCAATAGCCTGATTAAAAGCTTCGGCAATTTTCACACGTCCTTCGGCATCAGCATAAAGGATTCTGGCTTGAGAACCTACGACCAATTTATTTTCCTGAGCACCTTTTATCCAGTGAATATTATCCTGCATCTGCTGTTGAATTTCTTCGGGAGCTGTTTTTGCCATTTCTTCCAGAACCTGACAAGCAATTAAATCTGTTTTGGCTAAATCTTCTGGATTCCCTGAGGCGCAAACCCAACGGAACGGACCAAAACCATAATCAAAACACATAGGACCCATAATATCCTGTACATAACTCGGATACCTAAAATCAATATGATTCTCTGCCATAACATCAGCACCGGCACGGGAAGCTTCCAGTAGGAAAGCATTTCCGTAATCAAAGAAATACGTTCCTCTGGCAGTGTGTTTATTGATAGCAGTAGTGTGGCGACGCAATGTTTCCTGAACTTTTATTTTGAATAAATCCGGGTTGTTAGCCATCATTTCATTCGCTTCTTCAAAGGAAACGTCAGCAGGATAATAGCCGCCCGCCCAGGGATTGTGTAATGATGTTTGGTCTGAACCTAAATCGATATGGATATTTTCCTGATCAAATTTTTCCCAAACGTCCACCACGTTTCCGAGGTAGGCGATAGAAACAATTTCTTTGTTGGCTTTCGCCAAAGCGACTCTTTGTACTAATTCGTCAATATTTTCAATCACTTCATTGATCCAGCCTTGGCTGTGGCGAATATGAGTAATTTTTGAATTTACTTCGGCACAAACGGTGATGCAACCGGCAATATTACCTGCTTTGGGTTGTGCGCCACTCATTCCGCCTAATCCTGAAGTTACGAATAAACCACCTGTAGGACTGCGTTTTATTTTTCGGAAACCATTCAAAACGGTAATTGTTGTTCCGTGAACAATTCCTTGCGGACCTATGTACATATAACTTCCGGCAGTCATTTGTCCGTATTGCGAAACGCCCAAAGCATTCATTTTTTCCCAGTCGTCCGGTTTAGAATAATTAGGAATTACCATTCCGTTTGTTACTACCACTCGTGGCGCTTCTTTGTGCGAAGGGAACAAACCCATTGGATGACCTGAATACATCGTCAATGTTTGCTCATCCGTCATTTCTGATAAATATTGCATGGTTAATAAATACTGTGCCCAGTTTTGGAAAACGGCTCCATTGCCACCATAGGTAATCAATTCATGGGGATGTTGCGCCACGGCATAATCCAAGTTGTTTTGAATCATCAGTATTATAGCTTTTGCCTGTTCGCATTTTCCCGGGTATTCGTTAATTGGACGCGCACGCATTTCATAATCGGGACGAAAGCGATACATATAGATGCGACCGTATGTTTCTAGTTCTTGACGAAATTCTTGTATTAGCTCGCCATGATGCTCTGGTCCGAAATAGCGCAAAGCATTACGAAGGGCTAATTTTTTCTCCTCTGCCGAAAGGATTTCTTTTCGTTTCGGAGCATGATTAATGTCTGCCTCATACGGTTTAGGCTGAGGTAGTATAGAGGGAATTCCCTGTTTGATTTGTTCTTGGAAAGTCATGTTTTTTTATTGAAAAATTTAAATATTGAAAAATTTAAAGAAATTGCAATGTTTTTCACATTTTTATGTCTTCAAATTAACTCGTTTTCGAATTGTATTTATACTCGATTCGCATTTTGTTCCTCATTTTAATTAAGGAATGCAGTCAATAAAAAAACGGCTATGGATAACGAATATCCGACCTGTGGTAGGATTTATGAATTTTGATTCTATATTTTTGAGATTGAATATCCATTTTTATTGGTGAGTTGATTTTGTGATTGAACTCTCTCTACTTTTTTAAATTTCCCGTTTTCTTATCATAACCGTACGGACAATGACGACAGCCGCTTTTGCAACAATATCCTCTTTTTAAATGATGTTTTTCTGTAAAGCATTTATAACCTTCAGGCGTAAAGTAGAAGTCTTCGCCTTCAATTAATTTAGTTTCATTATTCTCGTCAATCATGTTCGGGTATTATTATGAAAATTAGTTAGAATATTTCAATTTATACGATTTACTCAAACGATTGCGTTTTTCGTTAAAGGAATTATTTTAGTTGCACAAATTTATAAATTTTATAATCTAAGTTAGAATGATTCCCTTTCTATTTTTTTGAAACAAATTAAATCATTTGATTGTCGTAAATATTTTTAAATTTTTCAAAAAAAAAACCACTCGGTGAGGAGTGGCTTTTAGAGTTAAGTTTTGCAATTTAGTATATTATTTTTTTGGAAACTACGGTATCATCGTCTAAAGTGATTTTTACAATTAAACCCGCCGTCGTTTTGTTTAAATGGCTCAAGGTATATTTTAGTGCATTTACCTTTGTATAACTATCAATTTTTCTTCCCAGTAAATCATATACTGTGATGTTTTTTATCACATGGTTTGAAGATTGAACCGTTACGTTTTGATTTACAATCACATTTACTTCCGTAGATTTAGACAAACTAAATGTATCTGTTCCTAAAGTTTTTTCAGTAAAACGAAGATAGAATCTATCGTTAAAAGTTCCTTCTGGAAGTTCTATCTCATAAAGCGCGTCCTTTATATTGTGATAGGTATCGTCTGATTTATCATAAATATAAACATTTTGACGATTATCAAAATTTTCTAATTCATCAATTGTAAAGGATACTTTTCCTACTGTGTCAGATCTTACACCAATTGGGAAAGAAGCATCTTCATCGAAAAAACCTTCGCCTTGAATTACTAATTGGTTTTCTCCATTCAACAAATACATATCATTAGAAAAATCGTCAAAATTTAATCCATCATAACCATAATCCATTTTGCTTGTCGCTTTTTCATTCATGAATCCAATTAAAACTTGGCGGTGAAAATCATTGTGCGAATTAAAACCTAAACGAATTTTTTTGTAGTTGTCTTCCTGTATAGCGTCATTTGCATTATCGGACCAATGATTTGGTTTCTTGTTAGCTGTTTTATATAACACATTAGAGTTAGCATCAGTCTCTCTTTCAAATCCTCTTTGACTATTTTTAAAAATAACATTTCCTCCGGTTGCACTCCCATTTACAAAAAAGCCCTGACCTACTGGAATAAATTTATTAGGAATACCTCTTGATGGAGATCCTGCTTTACTTATGAAATCTACACCAGAGGAGGAAGGAGCAAGACCTCCGGTAAGATTCCTTGCGGCATAGCCACCTTGATAACCTGCTAAATTATGGGTGTTGTTACTGGCGTAATGTTCCCAGAAATACAATGTTCCATCTATTGTGTTGTCATCTGGTCTTTGAACGGAATTTATATTATCCGTTATAAAAGCATCAGCATCAATAGCTGACGGGTAAGGATTTCCGGTAAGTAATAATTGATCAATACCCAAAGTATTACTGATAGTCCCATTATTTGGTTTTCCTACAAAAGTTAGATTTTGGGTTGCCGTTGGAGCTCCACTTCCTTTTAAAGTAAATCCTTTACCAACTTGCAGTAACCCTGTTTCTCCTATCTGAGTGTAATTCGCGTAGTCATTTGACAAGTTATCAAATTTATAAATCCAAAAACGAGCGAGGCTTATGGGCGATTTTGCCGATCCATCATATCCATCTACCCAACTGATATTTGTAGGCGTTCCAGTTGTACCATCTTTTAATATGCCACCAACTGTGTAATTGGTATTGTTCGCTGTATTATTAATAGGGTTTACAGGAGAACTCCAGTAATTATAATTGAATTTATTAGATTGCCCTTGCTGGTCTCTTTCGATGAAACCATTGCTTGAAGCGTCTAAGTCACTCCCTTCTTTTTGAATTAATTGGGAACGTCCCTCTAGATCAATTTTTCCGTCTAATTTCAAGTAATGGGAGACTTCAATTTTGCTGTCATTAATTGCATTTAAAGTATTAGTATTTACAAATAATCCCATAAGAATTTTATTCCCTTCAGACGTAATATTATGATTTGTTTTTACAATATTCCAATCAATAGTTTTCGAAGGATCTTCAATAGATACGCTAAATGGTAAATCTTGTAAGGTATTATTCAACCATGTTGCTGGAGACTGCCATAACCCATTGGCTTGGGATTCATATGGTAAAGGAGCAGTTTGTGCATCTACCGTGTTCAAATTTCTCAATGCGGCATAATTATTATTACCGGAGATGTCTTTGGCATTAGTATAGGTGTAAGTTGACATTGGATAATATGCATCTAAAGCAGTCCAAGGAACATTGCTGATATCATTTAGTGATATTGAATTAGGAATTATTGCGCCATTAGTAGATACACTATTTTTTATAATTTCCTGATTCATTACATATCGAAATTGTGCTTCAGTTAAAGCAGTTTTCCAAATACGAACTTCATCTATTGCTCCATTAAAATAGGAGGTTGGATTTACACCATCTGCGGCAGCGATTAAAAAGGATTGTGTAGTTGGTGGAATATTAGGCATTGAAGTGTTGCTTATTTTTGTCAAACCATCAATGTATATTTTAGCAGTTGTCGTTGCACTATTGTAGGTAATACCGATATGATGCCATTTTCCCAATGGAATTATCTCACTTGATGTAATAGAATATTTAGTAGTGCCTACCATCCAACTCATTTCTGCTTTTCCAGCGGTGTTTATGCTTAAATCATATCCTTCGGTAAAAGTTGCATTTCTTTTGGATAGGATTGTTTTGTTGGAAGAATTTCTTTTTACCCAAGCAGAAACAGTAAACGATGTATTTAAATTTAAGACTTTCCCAGAATCAAGATAATCATCAGCACCATCAAATGAGATACTGCGCACAAAAGTTTTTTCTGGAGCATATCCAAAAGTGATATACTTTGTGCCGTTAAAATCATAGGTAGTCTCCAGATTCGAACCATTAATCGTCATAATACGGTATTCAGCAGTTGGATTAAAAACAGGGGTATTAGATATAAACATCAAGTAGTCACCGGGAGGAGTAATTGTTGAGGTTAGCATGGCCGAAGGAATTGATACTTTAGTTGCTGCTACATTTCCTCCGGTCTCAACTACTTTCCATGTTCTGCCTACAGAGATAAAGCTCACAGCACTTGTTAAACCTGATATACCCGCGCTCATATTTACTTCAACAGCTGGTTGTGCTTGCAATGTTCCGCGATTGTTTCCCCAAACCAAGAATTTTTTGTCGGTATCGAAAGAATTAATATTTTCAGTATTAGTTGCATAAATAGTACTCAAACCTATTGTTATGTCGTCTGTAGTATTGATACTTTTAGATTGTTTCTGGTTTAACCTTGACAAGTCGTCTCGACCTATTCCAGTTATGTCATAATTGTAACCGGTATTTGCCGTAACGTCCCATAAAATGTTTGAAGAGGAGTTGGTGTAATTTATTGAAGTGCCATTTATTCCAAGGGTTATCCCGTATTTTATAGCTAAATAACTTTGAATATTACTTCTCTCATTACTATCATTTTTCCTGGAGCTGTATGTAATTACTTCAGCAACTCTTCCGTCTAAACTACCGTCCCATCCTTCACTTCGTCCAATCCAAAATCTAGAATCATTTACGTTCGAAAATAGTGAAGCGTCCGTTGTTAAATTGACGATGTTATTGGCATTAAAGTATAATTCTGTTCCTGTTGCCGCACTATTGTTTCGAGCATTTATAATACCTGCCGAACTGTATGAAGCCGAAGTGCTTTGCTGTGCAACTCCATAACCTATACCTGCTCCGGAAGACGTTCCTAATGCGTACGTTAAAATTTCATTACTCATTCTGCTGGTATAATTTCCATAACCAATACCTGTCGCATCTGTTTCTTGTGCAGCATTGTTTTTATCTCCACAAAAAATATCCATACTTGGCAAAGATGAGGTCACCGTAACATCAGGTATCATAACCACAAAAATATCCTGACTGTAAAAACCAGAGGCTCCTTTTAAATATTGCCTGGAAGCATCGTTATCAGTATATACCTGTGGAGTAGTAGCATAATTGTTTGTAAAGTCAACAACAGAGTTGAAATTAATGTTGTGCGTTGCATTATTTCTATATTTTGGTGCACCCACAGCTGATGGCTTTGTAGCATCACTACCGCGACCTTGTGTGTTCCAAGTGATTACATCAGTATTATCCGCAAGATTAGTTGTGCCATTAATTAAGTCCGGTCTCAACCATAATTGTAAATCGGAAGTGACACCTCCAGGACCAAAAGTTAATGGAGCTATTGTTCCCGTTCCTTGAATCGAAAAATCATAAGGATTTTCATCACTATCATTATTTACAATAGAAATTGTTGCAGTTCTAGTTCCAATAGTACTTGGATTAAAAACTATAGTAAAAGTTGTTGAATTTCCTGCAATTATTGTTGTACTTGGTAAATTTGCTATGGAGTAATCAGCAGCATTTGCCCCAGAAAAGCTAATTGTTCCAATCGTTAAATTAGTATTTCCACTATTTTGAATAGTAAAGGTTTTTGTAGTTGCTATACCTACGGTTGAAGAACCAAAATCAGTGCTATTTGTAGTCGTTGGGGTTGTATTACCATCAAAAACGGTATTACCATTTCCTGCGATATCAATTTCAGGAGCATTATAATTCACCGTTAGGTCAGCAGAACTTGAAGGGCATGAAGAGGAACTAATTGTCCAACGAAAGACATAAGTTCCAATTAGGCTAACTGTAGCAGTTGATGTACCTGAAGAGCTGGCACTAAAAGTTACAGTACCTGGCCCAGATATTTTTGTCCAAGACCCCGAGCCAGAAGTAGGTGTGTTGCCTCCTAATGAAGTTGATGTTAAACTACCATTTATATTCTGATTACTTCCTACCGTTGCTGTTGTTGGTGGGGTATTTACAACTTGAGTTTTTGATGCAGATGTTGTGCCACAAGAGCCTCCTGATGATGTGAGTGTTAGTGTTGCTGTTCCGGTATAAGTTGTTGGCGGCGTCCATGTCGCTGAGTTAGGTGTTGTGCCAGTATTATTAGCGAACACACCGCCAATACCTCCGTCTGACCATATTGCGCTAGTAGCCGCCCCACCAAATGATCCTCCTAATGCTGTTGATGTGCCACCTTTACATATTGCGGTAAGTACTGGCCCGGCATTGATAGTTGGGCTTTGATTTACAGTAAAAGAGGCAGAACTGCTAGCTGTACCATTTGTGGTTGTTACCATAACTGTTCCCGTTGTTCCAGATCCTATAACCGCAACTAAAACCGTACCTGAATTTGAAGTTATTGAAGAAACGGCAGTCCCACCAATTTTGACATCTGATGCAGTTGCACCTGCTAGGTTTGTACCATTTATAGTGATTGAGGTACCCACGCATCCACTAGTAGATCCTAAACTAGTAATAGTTGGAGTAGTAGATGAGGTAACATCTAAGACGTAATCCTCAGATTGACCTGAACTATAGGAACCGCAAGGATTTGTAATAGAATTGTTACTTTTAATAACTCGCAGACGGGTTTTTCCTAATATTGCGCCGCTAGGGACAGTAATATTTCCACTGCTAAGTTTACCGTCTGATCCATTTGAATTTGTGATTGTGGGAAGATCTATTATTTCGTTTGATAGATTTCCGAAAACTCCATTTTGGTCCCAATCAATATATACTCTAATATTGTTTAGGGAATTACCATTTGTGTTGCCTTGAATAGAAATCGAATTAGTAGTTGATCCTTGCACTACAGATCCATCGTCACAAAATATTTCACTTCCTGGAGTTCCGTTTATAGAGGCAGACGAAGTTTTGTTTATACCTGCAAAAGTGACATTTGTTATTGGTCCCACAGTTGAAAAACTGGAATTACAGTACGTTTTTAAATTAGAAGTGTAGGTTATTGTTATTCTTCCTTCCCCTCCTGAACCACCAGTTCGAGAATTCCCGGATCTGTCGCCAGAAGAACCTCCGCCGCCTCCAGGATTTGAGCCATTTCCACCATTTCCACCAATCGTACCTCCAGCACCTCCGCTCCCTCCAGCACTCCCTGCATTTCCTCCTGAACCACCAGTTGATCCAGATCCTGTTCCACCTATAAAACCAGTAAAGTTAGATGTTCCTCCTGATGCTGTCCCGCCACTTCCTCCAGCTGTTAATGTTCCACCACCACCACCATTTGCTGTAAATATTGAATAAGAAGAGGCACCGCCAGCTCCTCCATTGGTGGAGCCCGCAGTACCTGCAGCACCAACAATAACTGTAATTACTTGGCCGGGGGTAACGGCAATTGTTCCAATGGTGTATCCACCCCCACCCCCACCGTGACCTACGGCTCCGTCATTAGTGTTATCGCCATATCCGCCACCCCCACCGCCCCAAGCTTGTACTTGAATTGACGTAACGTCGCAAGGTAATGTCATTGACCATGTTCCAGGTCCGGGGGGGGATGTGACAGTAGTTGTTTGTCCATTTACATTTGATCCGAAAGGGATCATAATAGCTAAAATGAAGTATAGTTTTAAGGATTTTTTTTTGAATATGTTACCACGCTTTTTTTTAGAGGGAGCAGTATCAAAACTTAAATTATTTTTATTGTAATTTTTAGTAAAGTAATTTTGTTGCATATTTATTTATGTGGTATTTAGTTTTATCGGCTTGTCTTAAAAAAAACAGTGTTCCTTGTATATAAATACCTACGTAAAAAATATAGGATTGGTTTTATTTAATTGTTTTAATTTGAAATTAGATTCGTGTTAATTTTAGTGCGTACTTAAGGTCTTGGATTAAGTTGTTAAGGATGAAATTTGGGTATAAAAAAAGCCACTCGGTCAGGAGTGGCTTTTAGAGTTAAGTTTTGCAAATTAGTATATTATTTTTTTGGAAACTAGTGTATCATCGTCTAAAGTGATTTTTACAATTAAGCCTGCTGTCGTTTTGTTTAAATGACTCAAGGTATATTTTAGCGCATTTACTTTTTTATAGCTATCAATTTTTCGTCCTGATAAATCATATACTACAATGTTTTTTATCAGTTGGCTAGAAGATTGAACGGTCACGTCTTGATTAACAATCACATTTACCAGATCAGAATTAGATAAGTTAAAGGTATTCGTTCCTAAGGTTTTGTCGCTGTATCGGAGTACGAAACGATCGTTAAAATCACCTTTTTCTGTTTTGAAAACGTACGGTTTTTGTTTTAAATTATGAATTACACTCAGTTCTTTATCTTCTAAATAGATGTTTTGAGTGTTGAAAAGACCATCAATATGATCAATTCTAATTGATAGTTCCCCAGTAATTTCCGAATTATATCCTAAAGGAACTAGATCGTTTTCATCAAATGGTAACGCACGTCCTTGAATCGTTAATTCCGCTTCCGGTATAATAGAGTAGAAGCTAACATCGTTTCCTCCCAAAGATTCTCCGTCAAAACTCCTGTCTAATCCTTGTGTCGCATCCTGAACATATCCAACCAATGTTTGACTGAAAGCTCCTGAGTTATTGGTTAGGTTTATCCAAATGCGATGTCTTTCTATGTCTGTAACGCTCTTTGGAATGGCTTCGTCTTTATTGTTTTTAGTCAATTTAAAGAAATCGCTATTTTTCCCCTCTACACCAACACGCATACTATTGTTGAAAGTTGTTGTTGCAGTAGTCCCATTTGCCATTGTATTTGCTGCTTTCACGAAGAATGATTGTCCAGAAGCTATGTAGCCAGTGGGCGTAGATCCGCCGGTAGAAGCTGGTGCTGTAGCAGTACCTCCTGTTGTGTTAAAAACAGCATAATCAGTGTCAGTGTAATTCAATGCATAATCACCATAAAATGGATCTATCGTGGCAGCGTTAGGTTGTGAATTATGTGTCCATAAGTAAACTGTTCCTCCTATAGCCGGCACATTGCTTGCTAAATTTAAGAATTTTGCAGCATCAAGTGCCGAAGGATATGGATTTCCAATAAGGTTCCATTCGTCATTCTCGTCAGTACCGTCAAAAGTTGAAGTAGAAGCAGTTCCGCTTAAGTTACCTTTTGATATTGAAGTCGTTATATCACCGTTGTTTGGAGTACCAATAAAGGTTGTGGTATAGGTAGTGCCGTCTGTATGTCCCCAAGGAGTCCTTAGTATGTAGCCTTTGCCAGTACTCATAATACTGGAGTCGTTTTCCGGGTTCCAGTTACCGCTATTACCTGAAACTGTTGGAATCCAGGAATACATATACGAATTGAAAGAAGAAAATCCTCCTAAAGTAAAACCTGCTACAGGCGAACTCCAATAGGTATAATCTAGTTTAGATAAGGCGCGGGTAGTTCTTTGGATATTTACACTTCCTGTATTAGCAACATTATTAATTTGTATTAGACTAGCTTTGTCTCTTATGTTAAAAACTCCACTAGTGTTAACATTAACCCATTCTGAAACGGTTAAGTTACTTGTGGAAAGAAGCTCTAAATTACCGGTTGATTTAACCGTAAGGTTTTTAGCAAGAGCATTATAGTTACCACCAGGAATTACAGATGTGTTAGGTATGAAAACACAATTTGTTAAATCAGGAACTCCTACCGGTTTCCAGTTGTTAGCATCGTCCCAATTAGAAGTGGTACCTAGCCACTGTTTAGTTTTGTTGTAAATAGTAACTAGTTTTGAAACAGGACAGCCGTTAGAAAGAGTTGCGCTAGCGGTAAATGACCATGATGTTGCGGACAATTGTGTACTAGTTGGTTTGATATATATAGTAGTAACAGCCTGATTTGTATAGGCAGTTGAACAAGCTAAATCAAGATAGGCATCGACGGTTCCTCCGCTCCAAGAAAAAGTTGTGTTTAAAGGTTTAGTTCCATAGAGTCTAATATTATCAATTGCCCATCCATCGTCCCAAGTTCCTTTGTAGGTAAAACGAAATCTAAGATTTGATTGACCTGCGTATGCTGAAAAATTAACAGTTTCGTTTTTGAATTTAGAAGCAGAACCTAAATCGCTATTATATGTTGCTATAGCTGGAGTTATCCAAGTTGTACCGCCGTCAGTTGATACCTCAATAGAACCACTGTCCGCTGAATAATAAGAGTAATAATGGTCAAAATTAAGTGTCAAATCAGTGTATACGGATGCATTTATTATAGGAGTTGTTAGTCTTGTTTCAATGTTTGAACCACTATAATCGGAAGTTGTAAAAGCAAATTTGTTATTTGTAGTTGCTGGCGAGCTTGAATTTATTGCTGGTTTCCATACCGATGTCGTACTGGGCAGATAGGGACTAGTTTTAATACTCCAAGGTGTGTCTGCGCCTCCACTTGTATTAGTAGGGGTTGTAATTGTAAATCCAGCAATTCCACTCTCGAAATTTTGTAGTAATAAATTTTCAATAACTACATCACCTTTTGCAATAACTTCTACAATATTGTTTTCGCCACAAACTGTCGGAACAGAAGGTGTTAGTGCTATGCTTGAAGTAGACTTAATTGTTGCTATAACTGGTACTCTATATAGTGATTCACAAGTTCCATTATATGCTGTGACATAAAATGTAGTAGTGACACTTATTGGAGCTGTAGTCCAATTTCCTGTTGCGGTCGTTGCAAGTAGAATTCCTCCAGTTTCGGCTGTATACCACCTGAATCCTGTTGCCCCAGCGGATACTGCAGAAAGATTGACGGTACTTGTTGGACCACATGCTTCGCCGTCTGTCCAGCTTGTGATTTTTTGAAGACAGTCAGCCTGAATGTTTATCGTGTAATCTTCTGTTTCACCAGTTAAAAAATTAGTTGTACATGGATCTATAGTGCTATCTTCGTTATAACTTTTGGTTCTAATTCTCATTCTGTAGTTGCCTGACGCTTGTGTTCCTGCAACAACAAAACCAAAGGAAGTATCGCCAGTTGCGGTAGTTGCTGTGCTGTAAACTTGTTCAAGGGCATCAATAAAATCGCCATCATTGTTCCAGTCTACATAAGCTCTAACAAACTGTCCTGCCGCTCCTGCTAAATTGATGTTGATATTAATACCGCCGCCGGGAATTTGCTTGGCAATCGTTATTGCCGTATAGTTCCCGTACCCATTTGGAGAGAAGCCTGTTGGCGCATTTGAAATGTCATTTAACGTACCTATAGAAGTAATTCCGGAAATATAGGTGCTGGAAAACACGGACGATGGTGTGCAATAAATATTATTAAGTGTTGTAGTGGTTCCGTTTAAGGGAGATGAACTATTGTATAATGGTCCACCTGTGCAAACGCCGTTAAATGAATAAATATATATATAGTAGGCGGTATTTGGTGTAAGACCGTTTGCAAGGAAAGTCGTGTTGTCGTCTGTATCCACAACTGTATATCCAGCTCCCACAGTTCCGCCTATAGTATATACCGTTCCATTTGAAGGAGTAGGAGCTACTGCTGAAGTGCTGACAACTATTAGATAATTACTTGGGTTAGAGCTTGCTGCTGTAAAAAAACCTGAAATGGATGTGCCGTTTGGGGATAAAGTCAAAGCTGTTGGCTGGGAAGTTGGAGTTGTGCAAACAGCAGGATTTGAAATTATATTTATAGTATAGTCTTCGACTTCGCCATCGAATCCAGTACTACAAGATCCCGTCGTAGAAGAGTCGTACTTTGACTGAATTCGCATTCTCACAGATGCAGTTGCAGCGCCTAGTGGAACGGTAATTGGGTAGGGAGTTAAACTAGAAAGTCCATTTGTAACGTTTTTTGCTGTACCCAAATTATAAAATTCGCCTGGATCAGTAAAGCTTCCATTACCATTCCAGTCTATCCAAGCGGATTGATAATTTGTGAAATTACCTCCAGTATTGATATTTACGTTAAGATTATATGAATTTCCTTTGGTAAGTGTCGTGCTGATTGCTGTATAATTAGAATAAGCCACATTAACTGCAGTTCCGGTATTGCTTATCGTGTTGAAATCAACCCCTGTTATTCCATTTGCGGATGTTGATCCACTTGATGTGCAATAAGATAATGTAACCGTTAGCGTTGCCGAGGTAGATGCCGCTGACGTGCCACATGAATTTGTTACCTTGGCTCTGTATCTATAGTTGTTCATGCCAATAGAAGCATTTGTAATGTTCAAAGTGGCTGTAGTAGCATTTGTATAAACGCCACCATTAGAAACGGTTGACCATATTGTACCTCCATCAGTGCTTAATTCCCAGATGTAACTTGTGGGGCTGTTTGATGCTGTAGTTGAAAATGAAGTGTTTGCACCTGCTGCTATGGTTGAGTTACTAGGATTAGTTGTTATTGCAGACGTACTTTTTGTGGTAATAATCACATCGTCAGTTGTTGTGCCACATAAGCCATTATTTATTGTCCATCTTAATGTAGCAGTTCCTGAACTTGCTAATCCTGTTACTCCAGACGTAGGAGAACTTGGGGTTGTTATAGTTGCAGTTCCTGAAGCTAATGTCCAAGTACCTATTAGCCCTGCACTAGATGGTGCATTCCCTGTTAATGTTGTTGTAGTTACGCCGCAACCAAGAGGCTGGTCTGAGCCTGCATTGGCGGTTTCGCTAGGGCAGGTGAAAGTTATTCTAATTTCCCCTCGAGCTCCATCTCCACCAGCATATCCATTTCCTTTAGCACCACCACCACCACCACCAATTATTGCAGCATTATAAGCTCCATTTCCACTTGTAACTCCACTTCCACCATTTCCACCACCCGAAGTTGTTCCAGTACCTGCTGTAGTTAAATTTGCGTCACCTCCATTTCCAGTTGTACCTGCTCCTCCTCCTCCTGCACCCGAGTTACTAGAAGGAGAATTCCCACCGTTTCCACCTCTATAAATTATATCTCCAATTGAGCTCGCAACTAAACCACCCAAGGCTCCTGAGACAGCATTAACCCCAGGAGCACTCCCTCCAGCAGCTTTTACTGTCGTTGCATTATTAAAATATGAATCTCCACCACTTGCAGTTGATAAATAATTCCCGCCTAATCCAACATTAACGGTGTAGGTGCTTCCTGGTGTAACAGCTATTGAATTTTTTTTAGCATAAGCACCACCTCCACCTCCAGATGAAGCTCCTGATCCTCCTGAACTGTCGCCTCCTTTTCCTCCTCCACCCCAAGCTTCAACTGTAACTGAAGTAACGCCTTGCGGACAAACCCAATTTCCTGAAGCTGTATATGTTGACGTGGTTTGCGCAGATATTTTCCCTGTAAAGAAAAACATCAGCAGCAAACTTAAAAATGAAATTATAGATTGGGTTTTATAGTGCTTCTTTTTGACAATATTTGAGGAAGAATTAATATCAAGATTCACTGTACGATTAGGGGAATCGGTATTGTTGACTAAGTAATGTTCTTCCATAGGTTATTGTTTGTGGTATTTTTGGTTTTGGTGTGGCAAAAATAATTTTTTTTTGTTACGAAATAACATTTTGAGTCATTAATGTTAAATTATTCATGTGCTTTATCTGACTTTTTATACGTTTAGTCGATGATAGTGAAGGGATTGTCGTTTTTTTAATGAAATAGTACAAAATTGGGTGCTTCTTGGAAGTTTTCAGGTACACAGCAGAAAATTCGCCTTATATGAATTTATTTGTTACTTGCATTAATGGGTTTTTTGGGGAATCCGCTGTAAAATTATACAAAACGTAGATGTTTTTAAACTCGAAATAAATGATTTAAGTTTTTTACTAAACAGAAAAATTTTAGTAGTATTAAATTGATAAATTTTAATTGGTGCTAAACATTTGATACAAAGAAAAGCCCGTTTGTTTTTTGATTCTGTTGACATCAGTTCTATAATAGCAATAAGAAGGACTCCGTTCTCGTTTTTAATCTAAATATAATTGTATCAATTGCTTTCAAATTTTTCCAAAAAAAAACCACTCGGTTAGGAGTGGCTTTTACTGTTAAAAGTGATTTATTAGTATATTATTTTTTTGGAAATTACAGTGTCGTTTTCTAAAGTGATTTTCACAATCAAACCGGTGCTCGTCTTGTTTAAATGACTCAATGTATATCGTAGTGCATTAACCTTTTTATAACTGTCAATTTTTCTTCCTGCTAAATCAAATACCGTGATATTTTTTATCAGTTGATTCGAAGATTGAATAGTGACATTTTGATTGACAACCACAATTGCCTCATCTAATTTGGATATATTAAATGCATCCGTTCCTAGTTTTTTGTCGACGAAGCGCAGGTAGAACCGGTCATCTAGTGTTCCCGCTGGAAGTTCAATTTCATACAAAGTATTTTTTATATTATGATAGCTATCATCTGATATATCATAAATGAAAACGTTTTGATTGCCATCAAAATTTTCTAATCCGTCAATGCCAAAAGATACCTTGCCCGCTGTTTCTAATCTTACGCCAATAGGGTAGGAGTTTGTTTCATCAAAATAACCTTCTCCTTGAATAGCTAGTTCATTTTCTCCGTTTAAGAAGTACATGTCGCTTGGTGAATCATCAATGTTATACGCATCATAACCGGCATTCATCTCGCTATTTGCTTTTTCATCCATAAAGGCTAACAAGACTTGCCTATGGAAAGTTTCATTGTAAGAATTATAGCCTAAACGAAGTTTTTTATGTGTATCTTTTACTATTGGATCATCACTGTTATCTGTCCAATGGTCTAAACCTTTAGGAGTAACTGGAACTCTATACGTAGTTTGAGAAGCTGCATTTTCTTCTTTAATAAAAGCTCTTTGACTGTTTTTGAAAACCACGTTCCCACCGCTGGCATTTCCAAAGACGAAGAAACCTTGTCCAACGGGGATATATTTTTGTGGATCTTTCAGTTTTGAGGTAGTCCCTGATCCGCTTATGTAATCGATTCCTGTTGAACTTGAAGCAACACCACCAGCTAAATTTCGAATAGCGTATCCTCCTTGATATCCTCCCAAATTATGGGTATTATTTGTTGAATAGTGTTCCCAAAAATAGAGTGCGCCATCAATAGTTGGGTTGGTTGTTGTAACATCTAAAGATCCAATATTATCATTAATAAATTGATCTGCATCTATTGCAGAAGGGTATGGATTTCCTATCAATAGTAATTGATCTTTAGATACCGTATTAGTAATTGGTCCGTTATTTGGTTTTCCTGTAAAGGTAAGATTTTGGTTTCCAGTAGTTCCAGGTCCTTTCAAAGTAAATCCTTTCCCCGCTTGAAGTGTGCCATTTTCTCCTATTTGAGTCCAATTTGCATAATCATTAGCTAAGTTGTCAAATTTATAAATCCAATAGCCAGCTAAGCTAATTGGTGATCCGAGTGCTCCATTATACCCGGAAACCCAATTGATTGCAACTGGTGTAGCAGGCGTCGTACCGTCTCTTAAAACTCCTGCCACCGTAAATGCATTATTATTAGTAGTGGAGCTGATTGCCCCTACAGGTGAACTCCAATAATTGTAATTGAATTTATTGGCTTGCCCTTGTTGGTCTCTTTCTATTGAGCCAGCGCTGGTTGGATCTAAATCGCTGCTTTCAGTTTGTACCAATTGTGATCTTCCCACTAAATCAATTTTTCCATCTAATTTCAAATAATGAGAAACTTCGATTTTTGTACCGTCAGTTTGTGATCCTCCACTGGTCGTTGCTATTAAATTTGCAGTTGGTTCAATAAATAATCCTAAAACCTGTTTATTTCCTACCGAAGTTACTGTATGGGAATTTTTAATTTTTATAATATTCCATTCAATTGTTACCGGACTAGGTAATCCAATTGGCGGTGGTGCACTAGATGAACTGGTAGTAGGAGGGTTCTCTATTGAAGCACTATGAGGTGGCTCTTGCAATGTGTAATTTTTCCATATCCCAGGAGTCTCCCAATTTCCACTTGAAGCTGATTCATAGGGTAACGGAGCGGTTTGCAAGTCAACAGTATTTATATTTTTTAAAGCTGCTGTTAAACCATAACCAGATTTATCTTTGGCATTAATAAAGGAATACGTAGACATGGGATAATAGGCATTCAAGTTTGTCCATAGAATGCTACTTATGTCATTTAATGTTATCGTATTTGGCACTACAACTCCATTAGTAAAGGCGGTATTACTTACTATTTCCTGATTCATCACGTAACGAAATTGTGCATCAGTAAGTGCTATTTTCCAAATACGTACTTCATCAATAGATCCTTTGAAAAAAGCGGCTGGAGGTAAGCCGTCTGCAGCAGCAATCAGGAAAGAGTTTGTTGTTGCTGTTGGGATTCCGGCTAAGGGAGAACTTATTTTATTTATACCATCGATATACATTTTTGCAGTTGTACCGTCAAAAGTTAGTCCTATATGATGCCAGATTCCTAATGGAATTACTGCACTTGAAGTGATGGTTTTTTTTACTCCACTAACAAACCAGCTCATTTCCGCTTTTCCAGCACTGTTGATACTTAAATCATATCCTTGCGTAAATGCGCTGTTTCTTTTTGAAAGTATGGTTTTGTTTGCTTCAGTGCAGTTCACCCAAGCCGAAACTGTGAATGAAGTATTGAGATCTAATACATTTCCGGAATCCAGATAATCATTAATACCATCAAACTTTATACATCTTTCAAAAGTTTTCTCCGGTACAAAACCAAAAGTGATGTATTTAATCCCATCAAAATTATAGGTAGTTTCCAGATTAGATCCATTTGCCGTCATTATCACTGATGCCGAATTAGTGTCAAAAGTAGCAGTGCTTGAAATGAACATCCTATACTCTCCAGGATCTGCAGCTACATTTGTAGTAGCAAGCATACTTGTAGGAATTGAGATTTTACAAACAGATACATCTCCTCCTGTTTCAACGACTTTCCATTTTCTTATAATTGTTTTAAAACTTACATCTGTTATTAATGCCGCTGGTGTAGTAATTCCAGAACTTATATTGACATAAACAGATTGAGCTGTCAATGCATCTTTGTTATTTCCCCATACTAAGAATTTTTTGTCGGTATCAAAGTTGTTGGTATTTGCCGTATTGGTTGTGGCAATCGTTCCTAAACCGATGGTAATATCATCAGTTGTATTGATACTTTTCGATTGTCTCTGGGTTAATTTTGTGATATCATCTCTACCAATCCCAGCAATGTCGTAATTATATCCGGTTGCAGCAGCGTCCCAAATAGTGGTTCCTGCCGAGTTGGTGTAGTTTGTTGTACCTGCACCAGTAATTAAATCTGGTGCAAGGGTTATTCCATATTTTATGGCTAAATAACTGCGAATATTACTCCTCTGTGTGTCTGTGGTTCGTGAACTATACGTAATGACTTCCGCGACTTTTCCGTTTAAACTTCCGTCAATACCTTCGCTTCTTCCAATCCAGTATTTGCTATTGTTGACATTTACAAATGAAGGGAGATCTGAGGTAGCATTACCTACAATATTTGCATTATAGTATAGCTCTTCGGCATTACTGGCTAAATTAAGTCTCGCATTTATAATTCCTGCAGAACTATAGGACGCTGTTGTGCTTTGATGTGCAACACCATATCCAATTCCAACACCACCTGTTGGTCCTATTGCATAAGTTAATACTTCATTATTAAATCTCCCGGTATAATCGCCAAAACCAAGTCCTGTTAAATCTGGTTCCAGAACAGCAGAGTTCCTATCACCACAAAAAATATCCATTCGTCTTGACAATGAAGTAATGGGAACATTAGGTATCATAACTACAAAAATATCCTGATTATAGAAAGCAGATGAGCCTTTTAAATATTGTCGATTTGGATCGTTGTCCAGATAGTTATTAGTTGCAGTGGTGTTATCATTTGTAAAATCTACAACGGAGTTGAAGTTTAGGTTAGCACTTGCATTATTTTTATATATTGGAGCGCCAGTTGCAGCAGGCTTGGTAGCATTGTCGCCCAGAGCTTGTGTTTTCCAAGTTGTTACGGGACTGTTATCAGCAACTGTTGTGGTTCCATCTAATAAGTCCGACCGAAGCCATAATTGTAAATTAGAGGTAACGCCGCCAGGTCCATTTCCTAATAATAATGTAATAATAATGGCGCCATTCTGACCCGAACCACCAATAAGTGCATAAGCAGCACCATTTTTATCACCACCACCACCACCACCGCCGCCATAACCTGTGGTAGATGCATTTGTGCCTGAGTTGCCATCATTTGCTCCCTTACCTCCTGCACCACCAAAATTATTAACTAAAGCGCCTCCATTACCACCAGTAGAATTGTTAGTTGGTGTGGCCCCATCGTTGCCAGGGCCAGTACTTCCCGCACCACTACCGCCACCACCACCTGCGCCACTACCGCCAGTAGCTGTTGTTCCTTTACTATTTCCTCCATTCCCGCCCGGAAACAAAAAATCTCCAATACTTGCAGCCACTGTACCTCCAGCTCCTCCCGCGGCATTAAGACCAGGAACAGCTCCAATCGAACCGCCTGCCGCTTTAATAGTTTTTAAACCAAATACGGCAGTTGAAGCACTACCTGCAGTGTCATCTCCGCTTATACCGCCAACAGTAAGGGTGTATGTAGTTCCGGGTGTTACGCTTACTGTATTTAGTATAGCGTACGCGCCACCACCACCACCACCACCTGTGTAACCTTTATTGGAGCCGCCGGTTCGTCCTCCTGCTCCTGCGCCCCAAGCCTCTACTGTTATCGAAGTAACTCCAGCGGGACAGGTCCATGTTGAATTAGAAGTAAATACTAATGTTGTTTGTGAATGCATATTATTTCCTAAGAAAAACAGCAACAGCAAGCTTAAAAAGGAAATTATAGAGTGGAAATTATTTTGCTTGTTTTTTGCAACAATTGAAGAAGAATTAATAGGTAGATTCGCTGTAGATTTTGCAGAACCCGTATTTTTGAATAAATAACTTTCTTTCATGTAATTTGTAGGATTTGGAATTCAAAAATAGTTTTTTTTAACAGGAAAGTACTAATGTCTTGTTGATTATTTTTGTGCATTTCATCTGGTTTTTAGGGAGTTAGTCGGTTTTTTTTTAAAATATTTTATAAAACGTTATAAATTTTGCAAATTTGTTTGATTTGTAACATTTTTCCTTTCTAAAAAACGCTAGATATAGTTTAGTTTTCAGATACTTACACGCTAATTGTAGGAATTAGTTTAGCATCTGCATCGAGGTGTAAAAGTGGATGTTTTATTATGTGAATTTTTACTTAAAGTAAAATGGTAAGCACTTCAAAAAAATGAATTGCTACCTAATAAAAATTCAAATTTTTTTCCTATTTTTCTTTTTTTTTTTAAGTAAATCGTAACAATAGTATGTTTCTAATTATCACTAAATATTTAATCCCGAAAGGCTATCGCGGATTAGCGGCGTTTCCCTTTGTGTTTATAAAATATAAAGGCGATAAGAAAAATTTAGTCTTTATAAATCATGAAAAAATTCACCTTCGGCAGCAGCTGGAATTATTGGTGCTTCCTTTTTTTATTTGGTATTTGCTAGAGTATTTGGTTCGATTATTTCAGTATAAAAACGCTGATTTAGCATATAGAAACATCAGTTTTGAACGGGAAGCCTACGCTAATGAATTGAATTTAGATTATTTAAAACACCGTTCTTTTTTGCGATTTTTAAATTATTTGGTCCTACAAAAGTGAATTTTTTTTAGCCGGTTGCAATTGATGTTGATAGAATTTTTTTCCATTTATTTTGAAAATACTGTTGTACTTTTCGCAAAGGTTACCGCTAAAGAAATCTCGCAAAGACGCAGAGTCGCAAAGTCAGTCTTATGAATAGTGGCGATTCTACTAAAATAGTTATGTTTTTTAGCCGTAATATTGACTAGATTCATTTTTTGTGACACTACTTTGTGACTGTCCGTAACTAATACCAATGTATTTAAGTTTGTCATTTCGACAACGGACAAATCTCATTAATGCTATCGTTATGTGATTTACTTCGTCCGTTCGCTTTGTTCGGGTCTCCGTTGTCGAAATGACAAAACAGTTAAATTTTATTCATAAGATTTAGCTTGTCACATAAATCTGACCGTCCTGTTTTTTTTAAATCCTTTTGCAGTAAATTCTAAATAAGTGGCAAGAAAGATATATTGGTGCAATTATTGAAAAGAGTTCTTGCCACAGATTAGAAGGATTAAAAAGATTTTTAAAGTTACATGACGAATTAATCTGTGTTAATCTGTGAAATCTGTGGCAAAGTAATTTAGTGCTTTTATTAAAATAGGACATTAAATTTCAGCCATTACTTACAAACAACTTTATACTTAAAATTGTCATCATTATATCATGTAAATCTCAAACGATAATGAACATCAATTGTTTGTAATCTTAATTCTTGACCTAAATTTTTTCCTTTTTTCATATGTAAAATCTGAAGCTCAATTTTTAGCTTTTTTTTATCTCTTTTTAGTTGATTTTAATTATAAGAAAAAACATATAATATATTTTAAAAAGTGTATTTCATCGATTTTTTTAACCCTTTAACGTGTTTATTGCCTCTTGTAATACTACTTTTGTCGTAACTTTAACATAAAATATAGCCTATTTGTAAATTTTACCTAAAATTATTTTTCCATTCCTTGTGTACGTACTGCTAAATAAAAAGAATTGAGGATAAGCCGTTCGTTTTTAGATATCTAAAAAAGTACCATAAATTGGAAAACTTAAATAATAAAAAAGTAAATCTTGATATTTTAGATTTATTTCTCAAACAGGTAAGATTACAGCTAAGCATGAGAGAGTTTTAATTATTTAAATATACCTGTCTATGAGCTCAAAAATACTTAATCGATTATCCCTGTTCATTGCTGGGTTTTTATTTCAGAGCTACGCCAATGCCCAACTGTTTGTAAGTCCAAATACAAATGTATTTGTAAACAACGAAGTGGTGTTTGTAAAACAAGAGGTAGAGTTAAATGCGGCGTCCAGTAATTTTTATTTAAGAAAAGATGCGCAGTTACTTCAGGGTACCGCTGCGGCCGGAGCCAATAAAGGGTTGGGGAATTTGTCCGTTTTTCAAGAGGGAAGTACTAATAATTTTCAATTTAATTACTGGTGTTCGCCAGTAGGTGGAAATCTGGCTAGTGCAGGGAATGCCCCTTTTGGGATTACGCAACTTAGAGATATTGTTGATTTGACTAATAGTGCGACTTCTACTCCTTTAGCCATGAATAATTATAATGGAACAGCTAGTCCATTTGCGATAGCTCCTTACTGGATTAATAAATTAGTAGCCACTGGAGGATATGCGGATTGGGTTCAAGTGGGTTCTTCCTCAAACTTGAATGCCGGAGAAGGATTTACCATGAAAGGAACGTCTGGAACTAATTTAATTACCGTAAATGGAGTTCAAAATAATCCTGGTAGTGCGCAACGCTACGATTTTAGAGGAAAACCAAATGATGGAACAATATCTATCCCTGTTGGCATTGAGCAATTTACCCTAACGGGGAATCCATACCCTTCAGCTATTGACTTATCCGCTTTTTTAGTTGGAGCGACAAATAGTACCGGTATAGCTTATTTTTGGGAACAGGATAAAACGGTAAATTCACATTATATCGCAGATTATAAAGGAGGCTATGGCGCTTTTTCTCCAGGTGCTCCAGGTAGCAACGGACTTTATGTTCCTGCGACTTTTTATTCTTATGATGGTTCAGGAAATGAGGGAACAGCAACGGGAACAGGAGGAACTTATGAAAGACGTTTTTGTCCTATTGGCCAAGGATTTCTAATTGATGGAAACGCTATCGGAACCGTAGAAATGAAGAATAGTTACCGAGTTTTTGTTAAGGAAGGTGCGACTAATTATTCTCAATTTGAAAAAAATTCAAATCAATATAAAACGAAGAATACTTCGGGGTATATGTCTCCAATTCAATCTGTTTCTGGATATGATTATTCAAAAGTAAGTATTGCTCCTACACCTCAAATTCGTTTTAATACTTTGTTAAACAATGAAGGAGTTCGTCAATTAGCTTTGGCATTTATTCCCGAAGCTACAGATGGTGTAGATCGTGCGATGGACGCCATGTCTTCAAGTGATGATTCGGCAGCGGATGTATATTTTGTTTTAGAGGATTCAGAATTTGTGATTAATGCTTTAAAATTTGATATTGATAAAAGTATTCCAATTGGTTTTAGAAATACCGGAGAAGCGAATTATAAGATTACGGTTAAAGAAATTTTAAATTTTACTGGTGCTTCAAACGTTTACATACATGACAAGGTTAAAGATTTATTTTATGATATCAAGAATAGTTTTCACGAGTTGACTTTGCCTTCGGGAGTTAATAATAAACAATATGAAATTACTTTTAAGAATAAAGCTTCGTTAGGTTTAGAAGAAAAAGCAATTCAAAACTTTGTAGTTTATCAAAATAACACCGAAAAAAGCCTGACAATCAGTAATTCATTATTAATGGATCTTGCTACTTGCAGTTTGTATGATGTAGCTGGGAAAATAATTTTCAGCAAAAAAGATTTAGGTACAGATGCCTCGTATAAATTCCCTACTTCGGGCTTAAGTGACGGTATTTATATCGTTAAGCTTGCAACAAAAGACAAAATCGAAGTAGGAAAAAAGATTATCATCAAAAACTAAATTTATATTAAAACTTAAAACTGAAGTGCAATCTGTTAAGGTTGCACTTTTATTATTTATAAATTTTACCTTTGTCCAAAAAATTTTTGGGTTTGAATCAACAGTTAACAATGCAATTTCCAAACGGAATCACCATACATGTCAAACGGGAAGATTTGCTTCATCCTTTTGTTTCTGGAAATAAGTTTAGAAAGTTAAAGTATAATTTGCTTCAGGCAAAAGAGGAACAGCAAGAAACGCTGCTCACTTTTGGCGGAGCCTATTCTAATCATATTGCGGCAGTAGCTTTTGCTGGAAAGGAGAAAGGATTTAAAACCATTGGTGTTATTAGAGGTGACGAACTACGAGGTAAAATTTCCGAAAATCCAACCTTGCAATTTGCCGAAAACTGCGGAATGCAATTCGAATTTGTCAGCAGAGAAACCTACCGTTTGAAGCAAGAAATTTCATTTTTAAATAAATTAAAAGAAAAATTCGGCGATTTTTATCATATTCCTGAAGGAGGAACTAACGAGTTGGCAATCAAAGGCTGCGAAGAAATTTTGACTGAGGAAGATTGCGCATTTGACTTTATAGGCTGTTCAGTGGGAACAGGCGGGACTATTTGCGGAATTATAAACAGTATTTTTCCACATCAAAAAGTTTTGGGATTTCCAGCGTTAAAAGGGGATTTTTTAAAAGAGGAAATTCGTAATATTGTAAAAAATAATAATTGGGATTTAGTGACTGATTATCACTTTGGTGGATATGGGAAAGTTAATATTGAGTTAATCGCATTTATTAACCAGTTTTATGCAGAAAATAGCATTCCTTTGGATCCCATTTATACTGGAAAGATGGTTTTTGGCGTTATAGATTTAATACACAAGAACTATTTTCCCCCAAAATCGAAAATTTTACTTATTCACACCGGTGGCATACAAGGAATTCAGGGAATGAATATGAAATTAAGGAATAAACAATTACCAATAATAGATATCAATGTTTAAAAAATATATACTGATTATAGTAATACTGACTTTGGTTGGCTGTAATGCCACCAAGCATGTTATTATAACGACGAAGAAAATTCCTTCAAAGCCAAAAACGGAATTAGTTCGTACTGCTAAAAAGCCAATTATCACAAATGCAATCGTTACTAAACCGCTAGTCGCAAAGCCACCTGTGAAAAAACCGGTTGTAACAAATTCACGCAAACAAGAATATCCTAATCAAGTAACGGAAGTAATAGTTTCAACTTCACAAACAGTTGTCAGTAGTGATGTTGTAGTTAATTATGTGGCTCAATTTAAGAATGTCGCCATGGATAACATGAGGACTTACGGCATTCCTGCAAGTATTGTATTGGCACAGGGTATTCTGGAATCAGGGGCCGGGAGAGGAGATTTAGCGGTAAACGCCAATAATCATTTTGGAATAAAATGCCATGAAGACTGGACCGGAGAAACGATAAAACACGATGATGATTCGGCTCAGGAATGCTTTAGGAAATATGATAATGTTTCGGAATCTTTCAAAGATCATGCATTGTTTTTAACTACCAGAGGAAGATATTCTAATTTATTTGCTTTGTCAAAAGGAGATTACAAAGGATGGGCAAGAGGATTAAGAACAGCGGGTTATGCTACAGACCCAAAATATCCTAATAAATTGATTTCTTACATCGAACGTTATAATTTAAATCAATACGATGATCAGGTCTTAGGGAATGAGAATATACTATTAGAAAAGCAATTGACCGGAAAAATTCCCATGGAGACGATAAAAAATACAACTCGTGAAGTATCTTTTTACCAAGTTCAAAAGGGAGATACGTTATATTCTATTTCCAAAAAATTCAATTTAGGAATTAATGAGCTAAAAGAAAAAAATAATCTGGTAGCCAATACCCTTTCGGTTGGGCAACAGTTGAAAATTTAGTTGAAGAATATTCTAGTTTCACTTCAATCGGTATCAAAATCCAAATATAAAATCCAAATTTTAAAATGTTATATACAAGAAGTAGTCAGCTTTTTGCTGACGCAGAAAAAGTAATTCCAGGAGGAGTAAATTCACCCGTAAGAGCCTTTAAAGCAGTTGGTGGAACCCCGATTTTTGTCAAAAGTGCTAAAGGTGCTTATTTGTATGATGAAGATGGAAATCGTTTAATCGATTATATCAATTCATGGGGGCCAATGATTTTAGGACATGCTTATGAACCGGTGGTGCAAGCCGTAATTGAAAAAGCCAAATTAGGAACTTCGTTTGGGATGCCCACCGAATTAGAAACGCAAATTGCTGCTTTAGCCGTTTCGATGGTTCCAAATATTGATAAGATACGATTTGTAAATTCTGGTACTGAAGCTTGTATGAGTGCCGTCAGGCTGGCTCGTGGATTTACCAAAAAAGATAAAATAATAAAATTTGCCGGTTGCTATCACGGACATTCTGATTCTTTCCTGATTCAGGCGGGAAGTGGAGCAATTACTTTCGGATCACCAAATAGTCCTGGAGTTACCGCTGGTACCGCAAAAGATACCTTATTGGCAAAATACAATGATCTAGATAATGTTGCGACATTGATTGAAGCCAATAAAAACGAAATTGCCGCAATTATTGTAGAGCCTGTTGCAGGAAATATGGGTTGTATTCCGCCAAACAAAGGTTTCTTGGAAGGCTTGCGTCAGCTTTGTACTGATAATGGAATTCTATTGATTTTTGATGAGGTAATGACCGGTTTCAGACTTGCTGCTGGAGGTGTTCAGGAATTATTTAATGTCAACGCGGATATTGTTTGTTTCGGAAAAGTAATAGGAGGAGGCTTGCCGGTAGGAGCATTTGCTGCCCGTGAAGAAATTATGAATTATCTGGCGCCATTAGGACCAGTTTACCAAGCAGGAACTTTGTCAGGAAATCCTTTGGCCATGGCTGCAGGATTGGCAATGTTACAAGCATTAGATGGGGACCGTGCCATTTTTCAAAGATTGGAAGAAAAGACCGCTTATTTGGCTGCGGGAATGGAAAAAGTATTGAAAGCTAACAGTGTTGTTTTTACGATCAATAGAATAGGTTCTATGGTTTCGGTTCATTTTGATGCTGCTCCTGTAGTTGATTTTCAATCGGCAGCGAAAGGGGATAATGAAACCTTCAAAAAATTCTTCCACGGGTTATTGCAGGAAGGAATTTATATAGCGCCATCGGCATACGAAACTTGGTTCATAACGGATGCATTATCCTATGAAGACTTAGATTTTACCATTCAAGCGGTAGACAAAGTTTCTAAAACATTTTAAACGAAAAAAAAGACCCGAATTTGGGTCTTTTTTTATGAAATAAGATGAAGTATTTCAAGTAAATGGATTATTTTTTGTCATCCATATTTACTGGTTTTCCGTCATTATGGTGCATCATTCTTTTTTTCATTCCGTGATGTCTTTTCCCTTTCATGTCTTCCCATTTTTTAAATTGTTCTGGATTAAGAATTTTTCTCATTCTTTCTTTCATAGCAATTTGTTCATCCAGCATTCTGTTTTTTCTTGCAAACATTTCATCAGAAGTGGGTTTTGTATTAGAATCTTTGTTGGCTTTCATTTCTTTCATTCTTGCTTCTCTTTTTGCACTATTTTCAGCAATGACTTTAGCCATTTCTTTCTGTTGTGAAGCATTCAAATCTAATTCTAATGTCATTTTTTTCAACATTAATTGATTTCGTTGTTCTGGAGTAAATTTTTCCATCTCAGCTCTGTCGTGTCTTGTTCCCATCTCTTTTTTGTTTTGAGCAAAGCTTGTCATCCCAACAACTAATAAAGCAGCAATAATTAATTTTTTCATTTCTATTATTTTTAAGTTATAGTCATAAGATGCGGATAGTTGACTAAGGTTTAACTGTTAACAAAAATTTGTCATTTGGTTATTTGCAATAGAAAAAGAAAAAGAAACGTATATAAGTATGATTGAAGTCATAATCAGTACGGTAATATAATTGGAAATTTGTTAAAGAAATTTTAAAACTAATCTTATGTACAAATTATCTTTTTTTCTAGTTGCATTTGTAATGCTAACTTCATGTGGCGATAAAAAAACCAAATCCGAGGACAATGCGACAACGACAACTTCATCTGATGAAGGAATGCCAGCAGCTCCTGAAGCGGCTCCGGATGCTGCCACATATGACCCGAATAGAGGTCTTGGCAAATTTTCTACGGTTGATTTAGGTGATAAACTGGACGTGGCTATGGCTGCTGAAGGAGAAAAAATCCAATCCGTAAAATGTTCTTCTTGTCACAAAATGACGGATGAAAAATTAGTTGGACCAGGTTGGAAAGGGGTTACTTCTCGTCATAAACCAGAATGGATTATGAATTTCATCACCAATCCTGACCCAATGATTGATAAAGATCCAAAACTTCAGGCTCAGTTGGAAATTTGTTTAGTTCGTATGCCAAATCAAGCCCTTGCAGATAAAGATGCGAGAAACTTATTGGAGTTTATGCGTAAAAATGATGGCGTTAAATAGCTTTTAGCCAATAATTTTAATTATATAAAATAAATTATGAGTAAAAATAAATTAGTAAAAGTAACTTTTGCAATTGTTTTAGTAACCGCATTTTTTAGTTCTTGCAAGCCCAAAGATTCCAGTGATGCCGTAAGCGGGGATGCTGCACAAAAAGTATATGTTGCACCTGGTAAATATGATGAGTTTTATAATTTTGTTTCGGGAGGATTTAGTGGCCAAATGAGTATTTATGCGTTACCAAGCGCTCGTTTATTAAGAGTCATTCCTATTTTTTCCGTAGATCCCCAAAGTGGTTATGGATACAGTGAGGAAACAAAACCGATGTTGAATACTTCAAACGGATTTGTGCCTTGGGATGATCAACACCATTTGGAATTATCACAAACTAAAGGAGAAGTTGATGGTCGCTGGATTTTTGCCAATGCCAATAATACTCCAAGAATCGCACGTGTTGATTTAAAAACGTTCAAGACAGCAGAGATTATAGAGTTGCCAAACAGTGCAGGAAATCACTCTTCTCCATTTATTACGGAAAATACAGAATATGTGGTGGCAGGAACTCGTTTTAGCGTTCCGCCGGATAATGCCAATGGAGATATTCCTATTAATACTTACAAGAAAAATTTCAAAGCCTATTTGAGTTTTGTAAAAGTAGGCGCAAAAGGAGAAATGGATATTGCCTTTCAAATTGAAGCTCCAGGGGTAAACTTTGATTTGAGTCATGCCGGAAAAGGTAAATCTCATGGTTGGTTTTTCTTCTCTTGTTATAACACAGAACAAGCCAATACGCTGCTGGAAGTTAATGCTTCACAAAAAGATAAAGATTTTATAATGGCAGTGAATTGGAAAAAAGCAGAAGAATACATCAAAGCAGGTAAAGGTAAAAAAGTAGCTGCGAAATATGCCCACAATACATGGGATGAAAAAACGCATACCGCAAAATCAGAAATTAGAACGTCAGTTTTAGTTCTTGATTCAAAAGAGTTAAAAGACATTTGTTACATGATTCCATGTCCTAAATCTCCTCATGGCTGTGATGTTGATCCTACTGGCGAATATATTGTAGGTAGTGGAAAATTAGCCGCTTTAATTCCTGTATTTAGTTTTGATAAAATACAAAAAGCGATTGCTGCCAAACAATTTGATGGCGAATATGAAGGTATTCCAGTCATTAAATATGAAGCTGCTTTACATGGTGAAGTTAAAAAACCAGGTTTAGGACCATTGCATACTGAATTTGACGGAAGAGGAAATGCGTATACTACTTTCTTTGTTTCTTCAGAAGTGGTGAAGTGGGATATCAAAACATTAAAGGTTTTAGATCGTGCACCAACTTATTATTCTCCAGGTCACCTTTGTATTCCTGGGGGAGACAGTAGAAAACCGTTTGGTAAATACATGATTGTTTACAATAAAATTACCAAAGACCGTTATTTGCCTACTGGACCGGAATTGGCTCAGAGCGCACAATTGTTTGATATTAGTGGTGATAAAATGAAATTGCTATTGGATTATCCAACTATTGGAGAGCCACATTACGCTCAGGCCGCACCAGCTGATTTAATCAGAAATAATGGACAATTGAAGTTCTATAAAATTGAAGAAAATAATAACCCTTTTGTAACCAAAGGAGAGAAAGAATCAAAAGTGGTTAGACAAGGAAATAGAGTAGATGTGTACATGACTTCTATCCGTTCTCACTTTGCTCCTGATAATATTGAAGGAATAAAATTAGGTGATGAGGTTTATTTTCACGTTACTAATTTAGAGCAAGATTGGGATGTTCCTCACGGATTTGCTATAAAAGGCGCTGATAATGCTGAACTTTTGATCATGCCGGGAGAAACTACCACTTTGAAATGGATACCTAAAAAAGTAGGGATTTCTCCTTTCTATTGTACTGATTTCTGTAGTGCATTGCACCAGGAAATGTCAGGATATGTTAGAGTATCTCCTGCAGGAAGCAATGTTCCGCTAACTTTTAGTCTGGGAACTAACCTACCTGCCACCAAGTAATTATAAATTTTCAATAAAGGGAACATAATTATTATGTTCCCTTTTTTAAATCTACAAACATGAACAATTCAAAAATTTCAACACTTTCAAAAGGCGTGCTTTTGTTAGTGATGGTACTATTGGTGTCTTCCATTTTTGTTCCAATGTGGCGAATTGAGTTATCCGCACCGCAATATCCGGAAGGATTAGTACTTAAATTACATGCCAATAAAATTGCTGGAGATGTTGATATTATCAATGGATTAAACCATTATATAGGAATGAAAACCCTGCATAAAGAAGATTTTATTGAGTTTACAGTGTTGCCCTATATATTTATATTTTTTGCTGTTTTTGCTTTGGCAACGGCAATTATTGCAAAGAAAAAAGTACTTTATGTTTTATTTGTTTCACTTGTTATGTTTGGAGTCTTAGCAGCTGTCGATTTTTACAGATGGAATTATGAATACGGACATAATTTAGACCCGAATGCGGCGATACAAGTGCCCGGAATGTCTTATCAACCACCATTAATAGGATACAAGCAGCTACTTAATTTTGGGGCTTATTCTATTCCTGATATTGGCGGATGGCTGTTGATTGCTTCTGGATTTTTGTTGTTTATTATTGTTGTTAAAGAATCCAATCTTTTGCAAAAATTTAAAAAACATAAAACAGCAACAGTTCTCTTATTGTTTTTGTCTCTGTCCTTTTTTTCCTGTACGAATAATACCAAAGCGGTTCCGATAAAATTAAATGTGGACAATTGCGATTTTTGTAAAATGAGCATTGCCGATGGTAAATATGGAGCAGAAGTTCTGACCGAAAAAGGAAGAACCTATAAATTTGACGATATTATGTGTATGATGAATTATTGTAAAGAAAATTCAAACACAAAAATCAGTGCTTATTACGTTCATGATTTTACTCAGGATAATGTTTTAATTCCCGCTCCAACTGCTCATTTCATTTCAGGAGGGACAATAACAACTCCGATGAGAGGGGGAGTTATTGCTTTTTCATCAGAGAAGCATGCTAAGGAATTTGGAAATAAATTAGACGCCGAACTCATTACTTGGGATGCTATTTTGAAAAAATAAATGCATTATTATTAATACAATTTTCGACAAGAAATAATGAAAATAGTTCTCTATATATGTTTATTGTTTTCTTCTTTGCTTCATGCCAACGTGATCGAAGTGGGACCCAACAAGCCTATAAAATCAATTAAAAAAGCCGTCGCTTTAGCCAAAGTTGGAGATACGGTAATGGTTCATAAAGGATTGTATCAGGAAGGAAATATAATCATCAATAAAAGAATTGTATTTCTTGGTCAAGGTTTACCTGTTTTAGATGGTCAAAAAAAATATGAAGTACTTTCTATTAAAGCAGATAGTGTCGTTGTTGATGGTTTTAAAGTTATAAAATCGGGGTATGCTACCTTAGAAGATCCTTGTGGTATAAAAGTATACAACAGGAATAATGTAATAATTCAAAACAATATTTTGGATGATAATTTTTTTGGAATTTACATTCAAAACGGAAGTCATTGTATCATCAAAAACAATAAACTTGCGGCTTATGGAACAGAAGAACAACAGTTAGGCAATGGAATCCATTGTTGGAAAAGTGACAGCCTGCAAATTATCGGCAACACTATTTCGGGTCATCGGGATGGAATTTATTTTGAATTTGTAACTAATTCTATAATCTGGAGGAACATTTCAACCAGAAATATTCGCTACGGATTGCATTTTATGTTTTCGAATGATGATGCGTACATCACCAATATTTTTAAGAATAACGGTGCCGGTGTAGCTGTGATGTTTACCAAAAATGTGAAGATGTTCAATAATTTTTTTGAAGAAAACTGGGGCGATGCCGCTTACGGATTGTTCCTTAAAGAAATCTCAGACAGTTATATTATTGGAAACAAATTCAGCAAAAATACATCAGGAATTCACATGGAAGGTACCAACCGAATTCAAGTGGAAAAAAACGTTTTTGAAGCCAATGGTTGGGGAATGAAAATCCTGGCGAGCTGCTCCGATAATGTTATAAAAAACAATAATTTTTTAGGCAATACTTTTGATATAAGTACTAACGGAAGTTTGGTCCTCAATACATTCAATAATAATTATTGGGATAAATATGAAGGTTATGATTTAGACAAAAATGGAGTGGGCGATGTCCCATTTCATCCCCTGAGTTTATTTGCCGTGCTTACTGAAAATAATCCTTCTGCCATGTTGCTTTTTCGAAGTTTCATGATCACACTTTTAGATAAATCAGAAAAGATTTTGCCCAGTATCACACCCGATAATTTCATTGATAATTCGCCTTTAATGCATTCTTTAGCTTTATGATTGAAATAAAAAATTTAAACAAAAAATTTGGAAAATTAGAAGTCTTGAGCGATGTTGATCTTACTTTCAAAAAAGGAGAATGCATCGCACTAATAGGACCTAATGGTTGTGGAAAAACGACGTTGATAAAAAGTATTTTAGGAATGGTAATACCGACTAAAGGCGATGTTTTATTCAATCAAAAGTCTATCCTAAAAGAGTATCTGTATCGCGAACAAATAGGATATATGCCTCAAATAGGACGTTATCCGGATTATATGACTATTGGTCAAATTATCGAAATGATTAAAAAAATTCGAAATTCAAATCAGACTTTGGACGAAGATTTATTGAAGGCTTTTGATCTCGAAAAAATATTCGACAAGCAAATGCGGACACTTTCCGGAGGAACAACCCAAAAAGTGAGCGCTACATTGGCTTTTTTATTTAATCCTCAGGTGTTGATTTTAGATGAACCAACGGCAGGTTTAGATCCTTTGGCATCTGAAATATTGAAAGATAAAATTATTAAAGAGAAAGAAAAGGGAAAACTCATTTTGATTACGTCCCATCTTTTAAGCGAATTAGATGATATGATTACGCAAATTATTTTCATGCAAGACGGGAAAGTACATTTTCATAAAACGATTGCTGATTTACTGGAATCGACCAAGGAACAAAAAATATCGAAAGCAATTGCCAAAATTCTAAAAAGCCAAAGTAATGAATAGAATTATTAGAATTATTTTTTTAGACATTTTAAAAAACAAAATTATATTGGCATACACTATAATTTTAGGCATACTTTCATGGAGTTCATTTGGGTTAGAAGATAATTCTGCCAAAGGATTGCTTACCATTTTGAATATAATTTTATTTACCGTTCCGCTAGTTTCCATCCTTTTTGCGACAATTTATTTATACAATAGTTCCGAGTTTATAGAATTACTATTGAGCCAGCCCATCAAGCGAAAAAAGATATGGTTGAGTTTATTCTTGGGATTGTCTTTGTCAATGGTTTTGGCCTTTTTTATCGGGGCAGGAATACCGCTATTAGTTTATGCACCAGATTCCGTTGGGATAATGATGCTGGTTGTAGGATGTTTGATTTCTTTGGTTTTTGTGGCATTGGCCTTCTTGAGTTCTATCCTTACAAGAGATAAATCAAAAGGAATCGGAATTGCCATAATGAGCTGGTTGTATTTTGCTTTGCTTTTTGATGGAATTGTATTGTTTTTGTTGTTCCAATTTTCAGATTATCCTATAGAAAAAGCAATGGTTGCCGTTACGGCGCTAAGTCCAATTGATTTAGCCCGAATTCAAATTCTATTACAGCTTGACGCATCGGCAATGATGGGGTATACAGGAGCAATTTTTAAGGATTTTTTTGGTACTTCATTGGGATTGTTAATTTCATTTCTGCTATTGTGTTTCTGGGTAGTTGTTCCGTTTTTTATTTCATTAATAAAATTTAAAAACAAAGATTTATAATGTTTAAAGAAATTCTTCAAAAACTAGAAAATGCCGTAAATCCGGTAGCGCAGGTTGTACAGAACACCTCTTGCAGCAAAGTGATGGTTATTGCTTTCAAAAAAGGAATGATACTCAAAGAACATAAAACAGATGTTCCCGCTAAATTAGTAGTGATAAAAGGAAATGTGATCTACAAAGAGCAAAATCAACAAGAAGAGCTCTTTTTATATGATGAAAAGGATATTCCGGTAGCAGTTCTCCATTCTGTTGAAGCTATCGAGGACAGTTTGTGTTTATTGTTTAAAGGATAAAATCTCCAAATGAAAACAGATATAAAAAACAGGTCCGACATCGAGAAGCTCATAAATGCTTTTTATGATAAAATAAAAATCGATACTGAAATTGGTTATTTTTTCACAGAAGTAGCTCATGTGAATTGGGAAAAACATTTGCCTAGAATGTATGATTTCTGGGAAAATATTATGTTTTCTACCGGTGATTTTGTCGGAAATCCTATGGCTAAACACAAGGAATTGCATCAAAAAAGTGCAATGACCAAAGCTCATTTTCAGCATTGGAATGCCTTGTTTGATGAAACGGTTAATGAATTATTTTCAGGAGAAAAAGCTGAAGAAATTAAGCAAAGAGCGGCGAATATTGCAACTGCCATGATGTATAAAACATTAGGTTAGTAATACCTTTATGAAAAAAGCGTGAACTGCTGTGATTCACGCTTTTTTCAATTTAGTAAGAAGAATTAATAATTTTATTTAGGAAGCAATACATCATTTATTACATGGATAATTCCATTTGATGTTGGGATTGAAGCTACAATTTCGGAACCATTTACATATACTTTGTCTCCTTTTTTGGTGATTTTTACCTTACCGCCATTCACTTGTTCATATTCTTGGCCGTCTTGCATGTATTCTGTTTTTAAAGCACCAACATAAGTGTGGTATTCTAATATGTTTTTCAAATCATCTTTTTTCTCTGGTTTTAATAATCCTTCAACTGTTCCTTTTGGCAATTTATCAAAAGCGGCATTTGTGGGTGCAAAAACGGTAAATGGGCCGGCATTACTTAAAACATCTACTAATCCGGCTGCTTTTACTGCCGTTACAAGAGTAGTGTGATCTTTGCTTCCGGAAGCAGTTTGAACGATGTTTGGACTGGATGATTCGTCCTTTACAGCAGATTGTCCAGCACTTTGTGAGGATGCGTCTTCTGTGGTAGTTGGAGCCGTTGTTTCACTGTTTTGTTTACAGCTAAAAGCGGTTAAGAAACTGATGACTAATAATAATTGAATAGATTTTTTCATAATAAGGTTACTTTAGTTTTGTATAACAAAGTACTTAATTAGCAGTGCTTTATTTTATGAGTGCAATCATAAAGGAGGATTGTTTTTGACTTTTTTTATCGAAAAATAAGCAGTGAATCCTATTCCGAAAAACAAAATGATTGCGACCGCAAAAAGAAGCTCATTTACATAAGGAATAATAGTATAACTAAACGATGCAACACCTTGAACGGCCAGAAGCAACTCGTTTAATAAAACGCCAATAGAAAACACAAGCAATCCAATTTTTATTCTTTTGCTAATAAATATCAGGTGGTTCGCATAAATGTAAAACAATAAAAATAAACTAATAACGGCTAATAGAACTAAATGCAAGTAAGCAATTACAATGGGTCTGAAACCAAAAGCCAAATCACTTATGACCGGAATAGTGGAGCCTAGTTGAAGCAATAATTTTATACTCAACGCTACAGTTGCAATGAGCAAAATGTAACGCAATAATGGGGAGAAGTTTTTCAAAAACTCTTTTTTGGCCGGTATTAAAATATAAAGAAGTTTAAACCAGGCAAAAACCTGAACTATTGCAGCAAGAGCAGTAAGTACATAGATCCAAACGGGTAAATTCAGCCACAACGTTGATAAAAAATAAGCAGGAATGCAGGAAAATGCAAAGAGTTTGCAGGAAGTTTCGTAAAAGGGATTTTCTGATTTTTTTAAGTTTAAGAATCCAAAAATTAAGCCCATGCAACCAAAGAAAAACCAGCCATTGTATTGAAAATGAAGAAAATAATAGATAGATGATAAATAATAATCTTGAACAATATCCTTAGTCGCCATCATATAGGCCAAATAGAACGTGCCGAATGAGGAGATGATATTAAATAGAATAGCGGCTTTGAACCAGTTTATGGATAATAAATCGCGGTCAATTTTTCTTAAATCTTTAATGTAATAATAGCCAAAAACATAAGAAATTAAAATAGAAGCTGTAGAAGCTATTATAGAAATAAGTCCGTAGCCTTCAATGATAAAAGAGACCAGCATTACATAAGAAATAATCAAGTTGGCGATAATTATTTTTCGGTATTTTTCTACTTGAAAATCTACTGTTTTGTTTTGAAGGTAATAAACCATCAAAGTCATCAAAGTATGACTGACCCAACCGGAAAATGCAAAATGGGAATGGGAATGTTGAAGGTGTTTTTGGTCTAAATAAGGAAATTCGAAACCAATTTTATAACGCATCAAAACGCCTAATGTGGCAACAATACATAGATTCAACAAAGATAATTTTAACCAAAACTTTATATTTAATTTCATCTTAATAATATATTTTATGATTGACAATCTCTAGTTTATCGCAAGTGTTCATCTTGCATAAAACGCGAATGACTGTTTCTACTCTCAAACCGGTGAAATTTGCGATTTCCTGACGCGTGTAAGGAATCAATACTTTTTCATTACAACATTCGGATTTTTTCTTGTGGGTATTCAAGAAAGCAACAATTCTAAACTCGGGTTTTTGATTTATAATCTCTTTTGAAGTGTTTGATTTAGAATGGATTTTGTTTGCCAATAAAATCAAAAAGGATTTTTGAATGGACGGATATTCGTCAAGAATTTTTAAGAATTTGTCTTTTGATAACTTTATAATTGTGCTATCCTGAATAGTAATTGCTTTTGATGGATACGGTTGGTCAATAAACAAAGGGGGTTCTCCAAAACTGTTTCCTTTACAAAAAAGACCTTGTGTAAACTCTTTTCCTTCGTCATTGGAATTAAACATTCTCACGCTTCCTTCAATGATTTGATAATAAAAATGAGCCACTTCATCCTCATCAAAAATGATTTCGTTTTTTTTGTATTTTTTAGCTACTGCACCCCACGAGAAAAGTAAATCTATGTCTATTTGCATGGTTCGTTTTTAAATTTATTATTTTCCTCTGAATTATACATAAACTAAAAAATAGAGCTGTAATCTTATAAATGTACAATAATTTTCAATATGATTTAAATCATAAAAAAATGGAATTAGTTATTTTTTGTTTGTTTTTTTGGCAGAATGATATTTATAATTAATTATTTTTCTTAAAACTGCCTTTATTCCCATTTCTTATTATAGATTGTTGAACGATTAAATTCCCAATTGTAATCATATTGTTTAATTCGTACAACTCAGTACTAATTTGATTGTTTTTAAGTATCGTTTCCAGTTCGTCTTGCCATTGCATCAATTGTTCTTTTGCTTTATGCAAATCAGTTTCATAACGCACAATTCCCGCATTTTGACGCATTAAGAGCTGTAATCCTGTTTTAACCGTAGCAGTATAGTCAGAATTGATTTTAGGCTTTTCGACTAATTCCCAATTTGAAAGTATAGGGTTTAGATCCTTTTTTTCAAAAGCGGTGTCTGCCAAATAATTATAAATTTTGTCCGAATACACCAAAGCTTCCAGTAAGGAGTTGGACGCTAATCTATTCGCGCCATGCAAACCCGTTCGGGAACATTCTCCACAGGCAAATAAATTATCGATAGCCGTTTTTCCATTTTTATCAACTGTAATTCCGCCGCAGAGATAATGTTGAGCAGGAACAACCGGAATCCAGTCTTTTGCAATGTCAATCCCAATGCTTTTGCATCGCTCATAAATCATCGGAAAGTGTTTTATAAAAGCTTCTAAATCTAAATGAGTGCAATCTAAATAAACGCATTTGTCATCTGATTTTTTAAGTTCCAAATCGATACTTTGGGAAACAATATCCCGGGAAGCCAATTCCGCTCTGCTATCATAATCAAGCATAAATCGGTTGCCGTTTTTAGTGCGCAAATAGGCTCCAAAACCTCTAACTGCCTCCGAAATTAAAAACTTCGATCCAATGGAAGTATCGTACAATGCGGTAGGGTGAAATTGAATAAATTCCATGTCTTTAATGGTGGCATTCGCCCGAAAAGCCATCGCAATTCCATCACCTGTCGCAATTATAGGATTGGTAGTGTGTCCATAAAGATGCCCAATTCCACCAGTGGCAAGCAACGTAAAGTCAGATTGAAAGGTGATAATTTCATTCGTTTTTTGATTTAAAACAAAAGCTCCCAAACACTGATTATCTTCCGTAAGCAGATCCAGTGCAAAATGATGGTCTAAAACTGTAATATTTCCTTTTTGATGTACTTGGTCTAAAATAGCACGTTCAATCTCATGGCCGGTTTGGTCTTTATGGTGTACAACCCTGTTTTGGGAATGTCCGCCTTCTTTGCCTAAATCAAAATTTCCTTTGGCAGTCTTGTCAAATTTAGCGCCCCATGCTATGAGTTCTTTCAATCGTTTTGGACCTTCGGTAACGACCATTTTAACGACTTCAACATTGCACAACCCGTCACCACAGATTAGGGTGTCTTCAATGTGTTTTTGATACGAATCCTCGGTTTCATCTGTAACAATGGCAATTCCGCCTTGCGCATATTTAGTGTTGGATTCATCGGCATTTGACTTCGTTACAATAGTCACTTTTTTGTCGGGAAAACGGTCTGCAATTTTTATTGCAAAAGTCAATCCGGCAACTCCTGAACCAATGATTAAATAGTTTGTCGTAATCATTATTTAGATAATTCTAGCATTCGTTCAATAGGAAGTAATGCTTTTTTTCTAATGTCTTCCGGAACAATAATTTCGGGCGTTTCATTAAGCAAACAGTCATACACTTTTTGTAAGGTATTCATTTTCATATAGCCACATTCACTGCAAGCACAAGTGTTGTCGTCTTGGGCTGGTGCGGGAATCAGAATTTTATTTGGAACTTCTTGTTGCATTTTGTGAAGAATTCCCGCTTCGGTAGCGACAATAAACTTGTTGTTCGGGTTTGTTTTTACGTAATCAATCATTCCGGCTGTCGAACCAATATAACTGGCAGTTTCCAGAATATGCGTTTCAGATTCGGGATGCGCAATGATTTTAGCATCGGGATGCAGTTTATGGACTTCTATTAATTTATCCAAAGAAAAAGCTTCATGCACCACACAGGAACCATCCCAAAGTAACATGTCGCGCCCTGTTTTGCTGATGATATATTTTCCTAAATTCTTATCTGGAGCAAAAATAATTGGTCTGTCTTTTGGTACTGATTCTACGATTTTTACGGCATTAGATGATGTGCAAACAATATCGCTTAATGCTTTAATCTCGGCTGAACAATTTACGTAGGTAATGACAACATGATCGGGATGCTGGTCAATAAATTTCTGGAACAAATCAGGAGGACAGGATTCGGCAAGAGAGCATCCTGCTTTCAAATCGGGCAGAATTACTTTTTTAGTTGGGTTTAAAATTTTTGCGGTTTCGGCCATAAAATGTACACCGGCAAAAAGAATAATATCCGCATCCGTTTTCATGGCTTCTATTGACAATCCTAAACTATCTCCCACATAATCTGCTACATACTGAATTGCGGCTTCCTGATAATAATGGGCTAAAATAACCGCATTTTTCTCTTTTTTTAATGCCAATATTCGTTCTTTAAGACTATTCATATCTTTTTAATTTTTCTGATTCTACTATTTATATGCTGATCAAAAGGATTTCTTATTATTCTGATTTAACTTGTTTTAAACCCGTAAAAGTACTTTAATACCGGGCTACTGGATATGATATTTATCAGGTTTTAAACTATTCCATTTTTCGATATTTGTTGCCTGTTTAATAAATATATAATGATGACAACAACTAAACCGTTACATACTTTTCATATTCCCGTGATGGGACTTGCTTATACCATAGATAGTCCTATTCGAGTGGCGAAGTATGGGATATCCTCTGTAATTTCGATTATAGATGATGATCTGATAGAAAAAATGAATGCTTTTTACAGCGAAAAATTCAGCCTTCCGTATCAGGAGATTTCTCAAAAGATGCACGATTATCGAGCAGAGCGGATTACGTCATATCTAAATTTGGTAGACAAAATCGTTAAAGATAAATTCGAAAGTTTCAAGAATGAACTGGCTGAAAGTAAATTGGCATTAGAGAATTATATCGCCATGTTGCCGAACAAGTCGGAGATAAAAAAAGGACTTCAGAATCTAATGGATGATGGAATTGCCTTTAAGGAAAACATCAAAAATTATCTTGAAAATAACCTGAGTGCGGGTGAGATTGATGTAAATATCATGACCAAAATCGACAAGGACAATTTCATAAAAGACGAACAGTTACCCGTAGCTTTCAATGATGCCCATGCTTCACTTCGCGGTTTTGCTAATAGCAACTTAACTTCATCTGTGGTGCTTTCGGCAGGGATGAATCCAAGATTGTACAGTTATTTCGAAAATTTCGATGTCTTTTTCCCGGACAACAACAATACTTTAAAGAAGAAAATAATTCTAAAAGTGAGTGATTTCCGTTCGGCAATGATACAAGGGAACTTCTTGGCCAAAAAAGGGCTTTGGGTTTCTGAATACCGTATCGAATCCGGATTGAACTGCGGCGGACATGCTTTTGCTACTGATGGGTATTTGTTAGGTCCTATTTTGGAAGAATTCAAACAGAAAAAAGAACAATTGATTCAGTCTGCGCATGATTTAATGGTGAAAGCTTTAGCGCAAAAGGGAATGCACGTTCCGGAACAGCCATTGGAATTAAAAATAACGGTTCAGGGTGGAGTAGGTACTGCCGAAGAACATGACTTTTTATTGGATTATTATGATGTGGATTCTGTAGGTTGGGGATCTCCATTTTTATTGGTTCCCGAAGCCACTTCTGTAGATGAAGCCACGCGTAAATTATTGGCAAAAGCCAAAGAAGAAGATTTATACCTGAGTCATATTTCTCCTTTGGGAATTCCTTTTAATACCTTGAGAGGAACAACCAACGAGCACTTGAAACAAAAACGTATTCACGATAATAATGCGGGAAGTTCCTGCCCGAAAAAGTTTTTGGCGTTAAGCAAAGAATATGGAGCAAAAGGAATTTGTTCTGCTTCCAAAAAATTTCAAGATTTAAAATTAGAGGAATTAGACAGTAAGAAAGATACTTTGACGGCTGAAATGTTCGAAAACGCAAAAAATAAAATCACCGAAAAATCCTGTCTTTGTGTTGGTTTAGCCAATGCTTCCTATCTGGAAAATGACATTAAGATTAAAGGACAGGCACAAGGTGTTGTCATTTGTCCTGGTCCCAATATGGCTTATTTTGACCATGAAGTTTCGCTTTCTGAAATGGTTCAGCACATTTATGGAAATATTTCGGTGTTGACTGTCACCAATCGTCCGAATATGTTTGTCAAAGAATTGAAAATGTATTTGGATTATTTGAAAAACGAAATTGCAACTGTTTCTGCCGAAATTACGGCGCCGCAAATAAAAAAATGGAACTTGTTCAAGAACAATTTGGCGGAAGGAATCGCGTATTATCAATCCTTATTTTCTTCATCGGATGCTGCTGAAAACAAGAATCAAAATACACAATCACTCTTGCATTTTTACAAAGAGGAATTGTTTGGTATCAAAATTCCGGAACTGGAATTAATGTAAAACATATTTAGCTTTAAAAACAAGCCCTCTTCACATTCGTTTATCGAGAGGTGGAGAGGGTTTTTTTGATGTATTTGGTTAATAGGTTTTTATTTTAAAAATATAGAAATAATAACTTTAATTATTTGCTGTTGTGGCTTATGTTTAAGGGCACGGATTGCAAATCCGCGCAGTCAAATCCGTGACATCGGGATTTTCTTTTTAAGTTTGGTTGTTATAACGTCCTGACGCTTTGAGATGGTGTGTGGTTCGTAACCTTTCAATTTTCGGGTTTGCAGAAAATATGCTGCGAAACGGTAATTCCACTAAATCACACACTAGCTCAAAACGGCTGTTAGTGGTAGTGTTTCTTTTTTAGAATGGAGTTCTTTTAAGCTTTTCTTCAATTCTGGATATTATAAACTTTTCTTTTTCTGTTAATATTTCTTGTTTATGAGATTTGATATATTCGAACAAAGTTTTCATTTCAGAAAAACCCCAATCAAAATCATCGTTTATTATAAACTTTTTATTGTCTATTATGATTTCTATTTCGCAATCAAATCCCGCTCTTGAAGATGTGTTTTTAAGTTTGATTTCAATTTTTTCAATTGTAGATAAAATTGTTTGTTCTTCAGAACAATTTAGATAACATATTTCAACTCTATAAGAATCAGAATAAAAATCAGTTAAATATAGTTTTGTTTTATAAATTTTATAGATAATAAATAAACCAAAGACTAAACTCATAAACAATATAAAAGATAAAAATCCTTTCCTACCTTCATCGAAAGCGTAAAATAATCCAAATAAAGATATAATTCCAATATAAATTGAAATATAATATTTAACTCTCTCAAAGAAAGAAATTACAGGGTGTCCTATTTTAATTATATTTTCTGTTTTCATTTTTTTCCTACAACATTACCGCTAACTAGTATATAGGTGCCATAAAATGGCTCCAATCCACCCATTTTTGAATGGCTTTGTGCCTAAAACAGTTTTTATAAATATAAGATTACTTTTGATTAATACCGCAAGAAAGTATCGCCTGATTTTATTCCCATTGCCAATTCTTCCAGATTGGTGTTCTCGAGCATGAATGCCAATTCATTTCTGATGGACTTGAATTTTTCGTGAACCGGACAAGGGTGATCTTCGGAACAGTAACTTAATCCCAGACCGCAACCGGTAAAAACGCGATCTCCATCTAATGCAGTCACAATTTGGGACAGTTTTATTTGGCTCATGGTTTCTTTTGGGATTTCAAATCCGCCACCAACACCTTTAATAGAATGGATAATATTATTCTTGGATAGTATTTGTAAAATTTTGGCCGTAAAAGCCTCTGGAGAATCTATTTTTTTTGCAATATCTCTAAGCCCAACTCTATTATTTTGATAGGATTCTGATGCTATAAAAATGGTGGCTCGAATTCCGTATTCACAGGTTTTAGAAAACATAGTTGTTTTTTTACAAATTTATAGAAATAAGTTCTATTCCTTTTGAATATTCTTTATTCTTTGGGTTGACCGTTTTTTTATTTCCAAAAAAGATCATCGTCCTTTTCTGTAAAAGATGCTTCGGTATGAATTTCTTTAATTTTAGCTAATTGGTCTTCGGTGGCTATTTTTTGAATTTCAACAAATAAAATGCGTTCCTCAAAACGAATGTGTGCTTCCAATTCTTCTTCAATGTGTCCTAAAGATTTTTCTATATCGGTAGTTTGTTTGAATAAGCGTTTCAAACGACGATGTTCCGTCAACGCTCGTTTTATGAGTTCATTTTCTGCTCCTAAAATGGGAAATACGTGTTTTTCTTCCAGTTCAAAATGCGGTTTTAAATGCGTTTTAAAAAACCAGTCCGAATATTTTTTGATGCGATCGGGTTCAATTTGCTTTGAAAAACCCGTTCGTATTTTCCAACACAATTGTAAACCATGATGATGATCGTGGCTTAAAGGTTGTAATTCCGGAGCTCTTTTTAATGGTTTACTTGATATCATAATGTATAAATTTAAAACCCGCCAAAACGGATGTAAGAACCAAAAATGAGCATCAATACACCAATTATCGTAACGGACAGTATGTGAAACGCCATTTCAGGCAACTTGTCTGGATTATTTTTAAGTTTCGGAATTACCCTGAACTGTGCGCTCAAGGCGAAAGCTGCTGTCAAGAACAATAAAAGTAATTTTGAAGAAACCACTTTCTCAATAGGAGTGGCAAACTGGAACCAATATTCGATGCTGACGCCATATTTATAAGCCATTAAAATTCCCGTAACGACCAGTAAAGCCAAAGCCGTCATTCCTACAGGCTCATACTTTTTTTCGTAATTTAGAATGATGCTCGGGTCTTTCTCTTTAAGGGCTTTTGGCAAATGGCCAAAGACCAATATCAAATGGCCGCCCACCCAAATTGTGGCACTTAATAGATGGATAATTAACAAAAAATGATGGTTCATGTAAAATTTTAATTTGTTTTTAAAGATACGTTTTCTCGGGCACTCTTTTTTATAATCAACCTCTAAAATGTACTTTAATACTTGCGGTCGAAAGGTTTTCCTTTTCCAATTCCCTAACTGAATAGCCCAATTTTGCTAATGTAGTCGCTCCATTCACAAAATGCTGGATGTAATAATTTCCCTGATAATTTTGCTGCTCTAAATACTGTATCATAGCTTGCATGTGATTCGTATCAATCAAATCAGAATGCACCGTGGTGCGAACTTCAAACGGAAGTCCACTTTTTACTAATAACTGCAAAGACTTTTCAAAAGACAGAAAAAGATTGGACTGTGTTATCTTTTCAAAATGAACGGGCATGGCTTTAAAATCCAGCGCCACATAATCGATCAATTGATTTTCAAGTAATTGTTGCAAAACCTCAGGTCGTGAACCATTGGTGTCAATTTTCACCAAAAATCCCATTTTTTCGACTTCGGTTATGAGTTGGATACTGTTTTTATGAAGCAGGCATTCGCCTCCGCTAAAAACCACCGCGTCTAGCAAGTTTTTTCTGGAATGAAGGAAAGTAAGCACTTTGTCCAATGAAATAGTTCCTTTTCCTAGTACGATTTCTGGATTGTAACAATACAAACAGCGCATATTACAGCCTGCAAACCAAAGAATGCAAGCTGATTTATGCGCATAATCTAATAAAGTGAAAGGCGTTATGCTGTAAATGGGAGTACTAACATTTTCCTTCATTGAAATGAGTTCGCTGTTTGTGTTCTCCTTTTTTTCCAATATTGAAACTTTCTACAGGTCTGTGATAGCCCATTACTCTTGTATACACTAAACATTTGGTTCTCAAATGTTGGTTTTGTTCTAAAATCGGGTTGGTGGTTTTCATATATTTAAAAGGTTTAAGGTTTTGACGTCACTAGTTTTTCTATAAAGACTAAATTTTAAAATTGAGATTTTTTTTTGAACCATTAAGAAATTAAGAGAATTAAGGTTTCAGGTTAGCTGCTCAACTTTAAACCTTAAACTTTAAACTTTTTTTAATTACTCAACTTTATTTTTTTTTCTTCAATTAGAATTTCATCACATTTCGGACAATATTCGTGTTCACCATTCAAATACCCATGAACCGGACACACGCTAAACACTGGTGTAACGGTGATGTATGGCAATTTAAAATTGGATATGACTTTCCTTACAAACTGTTTGCAGGCTTCTGGCGAACTGATTTTTTCACTCATATACAAGTGTAAAACTGTTCCGCCGGTATATTTGCATTGCAATTCGTCTTGCAAAAACAACGCTTCAAAAGGATCTTCCGTGTGATCCACCGGAATCTGGGAACTGTTGGTGTAATAAATATTGTCGTCCTGTCCGGCTTGTAAAATGTTTGGGAAACGTTTTTTATCTTCTTTGGCAAAACGGTAGGTGGTTCCTTCGGCCGGTGTGGCTTCCAGATTATATAAATTCCCGGTTTCTTCCTGGAATTCTTTCATTCGATTCCGAATGTGCTCCAAGATTTCTGATGCAAATTCGATACCTGACGATGAAGTTATGGCATCTTGATTTCCGGTAAAATTTGCGATCATTTCGTTCATTCCGTTTACACCAATGGTCGAAAAGTGATTTCTGAAATGCTGTAAATACCGTTTGGTATAAGGATACAAACCTCTATCGTACATTTCTTGTATAAACACTCTTTTTTTCTCTAAAGTAGATTTAGAAATATATAATAATCGATCTAATTGTTTGAATAATTCTGCTTTATTTCCTTTGAACAAATAACCCAAACGCGCCATGTTAATGGTCACTACACCAATGCTTCCTGTCATTTCTGCACTTCCAAAAAGTCCGTTTCCACGTTTTAACAGCTCTCTTAAATCCAGTTGCAAACGACAACACATACTGCGAACAGCATTGGGTTTATACGCGTTTTCATTTTCCGTTTTATTGCCATTTTCATCCAAAATATATTGGCTTCCAATGAAGTTCTGGAAATAAGAAGAACCGATTTTGGCCGTATTTTCAAAAAGTAAATCGGTGTTTTCTCCATCCCAATCAAATTCTTCGGTAATGTTTACTGTTGGAATAGGGAAGGTGAACGGCTGTCCGTTGGCATCGCCTTCGGTCATTACGGTGTAATACGCTTTGTTGATGAGGTTCATCTCCTTTTGAAAATGTTCGTAACGCAATTCGGTTACTTTTGTAACGCCTCTTTCCCTAGCTCGCAATAAAAGGTCATAATCAAAATTATTTTCGAAAAAATGATAGTCATTTTTCGTCGGAATTTGGGTTTTCAAATCATCGGGAACGACCCAGTCCAAAGTGATATTCGTGAAAGGCGATTGTCCCCAACGCGCCGGAACATTCAAATTGTAAACAAAACTGCGAACTGCTTTCAAGACATCCTCAAAAGACAGATCATCTTTGAAAACATAGGGAGCCAAATACGTGTCAAATGAACTGAAAGCTTGCGCTCCGGCCCATTCGCTTTGCAAAATCCCAAGGAAATTCGCCATTTGTCCCAAAGCTTCTCTAAAATGCGAAGGCGCTTTGCTTTCCACGCGTCCGCGAACGCCATTAAAACCATCGTTGAGCAACACCCGCAGGCTCCAACCGGCGCAATATCCGGTCAAACAATCCAAATCATGGATATGGATATCGCCATTGCGATGCGCATATCCTTCCTCTTTTGTATATACTTTGTCGAGCCAATAATTAGCAATGATTTTTCCGGCAACATTGTTGACCAATCCCGCATTAGAGTAGCTGGTATTGGCATTGGCATTGATGCGCCAATCCGTTTGTTCTATGTATTCTTCGATGGTTTGCGTGCTGTCAACATAAGTGGTGTCTTCGTTTAAACCATTTACATGTTCGCGTTGCAATTTGCGCGTATGTCTAAACAGCATAAAGGAACGCATGACTTCGAAATACTGTTTTTTAAAAAGGTTTTTCTCGATTAAATCCTGAATTTCCTCAACGGCCCAGGTTTCTTTGGATTGTAAATCTTGAATAATTTTTTCAAAAAGAATTTCATCAAATGCTATGGAAACACTCTGAAAGCTTTTTTCAATCGCGTCTTTTATTTTAAAACTCTCAAAAGGTTTGTATTCGCCGTTTCTTTTGATAACATATTTTTCCATAGCATCTGATGGTTTAAGGTTAGGTTATTGGGATGTGTTTTATTCTTGTTCGGAGAATTTTTTTTCTAAAAGCATCGCACTTGGAAACAAAATGTTGTTTTCTAAATGAATGTGTTTGTGTAAATCCTGCTCAAAATCTGCTAGCATGGAATAAGTCACACGGAACGTACTGCAACCATCTGCCGGTGGCGTATAATTATTAGTTAGCGCTGCTATTTTAACAAAACGATCTCCTTCGGCTTCATGTTCCTCCATCATCATAGCAATAGGATTTTTTACGGTTCCAAATTGTGGTTTCGCAATGTGTTCTTCTGTAAGCGCTGCTTTTGCCATTTTTTTGATAAAAGGAAACAAAATCAGTTCTTCTTTTTTCATGTGTTGCGCTAATTCACCTGCACAACCAATAAACAGTTCATTGATTTTGAATAATTCAGGATGATTTGCGCCATGAACTTTGCATAGTTTGTCTAAAAAAGGAAGTAAAATTTGCGTTTTTTCTTCTACATACCGGTGATGCGTTTTCTCAATATAATCTGCCAATAAATCCAAAGGCCAAATATTGAAATCTATGGTGCTGTCATTTTTGGTTGCCAAAACCGTGTTGATCTGGTCCATTAATTGATCCGTATCAATGTCTTTTTTTTCGCAAGCTTCCTCTATTGTTCGATTGCCTTTGCAACAAAAATCTATTCCGTATTTTGAAAATATTGCTGCTGTTCTAAAATCTTTTGCAACATATTCTCCGATTGTCATTTTCTCTAAAGTTTCCATAAGATCAGTTTTCGATTAAAATTTATTTATACAAAAATAATCATTATTTTTAATAAAAGACAAATTTATCTTTAATTAAATTTTTAAATTTATTTTATTTGTAATTTAATAGTTGTCAGGGAGATGTGTTTTTTAGGAGTGTTTTTTAATGGATTATAATTTTACGATTTAAAAAAAAATCAAAAGATGATTTTTATCATGTTTTAACTTTTTTTAATGACATTAATTTGCAACAAACAAATAAAAGACATTTTTATCCTTTATTTGAATTAGAGTAAATTTATTAACTAACAAAAACGAAATACTTATGCTTTCAAAATCACAGGCAAGAGCATTTTTTTTAGGAGGAACATTGGTCACCTTTTTAATCTTTATAGGATTGACCATTTATTCGTTCATGCCAAGGAATGATCAAACAAACTACAGCAAGATTACCAAAGATGTAGTGAGAGGAAAAGAAATTTGGGAGACCAACAATTGTATGGGCTGTCATACCATTATGGGCGAAGGAGGGTATTATGCTCCCGAGTTGACAAAAGTGGTGGATCGTCGCGGCGAAGGATATATCAAAGCGGTTTTGATGTCGCCAATTCCATGGGCACCAAATGGGCGAAAAATGGTGGCTTATAAAATGAATGAAAAAGACGCCAATGCTGTTGTTGCCTACTTAAAATGGATTGGAAAATTAGATTTAAATGGTTTCGACCGAATCGTTTCCCCTTTAGCTAAAGAAAATAATTAAAATTTTTAAAAATGAAATATAAATCACAGAAAGTTGCCTACTGGTTTTTTGCATTATGCATGCTTTTGTTCTCGCTTCAAATTATCTATGGCTTTATCATGGGCTTTGACCGAATAGGAATACAAGGCTTACATGAAATTATTCCTTTTAACGTGGCACGAGCGGTGCATACTAATTTGTTAGTGGTATGGTTGTTAACCGGTTTTATGGGTGCGGCGTATTACATTATTCCCGAAGAAGCGCAGCGCGAATTAATAAGCGTAAAATGGGCTTATGTACAACTCATATCATTAGCCATTGTTGGCGTTGTTGCCATTGTTGGTTTTCACTTCAACCATTGGGAAGGAAGAAAATTTTTAGAAATCCCTAGAGAATTAGACTATTTAGTAGTTGTAAATGTGCTGTTGTTCTTATTCATAATTTTGGGTACACTTTTCAAAGGGAAACGACAAACTACTACGGCTTTAGTGCTAACAATGGGATTGTTCTTTGCAGCCCTGCTTTATATACCCGGAATGATTTGGTTTGACAGCCAGGTAATGGACTCCTTTTTCCGTTGGTGGGTTGTTCACTTGTGGGTTGAAGGTGTTTGGGAATTAATTATGGGAGGTATCCTTTCGTTCTTATTGATCAAGTTAACTGGAGTTGACAGAGAAGTTATCGAAAAATGGTTGTACGTAATTGTTGGTCTAACCTTCCTTTCCGGAGTTCTGGGAACTGGGCACCATTACTACTACATTGGGGTAAATAAAATTTGGTTAATCGTTGGTGGTATTTTCTCCGCATTAGAGCCTTTGGCTTTCTTAGCGATGGCATTATTTGCTGTAAACATGTACAGAAAAGGGGAAAAAAGTCATCCGAACAAAATTGCTTTATTCTGGACTATCGGTTCGGCTATCGTTTCTTTTGTAGGTGCGGGATTACTTGGTTTTGCGCATACATTGCCACAAACAAACCTATATACGCATGGAACTTTAGTAACGGCAATGCATGCTCATTATGCATTCTGGGGCGCTTATGCCATGATTGTTCTAGCAATGATTAGTTATGCTTTACCCAATCTTACGGGACGTAAACGTTACGAAAGTACACAGGGTATGATGGCTTTTTGGCTATCGAATATTGGAATCTTGGGAATGACTGTAGCCTTTGGTGTTGCCGGAGTTGCTCAAGTGTATATGGAGCGAAAAATGAAAATGGATTTTATGGTTGTTCAAAGCGAAATCAGCATCCATTTTGTAGTGCTTCTTATTTGTGCCACGATGTTTACCACAGGAATTGGTTTGTTTATTTTTGATTTTATTAAATACGGCAGACCTACTGATGAAGCTTTAGATACCGACAATCAAGGGCATAGAGTAGATGGATTTAAAATCGATGGACATAAAATTGAAAATCTAACCGGAACAAGTGAGAAAAAAGGGAAAACAGTGATTTAAAACTGAAACCTTTTTCGTGTAACGAAATACTTAAAATAAAATTTCCAGAATGCTTTAACCACCGTTTTTTAGAATTGCATTTCCGAAAAAACAATAGTTATGGTGTTCTGGTTTTTTTCTAAAATAAAAGAAATGTTAGTAAATATCCCATATTATCACGCGGTAGGCAAAGAAAAAGAGGTCTTTGAACACGCCTATAAAAATAAAATTCCTTTCCTGTTGAAAGGGCCAACCGGAACAGGAAAATCCCGTTTTGTGGAATACATGGCGCATCAATTGGATAAAAAGATTATCACAATTAGTTGTCACGAAGAAACATCATCAACGGATTTAATTGGACGATTTATCATCAAAGGTGCCGAAACGGTTTGGCTGGATGGTCCGTTAACCACTGCCGTAAAAGAAGGAGCGATTATTTATTTGGATGAAATCGCCGAAGCGCGACCAGATGTTATTGTAGCCATTCACTCCTTGACGGATCACAGAAGGGAATTATTCATTGATAAATTAGGCGAAACCGTAAAAGCGCATGACGATTTCATGTTGGTTGCTTCCTTTAATCCCGGTTATCAAAGGGGTTTTAAAGAACTAAAACCATCAACTCGTCAGCGATTTATTGCCGTTTCTTTTGAATATCCTGAAACGAAAATTGAAACTGAAATTTTGGTAAAAGAAACGAATGTTGATCATGATGTAGCCAAGAAACTGGTAGCCATTGGAAACAAAATCAGAAACCTAACCGAATTGGGGTTGACAGAAACCGTTTCGACCCGACTTTTAGTGGATGCCGCTAAAATTATTCATTCTGGTCTTCCAAAACGATTGTCGGTTCATGTGGCTATTGTAGAACCGCTAACCGATGATTTGCAAACGGTGGAAGCATTGAAAGATTTGTGTGATTTGATGATATAGAAAAAAGTGGTCAGTGTTCAGTTTTTTTAGTGTTCAGTTGCATGGATGATTAAATAAGTGTTCCGTTGATGAGAAAGCTACATTTACTTATCAAAATAAAAATGAGTACTAAAAACGAATAATATTACTGACCACTGACTTCTAAATTATGGTTCACTAAATATAACTGATCACTAAAAACTGATCACTGAACACTAAGAAAAAATGGGTTTCGAAATAGATGAATACATATATGGAAAGTTTGTCAGACATTTTAAAAAGTCTAAGAAAATTGATGTTGAAATTCTTAACAGAACGATATATTTAAATAATATAAAACCTCGATTGACTATTTTGGCTCGTGCTTTAACGGGGAAACCAATCGAAATTTTCCCTGCCGAAAGAGAAGGAGGATATAAAAACAATAATTTTTTCCTTCCCATTTCTTTTTCCCAATTGCCAACGAAAAAAGAGAACCTTACTTTTTATCTATTTAGGATTTTATACCTGAGCGTACAGCAGCGGTTGAATTTGAATTGGACTTTGGAAGAAAAAGACCAGCCTTTGGCACTTTCACAACAAAAAGCATTTGAAACATCAGAAGAAATTCTGGCCATTTTATTTGAAGAATTTTCTATCGATAAAAAATTTCATACCGAAACAAAACAGCATTTCATTCAAAAAGAGAACGGTAAAAATGCTCCTGATTTTTCTTGGCTGTATGGCAAATGGATGCAAAATGAAATAGAAAAAAACAGCAATACCATTCTCGAAAATTTCTCTGATAAAACCAAAAAAGCAAATGAAAATCAGGCTTTAACAATTTTAAAATCAAAAGCGGTCGAAGAAGTGATTACAGTTGAGGTCGATAAAAAACAACAGGAAGATTATGTTTTGCTTCACAATTTTGAAAAAGTGGAAACTGCCGAAGAATTCAATGGAACCTGGCGTGACTTTGATGGTTCTGACGAATTAGAAGATCATCAGGAAGCATTGGAAGATTTGAATATGAAATACACGGTTCGGGTAGATGATACGGCACATTCCGTTTATGAATCTGATTTTATTGAGAATACTTCCATCTCCGAAAGTGCCGAAATTGATGCCAAAGGATTCCACCTTATGTATAACGAATGGGATTTTAGCAAGCGTATTTACAAAGAGAATTTCTGCAAAGTATATCCAAAATCACAACAGAAAATGGATCCTAATTATTATAAAAAGACCATTACAAAAAATGCTTCGACCTTATTGGGTTTGCGAAAAATGCTGACCAATGTCAATAACAGAATGCAACAGCAAAAACGCCAGACACAAGGAGACGAATTTGATATTGACGCCATTACTGATTTGTATATTGATGTTCATTCGAAACGTACCCCATCGGAAAATATATACATTTCGAATCAGAAAAAAGAAAAGGATTTATCGATTTTAATCCTCTTGGATATTAGTCTTTCCAGTGATGGATATGCCGCAGGAAATCGGGTAATTGATGTGGAGAAAGAGGTTTCTATTCTTTTTGGAGAAATCTTAAACGAGTTCAATATTGATTTTTCAATTGACAGTTTTTACTCCAAAACGCGAAACTTTTCGACTTATTTAACGGTAAAGGATTTTGATGAAAACTGGAATGTTGCTAAACATAAAATTGGAGCCATTGAACCCAATGGTTATACCAGAATTGGAGCCGCTTTACGTCACGCTGGTGCAAGACTCGATAAAAGAAATACTAAAAATAAATGGGTCATCCTGATTTCTGACGGAAAACCCAATGATTACGATAAATACGAAGGAAAGTACGGCATCAATGATGTAAAACAGGCGCTTCGAGAACTCAATAACAGGAATATTAATTCCTATGCTTTGGCTATTGAAGCCCAGGCAAAATACTATTTGCCACAAATGTTTGGGCAAAATCACTATCAAACTCTAACAACACCAGTCGAATTATTGCGATCCTTGGTGCAATTGTACGAAAAAATTAAACATCAAAAATAAAATTAAACCATATAAGAAATATAAGGGCATTTAAGCAAGATTTTCAATAGTTTGCCTACTAACTTATATGATCTCATATTTCTTATATGTTTAATCTTTTTCTAATTATTCATAGAAAATTGTTTACAAGTTTTACCCTAAAACCAAATTTTCTTAATGGTTCAATATCAACCTTAAAAATTAAATGAAAATGAACGAAATTTCTAATACCACAACACTTCCTGAAGGACATCCGGTTCAGATTTACTTTCAGGAAAACGACATTATTCATGCACTTTTAGAAGAATTATCAGCTGTAAATCCTGAGGATGATTTGCAGAAATACACTAATATATTCAACCAGCTTCACACCATTGAGAAACGATTTGCCCGTAAAGAAAATCAGCTTTTTCCATTTTTAGAAAAAAAAGGATGGAACGGTCCTTCTCAGGGAATGTGGTCCTTTCATGATAATTTGAGAGAGCAATTCCGTTTAATTCAGTACTATCTTAAAATGAATAATCCGGAGAAAATCAATATCAATACTCCTTTTCTTATCAATGGAATTTACAGATTGATGAAGATGGAAGAAACGGTTTTGTTTCCAAATGCCTTAGACCTCCTTACCGAAGCTGACTGGATTGAAATGCGCAAAGGCGAAGAAGAAATTGGCTGGATGCTGTCACAAGCTCCTACTCCTTATCCAAAACAAGAATACATTCACCCAAGTGAAGATTTTACTAAAAGAGAAATGTCTTTTTCGCTCGAAAATACATCTCATTATGATGAAGGATATATGACTGTGGAACAGGTGAATTTACTATTCAAAACGATGCCGTTAGATCTTACCTATGTCGATGAAAATGATAAAGTTATTTTCTATAATCGTGGTGAAGAACGCGTATTTCCCAGAAGTGCCGGAATTATTGGTCGTGAAGTCAAGTTTTGTCATCCACCAAAAAGTGTTGGGACTGTGCTTAAAATCTTGGATGAATTTAGAAAAGGAACACAAAATGAATCCTCCTTTTGGATCAATTACAAAGAACGCCTAATTTACATCCGCTATTTTGCTGTCAGGGATGCCGATAAAAACTACAAAGGCATCATTGAAATGTCTCAGGATATTACCGATATCAAGAAAATTGAAGGGGAGAAACGATTATTGGACTGGGAGTAGATTTATCTTAAAAACAGACAAAAATGGATACACTTAAAATTAATTATAAAAGCATTTATTATCCTCCAGGAGGAATACTGATGTGGATTATTATATTTCTGGAGCTCATTACTTTCGGGATGGCGATTGTAGTATTTGCGTTTTACGCAAGTGAACAACCAGAATTGTTTCATCATTCTAGAATGCAACTCAACAGTACATTTGGTGCTATAAATACCGTTTTTCTGCTGACAAGTGGTTTTTTTATGGCGAATGCTGTACATGAGTTTAAAGAGAATAACTTAAAAAAATCCTCTTTATATTTTAAATTAACTATGCTTGGCGGAATGTTCTTTTTAATACTAAAAAGCGTTGAGTATTACCATAAAATAGAAGCTGGCATTACGCCGGAAACCAATGTGTTTTTTACTTTTTATTGGTTGCTAACCGCTTTTCATCTTGTTCATGTAATCATGGGTTTGGTTATTTTAATCTGGACAAACTATGGAATGATGAAAAAAAAATCGGATACAGGAGTTGAAGACATCGAGGCTTGCGCCGCTTTCTGGCATATGTGCGATTTAATCTGGCTTCTTTTGTTTCCTGTTCTATACTTAATTTTTTGAAAATGAAAAACACACTGCTTTTTACCTACGGATTCTTGATTTTATTGACCATAAGTACCGCTTTGATTTCGAATTTAGTTACAGTTTCAGGTCTTGCGGTTGGTTTAATTATGGGTTTATCAATGCTTAAATTTTTCTTGGTTTCTTTTCAATTCATGGAATTAAAAAAAGCAAATTCTTTTTGGAAGGGAAGTTTGATTTTTGTTTTAGGTGTGATTGTTTTAGTGTTTATTTCATTAAAATAAGGTCTAAATTCTTTTATATATATGATAAATATCATAATAAAAGACAAAATTGTCTTTTATTTTTGTAGTATAAATTAAGACAATTTTAACACCTTTTTAATTATGAAAACTAAATTTAAAATCGCGGTTTGTGTGTTGGCAGCGACTGCTATTTCAGCAGGATTATTCTCTTTTAGAGACAATTCACCAACAGACTATTCAAAAATACCTGTTGAAGGAGAAATAATCGCTGAACTTACAGCTCCTCCTTTAGTTCCAAAACCAATAGGAAATCGTGCACCTACGAAACTTATTGTTAATATGGAAATCAAAGAAATTGAAGGCGAAATGGTCGATGGTGTGAAATACACGTATTGGACATTTGGAGGGTCAGTTCCTGGAAGTTTCATCAGAACTCGAGTAGGGGATGAAGTGGAATTTCACTTAAAAAACCATCCTGATAATAAATTGCCTCACAACATTGATTTACACGCAGTAACAGGACCAGGTGGAGGAGCCACTTCTTCATTGGTTGCCCCAGGACATGAAAAAGTGTTCAATTTTAAAACATTAAATCCAGGATTGTATGTATACCATTGTGCAACCGCACCTGTAGGGATGCACATTGCTAACGGGATGTACGGGTTGATATTAGTTGAACCAGAAGGAGGATTACCACCTATTGACAGAGAATATTATGTTATGCAAGGCGATTTTTATACCAAAGGAAAATACGGAGAACAAGGTCTTCAGCCTTTTGATATGGATAAAGCAGTAAAAGAAGACGCTGATTATGTCGTTTTTAACGGGAAAGTAGGAAGTATTACCGGAGATAATTCCCTTACGGCCAAAGTTGGAGAAACAGTTCGTATTTACATGGGTAATGGTGGTCCTAATTTGGTTTCTTCCTTCCATGTGATAGGCGAGATTTTTGACAAAGTGCATATTGAAGGGGGTGATATGATTAATAAAAATGTTCAAACGACTCTAATTCCTGCAGGAGGTTCAGCCATTGTTGAATTTAAAGTAGATGTTCCCGGAACCTTTATTATAGTGGATCACTCGATTTTCAGAGCGTTTAATAAAGGGGCCATAGGAATGTTGAAAGTAGAAGGACCCGAGAATAAAAAAATCTATTCTGGCACCACTCAAGAGGGAATTTATTTAGCCGAAGGAGGAACTATTCAAAACATGCCAAAAGTGAAAAATGAAGCGAAAAATGTATTTGCCAAAACATTACCGCAACAGCTTAAAGCAGGGAAAGAACTTTTTGGAGGGACTTGTTTTGCCTGTCACCAATCTGAAGGACAAGGAATACCAAGCGTGTTTCCTCCACTTGCCAAATCAGATTACTTAAATGCAGATCCTAAAAGAGCCATTGATGCAGTTCTTCACGGTTTAAGTGGAGAAGTAAAAGTAAATGGGAAAAAATTCAATAATGTGATGACCAGTCAAAACCTTACTGATGAAGAAATCGCTAATACATTGACTTATGTGTATGATAGCTGGGGTAATAATAAAACACGCGTTACGGCGTCCATGGTTAAAGCGCAAAGAGTAAATGCGACGCCACAATCTGGAGGCAGTCATTAAAATAAAAACCAGATGCGGTTTAGATAAAACGAATAAGCCGCTCCTGTTTTAAATCCAAATAAAAAATAAACAAATTAAAATTACGATTATGAAAAAGTATGTTTTAGCAATTGCAATGATTGCGTTAGTGTTACAAGGTTTTAACACCCTATCAAAAGATAGAAATGACGGATATATCACAAAAAAAGAATCAAAAAAAGGAGTCTATTCAAGTGCTGATAAAGGAAAAAGTGTATACAATCAAACCTGTGTTGCCTGTCATCAGGCTACCGGTTTAGGAATACCGGGTGCTTTTCCTCCATTAGCTAAATCAGACTTCTTGAATAAAGATGTCAACCGTGCTATTAGAGGAGTTGTAAAAGGATTGTCAGGTGCAATTACCGTAAATGGTAAAAAATTCAATGGGGCTATGCCTGCTCAAGCACTTAGTGACGAGCAAATAGCAGATGCACTAACTTATGTTTATGCTAGTTGGGGAAATAACAAAACGGTAGTGACTACTGCTATGGTTAAAGCGCAAAGAAAATAATAATTTAAAACTAAACACGATGTTTGCAATACTAAAAGCGAAAATAATTTTGCAACTATTTTCTTTGCTAATAGCAACATCTATGCTTGCCCAAGACACTAAAATGGTTTCAATCAAAAGGGGGGCTTATGTTCCCCTTTATGGAACTACTGATAAAAAAGCAGTAGAAGTGCAAGGTTTTAATGTGGATGTTTATCCGGTTACGAATGCTCAATTTGTTACTTTTTTAGAAAAAAATCCAGAATACAGTCGCTCCAAAATTAAAGGCCTTTTTGCAGAAAAAAGTTATTTGGCACATTGGGAAAGTGATTTCAATTATGGAAAGAACAATTTAAGTAATGCACCTGCGACCAATGTTTCCTGGTTTGCAGCCAAAAAATACTGTGAGTGCCAAGGGAAACGGCTCCCTACCATGGATGAATGGGAATATGTGGCTATGGCCGATGAAAAACGAATCGACGCAAGAACAAAAGAATCTTTTAATCATTACATCTTAGCTTGGTATGAAAAACCAAAAACCTATGCCAATCCTGTAGGCGGCACCTTCAAAAATTATTGGGGCGTTTATGATATGCATGGATTAGTTTGGGAATGGACTTCAGACTTCAACAGTATTTTTCTATCGGGGGAATCCAGAAAAGATAAAGATACGGACAAGAACCTTTTTTGCGGAAGCGGTTCTATAAATGCTACTGACTTAATGAATTATGCCGCTTTTATGCGCTATGGTTTTAGAGCCAGTTTAAAAGCAAAATACACGACAAGGAACCTTGGTTTTCGATGTGCAAAAGATTTAAAATAGACACTGAGAATCAATATAAAATAACACAAATGAAAAAAATAGCTTTGGGATTACTCGTAATCCTTTTATCCTTACAGAGTTGTAATTCAAGGAAAAACACACCAAATACAGTTAATAAACCAATATCTGATTTGTCGATATATAACCTTCCTTCAAAATGGACTAATCAAAATGGGGAGAATATAGAAATGAAAGAATTGAAAGGAAAAGTTCTTGTGATGGTTATGATTTATACCTCCTGTAAAGCTGCATGTCCTCGCTTAGTGGCTGATATGCGTAATATCGAAGAGCATTTACCAGAGAATATCAAGAACAATGTAAAATTAGTTTTAGTGAGTATCGATCCTGTTGTTGATACTCCAAAGCGATTAAAATCCTTTGCCATCGAAAATAAAATGGATAGTGAACAATGGGTTTTCTTGCGCTCAACGGAAGAAAATACACGTGAATTTGCAGCAGTTTTGGCTGTGAATTACAAAAAAATAGCGCCTTTAGAATTCTCACATTCTAATATTATAAGCGTATTTAATTCCGAAGGGGAATTGGCTTACCAACAAGAAGGTTTGGGCGTAAGCTCTGACCAAACCATAAAAAAAATTACTGAGGAAGCTCAAAAATTAAATTAAATATGAAATTACTTAAAACAATCCGTTTATCATTGTTGACAATGGTAAGCATAGGAACTTATGCTCAAGAATTAGATGCTAACCTCCAAATCAGACCGCGTTACGAATACCGAAATGGTTTTAAAAGCCTGATACCAAAAGGAGAAGATGCAGCCTCATTTATTTCGCAACGTTCCCGTATAAATTTTAATTACAAACAAGACAAATTAAAAGCAAAATTAACGTTACAAAACGTCCGTACTTGGGGAGATGTCGCTACTACTATACAAGCCGATAAAAACGGAATTGCTTTATTCGAGGCTTGGGCACAATATGATTTTGATGCTAATTGGAGTGCTCGTTTAGGGCGCCAGGTAATTTCGTACGACAACCAGCGTATTTTTGGTGAAATCGACTGGGCACAACAAGGACAAAGCCATGATGCTGCTGTAATTACGTTTCATCCTAAGAACCATCAACTGGATTTAGGATTTGCATTGAATGCTGATAAAGAAAATTTATTAGATCCTAAAACGGCGTATACGACTAACTATAAATCCTTGCAATATGCCTGGTATCATACTCAGTTTAGTAAGCTGAATATGAGTTTATTGCTTTTAAATACCGGTTATGAGTTTGAAAAATCAATTGGTAATTTAGAAGTAGATTGCAAACAAACTTTTGGAACATATCTCACATTTAAAGATAAAAAATGGGATACAAATCTAGGTTTGTACGGACAAACGGGAAAAAGTAATGATAAAAGTGTGAGTGCCTGGTATGCTGGTGCAAATTTGGGATATGCAGTTACAAATACCTTTAAAGCTAGTTTAGGATATGAATATCTCTCTGGTAAAGACCAAGATGATGCTAGTGTAAAAATAAAATCATTTAATCCTATTTTTGGAACAAACCACGGATTTAATGGTTTTATGGATTATTTCTATGTGGGGAATCACCTGAATAGTGTTGGATTGCAAGATGCTTATTTAAAATTAAACTACACCCAAAACAAATGGCAGTTTAATGTAATTCCGCATGTATTCTGTGCTCCAAATACTGTTTTAGACGCCACCAATAAAAAAATGGATTGTTATCTGGGAACAGAACTTGATTTTACTGCAGGTTACACTATCCAGAAGGATATTGTTGCATCGGCGGGATATTCCCAAATGTTTGGTTCTGGAACTTTAGAAAGAATAAAAAATGTTGCTGATGCTTCAAATACCAATAATTGGGTTTGGGCAATGGTTTCCTTTAGTCCTAGACTATTTAGTTTAAAATAACCCGATTACTAACAGAACAATATACCTCATTTCGGTTTAAATGAGGATTGATAATCAGGCAGATAGGAAAAACGCTAAATACAAGATTTTGAATTCTCCTGAAATGAGAGAGGAAAAGTACATTATTTTCCTTAAACATGACCAAAATCATATAAATCACAACTCCTGATTCAATATCTTTACACCGTGAAAAAAATAGCATTCATAATAATCGTGTTCATGTTTTTAAAGCCACTGTTTCCGGTTTTAGAATATGCAGTTAATTATGAATATATTTCAAAAGTACTTTGTATCAATAAGGACAAGCCTAAAATGCAATGTAACGGAAAATGCCATTTGATGAAAGAATTGGCCAAAGCACAAGAAGGAGAAAAACAAACCTCTTCTAACAAAAAGAATGTAGCAGTGGATACCGTTGATTTAATTTTGGACATTAAAAACGATTTTTCCTTGTTTGTTTATAATGGAAATGCCAAAACAACAATACATTCAAAATTTAGTAATCTATATTCCCACCTGAATTTATATTCTATTTTTCATCCGCCCATTTTTATTTCTTAAATTTTTAGTTGAAACACTTTTGCGTGTGCTTTTTCATTTGATAAATTTCATTTGAAAGTCTCTTGTGCGTGCAATTAATTGAAAGGAATACTACCAAATATTTAAAAATAAAAATGAAAAATTTACTAAATAAAGCAATAGCTATTATTGCATTAAGCGCTGTATTTGCAGGCTGTACGAACAATGATGAGGTAATCTCAGGAATAGGAAAATTAGGAGTAGAATTCGATAATTCTTTTGGTTCAAATGACCTGATATTAAGTACACAAACCAATACGACTTCAAACAACGAAGTGTTGAAAATCAATTCAGTTAAATACATTATCAGTAACATCGTCTTGACCAAAGAGGACGGAACAACCTTTACTTATCCAAAAAACGAAAGCTATTTTATCGTTGACGAAGCCACTGAAATCAGCCATTTATTGGAATTGACTAATGTTCCTGCGGCAAATTATACCAAAATAAAATTTGGAATAGGAGTTGACAAAGCGCAATGGGAATTGGGCGCAACGGGTCAGGGAAATTTCCTGGCAACAGCTCAGGCAGCAGGAATGATGTGGAGCTGGTCTGCGGGCTATAAATTCCTGGCTTTCGAAGGCACATTTACCTCTGCAACAGTGGCTAACAGCACATCGTTTAAGGTTCATACAGGACAAACGGGAACAGATTATAACTACACCGAAGTAACGCTTGATTTGCCTACAAAAGCGATGGTGCGTACTACTATTGCTCCGGAAATTCACGTTGTGGCCGATGTGTCTAAAATTATTGACGGAACAAATAAAATCAAACTTTCTGACAATAATATGGGCGGAATGGGAGCCATGATTATGGGCGGAACCAGTTTGCCTTTAATCACGGCAAATCTTAACGGAATGTTTACCGTAGCCCACGTTCATAACGATTGATTCGTTTTGAATTAGAAGCTATTTCCTGCTATACATTGCAAGTCCTCGCTAAAAAATGTGGTTTTCTAAGCTGGAAAAAGAGCTTCCTTTGGTCGCTTTTTTCCAGCAAGAAAAACTACATTTTTCTGCTGCGGGCTTTCCATTACTATCAGGGCTAAAAAACGTGAAGATGTACAAATTAATAGTATTATTTCTCTTTTTGACTTTGCTTTCCAGTTGTTCGGATCAAGAGGATGTTTATGTCAATAAACCTTTAGATTTTCAAGTGCCGGCTAATTTTCCGGATTTGGCTTATAATATCGCACTGAATCCGCCAACAGAAAAAGGATTTGAACTGGGTAAAAAGTTATTTTACGATGGAAGATTATCTTCGGATGGTTTGATTTCTTGCGGTTTTTGTCACATTCAGGAAAACGCATTTACACATCATGAACATACGTTCAGCCATGGAGTTGGTGATAATATAGGAACCAGAAATACACCTTCAATTCAAAATCTGGGCTATCAAACGGCATTTATGTACGATGGAGCAACGACGCATCTGGATTTACAACCTATTATTCCATTGACAAGTGCGATTGAAATGAATGGTAATCTGACAAAAATTGTTGCGATGATGAAAGCAGATAAAACCTACCAAAAGCTTTTTCAGCAAGCATTTACTGATGGAGCCATAAATACCGAAAATATGCTGAAAGCATTGTCTCAATTTATGTTGATGGTAACTTCATCCAACTCTAAATTTGATAAATACCGACGTAATGAAACAGGCGGTACATTCACTTCGGAGGAATTGTCCGGTTATACTCTTTTCAATACAAAGTGTGCTTCGTGTCACGCCACGGATTTGATGACTGATAATTCCTATCGTAATAACGGCTTGGCGGTCAATCCGCAGATAAATGATGTGGGAAGATTTCGTGTGACGCAATTGGCAACGGATTATTATAAATTCAAAGTGCCCAGTTTGCGTAATGTTGAAAAGACGACACCTTACATGCATGACGGGAGATTCGGGACATTAGAATCCGTTTTGGATCATTATGCTTCCGGAGTTGTAAATGGGGCAACTTTAGACCCGATTCTGAATCAAAACGGAAATTTAGGAATTCCGCTTTCTGAAATTCAAAAAATACAATTAATTGCTTTCCTAAAGACATTAACCGATAATCAATATCTCACTGATAAACGATTCTCAGATTATTAAAAAAACGAACATTAATACATTTCGGGCTCAAAGAACTTAATGTTCTAAATGCTTAATGGTTTTAAAATTTTAAAAAATGAAAAAATACATATTACTTTTTCTAATTCTTTTTCAATTTGCAAATGCAACAGAAAAAGATAGCATTTCGAGATTTGCCTTTCAAAAAATGCAATTACTCGAAGATTTCGAAGATGATTGTGATGCCTGCGGTTGTTCCGCAAGTGGCGGAAGTATGGGATTCAGTTCTATGCTAAACAATAATTTTATAGGCTTGCGCTATTTCAATCAAAGTTATACCAGCAGAGACGGAATTTTTGCCAACTCGCCGTGGATTGACGAAAATTTCAATACGGTTCAAATTTGGACTAAAATTCCAATCACAGAAAAAATCCAGATTTCGGCATTGGTTCCGTATCATTTTCACAATCGCGAGCGTTCCACCGGAACCGAAAATATTAAGGGGCTGGGTGATATTTCCGTTATGGCAATGTATTCCGTATATCAAACGCATAAAAACAGTACCGTTTTTACCCATAAACTGCAATTGGGTGGCGGGGTAAAAATGCCAACAGGGAAATTTGATGAAGCCAACAATACCGGAAGTGTCAACCAGAGTTTCCAAGTGGGAACTGGCAGTTGGGATTATCTTTTGGTGTCGGAATATGTGATTAAAAAGAAAAATTTGGGATTAAGTACCATGCTGAATTATACTTTTAAAACTGAAAACCAAAAGCAGTACCAATTTGGAAATCAATTTAATTACGGCAGTACACTGTTTTATCTTTTTGATTTACCTTCGATAAAGCTGGTTCCGCAATTGGGTTTAGCGGGCGAAATCTATGAAACAAATAAGCAATATGGAGAGAAATTACCAGATACTTCTGGAGATATTCTTTTTAGTAAATTTGGTATTGAAGCCGGAAAAGGGAACTTTTCCATCGGAGTCAATGCGATGCTTCCTATCAGTCAAAATTTATCCAATTCAAAAATTGAAGCCAATTACCGTTGGAGTGTCAATTTGAATTACACTTTATAACAACAGAAAAGGAGCTTCAATTGAAGCTCCTTTTTTATAAATATATTTCTCGAATAAACTTATTCTTTCAATCGGCACGCTTTACTTTCTCCTTCAACAACCACTTCAGTCAAGCCTAAAGAAGATAAGTTTTTCATGGCTTTGTCCCATTTTTTACCGCTCAATTCCGATTTGATTTTCAATAATCCAAAATCCATTTTGCTGTCATTCGTTTTCAAGATCGCAACAATCAATTTCTCATCGTCTTCCAATTCAATTTGGACTTGTTTTTTCTCGGGTCTCATTTGAGGGAACAACAACACTTCCTGAATAGAAGCATTATTGGTCAAGAACATCATCAAACGGTCCATTCCGATTCCTAATCCAGAAGTTGGCGGCATTCCGTATTCCAATGCTCTAAGGAAATCTTCATCGATAATTCCGGTAGCTTCGTCATCTCCTTTTTCCGACAATCGCATTTGCTCTTCAAAACGCTCTCTTTGGTCAATTGGATCATTCAATTCAGAATAAGCGTTCGCTACTTCTTTACCGCAAACCATTAATTCAAAACGCTCTGTCAATTCCGGATTGTCACGGTGTTGTTTGCACAATGGAGACATTTCCTTAGGATAATCCGTGATGAAAGTTGGCTGAATATAATTCCCTTCGCATTTAGCGCCAAAAATCTCATCAATCAATTTTCCTTTACCCATGGTTTTATCCACAATAATGCCCATTGCTGTTGCTGCATCGAATAACTCTGTTTCATTTTTTCCAGAAATATCAAAACCAGTAAAATGTTTGATAGAATCCGTCATCGTAACACGAGCGTAAGGCGCTTTGAAGTTCACAGTGTGTTCTCCAAAAGTCGCTTGTGAAGTTCCGTTTACACCAATGGCGCAATGTTCCAACAAGTTTTCGGTGAATTTCATCATCCAGTTGTAGTCCTTGTAGGCTACATATATTTCCATGGCAGTAAATTCCGGGTTATGCGTTCGGTCCATTCCTTCATTACGGAAATTTTTCGAAAACTCATAAACCCCATCAAAACCACCAACAATCAGTCTTTTTAAGTACAATTCATTTGCAATACGCATGTACAAAGGCATATCAAGTGAGTTGTGGTGCGTAATAAAAGGACGCGCTGCAGCACCACCGGGAATCGGTTGTAAAACTGGAGTTTCCACCTCAAGATATCCTTTGTCATTAAAGAAAGAACGCATCGCGTTGAATAATTTTGTTCTTTTGATAAACGTTTCTTTTACGTGATCGTTCACGGTCAAATCCACGTAACGACGACGGTATCTTTGTTCCGGATCAGCGAAAGCATCGTGTGTTTTTCCGTCAGCATCCGTTTTTACTACAGGAAGTGGTTTCAAGGCTTTCGCCAAAACCGTCAATCCATAAACATGAACCGAGATTTCCCCAACTTGTGTTTTGAAAACCGTTCCACGAACCCCAATAAAATCACCAATATCCAATAGTTTTTTGAAAACCACATTGTACATTGTTTTCTCCTCATCAGTCGAAATATCATCTCTCGAAACATAGATTTGAATACGTCCTTCAGCATCTTTCAATTCCGCGAATGACGCCTTTCCCATGATACGCTTACCCATCAAACGTCCTGCTAAAACAACTTCCTTTCCTTCGTAGTTCTCGAAATCGGCTAGGATTTCGCTTGAATAAGCGGTTGTGATAAATTCGGCTGCTGGATAAGGCTCAATGCCTAAATTGCGTAACTCGGTAAGTGCTTCTCTACGTAATATTTCTTGTTCGGATAATGCCATTTTATGCTGTTTTTAAGAGCGCAAAGATACTGTATAAGTAGCAAAGTAACAAAGTGCTAAAGGTTTTTTGGAGCTATTTCCAGCTTTCCGTTGCAAATAAATTCACTGAACACCAAAAAAGATAGAAGTATGGTGAAGTAATCTTTTTATTTTTGGCAGCAAAAATAAAAAGGATTTTCACTTCAATCTGGGCTAGAAATTGTAGTTATTATTTTACATTTGGTAAAAATTACCATTCAAAATTATAAAAATTGAAAAATAAAATTTACATCTTCATACTTTTAGTCCTTCTAACAACAAGTTGTCAAATCACCGAAACCATCCATTTAAACCAGGACGGATCCGGAAAAATAGAATCCGAATCCCTTCGCGATGAGCATAGTTACATGCAATTAGCGGGTGAAAATTATTCTAAAGAAGAAAAATTCGAGGATACTTCTTATGTTTTCAAGGATTTTATAACGAAATATGCGGAGACGTTTTCAAAGCTTCCAACATCGGAAAAAGCTGTTTTTCAAAAATATGCGACCGTAAACGTTCATATCAAGAAAAGTTCCTTCGAGAAAGAATTTAGAACAAAAATCAGTCAAGAATTTGATAAAATTTCAGCAGTTCCGGATTTATACAAAACCCAGGAATATGCGGATGATTTAGAAAATAATTATGCACTAAGCGCCGAAGAACATTATTATAATGTGAGTTATGCTTTTGACGGAAGTCTTTTCAAAAGAACAGTGAAAGTTACAGATGAAGTCGAATTAAAAAAACAACAAGATAAAATTTCAGAATTGAAAACCCGAGCAGCCAATTTTAAAATCAATCAGCCGTATGTTTTAAAATATCATTTTCCTCGCAAAATTAAATCGGTTTCAAATGCAAATGCAAAAATAAGCGAGGACAAAAAATCAATGGAATTGCAATTTCTTATAACCGATTGTTTGGTAAATCCTGAGAGCACGAATTTAGAGGTGATTTTGGAACCTGATGAAGTCAATTAAAAAAAAACTTGCAGGAAAAAACAGTAAACTCAAAACTTTGTACCTTTGCGAATCAAAAATAAGGGGATGAAAAAAGTTTGCTTTGCTTCGTGCCTCGCAACTCCTCGCAATGAAAAATGAACAAAACAATCCAACTTCAAGATTTAGGAACTAAAGATTACAAGGAAACTTGGGAATACCAAGAAGAATTGTTCAAAGGAATCGTTGACTTAAAAATTAAAAATAGGAGGGAAGAACTTAATCTTGAAACTCCCAATTATCTCCTTTTTGTGGAACATCCTCATGTGTATACTTTAGGTAAAAGTGGCGATTTAAGCAATTTGCTTTTATCCGAAAAACAACTGGTAGCCAAGGGCGCGACTTTCTATAAAATCAATCGTGGCGGCGATATTACGTATCACGGACCCGGACAAATTGTGGGTTATCCGATTATAGACTTAGAAAATTTCTTTACGGATATTCATAAATACTTGCGTTTTCTGGAAGAAGCCATTATTCTTACCCTTCAAGAATATGGAATTTCTTGTGGTAGAAGCGAAGGCGAAACGGGTGTTTGGTTAGGTACAGGAACTCCATTTGCCAGAAAAATTTGTGCCATGGGCGTACGTGCTTCCCGTTGGGTAACCATGCACGGATTTGCTTTAAACGTAAATGCTGATTTAGGTTATTTTGATAATATTATTCCGTGTGGGATTCGTGGTAAAGCGGTAACTTCATTGAATGTAGAACTCGGAGTTGAAAGCGTAAACGAGGCAGAAGTGAAAGAAAAAATCCTGAAACATTTCGCTATTCTTTTTGACGCGACTTTTGAGAAATCTGAAATTGTTAATCAGTAGTCAAAAATCTAAATTTCTAATTTTAACTGTTCCGGCAATAACCGAAATGTCATTCGGTGGTATTTAGTTGTGCCGTATTTCCGTATTGCTTCACGATGTTCTTTGGTGGGATAGCCTTTGTTTTTTTTCCAATTATACATCGGGAATTCCTCATGAATGCGATCCATATAATCATCACGATACGTTTTTGCCAAAACTGAGGCAGCAGCAATACTCATATATTTAGAATCTCCCTTTACTATACTTGTATTTGGAATCGAATTTAAAATTTCGAGTTCAGCGTAAGTAAAAATTTTTCCTCCACGGTTTTTTATTCCTTTTTTATGGATAAATGGCGCATTTCCATCCACAATAATATATTCAGGTCTTGGATTAAGTTGTAGGATGCTTTCCTGCATCGCTTTTATCGACGCATTCAAAATATTGATTTCGTCAATTACTCCAGGCTCCAGGTGCGTTACTGAAAAGGAAATGGCATGTTGCTCGATAATGGGTCTTAATTTTTTCCTGATTTTTTCTGATAAAAGTTTACTGTCATTCAGGATTGCGTTTTCAAAATCGAATGGCAATATAATGGCTGCCGCAGTTACAGGACCGGCTAAACAGCCACGGCCAGCTTCGTCAGTTCCAGATTCAAATAAAAATTTTGAAAAATTGCTTTGGAGCATTATTTTTTTTCGACAAATATAGAGAGAAAATATTTTTTTCTTTAGCTTAATTGTTTAACATAACAATTAACAAATGTTAAAATTTTATTTTTTCTTGTTAATTTTAGGTTAATTAAATTTTTATTGTGAGTTTTGCCGGATAACTAATTCAAAATAATTTAAAATGAGATTAAAATTCAAATGGATTTTTTCGTTAGTATTGGCATTGTCAATGCAATTTATGTTTGCCCAAGAAAAAACAATCACTGGTGTTGTTTCAGATGGTAATGGAACATTACCAGGAGCAAACGTTTTGATTAAAGGTACTAAATCAGGTGTTCAAACTGATTTAAACGGTAAGTATTCCATAAAAGCTAATACTGGAGATGTTTTAGTGTTTTCTTTTGTAGGAATGTCACAAACTACCAGAGTTGTAGGTTCTAACACAACAGTGAGTGTTAAATTGCAAGATGAAGCAAAGGCTTTGGAAGCAGTAGTTATTCAAGGGTACAGAACTGTTACTAAGAAAACGGCCGTTACAGCTGCAGCAACAGTAAACAGTAAAACAATTGAAAACCGACCAAATGCTAACGTATTGAATACTATTCAAGGTCAGTTAGCAGGTGTAAACATTACTGCAAGTACTGGACAGCCAGGAGCTAAATCAGCTATTGTCATTAGAGGAGTTGGAACCGTAAATGGTAATACAGACCCTTTATATGTTATTGATGGTTTTCCATCAAATAGTGATAGCTTTCGATCAATTAATCCTAATGATATAGCTAGTCTAGACGTTTTGAAAGATGCTGCGGCACTTTCTGAGTATGGATCTAGAGGGTCAAATGGTGTAATTGTTATAAGAACTAGAAAAGGAAGTTATAGTGAGCCAAAAACTACTTTTAGATATTCATCATCTTTTGGGGTTAACGAATTGCAAAAACCTAAATATAGTTATGCTAATGCAAAACAATTATTAAAAATTGAGCAAAATTATGGTGCTGGTTTAGGATCTACACTAACGGATGCTCAAATCGCGGCATACGGTGTAAATACAAACTGGGTTGATTATTTTTTCAACCAAGGGACATCTACAAGCCATAATATTAGTATTCAAAATAATAATAAAAGTATAAATTCTTATACATCTGCTAGTTTTTACGATCAGCAAGGAGTTCTTGAATCTACTAATTTGAAGAGATTTACTGTTAGAAATAATTTGAACGGAAAATCGGATAACGAAAAATTCAAATATTCAATAAATACCGCTTTTGGTCACTCAAAAAATAATGAGGCAACTAACTTAGGTACTGGAGCGATTAACAGAAATTATGTGACAGGTGCTTATTTAGGTGCTCCATATGTTTCTCCAAGTCAATATCAAAATTCTGCGCAATTATTTGCTTTGTATAATGCAGATGGTACATTACTGTACACTCCTTTGATGTTAATTGATAAGTTGAAAAAATATGAAAATTTAACTGAAGAGACTAGAATAGATGTGGCTACTGAACTGTCTTATGAGTTCGCAAAAGGTTTCACTGGAAGAGTACGTACTTCAGGACAATTGTTATCTACGAGATTTCACCAAGCTGAATTTCCAGGTTCATTCAATGCGTTGTTATTTTTACAGCCGGGTCAACTGTTTGGAGGTTTTGAAGATATTAATCAAAGAAGAGAGTTTTTATTCAATAACCTTTTTCAATTGGAATACAACAAGACTTTCGGAAAGCATACTTTTAATTTATCAGCAGCTTCTGAATACAATCACTCAAGATTGAATGTAAATAATCTTAGACAAAGAGGTTTAGATCCTAAAACTTTTGTGCCTAACAGCGGCTCAGGATACATAGGGGATACTTCTGCAAATGATTTTTATGTTCCAGTAATTGGGTCACAACAATTGAGAAATGATTTAATTGGTTATTTCACTTCATTTGATTATGATTTTAACAGAAAATACGGAGTTGTAGCTTCATTCAGAAGAGACGGTTCAAGTAGATTTGTTGGAGCCAACCAATTCGGTAATTTTTGGTCTGTTGGTGGAAGATGGAATTTAGAAGAAGAAGGATTTATGAAATCAATAGATTTTATAAATGTGTTAAAACTTAGAGGGTCTATAGGTACTGTAGGGAATCAAAGAATTGTTGACGGTACTATTTATGCAGGTATTAACCCACCAGCTTTTACAGATATTTATTCTAGTTCAAACAATGCTTATAATAATGGAACTGGTTACAATATTGCTTTTGGTTACCCTGATTTAAAATGGGAAACAACTGAACAATATAATGTTGGTTTAGATTTTGAATTATATAAAGGCAGAATTAGAGGGTCTTTTGATCATTATAACAAGAAAACGGTTGATTTGTTTTTGCAAGAGCCTATCGTTCCTGGAGTAGGATTTCCTGGAAATGCATCACTTCCTGCAAATGTAATTCTAAAAAATTCGGATGCTACTGTTACAAACAAAGGATTTGAATTGAGTTTAGGAGTTGATATTGTTAAAAATCAAGATGTTACTTTCACATTACGTGCTAATGGATCTGTAAATGACAATAAAGTAGATGGAATTAAAGCCAATAACGGTAGAATTTTAACAGGTACAGAACCGGTTTATATTACGCAGAATGGTGGAAGCATTGCAGAACCTTTTGTATATCATTATATTGGTGTAAACCCTGTTAACGGTAATTTATTATTTGAAGATATAGACGGAAACCCTACAGAAGCTCCTAAGGCTACAGATAGAAAGGCATTTGGTAAAAATAATGTACCTAAATATCAAGGTGGTTTTGGTTTTGATTTTGACTACAAAGGATTCTTTTTATCTTCAACTTTCACCTTTGCACAAGATGTTTGGAGATTTGATAATGATTTAGAGAATTTATATGACTCAGATAATATTGGTACTTTTAACGTTACTGATGATTTGGCGAATGCTTGGACTGCTACTAATACTGCTTCTAACATTCCTTCATTAAACGCTGCGAATTCAACAGCTGATAATAGTTCTGATCGTTTTTTAAGAGATGCATCTTATGTTAGATTGAGAAATGCTCAGATTGGTTATAGAGTACCTAGAGCTTTTCTAGAGAGAACTTTCTTAACAGATCTTTCTTTTACTTTGCAAGGTGAGAATTTATTTAACATCACAAAATGGAAAGGTTTCGATCCTGAAAGCTCAAGAGTTAATGATTTATATCAATATCCAACGGCAAAACAATTTACTTTTGGCGTAGACTTGAAATTTTAATTTATAATTTTATAAAAATGAAAAAAATATTTATATTATTTATATTTACAGGCGCATTCTTTGCTTCTTGTAATAATGATTTGCTGGAGCCTTTTACTCCGGGTTCTTTAACTGAAGATGTTGCAATTACTGCCTCATCCGACTTACAAAGAGTGATGAATTCTACTTATGGCTTGCTAGCAAACCGAGAAGATATTATTTTTAGTTCTGTTTTTACAGATGAAGTTGGTATTGGTTTTGCAAACGGTGGTCAGGGAATTAGTGATAATTATGTTTTCTTTTTAAACACTTCCTCAGCTTCACCAACGGCAATATGGAATTCTTCTTACTATGCTTTGTCAAGAGCTAATCGTGTTATTGCTTTTTCTGATAAAGTAACTCCAGTTAGCCCGGCAGATGCTGCTTTAATCTCAAGATTGAAAGCAGAAGCTTTAGTTGTTAGAGCATTATGTCATATTAAATTGCTTTCTTATTTTTCTCCAGATCCTAAAAGCAATGATGCTTTAGCAGCGATATTGGCTGATAAAATAATTTTATCTACAGAGGCGGGTTTACCAAGAAGCAAAAATGGAGAGTTTTATACTTCTATTCACTCTGATTTAGATGCTGCATTAGTTATATTTAATTCTTTAACTACTTCTCCATATACAGGTGCAGCTGTTACTTTATATCCTAATAAAAATTTAGCAAAAGCATTAAAAGCTAGAGCTTTTGCTTTAAAAGGGGATTATGTAAATGCTGAGACTTGGGCTAATGATGTAATTACTACTTCTGGAATTGTTTTGGCAAATGATACTAACTATAATAGTATTTTTCACACGGATAGTGAACCAGCTAATACTGAAGTAATTTTCAGATTAAAAAGAACAATCCAGCAGTCTACTCAGGCTACAAATTTAGGAAATGGTTATGCGTCTGTTACCACTACAATCACAGGTTCTCCATTTTTTGAGATTGGAAGATCTTTGTACAATATTTTAGACGCTAATCCTACTGATATAAGAAGATCTGCTATTGTTCACCCTTCATCGATTGCGGATCCTAATTATGCTACTTCAGCTGATTACAGAAACACTGATAAATTGATTATTGGTAAACACCGTGGTTCTGGATCTGTTGGTAATTTAAATAGTGATTTTAAAATCGTAAGATTATCTGAGATGTATTTTATTAAAGCTGAGGCTAGAGTAGCTGCAGGTGATTTACCTGGTGCTGCAATCGTTATCAAGGCCATTTTGGATAAAAGATTTCCTGTAGCTCAAGCATTACCTGTTTACACTTCTGCAACTAATGCATGGAAAGCTATATTAAACCAAAGAAGGTTAGAATTTGCATTTGAAGGTTATAGATTTATTGACTTAAAAAGATTGGGAGTTTTAGCCGGTGCAGGAATTGATAGAAATCCTGCTGATTATTCTTCAAGTTCTGCTAATTATCCTGCTGCAAATCCTACAAATTTACCTTTAACGAGTCCTAAATTTGCATTGCCAGTACCTCAAGATGAATTGAATGCTAATCCTGGAATTCAACAGAATCCTGGATATTAATTATTTTATCTTTAATTATTTAAACCGGCACTTAGTGCCGGTTTTTTTGTTTTAAACCATAAAATAAATACATATATTAGGAAATGTTTTCTTTTGATTTTAGTTACGCTTCTTAGCAATTTGGAATCTAAAGTCATTTTAATTTATTTGATGTAAATATTAATTTATAGATTTGGAAAAAGCTTCTTTCAACTGTTTTTTTGTTTATGTGTTTTTTAATTTACCTTTGCTTTACTAAGACAGTGAAAATATTTGTCTAATTATACAATCTACTAATGAGAATCTTCTTTTTTTTTATTTTTTTATCATTCTCCACTTTGTGCTTTTCTCAGGAAAAAAACAGCAACACTTTAGATTCAAATAGTAAATACAATAGTTCGGACTCCATAAAAAAAGCAAAACAACCTGTTGCCGACATAGATCAGTATCGAGTTATTACTTTGGATCGGGATACCACTTATATCGATACTTCTTTAAGCATACAAAGAGAATACAGTCATAATTATTTAAGAAAAGATACTTTTGGGCTTTTAGCTTTCGCTAATGATGGACAAACCTATAATACACTGCAATACAGTTTAACTGATTTTTCTCCTTTCCCTGAATTTGGATTTAAAGCAAAACATTTCAATTTTCTCGAAGCAAATCAGATACGATACAGCTCAGTGGCAACTCCTGCAACAGAACTATATTTTAAAACTACGATAAAAAAAGGCCAGTCGGCAGATTCATTTATTACTTTAAATACCTCTGAAAACCTTAATCTTTCTATAGCTTACAAAGGATTACGTTCTGAAGGGCAGTATATAAATCAATTGTCAAGTACAGGAAATTTTAGATTCACAGTAAGTTATAACACTAAAAATAAAAGATATTATTCTAATGCGCATTATACTTATCAGGATATTTTAAACTATGAAAATGGCGGAATCACAACAAATAGTGATTTTGAAAGTGAAGACCCGAATTTTGAAAACAGACAAAGATTAGAAGTGTTTTTGAATGATGCTAAATCATTTCTGAAAGGGAAAAGAGTATTTTTAGATCACAGTTTTAGAATCAATCCTACAAAAGGAGCTAATAATTTATATGTAAACCATCAGTTTAATTATGAAAATAAGTTTTTCGAATACAATCAAGCCACAGTCCCGTCTTCTGTAGGAGGAACTGTAGTGTATCGTTTTGGTGAATCTTTTAAAAGCAGTGGAATTAATGACCAAACCCATTACAATAAAATGTATAATAAAATGGGGTTAACTTATGAAAATACAACTTTAGGTAAATTTCAGTTTTTTGCGGATGATTTTAGGTCCAATTATTACTACAGTCAGATTTTGATTTTTGATGATAAAACGGTTCTAAGTTCGTTGAGCCAAAACATAAATAATATTGGTGGTCAATATGAATACCAAAAGAATAAGTGGAATGGAAAATTTTTATATTCAAGATCCGTTACCAATCAATCGCTTTCGAATTTAGATGCAAAGTTGAAATATGAGTACAATGATGAAACGGAATTGACATTTCAATATCAAAACATAAACAAGTTGCCAAATAACAATTATGATTTGTACCAAAGCAGTTATGTTCAATACAATTGGTCGAATGATTTCAAGAATGAAAAAATAAATTCTGTATCTGCCAATGCAATTACGCCGTGGGTTAATGCTTCGCTGCAGTATTCGGTATTAAATGATCACCTTTATTTTGCTGATGTTTCAACGGATGCTCAAATACAGGCTCGCACGCAAATCGTTGCGCCAACACAATATGATAAGACTATAAATTATTTATCCATTAAAGCGAACAGAGAATTTATTTTTGGCAGTTTTGCGTTAGATAATACGATTTTATATCAAAAAGTGGGTCAGCAAGATAACATCTTAAATGTACCTCAAATTGTAACCAGAAATACCTTCTACTACTCGGGTTATTTTTTCAAAAAGAATGCATTATTTTTACAGACCGGTATTTCACTGAATTATTTCACTAAATACTTTGGGAATGAATACAATCCGGTAATTGGTGAGTTTTTTGTTCAAAACAAAAAAGAAATTGGTAACTATCCCAACCTTGATTTTTTCATCAACGCAAAAATTCAAAGAACCAGAATTTATTTTAAAGCAGAACATTTCAATTCTTCGTTGACTGGTAATAACTTTTATTCGTCACCTAATAACCCGTACCGTGATTTTACAATCCGTTTTGGATTAGTTTGGAATTTCTTCAATTAATTTTTTGGAGCGAATGATTTGGCATTTTAATGATGATAGTTCCTGCTGTCCGCTGTATCTCTTCACTCCGTTACGAGGATGCTGCTTCCATCAGGACTAAAAAGCAAAAAATTTGCTAATTGCCAAACATTTTTTTAATTCTATCTTTGCACCGTAAACAGATTTCGGTAAACTTATAAACTCAAATGAAATATTCAGAAAATATATTAGGAACAATAGGCAACACGCCATTAGTAAAACTTAATAAAGTGGTTGCGGGTGTTGATGCATTAGTACTCGCTAAGGTAGAGACGTTCAATCCGGGAAATTCTGTAAAAGACAGAATGGCCGTAAAAATGATTGAAGATGCCGAAGCGGACGGGAGATTAAAACCAGGAGGAACCATTATTGAAGGGACTTCAGGAAATACGGGAATGGGATTAGCTTTAGTGGCTATCATTAAAGGATACAAATTGATTTGTGTAATTTCAGACAAACAATCCAAAGAGAAGATGGATATTCTTCGTGCTGTAGGTGCAAAAGTAGTGGTATGCCCTACCGATGTTGAACCAACGGATCCACGTTCTTATTATTCTGTTTCTAAAAGACTGGCAGAAGAAACACCTAATTCTTGGTACGTAAATCAGTACGATAATCCATCAAATGCGTTAGCACATTACGAGCAAACAGGGCCTGAAATTTGGGAACAAACAGAAGGTAAAATCACTCATTTTATTTCGGGTGTAGGAACTGGAGGAACGATTTCAGGAGTTGGTAAATACTTGAAAGAGAAAAACCCAAATATTAAAATTTGGGGAATTGATACCTACGGTTCTGTATTTAAAAAATACCATGAGACGGGAATTTTCGACGAAAATGAAATCTATTCGTATATCACCGAAGGGATTGGTGAAGATATTTTACCACTGAATGTTGATTTCTCTTTGATTGACGGATTCACAAAAGTAACGGATAAAGACGCCGCGGTTTATACCCGTAAAATCGCACTTGAAGAAGGGATTTTTGTTGGTAATTCAGCTGGTGCAGCAATAAAAGGATTGTTACAGCTCAAAGAGCATTTCAAGCCAGAAGATGTCGTTGTGGTTCTTTTCCATGATTCAGGAAGCCGTTATGTGGGTAAAATGTTCAATGACGATTGGATGCGTGAAAGAGGTTTTCTTGAAGAAGAAATTACAAAGGCCGAGGATGTAATCAAAGACCATATCGATAAGCCATTAGTAATCGTTCGTACGGAAGAATTAGTATCTCATGCTATCGAACGCATGCGAAAATATAAAATCTCTCAAATTCCAGTGATTGATATTACCGGATTTGTAGGTTCTGTTGATGAAAGTGATCTGTTTCAAAGTTATGTAGAGGACAAAAATTCAGCTGAAAGACCTATTCGCGAAATTATGGGAAAACCATATCCAATTGTAAAATTAGGTACGCCAATCGAAGAAGTTTCTAAACTTTTCAGTAAAGAAAACGAAGCTGTTCTAATTGATTTAGGGAACGGAAGACACCATATTATCACGAAATATGATATTATTGGTTCAATCAAATAGTAATTCAATTTCTAAATATTAAAGTTTCTGTAACCACAAATTTGACGACTTAATTTCGTTAAATTTGTGGTTTTTAGTTTTATAAAACACGAATAAAATGACCTTCACTGCTATAGATTTTGAAACTGCAATCGCATTCCATCCTTGTTCCGTAGGTATTGTTACCGTTGAAAACGGAATAATTGTAGATGAGTTTGTCAGTTTAATTAAACCACCAAATAATCTATATTCTCCTTTTACCATTCAGGTTCATGGGATATATCCGCGAGATACAATTAATGCAAAATCATTTGCACAAGTATTTCCAGAAATACAAAAACGGCTAAAGAATAGAGTTGTTGTGGCTCATAATGAGAGTTTTGACAGAAATGTTTTGGCTAAATCAATGGCGCTTTATGGCTTGAATTATGATGAATTAAACTTGGCTTCTCGTTGGGAATGCACAGTGAAAATTTATAAAGCTAAAGGACTAAAACCAGCTAAATTAAGTGATTGTTGCAGGGAAATGAAAATCCAGCTCAATCATCACGAAGCTTTATCTGATGCACGTGCTTGTGCCAAATTATATTTATTACGATAATTTTCAGTGAGAGCAACGGAGCAATTTGTATTGGATATTGTTTTTGTTTTGTAAGGTAAGTTGGTAGTTTTTTAGTACTTTAGTCTTTCATTTTTAAGCTATTATCTAAAAAACATAAAATGAAAGAAGATTTTCTCCATTACCTCTGGAAATTCAAGAAGTTTGATGCGTTAAATTTGAAAACTTCTAATGAGGAGGAAATCACAATCATCAATGTTGGGCAATATTTAGAATTAGCCGGTCCTGATTTTTTCAATGCCCAAATTACCATTGGAGATCAAAAATGGGCCGGAAATGTGGAAATCCATCTTAAATCTTCAGATTGGTATGTGCATCATCATGAGAGGGATTCAGCGTATGAAAACGTGATTCTTCACGTAGTTTGGGAACATGATACCGAGATATTCAGACGCAATAATACTGAAATTCCAGTTTTAGAGCTCAAAAAATATGTCGAAAAAGAGACTGTCGAAAACTATCAATCACTTATCTCTCCAAAATCGTGGATTTTTTGTGAAAAACAATTGATAGATGTCGATGAATTTACCTTAAAAAACTGGCAGGAACGTTTGTTTTTCGAACGTTTAGAAAGGAAATCTCAACCTATATTCGATTTATTGGAACAAACTAATCAAGATTGGGAAGCTGTTTTGTTCTGTCTTTTAGCTAAGAATTTTGGTTTAAATACCAATGGTGAAATTTTTATAAAAATAGCGCAATCTATCCCTTTTTCCATTATTAGAAAAGAAAGTTTTGAAGTCGAAAACCTCGAAGCTTTGCTTTTTGGTACTTCCGGATTATTGGACTCAGAAAAAGAAGATAATTATTTTAAAGATTTGAAATTCAGGTATTACTACTTGTTGCACAAATATCAAATAGAGAAAAATTCCGTAGAACCAGTTCAGTTTTTTAAACATCGTCCTGATAATTTTCCGACGATTCGATTGTCGCAATTAGCCAATTTATACCACAGCCAACAGAATTTATTTTCGAAAATAAATTCAGTGAGTTCGTTAAAGGATATTTATGAAGTGTTTCAGGTATCTGCTTCAGAATATTGGTTAAACCATTACCAGTTCGATAAAGAGAGTCCGAAGAAAAAGAAACCGCTTTCTAAATCTTTCATAGATTTGATTGTTATAAATACTATAATTCCGATTCAGTTTGCGTATGCAAAAAGTCTTGGAAAGGAAATTTCTGAGGATTTAATAAGTCTTTTAAATGAGGTGTCTCCGGAGAAAAATGCCATTATAGATAAATTTAGTTTTTTTGGAATAAAAGCAAAAAGTGCTTTTGAGACGCAATCTTTGTTGCAACTTAAAAATGAATATTGCAATAAAAGTAAATGTTTAGAATGTAGGGTTGGGATGGAATTATTGAAAAAAAGTTGATTCCGTTATTTTTGGATTTGTTTTATTGAAGAATGTTGTAATTTTGTTTTCTGAATAAATAATTAACCAACTCACCGAATAAACTTAAAGATGTCTGCAATAATTAAATTGAAGTTCTTTTTTGAAAAACATGGATTTCATGTCTCTTCGCGTTTAGCTGACACATTAGGAATGCGTGCCAGTAGCGTAAGATTGTTTTTTATATACTTATCGTTTGTTACTGTGGGATTATGGTTTGCGGTTTATTTGACATTGGCTTTTTGGATTCGGCTCAAGGATTTAATCCGCGCTAAACGCACTTCGGTTTTTGATTTATAAATGAAGGTTAATCTTATAAAAAAAGGGACTATAAAGTTGAATACTTTATAGTCCCTTTTTAGTTTATAGAATAAAAATTATTCTTTTGGATTGTTTAACACGCTATTTTTCTTTCCGTATGCAAAATATATTATAACACCTATTGCCATCCATGCAAAAAGTCTTAACCAGTTAGTCCAGCCTAAACCAGCCATCATTAACACACAAGTGATAACCCCTAAAATAGGAACTAAAGGCACAAATGGAGTTTTGAATTCTCTTACCATATTAGGTTCTTTCTTTCTAAGAATAATAACAGAAACACACACAAGTGAAAAGGCAAATAATGTTCCTATACTTGTCATGTCTCCTACGATATCTCCAGGAATAAAAGCAGCAAATAAACCAACAATTACTAAAATTGCAATATTTGCTTTGTATGGAGTTTTGTATTTTGGGTGCAAATCACTAAACACTTTAGGCAATAAACCATCTTTACCCATCGCATAAAATACTCTTGATTGTCCTAGTAGCATAACTAAAATCACAGAAGAAAACCCTGCTAAAATTGCCACAGTCACTAATTGACCTAACCAAGCATATCCAATCATATATTTATTAATTGCAAATGCTACAGAAGCTTCTTTTCCTCCAGTTCTGAAATCTTCAATTGTTGCAACACCAGTTAATACGTGAGCAAAAAGAATGTACAATACAGTACAAATCGCTAGAGATCCTAGAATACCTATTGGCATATTTCTTTTTGGATTTATTGTTTCCTGTGCAGCTGTACTTACTGCATCAAATCCAATAAAAGCAAAGAAAACGGTTCCAGCTGCTCCAATTATTCCCCAAAATCCTCCAAATTTATGATCGATTCCATGTTCATCTGTGAAAATTGAACTTGCTGGAATGTAAGGAGTGTGATTTGCCGGATTTACAAAATGCCATCCTATAATAATGATCATTATTACAATAGCAACTTTTACGATTACAATGATTCCATTTACAAAAGCGGATTCTTGTATTCCTTTTATTAGTAATAAACTAATAACACTAACGATAAATAAAGCAGGGATGTTGATCATTCCGTGTTCTCCAGTTACTGCATCAGTCTGAAATGGTGAATGCGATAATGAATAAGGAATTGGACTCATATGGAGCACATTGACCAGTAAATTGTTTAAGTATTCGCTCCACGCGATTCCTACCGTGGCAGCTCCTACTGCATATTCAAGAATTAAATCCCAACCAATGATCCAGGCTAAAAATTCACCCATAGTTGCGTAGGTGTAGGTGTAGGCACTACCAGAAATTGGTATTGAAGAAGAAAGTTCTGCGTAACACAATCCCGCTAATGCGCATCCAATTGCAGCAACAACAAAAGCTATTGTTACAGATGGTCCTGCATTTTGTGAAGCAGCCATTGCTGTTCTTACAAACAATCCTGCGCCTATGATTGCACCAATTCCTAATGCGATTAGAGTCCAAGCGGTTAATGTTCTTTTTAATCCCTTTTCAGAATCGGCTGCTTCTGCTAAAAGCTGAGCCAATGGTTTTCTTTTCCAAATAGACATGTTTTATGGTTTTTTTGTTATTAAGCACCAAATGTATTGTTTTTTATAAAAAATAAAAATAATAATTAGGATTTAAGTCATAAAATTATAATTCAGCAATGTTTTATAGGCTTTGGTCTTTTAGTAAGATGCCTTTTTTTAGAATAAACTAACTGTTAAATGCATTTGGTTTTGATATCTGTCATTTTTGTCTTTCGAATATTTTTTAAAGACGTAAAATTTTTCTTATTTTTAGAGTTCGAAAAGTTAAATCAGATAATAATAACTTAATTACAAAGTATGGCGTTTAAAACAATAAGTGGATATTTTATGTTTTCACGAGAACAACGTAAAGGTATTTTTGTGTTATTCGGAATTATTATCGTTTTACAAATGCTTTATTTTCTTGGAGACTTCAGTATGTTGGTAAAAGAATTTCCTGAGAAACAAAAATGGCTTTCGCTGCAATCTCAAATTGATTCCATGAAAATGGAAAAAAAAGAGTCCCCAAAAATTTATCTTTTCAATCCTAATTTTATTACGGACTACAAAGGCTATAAGTTAGGAATGTCTGTTCAAGAGATTGATCGACTGTTGGCTTTTAGAAAAGAGAATAAATACGTTAATTCAGCTAAGGAATTCCAAAACGTAACTCAGGTTTCGGATTCGTTATTAAATTCAATAGCGCCCCTTTGTAAATTTCCGGATTGGGTAAATAATAAGAAGCAGTTTAAATCTTATGAGAAATATTCAAACAAGGCTTTCGCCGAAAAAGAGAAAATATTTTTTATCGATATCAATAAAGCCACAAAAGAAGATTTGATAAAAATTTATGGAATTGGCGAAGCAATTTCCCTTAGAATCTTGAAACAAAAGGAAAATCTTGGAGGATTTGTTTCTATGGAACAAATGAAAGATGTATGGGGATTATCTCCCGAAGTTATTGAGAATTTGAATACTCATTTTAAAGTTTCGGTGATGCCAAATTTTAAAAAAATAGAAATCAATAATGCTTCATTAAAGGAACTTTCTCAGTTTTCTTATTTCAGGTACCCATTGGCAAAAGAAATTGTGACGTACAGAAGTATGAATGGAGATATTAAGAACATTGAGGATTTAACAAAAATTAAGGGGTTTCCTGTTGATAAAATAAAAATAATAGAGCTATATTTGGTTTTTAATTAAAAGTGCATAGTTAAGTGGTTTATTTGTTTTTTGGTTGGCTACAAAAGTGTCTTTTTGCTACTGATTTTAGTTTTTCTAATTAGTAGTAATCGTATTGACTCAAAACACTAAAATTTGGAACAAAAAAACCTGTTTTTTGACTTTAATTAAAAAATAGATGACTACAACTTATTAAAATAAAAAAAATATTATTTACATGGATTCAACATTTTTTACGGAAGAACATCAATTATTTAGAAAGAGTTTAAAAGATTTTTTACAGAAAGAAGTTGTACCTCATATTGAGAAATGGGAAAAAACGGGTACAATTGAGCGTTTTATATGGAAAAAGTTTGGAGAAATGGGTTTTTTTGGAATACGTTATCCAGAGGTTTATGGTGGATTGAATTTAGATTTATTTTACACCGTAATTTTTTTAGAAGAACTTCAAAAAATAAAATCTTCTGGTTTTGCCGCCGCTATGTGGGCGCATTCTTATTTAGCAATGACGCATTTGAATGCGGAAGGTGATGAGCGAATTAAACAAGACTATTTAGTGCCAAGTATTTCTGGTGATAAAATAGGAGCATTGTGTATTACAGAGCCTTTTGGAGGTAGTGATGTTGCCGGTATGCGCACTACTGCTGTGAGAAAAGGAGATAAATATGTTATTAATGGTTCTAAAACATTTATAACTAATGGTGTTTATGGTGATTATTATGTAGTTGCCGCAAAAACGAGTCCGGAGCTTGGGAACAAAGGTATTAGCATGTTTTTGATGGATAGTAATCTTAAAGGGATTTCTACTGTAAAACTGGATAAATTGGGTTGGAGAGCTTCAGATACTGCTGAAATTGCATTTGATAATGTCGAAATTCCTGTTGAAAACTTAATGGGCGAAGAAGGCAAAGGGTTTCCTTATATTATGCAGCATTTTGCTTTAGAGCGTTTGATTATGGCAATAAATGCGCACGCTAGAGCTGAGTATGCAATTGAGTATACAATAGATTACATGTCACAACGAGAGGCATTTGGCAGAACAATAGATAAGTTTCAGGCGTTAAGACATACAATAGTAGAGCATGCAACAGATGTTGAGCATTGTAAAGTATTTAATTATGCTGCCGTAGCCCGATTAGATAAGGGAGAATATGTGGTCAAGGAGGCTACTATGGCTAAATTAAAATCTACAAAAGTGGCTGATGAAACAATTTATAGTTGCTTGCAAATGCTGGGAGGTTATGGCTACATGGAAGATTATCCGTTAGCGCGTTTATTTAGAGATAGTCGTTTGGGACCAATAGGTGGTGGAACTTCAGAAATCCTTAAGGAGATTTTATCGAAAATGATAATTGATAAACAAAATTATAAGCCAGCTGTGGAATAATAACTTTTTTGAATATAAAGAATAGAATATAGAGCCAAGGAGCATGAAATTGTAACTTGGCTTTTTTAGCTATTATAGTGATCAAAAAAATAGGTCTTTGCATTATAATTAATTCATTTATTCTACTAATCTAAAGATATAATTGTCTAGAAATATAATTGAAAAATAAATATAGATTCATAACTCATAATTCAAAAGTTTGATTACTTTTGCACACTTAAAGAAAGGGGGTGTCTATATTATGTTAATTATACCAATTAAAGACGGAGAAAATATCGATAGAGCGTTAAAACGTTACAAAAGAAAATTTGATAAAACAGGAACTGTTCGTCAATTAAGAGCACGTACTGCTTTTATTAAGCCTTCAGTAACTAATAGAATCAAAATTCAAAAAGCGGCTTATATCCAAAATATGAGAGATAACTTAGAGAGTTAGTCAATATCTATTAAAATAAATTACCGTTAGTCATTAAAAGTTTTATAACTTTGATGCTAACGGTTTTTTTTATGAATAATAAAGACGCATTTCGGGATTATCTACAAATGGAGAAGAAATATTCTCCGCATACTGTAAATGCGTATTTGACTGATTTAGAATACTTCGAAAAATTCAACACCCTTCATTTTGATCAAGAAGATATAGACCAGGTAAACTATAATCAAATTAGAAGTTGGATCGTGGCGCTTGTCGATGAGAACATGTCAAATGTAACTGTTAATAGAAAGATTGCATCCTTAAAAGCATTTTACAAATTTTTATTAAAAACAAAACAAATCGAAGCTAGTCCTTTATTGAAACATAAAGCGTTAAAGGTTTCTAAGATGCTTCAAATTCCATTTTCTGAAAAAGAAGTTGCTGATGCACTCACTCAGATGCAAAACCCAATAGGTTTTGAAGGGATTAGAAATAAGCTTGTAGTCGATCTGTTTTATAGTACCGGCATGAGAAGAACTGAGTTGATTCATTTAGAGTTAATGAATGTTAATTTGTCAAGTTGTACGATAAAGGTTCTAGGTAAAAGAAATAAAGAAAGAATACTTCCGGTTTTGCCAATAATCGCAGAGCAATTCTCGTTGTATATGAAAGAGCGATTGTGTTTAGAATCTATCGTGGATAATGAATTTTTTTTTCTCACAAAAAAAGGGTTAAAATTGAATGATACCTTTGTGTATCGGTTAATAAATTCTTACTTTAGTGCTGTCTCTGAGAAAGTAAAAAAAAGTCCGCATATATTGCGACATTCGTTTGCTACTCATCTATTAAATAACGGGGCTGATTTGAATTCGGTGAAAGAATTATTGGGACATTCCAGTCTGGCATCAACACAAATATATACGCACAATAGTTTGTCAGAACTAAAGAAAGTATATAAAGATGCGCATCCAAGGAATCAGAAGTAATTTGAAAATGTTTAACTATTAAAAAAATTGATTATGAAGGTAAATGTTCAAGCGGTTAACTTTACTGTTGACAAAAAACTGGTAGATTTTGTTCAAGAAAGAATGGACAAATTAGAAAAATATTACGATAAAGTAGTATCGGCAGATGTCTTTTTGAAAGTTGAAAAGACCAGCGATAAGGAAAATAAAATTGCCGAGATTAAAATTAATGTTCCGGGAGATGATTTTGTAGTTAAAAAGCAGTGTAAAATTTTTGAAGAAGCAGTGGAGCTTTGTGCTGAATCTTTAGAAAGATTGTTGGTAAAAAGGAAAGAAAGAATAAGTTCACACATTTAATATAAATTTTTTTTAAAAAATGTTTTGAATGAGAGATAAAATCTCTACATTTGCAGTCCGTTAGAAATAGCGGACTTTTTTTATTGATTCGCCAGCGTAGCTCAGTTGGCTAGAGCAGCTGATTTGTAATCAGCAGGTCGTGGGTTCGAGTCCCTCCGCCGGCTCAAAACTGTAACGGTTTGACAATAATAAAAGTAGGGGAGATACTCAAGCGGCCAACGAGGGCAGACTGTAAATCTGCTGTGTAAACTTCGCAGGTTCGAATCCTGCTCTCCCCACAGAATAAAAGTAGATGTTGAAATTAAGGTTTTAAATTTTTTTTTGAATCTGAAATCTCAAATCAAATTCTGACATCAAGGATTCTGCCGGTGTAGCTCAGGGGTAGAGTGCTTCCTTGGTAAGGAAGAGGTCTCGGGTTCAATTCCCGACATTGGCTCAAGTAAGTAGGAAATAGAAATTAATATATAACTAAGATTAAAAATTAAGTAAAATGGCAAAGGAAAATTTTAACCGTAACAAGCCCCATTTAAACATTGGAACAATTGGGCACGTGGATCACGGAAAAACGACATTAACTGCGGCAATTACAAAAGTATTGTCTGATGCAGGTTACTGTCAAGCAAAATCATTTGATCAAATTGATAATGCTCCAGAAGAAAAAGAAAGAGGTATTACAATTAATACATCTCACGTTGAGTATGAAACTGCTAATCGTCATTACGCTCACGTTGACTGTCCTGGTCACGCGGATTACGTAAAAAACATGGTTACAGGTGCTGCTCAAATGGATGGTGCTATTCTTGTAGTTGCTGCGACTGATGGTCCTATGCCACAAACACGTGAGCATATCCTTTTAGGTCGTCAGGTAGGTATTCCTAGAATGGTTGTATTCATGAATAAAGTGGATATGGTTGATGATGAGGAATTACTTGAATTAGTTGAGATGGAAATCAGAGACTTGTTATCTTTCTACGAATATGATGGAGATAATGGTCCTGTTGTTCAAGGTTCAGCTTTAGGTGGATTGAATAATGATCCAGTTTGGGTACCAAAAATTCTTGAATTGATGGCAGCTGTTGATGCTTGGATCGAAGAGCCAGTAAGAGACGTTGCAAAACCTTTCTTAATGCCTGTTGAAGATGTATTCTCAATCACTGGTCGTGGAACTGTTGCTACAGGTCGTATCGAAACAGGAGTTGCTAATACAGGAGATCCAGTTGAAATCATTGGTATGGGAGCTGAAAAATTAACTTCTACTATTACTGGAGTTGAGATGTTCCGTAAAATCCTTGATAGAGGTGAAGCAGGAGATAACGTAGGTATTCTTTTAAGAGGTATTCAAAAAGAAGACATCAAAAGAGGAATGGTTATCTGCAAGCCAGGTTCAGTTAAGCCACACGCTACTTTCAAAGCTGAGGTTTATATCTTGAAAAAAGAAGAAGGTGGTCGTCACACACCATTTCATAATAACTACCGTCCACAGTTTTACGTACGTACAACTGACGTAACAGGTATCATTACTTTGCCAGAAGGTGTAGAGATGGTTATGCCTGGGGATAACTTAACTATTAGTGTTGTATTGCTTAGTGCAATTGCATTAAATGTTGGTTTACGTTTCGCTATCCGTGAGGGTGGTAGAACAGTAGGTGCTGGTCAGGTAACTGAAATCACAGCGTAGTTATATATAATTAAGTAAAGCCAGTAACCGCTTAGGTTGTTGCTGGCTTTTAACTACGGGCGTAGTTCAAGGGTAGAATAGCGGTCTCCAAAACCGTTGATGGGGGTTCGAATCCCTCCGCCCGTGCAAATAAACTAAATCACAATGACAAAAGTTGTTAATTACATATCAGAGGCATTTGAGGAGTTAAAGTCAAATGTAACTTGGCCAGCTTGGGCTGAAGTACAACGTCTAACGATTGTTGTTGCTGTATTTTCAGTAGTATTCGCTTTGGCAACTTGGGGAGTTGATGAAATTTTCGCAAAAGCATTAGCCGGATTTTTTAACTGGATAAAAGCATAATTTTTTTGTTATGGCAGATAGTAGTGTAAAAAAGTGGTATGTCGTTAGAGCGGTAAGTGGACAAGAGAATAAAGTGAAAGCATACATCGAAACTGAAATCGCAAGATTAGGGATGGGTGATTATGTTTCGCAAGTTCTGGTTCCTACTGAAAAAGTGGTTACTGTTAAAGAAGGAAAAAAAATAATCAAGGATAAAGTTTATTTTCCTGGTTATGTTATGATTGAAGCAAACCTAATTGGGGAGATTCCTCATATTATTAAATCTATAACAAGTGTTATTGGTTTTTTAGGTGAAACAAAAAATGGGGAACCTGTACCGTTAAGAGTTTCTGAAGTAAATAGAATGTTAGGTAAGGTTGATGAGTTAGCTGTTAATACAGATACTCGATCTATACCATTCAACTTAGGTGAAACTATAAAAGTTGTTGATGGTCCGTTTAATGGTTTCAATGGTACTGTTGAGAAAATTAACGAAGAAAAGCGTAAACTTGAAGTAATGGTTAAGATTTTCGGAAGAAAAACCCCGTTGGAATTGAGTTTTATGCAAGTTGAAAAAGTATAATTTTTGTTACATCTATAATATCCACCACAATCGCTTCCAATGATTGTTGTGTTAAATTTTTTAAAAAATGGCTAAAGAAATTAGTAAGGTAGTTAAACTACAAGTTAAGGGAGGTGCTGCGAATCCATCGCCACCGGTTGGACCTGCTTTAGGAGCTGCTGGGGTAAACATCATGGAGTTCTGTAAGCAATTTAATGCTAGAACTCAAGATAAACCCGGCAAAATATGCCCAGTACAAATTACTGTGTATAAAGACAAATCATTTGATTTTGTTGTAAAAACTCCTCCGGCAGCAGTTCAGTTAATGGAAGCTGCAAAGCTAAAATCTGGTTCTGGTGAGCCTAATCGTAAAAAAGTAGCTAGTGTTACTTGGGAACAAATTAGAGCTATTGCTGAAGACAAGATGCCAGACTTAAATGCATTCACTATGGAGTCTGCAATGAGTATGGTTGCTGGAACAGCTAGATCTATGGGTATAACTGTATCAGGAGATTCTCCTTTTTAATTAAGAGAAAAACATGGCAAAATTGACAAAAAAGCAAAAAGAGGCTGCTTCAAAAATTGAAAAGAACAAACTATATTCTCTTAAAGATGCTGCGGCATTAATAAAAGTAGTTTCTTCTGCAAAATTTGATGAGTCTGTTGACATCGCAGTTCGTTTGGGTGTAGATCCAAGAAAAGCGAATCAAATGGTTAGAGGTGTGGTAACATTACCTCACGGAACTGGTAAAGACGTTAAAGTATTAGCATTGGTTACTCCAGACAAAGAAGCGGAAGCTTTAGCAGCAGGAGCAGACTTTGTAGGTCTTGACGATTATTTACAAAAAATAAAAGACGGTTGGACAGATGTTGATGTAATCATCACTATGCCTTCTGTTATGGGTAAATTAGGTCCATTAGGTCGTATATTAGGACCTAGAGGTTTAATGCCTAACCCTAAAACAGGTACTGTAACTATGGATGTTGCAAAAGCTGTTCAAGAGGTAAAAGCTGGTAAAATTGACTTTAAAGTTGATAAAACTGGTATAGTGCATGCGGGAATTGGTAAGGTTTCTTTTGGGGCTGAACAAATTGTTGACAATGCTCACGAAATTATTCAAACATTAATCAAACTTAAACCAACTGCGGCTAAAGGAACTTACATCAAAAGTATTTACCTAACTAGCACTATGAGTCCTGCAATTGCATTGGATCCTAAAGCAGTATAATTGGTAGTTAAAAATTTTTAGTATGACTAGAGAAGAAAAATCAATCGCGATTGAAGTTTTAACTGCACAGTTAGCTGGTACAAACATTGTTTATGTATCTGATATTTCTGGACTTAATGCAGAGACTACTTCAAACTTGAGAAGAGCTTGTTTTAAAGCAGGTATAAAATTAGAAGTTGTTAAAAACACTTTGCTTGCAAAAGCAATGGAAGCTTCAGCTAATGATTATGGAGATTTACCTTCAGTTTTGACTGGTAATAGCGCTATATTCATTTCTGACATAGCAAACGCTCCTGGTAAGATAATAAAAGATTTCAGAAAAAAATCAGCTAAACCTGTATTAAAGGGAGCTTATATTAATGCTGAAATTTATATCGGAGACGATCAATTAGATGCATTAGCAACTATTAAATCTAAAGAAGAGCTTATCGGCGAACTTATTGGATTATTGCAGTCACCAGCACAAAGAGTTATTTCTGCTCTTCAAAACCAATTCGCAAAAAGCGAAGAGGCTACAGAAGAAGTGGAAGCATAATAAAAATAGAGTTTTGCTCTAGTTTTTATTTAAAAAAGCGCACAATAAATAAATTATATTTTTACAAATCATTTTAAAACGATAGAAAAAATGGCAGATTTGAAACAATTCGCAGAACAATTAGTTAACCTAACGGTAAAAGAAGTTAACGAATTAGCAACAATATTAAAAGATGAGTACGGAATCGAACCAGCTGCTGCAGCTGTAGTAGTTTCAGGTGGTGGTGAAGCTGCTGCTGAAGACGTTCAAACAGAATTTACAGTTGTATTAAAAGCAGCAGGTGCTTCTAAATTAGCAGTTGTGAAATTAGTAAAAGAACTTACAGGTTTAGGTTTGAAAGAAGCTAAAGATGTAGTTGACAGCGCACCAAGTAATGTAAAAGAAGGTGTTTCTAAAGAAGAAGCTGAAGGGCTTAAAAAATCTTTAGAAGAAGCTGGAGCTGAGGTTGAACTTAAATAGTTTAACTCTTTTTGAGAATTAGGTTTAGGTCTTGGATTCATATCCAAAGACCTAAACCATTTTTCGTATAACAAAAGTCTACCTTGTATAATTACATATTAGTCTTTTATAATAAATTCATTTTACCCATTACGAGGAAAAAAAATTAACAGATAATAAGAAAGTAGTTATCTTAAATTGGTTTTTAAAGATGTAATGGTAGTAAAAGAAAAGTATAAATAAATTATATTTATACGCAAATAATTACTTTTTTAATCAAAATTTTGTCCATTGATGATAACAAATCAAACTGAAAGATTGAATTTTGCCTCTACTAAAAATATTCCTGATTATCCAGATTTTCTAGATGTTCAGGTTAAATCGTTTAAAGATTTTTTTCAATTAGAAACTAAATCTGACGAAAGAGGCGACGAAGGGCTTTACAATACCTTCATGGAAAATTTCCCTATTACTGATACAAGAAACAATTTTGTATTGGAATTTCTTGATTATTTTGTAGATCCGCCTCGTTACACAATTCAAGAATGTATAGAAAGAGGTCTTACTTATAGTGTGCCTTTAAAAGCAAGGTTAAAACTGTATTGTACAGATCCGGAACATGAAGATTTTGAAACAATTGTTCAAGATGTTTATCTTGGTACAATTCCTTATATGACACCAAGCGGTACCTTTGTTATTAATGGTGCTGAGCGTGTAGTTGTTTCTCAATTACATAGATCACCAGGTGTTTTCTTTGGTCAATCATTCCATGCAAATGGAACAAAATTATATTCTGCCAGAGTAATTCCTTTCAAAGGTTCTTGGATAGAATTTTCTACGGATATAAACAGTGTAATGTATGCTTATATCGACAGAAAGAAAAAGTTACCTGTAACTACTTTATTCCGTGCAATTGGATTCGAAAGAGACAAGGATATCCTAGAGATTTTTGATCTTGCAGAGGAAATTAAAGTTTCTAAAACAGGACTTAAAAAATATATCGGTAGAAAATTAGCTGCTCGTGTATTGAATACATGGCATGAAGATTTCGTAGATGAAGATACTGGTGAAGTAGTTTCTATCGAACGTAACGAAATAATCCTTGATAGAGATACCATTATCGATAAAGATAATGTTGAAGAAATCATTGATTCTAACGTTAAATCTATTTTGTTGCATAAAGAAGATGCTAATCAAGGTGATTATGCCATTATTCACAATACGCTGCAAAAAGATCCAACAAATTCTGAAAAAGAAGCTGTTGAGCATATCTACAGACAATTGCGTAACGCAGAACCGCCTGATGAAGAAACTGCTCGTGGTATTATAGATAAATTATTCTTCTCTGATCAACGTTACAACTTAGGTGAAGTAGGTCGTTATAGAATGAATAAAAAACTTGGTTTAGATATCCCAATGGAAAAGCAAGTGCTTACCAAAGAAGATATCATTACCATTGTAAAATATTTGATCGAATTAATCAACTCTAAAGCGGAGATTGATGATATTGATCACTTATCAAACCGTCGTGTTAGAACAGTTGGTGAGCAATTGTCACAACAATTCGGTGTTGGTTTAGCACGTATGGCCAGAACTATTAGAGAGCGTATGAACGTTAGAGATAACGAGGTGTTTACACCAATAGATTTGATTAATGCTAAAACATTATCATCTGTTATCAACTCTTTCTTTGGAACAAACCAGTTGTCTCAGTTTATGGATCAAACGAATCCACTAGCAGAGATTACACACAAAAGAAGATTATCTGCACTAGGACCAGGTGGACTTTCGAGAGAAAGAGCAGGTTTTGAGGTACGTGACGTTCACTATACGCATTACGGACGTTTATGTCCAATTGAAACTCCTGAGGGACCAAACATTGGTTTGATTTCATCTCTTGGTGTTTATGCTAAAGTAAACGGAATGGGTTTCATTGAAACACCTTACCGTAAAGTAACAAATGGAACTGTAGATTTAGTTTCTACTCCAGTTTACTTAAGCGCAGAAGAAGAAGAAGGAATGATGATTGCTCAGGCAAACATTCAAATGGATGTTACTGGAAAAATTACTGCCGAAGACGTAATTGCACGTCAAGAAGGTGATTTCCCGGTAATTGAACCAACAAGAGTAGATTATACCGATGTTGCTCCAAACCAAATTGCTTCTATCTCAGCTTCTTTGATTCCTTTCTTAGAACATGATGATGCGAATAGAGCCTTGATGGGATCTAACATGATGCGTCAGGCCGTACCATTAATTCGTCCTGAAGCTCCAATTGTTGGAACTGGTTTAGAGCGTCAAGTTGCTTCTGATTCTAGAGTTTTAATTAACGCTGAAGGAGATGGAGTTATTGAATATGTAGATGCAAATATCATCACTATCAAATACGATCGTTCTGAGGAAGAAAGAATGGTAAGTTTTGAACCTGATGAAAAAACATACAATCTAATTAAATTTAGAAAAACCAATCAAGGTACAAGTATCAATCTAAAACCTATCGTAAGAAAAGGGGATAGAGTGGTTCCTGGACAAGTATTGTCAGAAGGTTATGCTACTCAAAATGGAGAATTAGCTTTAGGTAGAAACCTAAAAGTTGCATTTATGCCATGGAAAGGGTACAACTTTGAGGATGCGATTGTAATTTCTGAAAAAGTAGTTCGTGACGATATTTTTACCTCTATTCACGTTGATGATTATTCATTGGAAGTTAGAGATACTAAATTAGGTAACGAAGAATTAACGAACGATATACCGAACGTTTCTGAAGAAGCTACTAAAGATTTAGATGAAAATGGTATGATTAGAATTGGAGCCGAGGTTAAACCTGGTGACATTCTTATCGGAAAAATTACTCCAAAAGGAGAATCAGATCCTACTCCGGAAGAGAAATTGCTTCGTGCAATCTTCGGGGATAAAGCAGGTGATGTAAAAGATGCTTCATTGAAAGCGTCTCCTTCTTTACATGGTGTTGTTTTAGACAAAAAATTGTTCGCGAGAGCAGTAAAAGATAAACGTAAACGTACACAAGACAAGGATGCTTTAGGAGCACTTGAAATGGAGTTTGAAGTTAAATTTGTTGAATTAAAAGACAAATTGGTTGAAAAGCTTTTCTTGATCGTCAACGGAAAAACATCTCAAGGTGTAATGAATGATTTGGGTGAAGAAGTTTTACCAAAAGGTAAAAAATATACTCAAAAAATGCTTTATGCTGTAGAAGATTTTGCTCACTTAAGTAAAGGTCAATGGGTAGCTGATGATGCTACCAATAAAATGGTTAATGATTTAATTCATAACTATAAAATTAAATTGAATGATTTACAAGGAGCATTAAGAAGAGAGAAATTCACAATTACTGTTGGTGATGAATTACCAGCTGGAATTTTGAAATTAGCTAAAATTTATATTGCTAAGAAACGTAAACTGAAAGTTGGGGATAAAATGGCTGGACGTCACGGTAACAAAGGTATTGTTGCTCGTATTGTTCGTCATGAAGATATGCCTTTCCTTGAAGACGGAACGCCAGTTGATATCGTGTTGAACCCATTAGGTGTACCTTCACGTATGAATATTGGTCAAATTTATGAAACTGTTTTAGGTTGGGCTGGACAGAATTTGGGTAGAAAATTTGCTACACCAATTTTTGACGGAGCAACTTTAGATCAAATCAATGAATTGACTGACGAGGCTGGAGTACCACGTTTTGGACATACACATTTATATGATGGTGGTACAGGAGAGCGTTTCCATCAAGCAGCAACAGTTGGAGTAATCTACATGTTGAAACTTGGACACATGGTTGACGATAAAATGCACGCACGTTCTATAGGTCCATACTCGTTGATTACACAACAACCACTTGGAGGTAAAGCTCAATTTGGAGGTCAACGTTTTGGAGAGATGGAGGTTTGGGCACTTGAAGCTTATGGAGCATCAAGTACTCTTCGAGAAATCTTGACTGTGAAGTCTGATGATGTTATCGGTAGAGCTAAAACTTACGAAGCAATCGTTAAAGGTGAATCTATGCCAGAACCAGGATTACCTGAATCATTCAATGTATTAATGCATGAATTAAAAGGTCTTGGACTTGACATTCGTTTAGAAGAATAAATAATATTTGAAGTAGTCAGTCTCAATTTTTATTGGGACTGATTACTCATTTATAAAAGTTTTTAGGATTTATACCCGTAACCCGTTCCGATTTTTTATTTAGAACCAAGAGGTTTTATAATTAGCACTTCAAAAAAATTTTATTTGAAGTTTAGTGAAGTAATTCGAGGTAATAGTTTTAATGATTTAAGTAAATCATAAATCTAAAATCAATTTTTAATTGCAAATAAATCAATAGTAAAAACTATGATGAATAATAGAAATAATAACAATAAAGATAAAAACCCTGTAAAAAGGTTTAATAAAATCTCAATAGGCCTTGCTTCTCCTGAATCTATCTTGAAAGAATCAAGAGGTGAAGTATTAAAGCCAGAAACTATCAACTACAGAACGCACAAACCAGAGCGTGATGGTCTTTTCTGCGAAAGAATTTTCGGACCAGTTAAGGATTTCGAATGTGCTTGTGGTAAATACAAAAGAATACGTTACAAAGGGATCATCTGTGACCGTTGTGGTGTAGAAGTTACTGAGAAAAAAGTACGTAGAGACAGAGTTGGTCACATCAATCTAGTTGTGCCTATTGCTCATATCTGGTATTTCCGTTCTCTTCCAAACAAAATTGGTTATATCCTTGGTCTTCCATCTAAGAAATTAGATATGATTATTTACTACGAAAGATACGTAGTAATCCAAGCAGGTATCGCTAAAAATGCGGAAGGTGAATCAGTACAAAGATTAGACTTTTTGACAGAAGAAGAATATTTGAATATTTTAGATACTCTTCCTGCTGACAACCAATATCTTGATGATTTTGATCCTAATAAATTTGTTGCCAAAATGGGAGCAGAGTGTATTATGGACTTATTGGCAAGAATTGATTTAGATCAATTGTCTTACCAATTAAGACACAATGCTAACAATGAAACGTCTAAACAACGTAAAACTGAAGCGTTAAAAAGATTACAAGTTGTTGAATCTTTCCGTGAGTCTAACTTGAACCGTGAGAATCGTCCTGAATGGATGATTATGAAAGTGGTACCAGTTATTCCACCAGAATTACGTCCGCTCGTACCACTTGATGGAGGTCGTTTTGCAACTTCAGATTTAAATGATTTATACCGTCGTGTAATTATACGTAACAACCGTTTGAAGAGATTAATGGAGATTAAAGCTCCAGAAGTTATCTTAAGAAATGAAAAACGTATGTTGCAGGAATCTGTAGATTCACTTTTCGATAATACGCGTAAAGCTTCTGCAGTAAAAACAGAATCAAACAGACCATTAAAATCATTATCTGATTCCCTTAAAGGTAAACAAGGACGTTTCCGTCAAAATTTACTTGGAAAACGTGTGGATTATTCTGCTCGTTCGGTAATTGTTGTTGGACCTGAATTGAAATTATCTGAATGTGGTATCCCTAAAGATATGGCAGCAGAATTATACAAACCTTTTGTTATCCGTAAATTGATAGAAAGAGGAATTGTAAAAACTGTAAAATCAGCTAAGAAAATAATAGATAAGAAAGAGCCTGTAGTTTGGGATATCCTTGAAAATGTTATCAAAGGTCACCCAATATTACTGAATCGTGCTCCTACTTTGCACAGATTAGGTATCCAAGCATTCCAACCAAAATTAATTGAAGGAAAAGCAATCCAATTGCACCCTTTAGTTTGTACTGCATTTAATGCGGATTTTGATGGGGATCAAATGGCAGTTCACTTGCCTTTAGGACCAGAAGCTATTTTGGAAGCACAACTATTAATGTTGGGTTCTCACAACATTCTGAATCCTGCAAATGGTGCTCCAATTACGGTACCTTCTCAGGATATGGTCTTGGGTCTATACTATATGACCAAAGAACGTTTATCTACGCCTGAGCTTAAAATTTTAGGAGAAGGAATCACTTTTTATTCTGCTGAAGAAGTAAATATTGCTTTGAATGAAGGTAGATTAGAATTGAATGCTTCTGTGAAAATTAGAGCAAAACATTTTAATGAAGCTGGTGACTTAGTTTACCAAATTATTAAAACTACTGCTGGTCGTGTATTATTTAATGAAGTAGTACCTGAAGCAGCTGGATATATCAATGATGTATTGACTAAGAAAAACCTTAGAGATATTATCGGACACGTTTTAAGCGCTACCGATGTACCTACAACTGCGGCTTTCTTGGATAACATGAAAGATATGGGTTACAAATTTGCCTTCAAAGGTGGATTGTCATTCTCTCTTGGTGATATTAGAATTCCAGATCAAAAACCAAAATTAATTGCAGATGCCAGAGAACAAGTTCAAGGAATTTCTGTAAATTATAACATGGGTCTTATTACTAATAACGAACGTTACAACCAAGTTATTGATGTATGGACTTCAGCAAATGCTCAATTGACAGAATTAGCAATGAAAAACATTAGAGAAGACCAACAAGGTTTCAACTCGGTGTATATGATGCTTGATTCTGGAGCAAGGGGTTCCAAAGAACAAATTCGTCAGTTAACTGGTATGCGTGGTTTGATGGCTAAGCCAAAAAAATCTACTGCTGGTGGTGGTGAAATTATTGAAAACCCGATTCTTTCTAACTTTAAAGAAGGTCTTTCTATCCTTGAGTACTTTATCTCTACTCACGGTGCGCGTAAAGGTCTTGCGGATACGGCTTTGAAAACGGCCGATGCAGGATATTTAACAAGAAGGCTACATGATGTGTCTCAAGATGTTATTGTAAACATTGATGATTGTGGTACTCTTAGAGGTGTTGAAGTATCAGCATTGAAAAAGAATGAAGAAATAGTTGAAACTTTAGGAGAAAGAATTTTAGGACGTGTTGCATTGCAAGACGTAATTAATCCTTTAAATAATGATGTACTAGTTCGTTCAGGTGAGCAAATCACTGAGGCATTAATGAAACAAATTGAAGCTTCTCCAATTGAGAAAGTGGAAGTTCGTTCGCCTCTTGTTTGTGAAGCATTGAAAGGAATTTGTGCTAAATGTTACGGTAGAAATTTAGCTACCGGAAAAATGACTCAAAGAGGAGAAGCTGTTGGTGTTATTGCAGCACAGTCTATTGGAGAGCCTGGTACACAGTTGACATTACGTACATTCCACGTTGGAGGGGTTGCGGGTGGTATATCTGAAGAATCAAGCATCATTACGAAATTTAATGGTAAACTTGAAATCGAAGATTTAAAAACTGTTAAAGGTGAAGATAGCGAAGGTAATGCAGTTGATATTGTAGTATCTCGTTCTACTGAGTTAAAATTAATTGATGAAAGAACAGGTATTTTATTAAGTACTAATAATATCCCTTACGGTTCTAGTATCTTCGTTAAAGACGGTCAATCTGTTGTTAAAGGAGATGTGATTTGTAAATGGGATCCATATAATGGAGTTATCGTTTCTGAATTTACCGGTAAAATTGCTTACGAAGAATTAGAGCAAGGTCAATCATATATGGTTGAAATTGATGAGCAAACTGGTTTCCAAGAAAAAGTAATTTCTGAATCTAGAGCTAAAAAATTAATTCCAACTTTATTGGTTTACGGTAAAGACAATGAATTGATTCGTTCTTACAACTTACCAGTTGGAGCCCACTTGATGGTTGAAAACGGGGAGAAAATTAAAGCAGGTAAAGTATTGGTGAAAATTCCTCGTCGTTCTTCTAAATCAGGAGATATTACAGGAGGTTTACCAAGAATTACAGAGTTGTTAGAAGCTCGTAATCCTTCAAATCCAGCTGTTGTTTCTGAGATTGATGGTGTTGTTTCTTTTGGAAAAATCAAAAGAGGTAACCGTGAGATCGTTATCGAATCTAAATTTGGTGATGTTAGAAAATACTTGGTTAAATTATCAAGCCAAATTCTAGTTCAGGAAAATGACTTCGTAAGAGCAGGGGTGCCTTTATCTGATGGAGCGATTACTCCGGATGACATTTTAAGAATTCAAGGACCAGCTGCTGTTCAACAGTACTTAGTTAATGAAATTCAAGAAGTATACCGTTTGCAAGGGGTAAAAATTAACGACAAACACTTTGAAGTAGTAATACGTCAAATGATGCGTAAAGTAAGAGTACAAGATCCAGGTGATACTTTATTCTTAGAAGATCAATTAATTCACACTAAGGACTTTATCGTTCAAAATGATAAATTGTATGGTATGAAAGTGGTTGAAGACGCTGGAGATTCTAGTGCATTAAAAGAAGGACAAATTATTACGCCTCGTGAATTGCGTGATGAAAACTCTTTATTGAAACGTACAGATAAAAATCTTGTTGTGGCTCGTGATGTTGTTACTGCAACTGCAACACCTGTTTTACAAGGTATTACAAGAGCATCGCTTCAAACTAAATCGTTTATCTCTGCTGCATCGTTCCAAGAAACTACTAAAGTATTGAATGAAGCTGCTGTTGCAGGTAAAATCGATTACTTAGAAGGATTGAAAGAAAATGTAATTGTAGGACATAGAATCCCAGCCGGAACTGGTATGAGAGAATATGACAATACAATTGTAGGTTCAAAAGAAGATTATAATGACATGATGGCCAATAAAGAAGAATATATTTATTAAGGTATGAGTAATTCTAATCAACAACAGGAGCAAATCAACATTGAGTTGGACGAAAAAATTGCGGAAGGAATTTATTCCAACTTGGCAATAATTAATCATTCTTCTTCAGAATTTGTTTTAGATTTTGTAAGTATTATGCCGGGTATTCCTAAGGCTAAAGTAAAATCAAGAATTGTCTTGACGCCGCAACACGCCAAAAGATTATTGAAGGCCATTGGAGAAAACATTCACCGTTTTGAAGTCGCTCATGGCGAAATAAAAGACAGTGAACAACCTTCAATTCCTCTTAATTTTGGTCCTGCAGGTCAGGCTTAATTGTAATAGAATTGTAGAAAAGGCTCCAGAAATGGAGCCTTTTTTTTGTGTAAATTTTTTTGTTATTTTTTGATTTGAAGGAATACATCGATATGCACTAACCAAAAAGAATTGTGATTTCGTCGTTTAACCGATAAAGAAGCCGTTAATCGAAAATATTTTTTACTGCTATTTTAAAGATATAGTTTAGCTCAAGAATAGGGAATAAAGTTATCCTCTATAAAAGAATTATCTTATGAACAACTTTTCTAAGCAAGACAAGAATACTAAAATCACAACTATTTTAATAGTGGTAATCTTTGCTTTGTTTTGTAATGTTTCTGTTTTTGGTCAAACTGCAGAAAAAAATGAAGTTGTGAATAATACAATTGAAGGTAACACTATTGCAAAACAAGAAAACACTTCGGTTTCTTCAAACATAAATTTTGTTCTTTGGTTTATGGGATCAAAACAAGATCCTAACAGAACTATTTCAACTGAAACTTCTAATGCTAAAAAACAAATAATGACTTCTGGAATGGCTCCAAATCGTTTGTTAATTAAAGCCTTTTTGAAAAAAGCCATCAATTTAGAAAGTACGATTGCATAAATTAAGATTATAAATAACCAAACATAAAAAAAAACGCTAATTGAATAATTAGCGTTTTTTTTATGAAATAGTATTTTGAAAATTACTCAAACTCCGATGTGAAATATAATTTAACATTTGGATATTTATTTTGTGTCATTTGAATTGTAAAATCAGAATCGGCTAAAAACACTAATTGTCCGTATTTATCATGCGCCAAGAATTTTTGTTTGATTCTTCTAAATTCTTTAAACTCATCACTTTTTGGATCGTTAGGTTTTACCCAGCATGCTTTGTGTACCGGGAAATTTTCATACGTACATTTTGCACCGTATTCATGTTCCAAACGGTATTGGATAACTTCATATTGAAGTGCACCAACAGTTCCAATGATTTTTCGATTATTCATTTCTAACGTAAATAACTGAGCAACACCTTCATCCATCAACTGATCAATTCCTTTGTCGAGCTGTTTAGCTTTCATCGGATCAGCGTTGTTGATGTATCTGAAATGCTCTGGAGAGAAACTAGGAATTCCTTTGAAACTCATGATTTCACCTTCAGTTAAAGTGTCCCCAATTTTGAAATTTCCTGTATCGTGTAAACCTACGATATCACCAGGATAAGAGATATCTACAATTTCTTTCTTTTCAGCAAAGAAAGCGTTTGGACTGGAGAATTTTAAATTCTTTTTTTGGCGAACGTGATAGTATGGCTTGTTTCTTTCAAAAGTCCCTGATACAATTTTAATAAAGGCCAGACGGTCTCTGTGTTTTGGATCCATATTGGCGTGGATCTTAAAAACAAATCCTGTCATTTTTTCTTCTTTTGGATCTACTAATCGAGTTTCTGATTCTTTTGGTCTTGGTGATGGTGCAATTTCCACGAAACAATCCAATAATTCTCTCACTCCAAAATTATTTAAAGCCGAACCAAAAAATACGGGCTGTAATTTTCCATCTAAATAATCCTGACGGTCAAATTTTGGATATACTTCGTCTATTAACTCTAATTCTTCACGCAATTTATCAGCAGGTTTTTCGCCAATAATTTTTTCTAACTCTGGATTTTTAACATCAGAAAAAGCGATAGTTTCCTCTATATTCTTGCGGCTATCACCGCTAAATATGTTGATGTTTTGTTCCCAAAGGTTGTAAATTCCTTGAAAATCATAGCCCATTCCTATTGGAAAACTTAGAGGAGTAACTGTTAAGCCCAGTTTTTGTTCCACTTCGTCCATTAGGTCAAAAGCATCTTTTCCCTCTCGGTCTAATTTATTGATAAATACGATTATTGGAATTTTACGCAATCGACAAACAGCAACTAATTTTTCTGTTTGTTCCTCAACACCTTTGGCAACATCAATTACAACAATAACGCTGTCAACAGCAGTTAAAGTTCTAAAAGTGTCCTCTGCAAAATCCTTGTGTCCTGGGGTATCGAGAATGTTTATCTTTTTGTTTTTATAATTGAAGGCCAAAACAGAAGTAGAAACCGAAATTCCTCTTTGACGTTCAATTTCCATAAAGTCACTGGTAGCGCCTTTTTTGATTTTATTATTTTTTACTGCACCCGCTTCTTGAATAGCGCCACCAAAAAGGAGGAGTTTTTCAGTAAGTGTTGTTTTTCCGGCATCAGGATGTGAGATAATCCCGAAAGTTCTTCTACGTTGTATTTCTTTTAAAAAGCTCATGTATAATATAAATAGTCTGCAAAAGTACTATTTATAAATGCCAAATAAAAAAATAGTGTACTCTTAATTGATTATGTGAATTTGGAAGAGGGATTTGAGGAAGCCTTTAAGCAATCGTAGTATTTTTAATGTTTTTTGACCAATTGAAAAGAGGCTGTCTTTTTAGACAGCCTCTATAGTATTTGTATTTTACATGTTGATTGACCAAACAGAATATCCATTTGGTGGGCACTGGATTTTTACCCATTTGTCTGCTTGTGTTGTAGGAATCCAAGTCGAATTACCAGTAAAATCTTTAATTTGTGCATTGGTCCAATTCGTTTGAATCCATCTTTCTTGCCAAACGGATGAATTGTTTATGTACAATACTAATCCAGGATTTCCATTGTATCCGTTTCTTCGTGCAACATATTCATCGTTATCTGCATATAAAATCGAAGTTGTTCCGGTCGCTTTATTATTATGGATCCAAATTAGGTTGTTCATTTTTGTTTTATTCAACCATTCTTCATAATCTCTGTAGAAAATAGTTGGATAGCCTTCATGCGTTAGAATATAAGCATAAGCCAATTCTTTTTTCCATATTTCATCTGTGTCATGATTAGTAACGAAAGTAACCGCTTTGTACGGGTTTCTTTTCCACATCATGTCGTCATTCAAAAGAGCAAGATTATTACCGTCAAAAGCGTCGTTCATTTTGTAATAACAAGCAAAATCAAATACAGAGCTGTTGGCATTATTTGCCCACCACTCTAAAGTGTTTACGTTAGAATCCCAGTATTCTCCAACTGAGAAACCACCGACGTTTGCATTCCAATTGTTAATAACCCATGGGCCAAAACCTTTTACGTAATCAAATCTCCATCCATCAAATTTCATCGTATTTTTATAGTATTTACCCACGCCGTCCGCTCTTAGCCACAGCCAGTTCTGAACATTAGGGACAACATGTGCTAAATCTGGAAAACCTCCAAAAGCTCCCTCATCATTATTAGCATAAGAATTTTTATAAAAATCTGCGCTCGTTCTTGGGAATTTTCCTGAGGCTACGCCAGTAAAATTAGTGTACGTTTGTGTTCCTGTAAAAGGATTGTTTTCTAACTGTCCTCCACTGTTGTGGTTAATAACGATATCAGCATACACTTGCATATTTTCAGTATGCGCTTTAGTAATTAAACTAACCAATTCTGTTTTAGAACCAAAACGTGTTTCAATTGAGCCATTCTGATTAAAATCGCCAAAATCAAAATAATCGGTAGGGTCATATCCCATAGAAAATGCTCCGTTTTGAGCTTTTGAAACTGGAGGTAACCACACAGATCCAATGCCAGCATTTGACCATTCGGTTACTTTTGTACCTACTGTATTCCACCAAGTTCCGCCAGCAGGAACATCCCAATAAAATGCTTGCATCATAACGCCTCCTCCAGGATTTGCAACGTACTTCCCAGTTGGTGAATTAGTAGAATTTCCTGTGCTGAATGGATGTCCATCGTGATGGGTTACGTTGATTATTTTAAATTGCGAAGCTGCAGCAGCCGAATTTGTGACTACTTCATCGTTTGAATTACACGAATAAAAGCCAACAAGTAATGCCGCTAATGCATAAATTTTAAAATTTGGTTTTTTCATAAACTTAATAATTATAGGTTAGGTAATAGATTGGGTTAATGGTAAATTAATAAATAGTATGGAATGTTTTTTTTAATGAGTTACCGTATTAAATACACGGCAAACGAAATTTATATTAAAATCAAAAAAAATATACCAAAAAAATAATTTTAATTTAATTTTAGTGTTGATTTTTAATAAAATAGTCAATCATTTAGCTAATTTATATAAATAGTAACACTTCCTACATTGACTGCTGTAATCTTTTCTACGAAAACGTTATAGTGTTGAGAACTTTTTTAAAATGTATCCTAAAATGAGGATTTTAGGGATTTTAAATTAGGGATATTTAATAATAAGTAGTGGCACTTTAATTCAAAAGATAAATTATTAGGATAAAGTTAAAATGTAATATGGTCTTCAATTCTAAAAACGCATAAAATAGTGGTTGGGTTGTTTTAAAGATAGCAGATTTTTAATGCAGTTTAGTTCTTTTTATTTGTTTTAATTAAGATAGTACGGAAAGTAATTTGGCTTTCTAGAGGTATTTAAACTAATAAATTAATGCGTTTTACAAATTTTTGTTAATACTACAAAGGAAACTTGTATTATGTAATTGAATTGTTATTTTTGTTGGTTTTAAATTTAAAGAAATATAAGTATTTTCAATAAAAATTCAATTCATTTCTTGATTCTTAAAGTGTATATTTGGGCAAAATTGCCTGATTCTTTTTGAAATAAATTTAAATAGAAAAATAACGACACATTACGCTAATAATAAATCATAAAAATGCCATTAAAAACAGTACAAATGAGATTCATAAACAATAAAATTGCACTAACTTTTTTTCTTTTAGTGTTTTCAAGTGCGATTACAAACGCGCAAGAAATTATTAAAGACAGTGCAGTTGTTGCTACTAAAAAAATACAGTCCAATCAAAAGCAAAAAATTGATGGTGTTATTGCTACAATTGGAGATTATATTATTTTAGATTCAGATATTGACAAATCTTATTTAGAATTATCAAGTCAAGGGAATTCCGTAAAAGACATTACGAGATGTCAAATGTTAGGAAAACTAATGGAGGATAAATTGTATGCGCATCAAGCAGTTCAGGATAGTGTCAAGGTTACCGATTCAGAAATAAAAGGGATGATGGATGATCGATTGAACTATATGACGGAGCAATTAGGATCTCTTGAAAAAGTAGTGAAGTATTACAAGAAGAATAATGAAGAAGAGTTTAGAACTTACTTCTTTGATATCTTAAAGGAACAGAAGTTGACTTCAGAAATGCAAAAAAAGATAGTAGATGAAGTTGAAATTACGCCAGAAGAAGTTCGTAATTTTTTCAAAAAGATTCCTACTGCTGAACTTCCTCTTTTTGGGGCAGAAATGGAAGTAGCACAAATTATTGTGACTCCAAAAGTATCTGATGCTGACAAGCAATTAGTTATTGATAAATTAAATGGCTTTAAAAAAGAATGCCAGGAAGGAGCTAGTTTTGCTACAAAAGCAGTTCTGTATTCTCAAGATCCCGGTTCTAGTACAAATGGAGGATATTACAAGATGAATCGCAGAACCCCATTTGTAAAAGAGTTTAAAGACGTTGCCTTTAGTTTGGCAGAAGGAGAAATTTCGGCACCGTTTGAAACATCTTTTGGTTTTCATATTATTTATGTAGAAAAAATTAAAGGACAGGAAGTTGAATTACGTCATATATTATTGACGCCATCTGTTACTGAAGCTTCTATGAAAGAAGCCAAGGAGAAAATTGAATTAATCAGAAAAAAGATTGAAAGCAAGGAAGTTACTTTTGCGGAAGCGGCAAGATCTATGTCAGACGAAAAAGAAACCAAAGTAAACGGAGGAGCATTAATCAATCCTAAAACACAAGATACTCGTTTTGAATTGACTAAAATGGATCCTAGTTTATATAGTCAGGTTTCAAATTTGAAAGAAGGGGAAGTTTCTTTGCCATTATTGGAAGACGAACAAGGCAAGAAAAAATACAAATTAATTACTGTAACGAATAGAATAGACGAGCACACTGCTGATTACGCCAAAGATTATATCAAAATAAAAGAATTGGCATTGAAGGAAAAACAAATTAAAACCATAGGTAAATGGTTTGACGAGAAAATTAAAGGAACGTACGTTAAAGTTATTGGAGAATACAGAGATTGTGCTTTCACGAACAATTGGTTGAAAAAATAATTTTTATAAAATAAATAAAAAGAGTTAGCTTTATGAATTCATATCGCTAACTCTTTTTTTAATTTAATAAACAGTCGAAAATGTCTGACGTAGCTGCAATACATAATTTAGTTCAAAAAAGGAATGAACTAAAAAACGAAATAGCAAAAATCATTGTAGGTCAGGATGCCGTGGTAGATCAAATTTTACTTTGTATTTTTTCTGGGGGTCATGCGCTTTTAGTAGGAGTTCCAGGATTGGCAAAAACACTTATGGTAAATACTTTGGCGCAAGCCTTAGGACTTGATTTTAAAAGGATTCAATTTACGCCTGATTTGATGCCATCGGATATTTTAGGAAGTGAAATATTAGATGAAAATCGCCGATTCAAATTTATAAAAGGACCTGTTTTTTCGAATATTATTCTGGCGGATGAAATAAACAGAACACCCCCAAAAACACAAGCTGCTTTGCTTGAAGCCATGCAGGAACGTTCCGTTACTATTGCTGGGGAGAATTATAAATTAGATTTGCCTTACTTTGTTTTGGCCACTCAAAACCCAATTGAACAGGAGGGAACTTATCCCTTACCTGAGGCGCAGTTAGACCGATTTATGTTTGCCATAAAACTCGAGTATCCATCGTTTGCTGAAGAAGTACAGGTTGTAAAACGAACGACCTCAGACCTAAATAATACCATAAATCCATTATTTACGGCGCAAGAGATCATTGATTTTCAACAATTGATTCGCAGGATACCAGTGGCGGATAATGTCATTGAATATGCTGTTACGTTGGTGAGTAAAACAAGGCCGGATAATCCGCTTTCAAACGAATTCGTAAAGAATTATTTAGATTGGGGAGCCGGACCTCGAGCTTCGCAAAATTTAATTTTGGCAGCCAAAGCCAATGCTGCTTTTAATGGTAAATTTTCACCGGATATCGAGGATGTAAAAGCTGTGGCTACAGGAATTTTGCGTCATAGAATTATCAAAAATTATAAAGCTGATGCCGAAGGAATTACCGAAGAAGTTATTATTCAGAAGCTGATGTAATAATTTATAATATTGAGAAAAAAGCCAAACAAATTTCTAAAATCTGTTTGGCTTTTTTGTTTTTACTCAATATTTAAGTTTAACAAAAAAGAGCATTGAAAAATACAACTACAACGTTGTAAATGATAATTTATTAAAGGTTTTTAGCTGAAAACAGCGTAAAATATCACTCAATAAGTAATATTAAATTTCAACTTTCTCAAAGAAAACATTTTAAATTATTGATAATTTATTATTTTAATTTAAAATTGAATTTTTGACAATAAAAAGCAGTAAAACTCTTTATTTTGTAATAATAATTTTTGAAAAAGCTACATCTGTTATATTTTTTTTAATTCTCGGCATTAATTCCTAAATTTGCGTACAAAAAATAAAAATACCAAGAAAAGACTTCTATTATGAATATTTATAAGAATTACATTCAAGAAATTGAAGACCGAAAAGGTCAGGGGCTTCACCCTAAACCAATTGATGGTGCTGAATTGTTAAGCGAAATCATTGAACAAATTAAAGATTTAAATAACGAGTACAGAGCAGATTCTCTTAACTTCTTTATTTATAATGTTGTTCCAGGAACTACTCCTGCTGCGAATGTAAAAGCTAATTTTTTAAAAGAAATCGTTTTAGGACAATCAGTAGTTTCTGAAATCACTCCTGCTTTTGCTTTAGAGTTATTGTCACACATGAAAGGCGGGACTTCTATCAACGTTTTACTTGATTTAGCTTTAGGAAATGTTGTTACTGTTGCGAAAGATGCTGCAGAAGTTTTAAAGACGCAAGTTTTTCTTTATGAAGCTGATACAGATCGTTTAGAAGCTGCTTTCAAAAGCGCTAATGTAATCGCTAAGGATATTCTAGAGAGTTATGCGAAGGCTGAGTTCTTTACTAAATTACCAGAAATAGCAGAAGAAATTAAAGTAATTACTTTTATTGCTGGTGAAGGAGATATTTCAACTGACTTACTTTCTCCAGGAAACCAAGCACACTCGCGCTCAGATCGTGAATTGCACGGTAAATGTATGATTACACCTGAAGCACAAGCCGAAATAAAGACACTTCAAGCACAACATCCAGACAAATCGGTAATGTTAATTGCTGAAAAAGGTACTATGGGAGTTGGTTCTTCAAGAATGTCAGGTGTAAACAACGTGGCACTTTGGACTGGTAAACAAGCAAGTCCTTATGTTCCGTTTGTAAACTTTGCGCCAATTGTTGCAGGAACAAACGGTATTTCTCCAATTTTCCTTACCACTGTTGATGTCACTGGTGGTATTGGTTTGGATCTTAAAAACTGGGTAAAAAAGACTGACGCTAATGGTGAAGTAGTTCGTAATGAAAGTGGTGATCCTATTCTTGAGGAAGTATACTCAATTGCTACTGGTACTGTTCTCACAATCAACACAAAAACAAAAAAACTTTATAACGGCGATAAAGAATTGATAGATATTTCTAAGGCATTTACGCCTCAGAAAATTGAATTTATAAAAGCGGGAGGTTCTTACGCAATTGTGTTTGGAAAAAAATTGCAAACATTTGCATCAAAGACACTTGGTGTTGATATTGTACCTGTATATGCTCCGTCAAAAGAGGTTTCTGTTGAAGGACAAGGTCTTACAGCTGTAGAGAAAATATTTAATAAAAACGCAGTTGGTTCAACTCCGGGTAAAGTTTTACACGCTGGTTCAGATGTTCGTGTTACTGTAAATATTGTTGGTTCACAAGATACAACTGGTTTGATGACTTCTCAGGAATTAGAGTCTATGGCCGCTACTGTGATTTCGCCAATTGTTGACGGTGCTTACCAATCAGGTTGTCACACTGCTTCGGTATGGGATAATAAATCTAAGGCAAATATTCCTAGATTGATGAAATTCATGAACGATTTCGGATTAATTACAGCTCGTGACCCGAAGGGTGTTTATCATGCGATGACTGATGTAATTCATAAAGTACTTAATGATATTACGGTAAACGAGTGGGCTATCATCATCGGTGGTGATTCTCATACAAGAATGTCTAAAGGTGTTGCTTTTGGTGCTGACTCAGGAACGGTTGCTCTTGCATTGGCAACTGGTGAAGCTTCAATGCCGATTCCTGAATCTGTGAAGGTAACGTTCAAAGGAGAAATGAAGGGCTACATGGATTTCCGTGATGTAGTTCACGCGACACAATCTCAGATGCTTAAGACGTTTGGTGGAGAGAATGTATTCCAAGGAAGAATTATTGAGGTTCACTTAGGAACTCTTAATGCGGATCAAGCATTTACGTTTACGGACTGGACTGCAGAAATGAAAGCAAAAGCTTCCATCTGTATTTCTGAGGATTATACATTGATTGAATCTCTTGAAATTGCAAAAGGTAGAATTCAGATCATGATTGATAAGGGAATGGATAACAAAAATCAAGTGCTGAAAGGATTGATTGCTATAGCCGATAAGAGAATTGCTGAGATTATATCAGGAGAGAAACCAGCACTAAGACCGGATGCAAACGCTAAGTATTACGCTGAAGTTGTTGTAGATTTGGATCAGATTGCTGAACCAATGATTGCTGATCCTGACGTGAATAATGCTGATGTTTCTAAAAGATATACTCACGACACGATTCGACCTCTATCTTTCTATGGAGGAGTTAAAAAAGTAGATCTTGGATTTATTGGTTCTTGTATGGTTCACAAAGGAGATATGAAAATTCTAGCTCATATGCTTAAGAATATTGATGAGCAAGAAGGTAAGGTAGAGTTTAAAGCGCCACTAGTTGTAGCGCCACCTACTTATAATATTGTTGATGAATTAAAAGCAGAAGGTGATTGGGAAATTTTACAAAAATATTCTGGTTTCGAATTTGACGATAATGTTCCTAAAGCAGCAGCGCGTACATCATACGAAAATATGTTGTACCTAGAGCGTCCAGGCTGTAATCTTTGTATGGGTAATCAGGAAAAAGCAGCTAAAGGAGATACAGTAATGGCAACATCTACACGTCTTTTCCAAGGAAGAGTCGTTGAAGATACAGAAGGTAAAAAAGGAGAATCTTTACTTTCGTCTACACCGGTTGTGGTATTATCTACAATCCTTGGTAGAACCCCAACGATAGAAGAATATAAAACGGCAGTGGAAGGAATCAATCTAACTAAGTTTGCGCCTTCTCATAAGTTATTAGTTAAATAATTCACATAATTAGTTAATTATAATTTAAAAGCCTGAGTCTATTGACTCAGGCTTTTTTTTATACTCTATTTTTTTGTATCTTGTATGTCTAAATTAAAATAGTAACAATTATATATAAATCTTATGGCTTTTGATATTGAAATGATTAAAAAAGTGTACGCAAATATGACATCTCGTGTGGATAAAGCACGTGAGATAGTTGGTCGTCCGCTTACCTTAACAGAGAAAATTTTGTACAACCACCTTTGGGATGGAACGCCGTCAACTGCTTTTGGAAGAGGTGTCGATTATGTAGATTTTGCTCCAGACAGAGTTGCTTGCCAAGATGCAACGGCTCAAATGGCCTTGTTGCAATTCATGCACGCTGGAAAGAAAACTGTTGCCGTTCCTACAACGGTTCACTGTGATCACTTGATTTTGGCTAAAAATGGAGCTGAATTTGATTTAGCTGCAGCAAATACACAATCTAAAGAGGTTTTTGATTTTCTTTCTTCAGTATCGGATAAATACGGAATTGGTTTCTGGAAACCAGGTTCGGGAATTATTCACCAAATCGTTTTAGAGAATTATGCATTCCCTGGAGGTTTGATGATTGGTACGGATTCACATACTGTAAATGCAGGTGGATTAGGAATGTTGGCTATTGGTGTTGGTGGAGCTGATGCAGTAGATGTAATGTCAGGAATGTCATGGGAATTAAAATTCCCAAAATTAATAGGTGTGAAATTGACTGGAAAACTTTCTGGTTGGACTGCACCAAAAGATGTTATTCTTAAAGTAGCTGATATTCTTACTGTAAAAGGTGGAACAGGCGCTATTGTTGAATATTTTGGAGAAGGAGCTACTTCAATGTCATGTACTGGAAAAGGAACTATTTGTAATATGGGTGCCGAGATTGGCGCTACTACTTCTACATTTGGTTATGACGAGTCCATGAGAAGATACCTTTCTGCAACTGGTCGTCAGGATGTTGTAGATGCTGCGGATAAAGTAGCATCTTACTTAACTGCTGACCCAGAAGTTTATGCAAACCCAGAGACTTATTTTGACCAAGTAATTGAAATCAATCTTTCGGAATTAGAGCCACATATCAATGGTCCTTTTACTCCGGACAGAGGTACTCCGGTTTCTAAAATGAAAGAAGAAGCTGCTGCTAACGGATGGCCAATTAAAGTAGAATGGGGATTAATCGGTTCTTGTACGAACTCGTCATACGAAGATATGGCTCGTGCTGCGTCTATTGTAAACCAAGCTGTTGAATTAGGAATTAGTCCAAAAGCGGAATTTGGTATCAACCCAGGTTCGGAACAAATCAGATATACAATCGAAAGAGACGGAATTATAGCTACTTTCGAAAAAATGGGAACCAAAGTATTTACCAATGCTTGTGGACCATGTATCGGACAATGGGATAGAGCGGGAGCAGATAAAGGGGAGAAAAATACAATCGTTCACTCTTTCAACCGTAACTTCTCTAAGCGTGCCGATGGTAATCCAAACACACACGCTTTTGTAACGTCTCCAGAAATGGTTGCTGCTTTAGCAATTGCAGGTCGTTTGGATTTCAATCCTATAACGGATACTTTGATTAACGACAATGGTGAAGAAGTAAGATTGACTGCACCTTTTGGTGATGAATTACCTAAAAAAGGATTTGCTGTCGAAGATGCAGGATTTCAAGCACCGGCTGCCGATGGATCAGGAGTTCAAATTTTAGTAAGTGAAACATCAGATCGTTTGCAATTATTAGCACCATTCCAACCTTGGGACGGAAAAAATATTTCAGGAGCTAAATTATTGATTAAAGCTTTCGGAAAATGTACTACAGATCACATCTCTATGGCGGGTCCATGGTTGCGTTTCCGTGGTCACTTAGATAATATTTCTAATAATATGTTGATTGGAGCAGTCAATGCTTTCACAGACAAAACCAATTCAGTTAAAAACCAATTGACTGGAACGTATGATGCAGTTCCTGCAGTTGCGCGTGCATACAAAGCGGCTGGAGTTCCATCTATTGTTGTGGGAGATCACAATTATGGAGAAGGTTCTTCTCGTGAGCATGCAGCGATGGAGCCTCGTTTCTTAGGTGTTAAAGCGGTATTAGTAAAATCATTTGCTCGTATTCACGAAACAAACCTTAAAAAACAAGGTCTTTTAGGATTGACATTTGCTAACGAAGCAGATTACGATAAAATCCAGGAAGATGATACTATTAACTTCACAGATTTAGTTGATTTTGCTCCAGGGAAACCTTTAACGGTAGAATTCGTTCATGCTGATGGAACCAAAGATGTTATCTTGGCAAACCACACCTACAACGAAGGACAAATTGGTTGGTTCAAAGCAGGTTCAGCGCTAAACTTAATCGCTGCTGCCAGTAACGCATAAGTCAATTAAATATATTTATATTCAGAACTCTCAAGGCAACTTGGGAGTTTTTTTATTCTATTTTTTTAGAAGCTATTCCTGCTGACCGCTTCAAGCTTTTTCATAGAATTGCTTTTTTCCAAGACAAAAAACGAGCTTCCATTGGTCGCTGTTTTTTCTCAGGAAAAAATGCATTTCTACTTCAAAAGGCTTTCCGCTTTCATCAGGGCTAAAAATAAAAGGATGATTTTTCTAAATTTTCAAGATTTTTTTTTAAAGAAAGAAATGGAATTATTTTGTATAAAATGAAATTTTCTATTCCGAATAGCACTAAAAAATGCTAAAAAATCTGCGTTTTGTTTTTTTAACACGTTAAAATCAAAAAAACTTATGGTTTTTTTGATTGAATCAGTTATATTAGCAATTCAGAAAAATCAAATTTGTAAAGAAGTATTTTTTTTGATTACAAGTAGGAATCAAATCTTCTTTTTAATTTTTTATTTTCAACGTGGCAATACATTAAGATTGTATTGCGTTACAGTTTAAGTTGCTTTTGCAATCTGAACAAAAATCACAATATTTTAAAATGTATGTATTACGCCCTCTTTTTATAAAAGAGATAAGATTTTTTTATATTTTTTTAAACAAATGAGTTAAGCAATAAACCATAGCGAGATTTAATAATTATATCCCGAAATCGCTATTTAGAATAAAATGGGGTAAGTAATTTGAAAAAAATGAATATGAGTTTAAGATTAGTTGTAACATTGTTTTTATTTAATAGTATCGTTCTTTTTTCACAGGAAAAAACCAAGAAACATACCATCGTAAAAGGGGAAACTGTTTCGAGTATTGCAGAGAAATACGAGGTCAAACCCAGTGAAATTTATAAGCTGAATCCAAAAGCCAAGAATCTGCTAAAACTCAATTCGGTTCTGTTAATTCCTACAACTGCTGAAAAAAACAACAATACCAAAGCTAAACTTGCAACAAACCACTCCGAAAAAGAACATGAAGTACTCGCCAAAGAAACACTTTACGGAATAGCAAAAGAATACGGAATCACTCTGAAAGAATTAAATCAAGCCAATCCAACATTAGAAACTTCAGGATTAAAAATTGGTCAAAAAATCACAATTCCCGGTAACGTAAAATCAAATACAGAAATAGCAGTTACCTCTCAATCCAAAAAGACTACGCAAAAAAAATCTGTAGAAACAATACCTCAAGCAGAAGAAACTACAAATTCACGCACAGAAGTTACCACAGTAGAAGTGCTTCCAAAAGAATCTAAATATTCAATAACAAAAAAATACGGAATCACCATTAAGGAATTCGATAAAATCAATCCTACAATTGGTGTTAAATCCCTTAGAGTCGGGCAGAAAATAAATATTCCGGTTACTGCGAATGTAAAAGCTGAAATTGCAGCGGTGCCTGAAGAAAGTAAAGAAGGATCCAAGTTTCTTCCTGAACCGATAAAAGAGATAACAAAAGCAGAATTAGTGGTTTTAACCCCAACAACCGAAACTTCGGTAAACACTGCCGAAAATAGTGTTAGGGAGGTTTTACCTAAAGAAACTAAATACGGAATTGCAAAGCAATACGGAATAACAGTTCAGGAATTGGAAAGGCAAAATCCAGAAATAAAAAATAATCTCCCCGTAGGTTATCTATTAAATATAAAAGCAGGGAGTTCCAATCGACAAAGCGTAGCACATATATCTGTTGAAAAAAAGGAAAAACAATTAGAAATAACCCCTGAAGAAATCGAAGAGGATAGTGATTTTGAACCAAGAGGGAGTAGTGAATTTAAAAGTTTTTTAAAACCAGCTTCTAATCCTAACTTTTTAGATGAATTAATAGAAACCGCTGCTGCAAATATAGGAACAAGATATCAAAGCGGAGGTACCTCAAAGTCCGGGTTTGATTGCTCTGGTTTAATGTGTAACACATTCGGGGCTTTTGATATTAAATTACCAAGAACTTCCATAGAACAATCCCGTTTAGGAACTGTTGTCACGCCGGAAGACGCTCAAAAGGGTGATTTAATCTTCTTTAAAACAAATGGAAGAAGCCGTATCAACCATGTTGGGATGGTAGTTGAAGTATGCGACGGAGATATAAAATTCATTCATGCCTCAGTAGGTGGCGGCGTAGTAATTTCATCGGTCAAAGAGAAATACTACGAAAAAAAATTAACTCAAATCAATCGCGTTTTACAATAACCACATTTTTTTTAAAAAATAGTGCAACTTATATATAATGGAAACTCTTCAGGAAACTGGGGAGTTTTTTGTTTTTTATTGATTCATTCATATCTAAAAAAAATACACGGTAGCTAGGCTATGTAGAAGTTTTATTTTATGATGTAAATTTAGTTCAAAATAGAACTGAAATCTATGATACAAAGATGCGTAACTAACTCGAAGTAAAGGTTACACAATTTAAAAGAAAAGTTTCATCTTTCACAGTTCTTATTAAAAAAGGATAAAAAATACTAGATTGAATATTTAATCCAATGTCACACTATTGACTTCAATCCAATATCCGTCCGGATCCTGAAAATATATTTGTTTAATACCGTCGGCACGAACGGTTATTTTATTAATAATTCCAGGCCAATCTGAAAAAGTAATATTTCGTTTGACCAGTACTTGTATAAGTGCATCAAAATTAACGGTTTTAAAGGCGAGATGTACCGCTTTATTTATTGTAACGGGTTCTTTAATGGTAGAAACGAGATGCAATTCTTTGCCATCTCCTAACGAAACCCAACGAATTCCTTCTTTTCTGGTGAGGTTTGTGATTTCATGGAGTTTCAAAACGTTTGTATAAAAATCAATGGATTGATCCAAATCTTTTACAGAAAGAGCCACGTGATCCATCTTCAAAGAAAATGATTCCTGTGCCCACAGCGATCCGGTAAATATAATGGCAAGTATCAGGAAGGTTGTTTTTTTCATTGGTTAACTAATTTTGATTTTATTAATAGTTAAAAGTACATAATAATTCTTGATATATTTTTTGGTGTTTTAATTTTAAGAAAGGAAAAAAAAATGCTAGACTCTAAAGAAAGAATCTAGCATTTTGAAGGAGAATTGTAGTTTTATTTTTTGACAATTTTATCGGTAAATAAAACTTTGTTTTCGGCACTTAATGTGTAGATATAAACACCTCTTCTAAGATTACTTACATTGATTTGAATCGCATTTTCAGTTGATGTCCCGCGAATTTCAATAGGAGATCCAACTAACATTCCAAAGATATCATATAGTTTCAATGTCATGTTTTTTAATACATCTGTTTTTATAGTAATAGTAACTAAATCACTTGCAGGGTTAGGGTAAGCTACTACTGAAAGTACTGGATTTGCATCGCTATTTTTAGGCGTAATTGCTTGAACCACATTTACAGTGAAAGAACAACTTGCAGTATTTCCTGCAGCATCAGCTATTTTAAAAGTGTTAGTTGTAACTCCTAATGGGAAAATACTTCCTGAAGGTAATCCTTCTGTTTGAGTAATGATAAATCCATTGCAATTGTCATTTCCTGCAGGAAGAGCGTAAATAACGGGTACTCCATGTAGTTTGCCTTCTTTTTTCTGAATGATGTTTCCTGGACAGATTATGGTAGGCAATTCAGTATCAACAACTGTTACAGTAAATATGCTGGTTGCTGTATTTCCGGAAACATCTTTTACTTCAAAAGTATTAGTTGTAGTTCCTAACGGATATTCAGCGCCTGAAGGTAATCCAGTAATTTGTAAAGTGGTCGCCCCTGAACAATTATCGGT
>NZ_FRCL01000020.1 GCF_900142885.1 Flavobacterium xinjiangense | reverse complement strand
CAAGTCGTATTACTATAAGGTATTAATCCAAATTTCTCTGGGCTATCCCTTTGTGAAAGGTAGATTGCATACGCGTTACGCACCCGTGCGCCGGTCTCTAGGTCCGAAAACCTATACCCCTCGACTTGCATGTGTTAAGCCTGCCGCTAGCGTTCATCCTGAGCCAGGATCAAACTCTTCATCGTATATTGTGTGCTTAATAAATTAAGCTATTGTTATTTGACTGAAGTTCTAGTGGTTTTTTCAAATCTTTCAATTCTATTACTCTTTATTATTTGTCTCATCTTTTGGACGAGACGGCTGTCAATTCAATATGTCTAGGAACGTGTTCTTCTTGTTTTATCGCTTCGTTTAACACACATCGTGTGTCTCTCAAAGCGGGTGCAAAAGTGCAACTTCTTTTCTTATCTCGCAAGTGTTTTGAAAAGTTTTTTTAGGAAATTTTCGTTTCCTTTTTCTTTACCTTAAAAGCCGATTTCTCAACCTTTACACCCACTCAATCTATCTATGAACTTGCTCCCTTTCGGGTCGGCAAAGATAATTACTTCTTTTATTTCTCGCAAATCTTTTTTCTAAAACTTTCGCCTTAATTTTGATTCGCTTTCCATTAAATAAGTAAGAACGTCTGCGCCATTGCGGGTGCAAAACTACACCCTTTATACCGTTATTCAAGCTTTTTTATCCCTTTTTTTTGATGTTTTTTACTCCACAGCTTTAACTCGCTGGAAACGTGAATTTTGAAAGTATTTTTTTTTCGCCCCCCTCTCAACGCTTCGTCACTCTCCGAAGGAAAGGACGACTTTACGGGCAAAAATCCGTAGATGTCATTATATATAGGTTATAAATACATTGTTCCAATCAGGCACTTTACTCCTATATATAAGGTAACACATATACTGGTTACTCTAATTTCATCTTTAACTAAATCATAAAGTCGATGAAACAAGAAAGAACAAGATAAAACATAACGCCCTAGCCCCGATAGAAGCGGAAATCCTTTTCTCGAGTTTTTACGAGAGAAAAGATTGAAACGAATAGCGGGCAATAGCTCCTAATAGAAATAAACTCTTTTACTTATATATAATGACTGCCATTTTGTTTTTACCAACATAGTAACAAACCTTACATATATATTGTATGTGTTTTCGTAATCCTTTATATTTGCATTCTTAAAATATCAAACAATGATTAAGATTACTTTGCCCGATGGGTCAGTTAGAGAGTATGATTCAGGGGTAACTCCCATGGATGTTGCTAAAAGCATTAGCGAAGGATTTGCTAGAAATGTAATTTCGGCTTCTTTTGATGGTACAACAATTGAAACTACAACTCAATTAACGACGGACGGGAGTCTTACATTATATACATGGAATGATGCTGATGGTAAAAAAGCTTTCTGGCATTCAACTTCGCACGTAATGGCACAGGTTCTAGAGGAAATGTATCCAGGGATTAAATTAACTCTTGGACCAGCAATCTCTAATGGGTTTTATTATGATGTAGATTTTGAAGATCAGAAAATTACAGATGCTGACTTTAAAAAAATTGAGGATCGTGTTCTTGAAATTTCAAGAGGTAAACATGAGTTCAAACTACGTCCGGTATCCAAAGCAGAAGCTTTAGAATTATACAAAGACAACGTTTATAAAACGGAGTTGATTACAAATCTTGAAGATGGAACAATCACGTTTTGTGATCATGATACGTTTACTGACTTATGTCGTGGTGGTCATATTCCAAATACCGGAATAATCAAAGCGATGAAAATAATGAGTGTTGCCGGAGCCTACTGGCGCGGTGACGAGAAGAACAAACAGTTAACTCGTGTTTACGGAACGTCATTTCCTAAACAAAAGGATTTGACTGAATACTTGGAATTACTAGAGGAAGCAAAACGTCGCGACCATAGAAAACTAGGTAAAGAACTTGAACTTTTTGCTTTTTCACAAAAAGTAGGTGCTGGTTTGCCATTGTGGTTGCCGAAAGGTGCGGCTTTGAGAGATCGTCTTGAACAGTTTTTGAAAAAAGCACAGAAAAAAGGTGGTTACGAGCAAGTGGTTACGCCACATATTGGTCAGAAAGAACTATATGTGACTTCAGGACATTATGCAAAGTACGGTGCTGACAGTTTTCAACCGATAAGCACTCCTGCAGAAGGAGAGGAATTTTTATTGAAACCAATGAACTGCCCTCATCACTGTGAAATTTACAATGTACGCCCTTGGTCGTACAAAGATTTACCGAAACGTTATGCTGAATTTGGTACTGTTTACAGATACGAACAGAGTGGTGAATTACACGGTTTAACTCGCGTTCGTGGATTTACTCAGGATGATGCACATATCTTTTGTACGCCAGATCAGCTGGATGAAGAATTCAAGAAAGTAATTGACTTGGTGCTTTATGTATTCTCTTCATTAGGTTTCGAAAACTTTACCGCTCAGATTTCACTAAGAGATAAAGAGAACAGAGATAAGTATATAGGTACTGATGAAAACTGGGAAAAAGCGGAGAATGCTATCATCAATGCTGCCAAAGACAAAAACCTAGATACCGTTATCGAATATGGTGAAGCGGCTTTCTATGGTCCAAAATTGGATTTCATGGTTAAAGACGCCTTAGGAAGACAGTGGCAATTAGGTACGATTCAGGTGGATTACAACCTACCAGAACGTTTCGACTTGACATACAAAGGATCTGATAATGAACTACATAGACCTGTAATGATTCATAGAGCGCCGTTTGGTTCGATGGAACGATTTATAGCTATTTTACTAGAACACACAGCAGGAAATTTCCCACTCTGGTTGATGCCTGAACAGGCTACAATCTTGTGTTTGAGCGAGAAATATGAAATATATGCGAAAAAAGTTTTAAATCTGCTAGAAAATCACGAAATTCGCGCCCTTGTAGACAATAGAAACGAGACAATCGGGAAGAAAATTAGAGATGCTGAAATGCAGAAAACCCCGTTTATGTTGATTGTAGGTGAGGAAGAAGAGAAAAACGGAACGATTTCTATTCGTCGTCATGGACAAGAAGGAAAAGGAAATATAACAGTTACAATAGAAGAATTTGTAGCTATTGTAAACGAAGAGATCAATAAAACATTAAAAGTATTTACAGTTTAACTTAAATTATAAAGTCATAGCAATAAGAAGCAACAGAGGTTATCAACCTCGCGTAGAAAAAAAGGATGCACACAGAATAAATAATCTTATTCGTGGTGTACAAGAAGTAAGACTTGTAGGTGAAAATATCGAACCTGGAGTTTTTAAACTTTCGGAAGCTTTAAGATTAGCGGATCAATTTGAATTGGATTTAGTTGAGATTTCTCCTAATGCTGAACCTCCGGTTTGTAAAATCATGGATTACAAGAAATTTGTTTACGAGCAAAAGAAACGTGATAAAATTCTAAAAGCGAAATCTACTCAAGTAGTCGTTAAGGAAATTCGTTTTGGACCTCAAACAGATGAACATGATTATGAATTCAAGAGAAAGAATGCAGAGAAGTTCTTGAAAGAAGGAGCAAAATTAAAAGCTTTTGTATTCTTTAAAGGACGTTCAATCATTTATAAAGATCAAGGACAAATCTTATTATTGAGATTGGCTACAGATCTAGAAGAATTTGGTAAGGTGGAAGCGATGCCAGTTCTGGAAGGAAAGAGAATGATTATGTTCATTGCTCCGAAGAAGAAAAAGTAAAAAGTTAGCAGTCGCAGTTTTCAGTTTTCATACTGCAAACTGAAAACCGAGAATGAAAACTAAAAAATAAATAAGTAAGTAAGAATAAATTAAAATACTAGGAAAAAATGCCTAAAATGAAAACCAAATCTAGCGCCAAGAAACGTTTTAAAGTTACTGGTTCTGGAAAGATTAAAAGAAAGCATGCTTTTAAAAGTCACATCTTGACTAAAAAATCTAAAAAACGTAAATTAGCTTTGACACATTCAGCGCTAGTTCACAAAACAGATATGAAAAGCATCAAACAACAATTAAGAATTATATAATAAGTCATAAAGTCTAAAGTTGTAACGTCTTAAAGTCATTAGACTTTCGACATTCGACTTTAAAACATTTGATTAAAAAATTCTTTAGGTTAAAACAATTTCCAATAACCTTGGAGTATGGCCATTAAGTGCTTTTGATTAAATTCAAGCCGCCTACTACAAAAACACATCAAAATTATGCCAAGATCGGTAAATTCAGTTGCTAAAAGAGCAAGAAGAAAAAAAATAATGAAGCAAGCCAAAGGTTTCTTTGGTAGACGTAAAAACGTTTGGACAGTTGCTAAGAATGCGGTAGAGAAAGCAATGTGCTACGCTTACCGTGACAGAAAAGTGAACAAAAGAAATTTCCGTGCTTTATGGATTCAACGTATCAACGCTGGAGCTAGATTAGAAGGAATGTCTTATTCACAATTCATGGGTAAAGTAAAAGCTAACGGAATCGAATTGAACAGAAAAGTTCTTGCAGATTTAGCTATGAACCACCCTGAAGCTTTCAAAGCAGTACTTAATAAAGTAAAATAAACGTTTTATCAACTCAATTTAGATTACTTACTTATATAGAAACCTCAATCGAAAGATTGGGGTTTTTTGTTTTTAATAGCCTTTAAAAATTAAAAAAATATAGTAATCCGATACGTACTTTATTAGAATTAATTTCTGTACTTTCGAAAAATGATACTTAGAAAACTTCATTTACCGATTTACATTTTATTACTATCACTCTTTTTAGTATTCCAATCTTGTAAGAAAAAACCACAAAAAAATTCCCCAAAAAAACAAGATCTTACAGAAGTTAACAGACTCTTGGCAACTGGTTATAAACTTTATGAAAATGAAGAATTAGACAGTTCCTACTACTATTATAACAAAGCAAAATCTGCTGCCGAAATAAAAAAAGATACCTCCAGAATTATTCATTCATTAGCGTGGATAGCACAAATTCAAGCGGATTTAGGAGATTATTCTGGTAGTGAATCTACGGCCGTGGAAGCACTCCCTTTTTTAGATAACAATGATAAATACCCCAATGGCAGATGGAATATTTATAATACATTAGGTAATAACTACATACATACATTTGACAACGTAAACGCTCTTTATTATTTCAATAAATCACTCATTATAAAAACAGATCCAATTGAAAAATACGGTATAAGAAACAATATAGCCTTAGTCTATATGGCACAAGAAAAATACCAAGATGCTATCCAAATTCTTTCTCTTTTGACTTTAAAAAAAGAAATTTTAGAAGATCCAGAAGCTTATTCTCGAATATTAGATAATCTAGGCTACTGCTATTATAAAGTACAGAATCCAAAATCACTCGCCTACTTAAACCAATCCGTAAAAATAAGATTACAAGAAAATAATGACCGAGGACTTATTGGGAGTTACTACCATCTTTTCCACTATTATAAAAAAAGCAACCTCAATTTGGCCGCCCACTATGCGAACTTGGCATATGAAAAAGCTACAAAAGTACATCAAGTTGATGATCGTTTGGAATGTTTAGCGCTATTAATACAAAACAGTCCAGACAACAAATCGAAAGAATTTTCAGCACTCTACCTCAAAATAAACGACAGCATCGATAAAGTAAGGCTAAAAGCAAAAAATCAGTTTGCTAAAATCAGATACGATTCCACTAAAGAAAAGAACGAAAATCTAAAACTAAAAGCGCAAACAATACTGCAGCAAGAAAAACAGCAAAACAAAAACCTACTCTTGTACTTCGTGGTTGCAGTTATTATTACGATGAGTATTGTTGTTGGTAATTTCCTTGTAGCCAAAAACAAAAGAGAAAAAATAAAAAGTGCCTATAATACTGAGATTAGAATTGCTAAGAAACTGCATGATGAACTGGCTAACGATGTTTTCCATACGATGGCTTTTGCAGAAACACAAGATCTATCCACTAATGCAAATAAAGAGATATTACTTAGCCTCCTTGATACTATATATTCACGAACGCGAAACATTTCTAAAGAAAATAGTTCTATAGAGGCAGGGCCTCTATTTACTTCTAACTTAAAAGAAATGATGTCTGCGTTCAACAGCTCTGCAATTAATGTCTTAATCAACGGAATAGATACGATTGACTGGCCAAATGTAGACAATAATACAAAAATCACAATGTACCGTGTACTTCAAGAATTACTTGTCAACATGAAAAAACACAGCCACTGCAGTTTAGCAGTAATAATTTTCAAAAAAAATGAAAACAAATTACAAATAGATTACAGTGATAATGGCGTGGGAGCTACGATAGAAGAATTAAATCTAAAAAATGGATTACAAAATGTAGAAAACCGTATCCAGTCTATAAAAGGAACAATAACTTTTGAAACAAAATCGGACAAAGGCTTCAAAGTACATATTACATTTCCAATTTAAATGTAGTAAATAAAACACGAAGCTTTAATCGACTAATTTTGAATGAATTACTGTCATTTATGTAAATATTTCTTAATAATATATTCAGATATTGGTTTTAATGTTTTCTCCGTTTCTGGATGTAGTCCTGGCTGATTAAAATATTCATAATTACCCTCAAATGATTTTCCATACCAAACTATCGGTTTTCCTTTTTTGAAGAAAATTGTATTTGTGCTAACCTCGATTTTTTTAAAGGACAATAAATCCTCATTTAAAACTACTACTGATGTTACATTTCCAATTCCTAATTTTTCATTTTTGCAATCCACTGCTTCATAATGATCCCCGTCCCACTTCATACATTCTTTTTCGGGGAAAATCATATTCTTTACCGAATACCCCATAAAAAACAAAGATAAGAACACAGTCAAAACAATTACTGCCTTTTTCTTTACCCTATCATTATGCTTGGTTTCCACTACTTCTTCCTCCCTTTTATCTTCACTAAAATAATCCACATCAGATTCCTTTTCTTCTACCAATGAAGTGACGTCTAAATTACTTTTTTCAATAATTTTCCCATTAAGTAAATACTTACTGTAAGGTCTTGGATTAAAATCAACAAGAATGGCTGCCAATTCTATTCTTGTCACATTATCCGAATCCTTCTCTTCTTTTAAAAATGATATTATAGGTTTGAATTTTCCAATATCAAAATTCTCAATTTCCTTCCTTACCTTTTCCTCTTCTTTTACATTAAAAAACATCCTAAATACACTCCCATCCGTTTTTGTCAAACAATGATCAAGCCTCATCAAACACAGATTCCGTAATTGAGCAGGCGTAGGATTTAATAAAATGCCTGAGACTTCTTCAATTTTCGACACCTCATATTTTATTCTAATGGCATTCTTGTATTCTTCAAAAGTAATTTTGTTCATAAGCATTTAGTGGAAATATTCGGAATCCTATGGAAACCTTCGGAATTAGCGGAATCATCGGAATTCCATTCAAATTATTCAACAAAGACCGCATTTCTTTGCCACAGAATTAGTTCCTGTTTTGAATTGCAATCAAGACAAATGTACAAAACTAGTTCTAAAAAAGTGTCGCAAAATAGCATGGCAAGTTTATTCGGGAAGTATAAATAATACTCTTCTGTTTCAGCGCACTTCACTTCCCAAAAAGCAAAAGAAAAAAAGTTTTAACGGCGTGCCTATTCAGGCAAAGATTCGATTTGAATATCGGACAGCCCAACCTATGTCTAATTTTTAATTCCAAAAAAATGAAAAGAATAATTCTTGTATCTTGTTATATCATTGCATGTCTTACTATGGTTTCCTGTACCAATGACGAAATGGAAACTAACCCAAATATTAAACAACAAGTATCAGCAGATGCTGCTGCTGATACTGGCGGAAGTTCAACTGGCCAAACTCCAACAACTCCACCAAAACCGTAATATAAATAGTTATTTCTATTATAACTATATTTAAATTAATTTCTGTATTTTCGGGGAATGATAGTTAAAAAGTTACATTTCCCGATTTACATTTTTTTATTGATAATATCTTTTGCGTTACAATCCTGCAAAAAAGAACAACAAAGCATCCTAAAAACTATAGACAATTCAAATTATACAAAGAATATAACCCTCGCTGAAAAATATATTAATAATCAAGAATTTGATAGTGCTTTTTACTATTACAGCAAAATAAAATCAAATAGTAATCCAAATAAAGATCAAAGCAAAATTATCTATTGTTTACTAAAACTAGCATACATTCATCAAGTACACGGTGATTACGCAAGTAGCGAATCAAATGCAACAGAAGCAATCCAATTTTTTCAAAACAACACAGATTCTTATTACAAAGTTTCTATATATAATATACTGGGGATTAGTTACAACAATCTTTATGATTATGATAATGCTATTTATTATTATAATAAAGCATTAAATTTATCAGAGGATGAATTGCAGAAAGCCATTATTAAAAACAACATTGCAGTCATTTATATTGAAAAACATGACTATCAAAATGCCACAACCATCCTATTACCCTTGACTTTAAAAAAAGAAGTTACAAATAACTTTGAAAATTACGCCCGAGTACTCGATAATTTGGGCTATTGCTATTTCAAAGTTGGCAATACGAAAAGCCTTAACTATTTGAATCAATCCTTGAAAATAAAAAAACAGATAAAAGATGACTTTGGAATAACCACGAGCTATCAAACCTTATCTGAATTTCACGCTAAAACCAATCCAAATTTATCTCATAAATATGGCCAATTAGCCTATGAAAAAGCGACAAAAATAAATAGTGTTGACGATCGATTGAAATCATTAGCATTATTAGTAGAGACCAGCATTGGGAATGAATCAAAAAAATTCTCCATGTTGCACCTTCATATCAATGACAGTATCAATAAGGTGAGGCAAAAGGCAAAAAATCAATTTGCTAAAATAAAATATGATTCTAAAAAAGAAAAAGAAGAAAATTTAAAACTAAAAGCCCAAAAAGCCGAAAACGCACTTCAATTAGAACAACAAAAAAACAAAAATCTACTTTTATATTTCATTGTAGGAATTATTATTATGATCAGTATTTTTATCTCTAATTTTCTTGTAGCCAAAAACAAAAGAGAAAAGATAAAAATCTCTTACAATACAGAGATTCGAATTGCAAAAAAACTTCATGATGAGTTGGCCAACGATGTTTATCACACCATGGCTTTTGCCGAAACGCAAGATTTATCTACCAGCCCAAATAAAGAAATATTGCTTACCAATCTGGATACCATTTATTCCAGAACACGAAACATTTCTAAAGAAAACAGCACCATAGAAACGGGTTCTCTCTTTGTATCTAACTTAAAAGAAATGATGTCAGGTTTCAATAACAACGAAGTAAATGTGTTGGTCAATGGAATAGATACAATCAATTGGACAACTTTAGAAAGTAATAAAAAAATTACTGTTTATCGTGTACTTCAAGAATTGCTTGTCAACATGAAAAAGCACAGTCAATGCAGTTTAGTAGTGTTAACTTTTCAAAAAAATGAAAAAAAATTACAAATAGATTACAGTGATAACGGCATCGGAGCAACATTTGACGAAAAAAAATCAAGAAATGGACTACAGAATGTGGAAAACCGTATTATGGCTATAAAAGGAACACTTACTTTTGATACTAAATCCAACAAAGGATTTAAAGCAACTATCCTATTCCCAATATAATCAATATCACTATGTTTAATAAAGTTTTAATTGCCGAAGATCTAGATACCATAAGCGTTGCAGTAATTCAAGCGCTGGAGACATTATCTATTGTAGAGATTCATCATGCTAAATACTGTGACGATGCTTATTTAAAAATTAAAAAAGCACTTCATGACAATGTCCCTTATGATCTATTGATCAGTGATTTATCATTTAAAACCGACCATAGAGAAAACAAGCTTACTTCAGGTGAAGACCTAATCGAAGCCGTAAAAATTGCCCAACCCGATATCAAGACAATAGTTTTTTCGATTGAAGACAAATCCTTTAGAGTACAATCACTATTTAATAATTTAGGAATTAATGCTTACGTTTCGAAAGGACGTAATAGTATACCAGAACTGCAACACACTATTCAGCGTATTTATGACAATGAAGACAAAATTGTCTCGGCGGAACTATCTCATACGATGCGGGACAAGTCAATTTTTGAAATTGAAGCGTATGACATTTCTCTTTTAAAGTTATTATCTAAAGGTCATATCTTAGATGAAATTGCAGAAAGATTCAAACAGTTAGGCACAACACCCAATGGTAGTAGTAGTATAGAAAAACGAATCAACAAATTAAAAGTTTATTTTAAAGCCAGCAATAACGTACATCTAATAGCGATAGCAAAAGATCTAGGATTAGTCTAAGCTCTTTTGACCAATTCTGTATTAACTTACAGATTATTAACTAAGCTCAAATACTATCTGTTTAGCGAATACGCACACTATTTCTCATTTCCATCAATTACATTTTTTTTAAAAATAATTACTCACTTTACGGTTTCCCGTAAAGAACTTATTTTTTTTGGTTATAAGTTTGCCCTTTAAACTTTAAAATCATATAAAATGGCCAATTTTACTACTGAAGACTTAGCATTTACAGGATATTCACAAACAGTTGACGTAAGTAATAATCTCACTTATAATGAAATTATAGAACGTATATATTTAGATAAAACTGAAGAATTTGAAGTAGTTCATTTTTGCAACCAATTTTTAGAAAGATATAAGGTGCCTCAAACAAAGATAAGTTTTCAAAAGGTAGAAAGTCTATTACAACATTCTATTTTGGAAAATGAAGTTTATAGAGAACAATTATTAGATTGGATTGCTACTAATTGGGTGAAAATATAATGCGTTACTGTTTGTAAATCAGAACCGATAGGGAGTCTAACAGACCCATTTTTTAATACTTCCATTTTTATCTTTTACATCCATTCCTGCCGAAAATTTCATTGATTTTTCGAAAACAGTTACAGATAAATTAATTCATTTCACTAAAAACAAAAAAAAATGATTCTAAAAAATGATGCTGTCTTTGAATTACAACTTCCAAAAATAAATAAAAATTCGACAGAAGAAAAATGGGATAAAAGGGTTAGTGATTATGAAAATTACGTAAAAGAATATATTACACATTATAAAAAATCACTAAAAGGGAATTTCAATTCGTTATCAAAATACCCATATATGAAAATAAAATGGGAAGCTTTAGGAATGAAATTAGATAAGGCTCAAAAAAAGGAATTACTAACGAATAAGCAAATAAAAAAAGTCCTAAAAACTCAGTTGAAAATCGTAACTATTTGCTGCGAATAAATATCCCTTTTTAAATTATTTAATGAAAAAAATCTTGTTATTAGCGCTTATCGTACTCTTTACGATCACTCCTACACGCTTTAAAAAAGAAAACAAACATCAAATAATTTACTATAATACGGAGCACTACAAGTATGACGATGAAATTATCATTAGAAACAATATAAAGTAGTACAAAGGCAGGGGCCTACATACTTATATATACCTAATAGACAAATTATTCTTACCCGCTTTACTGTATGCTATACCATAACTTATCAAATTTGATTATTTATAATTTTATTACTCAAAATGAGGTTTCCCACAAGTAAATGCAATTTATTGAAGGTACGTTTGTACTCAATTAAAACCTCTAACACTTGAATTCGTTAATAATTTTTGATTTACTGTATTCAATACAAATATCAGTAATGTTGATGGGAACAGCTTGCATCATTTATTTATTATATAAAATTTGGAGAAATAAGTAAAATCTCGAGTAAAAGAGAACGTATATGAACCTACAACCTAACAAAAAAAAGTATGATTTTTAAAAATAAACTGGAAGAAATAACCTTAGATAAAGAAGGTATAATTTTAAATTGTAAAGAAAGAGCGCAAAAAGAAATTTTGTATTCTGAATTGAATGAAATCTATATTACCGTAAATAAAAGAAAACCCTTTTCTGAATTCATAGTTATTTTAATATCAGTTTGTATCGCGTCATTTTCTTTCTTGTTTTTACAAACTAATATCATTCTAACCCTCTCTGTACTGCTAATTTTTATAATTGCTGTAAGAATGAGTACTTATAACAGGTATGGAGTAAAAATATGCTTAAGAAATGGCGAAACTATTGAAAAAAAGATTGATGCTAAATCAAAACATGAAATAATAGATATTGTAAATGATGTCAAAAAAGAGATCTTCAATTATAAATTTAAAAAAAGCAATGAAGAATTAATTCAATTCTCTGTGTAAAGAGTAATTTTTTAAAAAGAGGGATTTCTCCATTTTAGATTACAAATTATTCTACCTTTGAATTATAGTGATTTTCCATCTATTTCTTAGAATTTTCCCAATTAAAACAATTTGAAATACTTCCTTAGCCTTTTACTCCTCCTCATTTCCTCCATTGTTTTTTCCCAAACCAAACTCTTATCCTGGAATCTGGAAAACTTTGGTAAATCAAAATCAGACGAAACAATAAACTACATCGCAAATTCCCTAAAAACTACGATCTCATTGCTATTCAAGAAGTTGTGGCGGGATATGGCGGCGCACAAGCAGTAGCAAGATTAGTAAATAAACTCAATCGCAAAGGAGCTAAATGGGATTATGTGATTAGTGATCCAACCAGCAGCACTGCCTACAAAACCGAACGATATGCTTTTATTTGGAAAACAAGCAAGCTTAAGAAAATAGGGAGAGCCTGGCTAGAAAAAAAATACAATTTAGAGATTGACAGAGAACCTTATTTCTGTACATTCCAATATGAAGATAAACAATTTACTGTCGCCAATTTTCATGCCATTACCAAAAACAAACGACCAGAAACGGAGATTAAATATTTTAAATTTTTGCCCGCTGAATATCCAACATTGAATTTGATTTTTGCTGGCGATTTCAATTGTCCGCAATCACATACCGTTTTTAATCCATTGAAAAAAATGGGTTACCAATCCGTTTTAGTGCATCAGAAAACCTCATTAAAAAAAGAGTGTAAAAACGGGCAATGCCTCGCTTCAGAATTTGATAATATGTACTTCAACATTTCAAAAATAACTACCATAAATTCAGGCGTTATTTCGTTTTATAAAAATTTTGACTCACTTCAAGAAGCAAGGATAATATCCGATCATATTCCTATCTGGCTCGAATTCTCTTTGAATTAACTATTCAAAAACTTCAAAAATATCTCCATCAAAAGTGGCAAAAACCATACTGGGATGTGAATCCTGATGAAACATATTCCCTTTGTTATCAATAGCAATGGCACCTGCAAAACCATCATACGGTTTTAATTCATTGAATGTTTTAGTGAAGGCTTCTCGTAATGAAAAACCATCGCTAACGCGGGTTACAATTTTAGCAGCAGTTGCATTACTCACGATATCCTCACCTACTCCTGTTAGACTAACACCACAGAATGAATTTGCATAATTTCCCGCAACGGTAGCCGAATCAGAAATCCTACCGGGAATTTCAAAACCTTTTCCTCCTGTAGATGTCGCGACAGCAATTTTACCATTTTGGTCTAAAGCCACACAACCCACTGTTCCAGTCCCTAGCGCTTTCAGTTTATTTTCATATTCTGTTCTACGTTGTGGAATCTCGGTAGAAAAAGATTCAAAACCGTGTTGTCGGGCAAAATTAGTTGCTCCACTTCCACCTAGAACTCTGTCGTCATATTGCATCAATATTTGAGCAACCTTAATTGGATTTTTTACTTGTTCGATATTGATTACGCCGCTCATTTTCTGAGATTCACCATCCATAACAGCAGCACTCATTCTGATTTTTCCGTCACTTTGAATTTGCGAGCCAATTCCTGCATTGAACAATTGATCATCTTCCAAAAGCGAAACTGCATAAACAACTGCCTCTAATGCAGAATGTTCTTTTAAAAATTCAAAAGAATCTTTTACTATTCGTTCCAGTGCGTTTTGTTTGGCAACTTTCGTTTCGTGATTGGTAGATGATTCTGAGAAAAATCCGCCGTGTATGATTAGTTTCAAATTAAAATTTTAAAAATTAAAAGCTCCGGTTTAAAGACAAAACAACGAAACAAATTTATAGCTTTTTACACCTAAGTTTTTATACTTTTCCATTATCAAAGACCTATGAATATTGGGAAGATTGAATATGCATTTTATGAGTATCAAGACTATAAGTGTCAAATTTACTCATAACATGTGTCACTAAATGCGAGATAGAAATAGGTTGTCCTAATTCTACTTGTGTCAAATTAGTGTCCTTTATTTCACGACCATCAACTAAAATTACTAATCCAGAACCTATCGCCTCCATTTGAGTATTATTGGTAATTAACAAACCCGTATCTTCTCCAAGGCCTATTCCCAATACTCTAGGATTACCCACAACAGCTTGAAAAAGTCTTCCAATTCTGCCGCGTTGCACAAAATGTGTATCGATAATTACACCATCAATTAATCCTAGTCCACTAGAAATTTTTACTTCCCCTTTTAATAAAGCTTCTGAGCTACTGCCTTGATAAATCATATTATTTGATGCTGCAGCAGCACCAGCTGAAGTTCCAGCATAAATAAATTCTTCATTGTGGTATTTATCCAGTAAAATATCATGAAAACGTGTGCCTCCAAGTATAGAAGTCAATCGCAACTGATCACCTCCGGTAAACATTACGATGTCAGCTGCTTTTAGTCGAGCCAAAATGGCTTCGTCTGCTGCTTGTTCTCTCCTTTCGATATTCAGTATATCAATATTCTTAGCATTCAAATACTCAAATGCTTTTACATATTCAGGACCAATTTCTTTTGGAATAACTGAGGCCGTGGTAATAACTTCAATACGTGAATTCTCCTTATGTTTTGACTCATTTAAGATCCTTTTTAAAATCCCTGTTTCAAAAAAATTTAAATTGCTAGTTGCATTTTTATCCAAATCAGTTTCAGTAAAACTTCCTTTATCTACCGCACCTCCTATTATTATCAGTTTTCCTAGTATATTCATTTGGCAAAAATAACCAAAAAGATAAAAGGAGCACTTGAAGTTCAGTCCTTTTTTTAATAATTTAGAATGAAATACTTATTGTTAATATTCAATAAATAAATTTTGATTCCTATTTTAAAAAAACTACTTTTAATTTAGTTCTATGCATTTTCCAAAAACAAAAACCCATTATCGTCTTCTTTTAAAAAAAACAGACCGTATTAAATTTTAAAATAAACCATTACCTATTAATCCTATTCCAAAAAATAATACCCCATTTTATGAAAATAATCAAAGTACAAGCCCTACGCGGTCCCAATATATGGAGCATACAAAGAAAAAAATTAGTCCAAATGCGATTGGATTTGGAAGAAATGGAACAGTTTCCTACTAATAAAATTGAAGGATTTAAAGAACGTATTGAAGCTATGTTTCCTACAATGATTGAACATCGTTGTTCTGAAGGCTGCCGTGGTGGATTTTTTTCCAGAGTAGAACGTGGTACCTGGATGGGCCATGTGATTGAACATATTGCGCTCGAAATTCAATCTTTGGCTGGAATGGAAACTGGATTTGGGAGAACCAGAGAAACCAGAACTCCAGGAACTTATAATGTGGTTTTTAGTTATACGGAAGAAAATGTGGGACTTTTTGCAGCTGAATCTTCCGTTGCAATTGCCGAAGCATTAATTGCGGGAACGCCATATGATGTGGAAGCTGACTTACAAAAAATGCGTGAAATACGGGAACGTGTTCGACTTGGACCAAGTACCGGAAGTATCGTAGAAGAAGCTGTTGCCAGAAATATCCCTTGGATTAGATTAGGAACAAATTCATTAGTTCAATTAGGATATGGTATTAATCAAATGCGTTTTCAAGCAACAATTACTTGTAAAACCAGTAGCATTGCCGTAGATATTGCCTGTAATAAAGAGCAAACCAAAAAAATGTTGGATATGGCTTCGATTCCCGTGGCCAGCGGAAGTATTTGTACGGATGAAGAAGGTTTAGCAGATACGATTAAAAAAATTGGATATCCCATTGTACTAAAGCCTTTGGACGGAAACCATGGAAAAGGAGCTTCCATTAATGTTACTAATTGGGACGATGCAGTTGCTGGTTTAGCATTTGCACAACAATACGGTAAACGTGTTATAGTAGAAAAATTTATCACTGGTTTCGATTTTAGAATATTGGTAATTGATAATAAACTTGTCGCTGCTGCAAAAAGAGTTCCTGCTCATGTGATAGGAAACGGGAATGACAACATTCAGCAATTAATTGACACAACCAATTTGGATCCCAGAAGAGGTTATGGCCATGAAAATGTGTTAACCCAAATAGACGTTGATCGAGATACTGAAGATTTGTTGGAAAAACTAGGTTACACATTGGAAACCATTCCAAGAACTGGTGAAATCGTATTCTTGAAATCTACTGCTAATCTAAGTACGGGTGGAACTTCTGTGGATGTTACAGATATGATGCATCCAGAAAACATTTTCCTTGCCGAAAGAATTTCAAGAGTAATTGGACTGGATATCTGCGGTGTTGATATTATGGCGGAAAATTTAACCCAACCACTAAAAGAAAATGGCGGTGTAATTCTTGAAGTCAATGCTGCACCTGGATTTAGAATGCATCTGGCACCTTCTGAAGGGCTACCTAGAAATGTAGCTTCTCCAGTTATTGACATGTTGTATCCTCCCGGAAAATCATGTCGTATTCCAATTATTGCAGTTACTGGGACTAATGGTAAGACTACTACTACCCGATTATTAGCTCACATTGTAAAAAATAATGGTTTCAAAGTAGGGTTTACCACATCAGATGGGATTTACATTCAAAATCACATGATGGAAAAAGGGGATACAACCGGACCTCTAAGTGCCGAATATATTTTGAGAGATCCAACTGTAGAATTCGCTGTACTGGAAACTGCTCGAGGCGGAATACTTCGTTCTGGCTTAGGCTTTAGCCGTTGCGATATTGGAATTATTACCAATATTCAGGAAGATCATTTGGGATTAAGTGATATTCACACCTTAGATGACTTGGCAAGAGTAAAAGCTACTGTTGTAAAAAGTATCAAGAAAGACGGTTGGGCAGTTTTGAACGGAGACGATGAACAATGCATAAAATTAGGTCAGGATCTAAATTGCAATGTCGCCTACTTTAGTTTAAGTGAAGACAACGATTTCATCAAAAAATTATGTGCTGAGGGAAAAACCGTTGCCGTTTATGAAAATGGATTTATTACCATCAAAAAAGGAGAATGGAAAATCCGAATCGAACGCGCCACTCATGTACCTTTAACACTGGGCGGAAAAGCAAAATTTATGATTGCCAATGTGCTTGCCGCAACTTTAGCGAGTTATTTATGGGGTTTTAAAACTGAAGATATCAGTTTATCTCTACAAACTTTTATTCCAAGTGCAGCACAAACTCCCGGTCGAATGAATATTTTTGAGTTCAAAAAATTCAAAGTATTGATTGATTTTGCTCATAATGCATCTGGTTATAAAGGTGTCGAAGAATACCTGCAAAGTGTCGATGCTACCAAGAAAATAGGAATAATAGCTGGTGTTGGTGACCGTCGTGATGAAGACATAAGAGAATGTGCCAATATTGCCGCCAGAATGTTCGATCATATTATCATAAGACAGGAAAAATACCTGAGAGGAAGAACCGAAGAAGAGATTATAAATTTAATCCTTGAAGGAATTAAAAATTCTGGTAAAACGGTAACCTATGAAATTATCCCTAAAGAAACCGAAGCCATAAGACATGCGATAAATTGTGCCGAAGAAGGGAGCTTTATCACTGCCTTAAGCGATGTAGTTACTAATGCTATTGATATTGTCCAGGAGTATTTAGACAAAGAAAATGAACATGGAATCGTTTAACTTTTTTCATTAAATAACAAAAGCTACTGTAAAAAGTAGCTTTTTTTTTGATAAATGATGACTGCATTTTATCACATTATAAATATTTAGGAGCTGTTTCCTGCTTTCGCCTTTATCTTTGTTCGTTCCTCTCAAAGGATATCGGCTCAAATGAAATTCACTGAACTCAAAAAAAATAGAAATTAAGTGAAGTAATCAGGGCTATAATCCATACCGTTTTAAAGAACTATATTTCTAAAAAATTGACATTTCTGTTTTTGTTGTTAATAATTCCAAAGCATTCATCCCCAACTCTGAATTTCCTTTTTGGTTAAGTCGAGGGCTCCAAGTGGCAACAACAAAATTTTTAGGATACAAAGCCGCAATTCCTCCTCCAATTCCGCTTTTACCAGGCAATCCCACCTTATAAGTAAACTCTCCTGACTCATCATAAAATCCACAACTTTGCATCAAAGCATTAAGCCTTTTTACCTGACTTTTAGTCAAAATTGGCACTCCCGCTTTAGTTTTTCCTTCATTGGCAAAAAAGAAAAAGGAATGTGCTAATTCCTTGCATGTCATTTCAATCGCACATTGGTGAAAATAAAAATCCAGAACTTCATCAACATCATTATGTATATTTCCAAAAGATTTTAAAAAATTAGCTAAAGCAGCATTCCTGAAACGAGTATCTTTTTCAGATTGTGCCACTTTTAAATTAAAATCGATCTTTGGACTCCCACAAATCATTCTTATAAAATTCAGAAAATCTTGTTTTGGGTTTTTCAAATGAGTTACAAGAATATCAGCAATAACAATTGCGCCGGCATTGATAAAAGGATTTCGGGGAATTCCTTTTTCATATTCTAATTGTACTAAGGAATTAAAGGCACTCCCTGATGGCTCAACTCCTACTCGTTCCCATATTTTTTCATCCAGAAAAGAAAACGCCAATGCAACAGTCAGTGCTTTAGAAATACTCTGGATCGAAAATTTCTCCTCACTATCACCTATTCCAAAGTCCTCGCCAGCAATTGTGGTTAAATGTATTCCAAATTTATCCGGATCCACTTTACCTAATTCAGGAATGGAAGAAGTAATCTTCCCTAGTGTAGCAAGTTTTTCAGATTCATTATATATTTCTTGTAAAATGACTTTGTAATTCATGTAAAGAATTTTATCGATTTAAAAGTATGATTACGTTTTCTGTTTTTTCTTTCTTGCAGCAGGAAATAACACATTATTCAAAATCAAGCGATAACCCGGAGAATTAGGATGCAAATCCAGAACTGTGGGAGGATCGCCGACCTGATGCTGAAAATCTTCAGGGTCATGACCGCCATAAAACGTATACATCCCTTTGCCTTTTTCTCCATGAAGATAACGAACTTCGCCATTCAATTCACAGGTTCCCATAACCAAAACATTAGATTTAATAAGCGAGGGGTCAAAAGAGGTAGTTTGCCCCATAAAACCTTTTACGAGTTGGGTATGATTTTGACACAACATGCTGGGAATAGGATCCCATTTTGCCGAAAATTCCATCAAAGTGAAATAATCCTTTTCCATTGGAATCCGCCTTTTCAAAGTCATATCGATATCTGAAAATTCATATTGCTCCGGTCTTCTTTCTAAAATAAAATCTTTGAATGCAAACGTAGAACCGTAATTCATCTTCGATTGAAAATTAGCATCGCTCGCATCTCCATCAAACATAGTCTCGCAAATATCGACACCATCGGCAGCTAAAGCAATGTCAAAACTATCGGTTGCTGAACACATGGCAAACATAAATCCTCCACCAATTACAAAATCTCTAATCTTTTTGGCAACAGCAACTTTTTCTTGAGAGACTTTTGGGTATCCTAATTTTGCAGCTAAAATTTCAGCTTCTTTCTTTTGCTCAATATACCAAGGTGCATTCCTATAAGCCCCAAAAAACTTACCGTATTGCCCGGTAAAATCTTCATGATGTAAATGCAACCAATCATAAAGTAGCAGTTGGTCGCTTAAAACTTCTTCATCATATATAGGCGTAAAAGGAATTTCGGCATAAGTCAGAACCATGGTAACAGCATCATCCCAAGGTTGTTTCCCTTCGGGCGTATAAACTGCAATTTTAGGCGCTTTTTCCAAAATAACAGTTTCCATGTTTTGTGAAGGGCTAGATATATCCTCCAATATCTTGGTTTCTTCACTATCCGAGAGGATTTCAAAACTAACTCCTCTAATTTGGCATTCTCTACGTATTTCAGGTGCATCAGGTAATAAAAATGACCCTCCACGATAATTCAATAACCAACTTGCTTTATAATTTTTATCTAAACACCAATATGTAATTCCATAAGCTTTTAGATGATTTTGTTGCGTGGTTTCATCCATTGGCAACAAAATAAATGAAGCTTTTGCAGAAAAAGAAAGTAGAATGACAAAAGTATAAATAATTCGCTTCAACATCGTTTATTGATTTTTATCTATCAAAGATAGAAAGTAAGTACTTGAAATGACAAAAATTTCACTTTAAAATAAAACCCAAAATCCTTTTTGAGAAAAAACACGTAAATATACGCATAGACAAACTATATCAAGTGTATAAATTTACACTTCGATATAAAAGCAAAGTAGAAATGGAAAATTTAGAAATAGACTTTAAGAAAAAGACAAAACCTTTCAATATAAAGATTTTTATAATAAACATTGGAATACTTCTGCTAGTACTACTTATTTTAACTTTCTATGTAATGTGTTATCAGCTTTTTTTTAATTAGGAATATTTACGCTTTATAACGCAACAAACGATTATTTTGAAAAATCACTTCATAGCTTTATCGGAAGAAATTCTTATATCATCACAGGCAGGAGAAGATACAACATCGCTTAGACGGCAATTATTTTATATCAGACAGTCAAAACTTGAAAAAAGTCTGTATGCAGATGATCTCAAAAAAGTATTTTGGATTAACATATACCATGCATTCTATATCATCATTTCGAATGAAACGAAAGAAAGTAACAGAATTTTGAACATCAAAAGAATCAAAATATCTCACACGATTCTCTCTTTAGATGATATTGAACATGGAATATTAAGAAAATATAAATTCAAAATGGGCTATGGATATTTCACAAATCCATTTTACTCCAGTTTTATAACGAGGACAGCAGTTGAAAAGGTCGATTATAGAATTCATTTTGCTTTAAGAAGTATTAAAGTAATGAGCATTTCTATTCCTACTTACGACAGTAAACATATAGATCAACAACTCAGTTTAGTTGCAAAAAATTTTATTGAATTAAAAACGGAATTTGATCATGATGCAAAAACAATTCAAGTTTCGGATTTTATATTGCACAATTTAAAGGATTTTGGCGGAAAAAAATCTGTCAAAAAAATAATGGAAACTACCTTCACGAAAGACTTTTCGACATATAGACTTCGATTCAAAACTGCAAAGCCAATTGATAAAATCAAATTTGCTTCCTAATTTATTTGTTTGGTAAAAAGCCAAAAACCTTAAATTTCCATTATAATAATATCATTTTGCACAGCATAAACCACTAATCCGGCAATATTTTTGGATTGTGTTTTCAGTAATAAACTATTGCGATGCCCTTCAACCGTTCTGGGGCTTATGAAAAGCTGTTCCCCTATTTCAACTGAACTTTTCTGGGAACAAATAAGTTTAAGCACTTCAATCTCCCGCTTGGTAAGGAAGTTATTGTCAAAATTGCTTTTGAGTTTCTTATTAGTCAAAACATCTTCCTTAATAACTTTAATAACAGAATCCGTGTAGTAAAATCCTTTTAACGCAACCTCATTTATGGTAGTTAACAAGTCTTGAGGCGTTGCATTTTTTATCAAATACGAAACGGCACCCACATCAATCATATTGGCAACAAAGGATTTAGAATCATAACTGGTAAGTGCAATAATTTTGATTTCAGGAAACTCTTTACGAATAATTTTAGTGGCTTCTACTCCATTAATCACCGGCATTTTCAAATCCATAATAATAATGTCCGGATGATTACTATTTAACTGTAGAAAAGAAATGAGCTCATCTCCATTTGAAGCTTCAAAAATAACCTCTAGGTTTTTTTCCCGCTCCAACAAAAATGAAATTCCTTTTCTAAAAAGTAATTCATCGTCTACCAATATTATTTTGATTGTGTCATTCATTCTTTAAAAATTAAAAACTACTGAAATCCCGTTGTTAATTGAGGAATCCATAGCAATTGTCCCTTTTAAGAAAGCTACTCTACTCTCAATATTTTTCATACCGAGCCCTTTCTGATTTTTATGATTAGCTATATCAAAACCAATTCCGTTATCAGAATAATAGCATATTTTGCCATCTTTATCGTTTTCAAAAAGAATAGATATTAGTGTTGCTTTTCCGTGTCGAAGTGAATTATTCATCAGTTCTTGCAAAATTCTAAATACATGTAAATGCCTGTCATTATCTAAAATATCAAATGAAACATTATTTTCATAGTTTACACTAATTAGTTTAGCGCTACTAAACTCTAAACATAATTCCTCAACACCGGCATGAAGTCCAAATTTGTCGAGAACCGGAGGCAAAAGTCCATGTGCAATTTTCCTTGAATTGTCCAGAGCCTTAGCGGTGAGATTAATAATATTGGCAGTAATTTCACTAACTTCTCCTGAAGATAAATTAGGAGTATTGAGCAGATGACTATTTAAAGAAACAACATTAAGTTTAGAACTAATGTCATCATGCAAGTCCTGGGCAATACGTTTACGTTCTTCCTCCTGAGTAATGATTACGGCACTCAAAAGCTCTTTTTGATATTGAATTTCCAGATCTTTCTTCTCTAATTCTTTCTGAATAATCTTCTTTCTTGAAAAATAAAAAAATAAGACCATTACTATCCCCATTAAAAGAAAAGCGAAGCAAGTGTATAGAATAATCTCAATTATATCATTTTCATGTAAAGTGTTTACTTTCATAAAATTGCATTAATTATCTTTTTGGAATTACTTTTTCGCCACTCAACAAATATGAAAATTTGATAGACGATAAATAATATTGCATTAAGAATCCACGGAATCTTATTGATTTTTGGACTTAAAGTTGCCATAAGGTTACCCGCTAAAAACAAAACGATGCTCCCAAACAAGTAAAGTAAAACTCCCATATTAATGTAATAAAATTCTTTTTTGGAATTTAGCATATTATAAAAATGAAAAGCGGCATAAATAATCAGTAAAAATGAGGTTATGAAAATTTCAAACAAATTGAATTTAAATAATAGACTGGGAGCTAAGCCGTATTGAATTCCTAAAACTAACAAGCAAAAAACAAATCCAATGTTTACCATTCTTTTTTGAAGTGCCTCTTTGAATAAATTTTTATAAAAAAAACTCAACATTATAAATTGCCCAATAAAATAAAAATGGGAGAGGTATAAATTTTGATAATGAAGATTCACCAAAATTTTTGATCCCAATTGAATACTAAAAATGATTCCCAGATAAAAAGTAAAAATCTTAAATCCCTTATTTTGAAATCGAAAGTCTCTAATAAATAGAATTAAATTACATATTAAAATCAAATTACCAATATTTGCAAATATTCTTAACATATCGTTTTTATTTAAACATTGGACTTTTTGGATCGCATGCCGGAGGACAAGGTTCTGTAAAATCATAAATACCATCCACTTCTTTATTGACCCCATCTCCTTGTGATATCATATCTACGTAAATACCCGTTGAAGAATCAAATTTAGTTCCAACAATCATTAATTTTTCGACTCCATTATCATCCACACCAATGTACGCTCTTACCGCATCAATTCCTTCAACCAGTACTTCCAGAACATCTTTTTTTGGAATTAAAAAGGCGTGTACCTGTTGGTGTTTATTGTAATTGCCCTCTTCTTTAGACCAACGCTTAGCCCACCGTTGTGCTTCTTTAAGTGAGATTGCGTTTGTTACTTTATTTGATGCTAGGTTTTGGGTTGAACGCTCTTCAGACATACTTCTTTGTTATTAAATTAATACAATTATTCGCTAAACTACTAATTAATATTACCTTAACAAAACTAATGACCAAATTATAATATTGCAAAAAGCCTAAATCTGTAGGGAGTTTAGGCTTATTTAATGGTACAGAAATAAAAGATGAGTCGGTTTTATTTTATTTTTCTAAAACGGTACATCACTATCATCATCTTCGTCATTCAAATTACTGCCAAAAGCTTCATTAGCTGATGGGAGATTTTTAGTGATAAAAGGATTGTCATCTTGATTCATACTCGATGGTAAATCATCGTAACTGCCACTGTAATCTTCCAAGTTATCAAATTTACCCAAATGTCCGATAAACTTCAAACGAACGTTTTCAATACTACCATTACGGTGTTTGGCAATCATTATTTCTGCCTGACCAGCAGTTGGTGAAGCTTCATCATCATCCCATTCGTCAATTTTGTAATATTCAGGACGGTATAGAAACGATACAATATCGGCATCTTGCTCAATCGCCCCTGATTCACGAAGGTCAGAAAGCAACGGTCTTTTGCTGGATCCACGCGTTTCAACCGCACGAGATAACTGAGAAAGTGCAATAACAGGAACATTCAACTCCTTCGCTAATGCTTTTAAGTTTCGGGAAATCGTAGAAATCTCCTGTTCTCTATTTCCTCCCCCTTTTCCGTTTCCACCGGCGGTCATCAATTGCAAATAATCGACAATAATAATTCGGATACCATGCTGTGAAACCAAACGTCTTGCTTTTGCTCTTAAATCAAAAATAGACAATGAAGGTGTATCATCAATGTATAAGGGTGCCTTTTCCAGATTCTTCACTTTGGTGCTCAATTGTTCCCATTCGTGTTTTTCCAGTTTTCCGGTACGCAATTTCTCCGATGACAGACCAGTTTCAGATGAAATCAAACGGGTGATTAACTGCACTGATGCCATTTCCAGAGAAAATAACGCAACAGGCATTCCAAAATCAATTGCCATATTTCGAGCCATTGATAATACAAATGCGGTCTTTCCCATTGCTGGCCTTGCCGCTATAATAATTAAATCACTTGGTTGCCAACCAGAAGTAATCTTATCCAATTTATCAAAACCGGTTGCCACACCACTCAATCCTTCTTGTCCTGCTATTTCTTCAATACGTTTTTTAGCCTGCAACACTAAACTTTGGGCCGTTTCAGAACTACGTTTTATATTCCCTTGCGTTACCTCGTACAATTTGGATTCAGCTCTGTCCAACAAATCGAAAACATCTGTTGTTTCATCATAAGAATCTTCAATGATTTCGGTAGAAATTCGAATCAGACTTCGTTGAATAAATTTTTGGAGAATAATTCTGGAGTGAAATTCAATGTGTGCCGAAGACGAAATCTTTTGCGTAAGCTGAATTAAGTAAAAATCCCCGCCTGCCAATTCTAATTTTGCATTTTTCTTAAGTTGGGCAGAAACGGTTAATAAGTCAATTGGCTGTGTTTCAGTAAACAGTTGAACGATAGCCTCAAAAATATGTTTGTGTGCTTCTTTATAAAAAGCATCGGGTTGTAAAATGTCAATTACATCATCAACCCCTTTTTTATCAATCATCATCGCGCCAAGCACAGCCTCTTCTAGATCGAGAACCTGTGGTTGCAATTTTCCTTTTTCAAGGCTTATTATAGTAGTTTTATCAACCTTCACAGGATTAATATTTCTGAAGTTTTCCATATAGCGAAAGTAACAAAAATTAAAAAAATATTGTCATTGAGTTATTACGAATAATTGTTCATAAGTAACTATTTTTTGTTTATAACCATAAAAAAATCCGAAACGGTAAGGCTTCGGATTAAATATCAATTTGTAAGATTTTACTCTTTATATTCACCCATTTTACTGTATTTGTCCATTCTCTGAGCAACTAATTCTTCTGTTGATAAGTCTTTCAATTCATTGAATCCTTTCATGATATATTGCTCTACTGTTTTGAAAGCAGTTTCTCTATCGTAGTGCGCTCCACCTAATGGCTCAGGGATGATATCATCAACTAATTTCTGCTTTTTCATGTCAGTAGAAGTTAATTTGAGTGCTTCAGCAGCCTGTTCTTTATACTCCCAACTTTTCCAAAGAATAGAAGAACATGATTCAGGAGAAATAACAGAATACCAAGTGTTTTCCATCATGTATACTCGATCTCCTACACCTATTCCTAATGCTCCACCTGATGCTCCTTCTCCAACAATAACCGTCATAATTGGCACTTTTAAACGAACCATTTCAAAAATGTTTCTGGCAATTGCCTCCCCTTGTCCGCGTTCTTCTGCTTCAAGACCTGGATATGCACCCGGAGTATCAATTAAAGTCAAAACTGGGATGCCAAATTTCTCTGCCATTTTCATTAAACGCAACGCCTTACGGTATCCTTCCGGATTTGCCATTCCGAAATTACGGAACTGACGCGTCTTTGTATTAAATCCTTTTTGTTGACCTACAATCATAAACGATTGTCCGTCTATTTTTCCTAAACCACCAATCATGGCTTTATCATCTTTAAACCCTCTGTCTCCAAAAAGTTCCAAGAACGTTTCTCCACAAAGCGCCCGAACGTGATCCATTGTATAAGGACGACTTGGGTGTCTGGATAGTTGAACGCGTTGCCAAGCGGTTAAGTTTTTATAAATTTTTCGTTTAGTTTCTTCTAGTTTTTTGTTGATTTGTTTGCAAGTATTCGTTACATCAACATCCGATTCTTGACCAATAACAAGACATTTATCTAACTGATCTTCGAGTTCTTTTATTGGAAGTTCAAAATCTAAATATTCCATAGGATTTCTACGTTTTTGTTTTTAATTCGAACGGCAAATATAAAATTTTAAATCGTTCAAAAAGAGTATTTTTTCATTTATGTCTCAAACCGTACTTTAATAAATTAGCAAAATCACTTTTAAACTAGAGAGAAACTACCATTATTCATTTGTTACACTAAAAGTGAAGTGTCTTTATATCAAGCGAAGTTCCTTTTTAAATCAAGAAGCATGCTGAATCTAAGGCTTGATTTTGAATGCTTTTACTGTATACAATTATTTCTTTTCGGCTGCTAATTGTTTTCTGGATTTGTAAGATTTTAAATACTCTCCCTTTGGAGTTCCATCATCAAAGGAACTGAATTTCACTAACGTTCGTACTCCTTGACGCGCTGCTTCATTGGTAAAATTTTCATATTCAATTCTGTACACTGCAGAATACATTTCGCCGCGGCCAATACCATGATAGCAATGAATCAACACTGGATAATTATCCTTGTTATCCATTATTTTAAAAAACCGGTCTAGGTTTTCTTGTTTGGGAACCTGATCTGACCCGTTATTAAAATAGTTCACTCCTTTCATTTTTGCCACCGTATTCTGTTCAGCGGTTAATTCGACAGGAATTTCCGGATTATTCTTTAAATCTGTTGTGCCTGGAAATCGCAAGTCTACAATCGATTTTATATGATATTTGGTAACGTAACTTTCCAATTCATCAGGTGGAATAACCCCTGATTTATACACTTTACCCTCCGTAATTGTTTCAAAATTATGATTGATATTCATGTCATAAATCTGTTTACCTCCGAAAAATAAAATAATGGCCAACAACAAAAAACCTAGTCTTTTTTTATTCTTTTTCATACGAATGTGTTATTTGCTTTTTAGTGAAATACCATATTTCGATTCATTAAAATCATAGCAATTTCATACTGCAAAGGTCTGACTTAATATTGAAATAGAATTATTTAGCGTGGCGTTTCTTGTCAAAGTAACGTTAAAATTGATACAAAAGAAGTAATTTAATCAACCTTTTTATAATGCTTAATCACGCCATTCAGGATTACCGTGATTACAATTATTAGGGCTCCAATGTAAAACTCAAAGCTCATTTTTTCTTTTCCGCCAAGTATAAAATAGGCCAATACAATTCCATAAACCGGTTCTAAATTAGTGGTCAACATTACGGTATAAGGCGTGAGTTTCTGCATCACTTTTACTGATGCCGTAAAAGCATACGCCGTGCAAATAGAGGCCAAAATCAGAATTAAAATCCAATTATTAACTGTTAAAACAAAGAAATCCAAAGAGAATTTTTGTTGAAATAAAAAGTATACCGTAATGAAAAAGGCTCCCGCCAGGAATTCATAAAAGGAGATAACTGATGGGTCGTGATTTTCTATTAATTTACCGTTCATGAGAGTAAACAAAACACCTAATATTATGGCTACCAAAGCGTATAACATTCCGCTGAGATAATTGACTTCAACTTTCATGATCAGTGCCAGTCCCGCAATAATGATAAGCCCAAAAAACACTTCATACCAAAGTACTTTCCTTCCATAAAAAATAGGTTCCAGTATAGAAGCAAAAAAAGCACCCAAGGAGAAAACCGAAAGTGTAATTGACACATTAGAAACATGAATCGCTTTGAAAAAAAAGATCCAGTGCAGGGCGATCAATAAGCCTACAAAAATCAATTTCAGGAAAGATTTCATCGGAATTCTAAAAGATTTCTTTTTGAATACAATAAACAGCGATAAAAAAACGCTGGCAAAAAGCATTCGATACCAAACTAAAGCATCAGCAGTAATAGTGATTAGCGCACCTAAAATTGCGGTAAAACCCCAAATAAATACTATAAAATGGAGGTTTAGGTAACTTTTGAATTTATCGTTTTGCATTTCGTAGGAGATAAACGGCTAATATTCCGAAACCGATATTTGGTAACCAAACTGCCAATAGGGGCGGAATACTGGACTTCTCCGCTAGTACTCCAAATATTTTATCAAAGAACACAAAGGCAAAAGCTAATGCAATTCCTATAGCCAAATTTATTCCCATCCCACCTCTTCGTTTCATAGACGAAACAGAAACTGCGATAATAGTTAAAATAAATGCCGAAACCGGCACGCTGAATTTCTTGTACAACACCACTAAATAGACATTGATGTTAGAGGAACCGCGGCTTCTTTCTTTGTCTATAAATTTGACTAATTTATCTAAAGTCAATGTTTCAGCTATATATACCACAGGCGTTAAGTCTTCTAACTCAAAACTAAAACGAGCCACTTTCTCAGGTGCTTTTTCAATTTTATCATTTAGTTCCCCAACCGTTCTTTTAGTGTAATCATACATCGTATAAGTACGCTGCTTTGGATTCCATTGTATTCTGCTGGCAGTGATTTTGTATATTAATTTCTCCTTTTTAAATTTTTCCAACGAAAAATTAAAAGCAATCTTAGACAATGGGTTAAAGCTATTTACGTAGATAAATTCTGTATCGCTAATTTGCCTAAACACATCTGTATTATCGCCTCTCATGGCCTCTTTCCCTCCTGTTTTCAGGTAGGTATATCTAAAGTTGTTAAACCCTTCGCTGGATTTAGGAACAACAAAAAAGCCCATCAACAAAACAAAAATAGAAACAATAGTAGCCCCAATTATGAAAGGCCTCAAAAACCGTGTAAACGAAATCCCAGAACTCAAAATGGCAATAATCTCCGTGTTATTCGCTAATTTCGAGGTAAACCAAATAATCGATAAAAATAAAAAGATCGGAAATAAGGAATTCGCAAAATAAATAGTAAAATGATAATAGTAGATCGCAATTTCAATGAAGGGAACTTTGTTCTCTAGCATGAAATTAATCTTCTCCGAAACATCAATAACAATTCCTATAGGTATAAACATTAACAACATAGCCGAAAACGTGGCTAAATATCTTTTTAGGATGTATTTGTCAATTATTGTTAGCATAAAGGTATATTCGGTTAATCGTTAAAATGGTGAATCGGTTGTTTGTTAATTTGGTGAATCGTTATTTGCTTTACGAATAAACAATTAAACCTAAATTACAATACTTTAATACGGTTAAACAAATAACCGAATAAACAAATCAACGAATTTATAAACGTTGGTTCATATTTTTCACCATCATTTCTTTCCAAGGCTTGAAATCGCCTGCTAAGATATGTTTTCTGGCCTCACGAACCAACCACATGTAAAATCCAAGATTATGGATCGTAGCAATTTGTTTCCCCAGGTATTCATTGGCAGCAAAAAGGTGACGCAAATATGCTTTTGTATATTCAGTATCTACATAGGTGATTCCCATTTCGTCAATAGGCGAAAAATCAGCTTCCCATTTTTTGTTTTTGATATTTATAGAACCATTCGCCGTAAACAACATTCCGTTTCTGGCGTTACGCGTAGGCATCACACAGTCAAACATGTCAATTCCTAGAGCAATATTCTCCAGAATATTTATCGGGGTCCCCACGCCCATTAGGTAACGGGGCTTGTCTTCGGGCAGGATTTCACAAACCACCTCGGTCATGGCATACATTTCCTCAGCCGGTTCCCCTACTGAAAGTCCGCCAATCGCATTTCCTTGTTGATTTGAATTCGCAATATATTCAGCTGATTGTTGGCGCAAATCTTTATAACAACTTCCTTGCACAATTGGAAAAAACGTTTGCTCATAACCGTATTTAAAAGGCTGCGTGTCTAAATGATTGATGCAACGGTCTAACCAGCGGTGCGTCATTTTCATTGATCGCTTCGCATAGTTATAATCACAAGGATATGGCGTACACTCGTCAAAAGCCATGATAATATCGGCACCTATGGTACGTTGAATTTCCATCACATTCTCTGGAGTAAAAAAGTGGTACGAACCGTCAATATGCGATTTAAACTTCACTCCTTCTTCCTTAATTTTTCGGTTGGCCGACAGTGAATACACTTGGTACCCACCAGAATCCGTCAAAATATTACGGTCCCAGTTCATGAATTTATGCAATCCACCTGCTTTCTCCAGAATTTCAGTTTGTGGCCTTAGGTATAAATGGTAGGTATTTCCCAGGATAATATCCGGGTTTATATCGTCTTTCAATTCCCGCTGATGCACGCCTTTTACAGAACCTACAGTTCCTACAGGCATAAAAATTGGGGTTTCAATCACACCGTGATCAGTGGTAATGCTTCCCGCTCTGGCTTTGGACAGCGGATCTTTTTTTAATAAATCAAACTTCATAGTAACGTATTTCACCCGATTGTTCGGCTGGCAAAGATAGGTTAATTTGAAACCCACATCAAAAAAATATTTTTCTTCCGATGAAATGAAAAAGTGGGTTCCTGACAACCAAAATTTAAATACTTTTTCGGAAGAAAACTAGATAATTAGATAATTTAAAAAATTAATTACCATTTATCAAATTAATTGGGGCGTGCCCTAAAAAGGTCGGGCTATCCGCTGTAAACAAGTTCACTGAACTCAGCTTAAAATGAAAATATTGTGAAGTAATCTTTTATTCCGCTACGCTTCATAAAAGGATTTCCACTTTTATCCCTCACGCATAAAAGCTGCTATACTTCCAGAACCATTGCAATAATAACACAATATTTGTAAAAAAAATAGTATCTTTCAATCACAAAATCAACACGATATGACTTGGGCAGCAAAACTAATAAAACACAACAGCGAAAATAGAATTGCCGTTTATTTTGAAAAAAGTCAAGACCTGATTGCCCGTATCAAACAAATAGAAGGAGCTCAATGGAGCCAACAAAAAACGGTTTGGCACCTCCCGGATACACTGGAAAATAGAGAACGTTTCAAGATAAAACCATTGTCATATTCGCTCGCTTCACCCGAAGGAATTGTTCAAATAGAGAAATTCATACAATGGATGCGTTCCAAACGCTATAGCGAAAGTACTATTACTACCTATAGCGAAGCCTTAAAATCTTTCCTAATTTTCTATCGAGAAAAATCAGTTGTAGAAATCAATAATGAGGACGTAATCATCTATAACAACGAGTATATTTTAAAAAATAATCTTTCGGCTTCCTACCAAAATCAGATTGTCAACGCCATTAAATTATTCTTCAAAACCATTCGAGAAACAAAAATTGAAGTTGATAAAATTCATCGACCAAAACGAGCCAAACTATTGCCTAATGTTTTGAGCAAAGAAGAAATAAAATTGATATTAGATGCCCACATTAATATTAAACATAGAATGATGCTTTCGCTGATTTATAGTTGTGGTTTGCGTTGTGGCGAATTATTGGCACTTCAGCCCGTTCATATAGATTCTATGAGAAATATTGTATTACTTAAAAACTCTAAAGGCAAAAAAGACAGAATAGTCCCATTGAGCCCAAAAATTTTAGAAATGCTTCGTCTCTATTTTGTTGCTTACAAACCCATAACTTATTTATTTGAAGGTCAGCTTAAAGGCCAGCCGTATGACAATAGAAGTTTACAACAAGTTTTAAAACAAGCAGTAAAAAAGGCAGGAATCACAAAGCCTGTTACCTTACACTGGCTGCGACATAGTTATGCAACGCACCTATTGGAGAGCGGAACCGACCTGCGTTACATTCAAGAATTATTAGGTCATAATAGTAGCAAAACGACCGAAATATATACCCATGTAAGTACAAAAAGCATTCAACAAATTAAAAGCCCTTTTGATAGTTTGTAATAAAAATATTATTATTATATTTGATCGCTATCCGCTATTGAATAGCGACAATCTACCCAATTTTGGGTGTATAGGCGCTACTTTGTAGCGAGTATATACAAGTTAGCGTTAATGCTAAAGAACTTCTTCGGTAACGAGAACGTTTTTAAAAGAACGTAATTCACGCTTAAATCTAATCACGCAATCATTTGTAGTGTGCGACATATAAAATCCTTTTAAAAAGTAATTTACATAAGCAGAAATAACGTGTTCTGAATTATCTTCGCAAAACCTATAATTATAAAAATCACAATAGAAATTTATACGGTTTTTCAAGTAGCTTAAATCCCTTTCTTTTTTTGGTTGATAATTAACCAATTCTTCAAATTCAGTTCTGAACTTCTCAATTCCTATATCAGTAATGAAGTAGTAGTTTAAATTCAATCTTTCGTCTTTTACTGCAAAACCTTTTTCAATCAGTTTTTCAAATGTATTATCAGTTTCAGATTGATAATAATTTCGGTAAAATTCATTTGGTAATTGTTTGTCTTTTTTGTTGTGCGACATAACGCTTTCAAAAAGTCTAATTCCTAATGAGTGAGCAATTTTTTTAAGTTCTTCTTTGTTGTATTTTTCCATAATAACATTATTTTTTCGAGCACTAAACGCTAACACTTGCTTTACGCTATTGTGGTATCGGGCTTAATTTGTTAATTTTTGAGTGAATAATTATTTGTCTTGAACTTAAACATCGGTCATAAAAATCCACAACGGACGTAAGAGCAAGGGAACGTTGGTGGCAAGTGTACCGAACCAACGTAAACGAACCAACTGACAAATAAAAAAAATGAACAATTTATACAACCAAATAGACTGTGAGGAAATATTAAAAAGATTAGACAATATTCAACCAAATGCTGTTAGACAATGGGGAAAAATGGATGTGTCTCAAATGTTAGCTCATTTAAATGCCTTTCTTGAAACCTCACTTGGTAAAAAACCTCAAAAAAGAATGTTAATTGGAAGAATTTTAGGTAGATTTTTTGTTAGGCGTTATGTGAGTGAGAAACAATTTTCCAAAAATGGTCCAACAGGGAAAAATTATATTATCACCAACCAACAGAATTTTGAAAAAGAAAAAACTAAAGCTATTCAACTTATTGGACAATTTTATGAAATTGGACCTGAAAAATGCACTAAACTGCCTCATCCTTTTTTTGGTTATTTGACACCAAATGAATGGGCGATTGCACAATGGAAACATTTTGACCATCATTTAAGACAATTTGGAGTATAAAAACTAACACACTGAAAAAGAGACAAATTGAATTTTAACCCGACAAATAATACCAGCCACCAACAGCCACTACAACGTATTTGGGCATTGGGCTTGATGGAAAAATGGCTTTGTACTTTGAATATTTGGCAAATCCGAAGAATGGTCTTAATTTAACCCCAAACCCGCTGTAGTGCCAAGACGTTATGGGCTAGTTCACAACAACACTTTACAAATGAGAACATTTTTTTTGATAATACTACTTTTTTCAATCAAAGTCCAATCACAGGAGTTAACAACTGACGTAAGAACAGATGAAAATATTTATTTATATGCGCTGAAGGAATATTGCAATTTTCCCGAAATAACGGCCGAAAATATTTATGTCCAATTTGATTCAACTGTTATGTGGTATGATTGGCCAAAAGTAATAAATAACAAAAAAATTAATTATCTAGACGGAGCGCCTGAAATTATAAAAGAAATCAAAGCACATAAAGGCTCAATAATATTGGTTAAAATTGTTCCTTTACAATACAAAAAGAAAAGTTTTTTTGTAAACGTTATTCCATTTTTAGCCACAGCAAAAGGGAAAAACATCAATTTGGCTAACGGTGGTGGATTAAGTGTGATATTTAATTACAGTGACAAAAATAAAGGCTTTGAATTTTCCGAAACAAAAAGTTACGGAAACTAAGCTAATAACCAGCCCATAACACACGCTACAAGCAATTTGGGGATTTGGTTTAATGGAAAAATTGGTTTGTATTTGAAAGACTTGGCAAATCAGAAAGATTACGCTTCCTTAATCCCAAACTGCTTGTAGCGCGAGAACGTTAGCGGTAATGCTGCGAGACAGAGCCGACAGAACAACTTGACAATGAATAACTAAATGACAGAAGTAAAAAGAAAAGGCTCAAAATCGACAAAAGACATTCCCAAAGACATTTTGGAACAACTGAACAGCGGACAAATTGAAACTGCAAATCTTGTTGAGTGGTTGGCGGTTGACCAACGACTTTTACTTGAAAACTTATTAAATCAATTCGGTAGGACAAAATATTTAACCCCAATATTGTCCGGCATTGAAGCCTTGAAAAAGCAAACCGTAAATACCATTAATGAAGCAATTGGAACAGGACTTTTTGAGCAATCGCTAAAAAATGGCGACACTGAAATACTGACAATTATTTCAACCCATAAATCGGACTTAATTCGTTGTTGGGCGACATATACAATCGGTAGAAATCAAAAATTGGACGTATCTCAAAAACTTGAACAAATCCAACATTTTTCGGCAGACAAACATTTTGGCGTAAGAGAAATTTGTTGGTTAGCTGTTAGACCAAGCATTGCAAAAAACTTGACCCAAAGTATTGAAATATTATCAAGTTGGACAAATCACAAAGACGAAAATGTTAGACGATTTGCAAGCGAAGCTACAAGACCAAGAGGCGTTTGGTGCGAGCATATTGAAGAATTGAAAAAAAAGCCAGAGTTAGGTTTGACAATTTTAGAGCCAATGAAATCTGACAAGGCCAAGTATGTACAAGACAGCGTTGGCAATTGGTTAAACGATGCAAGCAAAACGCAACCTCAATTTGTGATAGACATTTGTAAAAAGTGGGAGAAAAAAAGCCCAACAAAAGAAACAGCTTACATTATCAAAAAAGCATTGCGGACAGTTGGCAAACAGAGTGAATAGCAGACGAAAAGAAGCACTACCGCTAACAGCCGTTTTGAGCTAGTGTGTGATTTAGTGGAATTACCGTTTCGCATCATATTTTCTGCAAAGCCGAAAATTGGAAGGTTACGAACCACACACCATCTCAAAGCGGCGGGACGTTATGAGCTAGTTGAAAAAGAGCATTTCAGTTAAAATCACGTTTCAAAAAAGCATTTAGTTGCTCAGAAAATCGAAATTCAGAAACTTGAAAATTGGATTTTTAATTGGAAACTTGAAAATCAAAACTTGAATATTGGAGTTTGTAAACTGAATCCGAAATTCAGAAATTCAAAAGCAGAAACTTGAAAAGCAAACTTGAATTTTGGAGTTTCTAAACTGAATCTGAAAAGCGGAACTTGAAAAGCGGAACTTGAAAATTGGAGTTTTAAATTGGATTGCGAAAACTGAAACTTAAATATTGAAGTTTCATTGAGAATAAAAATAAAATCGTTTTGATTGTCAAATCGAAACGAAAAAAGGGAATAAAATTTAGCCGAAATTTGGGCAAGAATTAGGTTTTTAATCGGCCAAGATATGGCTGAAAATCAGTTAATAATCAGGAATATCGGCTAGAAACAACCAGCTCATAACCGCACCTACAAGTGATTTGGGTAATTGGCTTAATGGAAAAATCGGTTTGTATTTGGGATATTTTGGCAAATCCGAATAATGGGCTTAATTTAGTCCCAAACCACTTGTAGCTGCCAAACGTTGGCAGGCATAACTGAAAAAAACCAGAATCTTAAAAAATCAACTATGAATTTCTTTAACTTTTTTAGAAAAATAACTAACAAAACAGATTCTCAAGTTGACGCAAAAATAAATTCACAAAATGTTTCCAAAACGAATAATTTTGGTAAAACAATAACATATAATTCCTCTACTACATTAATTGAAGTTTTGAATTATATGAAAGAAAACGCTTCACAACTTGGAATTCAATTTAACCAACCTGCTACTGAAATTGAAATTGAAAATTTTAAAAATATTAAAATAGAATTGCCAAAAGATTTCAAAATACTATATGAATTTTGTAATGGTTTTGAAACAGACGATATTTTGTTCAGACTCATACCACTTTCTGAAATAATTGAACACCAAAAAGATGATTATTTAATAAGTGACAACTCATTTCATTTTACGGAGTATTTAATTTATTGTGATATGTGGAGTGTTGAAATAAACCAAGAAAATATTGAAGATTATAAAATATATCATAAAGTTGAAGATGTATTTGTATTAACAAATTCGATTACAGAATTTTTATGTGTATTCATCAACAAAGGAGTTTATGATGGTCTTTATCCGTGGGAAGAAGAAAAAAGAATAAATAATTAATACAAGAAGCGTAAAAAGTTTGTGCATATTGTTACGCCTGCCAACACACGCTACAACGGATTTGGGCAATTGGCTTAATGGAAAGTTGGTTTTGTATTTGTAATGATTTGGCAAATCCGAATAATGGGCTTAATTTAGTCCCAAACCCGCTGTAGCGCGAGAACGTTAACTGCCATATTACCAGAACCGAATATATTATGAGAAATTTTTTTTCAATATTATTTATCTTTTTAACTTTTAATATTTATTGTCAAAATCTGAATATAATTGCCGACAGTTTAAGAATAAAATATAAAATTCCTGAAATTGCATTTGCAATTGTTTCAGTTGACAGCATAATTGAAATGCAAACTTTAGGATTTCACAAAATAGAATCAAAAAACAAAGAAGATGAAGCAAAATCAAATGATTATTTTCATTTGGGTTCAAACACAAAAGCAATAACAGGATTTATTTGTGCTTATTTTGTTGAACAAAACAAAATTAATTGGAAAACAAAATTTTTCGACTTATTTCCGAAATGGAAAAAGAAAAGTAATGAAGCGTTTTACAAAATAACTTTAGAAGATTTATTATCTCATCGTGCAAGAATTCAACCATTTACAAGTGGAAATGAATATGAAAAACTTCCTAAATTTATTGGAACTAAATCAGAAAAGAGAAAACAATTTTGCGAATTTCTTTTAAAAAACGAACCTGTAAAACAAAATAATAAAACTTTCAATTATTCAAATGCAGGTTATAGTTTAGCAACATTAATGATTGAAAAAGTTAGCGGAAAAAGTTGGGAAGAACTCGTAAACATAGTTATAAAAGAAAAATTGAAATTAAATTATAAGTTTGGTTGGCCAAACCGATTTGAATTAAATCAACCTTGGGGACATTGGATTGAAAATGATACTTTAAAATCACTTTCGCCAAACACAAAATACGATTTAAGTTTAGCCGAACCAGCAGGAGATTTAAGTATGCAACTCAATGATTATGCAAAATTTGTGCAATTAAATCTAAGTGGATTAAATGGAAAAGACAATTTTCTAAAAACTAAAACATATGAATATTTACATTATGGTAAAAATGAATATTCGATTGGTTGGGGAAACATAAAAGATGAAAAAAGAGAAATATCTGAACACGCAGGTTCAGATGGCACATTTTTTTGTTATACTCAAATTGACAAAAAGAGAAAAAAAGCATATATTGTGCAAACAAATTGTGCAACTGAAGATGGACAAAAAGGATTATTTGAATTACTAAAAATAATGAAGAAAAAATACGGCAGTTAACAGCGGTTTGGCGCAATTGGGGTTTTAGGCAAACTTTAAAGTTGGCTTTGTACTTGGAAGTTGGTTTTTAAATCGATACATTTGGCTAACCAAATCCCCAACTGACGCCAAGCCACGAGACGTTAGTGGCAAGTTGAAGCCGAACTTACGCAGAAAAATATTTTGAAATGATTGGTTTTCGTTACCCTAGAAAACCGAAAATGTAAGCGTGAAAATCGGAACGTGAAAAGCAGAAACGTGAAAATTTGGTTTTTAAGATTGAAAAGCGAAAATCAAAAATATAAATATTGCAACTTGAGAATTGGAATGTGAAAAGCAGAAACTTGAAAATTGGGTTTTGTCCGTAGAAGCGTGAAAAGCAGAAACTTGAAAATTGGAATTTGCCAGTAGAAGCGTGAAAAGCAGAGGCGTGAAAGTTGGATTTTGCCAGTTGAGGCGTGAAAAGCAGAGGTGTTAAAATTGGAATTTGCCAGTTGAAGCGTGAAAAGCAGAAACGTGGAAGTTGGGTTTTATCCATAGAAGCGTGAAAAGCAGAAACTAGAAAACCGAATCGAAAAGTTTGAATTTGCCGACGGCAATTCGAAAAGCAGAAATTAAAAAAAATTGGGTTGAAATCGTAATTTCGCCTAAAAACAACCAGCCACTAACAGCCGTTTTGAGCTAGTGTGTGATTTAGTGGAATTACCGTTTCGCATCAACTTTTCTGCAAAGCCGAAAGTTGAAAGGTTACGAACCACACACCATCTCAAAGCGGCGGGACGTTAGTGATAATGCTACCCAAACAAGACGTAATTTGCATAATCACAAGCTATGTCCGTATTTTGAACGCCACTCATATTGTCTTTTTTATAAGGAATTGGTATGTAATTAATTCCTGAACCAAATTTGAAAAAAGGATGTAAAATAAAAAAATAAGGATTTTTAGTTTTATCCAACCATTCAAACAAATCGTGTTTTATTAAAGCAAAGTTTTCAGTTGCTAATTTCAATTCCTCTTTTTTTGAACTAAAAGAAGCTTTATTTAGCAAAACCTTAACTCTGTTTTTGTCTGTAAAATCTAATCTTTCGATAAGTTTTATTTTATTTTTTTCGTCTGCGTATTTTTGAAATTTATACATCAATGAATTATAACAAAAATACACAGATACATTTGATTTTAAGCATTCTTGTTCATAAATGTTTATTTCATTACTGAAAAACGAATTGATTTTATCATATTCGTTTGCCGAAGAAAAAGCACTATCACTAACACACGTTTGTAGTGATTGGGTCTTTTGGCTTAATTTATTGTTCATTTTGTGTCTGTTTTTATTTGGTTAACTCCGAAGATAATTTTGTACTTTTCCCAACCACTACAAGCGTGAGAACGTTAGGGTGTATAGCTGTTGACGATCAACAGTCGATTTTAATCAGAAACTTTAGTTCGGCAAGTACATAACGACGCAGAAACCGAGCTGGCCGAAATCTGAACTCAAATCTGAACTCAAATCTGAACTCAAATCTGAACTCAAATCTGAACTCAAATCTGAACCGAAATCTGAACCGAAATCTGAAACTTAATTGTTGCGGACAAAGAAACGTGAACTGCTTTATGGAAAACCGAAAGCGGAATTTTTTTGTCGATTTTCTTTGAGATTTAACTGAAGCTTGAAGTTCAAAAGCGGAAACTGTTTAGAACGAAAATCGGAAGGCGGAAATGTTACCAAAATTAGAATAGAAAAATGGAAAGTCTAATCGTTCGTGCTCAGCATCGTCAAGCTACACACCCTAACACACGCTACAAGCAATTTGGGTATTAGGTTTAATTTGAAATTGGTTTTGTATTTGGAAGATTTGGCAAATCCGAAAATAGGTCTTAATTTAACCCCAAACTGCTTGTAGCGCGGGAACGTTGTGTGATATTATTCCAAAAAAACCGAAAACCAACATATGAAAAAAAAATTTACCATTATTTTATTGCTCTTAAATTCAATTATTGCAATTTCTCAAGAAACTAAATACATAAATGCAAATGAACTTAACATCAGAAATGGTGCTGGGAAAAATTTTGAAATAGTTACAAAAGCAACTAAAAATGAAAAGGTGACCGTTATTTCAGAAAATGGTAATTGGACAGAAATAGAAACAGAAAATGGTGTAAAAGGTTTTGTTTCAACAAATTTTTTATCAAATTCAATTAAAGACAATAGTGATAAGAAAATTGGAGATTATCCGATTACATTAATTATTATTGGTATTATTTTAATTTTTACAGTTTTAAAAATTAAAAAACCTTCATCAACAAAATCTACAGCAAAAAAAAGTGTAACAAAAAAAATTATAAATAAACCAAAACAAATTGTTGTAAAAGAAAAGGTATCTGGAAATGACCAGAAAGAAATAGTAGAAAAAGAAATTTTTCTATGTAAAAATTGTGGAAGTCAATATGGTAGTATTTCACTATTAACCTTAAATAACTGTAAAAATACAAATGGTAAACATCAACTCTACGAAGGAAAAATAAAATCGCAATACAATTGTAAATTTTGTGGTAGTAAATATAATAGTATATTCCAAATGACAATAAATAATTGCAAAAAAAGTCCAACTGGAAAACATCAACCTGCTTTATAAAATATAATCATATGAAATTTACATTATTAATTCTATTGCTTTTTGCTAAAAGTTGCCAAAGTCAAGACATAGAACAAAAATCAAAAGAAAAAAACAACAAAATTATAGTTGAATTTACCGAGCCTATTAAAGGCTTTAATGCAAAAATATTTTGGACAATTAAAGACAGTATTTCAGACATTGATAATAGAATCGTTGGAACTGCAATTTTAGAATTAGAAAGACAAAACGACAAAACTAAATTTAAAATTAATTATCAAAGCTATTCAATCAGTGATAGTATTTGCAGCTTAAAAGTTTACGAAGGTTTCAAAAAAAGCGATATTCCTAACATTATACAAACTAATTATTCTACCGAAGGTAGGCCAGATTTCTATTTCAAAGACATCAATTTTGATAACGTTGAAGAATTAATAATAACTGAAACTGGCTTGGAAGAATATAACGCACCAGTTTATAGAGTTTTTGAGTTTCAAAATAATGAATTAATTGAACTAAAAGATTTTCCAAGTATTTCTTTACACGAGGGAAAAGGAAATATTGATTATGAGAAAAAAGAAATAACAACAAAAGATTACTATAGCTGCTGTGAATATGAAGAAGATTTTTATAAATATGAAAAGAATAATAAAGAACAATTTGTTTACTTCAAAACTCTGCATCATATGATTGACCCTAATACTGAAAATGAAGAAATAATCATTAAAGAAAAAGGTAAGGCTGATATCAAAATATTCAAAAAAAAACAATAATCCAAAATATGGAGAATAGTTATAACGAGATAAAAATAGAAATTCAAGAATTTCTAGCCGAAATTGAAAAGGATGAGGATTTATCAAAAATTCTTGATAAGTATTACAAAGGAATTCAAGTTTTTTTATCTCGATTAATTTATAAACCAAAATTTATGTTTATTGGTATAAATCCTGGAGCAGGATTTTACAATTATGAAGGAAAAAGAGTAAAAAGATTAAGTCCATTAGAACGTATGGAATACGTTGGTCAAGATTATAAATTAGCAATTGAAACTCGTGAATTACTTCGATTAGCTGGAATACCTAATTCTGAATTAAATAATTCTGTAAAAACAAACTATTATTTTTTATCTACAACAAATGCTAATGATTTATTCAGTTTACTAAGTCATTTAAAAAAGCACAAAGTTTACTATAAATCAAAAAAATGGATAAATAAACTTATAGATATTATTGAACCTGAATTTATTATTTGCGAGGGCAAAACAGTATTTGACAAATTAACGAAAGATAGAGATTGCAAAGTTTCCGAAATTGATAATGTTTATTATGCAGAAATTGGAAAAATAAAAGTTATCGGTTACAAAAGAATTTTTAGTAATATTTTACAGAAAGAAAAAGTGGCAAAAGTGCTGAAAGAGAAACTATCCGTAAAATTATAACATCACACAACAGGCGTTTGGCAAGATTTGGGTTTTAGGCTTAATTTGAAGTTGGTTTTGTGTCAGGAAAGTTATATTTTTAACCGAAAAATTAAGGTTTCCTTAATCCCAAACCTCGCCAAGCGCCGGGACGTTGTGTGAGATTATAAAGAACCAACGTGCTAAAAACACAAAATAGAATGGGATTGACTTGGAATAAAATTTGTTGTATATTTGAAAAAATAAAACTTTTGATTATGAGTAAACCTAATAAAATAACACGTTTTATAAGCTCTGTAAGAACAGCTTATAATGGAAAAGTTAGAGTTAACTTTCAAGGGGATATATATGTAAAAAGTGAAGATATTTTTTACGATAAAGTAGAAGCCAAAAAGTTTATAGAAAAAATGCGTAAAGCTGCTAGAGGATATAACGAAAAAGTAAATGCTTAATTTTGATTCTCCTTTACTTTTAATTCTCCCATTGTTATCAGGATATCTATTCCTTATTTCATTTTATTTTTCAAGATATTACCACAGTAAAATTGAAACACAAAGACTAATCTTTAATTCAATGCTTTGTGCGTTATTTATATATTTTGTATCATACTATTTTGATTTAAAAATACTCCAATATTATCCCCATTTCCGTAATAACTTAAAGAAGCTTAATCCGTTTGTTTTTCAAAGTTTAAATTTTGGGTTACTGACTTTGGGTGTTAGTCTTATACTATCTTATTTTCTAAATTTTGTCATCCCTACGAAGTGGATGTTGAAAATTACGGTTCGTTTGTGGGGCGATGAATACGAAAGGCTTTTCTACAAATCAATGAATGAAAAGAAAATCGAAGATGGATTGCTTACGATAACAACTGAAAGCGGAAAAGTATATGTTGGCTACGTTAACAGGATATCAAAACCTTTAATAAATCAACAAATAGAAATAATTCCTTATATGAGTGGGTATAGAGAAGATGAAACTAAAGTTCTTCATTTAACAACTTTCTATTTTGACATATTGGAATACTTTATAGAAAATGGTCAAAAGGAAAAAATAGATGACGAAATGGGGATTATCCTTCCAAAAGATAAGATTGTATCTGCCTCAAGATTTAGTTTAGAAGTATTTAATATGTTTAGTATTCAGAATATGCCGAAGAAGAAAAACAAGCAGAAGAATAAATAACCTCACACAACACACGATACAAGCAAGTTGGGCAATTGTGTTTAATTTAAAGAATACGCATATCAGCCAAATTTCGGCAAAACAGAAAAATAAATAATTATTAACCCCACCCTGCGTGTAGCGCAGGAACGTTATAGAGCATTTTAAAAAGACGATAATGCAGAAAAAAATCGCAGAAGGACAATTTGAAGTCATTGAAAGTTTTGCAATAAGACGTAGAAACGAATTTTATCTAATTGGACAATTAAAAGAAGGAACTATTAAAGAACAATGGTTTATAAATATTCCTTTTAATAGCACGTTAGCAATGACAGTTAGAATTAACTCAATTGAAGATGTTGAAATTTCTAGTGAACAGAATAAATACAAATTAATTATTGTGAAAGGAGACAGCGAAATGTTGGACTTAATGCTGGGGTTAAAAATTGGAAGTGAGCTTTTGGATATTTCTATAGATGGAGAGGATTAATGAAAGCATACTTATACATAGATAACGATAAAATTGGAGAAGTTTATTTTACAATTATAGATGCGAATATGGGTGTTATTAGTGGAGATTTAATTGCGAACGAAATTTATAAAAAATATCAACGAACAATTCAACAAAATTTTGAATCACAAGGCATCTCTAATATTGATAATTTTAATTTTAGAATTTTACTTGAAGACAATACTGAACTAAAACCACAAGGAGGTATTGGCGTGACAGACTCAAAAGACTTTGACGAAATAAATGTTGAATGTAACGGTTTAGACTTGACATTATTTGAAAATTAACCGCCGAAAAAACGCTCTATAACAGCCACTACAACGGATTTGGGCAATTGGCTTAATGGGAAGTTAGTTTTGTATTTGGAATATTTGGCAAGTCGTAAATAGGGCTTAATTTAGTCCCAAACCCGCTGTAGTGCCAAGACGTTATATGCAACTTGTGCCGAAATGACGCGAAAAGTTCTCATTATAAATTATTATGATTAAATCTGTAGTATGAAAATAATTTATCTAATTTTTATTTTAACTTTTTTTATAGGTTGTAACGATAAAACAAGAAATTTTGAAGGTATTGGACAGATAAAACTTGGGAGTAATTTTGATTCATTACCTTCTTCAAAACTTTTCAAGAATCATTCTGGAAATGAATACACAATCGATAGTTTTAAATTATCTAATGAAATTGGATTTGTTAAAAATCTAAATATAAAAACAGACAATGGAATAATTTACGATGTGAGTTTTAATAATTCTGAAACAACAAATATTTCCGCAATAGATTCTTTAATGAAAAATTTTCACAAATTTAATCTTATCAATATCGCCGAAAATAAATCTTCACCAATTCAAATATTTGAAGAAACAGATGGAGTTGTAGATTTTTCTAAAATTGTCACTAAAAACAATAGTCAACCTATTGATTACAGATATTTTGATATTAAAAAAGTTGTAAATAAAGCTGATGAAAATTAAATATCATATATATTAACTTTTGTAAAATTGGAATACTACAACAGAAGTTTGAAAGTTAGAATCTGAAAAACAGAAGTTGGAAAATTGGAATCTGAAAAACCGAAACTTGAAAGTTGGAATACGGTAACAGAACTTGAAAATTAGAGTTTAAAAGCGGAAGTTTGAAAGTTGAATTTTATAGAAAAAATTTAATTTTTATTTTTAGATTTATAACAGAAAAATGAGAAATGAAACGTTGAAAATTACGAACCGAAAACAGAAGTGCGAAAGTTGGAATTTGCCAACAGAAACTTGAAAAATTTTGTGGTTTAAATCGTAATGTCGACCAAAAACAAGCAGCATATAACAGCTGTTTTGATATAGCTGGAATTTAGTGGAATTACCGTTTCGCATCAAGTTTTCCTTAAGCCGAAAATTGAGCGGTTACGAACTTCCAGCCATCTCAAAGCAGCAAAACGTTAGCGGTAATGCCAAAACCAAAATCTTAAAAATGTACTTGAAAATACTAAAGAGCTCAATTTATACTGCAAGGAATAATGGTCCGATGAGTAATATTTGGAAATTCACTTCTAATTTTTATTTTGCCACAGCAACATCAGTCTATCTTTTGTTAATATTTCTTATTCTTAACAATCATTTATTGCCAAGCACTTTTGATTTTCTAATTTTGAAAATTTTCAGTACAAAATCGTATAATTTTCTTTTGAATTTAGCTGTATATTTTATTTTACCATTAATGGTTTTAAACTATTATTTGGTTTATCGGAATGAAAAATACAAATCAATGCAGAAAGAGTATAAAGCTTACAATAATAAAAAGTCATTTTTCATTTATTTCATGTCGGCTCTTGCTGTAATGTTTTTGATAATCTTTTTAAAAATTTAAGCTGATTAAAGTATAAGCACTACCGCTAACAGCCGTTTGGCTAGATTGGGGTTTTAGGCTTAATTTAAAGTTGGTCTTGTATTTGGAAATTTTGTGCTTAACCGAAATATTAATCTTAATTTAGTCCCCAACCTCGCCAAGCGGCGGGACGTTACCTGTAATGCGCTAATGTTGCGCTAAAAACAATAGTATGAAAAATTCATTTGTTGCATTTTTTGACATTTTAGGTTTCAAAAATATGGTTGAAAAAAATTCTCATGAAGAATTAATGGAAGCTTATGAATTTGGCCTATACCAAAGTTTAGAAACTGCTGAAGAAGCAACAAATATATTTTTAGGAATGATAACTCCGCCTCAAGAGTTAGAAAGTTTGAAAATTCAAATCTATGTAATTTCAGATAGTGTTATTTTTATTCAAGATACGTTAACTCAAAGAGGTCTTTTGTATATAATTTCATATTGTCGAATGCTAATTGGAAGTTGTCTTGCAGATGGGATTCCGATTCGTGGAGCTTTATCATTTGGTCCTGTTTCTGTAGAACACAAACGGGGAACAACAATAGTTGGACGCGGATTAACTAATGCGTACAATTTAGAATCTAAACAACAATGGGCTGGTGGTATTGTTGACAAAGAATGCTTTAATATTGTGCCAAAAGAAAATCAAGACCTTGTAGATCATTTGATAAATAACAAAAAAAATCCAATTATAACGAAATTGGATATTCCGACGAAAGTACGCCACCATTCCGCGCTAAAGGTCGCCATTTATTCCGGAGCAAAGTACGCCAGTCAAACCGGCCTTTATCATCACTAAGTAAAGATGATGTTTTTCAAAGTTAATGATTTTTTTTAGTTCTCAAAGATTTTCCTGTTAATGCTATTCTGTGTGCTGAAGCTGACAATCTGTCCATTATGGCGTCGGCCAGAGTTGGCTCCTCAATGAAGTTGTACCAAGTGTCCACGGGCAACTGTGAAGTAATCATAGTTGACCCTAAACCATATCTATCTTCGAGAATATCCAATAAGGCAATCCTTGCATCATTA
>NZ_FRCL01000019.1:35789-52566 GCF_900142885.1 Flavobacterium xinjiangense | reverse complement strand
GTCAGGAATGTTAAATTTTAAGCATGAATCTCTCAGGGATAGTAAATCCTTATCAATTGCTTTTAACACTTTCAATTTAAAACTAACAGAGTAACTCTGGTTCTTTCTTGGTAGCAAACCACTACATCCATATTGCCTATAAAATCCAACCCATTTACGAATATTAGATTCATCCGGACCTTTTTGCTTTGAAACATAATTACAAGAATAATGTTTTTCTAATACTAATTTGACGCATTCAAGCTTAAACGCATAATCATACTTGACTTTTCTTTCCATAAAAATACCCCCAAATAGTGTCTAACTTTTTGGGGGCAGTCTACATGTGAGGCTTTCTTTTGAACTTATTTAAAAATGATTATTTCTTAATAAATGATTTAACGACAGTGTCTTGACCATTGTTTAATTCGAAGAAATAGATTCCTTTGCTTAGGTTGCTTACATTGATTTCACCACCAGAAGTTTTTCCAGTTTGAATTTGGAATCCTAGAGAATTGAAAATTTTGTATGAGCTTACTTTATTTTCTTTTACAGAAACATTCAATACTTCTGAAGTTGGATTTGGATACAATACAAATGCTTCAGTAGTTGTTGCAGTTTTTGCAGATTTAGGAACAGCTATTTTAGCTGTTGAAACGTAAGCTGTTCCAACTCCTACTGCGTAAAATGCATTAGTCGTTGCAATCACCTCTAGAGAACCAGCCCCATATAAGTCAGTAGCAGCTTGAATTCCGTACGTTCTTGCATTTGCGTAAGTGGAGCTTGACGTCATGTAAACACTTTCCATACGGTAAGTTATTTTAGCTGCTTTATCAATTCCAATACCTGTTATGCTGTAAGAACTTCCTAGGTCATTTGTTCCTGTCTTACCTTCGGTTAAGATATAGAACCAGTGATTTAAAACACCGCTATTGTTATGAACACCACATTGATCATTGTTAGAAGTTGGTCGGCATTTAGTTTGGCTTGTCCAATTTGCTCCACCGTAAGTGTCAGGTTGTCCTTCACTTTTAGGATTACTCATAGAACGTAAAGATAAGTGTCCTGCTCTTCTTTCGATATCTTCACCAATTAACCAACGTTGTTTGTTTGGCGCGGCATAATACTCAATACAAGCTCCCCAGATATCGGAAAGCGCTTCATTCATTGCTCCAGATTCTTTTTGATATGCTAAGTTAGCAGTATTTGTACAAACAGCATGGCCTATTTCGTGTCCAGCTACATCGATTGAGGTCAAGATATCAAAACCACCAGTTCCAGAACCATCACCATAAGTCATCACACTTCCATTCCAGTATGCATTATTGTAAGCTGAGCTATAGTGAACGTAGCTTTTTATAGCTGCTCCAGCGTTGTTATAACTGTTTCTTCCGTGAATAAGAGAAAAGTAGTCATATGTCTTTTCAGCTCCCCAATGCGCGTCTAATGCTCCATTATCCTTGTTTACATTGTTATATTCAGCGGCAGTCCAGTTGTTGTCTGCATCTGTAAAGTTAACTGCTGCAGTGTAGCTAGTCCCCTTTTTCATATTGTAAGTCATAACTCCGCTTCCACGAGTGGCATCAGATAAAATGTATGATGCTCCGCTAAGAGAAGTTTGAATAGATTGCGTTCCGCTGTAACGTGTGTCAGCATTAGCTGCTACAAAAGCTGTAGCCATACTTTTATTTCCTGTTTTTTTGTCAACTGATGGTTTTGATCCGTTGCTGAATTCACCTAAATGCTTAATCGTAGCGTTGTATAATAAAGTTACTCCAGTTACTGCATCAACATAGATGTCTCCGCGGCTTACAGGATTTGTAGCATAGATGTCAAATTTGTAAGCTAAGCGAAGTTGCTCCGTTTTTTTACCGTTGTTATCTTCATCTGTAAGCGGAAGTAAAACTAATTCTCCTGCAGGTTTTTGATAATCGTTTAATTTTGCTTCAGCTGGTGAGTCCCAAAGATATTTTGAAGCTCCAATTTGCTGTAATGCACGATTAAATGCTTGTTCCTTTGATAAAGAAGGACGTGTATTTACATTGTCTAATTGATAGAACTCTCCGCTCATAGATTCAAGTTTCCCAGATTTCGAGTGAAGCGTGTAAGTTGAAAATTCCACTTTTACTCCTTGGTGAAATAATTGAAATTTTTCGTGTGAGATTCCTAATTTGTCTGTTTCTGATTTTGTTTTAGAAAAATTAGAATTGTTTTTTAAACCTAATAGTTCTACGAATGCGGTTTGAGAATCAGTAGATTTATAAGTTGATTTTTCATTAAAGGTGATTAAGGATGGTTTTCCTCTTTCATCTGTGAATTTTTGTTTCACATTTTTGTTAGCATCTTGCGCATTTGCTTCAAAAGCAAAAATAGAAACGCTAGCCAGTACTGCAATTTTCCCGAGTAGTTTTGTTGTCATTAATTTGGGGTTTTGGTTAGTTTTGATTTTTTAAATTAAAAATTTATTTTTTCAAATTTAACAAAAAACACATACGATGTTATTAAAAACTGCTTTTATTTTTTATTTAATGCAAAATAAAAGGAGTTTTTATCAATAAAGTAGTGTCAAGGCTGATGCAGCAAGACATCAGTAAATAAGAAAAGGGGGCATCTTTTTAAGACAACCCCCTTTTGATCTGAGAAAAAAGAAATATTATTTTTTGATAAATTTCTTAGTCATTCTTTTTTGACCGTCGTTTACTTCCAAGAGATAAATTCCAGCTCCTAATTTGCTAACATTGATTGCATTTTCAGAAATTTTACCTGACTCAACTTGTTGGCCTAAGTAATTGATAACTCTAAAAGAAGCACTTCTGTTGTCTGCCATTTTAACATTTAAGAATTCGTTAGCTGGATTTGGTGACATCGTGTAATCAAAAATGTTATTTTCATTACCCAAATCACCTGCAAAACTTGTATTAAATCCTGCAATAGCTGCCCCTCCAATATTTACAGTATAGTCTTCTACTTCTCCGTAAGAAAAAGTTTCACAAGCCGTTTGAGCTGCATTATATTTCATAGAAACTCTCATTCTTGTTGCTCCTGCCAAAGCAGTTGTTGGAACAGTAAATGTCGCTGTTAGGTTAGCGCTGCTAGAAGAAGATCCAGAAACGATTTGTTCAGCAGTTTCAAAAACACCGTTTTTGTTATAGTCAATCCAGATTTTCCAATACTCAGTATATGCTGAGCCACTAAAACCTGCGCTAAATAAAATGGTGTTTGAACCATAAGGTACATTTCCTGTCAAAGCTGTAAAGTTTCCGTATCCTGCATTTGCACCACTTGTATTAGCAATTCCACCTAAACCAACATAGTCGATGTATTCAGACGTTGCATTACTTCCTTTTGAAACGCAATACGTTACTGTAGTTCCTGATGTTGTAACATTTACTACATTACTTGCAGCAGATAAATTACCGGCAGCATCTTTTGCTTTTACAGAGAAAGTGTAAGCTGTAGCAGCAGTTAATCCTGAAACAACATAAGTAGTTCCTGTAACTGTGGCTTTTAAAGTAGCCCCTTGATAAACATTATATCCTGTAACTGCTACATTATCAGTAGAAGCTGTCCAGGATAAGTTTGTTGTTGTTGAAGTAGTTCCTGAAGCTGCTAAACCAGCTGGTGTAGATGGAGCGATAGTATCAGCTGATCCAGCATATGCGGCACCAACCCCTACGGCATAAAATGCATTTGTAGTAGCAATTACTTCAGCAGAACCAGCTCCAAATAAGTCGACTGCTGATTGAATACCGTATGTTCTTGCATTAGCATAAGTAGAACTTGCGGTCAAGTAAACGCTTTCTAAACGATAGGCTATTTTTTCCGCGTTAGCTATTGTAATCCCAGTTACATTATATGCGCTTCCTATATCATTTGTCCCTGATTTACCAATAGATAAAATATAGAACCAGTGATTTAATACTCCACTATTAGTATGTACACCCCCTGAATCTGCAGTTCCTGTATACCAATATGTACCTTTGTAGGTATCTGGTTGTCCTTCAGCATTAGGATTGCTCATAGAACGTAATGACAAATGTCCTGTTCTTCTTTCGATATCTTCGCCAATTAACCAAGTTGATTTCGTTGGTGCTGCTGAAAACTCAATACAAGCTCCCCAGATATCTGAAAATCCTTCATTCATTGCACCCGACTCATTTAAGTAAGTTAAGTTGGCTGTATTGCTACAAACGGCGTGACCAATTTCGTGACCAGCAACATCTAATGCCGTCAATATGTCAAATCCACCAGTTCCGATACCATCTCCATAGGTCATTACAGAACCGTTCCAAAAAGCATTATTATTGTCTGGATATCCAGCCGCAATTAAGTTATAATGGACATAACTTTTTATTTTTGCTCCGGCATTATCATAACTATTACGACCATGTTTAGTTGAAAAATAGTCGTATGTTTTTTCGGCGCCCCAATGTGCATCTAAAGCTCCGTTATCTTTATTTGTATTATTAAATTCCGTAGCGGTCCAGTTATTATCTACATCGGTAAAATTAGTTGTAGGATAGGTAGCCGTTCTCGCCGAATTATAGGTTTGAACTCCTAAACCACGGGTCGCATCAGATAAAATATAAGATGAACCACTTAATGTAGTTTGAATGGATTGAGTTCCACTATAACGTGTTGCAGCATTAGCAGCAACGAAAGCAACAGTGCTCGCTTTTCCTTTTGACGTTTCTGCAGAAGTTGCATGGCTGCCGTTGCTATATTCACCAAGATGTTTGATAATTGCATTGTAGAGTAATACCTCGCCTGTCACAGCATCAATATACACGTCACCACGACTTAGTGGTAGTGAAGCATAAATATCAAATTTATAAGCCAAACGTAAGTTGTTGTCTTTTAACTTTGAAGTTGGACCATCTAACATAGGAAGTAAAACTAACTCTCCAGTTGGTTTTTGGTAGTTCATTGCTGTAGCATCTTCTGCTGAATCCCAAAGATATTTTTTAGCGCCAATTTTTTTCAATGCGCGGCCAAAAGCTTGTTCTTTTGATAGAACAGGTTGAGTATTCACCTTATCCAATGAATAAAAATCACCACTCATTGATTGTAATTTTCCAGATTTGGAGTGAAGCGTGTAAGTAGAAAATTCTACTTTTATTCCTTCGTGGTACAATTGGAATTTGTCATGCGAAAAACCTAATTTGTCTGTTTCAGATTTAGTTTTAGAGAAATTGGAGTTAACCTTTAATCCTAATTGTTCTGTGAATGCTTTTTGAGAATCTGAAGATTTATAGGTAGATTTCTCATTAAAAACGATTAACGAAGGTTTCCCTCTTTCGTCAGTAATTTTTTGCTTTACGTTTTTACCTGCATCTTGTGCACTTGCTTCTAATGCAAGAAAAGAAACGGATGCAAACAATGCAATTTTTCCGAGTAATTTTGTTTTCATGTATTTGTTGTTTTGGTTAGTTCTGGCGACGAATTTAACAAAAAAATAACACAAAGGTCGTTTTTTGTTAAATAATTCTATATTTTATTACCTATACCCATAAAACGCTGAGAACTTTGTATTAGTTTAAACAAGGATTAAGGGCGCGAATTCTGAAAAATTGTAAATCAAAAAAAATGCATCCGTTAATAGGATGCATTTTTTTAGTGTAATGCAAGTCAAAAATAATTTGATTTTAACCAATGATCATTTCAGGAATTTCGCCTTCAATTATTAAATCTGCTTCAGTTGAAGCAATTATATGTTCTACGGTTACTCCTGGAGCACGTTCTAAAAGTTTGAATCCTTTGGGTGTTATTTCCATTACGGCTAATTCTGTAACTACCTTTTTAACACAGCCAACACCTGTTAACGGAAGTGTACATTTTTTGAGAATTTTTGACTCTCCAGCCTTGTTGACATGCATCATGGCAACGATAATATTCTCGGCGGAAGCCACTAAATCCATTGCGCCTCCCATACCTTTAACCATTTTACCTGGGATTTTCCAGTTAGCGATGTCGCCATTTTCCGAAACTTCCATCGCTCCAAGAATAGTCAAATCAACGTGTTGCCCACGAATCATTCCGAAACTCATTGCAGAATCAAAGAAGCTAGCGCCGGGTAGGGTTGTTATGGTTTGTTTTCCAGCATTGATAATGTCAGCGTCTTCTTCTCCTTCAAATGGGAATGCACCCATTCCCAGAACGCCATTTTCGCTTTGAAATTCTACATCAATTCCTTCTGGAATATAATTGGCTACTAAAGTTGGAATTCCGATTCCTAGATTCACGAAATAACGGTCTTTCAATTCTTGTGCAATACGTTTTGCTATTCCTATTTTGTCTAATGCCATGATTATTCTTTTTTTCTGGTTGTACGTTGCTCGATTCTCTTTTCGTATTTTTCTCCTTGAAAAATGCGCTGTACAAATATTCCAGGAATATGAATTTGATTGGGGTCAAGTGTTCCTGCTTCAACTAATTCTTCTACTTCGGCAACCGTTATTTTGGCGGCACCTGACATACAAGGATTGAAGTTTCTGGCGGTTCCTTTAAAGATTAGGTTTCCTGCTGTGTCACCTTTCCATGCTTTTACAATAGCAAAATCAGCATTGAAAGCATGTTCCATAATGTGCATTTTTCCATTGAATTCCCTAACTTCCTTACCGGCTGCTACTTCGGTTCCGTAACCTGCAGGGGTAAAAAAAGCAGGAATCCCAGCTTGCGCTGCACGGCAACGTTCTGCTAATGTTCCTTGTGGTATAAGGTCAACTTCTAGTTCTCCAGAAAGCATTTGGCGTTCGAATTCAGCATTTTCACCTACATAAGAAGAAATCATTTTTTTGATTTGACGCTTCTGCAAAAGCAATCCAAGGCCAAAATCATCTACACCGGCATTGTTTGAAATACAGGTTAAATCTTTAGTTTCTTTTTTTACTAATTCGGCGATGGAATTTTCTGGAATACCACATAATCCGAAACCACCCAGCATGATTGTCATGCCGTTTTCAATTCCCTGAAGGGCGTCCTGAACGTTATTTACTGTTTTGTTGATCATATAATTTTTTTTAGCCCAGATGGAAACGGCATCCTTTTTATCTTGTCTCGTTCTTAAAACGAGACAAGATAAAAAGATATAGTGTACAGCTGGAAATAGCTCCTAATTCTTATTTTGGTGGAATTACGGGATTAATTATAATTCGAATTCTTCGGTGTCTTGTTGTATGTCCGTTGTGTCTTTCACTCTTCGGGGAGCAGAATAACAATCTACTTTTATGGAAAGATTTGGGGGTCTGTTGAAATCTTCTTTAGAGACTTTAAGACCTGGATCCGCATAGCAAAGTTTCATGAAATAAGCCCAAACTGGCAATGCTGCAGTTGCGCCTTGTCCGTAAGTAATGCTTTTGAATCGGGCAGAACGGTCTTCGCAGCCTACCCAAACACCCGTTACGAGATTAGGAACCATTCCCATAAACCAACCATCGGACTGGTTTTGAGTAGTACCTGTTTTACCTGCAATTGGGTTTTTGAATTGATAGGGATAACCGGTCCAACGATTGTCACCGCTTCCTCCGTATGTTGTGCGTAATCTATCTCCCGATCCACCTTCAGTTACCCCTTCAAGTAGTTTTATCACTGCAAATGCGATATCTTTATTTAAAACATCATGCGATTCAGGGATAGGTTCGTAGATTACGGTACCGCTTTTATCTTCTATTCTGTTTAGGAATTGTGGTTTAGTGTACACACCTTGGTTAGCAAAAGTGCTGTAGGCGGCAACCATATCTTCAACAGTAATTTCTACTGCTCCTAATGCAATAGATGGCTGTACAGGAATATCAGACTTTACACCTAATTTGTGGGTTAGTTCTACCACTGCTTCCGGACCTACTTTATCCATTAATTTTGCAGATACCGTATTGATAGAATTAGCCAAGGCTCTTTTTAAAGTAACCATTCCTCTATATCTGTTGTCAGAATTTTTTGGTGTCCAAGATTCCGTAACATGGTGACGTCCCACTGGAATTGTAAACGGCGAATCTATTATGGAGTCACAAGGAGACATATTTAATTGTTCGATAGCGGTAGCGTAAACAAATGGTTTGAATGTCGAACCTACTTGTCTTGCGCCTTGTCCTACGTGGTCATACTGAAAATATTTGTAGTTGATACCTCCAACCCAAGCTTTGATATTTCCTGTTTGTGGTTCCATTGCCATCAATCCAGACTGCAGAAAATGCTTGTAATAACGGATAGAATCCATAGGAGTCATAATCGTATCTCTTTCTCCTTTCCAAGAAAAGACAGTCATTTTCGTTTTTTCGTTGAACGATTTTATAATTTCTTCGTCGCTTTTATCCAGTGATTTCATAACCTCCCAACGATGTGAAGATTTCATGGCTTGGTTCAGAATGCGCTGTGTTTCTTTTGTAGAAATATTAACAAAGGGAGCATTTTTATTTCCTTTTGATTGAATAAAGAATTCTTCTTGAAGGTTTGCCATATGAGCAGCTACTGCTTCTTCAGCATGTAATTGCATTCTGGAATCTATGGTGGTGTAGATTTTTAAACCATCTTTGTAAACATCATAATCAGAACCATCTGGCTTTTTGTTTTCTTCAGCCCATTTTTTGAGGTAATCACGCAGGTATTCTCTAAAATAAGTAGCCGTTCCTTCTTTATGGGTTTCTAATTTAAAATGCAAAGTGATAGGTAAACTTTGTAATTTTACTTTCTGATCTTCTGTAATGATATTTTGTTTCTCCATTTGCAAGAGCACCACATTTCTGCGATTTTTCACCCCTTCTGGATTTCTAACCGGATTATATAGTCCAGAGTTTTTAAACATTCCAACTAATATTGCTGATTCGTCAATGGATAAATCTTTCGGTTCTTTCGAAAAATAGGTTTTTGCCGCAGAACTAACCCCTACAGAGTTGTTTCCAAAATCATAAACGTTACAATACATTGCAATTATTTCGTTTTTAGTATATTGTCTTTCCAGACGAATGGCGATGATCCATTCTTTTACTTTTTGAACTATTCTAAAAGGTAAAAATTTAGAGCCTTCACCATGAAATAATTGTTTAGCAAGTTGTTGCGTTAATGTACTTGCTCCACCACTTGTTCCTAAACTAGCAATAGCTCTCAAAGTTCCTCTGCCGTCCACCCCTGAATGCTCATAGAAACGTGCATCTTCTGTTGCTACTAAAGCTTGTACCAGATTTTTTGGTAAATCTGAATATTTTAATTGAGACCTGTTTTTTTCGAAATATTTTCCCAGTACCACCCCGTCAGAAGAGATGATTTCAGTTGCTAAATTGGAGTCTGGATTCTCTAAATCTTCAAAAGAAGGCATCGAACCCAAAAGGCCCCATGAAGCAAATAAGAAAAACAAACCAATGGCACCTAATCCGTAAAAGAAGATTTTCCAAAATTTCTTTTTGTAATAGGTTGTGTCTTTCTCTATATTTCTAGTCTGATTATTGTTTTTTTTGACAGCCATAATACTATTTTAATCTTTTTTTTCTACTCTAAAACCCACTTCTGTAATTCCATCTAAAAGCATTACACCCGGAACTTTTCCAGTTTCTCGAACTGCCTGCTTGATGTGAACTTTATACTTTCCTTTAAACTTTTCGTTTTCTTTATAAAAGAGTTTACTTTCTTTAATGTCTGAAAATCCATCACCAAGCAGTGATCCATCTGGATTTGCCATTTGGTATTCCAAAGTGTCCACTTTTGTAAAGCCATTAGGACTTTCAATAGCAACAATTAAAAACAGATTATTGTATTTATAATTGTTGTTATCTCTCAAATTGACGAATAAATTATATCGTTTAGTTGAATCTAATTCCGGCAGATCGAAGGTTACAATACTGTCTTTATGCCAAGCACTCCCAACAGATTTGTATTCATCAAAAACTCTTTTTTTATCGCATGAAAAAAGGAGTACTGTAACCAAAAGCAATAAAGCGCTATTTTTTAGGCTCATTTTTAGTGATAATTATAGGTTTTCTTGCAATTACTGGTTTTTTGTCAGCGGTGTTTTTGTCAGCAGGATTTTGTCTGTTGCTATTTGCAGGCTTATTATTGTTGTTATTTGCCACAATTAAATTTTCTCCTGCAGGTTTGCGTTTTTTAGGGTGTTTTTTCTTTGCTTTTGGTTGGTCAAATCGTGTTAAACTCTCTTGACCCATAGCATTGTTGAAGTTTTTTTCTGGCTCCACGACAATTTCAATAGCAAAGTCTTCCAATGATGACACTTTATTTTTCAACTTGTTTTCGGCAATGATTTCTTTAACCTGCTCAATTTTCAATACATGCCAGTTAGCAAAATTGTTAGTGTAGGCAAACCACATTAATCCTTTGAAAATGTCTTGTTTTTGACAAATTGCATCTCCTTTTTCAGTTACCAATTTTGTTTCAAAATCAGGAAAACCTTTCAAAGCGTCCATGTAAGTATCTAACTCGTAGTTCAAGCAGCATTTTAATTTACCGCATTGTCCAGCTAATTTTTGTGGATTTAATGACAATTGTTGGTAACGGGCTGCTGAGGTGTTTACACTTCTAAAATCCGTTAGCCAAGTAGAACAGCATAATTCTCTTCCGCAAGAACCAATTCCTCCTAAACGAGCTGCTTCCTGGCGGAAACCAACTTGTTTCATCTCGATTCTAGTGCTGAATTCTTTTGCAAAATCTTTGATTAAAGCACGAAAGTCAATTCTATCGTTTGCTGTATAGTAGAAAGTCGCTTTAGAACCGTCACCTTGAAATTCAATATCTGAGATTTTCATTTCCAGTTTTTGAGCAATCGCTAATTCGCGCGCTCTAACTTTCATAGGTTCTTCTTTATCGCGAGCAGTTGACCAGATGTCAATGTCTTTTTGAGATGCTTTTCGGTAGATTTTGGGAACCTCGTTGCTATTAGGATTTACTCCTTTTTTCTTCATTTGGATTCGCACCAATTCCCCTGTCAGAGTAACAATTCCTATATCGTGACCAGGTGAAGCAACGGTAGCCACAATGTCTCCCATGCTTAAAGTCAATTTTTCAGTATTGCGATAAAACTCTTTTCTTCCGTTTTTAAAACGGACTTCAACACAGTCAAAAGGAGCCTCGCCATTAGGTAAACTCATATTTGAAAGCCAATCGAAAACAGTTAATTTGTTGCAGCTATCGGTGCCGCAAGTCCCATTATTTTTACAACCCTTAGGTGCACCACCATCAGAAGTTGAACAACTTGTACATGCCATAATTTTATATGTAGTGTTGCACGGATGCAACTTAAGTTCTTAAAAAGATTAATGTGTAAAGATAGCATTTTTTAATTTTAAGTTACAATGGCTGAAAACGTCAAAAAATCATAAATTTTTAATAAAAAAACCCATTACGATTTGGTTCGTAATGGGCAAATTTAGTAAGATTTTTATCTTTTATTTAATCTAAAATTTTATACAATTTATCAGATAAACGAATTCTAAAAGGCAGTTTGAAAGTACAAGTATCTCCAAAAATTGCTTTTTCAGCAGCAATTTCATTAACAAACATATTCTCAATTGTCATTTCTTGTTCGCCGGTTGTGGAACCTTTGATTAAGATTTTGTCGCCAATTTTGATTTCGTTTTCTTCGATAAGGAACTGACCAATACTTGGTTTTGGAAAGAAATGTGTTCCTTTTCCAATATAAATTTTCTTAACTTTTAATTCTTTTTTTACGGCTTTTTTCGATTTTTCTGCAACAAAAACGCCATGAGTTTCTTCATTGTTTTTGAAAGTCAAAACATCCGATTTTCCTTTTTTGAAAATCATATTGCCGTTTTTGATTCCTCTGCGAATGGCTTTTTGTTCGTCTTCCGGAAGGTGAATTACACTCACACATTCGGCAGAACAACAACCTTCCATAGCGGTTTTGCATTCTTCACATTGGATGAAAAGCAGATGACAACCTTCATTCACGCAATTCGTATGCACATCACACGGTTTTCCGCATTGGTGGCATTGCGAAACAATATCGTCTGTGATTCTTTCGCCCAAACGGTGATCAAACACAAAGTTTTTCCCGATGAATTTACTTTCTAAACCTTCAGCTTTTACTTGTCGTGTGTATTCTATAATTCCGCCTTCCAATTGGTACACGTTTTCAAAACCTTTATGCTTGAAATAGGCGCTGGCTTTCTCGCATCGAATTCCTCCGGTGCAATACATCAGTAGTTTTTTGTCTTGTTTGTGTTCTGAAAGTTGCTCTTCAATAATTGGTAAACTTTCGCGGAACGTATCTACATCGGGTTTTATGGCTTTGGTAAAATGTCCAATTTCGCTTTCGTAGTGATTTCGCATATCGACCACAATCGTGTTGGGGTCTTCGAGAAGTTCGTTGAATTCTTTTGCTTTTAAGTGAATTCCGATATTTGTAACATCAAAAGTTTCATCAACCAAACCATCAGCAACAATCTTGTCGCGCACTTTTACGGTGAGTTTCAAAAACGAGTGGTCATCCTGTTCGACAGCAATATTCAACCGAATGCCTTTCATAAAATCATAGGCTTCGATGCAATCTTTAAACGCATAGAAATTATCTGCAGGAAGTGATAGTTGGGCGTTGATTCCTTCACTGGCTACATAAATTCTGCCCAAAACCTCTAAAGGATTCCACGCCAGAAATAATTCGTTACGAAATTGTGTTGGATTTTGAATTTGCGCATAAGCATAGAAAGACAAAGTTAATCTTTGCTTTCCGGCATCATCGATCATGATGGCTCTTTCTTCTGCGCTTAATGTGTTATACAGTTGCATGCTATAAACAGTTTTAAGTTGAGAAAATTATTTTTGCAAAAGTAAGGAAAAAGTTGCTGAGTTGCAAAGTTGTGGAGGGTATGATTTTTTTAGCCCAGATGGAAGGGAAAATCCTATGCTTTATAGCATAGATTGGAATGACAGCTGGATTAGCTTCAAATAAAAACAATAATTATTTGTTGCAAAATAGTAAATTAGAATCTTTGGAAAATTTTGGAATTCTGGTCTTTTTATTGCTTTTTTCACAAGTTAATATCTTACCATCTTATTTGAAAAGTAAATATAATTGATTAACTTTCAAGTGTGTAAGTTTATTTTTGTTAAGCTTGTCAGATGTCAAATCTAATACTATCAAATTATGAAAATCTCCTTTGAAAAGAAAATATTCCTAGGATTTGTCATCAACGTACTTGTTGTGATTGCATCAGGCTGGATTTTTATTTCACGACTTAGCAGCAAACGAGATAAGTCGATGGATTCGCGGTTGAATTGGATAGAGATTTTCCTTTTTTTTCTTTCGGTTGTTTTGTTAATCGTAGTTTACTTTATTATTCGGGCGCAATTACAAGCTAAGGCTATTTCTCAAAATCTTCTTTTAGAAAACAAACAACTCCTTCAGTCCATAATTGATAATACCACGAATCCCATTTTTATAAAAAAAATAAATGGAGAGTATTTGCTGATTAATAAGCAATTTGAGTCCTTATTTCAGATTTCGAATGAAGAAATTATAGGTAAAACAGATGAAGATTTTTTGCCTAAGAATGTGGCTGATGCCTATCGGGATTCTGATTTTGAAGTGGTAAAAGCGCTTAGGGAATTAAAGACAGAAGAGACCATTCAACAGCCGGATGGACCGCACACTTACATTGCCGTGAAATTTCCTTTGTTTGATTCTAAAGGTAGGGTTTATGCTGTGGGAGGGATTTCTACCGATATTACAGATAGAAAAAAACTGGAAGAGTCCTCTAAATCAGCTGATAAATTCTTTAATATGTCATTAGATATGTTGATTATTGCTTCAGCTGATAAATTTATAAAAATAAACCCTGCGGTCAGTAAAATTTTAGGTTACTCTGAGGACGAGCTCTTAAGTCAGCCCTTTCTTTCGTACGTTCATCCTGATGATGTTGAAATTACCAAAAAAGAGGTTGAAAAACTTCAAACAGGTATGGTCTCATTAAAATTTGAAAATAGGTATATATGTAAGGATAGATCTTTCAAATGGATTCTCTGGTCCGTTTATCCGGATGTTTCAACAGGTTTATTATATGCCGTTGCAAGAGATATTACGGATATAAAAGCAACTGAAAATTCCATAGCAGAAGCCAATAAGTTTTTTAATATGTCTTATGAATTGTTTGTAGTAGCCAAAGGAGATTACTTTATAAAAGTGAATCCGGCTTTTACAAGAATTTTAGGTTTTAGTCAAGAAGAGATGAATGATAAACCATTTCTGTCTTTTTCACATCCGGATGATCTTAAGGCATCTACTGAAGCAATTGAAAAATTAAAAAATGGGGGTACTATGATCAATTATAGAGCTAGAGCACTCTGTAAAGACGGATCTTATAAATGGTTGGAATGGTCCAGTGCAATTGATGTGCAAACAGGAATGATGTATGCGGTGGCTCGGGATGTTACGGAAAAAATACAAAATGAGGAATCGTTGAAAATATCCAATATGTTTTTTAACATGGCATTCGATATACTTACTGTGGCTAAGGATGAACATTTTATTAAAATTAATCAAGCTTTCACCAAAACACTTGGTTATAATCAAGAGGACATGGATCGGTTAAAATTCATGGATTTAATTCATCCCGATGACAAAGCAACAGCCACTGAAATATTATCTAAACATCTAAAAGGCGAACCGGTTGTCAATTTTAGAACGCGATTTCTTTGTAAAGACGGAACTTACAAATGGCTGGATTGGAATAGTAATATGGATATTCAACAAGGAGTTTTTTATTCCGTTGGGCGAGATGTTACAGAATTGGTTAAATTAGAAGAAGAAGAACAAACCGCAATCGATGAACTTTATGAAAATGAAGAAAAATTGAGACTGATAGTAGAAAATATTGGGGAAGGCGTTATTGTTGCCAATGCCGATAAAAAAATTGTTTTAGCCAATGAAATGGCTAATGAAATTTTTGGAATCGAAGAAGATGAAAAGATATCATCGCACTTGACGGACCATTTTGAATTGTATTTTCCTGATGAAAAAACTATTTTTCCTTCACAAAATTTACCTATGGAACGGGCATTGAACGGTGAAATAACTGATGATGTTGAGGTAGTACTGTGGAATCCGGTTGCTCAGCAAAAAAAGCGGGTTCTCATTAGCGGAAGACCGCTGGTGGATCAAAATAACAAAGTTGTTGCTGCTGTTGTCACCATTAAAGACATCAGTAAATACAAACAACTCGAACAGGAATTAAAAGAAACTGAGTTAAAATACAGACAGCTTATAGGATTTAGAAAAGGGGGAGATACGGTCATTTAATTTCTTTTTATCATATAAAGTATCGTTGACTGCTGGTATATCCGTGCAATCAAGGTCTAACCGTTTATTTCTGCTTTGAAAATAGGATTTACTATCCTTTTCTTTTACTTTTTCAGGTATTATTTCATGGTGAAATCCCGAAATTCTATTTAGTAATTAAAGATAATTCACTAACTTTCATCTATATAAGTGAATAATTATTTAGCTTATAACGGTTGCTACATGTTGAATTTTAATACCTAAAGCCATGAAAATTTCTTTTAAAAAAAATATATTCCTAGGGTTTATTATCAATTTATTTGCTGTAATTGCTTTGTCATTGGTTTTTGTTTTGGTATTTGATAGACAAAGAGAATTAACTCTAGATAAAAAATTGAATTGGATAGTGTTGTCATTGTTTGTTCTTTCCGTCATTTTATTCTCTTTCGTTTATTATATTATTCGCCCGCAACTTCATGCTAAAAGAGTTTCCCAAAACTCCCTTTTTGAAGATAAGCAACTGCTTGATTCTGTATTTGATAACACTTCTAATCCCATTTTTATTAAAAAAATAAATGGGGAGTATTTATTGATTAATAAACAGTGCGAGTCTTTATTTCAAATCTCGAGTGAAGAAATAAAAGGCAAAACAGATCATGATTTTTTGCCTAAAAAACTAGCAGACGCTTACCGGAATTCAGACCTTGAAGTTCTAAAAGCAGAAAGAGAATTAAAAACCGAAGAAACCATTCATCTGCCGGATGGTTCCCACACCTACATTGCAATTAAATTTCCGTTGTATGATTTGGCAGGAAGAATTTATGCAATTGGAGGGATTTCTACAGATATCACCGAAAGGAAAAAATTGGAGGAAACATTCAAAGCGGCCGACAAATTATTTTATATGTCCTTAGATATCATGGTTATTATGTCGGAGGATAAATTTGTCAAAATTAACCCGGCATTTAGTAATTTATTGGGTTATTCCGAGGCAGAATTGTTGAGTCAACCATTTCTGACTTATGTACACCCGAAGGATCATGTAATCACAGAAAAAGAAATTGTTAAACTTCAAATGGGTATTTTAACAATAAAATTTGAAAACAGATGGATATGTAAAGACGAATCAATTAAATCTCTTGTTTGGTCAGCTTCTCCTGATCTTTCCACTGGACTGATATATGCCGTTGCCCACGATGTTACATTGCAAAAAGAAAATGAGAGCTCTTTGGTTGTTGCCCAGAAATTTTTTAATATGTCTTATGATATGCTTGTCGTTTCAAAAGGGGAGTATTTTGAAAAAGTAAATCCCGCCTTCACCAGAAACCTTGGTTACAATCAAAAGGATATGGATGGCAAGCCTTTTTTATCAATCGCCCATCCGGATGATGCTAATGCCTACATTGATGCCATTAACAAATTGAAAAAAGGGGAGTCCATGGTCAATCATAGGGCTCGTGCCCGTTGTAAAGACGGATCCTATAAATGGTTGGATTGGTCCAGTACTATTGATATTCAAACCGGAATAATGTACGCGGTGGCTCGTGATGTCACTGAAATAGT
>NZ_FRCL01000019.1:0-35379 GCF_900142885.1 Flavobacterium xinjiangense | reverse complement strand
AATCCAGCCTTCACCAGAAATCTTGGCTACGATCAAAAGGAAATGGACGGCAAGCCATTTTTGTCTATTGCCCATCCTGATGATGCTAATGCCTATGTTGATGCCATTAATAAATTGAAAAAAGGGGAATCCATGGTCAATCACAGGGCCCGTGCCCGTTGCAAAGACGAATCCTATAAATGGTTAGATTGGTCCAGTACTATTGATATTAAAACTGGAACAATGTATGCAGTGGCTCGTGATGTTACTGAGATAGTTGAAAATGAAAAATCCTTAAAAATGGCAGACACGTTTTTTAATATGTCTTATGACATGCTTGTGGTAGCAAAAGGGGAGTATTTTGAAAAAGTAAATCCGGCCTTCACCAGAAATCTGGGCTACGATCAAAAAGAAATGGACGGCAAACCATTTTTATCTATTGCCCATCCTGATGATGCCAATGCTTATATTGATGCCATTAATAAATTGAAAAAAGGGGAATCCATGGTCAATCACCGTGCTCGCGCACGTTGTAAAGACGGGTCCTATAAATGGTTGGATTGGTCCAGTACCGTTGATATTAAAACCGGAATAATGTATGCGGTGGCTCGTGATGTTACTGAAATAGTTGAAAACGAAGGGTCCTTAAAAATGGCAGGCAAGTTTTTTAATTTGGCATTTGACATCCTTACGGTTGCAAAAGAAGAGCATTTCATCAAAATCAATCCGGCTTTTACTAAAACACTGGGTTATGATGAAAAAGATTTGGATAAGATAAAATTCACTGACTTAACACATCCTGATGATAAAGGTGTTGCCAATGAGATGTTTGCGAAGCTTTTAAAGGGAGAACCGGTTGTGAATTTCAGAGATCGTGTACTTTGTAAAGACGGAACATACAAATGATTGGATTGGCATAGTAATTTTGATTTGCAGCAAGGCGTATTGTATTCCGTTACACGAGATATTTCGGAGCAGATTAAATTAGAAGAAGAACAGCAAGCGGTAACAAATGAACTTTATGAAAATGAGGAAAAGTTACGATTGATCTTAGAAAATTTAAGTGAGGGTGTTATTGTTGCCAATTCAGATCAAAAAATAGTATTGGTAAATAATATGGCCAATGAATTTTTTGGAATTGAACAAGATGATGAAATATCAGCGAATATAATAAACCATTTTGAGATCTATTACCCGGATGAAAAAACTATTTTTCCTTCCCAAAACTTACCTATGGAGCGTGCGTTAAAAGGGGAATCGACAGATGATATTGATATTGTGCTTTTGGATCCGGCTACAAAGGAAAAGAAGCGTATTCTTATTAGTGGAAGACCATTGGTCGATCAGAATGAAAAAGTAGTTGCAGTTGTTCTCACTATAAAAGACATCAGTAAATACAAACAATTAGAAGAAGAATTAAAAGAAACCGAATCAAAATACAGACAATTAATAGGTTTTAAAAAAGGAGGCGATACCGTCATTTGAGGTTTGTTAATAGAAACGAAACCAATAAATATTTCCAAAAAAAAACCACGATTCAGAGAATGCGAATCGTGGTTTTTTATTTCTTGTTATTGAATTAACAATACTCGTTGAAAGCATCTTTCAGGTTTTCAGCGATTAATTCTGCCGGGCGACCTTCAATGTGGTGACGCTCTAACATGTGAACCAATTCACCGTCTTTGAACAAAGCGATGCTTGGCGATGATGGAGGAAAAGGAAACATAAATCCTCTAGCTGCATCTACCGCGTCTTTGTCAACACCTGCAAAAACCGTAATTAAATGAGCTGGTTTTTTAGCGTTGTCTAGGCTCATTTTTGCTCCTGGACGTGCATTTCTTGCTGCGCAACCACAAACAGAATTTACTACTACAAGAGTGGTTCCTTCAGATTTTATTGCGTTTTCAACTGCGTCAGCTGTATGTAATTCTTGAAAACCTGCGTCAGTTAATTCAGCACGCATTGGTTTTACCATTTCTTCTGGATACATATCTTTTTTATTTAAAAAGGTTAACGTTTTTTTTGTTTATCCCGAAACTACGGGCTTGCAAAGTTACAAAGTTTACATTCAAGAATAGAAGTTGAATTATAAAGTTTTGTTATAGTTTGATTGTTATTTCATTGTTTTGAAAACGACATGAAAAACAGCTTTAATAAATAACATTTTAGGGCATTTTAGAATGACCTGACTATCTTCTTTTAATGAAGTTTCTTCGTCTAGAAATTTGAAAATTAAAGTTGGATTTCCTTTTCTGAACATGGAAGTGAAAATGGCGGAACCCAATTCATTTTTCCGATCTAAAATATCCAATAATAACAAATCATAAAACCAGAATTTAGTTTTTTTATGAAATTTTGTAAAGTCGGTTTCCCGTTGTAGAAACGCAACCAATTCAGTGGATTTTTTATCAGAATTTTTAAAGGTATAACCCGTGCTGGCTTTTGTCCATCCTCCGGAAGTCCCTATATTGATTGCGTTTTTGGTGTTTAATTTCCAGAAAGGATAACAGGTCATGGGGATGCTGCCTTGTTCTTTTTCGATGATTTCGTAATTGGTAATCCCAAGTTTTTGGATGTAATTTTTGATTTCGGTTTCGTATTCTTCGGTCTTTAAATGGTTGTGCGAAAACAAAGTGTATTCCAGTAAAGCTTCGTTTCTGGAAGTAGGCAATACATACATAAAACGGGTGTTCCCTTTTTGCTCTACCGAAAAATCCATGAAAGTAGCTTGTTCCGTATTGAAAACTGTTTGTTCACTTTTGATAAACCAACCAATAAAATGCTGCTGTAAAATAGGATATTTAGATTGATTTGCAACTTTCTGGTTGTTGTAAATGCTATTAAATAGTTTTGAACAGGAGAAACTTTCAGCGGCAGTTTGTATCAGAATTATATTTTCGGATTCTTCAATTGCCAATACTTTTTGGTTGAGGAAAGTGATGTTTTCTTGTTTCGAAATCAAATCAAATACTTGGTTGTAAAAATCCAAGCCTTTCACCATGTTGTATTGATATGGTTTTAAATCTAAATCTCTATGAAAGTCTTCATTGGCAAACAGTGCCGAATTCCATTTTTTTGAAATCGATTTTTCCCAAATCACTTCTTCTTTTGCCCAGAAACACCAGGTTCTGTCATTCGCTTTTTTAGTATCTTCATCAATAAGTAGAATATTTTTCTCTCTGAATTTTCCTGAAAGTACCATTTTGTAAACGGTCATCAAAGCAGACAGGCCAGTTCCAGTAAAGATGTAATCGAAGTGTTTCATTGATAAATTTGACATTTACCCCAAAAATAGACAATTTATTCTTTTAGTTTCTCTAAAATTAGTTTAAACTCTTTCGGTTTTATGTAGTTGTTGTGTTGAAAAATGATTTCGTTTTCACTATCTAAAATGCATAAAGCGGGATAATTCAGCTGTTTGTTAATGGTTCCTAATTGTATCGCCAGTTCATGAATTCCTGAAGTATTTCCAGTTGATTTAAATATAAAAGTGGCTTTGTTAAAGACAATCGTTCGTTTTTCTTCCGCATTAAAATCTATAAAATAAAAATTATCGTTTAATTCCTTTATGATGTTTTCATTTTTGAAAGTTGTGTTTTTCATCGCATGACAAAATTGACACCAATCTGTATGAATAAAAATGACAACTTTTCTTTTCTCAATATTTTGTAGACTGTCTATTTGTTCAAAGGAGACCAAGTTTAGCTGCGCAAAACCAGATGGAATCACCCCAAATAACAACAGTAAAAGAAGTTTTTTTCTCATTTATTTTAAATTATAGCGCAGCCCAAAAAAGCTGCGAATTCCTTGGTTAGGTCCATAAACATAAGTAGTGTCAAACGTCAATCCGTAAGGGTTTTGAGGCGTTACCAGCACTTGTCCGTTAGTGTCATATTCTACATTTTTGTCAAAAGGGTCATTTGTTCTGGAAATCAAAAACGGATTATTCTGTTTTGGAAGAAAATTCAAAATGTTTTTAATTCCGGCATAGAGCTCAAAACTTTTCCAACCAGAATAGGTAAGTTGTACGTTTTGTAAACTGTACCACGGTGAATTTGGACTTCTAGGATCTAAAGCACTTAATAATGGCAATTTCATTGGTATATAAACATTCCCGGTATAGTCAATATTTAAATCAATAGTTTTTATTTTATACGATATGCTCCAGGTTGCGGTAAAATTTTCGGTTAGAAAGGGAGTTTCTTTTACTCCGTTTTCAACATTTTTATTATTAAGAATGGAAGCGCCTGTTATAATCTTTAATCCATTTGGGAAATTGACGTCTATATTTGTGCTAATCCCTTGACTTATGGCGTATCCGTTGATGTTATCGTAAATTATTTTATTGGGGTCAGTTTTGTAATCGGAAACAATTTTATTGCTGAATCGGGTATGGAAAAGGGCTGTTTCGATTCCGATAAATGTTCCATTGCTGAAATTTATTTTCTTGATATAATTTAAATTTGCATTTATCGATTGTTCCGGTTTCAAGTTATTGGCAATTACAATTTCACGCGCACCGGTTAAGGCAGCATGGTCTTCGGTAAATAGATTGACTACTCTAAAACCCGTTCCGGCATTCAAACGAAGAATATTATTGTCGTTCAATTTCCATTTATAGGCTACGCGTGGTGTCAAAATACTCCCGTGAAATGAGTTGTAATCATAACGAATCCCTAATAATAGTTTTTGTTTTTCAGTGAATGTAATTTCATCCTGAACAAAAATACCAGGTAGCCAGGTTTTCTCTGGATTGTTTTCACCTGAAACTGATGTTGCAGGTGTGTTGTCGTCATAATAATTATACCTGGCCGCAATTCCAGCGAGCATATCATTTTTTCCTAATTTCTTATCCCAGGTTAATTGCATAAAACCAATTTTTTGATTGGCAATATAATTTGTTAAACCGTAGCGACTGTCTTGATAATGTACGTTTCCAGAAAACGAAAGCATCAATTTCTCTTGAAATGGCAATTGATAACTTCCCAGCAGTTCTGCTCGTTTTGTGTAGATGCTTTCACCGTAAATTTCGTCTCCTCCACGGTGTTTTTTCTCCCAGCGCATATCTCCGCCAAAACGATCTTCATATACAGCACGTGCCGCAATAGTGAACAATCTGTTTTCATTTCGGTCAAAAGTCCATTTTTGAAAAAGTGAAATTCGGTCTGAGAGCGAAACATCAGTAAATCCATCCTTATCGTTGTCAATCCTATTGTTGTACTTGAAATAATTCAGTCCTAACAATGCCGTTGCTTTTTTGCCAACATTCCATTTTACTCCTAAGTCAACATTAGTTTCAAGCCAAGAAGTGGTAAAAACATCCGCGGAGAATATCGGCGCATTTAGTGGGTTTTTAGTGATGATATTAATCAAACCACCCACCGCTTCACTGCCGTATAATGAGGATGCAGGTCCTTTTACAATTTCAATTCTTTCTACCAAGGAATTTGGAATTCCTGATAATCCGTATACTGTTGATAAACTGCTTACAATTGGCATTCCGTCTATTAAAACCAGCGTATAGGGACCTTCCAGCCCGTTAATGTGAATGTCACCGGTATTACAAACTCCACAATTAAGTTGCGGTCGGACTCCATTTACGTTTTGCAATGCTTCATAAATACTTGCCGTAGGATTTTTTTTAAAAAATATTGGAGAATAGACTTCAACAGGAACGGCGCTTTCTAATCTTTTTACCGCTTTCAAGGTTCCTGACACTACCACTTCGTTGAGTTGGTTTTCAGTATTGGAAAGTTCAAAGTCCACAATTGTATTTTCATTTTTTTTTACAATTATGTTTTTTCTGACTGTCTGAAAATTATTTGCTATAACCTGAATTTTATAATTTCCTTCTGGGATATTCTGTAGTTTATATTTTCCTAAGCTGTCTGTTTCAGTTTTATAATTAGTTCCCATTATGGCAATACTTGCTTCCGAAACACCTTTCTTCTCTGATGAAACGAGTCCCGATACTAAAGAGTTTTCTTGTGCTTGGCTAAAATTCACAACAAGAAAAAAACACATAACAAATAAATTTTTCACTATACTTAAATTAATTTTAGGCAAAGCTAAAAATTATATTTTGCAAAACAAATTTTTTAATTACTTTTGTATCAATAATTTAAATTCAGCCATGGGAAAATCTTTAGAAGAAGTTCACGGATCGGTAGTCACACAAAACAAGAAATCAGTATTCAGGAAAATATTAGCTTTTTTCGGACCGGCCTATTTAATTAGCGTTGGTTATATGGATCCCGGAAACTGGGCGACGGATATTGCGGGTGGAAGCCAGTTTGGTTATGCCTTGCTATGGGTTTTACTAATGAGTAATATGATGGCTTTGCTGCTGCAAAGTTTAAGTGCCCGACTTGGGATTGTTACCCAACGCGATTTGGCACAAGCCTCACGAGAAACCTATTCACCGTTCATCAATTATATATTGTATTTCCTCGCCGAAATTGCTATAGCGGCCTGTGATCTTGCCGAAGTATTAGGAATGGCAATCGGTATCAATTTATTATTTGATATTCCACTTATCGAAGGGGTGATTATTACGGTTTTAGACACTTTTTTATTACTGTTTTTAATCAATAAAGGCATCCGTAAAATGGAGGCATTTATTATTGTTTTAGTAGCAATAATTGGTTTTTCCTTTATTTTTGAAATGATTTTTGCACAGCCGGAAATGGGAAAGGTTATATATGGTTTGATCCCATCGATGCCTAATGAAGCGGCGCTATATATTGCGATTGGAATTATTGGGGCAACGGTAATGCCGCACAATTTATACCTGCATTCTTCACTAGTACAAACCAGGAACTTCGACAGAAGCAAAGCAGGAATCAAGCAAGCTTTAAAATATAATTTCATTGATTCCACAATTGCATTGAATCTAGCCTTTTTTGTAAATGCAGCTATTTTAATATTGGCAGCAGCCACATTTTATAAAAATGGTATGTACGAAGTCGCCGAGATTCAGGATGCGCACCGATTTTTAGCACCGCTTTTAGGGAGTAAATGGGCGCCTATATTATTTGCTGTGGCCTTGATTGCGGCCGGACAAAGTTCCACTGTTACCGGAACATTGGCCGGACAAATTATTATGGAAGGCTATTTGAATTTACGAATCCAACCGTGGGTTAGAAGAATAATCACCCGATTAATCGCTATCGTTCCAGCGGTAATTGTAATTTCTATTTTTGGCGAAAGCGTAACAGGAAAATTGCTGATTTTAAGCCAGGTTATTTTGAGTTTACAATTGGGTTTTGCTATTATTCCGTTGATACATTTTGTGAGCGATAAATCAAAAATGAAAGGGTTTCACATTGGTAGAGTGACCCAAATTGCTTCTTGGATTGTTGCCACGATTATTGTTTCGCTAAATGCCAAACTGGTTTTTGATGAAATAAACGGCTGGCTTGAAACTTCAAAAAATCCATTACTATTATGGTTTACGGTTGTTCCATTAGCTTTTGGATTCCTGATATTGTTGATATACATTGTTTTAAAACCATTTATCGCCAAAACAAAAATTAGCATTTTAAATCATTCACCACATAATTTAAAACTGCAATTTTCTAAATCTGGAACCTACACTAAAAACAATATTGCCGTTGCTGTAGATTTCTCTAACGCCGATGAAGTTGCGTTGAATAACGCTTTTCAACTAGGGGGGATTGATGCAAAATATACGTTAATTCACGTGGTAGAAACAGTGGGAGCAATGGTTTATGGTGAAAATATTGACGATCATGAAACTTTGATAGACGAAAAATTACTGAATGAATATAAAGAAATGTTATCAGAAAAAGGATTTAGCGTAGTAACTAAATTAGGGTTTGGAAAACCAAATGTTGTAATTCCAAAAATTATTAATGAAGGACAATTTGATATTTTGGTTATGGGGACCCATGGTCACACCGGCTTCAAAGATTTAATTTTTGGAACTACCGTTGACAAATTGAGACATAAAATTTCTATTCCATTACTTATAGTGAAAAATTAAATTTTTGTAGTGAATTTGCTTCAGAATTAGAAGTTATTTACCATGCCAGTTAGCTGCTTGGGGCTAAAAAAAATAGAACACCTTAATCATCAATATAAAATCAAATGACTTTTTCAGAGGAAAACTATCTTAAAACGATATATCATTTAACTATTATTTCGGATTCAGAAATAAGCACCAATGCGATTGCCGAAAAAATGGAAACCAAAGCATCGTCAGTTACTGATATGCTTAAGAAATTAGCCGAAAAAGACTTAGTTAATTATAAAAAATACCAAGGGGTTTCCCTTACTGAAAAGGGGAAACTGTCTGCAAAAATGATTGTTAGGAAACATCGTCTTTGGGAAGTTTTTTTGGTCGAAAAACTTGATTTTTCTTGGGATGAAGTGCATGATATCGCAGAACAATTGGAACACATAAAATCCGAAAAACTCATCAATAAACTCGATGATTTTCTGGGAAACCCAACAGAGGATCCACATGGTGATCCTATTCCGGATGTGAACGGACGAATCATCAAAATTGAAAAGCAACTGCTTTCTGAATTACATGAAAATCAAATAGGAATATGTGTTGGCGTAAAAGACACTTCTTCGGAATTTCTTAAATATCTAGATAAACAAGGAATTGCATTGGGCTCTAAAATTGAGATCATAGCGAAGGAAAGTTTCGACCTTTCAGTAAAAATAAAAGTAGATACTAATGATTTGACGATTTCAAATAAAATTGCCAGTAATCTTTTTGTGAAATTGAATTAGGAAATTTGGCGTTATCTTTGAAAGAACTAAATTAAAAACATCAATTATGAAAAAGTTATTACTGTTATTTCTAATCATCTTTAATTCTCTGGCATTTGCACAAAACACGCCAAAAGAATCTATTAAATATGTAAAAATCACCCAAAAGAAATGCCTTAAAAAAAGTGGGTATCAAATTGTTTTGAAAGATTTAGTAAGTGATTCCCGTTGTCCGGAGGGACTGGCCTGTGTTTGGGCTGGTGAGGCTTCGGTCATTGTATCAGTCTATAAAGATTCAAAATTAGTTGAGGATAACACGATTGTCTTTTCGATGAAAAACATAGAGGAAAATAAACAGTGGTTTTCTAAATATCTTCCTGTAAAGCAGCGAAAAATAAAAACTGTGGGTGTTTTTCCTTATCCGAAGCAAGGTGTAGTGGTTAACAAAAAAGACTATTATATTAAAATTGGGTATATAAAGTAAGTCTGATTTTATCCCTTTTTAAAACCAATTAATTTTCGGTATTTCTGCTCACTTTCTTCAAGAGCTACTTCCAGTTCTTTGTAATAGGTGATGTCTTTTATATTAGCAACTGCTGCTATAACATAATTGTTTTCATCGATTATTGGTCTGCCACTAATGACAACCCGTTTTTTAGTTTTAGTTTCTGAATCTTCAATTATTATTTCAACATCATCAGTTGACTCTCCTTTTAAAGCTTTGTCCAGAGGAAGGTTTTGGGCAGGGAAAACGGTTTTTTCGTCAGGATAATATAAATTATATTTAGTGGACCAATCCAGAGTAGTGGGGGCTGAGGAGTCTTGTTTAATCCCTATAATTTCTTCCGCCATATGATTGGATAAAACAATTCTTTTTTGGCTGTCAGTAACAATAATGCCCTCACCAATATTCTCTAATATCAATTTCAATTTTAATTCGTTAAGACGCACTAATTTATCGGCTTCTATTTTCTCGTCCTCCAGTTTTTTGCTTATTGAAATGTCTTTAACAAAAGCAATGAAAATGTATTTGCCTAAAATGGTAGCTTGTGATACCGTCAACTCAATATCAAACTCAATATTTTGTTTGTTGATTGCTGTGGTTTCAAATGTTTTATTAAGGATAGGTCCTTCTCCGGTGTCTATAAAATGTTGAAGTCCTTTTAAATGATTCTCTCTATGTTGTTTTGGCATAATTAATTCATGCATTTTTTTGCCTAAGGCTTCTATAATTGTCCAGCCAAATATTTTTTCGGCTTGCGGATTCCATCTCATGATGATTCCTTCGTCATTTATTACAATCAAAGCATCTGGCGCCTCGTTAAATATAGTTTGCAATTGACCTTCGCTTTCTTTAAGTTTTTGTTCAGCAGCTTTGCGTTCCGTAATATCTCTCAGAATAGATTTATGGCCAGTTATCCTATTTCCTTCTCTTAACTGCATCACCGTTTGTTCTACCCATTTTAGTTCTCTTGATTTGGTAAGAATGGGAAATGAAAATATGGTTTCATCTACTTTATTTTTAAATTGATTTAGATAGAACTCCGCCACACGGTCTTTCCACTCTGGAGCAACCAGCTCTGAAAAATGTTTACCTATAAGTTCATCTTGAGAGTAACCAGTTAGTTTTTTACAGGCAGGATTGATATAGGTAAAGTAACCTTTGTAATCAGAAGTATGCACTACATCACTTATGTTTTCAACAATTTCACGATATTTTTCTTCGCTTTTACGAAGGGTTTCTATGGCTTCTGCTAGTTGAGCAGTACGCTCGGTCACTTTTTGTTCCAGTTCCTCATTTAGTTTTTTGATTTCATTTTCCGAATTTTTTCGTTCCGTGATATCATGAAAAACCGCCACAGCACCATTGATCTTGCCAGCGGAGTCTTTTAAGGGTCTGGCAGATATCACGACAAAATTGCCTTCGGTTTTTTTATAATTTTGTACAAATATTTCCATGTCGTCCACCTCTTCGCCATGCAGCGCTTTTACTATAGGAAGGTCATCAGTAGCTAAAATAGTTTTAGTATCAGGCCAAAATATGCCATAAGTGTCAGCCCATCTCTCTTCGGGTATATCGAGCAGTCCAATTCCAATTATTTTTTCAGATGCAGGATTCCAAATGATGAATTTTCCATTCTCATCAGCAACGACTAATCCATCACCCATATTTTGAATAACGGATTGTAAAAGTGTGTTTTGTTCATTTAACTGTTCTTTGGATTGTGCTACTTCATTATCCCTTTTCTCAATAGTGGAAAGCATGTCATTAAGTCCCAAAGAAAGAATACTGATTTCGTCTTTCCCTTCAACCACCATGCGGGTTGTGTAATCATTAGTATCCTTTATCTGTTGTATGACTTTTACCAAGTTCAGCAAAGGTTTTGATATGTATTTTTTTATAATAATGGCAATTAAAAATGCGAGTCCTATCCCTACAAGTAATAAAACAACTCCCAGACTCAAAACATCCATTTTTATTTTATTCAATTCCGATAATTCAAAGCGGATGCATACTAATCCTATTGTTTTATTATCTTTTTTGATCTTGCTGTAAACAAAAAGATTTTTATTGGTAAACAAGAAGCTTTTTTGATCCATCACAGGTACAGCAAACTGATAATTTGGATTGGATCCCTTTTTAGCGTAGGATGCAAAGACTTTTCCTTTTCTGTCCAATATATTTGCATTTAAAAGATCATTTTGCACTTTTAGTTCCGATAGGATTTTATTTGCCGCAGCATTATCAAGAAATTCTAAAGCGGAAACACTATTAAAGCCTACCACTTGGGCAATAGCAATTGAACTGACAACTTTCCGGTCCTTGAATCCTTTAATGTCTATAAGTACAAAAGCGGTAATACAAATTCCTAATACAAACGCCGAGGTAAAAACCTGCATTAGTACCAGTTTATTCTTAATCGAGATATTGCGTAGATTCATCATTTATAATGTTTTTAGTATTATTATTATTGGACAATAATGGCATGTTGTAATAGAAACGAACTGATGCCAATTCCGGCTTTATTTATTGCTTTTAGATTTACTTCAAATTTTAATTTATTGTCGACTATGACAAAATTCATATGCGCCCCTTTTTTTCCATTTCCATTTCGCTCTGTTACAATCAGTACTGGCTTTCCTGAAAATTTAGAGAGAATGGTTTCAATTGGGATGGTACTGTTGTAAGGAACAAACAGAATGTTACAAAAGCTGATCTCGTCTAAATTTTTATATTCCTTAATCTCAATTTTTTTAGTTTTAGGGGTACCTTGTAAGGAGGCGGTAATTGGACTTTCTTCTAGAATGGCTATCTTAAAAGTTTGATTTTTGGAATAATCTTTCCAATTAACATAATCTATAAAACGATACAGAAAAGCAGCTTTTAAAGCATATTCCTTTCCCCCGGCACTCTCTTGTGCCTCTATTGGATTTCCTACCATCATTGTGATGATTACTCCCCAAAAAAAGATGTAATTTGTAAGTGTCATGACATTTTATTTTTAAAGAAGTTTATACGTGAATTGGAAAAATTAATGCTGTTTTTTTAAAAAAAGCTAATTTTAAAATTTATAATTTAATGACAAATTGAACAAAGTTCCCAGTTGGCTAAAGTGATATCCTTCGTAGGTCATTTGAGAATAACGGCCATTGAATGTAATCAGGTTAAATTGTGATTTGACTTGCGCTGAATCATTTAAAATTGTTGTGCCGGCAGCATTTTCTGCCTTAAATTTCCATTGAGGCAATACGTTAAACAAATTATTGATGTTGATAGCCACTGTTAATTTATCAGTCGCAGCATAATTAATTCCTAAATCAGTAACTAGTTTTGGAGTAAATTCCGTTCTTAAATTGGAATCTAAACCCTCTTGTTTGAATGTTGTTTTTCCAAAATAAGTGTTGTTAAGGGACAAATCATATTTTTTAATTTTATAATTGGCGCCCAAAATCCATTTTGTTTTGGGTCTGGAGGTAAACATCAAAGCATTTAGTGTAGCCCCAAAATTTGTACTGGCAACCGGTGAAATTCTTTTGTTTTCTAATGTTACGTTTCCTGATAAATTGAATCCTATTTCAGTTATTCCTAGTTTTATTGGACCGTAATTCATAACGGCGTCGACGCCTGACGTTCTGGAATTAAAGGAGTTTTCAAACCAGGCAACGCTTCCAAATTGAGTGGCTACATTGTCTCCCAAGATAATTCGGTCTTTTACTTTAATGTTGTAATAGTCTATTGTGAAATTTATGTTTTTTAAAGGTTTGGCTCCAACACCAACGGAGATATTAATTGATTTTTCTGCGTCTAATTTGGGTATTCCTAAAAGTCGTGCTTGTGCTGAAATATTATTTATCAATCCGTTTATTTGTATGCCCTGACCAGCTACAAAGGAATTTTGTGATTTTTGCGAGAAAATTTGATGTAATGTGGGTGCTCTAAAACCAGTAGAAACCGAGCCTCTTAGCGTGATTTTATCTTTGTTAAATTTATATCTGGAGCTTAATTTCCAAACAGTTGCTGACCCGAAGTCACTGTAGTTTTCATAACGAATGGTACCGTTTACGAAGAGATCTTTATTGAAATCGTATGCTAAATCAAAATAACCCCCTAAATTATAGCGATTCCATTTTCCTGAATTTTCTGGTCTGTTGCCAGAGAATGAGTCCGCACCTTCTTCATCCCATGAAGCCTTATCACCTTCGGTAATTATAAAGGTTTCAGTTCTGACCTCTGATCCAAAACCCACACTTATTTTATCAGATAGTATTTTAGAAATGTCCAAGTTGCCCACAATATGTTTAAATGAAGCTCCTCCAGGTTTAAATGATATGGGACTGTTCTCCCGGTAGATATTTGTTCCGCCAGAGTCTTTTGTAGCTGATCTGTTTTGGGAGTTTTCTACCGTGTAAATTTGCGAATTACCGCCAAATGTTATGCTGGAATCAACGTTCCATCCGTTTCTAATGGATACATACCCTAAGGTGGCATTATAATCGTTCAAGTCTCCAGTAAATGTAGGATGGTATCCTTTGTAGGAGCCCACTGTGCCATCACCAAAGAAATCTTTTAAATAGGTCGGATAAACAGAGGAAATACTCCAATTTGGAATACTGCTATTTTCAAATGGGTTTTTTATGGATCTCCAATAAGGCGTTCTGTAGTTCGCAAACGAGTTTACTTTTTTGTATGCATAAGCAGCATTATAATACAGTTGGGTTTCATTGGATAAATTAAAGTTGCCATTTATCTCAAATTTTATGGCCGCTGTTTCCGGAGAACCATTGATGTTGCCGCCGTCCGGTTTTTCTCTTAAAAAATCATCGACGGCTTTTCGTCCAGTGATGTTCCCTTGATTTATAGTGGAGAATTTGGTATTATAGTCGGGAGTGCCTTTGTAATCTTCAAAAACAGTATTGATTTGATTATCATTCATTCCGGTTATATCGGTACCTCCAAGAGTATTGTCAGTGTTAACATAGCTTCGATATGCAGTTGGGTTTATTTTAACAAAATCATTAAAATCGCCTTCTGCATCTACTTTTCCGGGTCTGTTTGCTAGGTTTACTTTGGAAAAATCTAAAGTATAATTAACAAAACCTTTTTCGCCTACTGTAGATCCGTTGTTTAAACTCACTCCTAGGATTTCGCCATCGCCTTCAGCCGTAATTCCTGTTCGTACTGTTGCGGATCCATTATCGGTCGTTTTTTTTAAAATAACATTTATTACCCCGGCAATGGCGTCAGAGCCATATTGTGGTGACGCTCCATCACGCAGAATCTCGACGCGTTCGATAGCGTCAATTGGGATCGCAGAGAGATCAGCGCCGGTTTCTCCCTGACCTGGTGATGTTTGGACATAAAGTAGAGCACTCAAGTTTTTCCGTTTTCCGTTAACAAGTAGCAGGGTTCGGCTGGGTCCCATATTTCTAATTTCATAAGGGTCAAGTAACGAAGTGGCATCATTTACAGGAGTTTGAACCGTGTTGAAAGAGGGGATTTTGTATTGTAATACTTTATCAAAAGTGATTTGTCCCGTTGATGTTATTTCTGAAGACGACAATACATCAATAGGAAGGGCAGTTGTAGTGTTGCTTCTGGGCGCAGTTCTTGTACCGGTGATGATTACGTTGCTAGCGCTTTGTCCATCACCTTCAGAAAAGACAACATTTAAAGTAGATTCAGTCGTTTCGTATTCTTGTTTTGAAAAGCCAAAGTAACTAAAGACCAAAGTAGCTCCTTCTTTTACAGTAATAAGATAGGCCCCATTAATATCGCTAGAAACGTTGTTGTTAGTTCCCTTTTCAATAATATTAACTCCAGACAAAGGCATACCGGCGTTATCTATAACAAAACCACTAATCTCTTTTTGAGCAAAAAGAAATGTGACGTTTAGTGTAAATAGTAATAACGCAAACTTTTTCATGATTAGTTGATATTGGTTCATTTTTGACTTGAAATCAATTGCAACATAATAAATGTAAGAAGTATCCAATGAGCCACTTAAATAAATAATTTAGTGGAATATTGACCAATGAATGGAATAATTATAAAAAAAAACAGTTTGCTTTTTTCATAATGAATAGGTATTAAATCGAGGTTTCTTATAGTTTTCTCCTTTAAATGATTAGAAGATGTCAATTACCAATTTAGTTATATTTATTTAATTGCAATTGCCACGAAGGAGTATAGCTAAAAGCCCTGAAATTATGTACAAAATGGTTAATAAATTCAAATTCAAATCAGAGGCCATTATTTTGAAAATTTAAAAATGGAAGTGACTGATTTTTAGTCTAAAACTAACACTTTTATGCTATGTAAATTTAGTTAATTTATATCAAATAGCTTAAATAAAAGGTTAGATTTTTAGTTTTTTAGGAAAAACTTATGCGGACTTGTATTTTTAAAATTAGCGAAGTTAGTGTGGTGATCAGTACTGAAATTTAGAAAACAATTTTAATGACAGCCACAATCATCATCGCCACAATTTTTTTTAGATTTTTTCTTCAAGAAGAATTTTCTAATTAAAAAAGCTAGTGCAATTGCAAGTGCAATAAAGGCAATGATTTCTTGAATATCCATACTAGTTTATTTTAGAATTTGATAGGCAATTAATGCTACAACGTAAGCAAAGCCACTCATGAAAATTAGTTGTCCTAAAGGCCATTTCCAGCTATTGGTTTCTTTTTTTGTGATGGCGAGTGTGCTGGCACATTGCAATGCAAAGGCATAAAACAATAATAATGATATTCCAGATGCAAAATTGAATATCTTCTCTCCGGTTGCCGGATTGATTTCAGCAGCCATTTTGTTTTTTATGGTAACTTCATTGTCACTTCCGCCAACACTGTATATAGTTGCTAATGTTCCCACAAATACTTCTCTGGCCGCAAATGAACTGATAATAGCAATGCCTATTTTCCAATCATAACCTAAAGGAGAAATCGAAGGCTCGATTGTTTTTCCCATTAGACCAATATAGGAGTTTTCTAATTTTTGTGAAGCAACTGCATTTTCAAATTCTGTTTTTGACAAAGGTTTGTCTTTCGTTTTTTCAATAACAATTGTTTCTGCGTTATTAAAATTTCCCCCAGGACCATAAGAAGCTAAAAACCATAGAACGATTGAAATGGCCAAAATGATTTTACCTGCGCCAAAAACAAATGCCTTCGTTTTTTCAATCACATTAATTCCCACGTTCTTAAAAAGCGGTAATTTATAATTGGGCATTTCGACAACAAAATACGTTTTTCCTTTTATTTTTAGAATTTTATTTAAGATGTATGCCGAGAAAATTGCCATTCCAAAACCCAATAGATACAACAACATCAAGGTCATTCCTTGCATATTCAAAATCCCAAAAACACGAGTGTCAGGAATTACTAAGGCAATTATGATGGCGTAAACCGGTAATCTTGCGGAGCAGGTTGTAAAAGGTGTTACTAAAATAGTGATTAATCTTTCTTTCCAGTTTTCTATATTTCTGGTCGCCATGATTGCGGGAATTGCACAGGCTGTTCCAGAAATAAGCGGCACAACGCTTTTACCGGACAAACCAAATTTGCGCATGATTTTATCCATAAGGAAAACTACTCTACTCATGTAGCCACTTTCTTCCAGAATGGAAATGAACATAAATAAGAAGGCAATTTGTGGTATAAATATTAAAATCCCCCCGATTCCTGGAATGATTCCCTGTGAAATTAAATTAGTTAAAACTCCGGCAGGCAATTTTTCAGCAGCAAGAGTGCTCAGCGAAGCAAAAGTACTATCGATAAAATCCATTGGTATTTTAGACCATTCGAAAATAGATTGGAAAATCACAAACAGAATCATAAAGAAAATGACGTAACCCCAAACTTTATGTGTAAGGACACGATCCAGTTTGCTACGGAAATCTTTAGCGACAGTTTCATCTATTTTCATTCCTACTTTCAGCACATCATTGATAAACTGATAGCGTTTTATGGTTTCTTTTTGTTGCAAACGTTTCAAATCTGAGTGTGATTTGGTTAACGAACTTCTTATTTCATTCCGATCTAAATTCAGGAAATTTACATCCTGCGTAATTACCAACCATAATTTATATAATAATTGATTTGGGAATGTTTTGCGTAACGTATTGAAATATTCAGGATCAATACCGGATGCATTCAAACAAGGTTCTGTGGAGATTGTTTTGTAAGTGACAATCAATTTTTTTAACTCATCGATCCCAAAACCTTTTCGGGAACTAATCAGTGCAATCTTAGTTTTTAAGTGTTCTTCAAGATAAGGAATGTCGAGTGTTATTCCTTTGTATTCCATTCTATCAGCCATGTTTATGACTAAGATAGTTGGGATTTCTAAATCTTTTATTTGGGTGAAAAGCAATAAATTGCGTTTCAAATTTTCTACATCGGTAACCACAAGGGCTACGTCTGGATATAATTTGTCGTTTTTATTCAGTAGTAATTCGATAACAACATTCTCGTCAATGGAACTTGCATTTAAGCTGTATGTACCAGGTAAATCCAGAATATTAGCTTTGACATTGTTGGGCAACTTGCAAAATCCCATCTTTTTTTCAACGGTGATTCCAGGATAATTACCCACTTGTTGGTTTAAACCGGTCAATTGATTAAAAACAGAAGTTTTCCCTACATTCGGGTTTCCTATTAAAGCTACGTTAATGTTGCGATTGCTTACCATAAGTTGGTTTTGATTATTTCAACTTCGATTTCTCTCGCCGTTTCCACGCGTATTGCGACATGGGAACCATTATTGATGTTCAAATACAGAGGGTCGCCAAAAGGAGCAATTTGAAGTAATTCGACCATGTTTCCTGGCAAACAACCCATTTCTAATAGCTTCAATGGAACGGTGTCAATATCAAAATCTTTGATAATAGCTTTTTCGCCTTTTTTGAGAGAATGTATCGTAGTTCGCAAATCTTATTTAGATTGAATTAAGATTGCAAAAGTACATATTATAATGCCAAAACAAATGATAATTATCATTTTTGTACCTTTTTTGGGTAAATTAAAGCTACTATTTTGCAGCTTCTTATTGAATCGATAGTGTAATAAAACTATTGAAATCCAAATTTTTAATTGTCTTTTATTCTTTGCACAAAAAATTAATATCTTCTATTAAACGTTTCATGTCTTCTTTTTTTGTACCGTCATAAAAACCTCGTACTCTTCTTTTAGTATCAACCAAGACAAAATTCTCGGTATGCACCATATCATACAGTTGTTCCGGTTTTCCTAATTTGACCGCCAAATAGGATTTTCTAGCCATCGTATAAATTGCTTTCTTGTCCCCGGTAACCAAGTTCCATTTGCTGTCAACAACTCCATTTTTTAGAGCATAGGCTTTCAAAACAGGAACGCTGTCCGTTTCTGGAAAAACCGTATGTGATAACAACATTACTTTTGGGTTATTAATGATTGCTTTTTGAACTTCGGCTAAATTAGTTGTCATCTTTGGGCATATTGAACCACAAGTTGTGAAGAAAAAATCAGCAACATAAACTTTTCCTTCATAATCTTTCTGAGTAATGGTTTTTCCATTTTGATTTACAAAAGAAAAATCAGCAATCGTGTGGTACTTGCTTATATATTGAACGGTACTGTCTACCAGTTCAGGATTTACATCTGCAGGATTAAAAATAGGCAGTGATTTGCTTGGTTTAAGCGCTACGTAGAACAAGTAAATCGTTATGATAGAAAAGACTAATAAAACACCAAAGAACTTTCGGTATTTATATAAAATAGATTTCATAAGAGTAATTTGGTGCAAAAATACGAAAAGGTAATTTTAAAAAAGAATGTCTTTTAATTTTGTCAAATTTGAATATCAAAAAAATTAAAAACAGCGGTTTTTTATACAAATACGAGTGCTTTTCTTTATCATTTTTAAAATCTAACTACTAAATTGCAAAATAGTTGACGTCCATGCTGTAAAAATTGTTTTGGGCCGCCTATTCTTATATTAGGTTGGTAAATTGTTGAATCAAACACATTCGTAACAAGTAATTGAGTAGTAATTTCGGCATCGTATACTTTTATTTTTACATAAGAAAATGTCAAATCTACCTTAGCAAAAGCTGGAATGGTAATTATTTGTGTAACATCCTTATTACCATGTTTTGCTTGAATTTGAGAATAATAATTAATTCTTGAATTGATTGTAAAGTTATCAGTTGCATTAAAAGTCAAACCTCCGGTTATTCTATGGGGATAAACGCCCAGATTTACGGTACTGACACCTGCATAATCATCAGCATCTTTTTTGACATAGGAGTAACCAATTTCAGTTCTAAAGTTTCCTGTTTTATAAAAAAGTTGGCTTTCAATACCAAAGACATTTATTACATTATCTGAATTTATGAATCCCCCCGTTTCAGTAGGTTCAATAAAATTTGTTGCTATGTTCTTGTAGGCAACAATATTTGCTAATAAATTACTCGTAAATGATTGATTAATTCCAACTTCAAAAGTATTCATACGTGCCGGATCAAGTTCATTTACCACATTTTTTGCTGATGAAGCACCGAGTTCAAAAATATTAGGTTCCCTGAAAGCTTGTCCAAAAAGAAATCGTATCGAAGTTTTTTTAAATGGTGTGTAAACCAAACCACTGCGAAAGGTAAGGATGGATTTATAGATATTGTGATAATCAAATCGTCCGCCTAGTGTGACATATAATTTATCAAATAGTGTTTTTTGCAATTGTAAAAACAATGAATTTTTGTATTGTCTAAAAAATGGTTTGCGCATTCTATTTTCGATAGCGCGTGTTTCATCAAAACTAGGATTTAATTTATCTGTTGAAAGAGATAAACCTAATAAATCAAACATATCAAATGTATACCCACCGATAATAGATAAGGTTTGATTTGGAACATAATCTAATTGAATACTTCCTTTATATCGTTTGGAACCTGAACTCGATTGCTGTGAGTAGGCCATCATAAAATTGTCTTTGATTTCTTGATCCGTAAGGGGTAATTCCGGATTATGCCCATTTTTTACAAGAGTGTCGTATATCACATTGTCGAAAGTGTAGTTTACGCCCCAAAATCTTTCTTTATAAAATTGAAGTTCTGCATTAATTTTAAGTTTGGCACTAATTTTTTTTTCTATACCGGCATAATACAGGGCTAATTGACGGAAATCACTTTGATTAATATAATCTAACGAGATGTTTTCTAGCCCTTTACTGCCTTTAAGCTCATAACCCTCTATTCCTAGATATAAACCTTTGTAAGAAATTTTAGCCGCATACGGAAGAGACCAGCTGTTTTGCTTAAATTCTTGGTTTATGGGAAACGCTTTAGAAGGAACTCCTTGTCTGAAATTTACGGTATCTTTTACAAAATCTTTATAATCCCAAAGATTGCTACGGAAATATCTAAAGCTCCCACTAATACGAAAATCATTTATATTTTTTCCAAAAACGATGCTTTGTGCTTGAGTTCCTTGAGTTCCAAATTCAGTACGATACTGTATTTCATCATAATCGGAGGAACCATTTTTTGTAATGATATTAATAACACCAACCAAAGCATTTGCACCATAAAGTGCCGAAGCGGGACCTTGTAGGATTTCAACTTGTTTTATATTATGCGTTGCAAATTGTGTTGAAATAAATGTTTCGGAAGCAAATAAATTTTGCATTTCCCGTCCATTTACCAACAATAGCGTTTGCGAAAAATTACTTAAAAAACCACGTTGTCCGCCAAAAGTAAAATGGTCAGTTCTTATAGCTACGACACCTGGAACGTTTTCCAATAAATTTGTTAAATCAGTGTAGCCGTTTTCAATAATATCTTTTTCAGTAACAACATAAATTGTTGCAGGTGCAATTTTTTGATTTTCTGGCTTTTTAGAAGCAGTTATAACTTCAACATTCATTAGTTCTTCGAGCGTGAGTTCAAAAAAATCAACGCTGGCAATCAGAGTTATGTTCAAGTTTGTTATATCTTTTTTGATTTCAACTACTTGCACTTTGAAATTTTTTTTTGTAAATTCAAGTGTTGCTGCAACTTCCGGTACTTCAATTGAATACCGTCCTTGCTCATCTGTAAAAGTTTTCAAGGCTGTATTTTTCACACTAATTTCTACACTGTCAATAGGTCTGTTTGTTTCGTCGGTTATTACGCCAGTTACTATTTGTTGTGCAAAAACTATATTTACTGTGAGAACCAATATAATAAATAAAGATTTTTTCATAATTTCTTTTTTTATTACTAATTGACAGTGTGTAGGAGATAAAAATGTCTATTCAGGTACGACTAAGAAATTTTAATCAATTCCATAAAATATTTTTTTTCTGTTTCCTTATTTATAGCCATTGGCTTTGTTCCATCGCTATTTTTTGAATTCAACTACCTTGAAAAATAGTTTTATCGTAATTACAATTTTGTTTTGATAGCATGTCGATAAAATGTGTAAGAATGAAGTTAGTCTTGTAAAGTAGCACATTCTTGTTGATTTCGGCAACTGCTTTTTAATTAAAGAAAACCAAAAATAACTTAGTGCAACAGCATGTATTTTTGTAATACTATAACTAAGTCTTTGGTGGGTGACCAATATTTAAATTTTTCTATTCGTGTTCCTGCTTTTATTGATGGAAGCGCCGTACTATTTTATTATCGAATTTATTTTGCAAGTCCGAATCATCAAAAGTTAGGTGCTATCTTGCTGTATTAAACCTACGACCAAATCCATTTTTTTAAAGAAAAAACGAGCGGACTTTCATTCCAGTCTTTTTATGGGTTTTGCTGGTGTAAGCTTTTTTGCGTATTAAAGTTAGTGATTATTTGCCTGGCATCGCTATTTTTCTGATAAAATAGATGAAAAATCAGTAAAAAAATGATATTTCGATTAAAAACGAAGCGTAGAGTTTCAAAATTGAAAAACACCAATGTCATAGCGATTTGATTTAAAACACAAAAAGGAATTGTCGATTAGGACTATTTAACAAAATGTAGTTTCAGTGTGAAATTTAACAAAAATTAAAAAAATTATCAATAAGTTTGTGTATACGTCTAAACCATTATATAAAAATGAAAAAACAGTTTCTTTTTGTGATTCCGGCAATCTTTGGACTCACTATTAGTCATGCACAAAGTGTTCCAGTGCACGCGCAACCCGGTATTAATATTTTTAATATGGATAAAAAAGTCAGGTCAAATGATGATTTTTTCCGATTTGTAAATGGAGCTTGGTTGGACAAAACGGAGATTCCAAGCGACAGGACTTCATGGGGAAGTTTTAATGAATTGCTTAAAAAAACGGATAAAGACGCATTGGATATATTGAAGGAAGCTTCAAAAAACCCGATGTACAAATCAAATACAGATCAAGGGAAAGCCATTAGTCTTTTCAAATCTGTTTTGGATACTGTAGCAAGAGATAAAAAAGGAATTGAACCATTAAAAAAATATTTGGCAAAAATTGATGCGATAAAAAACATTCAGGATTTACAAAAAGTATTGGTTGAAATGGAACCAGTCGGTGGGATTGGCTTTTTTGGAGTAGGAGTTGGTGCCGATGAAAAAAACAGCAATAAAAATTCTGTTAACCTTGGCGTAGGTAGATTAGGTTTGCCTGATAAAGATTATTATTCTTCTGAGGATAAAGATTCTAAAGAAAAAAGAGATAAATATGTGCTTCACGTAGAACGAATGTTACAGTTTATTGGTGAAAGCCCTGCAAAAGCGAAGCAAAGCGCGATTAAAATTTTAGCTTTAGAAACAGCATTGTCTAACCCAAGATTGGATAGAGTAGAACGTAGAGATGACAGATTGCAATACAATCCAACGTCTATCGCTGATTTACAGAAAATGACACCTGCAATCAATTGGAAAAATTATTTTTCAGGTATCGGTTTTACAAAATTAGATACGGTAAACGTTAACCAACCAAGATACATGAAAGCGCTTCAAACTGTTTTTAAAGAAAACAAAGTAGCGGACTGGAAAGAATACCTAAAATGGTCTTTGCTAAATAAATCCAGCGGTCAACTGTCAACTAAAATTGAAGTTGCTAATTTTGACTTTTATGGAAAAGCGTTGACTGGTGCAATCAAACAAAGACCTCGTGAAGACCGAGCTTTGCAAACCGTTAATAACACCATTGGAGAAGCCTTAGGAAAATTATACGTTGAAAAAATGTTTCCTGCTGAAGCAAAAGCAAAAGCAGAGAAAATGATTAAAAATGTGATTTTGGCGTACCAAAACAGAATCAATAATTTGACTTGGATGTCTGAAGCAACTAAAGTTAAAGCCGTTGAGAAATTAAATAAAATCACAGTCAAAATTGGATATCCAGACAAATGGAAAGACTATTCTGCTTTGAAAATTGCAAGTACGGAAGAAGGAGGAAGTTTCTTTGAAAATGTTCAAAATCTTTCTCGTTGGAATTTTCAAGAATCATTAGATAAACTTAAAAAGCCAGTTGATAAAACAGAATGGGGAATGTCGCCACAAACGGTAAATGCCTATTACAATCCTTCTTATAACGAGATTGTGTTTCCAGCAGCTATTTTGCAACCTCCTTTTTACAATTATCAAGCAGATGAAGCAGTAAATTATGGTGGAATTGGAGCGGTAATCGGACACGAAATTTCTCATGGATTTGATGATTCCGGCGCCCGATACAATGCAGATGGAAATCTTGTAGATTGGTGGACAGCTGAGGATTTAAAACAATTTACAACCCTTGGGACTTCGTTAGCCAATCAATACAGCGCTTTGGAACCATTGCCTGGAATTCATGTGGACGGGAAATTTACTTTGGGTGAAAACATAGGTGATTTAGGTGGTGTAAATGCTGCTTTTGACGGATTACAGATGTATCTAAAAGAAAACGGAAATCCAGGATTAATCGACGGATTTACTCCTGAACAACGTTTCTTTATCTCTTGGACAACCGTTTGGCGCACAAAAATGCGTGATGAAGCTTTAAAAAGCCAAGTAAAAACAGACCCGCATTCTCCGGGAATGTATCGTGCGTATGTGCCAATTCAAAATCTGGATGAGTTTTATAAAGCTTTTGGAATTCAAAAAGGCGACGGAATGTATGTTGAACCAAGTAGCAGAGTAAAAATTTGGTAATCTATAATTAATTTGCATAAAAACCCATTCACTCAACTGAATGGGTTTTTTTATGTAAAGCCAGAAAACTAAAAAAGTCAGAAAAGATTTATTTGTCCTGCTTTAATTCCAGTATAATTTAACAAAATTTAAAAGTTTTATTGATAGCTTTGTGATAATAACTAATTAACTATAAAAAATGAAAAAAAATACGAATAAGCATTTACTTTTTGTCATTCCTGCAATTTTAGGTTTTACAATTAGTCAGGCACAGAACGCTCCGGTAACTAAAGAGCCTGGAATTAATGTTAATTACATGGATAAAAGTGTCAAACCAAACAATGATTTTTTTCGCTATGTGAATGGAACCTGGTTGAATAATACGGAAATTCCAAGTGACAGAACCCGTTGGGGAAGTTTTGATGAATTGCGTCAAAAGACAGATAATGATGCGTTGGCAATTTTAAAAGAGGCTGCAACAAATCCTGCTTATAAATCCAATACGGATCAAGGTAAAGCGATCAATCTATACAAATCGATATTAGATACGGTTGGAAGAAATAAATTAGGAATAAATCCTTTAAAGCCATATTTAAAAAAGATAAATGCAGTAAAAAATACTAAAGATTTAGAAGCACTGTTAATCGAAATGGAACCTATCGGTGGTATTGGATTTATGGGTGCCGGTGTTGGAACGGATGCAAAGAACAGTAATAGAAACGTAATTAATTTAGGTCCTGGCGGCGTAGGTTTGCCAGACAGAGATTATTATGTTTCTGAAGATGCCGATTCAAAAGAGAAGCGTGCAAAATATGTTTTACACGTTGCCAAAATGTTGCAATATCTAGGTGATAAACCGGCAATCGCTAAAATGAATGCTGAAAAAATCCTGGCTCTTGAAATTGCGATGTCTAAACCAAGGATGGACAGAGTAGAAAGACGGGACCGTCGTAAGTCTTATAATCCAATGAGTATTAAGGATCTTCAGAAATTAACACCGTCTATCAATTGGAATACTTATTTCACAAAAATCGGATTGGCAAAAGCAGATACCGTAATCGTTTCTCAACCGAAATATATGGTGGCTTTAGAAACTATTTTCAAAGAAAACAAAATAGAAGATTGGAAAGCATACATGCGTTGGAGTTTATTGAATAGGGCTTCTAGCCAATTATCAACTGCTATTGAAAATGCAAACTGGGAGTTTTACGGAAGAACTTTAACTGGGGCAATAAGCCAAAGACCACGTGACGAAAGAGCGCTTCAAACTATAAATGGAAGTGTAGGAGAAGCTTTGGGAAAATTATATGTGGAGAAAAAATTTCCGGCTGAAGCCAAAGCCAAAGCAGAAAAAATGATTAAAAACATATTTTCAGCTTTCGAAAACAGAATTAATAATTTAGCTTGGATGTCTGCAGAAACGAAGGTTAGTGCACTTGCTAAATTGCATAAATCAAGAATAAAAATTGGGTATCCTGATAAATGGAAAGATTATTCGGCCTTGACCATTAAAAGCCCTCAAGAAGGCGGAACTTATTTTGATAATGCGAAAAGCATGGCAAAGTGGCGCTTTGATGAAAATATAGCCGAATTGAACAAGCCGGTTGATAAAGAAAAATGGGGGATGTCTCCACAAACAGTAAATGCGTATTACAATCCATCCAATAATGAAATTGTATTTCCGGCAGCTATTTTACAACCGCCTTTTTACAATTATCAAGCGGATGAAGCGGTAAATTATGGTGGAATTGGGGGCGTTATAGGTCATGAAATTTCACATGGTTTTGATGATTCCGGAGCGAGATATAATGCCGATGGAAATCTGGTAGACTGGTGGACAGCTGAAGATTTAAAACAATTTTCGGCATTGACAGGAGCACTTGCTGCACAATATAGCGCCTTGCAACCAATACCTGGAACATTTGTGGATGGGAAATTTACCCTTGGAGAGAACATCGGAGATTTAGGTGGAGTGAATGCGGCTTATGATGGTTTGCAATTGTATCTGAAAGAAAATGGAAATCCAGGATTAATTGACGGGTACACACCAGAACAACGTTTTTTTATTTCTTGGTCTACAATTTGGCGTTCAAAAACACGTGATGAAGCATTGAAAAACCAAGTTAAAACAGACCCACATTCACCAGGAATGTACCGTGCTTATGTTCCTTTGCAAAATGTAGATACCTTTTATCAGGCTTTCAATATTCAAGCGAATGACGGAATGTACATAGCACCGGAAAAACGTGTTAGAATCTGGTAAAAATTATTTCACACTATCAAAAGGTTCCATTTGTATAAGCAAATGGGACCTTTTTTATTTGTTAGCTAATTGTTGATTTTCGTCCTTTTCTCAACGAATAATTCACCATGTATAATCCAAATAAGGTTACTCCACCACCTATTGCAATGGAAGCATTAAGCGTTTCTCCAAAAATAACAGCACCTAAAATAACAGCAATAATTGGATTTATATAGGCATAAATACTACTTATTTGTGCCGGCAAATGTTGCAGCGCATAAATAAAAGCAATGAAAGTAAGAACTGAGCCAAAAATAACTAAATAGGCAATTGACCACCAGGAAATGGCAGGAATAGAACTTAGGGGTACTGATGTGCCAGTGGCTCCGGTAAAAGAAAACAGTAAGATGCTGGAGAGAAACATCTGCAATCCTAAACTAAAATACGGATTAAAACTAGCCGCTTTTTTCTTGGTATACAATGATCCAAAAGCCCATGTTAAAGTTGAAATAAGTGAAATAAAAATCCCAAATCTAAAATCGGGTTTTATGAAATCGCTTAGATGATCGTAAAAAATCAGACAAATACCACCAAAACTCACTATTAAACCAATTACAGCTAATCGAACTAGTCGTTCACCTCTAAAAAAACTAATTATCACGATCCATAAAGGTACAATGGCGCCAATAATAGCTCCTAAACCGCTACTAATATACTTGACGCCCCAAGTGCTTAATCCGTTGCTCAGGACAAAATTTAGAATGCTCAGGATTATAATTGTTTTCCATTGTTTTCCTTTCGGCCAGGGTGTTTTTTTAAACAAGAAAAAAGAAATATAGAGAAAACCGCCAATGAATTGTCTAATGGCGGCAAGTTGTAAGGCAGGCATATGTTTTACACCTTCTTTTGATGCAATCCAAGTGGTGCCCCAAAAAAAACTGACCCAACACAAAGCTAATATCGGCAGTCCAATCGAGTTCACTTTAGACGAAACCGCATTTTTAATTTTAGTTCTCACGTTATAAATTTGGTTTGGTAAAAGTGTAATTTAAAATAGTCTCAATTTTATCACTCGATATGGTTTTCCCAACAGAAGTATTTTCATGATTGAATTTTGGTAAAACCAAATTCAAATCAGCAGCTTTTTGACCGTAATAAGTGGAACGGGAGGGATGAAAAGGCGTTACTGCATTGAAGGTTTCGTTCCAAGAATCGTTTTGAATAATTTTTAGAATGATTCCAATACAATCTTCCTGATGAATCAAATTTATAGAGGCTTCCGGATTATCGAGGTTCTCACGACCCGCCAGAAATTTCACTGGATGTCGGTCCTCGCCAATTAAACCTGCAAAACGAAGAACAGTAGTTTTGAAATTAGTGTTACTTTGCAAACGCTGTTCAGCTGCGACTAATTGTTTGCCGCTTTCCGTATCTGGATTCAGTGGAGATTCTTCCGTTACAATTTCATTTTGTTCTCCATAAACAGATGTGGAACTAACGAAAATAACATTTTCAACAAAAGATTTTTCTATAAATGGAATCAGTAATTCTATTTTTCCGACAAAACTTTCTTTGTTGGGTCCTCTTAGTTTTGGCGGAATATCAATAATTAAAGTGCTGCTTTCCTGCAAAAAAGTTTCAATAATATCCGGAACACTTTTGCTGTCAAGCGACCCTTCCCCCGACGCTTCGAGGTCGCTCAGGGTGACATTTATTAAAAAAGGACGGACTCCTGCATTTTCTAATACTGAAATTTTTTCAGAAGTCGTGGTTGATCCATTCACTGAAAATCCTTTTTTTAGCAAGGCTTTCGCCAAAGGGAAACCCAACCAACCGCAACCAAGGATACTAATTTTTGCCATTTTATCTACTGTAACCAATTTTGTTTATTTCTGTGAGTCAAATAGGCTGACTTCTTTAAGTATTACAAATTTCATCAAATTTTTGGAACTATAAGGCTATCCGTAGGTATTATTAATGGTTCTTTTTTAATATAATTTTTAGTTGGAGTAACTACAGGTTTTATAAGTACAACTACTGGAGTGGGTTTTATTTTTTCTTTAATTACGACTGCATCATTCAAAATAAATGGGGTTGGCATCATCCAGTTTTCTCGTTTTTTCATCGAAAACAATGGATTTGTCAATAAATCGAAAGAGCTTTCCATTAAGCCCATGTCTAATGGCGTTTCGGAATCAAAACTGAATTGCATTTCCAAGGGCAAATTATCCACCACATAATAACTCAAAATCTTCTTTCCGTTTCGTTGGTATTTGGAACCTTTTTGGCCTAAAGTACTCGCGCCATTTGCTTTGAAATTGTGGATAGTCATTTTTTCATTGGCAAAAATGTCATAACGATTTACTTTTCGTTTGGGTGAAATTCGTATTTTCAAATATCTTTGATTTCCAATAATTCTATCTTCAAGAAATTCAACAGTTGGTTTTTCGAGAACTTTTATGGGGGCATCAGCTTGATACGTAAATTTGGAATTGTATTTACTGAACAATGGCGTATCTTCCATTGCGGTTGCTTCTTTCAGCTTCTCGCCCAGATAACTTTTGGTCCAGGAATCAAGATTGGTGTCGTAGGTCATCCATCTGGCTTTGTTGGTATCCGTATTATATACATACAACAAGCTGTTAGATTTTGCTTTTCCAAATTCATAACCGGAGCTGTAATGTGCTTTTGCAAAAAAGCCAATGGCAAGTATGAAAAATACTGCAAACCACCTTCCTTTTTTGGCGAAAGCTCCAAAAACAGGCAGCAATAATGCAAAAGTTAAAACGGTAAGTATCGCACTTCCAAACAATACTTTTAATCCCAAACCGACGGGGAACATTTGGATAAATGGTGCTATTATTAATAAGGCTGGAATGCTGCAAATAAGATTTAGTGTTTTATTCGACCTTTGAGTCACAATAAAAATTCCAAAAGAAAATAGTGCAAAGTAAACGGGAATAATCAAAAATCCTGCTCCTTGTAAACTAAAAGCAATAAATCCATTGATGATAATCCAAATGAGTAATGGAGCGACATAATGATTCATTGTCACCTTTTTGGCAGAAAAATGCTGATAAAATGCGAAACAAATTGCTATAGCCAAAAGTACAAAAGCAGCAATGTAGGCATGACCATTGTAGGTAAAACCGTTGAGTAAATCATTGTATTGCGGATAGGCTTTCAGCAATGCTTTCCATCCAAAAAATGTGATTAATCCGGTAATAATTATGGAACCCAAAAATGGAATAAATCCACGAGCAATTTCTCTGAATGATAAAATGCGTTTGGCTCGCCCTAAAAACAACAGGAAAATAAATAGTGCCAGAGCGATTACCACCATCGGCAAAACCCAGCTGAAAGGATAGCTTATAAAAGTATAAGGAATCGTAAAATAAACATCATCAGCAGTAGCTTGTGTGCTGCTCAAATTAGCATTTGAAAAATAATTAAGCAAAGGCATCAAATACGTGCCTTGATGTGTTAATGTATTTGTGTTTAAATGATTAATATCATCTTGGGCAGTATGATAATTAAAATGGTCATCTATAAAGGCAAAGTTATAACCCTGAATATTTCCTTGTTCTCTAAAAACAGTCAAATCGGTGTCATTGGGCAACGTTTTATAAATGCTATACATCAAGGAATTAGAAACAGGAAAAGTCGCTTTTGCGGAAGCAAATTCTTTTACCAGTCCGGCATTTCCATTGTTGGTTTCCATTACCATATAACTGGGTCCGGAAGAACCACGTGCTTCAAAATTCAGCACCAAACCTACGTTTTTCGCCCACGGATGCTGAGTTACAAAAAGTGCGGCGCCATTTAAACCTAATTCTTCTGCATCCGAAAACAGAATTATAATATCATTTTTATGTCTTTTTTTAGTGTGCAAAAATGCACGGACACTTTCCAGAATTGTTGCCACGCCGGATGCGTCATCACTTGCGCCGTGTGAGAAGGAATGAGGCGCGCTGTCGTAATGCGAAAGCAGTAGCAAGGCCTTAGAACTGGAGTTGCCTTTTATACGAGCCAATATATTTTTTGATTTTACCAAATTTCCCCAATCACTAAGGGTAAATCCTTCCTGGATTGATGTTTGTAGGCCTAAATGGCGGAGCTCTTTTATAAGATAATCAGCCACTACTTGATGATTCTCGGAGCCTACAAAATGAGGTTGTTTTGATATGGCTTCCACTTGTACCAATGCTCTTTTGGTCGAAAATTCTGAAAGCGATTCTGTTTTGTCAGAAGTCCTATGTGGCATCATTGTAAAGTAAATCAATCCCAGAATCACGAGGATAAATAAACTGGCAAAAATTGAGGAATAATCTTTTTTCATTTAAATAGAATTGGGTTCTAAATGTCTTTTTTAACTAGCATGTAAAAATCATTGTCCAAAACCATGTAGCCTTGGTCATATAGGAAATAGTAGGTATTTCCTGTTTTGGTATGCAAAATATTAGTAAAAAATTCGAAATCAAAACCCTTGCTTAAGAGTTTGGCTAGAGTAGTTTTTGATTTTCCTTCAATATTGATTTCGGATAGAATACGGTAATTTTTGCGCAACTTGTTGTTGATGTTGCGCATAAAATTAGTGCTGTCTTTGTTTATTTTGTTGTTGTAGGCATTGCGGCAACCGTCACTGCAAAACTTTTTGTCTTCACGGCCTACAATCTTTTCTCCACATTCTAAGCAGGTTTTATTCATGGATTGATTTTTCTAATTTCGTACAAATCAGTGCGACGGTCTTTTAGGATTCTGGCGCTTCCATGTTCGTGCAGTTCTTTTAGCAAATTCAGGTCGACATCTACAATCAAAGTCATTTCAGTATTAGGCGTTGTTTCCGCTTTTATTCCGGTGCTTGGAAATGCAAAATCCGAAGGCGTAAAGACGGCTGATTGCGCATATTGAATGTCCATATTGTTCACTTTTGGAAGATTTCCAACGCATCCGGCAATGGCGACATAACATTCATTTTCTATAGCTCTTGCCTGCGCGCAGTGTTTTACTCTTATATAACCACTTTGGTTATCTGTTAAAAATGGTACAAATAAAATATTCATTCCTTCATCGGCCATTATTCTTGATTGTTCTGGGAATTCGACATCATAACAAATCATAATTCCTATTTTTCCGCAATCGGTATCAAAAGTTTTAATTTGGGAACCGCCTTTCATTCCCCAATGTAAAACTTCATTTGGAGTGATGTGAATCTTATAATACATTTCAGAGGTGCCATCTCTTTTACAAAGAAACCCTACATTATACAACGTACCATTTTCTAAATAAGGCATGCTTCCCGAAATGATATTTATATTATAAGATATGGCAAGTTCCTGAAATTTTTTGCGAATGGGATCTGCATATTTGGCAAGTTCTCTAATAGCATCAGGTTCTGATAAATGATTGTAATCTGCCATAAGAGGGGCAATAAATAACTCAGGAAATAGGGCAAAATCACTTTTGTAACCGGATATGGCGTCGATAAAAAATTCTGCCTGTTCGAATAAGGCGTCTAGGTTTATTAACGGACGCATTTGCCACTGAATTAATCCAATTCTGATGATGCTTTTCTGGGTATTTATTAATTGAGGACTTTCATCATAATAGATATTGTTCCATTCTAATAGAACGGCAAATTCTTTTGAATCGATGTCTCCTGGGAGGTAATTTTTCATAATTCTCATCACGTGAAAATCATTACTTAATTGAAACGAGAGGACGGGGTCATGCAATTCTTTTCGTTTTACTTTTTCGATATACTTTTTCGGGGTCAGTTCTTCAGCGTGTTTGTTATAATTTGGAATCCTTCCTGCAAAAACGATAGCTTTTAGGTTCAATTTTTCGCACAGTTCTTTTCTTGCATCGTATAATCTTCTGCCAAGGCGTAAACCTCTATAATCCGGATGAATAAATACATCAATTCCGTACAAGATTTCCCCTTTTGGATTGTGTGTCGAGAAAGTAAAATTTCCTGTTATTTTAGCGTAATCAGGATTTTTATCAACTAAAATTTCATCAACAATTAATGAGAACGCAGCACCTACCACTTTTTTGTCTGCGATAATTACCAGTTGTCCGTCAGGAAACATGGAAAGTATTTTCTCAATATCTTCTTCTTTCCAATAGGAGTCTTCTAGCTCTGGATAAGATTTTATCATTGATTTTTTTAACTCCTTATAGTCTTCAATTTGTAAGTTACGTAATTCTACTTTTTTTATTTTTGCTTGCATAAGAAGTTGATTTCCATCAAATATAATCAAATTAATCCATTTACAAACGGTTACAAACAGTTACAACCGAAAGTAAGTAGTTATCTACCGAATAAATTTTTGAATCCGTCACATCTTTGCCCTGTTGAAATCAAATAACGATTCAACAAATAATATTATATACACTAACATTTAAATTTTACACGCCATGAATACATTAAGAAACAAAGTACAGTTAATTGGACACGTAGGGAATGATCCGGAAATCAAAAATTTTGACGGAGGAAAAAAACTAGCAAATTTTACAATAGCGACAAACGAAAGCTATAAAAATGACAAAGGAGAAAAGGTAGAGGAAACCCAATGGCATAAATTAGTGGCTTGGGGAAAAACGGCTGAAATTATAGAAAAATATGTGACTAAAGGAAAAGAAATAGCTGTTGAAGGTAAATTAACCCACAGAAGTTACGAGGATAAAAATGGAGAAAAACGCTATGTCACAGAAGTTGTGGTTAATGACGTGCTTCTTTTAGGGAAATAATATTAGGATCCAGCAATCATTCGTAGCAGTGATTTGCTAGGATTAAAATTTTAAAAAAAATGGGGTAACCTTATGAAAAACAGCCATATTCTCAAACTTCGAGAAGTGGCTGTTCTTTTTGTGCTAATTTATTTCTCACACGACCTGTTGAAGAATTTACTTGAAAGCAGTGGTTCCTGTTTAAAATTGACCGGTAATCATTAATCACTATTTTTCTTCCGTAAATCAAATCCAGGGCACCGTTTGCATCGTTTGTCTTCCCCTTTTTTATATTTTTCGCAACATTTTGACTTGAGTTTATCCTTAGTGCCGTCCTTTTCAGAATGCTCTTTTTTATCCTTTTTCTTGTCTTTATTTTTCTTTTTTTTACTCAATTTCTAAGGAGTTAAAATCAAGTGGAATTGATTCTAAAGTGTTGGACTATTTAGGGTCTTTGGATGCTGAACTATTTGAAGCCATCTGCTGAATATCTCTGTCAAATAAATACAAACCACCTTTATCATCTCCAATTAGGTTTATTTTATCTAAAATAAGTTTAGCCTGAGCCTCTTCTTCTATTTGTTCCGCTACGTACCATTGCAAAAAGTTGTGCGTAGCATAATCCTTTTCGGAAAACGAAAGATGAACCAGTTCATTAATTGAATCAGAAACGAAAACTTCGTGTTTGTAAAGTTCTTCAAACATTTTCTTGAACGTTTCGTAGCTGGTTTTTGGTGCTTTTAGTTCAGAAACTTTGGCATGACCGCCGCGTTCGTTGATGTATTTGACCAACTTAAGCATATGTGTACGCTCCTCATCAGACTGCGCATACATAAATTTTGAAATTCCTTCTAAACCATGTGTTTCTGACCAAGAAGCCATAGAAAGATAGGTTTGGGATGATTCAGCCTCGATACGAACCTGAATATTCAATGCTTGTTCTATATTTTTTGATAACATGCTAGTATGTTTTAAGTAAAGTTACAAAAAAAACTTAATTTACTGATTCATAATCTCTTGAAAATAATCTATAAATTGACCTAAATGTAATCCGTCCATTAATCCGTGATGAACATGAACCGACATAGCAATGGTTCTTTTTCCGTTTTCTGCAACCATCATTTTGCCAAAAGATATTTTGGGGGAACTATCAGGAAAACTGTAGCTTCTGGCGTGTGAAAGCGAGGTGAAGTTCAACCAAGGAATTGCTGAAAAATGAATTACATTATCCTCTTCGAAAGTTCTTGTAAAAAGGCCAGTTGTATTTTGAACGCGTTCTATTTCTGTAAGGGCATTTTTTTTGAATATAGTAAAATCAGCATTATATTCAATTAGAGAAAAACCAAAAGTGCCGTCTTCGCGACCAATTGTTGCCGAGCCGTTGACTGTGTCATGAACAACGATTGTATCCTCTGAAATTCTATAACGAAACGATTCAACCGTATTTACTGCTACCAATGTTTTGTGCAAATAATAAATAAAGAATGAGCAGTCTAAACCTTTTGCTGCTTGATAAGCTTTGGTACAATCTATTTCGACAGTGGCGCCAAAAAAGGGTTCTTCCATTTGTTTAAAAAACAGAAAGTGTTCTTTTCTATTCCAATTTTCTATATCTAAAAGTGTTTTCAAGATTTTTAATTTTATAGAGCAAATGTACAGCAATACTTTTAATCCGTAAATTCGTTTTTTCAGGTTTACTTATAAATTGCTGCTCAAATGGAGAAGCTAATATCCTGTAAACGGAAGTTTTTGGACATAAAAAAAGCCCTAAAGGAAATTAGACTGCCCCCAAAAAGTTAGACACTATTTGGGGGTATTTTTATGGAAAGAAAAGTCAAGTATGATTATGCGTTTAAGCTTGAATGCGTCAAATTAGTATTAGAAAAACATTATTCTTGTAATTATGTTTCAAAGCAAAAAGGTCCGGATGAATCTAATATTCGTAAATGGGTTGGATTTTATAGGCAATATGGATGTAGTGGTTTGCTACCAAGAAAGAACCAGAGTTACTCTGTTAGTTTTAAATTGAAAGTGTTAAAAGCAATTGATAAGGATTTACTATCCCTGAGAGATTCATGCTTAAAATTTAACATTCCTGAC
>NZ_FRCL01000017.1:42692-67420 GCF_900142885.1 Flavobacterium xinjiangense | reverse complement strand
AAAAACTTTTTTCAATGATCCTGCTGTTCAGGATAATTACTATCTCTACAAATACAAATTCACCAAAAACTTAAAGCCAGAATATTCTTTAGATGATGATTTGTTGTTTCAGGGAAATACCTTTTTTAGTCTTGTTCTGGAGGAAGATGCTAAAGCGGGCGAGCAAGTTGAAATCAGCCACTATGGAATATCAAAAACGTATTTTAATTACATGAGTAAACTATTAAGTGTTTCGGGAACTTCAAGCGGGGGACCCTTTCAGTCTCCACCTGCAAATGTGAAGGGAAATATAAAAAATCAATCGAATTTTGATAATTATCCTTTAGGATATTTCAGATTAAGTGAAGTCGATGTGAAAAATTATACAATCCAATAAACTAATATATATAATTATTAAGTAGCAATAATCAAGTTGGTTGTGTCTTTGTTTGGTGATATTTGATTGTTCTCTTTCTTTTATTAGGTAGCACTGTGGTTTGTTCTAATAGAGAAATTTTAGAACATGTCTCGAATAGCAATTCAGTTTGACCACGCATTATATAAAAATCATGTACACAGAATTAATTAGAAAAATAAAATTATACATTAAACTTTCAGAAGAAGATTTAGTTATTATTAAACAACTTTTTCATAGAAGAGAATTTAAAAAAAATGATTATTTTTTAAAAGAGGGTCAGATTTCTACTCACATCTGTTTTGTACAAAAAGGTCTATTTAGATACTATATCAATCAAGAAGGGGAAGAAAAAACTTTTTATTTTGGAAATGAAGGCTGTTTTATCACAGATTATGAAAGTTTTGTTCCGCAAATAGCAACGGTGCAAAATATTCAAGCATTAGAAGATAGTATAGTTTTTGTTATTTCTTATAGCGATTTGCAACAGTTTTATTCTAATGTTGAAAATGGAGAACGGTTTGGAAGGCTTGCTTTGGAGCACGAAATTATAGATGTTGTTAGAAAATTAAAGTCATTTTATAAAGAAAGTATAAAGCAGCGATACGAAAGTTTTATCAAAAAATACCCCGAGGTCCAACAACGAATTCCGCAGTATTATATTGCTTCTTATATCGGTATAAAGCCTCAGTCTTTAAGTAGAATTAGGAAAAAAAATGTGTTCTAATTCCATTTCTTAATATTCTATAAAACAATTTTTAAGTAAATATTAGTGGATATTAAAATTTATTTGATTTTCGGAAAATTTTATTTTAGGATTACAATGACACTTACTTTATGTTCCATAGGAAAAAAAATACGACTTGATATCTTAAATATCGAGCACCAGCTCTGCATGATTTTTAAAATCCACTACCTATCGATCGATTCAAACTATAATAGTTTTAGTTTTGAAAAGTTTCATTTGAAGTTCTTCAGTTCAATTATAAAATGTGTTTTTTTAGACATTTGTCTAGTATTTTCCATTATATGTTCTTGACTTTTGTAGACTAAATTTGGTGGTATCTATTATGATTCTATTGTTTTTAAAAACTAGAATAAGCAAAATGTTTATTTAGAAGTAGGAAAGAAATTTACCAAAGTCCTATTAATTGGATTAAATAGATACAGAATCTGATTTTTTAAAATCTGTTAGCCGTGTGCTTTAGATTTAATAAGAAAGATAAACCTTTCTTATTGATACCTAGTTTAATTATTGGCTTATTGCAGATTTTTTTTTTTTTTTTTGTCTGTGCAATTAATGAAAAAGTCTTTCGTAGACCGTTGTTGTAATTGTTCTATTTAAAATTTGTAACATTAACTAATTTAATATTTTTATGAAAAAAGTGAATTTTTGCATCTGCGCGATGCTTTTAGTAGGGGCGTCTGTTGTGGCGCAGAGTAACGTTGCAAATGTTACTCAAAACAATGCAGTTCAAGGGGTGTTTAATGTCGCTAATACTTCTAATATTACCCAGACTGGGAAGTCTAACATAGGTAGTATTGATGTAAATGGTAATGGAAGTAGTGCGTATTTGGTTCAAACAGGGAATACTAATGCCGCCACGGTTGCGCAAGTTGGAAACGGCTTAAGTGTTTATCAAACACAAGTTGGGTTGCAGAACACAGCGTCAGCAACTCAAAATACAGGTGCGTCAAGCAGTTCGTCGACTCAATTACAAAGTGGAAACAACAATTTAGTTGCGTCTCTTCAAACTTCAGGAACGGGTAATGCGTCTTCGCAAATGCAAGTTGGGAACTCGAATTCAGCTAGCACTACGCAAACAGGAGGGTCTTATGGTACGGCGACTCAATCTCAATCTGGAAACTTTAATACTGCTACATCTGTACAAAAAGGAGGGTCTGGTAACTATCTGTCTCAAACTCAAACAGGAGATGCTAATATTGCTAGTACTTTGCAACAAGGGGTGGGCAGTAACACAGGTGTTTCTACTCAAATGGGTAGTTTAAATAAATCTACATTGGAGCAAAATGGGTTTGGTAATTATGCTCAATTGGCTCAAAAAGGATTTGGGAACTTGTCTACTGTAATTCAAGCTCAGTAATTTAAATGAATGTAATTTGATCGATCTGAATGTTGTGTTATAGTAATGTTAGGTCGTGATTTTTTTTTTTTTTTTTTTATTTCATTTGCGCCTCTGAGTTTGGCTCAGGGGTGTACTTGTCTAATGTTTCATGTTTAAATTTGGTGAAGTAGGAATATGTTTGGATACTATTTTTACTATAGAAAAATTAATGTAGAATTTTGAATTTAAGTAATTGTTTACCTTAAAATCCAGGTGTTATAAATAATACTTTCTCGAAGCAAGGCTTTGTGAATTAAACTCAAATAATTAATAAAAGTAATGTCTTTAAAAAGGTTCATTTTTTTGTTTGTCGTGATCTTTTCCCAAGTCGTTTTTTCTCAAAAGAAAAGCGCCAGCGGTTCTGATGCCTCAGTCATTGTACCTAATGAAGACTTGGCTATCATTTTAACAAATGTAAATGGAGCTACATCTGATATTGAAAAAGCGAAGCCGCCACCATACCTTTCGACGGGGAATGGAATTCTAATACAACAAGTAGGCGATTATAACGTTGCATACGTCAATGTGACGTCGAAGACCATGGATATACAAATTAACCAAGAAGGAGATTATAATTTTTACGAATTTGCTAAGATGTCCGGAGGTAAGGTTAATGTGAAAGTAGAACAAAAGGGAGAAAGTAATAATACAATGAATAATGCGCTGTATAGCCAGTATAATATGAATATGGAAACTATGCAAAACGGAAACGACCTAACAATCCAAACCATTGGGGCGAATTCTATTTCGAGTAACATGAAAATAACACAAACGGGAAGCGGTGCTTCCGTAATTGTGATTAGTAATTAAAGGACTAGAATGAGAATTGCTGTCCAAAACAAATTATTGGTTTTGATGCTTGTTTGTGGAGTTTCGTTTTCCCAGACGACAAACACGGTGGTTAAAGCTAAAATTGAAATCGAAAAAGTAGGAGAAAATCTTAAAATATCGGGGATTGCGGAAAATTTATCGAATCTAGCTCAAGATTTTTCGTATAAATTATCAATAATATATAAAAGAAGCAATTCAGAGAATCAATCTAATAGCATTCAGGAAGGACTGGTTTGTATAAAGGCGAACAAAACTCAAAAAGTATCCGATGCCCTGATTAATTTAAAAAAAGAGGATGAAGTGATTGTTTTACTTCTTTTTTATAACGAAAAAAAACAATTAATAGGCAAGGACCGAGTGGTCTTGAATGATGCCAAAAGTGAGAAATTGCAAATTCTGGATCTTGACGGATTTGAAACGAAGGGTATTGTTTCGAATGAAACAAAAACAAAATTAGGCAAAGATTTTTATGACCGTTATTTTAATCGGTATAATGACGAAAAAATTAACTCCTCAAAGATTGTTGTTGTTGGAGAAGAACTAAGTTTTGGAAGAAATACAAACATCACTATTGTAATAGGTAATGAAGTAATCTACGAATTTATGGCCAGACCAGACGACGAGTTTATGAGTGAAATTGTAGACAATTCTATCTATGCCACAATTTTATATTTTAAAAATTTAGAAAATCAGGAGAAATACTTGATCCAATATTGAATTAGAAAGTTTAAATTATGAAAGTTAAATTTTTAGTAGTCATTATGTTAGTATCGCTTTCCTTAAAAGCTCAAGGATTAGTCTATAAACCCATAAACCCCGCTTTTGGGGGTGATACGTTCAATTACCAATGGCTTTTGAGTTCTGCGGATTCTCAAAAGACATTTAAGGAAAAAGTAGTTCCAACTGTTCAAAAAACCGATTTGGAAAAATTCACGGATCAGTTAAATTCACAATTTTTGAGTCAAGTTTCGCGGGAAATGTTTTCCAGATTATTTGGTTCGGCCGGTTTTTCTGCTGGAAGTTACAACTTTGGGAGTTTCTCTGTCGAGATCTATCCTGCAACGACGGGCTTGACCCTGGATATTTTGGACACCAATACGGGAGATCAAACGCAAGTTATCATTCCAAATAAATAATATGAGATTTCAATACTGTTCAGGAGTTCTGCTCCTTTTTTTGCTTTTTGGCTGTGGAGCTTTTTATAATCAACCTACGGGAATTGAAAAAGCAATTATTGGCGAAAATACTTCGGCAACTTCGTCGCTGCAATCGCTTCCAAAACCCAAGGAACCCATCGTGGTGGGAATCTACAAATTTAGAGACCAAACAGGACAATATAAAGCTTCGGAAAGCGGAAGTACTTTCAGTACGGCCGTAACTCAAGGCGCCACTTCAATATTAATTAAAGCACTTGAAGATTCGAAATGGTTTGTGCCCATCGAGAGGGAAAATATTGGAAATCTGCTTCAGGAAAGGAATCTTATCCGCTCCACCAGACAGGAATATTCAAAAAGTACAAATTCAAATGAAATTCAAATGACTCCTTTGCTTTATGCGGGAGTTTTACTTGAAGGAGGGATTATTTCCTACGATTCCAATATAGTCACGGGTGGTTTTGGTGCGCGATACTTTGGTAGCGGAGGTTCCGTGAAATATAGACAAGACAGGGTAACTGTCTATCTTCGGGTTATTTCTACTTCAAACGGCAAAATACTGAAATCGGTTTATGTGTCAAAAACGATACTGTCCCAAGCAATTGACCAAAGTCTTTTTAAATACGTTGATTTCAAAAGACTCTTGGAAGTAGAAACAGGATACACCACAAATGAGCCTATTCAAATGGCGGTTACAGAGGCCATTGAAAAGGCGGTAACGTCATTGGTTTTGGAAGGAATCAAAGACAACCTATGGGAATCGGGTGCTCCTAAACCAGAGGTGGATGCTGTAATGTCAAAATACAGTGAAGAAAAGGACGGAGCGAGTGCAGCGGCTATATACGGCAGATCCTTGAAGGAGCGTAGATCTAGATATGGAGTAGAAATTTCTGGAGGACTTGCATTGATAAATGGGGATTATATTAATCCGCTTTTAAGGCCAATGGGAAGGGGAGCTCTCAAATATTTTTTTGCTCCTGGATTCGATCTAAGTGTTTCCACCAATGCATTCAAACTGGCAAATAAAGATCGTTTGGATGTGGGTTATGCCACTTTTGATCTTAATGCGGAGCTGATTTTGTTGCCCAAGGATAAACTGAGCCCTTTTTTTTATGGAGGATTTGGTTATGGAGAAAACAAAGCATTCAAGAACTTGCATTTCAAATTGCAGTATGGAGCGGGTTTAGAATACTTGGTTTCCGATAAAATAGGAATCAAAATGTACGGGGAACAAAACCTGAATTTGAGCGATAATATCGACTATATAAAAAGTGGGATACGTAATGATTATTACTACCGTTTTGGTTTGGGCTTGACCTATTATTTTTCAAAGAATAAATCAAAAATTCTTAAGGAGGATAAGGGCAGCGGTAATACACTAAAATAATAATTATTTGAAAAATACAATAATTTAAAAATAATGAAATATACACATATAATTTGCATGACTTTCTTGGTAATGCTTTTTTCGTGCAGTGAAGAAAGAATAACAGAGGCTGATTTTGGTTCAATTGAGGGAAAAGTTGTTAACGCCATCGATTTTTCTCCTTTGGCAAACGTGAAAGTATTTACAACTCCAGGAACAAGTATCGTTTTTACTGACAAGGACGGGAATTTTAAGATTTCCAAAGCAATAGTGGGGAATTATTCCGTTCAAACCCAGATAGAAAATTATACCTCAAAATCGGAGAAGGCAACGGTAAGTGCGAACGGTACAGCATCCATCGTTTTTGAACTCAAGCCTTCGACCGCCACCAACAATAGGTCACCACTAACTCCAACCTTGCTTTTTCCATTAGATAATGATATAAATCAAAATATTGGTTTGAATTTGACATGGTCAGATTCCGATCTGGATAACGATAAATTGACTTATGGAATCACTTTGAGGAATGATGCCAACAGCGACGTTATTGTCTATTCGAATATCGTTTCTCCCATTTTTACTCCATTGGGTCTTGCCTATAGCACTAAGTATTATTGGCAGGTTTCAGCATCGGATGGTATAAATCCTCTTGTTTGGAGTTCGGTACGTTCATTTACAACCAAATCTTTTCCAAATAATCGGTTTTTATTTGTAAAAAAAGTGAATAGTAATAATGTGATTTACACAGGAGATGAGTTGGGAAATGAACTGCAAATTACCGCTTCCGATGCAAACAGTTGGAGGCCGAGAAAAAATAATCAATCCAAAAAAATAGCTTTCATTAGGGCAAACGGATCGCAAAATCACATTTACACGATGAACCCGGATGGCTCTGGAGTTTTTAAAGTAACCAATGCCGTTCCTGTTGCTGGTTTTAATTCAGAGTTTATCAATTTTTCTTGGAATACATCGGGAAATCAAATTTTGTATCCTTATTTTGATAAACTATACCGGATAAATAGTGATGGTACCGGTTTGACCAAAGTTTTTCAAACGCCTAATGGGAAATTTATTTCGGAATGCGATTGGAGTTTTGACGGCAATAAAATCGCTCTAAAGGTAAACGGCACTAACGGTTATAATGCCGAAATTTATGTAATTAATACTTCGGGAGAAGTAATTAATACGGTAATATCCGGGGTCAATGGCGCAATAGGGGGGTTGAATTTTTCAGCTACAGGTAAGAAATTATTATTTACAAGAGATATTTCAGGTTTTGAAGAAATAAATTACAGGCAGTTAGACACGCGAATTTTTGAATGTAATTTTGATTCCGGTTTTACATCGGAACTTGATGTAGAAAAAGCGGCAGGAACTTTAGATTTAGACGTGAGATACTCACCAAATGACGCGGAAGTTTTATTTTTAAGTACCTCTAATGATGGGTTTTCTACCAATAAAATAATGAAATTTACGCTTGGACTCACACTTTCGAGAAAACTTTTATTTAGCGGTGTTATCATGCCAGACTGGGAGTAAAATTTGGGATTTTGTTTGTTTATAAAAGCGGGACTGTTAAAAAATGGTCTAGCTTTTTTATTACCTATAAATTGACCCTATTTCGGGAGTCCTTTAATTCATTTGAAGAAAGGGTTTTAGTTAAAAGATATTTGAGTTAAAGCAGGTCTTCCACATTATCTAAAGAATCGGTTATACGCTTTGTTTGCAGAATCACCACTTTTAAAAAGGGCAGAGGAAAGGGGTTTAAAAATCCCTAGTGACTTAATTTTTTTGGAACGTGAGGGTTCAATAACTTTGTATGACAATTAAAATGTGGATTCTAAAATTCATGATTTTAGTCCTCGAAAAACTTTAAAAATTGAATAAAAATAAATAGAGAGTGCAAGTAACTGTTCTTTCTAAGGTTTTTCTTAAATGAGGTTGAAAGAAGTTGAACATTAATATTTGTTATCTGTAAATCAAATCAGTGCATTTTCTTATTTTCTGCCTATCGTTTTAGGACAAAAGTATTTGCTAACAAAATATTTTTCTTAATAGTTAATTAAATTAGGCATTTGAGAACTACAAATATCCTGCAAGTAATGTAACTTTAGGGGCTTTGATAGATAACCAGTTACAAAAGGATATTTTATTGCTTTATTTTCAAAATCTTCTATAGAAGAGGACAAGATGTAAATAAGAAACCTTTTCTTTATTTTAAAATCAAAATTATTGAATACATCCAAAAAATCCCAACCGGTCATAGTAGGCATATTAATATCCAAAAAAAGAATAGTCTGAATATCTTCATTATAATTTCCAAAGCCTTTCGCAATTTTGTCCAATGCTATTTCCGGTTCTGTAAACGTTATTACTTTAGCCTGAGGGTTAAATTTGTGAATTGTATATGTACAAATCAGAAGACTCGTATTGTCATCATCAACTATTATAAAATTAGTCATCTTTTTCATCCAGAGTTGTTAAATTTGAGTTATGATCTTTAAATTCTAATATAAATTGGGTTCCTTTATCCACTTCACTTAAAACGGTAATTTTCCCCCCTAATGTTTCTACTTGTGTTTTTACCATAAATAAGCCCATCCCTTTACCTTCAATGTGATAATGGAATCGTTGATATAGTCCGAATATTTTTTTTCCATTTTTGGCCAGATCTATTCCTAATCCATTATCCTGATAAATAATTTTAACACCTTCTGTGCTTTTTTCTGAAGATATTTCAATTAAAAGTAAAGAATCGTGTTTGCGGTACTTAATACTATTTGTTATCAGATTGAAAAAGATACTGTGTAAGTAGGATCTAACAGTTTCTAATTCGGGTATGTCTTCGAATCTGGTTATAATTTGAATTTGTTCTTTTTCAATCAGGTTTTGTATTCCTTGTGTAATGCAACTGATTAGGTTTTCTAAGTTAACATCCTGTTTACTAAGAGAAATATTTGATCTTATCTGTAAGATAGTGTTTAAATCAATAATAATGTTATCCAGACGATTGACATTATCGGAAATTTCTTTTAATAGCGTTTCTTTTACTTCAGGTAAATAATCTTGGCTTTCCATTAGGTTAACTAATCCAATTATATTGGCTACTGGGGCACGTAGGTTGTGGGATAGTATAAACGAAAACTGTTCTATATTTTTGTTAGCTGTAAGCAGTTCTTTAGTCTGTTTCTTTAAGCTTTTATTTAATTTTAGTAAGGTAGAGTTAGCTTTTTTTCGTAACGAAATATCTTTAAAAAATACAGAAATCCCCTTGCTTGAAGGATATGCGGTCACCTCAAACCATATGTTCATTAAATCAACATAAATTTCAAAATGCTGATTTCTTTTTTCTTCAATGCATTTCTGATAGAAAGTAAAAAGAGAAGAATTTACAACATCCGGGAATATTTTCCATATATTTTTACCTAATGTTTTTTCTTTTGAAAATTTTAGTAATTTTTCAGACTGCTTATTCCAGTAGGTAATCATTCCGGTATAATCCAGAGCAAAAAAAGCATCACCAATGCTTTCCAAAATAAACTCCTTTTCTTCATTTGCTTTTAAGACTTCTGATTTTATCTTAATTATGGGATCAATATCCTGAAAGCTACCAATGATTCGCAGGCATTTTCCGTTAAAAAATTCTGGGACAGCGATTACTCTTACCCATCGTTCAATCCCTTTAGAAGAGATTATTTGTGTTTCAATGTCAAAAGGCACGTTATTTTTTACACTGTGCTGGAATGACTGTTCCATGCTATAACGGTTTACATCATCTTTATAAAAGGAATATATATTATTTATATCAGGAATATAGTCAGATGTTACTTCATGTATTTCTTTCGCCATATCAGACCAATAGACCTCATTTTTCATAAAGTCAATTTCAAAACTCCCAATTCGGGATAAAGAAGTCACTTTTTCCAGTAGAAGTTCTAATTTTTTTTTCTCTGTGATATCTTGAATAGCTCCAACGATGCGAATAATCTTGTTTTTTTTATCTCGAATAGTTATGGCTCGATCAATAACATAGGCATAGCTTCCATCTCCTTTCTTAAAGCGGTACTCAGCATGCCAATAGTTGCTTGTTCCTTCAATTATTGCATTAATGTCATTGATAGTCGTTGCCGCATCCTTGGGATGAAGATGAGATTCCCATTTGTTTCTATCAGAATTAAATACTCCTGAATCGAGACCAAATAAAGTGGTGAAGCCATCACCCCAAAATAAACGATTTGACTTGGATTCCCAATCCCAAATAGCATCTGAGGTAGTTTTACATGCAAGGCTGTATCTGGCATCGCATTCTATTAAAGACTCTTTTGCATTCATCCTATCGGATATATCAATTCCAAAACCATGGATTTCTTCTAGTTCGCCTTCAGCATTCGTTAAACTGCTAAAATTCCACAAGGTAGATATTGTATCACTTGTGTCAATAGCCACCTGAAAAATTTCATTGGGATGTTTCAGACATTTTTTTACCACTGCAATTATCTTGTTTTGGTGATATTGTTTTAAAGAAGACAGAGAATTATTGCCAAGAATACTTTTGGTTTCAAATCGCGAACCAAAATCTTTTAGAAATTTATCATTGAAATAGGTAAATGATCCTTTAAGATCTGTTCTGATTATATAATTGGTTTGCGATTGTATGAAACTTTTATACAGCGACTCGTTTTGAGTCGACTTATCGATATATTTTTTGTATTCTGTTAGATCTTGCAGTGCTCTTTGCCAGCAAATTTTATTTTCATACTGATCTTTTAATAGCTCACCGCACTCATGTATCCACTTTATCACACCGTTTGGTAAAATGATTCGATATTCGAGATTAAAATCTTTTGACCCTTCTAAAAAAGCGGCATGTTCCCTCTTGTAATTTTCCTGCTCGTCCGGATGGATGTGTTTAATATAGTCTTCCCAACTCGACATATGAGATATTCTTTCTCTTCCCAGGATTTTGTATACCACATCACTACAATACAGCGAATTATCTTGTAGATTAAACTCCACAAAACCAATCTTACCTAGTCTTCCTAATTTTTTAGGTTCAGGTTTTTTTTCGATATTAATTTTAAATGAGTCTGTTGTTTTTTTTCTAACTTTCTCATAATTGAAATTTTCCATTATGTTTTTGGTGCTATTTTTAATTTCAAATGCATCGATGAAAACTATTTTGACATTAAGTTTATTTAACTAGTATAATTTCTAAAGTGGTAGCTAGTCGAATTAATAGATTAGTCTTACTATTTTTTTCTTGTTTTTATAAATTTTTACTAATTTGCCTAACAATCAATTTGATTTTTTTGCTAATTTGTATTAGAATCATCAATTTTCCCCTCGTTCTATTCATTCACTAACCTATAGTCGTATTGGCGTGTAAAGATATATTATGCTTGCAGTCCTAAATAGAGCAATAGCGTTACTTAACTATTTGGAATTCATCTTGTAAAAAAAATAAAAATTCTATAAATTTGTTGTCTATTTCTGCAAAAAATTGCGATATCCGCAATTGTCTAAAAACATTATTAATAGATTTATCTTATTAATTCTAATATCATTTTACGGTGCTAATATCAGCAAGAAGATTCAGATTTTAATAGACAAAAGTCTAAAAATTAATTTATATTGTAAGTTTGCAAACAAGTACGACAGATCAGGATTCTGCATTGCAAGACTAAAGCTGCTAGGGGAGAAGTTACCCTTTTTTACTTCACTATCTAATAGGTTTTATTGTTTTGACCTACTGGGACCATATAGGTAAGTTTAAGAAAATTATTGCCAACAATTCTGACTCCCCCAATTGAAGTATGATCTATTGTTGACATATCGCCATACATCGCACTTAAATCGGTTCTTGGTAAAGCATTAAACGAGTATTCAAAGGCAGTAGTCTCAGTTAGATGCCATCTAAAAGTCAAGTTTAATCCTAAGGACAAGTGTGACGATACTTGATTATACGATAGTGCTCCACCCCAGGTACCGTGCCTTCCAATTAGTGAGGGTTCAATACTTGGTATAAATACGGTATGTATAGGAAGTCTTAAAGCATTGCCATAGAGATGGAAATGATATCCCAGGCCTAATGTATACTTGTCAAAATCAAGTCTTGGAAACGCTTCATAACCAATGTTTACCTCTACATTATTACCTACCATACCAAATTGGAATTGATAATTTAAGGAAGGTTTATTATTAGTAGGAGGACTTCCTATAACCTCATTTTTTACGTCAAAACCTGAGCTAAAGGAAACATAGGTGTCTTTTTGGCTATACCCTAAAAAGATGGTAAGCGTTAACAATACTGTTAAAATTGTTTTAAATTGGTTCATTTTGTTTGTGCAATACTATCCTTATGGATGCTTCTAAAGCTACTGTAATTGGATAATTGTGATTAATAATGATTTTTTGTGTGTAAGGAATAAAAGTAAAGTTGACACTGGCTGATAATTTTGTATTGTCATTTCTATTATTTTTTTACCATCTCTAGCCAAGCCTGAATTTGTTGTGGCGAAATGGGTTTCAACATAATTTTATTATCGGTATCCAATAAATACAAAGTAGGGGTGCCAAAAATATAATAATCACGCACTCCAGGCCCTTCCCAGCTTTTCAAGTCACAACTTGAAATCCAGGGAAAATCTTTTGTGAATGTCTCATATTTTTCTTTTTCATTGTCCAATGAAACTAGAATCACTTCAAGATCATAGTCTTTTTTCCATTGTGAATAAAACGATTTAATTTTTGCTATTTCTTCAGTGCATTTAGGACACCAGCTGGAGCCAAAGACGACTAGCTTATATTTGCTCTTGATTCCTGAAAGTTTGGTAAAAGAGGATTTTGTATTTTCAAATTGCAATTCAGGTGAAGTATTTCCTTTTGCTATTTTGCGGTACTGTTCAAACAATATTTTTGACTTGCCGTCCATCTGGTATGAATCGTCTGATAGCATTTCCAGAGCTAGATGCTCGGCGGCCGGAAACAAACTCCGTTTTTCCAACAGGATAAATAAATTTTCGGCTACCTGGTGCAACAAGGTCGGTTGGGATTGCAAACTTTTGATTATGGCATCGATACTTTCATTCATGTGGGTATATTGCTTGCCGCCATAACTTTCCAGCAAGATAAAATACCCTTCAAATAATTGCTTGTGTAAGCCGGATCGAATCAATTTCTCGTTTCCAAAAGCCATACTATTGAACTCTTTTTCATGCTCTGGTATTCTTTCTATATAGCGGCTGGCCGTTTGTGGTATATCGGCCAGAGTCTGCCGTAGGTTTAGATAATAAGTTGCATAGGAATCTTGTGGCAAATCGGTGAGGAATTGGAGCATGCTCTTGTCCTGTACTTCGAGTCCCTTTTGCAACAACAGCATAATCTGTGAATCCTCATAAAAGGGCAACAAATAGCTAAGTCCAGTCCTTTTTCTTTCATTTTCCTGGTACAATTCCAGTCCTTGACCAAAAGAGTCGTTGGCTTGCGAATGGGTAAACTTCAAGCTCGTGAAATCCTCTAACTTATCCCATTGTATTTCAAAATTTTCGTGATCCAATAACAGGATGACGCTCTTGCTGGGCTTAATTTCCAGCACGGCCGTCTCTCTGTAGTTAGTGGGATAACTAATGATGAATTTTCCCTTATCATCTGTTTTGGTGGTGGCAATCAAGGTATCACCTTGGTGGCCAAAACCCTTGAGGCTTAAATCCGTATTGCTATTTTGTGGTAATTGCCCCTGAATATGGTAGCGTGTTTTGGCCTGTACCGCATTTGCCGTCAAAAAAAGAAACGATGTGATAAAAAAAACTGTTTTCATTTAGGGTATTGTTTATTTTATTTGATGCAACGAACAGAAAAACCGTACGCACGGCTGTCATCGTTATAGCTTATACTTCCGATAAAGAAGGTTTTGTAGAAGGCATTACAACTATTAAATGCACTACTCCAAAGAACGCCTCCGCTGCCTGTATAACAGATTAAACCATTATCATATGAGCAAAAGCCTTTAAGTACAAGCTTGAATCCACCGTCGGGACCGCTAGCATAGGCCATGGCACTATTAGTAATACTATAGGCAGTAAACTCCTTAGTTAGCTCTGCATTCGTAGGAATGCGATAGTCACTTGGGCAGGGGTTATTGGTACCGGCAAGTCCTTGCCATCTCGTGCTGTTTTTGTTGCTTCTCCAATGATAAAGTGAAATACCATTGGTAATAAATAGGGCTTGCTCGGTCGTGTCGGTAGTGGCCAACGTGGTGGTGCTACTGTCCACGGACGTTCCCACGATGGCGGAAGTGCATGTTATGCTAGCATGCCCGTCATTGCCGCGCCCCCACTGGTGCAGACAACCATAGGCTCCGTAGTCGGTATTACTTGTAACTGCCCAGCTGGCGCCCAGGTTATTGTCCATCCATTTTTTTTCATTACTGGAGACAATAGGAACCACAAGAGTAGGTGCGCTGCTGTCACAAATGGCATAGGTTGTAATATTCTTGATGCAACGAACGCTAAAACCATAAGATAGAACATATGAACTGTATTGCAATTTCTGCCACTGTACGCTGAAACTAAAAAACAGAATAATAAAGAATTTTTGTGTCATTTACAGTTATCTATAGAATAGTATAGAAATTTTTAGTTTTTTCTACTAATAATTTTTAAAAGGAGCTCGATTTTTTATTTACTAGTTTATAAATACAGTTAAAAAATTCTAATTTTTTTATCGTCAGTATAAGTGATGTGAAAAAAGTTGCCTGCAGATTTTTTTAGTTTGGATTCTATACAATAAAATGATTTTTAAATTCGCTGATTCCTATCTGGTGTTGTAGGAATGGGTTTTAAACTTCATTTTCAGTAGACAGTAATAAATGCATAGGTTTGGGATGATTTATTTCGAATTTTTAACTGCAAATTTTATAAATATCAAGCGGAATGCACTAGACATATGTCTAAAAAGCTTAATTCATTTATACGCCATTGACTATTATGTTCAGAGTTGATTACTCCACTCTATTTTCGTTGAAGTAAATAGATAAATCAGCAGTTGGTTTTTAGACATATGTCTATAATTTTTAATTTCAAATTTCGGTATTTTGCAATATCTGTTCAATATGTAAAATAAGACTGTTGAATTCTGGTAGTGTAAAAATTATTATTGGAATTAAGTTTCTACACTACAGCAGGAATAATAAATCTTGTAATCTTTAACTATATATGAGTGACGCGATTAAATATTATGTAATTCTTATCGGATTTTTATTTGCATTTAGCGCAAAAGCTCAGGTAGGAATAGGAACAAATGAGCCAGATAATAGTGCGCAACTTGAAGTGTTGTCTACTTCTAAAGGGGTGTTGATTCCAAGGATGTCGCTTTCGCAGCGTAATGCAATCAATAATCCTGCAAATGGTTTGTTGATCTATCAAACAAATAATTCTCCAGGTTTTTATTACAATACGAATGGTCAGTGGCAAAGACTGGCAACTAGTTCGGAGCTGAAAGCAGGAGGTGGAGGAACAAATGCAAATACCATTTTAAACGGAGGGACTAATCCTTCATCAGCAATTGGTTCAGATGGCGATTTCTATCTGAATACCGTCAGTGCTGTATTATATGGACCAAAAATGTCGGGAAACTGGCCTTTAAACGGCATAGAATTGATTGGTCCAAAAGGGGTGTCGGGCAGTGGTACACCGCCCATCCTTAGTTTTGATTCTGCGTATAATTTATCAATTAAAGATGGGAATTCGGTTAGTCTGAGTGATCTTAACCAATCGTTAAGTCTTGCAGGTCCCATACTTTCCATATCTGGTCCAAGAAATAGTCAAGTGGATTTTTCAGCATTGATTGGCGGCGGCGGAAAAACCTTGTCTGATGCTTCGCTAGTTGGAAATGGTACAGCATCCAGTTTGTTGGGATTATCAAATACCGGCGTTAATCCGGGAAGTTATATAAGTGCGAATATTACAGTTGATGCAAAGGGAAGAATTACCGCTGCAGCTAATGGCACTGGCGGTGGAGGGTCAACTAATTTAACCTATACCAATTCCGCAACTAATGGAGTGGTAGTCTCAGATACAGGAACGGATGCCATAATTCCAGCAGGATCGACTGCCGAAGCAAGTTTGATGCTCCCTGCCGATAAAACCAAATTAGATGCCATATCAGGAACCAATACCGGAAACAATGCCGCAAATACTAAGTATGCAAATGATTATAGAGCTGCTAATTTCGTGGCGGGAACAGACTATTTGCGCCCAACAGGAAGTGCAGCCTTGCTAACCAATTTCCCGACATTGAATCAAAACACGACGGGTACTGCAGCAGGATTGTCGGGAACTATTCCTCAATCACAAGTTTTAAATTTAACATCGGATTTAGCAGGCAAACAAGGTAGTATATCGCTTACTTCATTTGGAACTAGTGGTCCTTCAACTTTAACAGGAAACACATTAAATATTCCGCAATATTCTGGTACAGCCGCGGGAGTAAGCTCAGTTGCACTGACAACTGCTAATGGTATCTCTGGCGTTGTTGCCAATGCAACAACAACGCCAGCTATAACGTTAACGTTAGGGGCTATCACACCGACATCGGTAGCTGCTGCTGGAAATGTGACCGGAAACAATTTATCCGGAACCAATACCGGAGACAATGCCGCAAATACTAACTATGCAAATGATTATAGAGTCGGTAATTTTGTCGCAGGAACAGACTATTTGCGCCCAACAGGGAGTGCATCCTTACTGACCAATTTCCCTGTATTGAATCAAAACACGACAGGTAATGCAGCAACTGCTACTTCTGCAATTTCGGTAACCGGAACGGTACTGGTACCTAATGGCGGTACAGGAATTACATCTTATACCGCTGGTAACTTTATCAGAGCCTTAGATGCAACTACGTTGCAGCAAAGAACCCCTACGCAGGTTAAGACAGATTTGGGTTTGGGCAATTTGGACAACAGCAGTGATTTGGGCAAGCCAGTGAGTATTGCAACCCAAACGGAATTGGATTTAAAGGAGGATGAAATAAATAAAAGTACCGATGGCACCTTCGCTGCCAATTCAGATATTAAGTACCCCTCCGAAAGGGCGACCAAGACCTATGTAGATACTCAGGTGAGTGCAGCCATTTCTGGTGTGCCTCGAGTTCCCGATGCAACAGCATTGGCAACAGGTAAAATCCAGCTTGCTGGAGATTTAGGGGGTACCGCTACCGCCCCAATAGTTCCAGGCTTGGCGACAAAAGAACCCATCATCATAAATTTGCCAGTTACTAAAGGAGGAACAGGAATCACATCTTATACTGCTGGTAACTTTATCAGAGCATTAGATGCAACTACGTTGCAGCAAAGAACCCCTGCGCAGGTAAAGACGGATTTAGGCTTGGATCAAGTGAGCAACATTAGCGATGCAAATAAACCCCTCAGCGATGCAACGAAAGTCGCACTTGACACGAAAATAGATAAAACAGCAATGGGGGTTGTTAATGGAGTGGCTACACTGGATGCCGGGGGCAAGATCCCCACCAGCCAACTTCCCCCGATTTCAGTTTCATCGGTGGATGTTGTGAACTCTCAGGTGCAAATGCTTGGTTTGCCAAGCCCATCAGTGGGTAGTATGGCAATTCGGACGGACGAGGGTAAAAGTTATGTCTTGGCCGTTCTCCCTGGTTCAATTCTTGCCAATTGGGTGCAAATAGTCGCCCCGGGAAGCGTGTTGAGTGTAAATGGATATAGCGGAACGGTCAGCTTAAAAAAAACAGATGTAGGTCTGAGCAATGTGGACAACATCAGCGATTTAAACAAGCCAGTGAGTACGGCTACCCAAACGGAATTGGATTTAAAGGAGGATAAATTAAATAAAAGTACCAACGTAACGGCTGATGAACTTTCTGATATTAAATATCCGTCCGCTAAGGCAGTCGCAGACTATGTTACTACAAAAACTACGGCTAAACAGGATTCAAATTCAGCACTTACTGGCGTGGTAGCTGCTGGAAATGGGATTCTGACAAAAACAGGGACAGGGGCAGTTACAGCGCGTTCCATTTTGGTATCGTCTGATTTGACGATAGCTAATGGAGATGGTGTTGCGGGGAATCCTTCGATAGGCTTGAGTAATGTGGGGCCAGGATCGAGCAGTTATACTTTGGCGAACATCACGATTGACGCAAAGGGAAGAATTACCTCAGCGAGTAATGGGTCGCCTGCCGCTACTGTTGATGCATCAGCAACGGTCAAGGGTGCGGTTAAGCTAGCCGGAGACCTGTCTGGAACCGCCGACTTGCCTAGTGTCGTTAAAATAAATGGGGTTTCCCTTGCGGGGCTAAGCACAGGGATTTTAAAAAATGCTACCGGAACGGGACAGCCTGGTATAGCGATAGCGGGAACGGATTTTGCGTTACCAAATGCAAACACGACAGGCTACGCAGGAACGTTGCAAACTGCTAGAACTATAGGTATGACAGGTGACGTCACATACACTTCTGGGGTCTTTAACGGCAGTGCAGATGTTACAGGACCTGCCACAATTGGTGATGATAAGGTTACCTTTGCCAAATTACAAAACATAAACACAAATAAATTATTAGGGCGGAGCTCTGCAGGAATCGGAGATCCCGAGGAAATTAGCCTGCCAACCGGTTTGGCTCTCTCGGGAGGCACATTGACAGTAACAACGGCTCCTGCTGATACAAATACGACCCAAATTGCCACTACTGCATTTGTTCTTGGCCAGCTTTCATCGACGAATCCGATTGTTGATGGCTCGGCGTCTCCAGGAATAGCAAAAACCTCTTCCAGATCAGATCACGTGCATCCAACAGATACAACACGTGCGCCGTCAGGCGGTTCCTCATCTATTACGACTCTCGGAACAATTACGTCAGGTGCATGGAATGGATCGTTGATTCCGGTGGCATACGGTGGTACGGGAGCTCCGACTGCAACTTTGGGATTGAACAATTTGTTGCCAACACAAACGGGAAATACCGGAAAAATTTTAAGTACTAACGGAACAAATGCATTATGGAGTTCAGCCGGAACTGGAGACGCATTAACGTCTCAGCCGTTATCGCAGTTTACGGTAACATCAACATCGGCGCAGTTAGGGACCTTGTTGAGTGATGAAACCGGAACGGGTAGCGTGGTGCTTTCAAATTCGCCAACATTGGTAACACCGGCTCTAGGGACTCCAACAGCTTTAGTTGGAACAAACATAACAGGAACTGCTTCAGGTTTAACTGCCGGAAATGTAACAACGAATGCCAACCTAACGGGCGAAGTTACAAGTGTAGGCAACGTCGCTACATTAACGAATTCAGCTGTTATAGGTAAGGTATTAACTAGTTATATCAGTGGTGCAGGTACTGTAAGTGCAACGGATACTATCCTTCAAGCTATTCAAAAACTAAACGGGAATAATGCCACTAATGCGAATTTAACCGGTATGGTTACCTCGGTAGGGAATGCTACTTCTTTAGGTTCATTTACTTCTACAAATTTATCAGGTGCGGTTACGGATGAGACTGGAACCGGTACAGTTGTTTTTTCAACCTCGCCAACTTTGGTAACACCGGCTCTAGGGACTCCAACAGCTTTAGTTGGAACAAACATAACAGGAACTGCTTCAGGTTTAACTGCCGGAAATGTAACAACGAATGCCAACCTAACGGGCGAAGTTACAAGTGTAGGCAACGTCGCTACATTAACGAATTCAGCTGTTATAGGTAAGGTATTAACTACTTATACCAGTGGTGCAGGTACTGTAAGTGCCACGGATAACATTCTTCAAGCTATTCAAAAACTAAACGGGAATAATGCCATTAATGCGAATTTAACCGGTATGGTTACTTCGGTAGGGAATGCTACTTCTTTAGGTTCATTTACTTCTGCAAATTTATCAGGTGCGGTTACGGATGAGACTGGAACAGGCACAGTTGTTTTTTCAACCTCGCCAACTTTGGTAACACCGGCTCTAGGAACTCCAACTGCTTTAGTTGGAACAAATATTACAGGAACTGCTTCAGGTTTAACGGCAGGAACTGTGACAACAAACGCCAACCTAACGGGCGATGTTACCTCTGTGGGCAACGCAACCACGATTGGTGCAAATAAAGTAACCTATGGTATGATGCAAACCATGACGTCCAGCAAATTGTTGGGTTCGGGGGCAGGAACTACCGTTGGCGAAATTATCCTGGGTACTGGATTGTCTTTTACGGGCAATACACTGAATGCAGGGGGGGGGGGATTGACTAATTTAAGCTATACCAATTCCCCAGCAAATGGAGTGGTAGTCTCAGATACCGGTGCGGATGCCACTATCCCTGCGGGATCGACTGTCGATGCAAGTTTGATGCTCCCTGCCGATAAAACTAAATTGGATAAGATGGCGACTATAGCAGGTGCTGCCGATGCCAACAAAGTATTGACAGTTAACGGCGCTGGTACTAATGCGGCATGGGTTACTCCTTCAAGTGTGGGTGGGGGACTCGCAACATATTTTTCGAGCGGTGATACCAATATATTTGTTGTGGCCACGGGAACAGGTGTTACTAGCGTTTGGAGTGCGAACACCCTAACGATAACCGTACCGGTGGGGGTAAATCTGAATTATCTTAGACTTGTGACTACAAAGGTTGCATTGGGTAATCCGGTTGGAAATGATTTTTTTATAACAATTACAGATGCCGCGAATAGGTGGAATACTGGTGCTACTGATGTAATGATTCCAACTGTTTCTATTGGGTCTATTAACTTGACTTATCCTTCGGTTGCAGATTCAATAATTGGTTCGAATACTACTGGTGGTAACTGGTCGATAACTAATTACGGAAGTGGTAGTATTACTTTAAAAACAGTAAGTGTAGGTTCTTACAGTGGGCGTTTTTATGTTACTTTAAAACTTTGAAATGGAGAAAAATATGAAATTATTCAAAATTTGTATTACTGGTTTTGTTTTATTATTTTTTGAATTATCTGTTCATGCCCAAACATTAAAGCAATTTAATGGTCAGTTGAGCATTAATTATCTTGATGCTCCTGGAGGTGTCAATTATTCAATTCATGGAGTTTTTTCTGATGCGTCTGGAATATTTAGCGCCACAGATGTGGCAGTGGGGGATCGAATTATTGATTCAAACGGAAATACTTTCGAAATAGTGACGCTAAAGGGTGTAATAGGTGTTGATATACAGACCATTTCAAAGGCCTTTGATTCAAATACACCTTCTTTAGGGTCAGGAATTATCTATCGACCCACCAATAGCGGATTTCCCTTAATTACCGCGAATACTCCACAGGGGCCATTTATTGCAGCTTTAAATACGGCAACCATTTCCATCGATGCAAAATTGCCAAAGTTTAGTTCAGGAACTTCGCTTCCTAGTGGATCTAATGTTATTGGCGATGTTGTTTTTAATTCAACCGATTCAAAAGTATATAAGTTAGGAAATTCTGGGTGGACGGAAGTTTCGGATGGGGACATTTCAACTAATTATTCTAGTCCCTTTTCCAGCGCATCTGCTGGAAGTGTTGGTGATATAGTTAAAGCCTTTTTTGACAGCGAACATCTCTATGTTTTTAATGGTACAGCTTGGGCACCTATAGTAACCATATCTACGTTGCCTATTGCTTACAAAATGGGTGACATTTTTTATGTCACCGGAGAGAAGGCACTGTATATGAGAAATGGCGATTCACAATGGGCCAATATCAGTGGATCTACTACTGCTGGTGGTACGGTGGCAGATATGCCAACGGGGGGTAAGCCGGGGGATCTTTTTTTTAATACGGATCTCAACATATTGTACGTTTTGGACGCTAACGGGAATTGGGTAGAAGTATCCACAAATGGGTCGACACCATTAGGCACGGTCAATCCAGATCCATTGGCATTAAGTGTAAAAGAAGGATCCTTATTTTATAACACCTCAGATCACCAATTATATGTATACGACGGAACCGTTTGGATGCCGATAAATAACTTCCTCCCCAACGGGCGAATTTTCGTAGGGAATTCCTCCAATGTAGCGGTGCCTGTTCTTCTATCCGGTGACGCAACAATGGCCAGCAACGGAAACCTAACGATTAAAAACAGTGCTGTTACCGAAGCAAAACTAGACAAAGCAGGAATCACTCTCGATGGCTTTGCCAATCCCGCCAATAATGTCTCTTTGGGTGACGGGATTATAAATCGTAAAATTATAAATCTTGCCAATCCATCTACTGGAAGCGATGCAACGAACAAAAGCTACGTTGATGGTTTATTTTCAAGTCCAGCTCTTCTAGCATTACCCAACAATAGTTTGTTTGTGGGGAATGCTTTCAATAAAGCGGTAGCGGTTTCAAAAAACCTTGTGCCTATTAGTGGTTTTGCAAGCGCAACCGCAAATATTTCGTTAGGTAATGGGATAACAAATTATAAAATTGGCAACCTGCTGGATCCCACCCTGGCGCAGGATGCAGCGACAAAAAACTATGTGGATACCAAAGCTTTAACTCCATCTAATATTAGCCTTCCCACAGGAAACCTTCTCATTGGAAATGCAATAAATAATGCATCTGCCGTTGCCAAAAATACCATTCCGCTAAGCGGTTTTGGAGTGGCACAAGCAAATATTTCCATCGGAGGATTCACTTTGTACAACCTTGCAGAGCCAGTAGCCCCTGCGGATGCTGTGACAAAAAACTATGTGGATAACAAAACTGTTCCTGCATCCAGTATTCCCCTTCCCTCAGGAAATTTGTTTGTTGGAAGTGCCACAAATACCGCATTAGCCGTAGCCAAAAATACCATTTCTCTAAGCGGTTTTGATGCCGCCGCAACAAATATTTCCTTCGGAGGGTTCAAATTGAATAACCTTGGTGACCCGGTAACAGCACAGGATGCGGCGACAAAAAAATACGTTGATGATCTTTTTATTACCCCTGCCTCGCTGCTTTCTTTGTCTAGTGGCAACCTGTTTGTAGGTAATGCAATGGGAAAAGCAGCTGCCACTCCAAAGAACCTCATTCCGATCAGCGGTTTTGGCACAGCTACTGATGATATTTCTATGGGTGATATTGGAACACAATTCAGAATCAGCTTTTTAGCGGAGCCAATATTCGATCAGGATGCGGTGACAAAATACTATGTCGATACCAGAACGGCAACTCCAGCTTATTTGGACTTGGCAATGGGTTATGTGCTTGTAGGTGATTTATCAAATAAGGCTACTTCGGTGCCAAAGAGCGCCATTCCATTGAGTGATTTAGGTGCGGCAATAGCGGATATTTCCATTGGTGGTTTCAAAATGAATAACCTTGCCGATCCATCAGCAGCTCAGGATGCTGCTACAAAAAACTATGTTGATACCAAGGTTATTGCTCCAACTGATATTAGCCTGACTAAAGGCAACCTTTTTGTTGGGGATATCACAGGAAAAGCATCGGATGTTTCGAAAAGTACCATCGCGCTAAGTGGTTTTGCACCGGCGACCTCGGACATTGATTTAGGAACAAAAAAGATTGTAAACCTTGCCGATCCAGCAATCGCTACTGATGCTGCGACAAAAAATTATGTGGATACCAAAGTTATCGCTCCGGCTAATATTAGCCTGACTGCAGGTAACTTTTTTGTGGGGGATGCTACAGGGAAAGCCTCCGATGTCTCGAAAAGCACCATTGCATTGAGTGGTTTTGCTGCAGCGACAGCGGACATTGATTTGGGAACAAAAAAAATCGTAAACCTTGCCGATCCAACGGCGAACCAAGACGCAGCGACAAAAAACTACGTGGACACGAAGGTTATCGTTCCGACAGATATTAGCCTGACTGCAGGTAACCTTCTTGTTGGGGATGCCACGGGGAAAGCCTCCGATGTTTCGAAAAGTACCATTGCATTGAGTGGTTTTGCTGCAGCGACAGCGGACATTGATTTAGGAAGCAAAAAAATCGTAAACCTTGCCGATCCAGCAATCGCTACTGATGCTGCGACAAAAAATTATGTGGATACCAAAGTTATAACTCCGGCTGATATTAGCCTGACTGCAGGTAACCTTTTTGTGGGGGATGCCACAGGGAAAGCATCGGATGTTTCGAAAAGCACCATTGCCTTGAGTGGTTTTGCTGCTGCAACAGCGGACATTGATTTGGGAAGCAAAAAAATCGTGAATCTTGCCGATCCATCAGCAGCACAGGAAGCGGCAACAAAAAACTACGTGGACACGAGGGTTATCACACCCACTGATATCAGTCTGACTACGGGCAACCTTTTTGTTGGGGATGCCACGGGAAAAGCCTCCGATGTTTCGAAAAGCACCATTGCATTGAGTGGTTTTGCTGCTGCAACAGCGGACATTGATTTGGGAACAAAAAAAATCGTAAACCTTGCCGATCCATCAGCAGCACAGGAAGCGGCAACAAAAAATTATGTGGACACGAAGGTTATCGCACCCACTGATATCAGCCTGACTACGGGCAACCTTTTTGTGGGGGATGCCACGGGGAAAGCCTCCGATGTTTCGAAAAGCACCATTGCATTGAGTGGTTTTGCTGCAGCGACAGCGGACATTGATTTAGGAAGCAAAAAAATCGTGAATCTTGCCGATCCAGCAATCGCTACTGATGCTGCGACAAAAAACTACGTGGACACGAAGGTTATCGTTCCGACAGATATTAGCCTGACTGCAGGTAACCTTTTTGTGGGGGATGCCACGGGGAAAGCCTCCGATGTTTCGAAAAGTACCATTGCATTGAGTGGTTTTGCTGCAGCGACAGCGGACATTGATTTAGGAAGCAAAAAAATCGTAAACCTTGCCGATCCAGCAATCGCTACTGATGCTGCGACAAAAAATTATGTGGATACCAAAGTTAT
>NZ_FRCL01000017.1:0-41472 GCF_900142885.1 Flavobacterium xinjiangense | reverse complement strand
TAGTCCAGTTGCTGGCGATATGTATTACAATACGGGGGATAGTCACTTATATGTATATAGTGGAACGGTTTGGTTACCTATGGATAATAAATTGGCCAATGGAGAATTATATGTGGGTGATGTTTCGGGCATTGCCGTTTCAACATCCAAGAACACGATCGCATTGAGCGGTTTTGCTGCTGCAACAGCGGATATTGATTTGGGAAGCAAAAAAATCGTGAATCTTGCCGATCCAACGGCGAACCAAGACGCAGCGACAAAAAACTATGTGGATACCAAGGTAAGTAGTATAGCCTCCGGTGCCGATAATCTGGGGAATCACACAGCAACACAGAATATTAAGCTTTCAGTTAATTCCATAAATAATGACGGACAAAGCGGTAAAGGATTAAGTTTTGCTACACGGGGCGATGCAAGTTTCGGGCAGGATGTAACTGTGAATGGGAATTTCTACACCCCATCAGACAGCAGGTTAAAAACCCATATTGAAACTCTGGATAACGTATTGCAAAAAATAGAACAGATCAGAGGGATACGTTTTGAGTATAAGGATCAGCATAAATATGCTACAGGATTAAAAGTAGGTGTTATTGCGCAGGAATTGCAAAGTGTTTATCCTGAAATGGTGACACAAGGTAAAGATGGTTTTTTAAAAGTGGATTATACCCAGCTTACAGGTATTCTTATCCAGGCGGTAAAAGAGCAGCAAAAAGAAATTGATGCATTGAGAGCCCAGATGAATCATCAGCAGCAGCAAATCGACAGCATATTAAAAAAATGAATTAATATAAATTAGGGTTCCAAAAATTGACGGGAGGTTTTTATTATGGGTTTCGAATAGAGTTTATCGAGTAATCAGCATAATAGCAACACAATTCACTGGAAGAATATCAAAAGAGTAAGAGACAAGGGTTTCTGAACAAAAAGACACACGTTATTTTGAAGACATTATTTGCTATTTTTAAGATTGTTTTTTTCTTATTGTTTTTCGGAACTGGTACAGTTGCGGCACAAGATTATTTTCAGGTCATTGGTGGTATCCCCTATCTTCCGGCAGTTGACCCTTCCTCTGTTAGTACCCCTGTATCCGGAATGCTTATATACAGCACTACGGAGAATCAACCGCTTATATACAATGGATCTTCTTGGGAAACACTATGCAGCAGTAACATCGATACAGCACCGGTTAATGATTATCTGGAAATAAAAACCGGCATTCCATTTTTACCTTCTTTAAGTGCTGCACCTGCAGGAATAATTAGATCTGGTGCAGTTTACTTGTCGAAAACGGCAAGAGCTATGATGCTTCATGATAAGGACAGTTGGGGATCGGTAGCTACGATCGCCGGTAAGGCTAATTTTATCGAGTATAGTGATTTTTCTACTGACAGCGGGTTGAAAGTTTCCAAACTGCCTGTTCTTAAAAGTGATCCGATACCGTTAAGAAGGGGGGGTATTTACATCAATACGGTTTCAAAAGCCATCCGATATTACAACGGCGCAATATGGGTAGACATAAGTTGTTTGCCTGTAATCTCGCTTATTCCACTTACTTCCATTTCCAGTATTTCCGCTCTTAGTGGTGTTAATATCATCAATAACGGGGGATCGAGAGTAACCCTTCAGGGAATCTGCTGGAGTACAAATGTTAATCCGGATAATACACTCGCCACTAAAATAAGTAATCCGGTATTTGGAACCGATATAGGACTTTTTCCGAGCACCATTGCCAGTTTAAAGGCAGATACGGTTTATCATGTGCGTGCCTATGCGGTGAACAGCTCAGGGATTGTGTATAGTGATGATGTATCATTCAGGACCGCTATGGCTGACTTGGCCTCTCTCATTACCATACCGATTGATGCCAGTTTATCTCTAATAAGTGCCAATAGCGGGGGGATAATCAATAGCGATGGAGGAGGAGCAATCTACCTCCGTGGAATTACCTGGAGCGTCATAGGGGATCCTATAAGCAATCCAGCAACCAAAAGTTTAGATGGTTCAGGGGTTGGTCCCTTTCCTAGCCAGATAACTTCTCTGGTTAGAAATACAAATTACTATGTTCGTGCCTATGCAGACAATGAAGCAGGCCGGGCTTACGGTAATCTATTAGAACTTGTAACAGCTCCCGCCACCACGCCGGTGCTCAGTTTACCTAATATCAAAATTAAAGATATTACAAATACCTCGGCGGTAAGTGAAGTTACCATCATAGATAATGGGGGTGAGGTGGTAACCGAGCGGGGAATGTGCTGGAGTACAGATCGGATAAATATTATTTATGGTCCTTCGGCGGCCGTTGGCCCCACAGATATAGGTTCATTTGTTTGCAATATAACTGGTTTAGTAACGGGAACAACTTATTTTGTTCGGGGTTACGCCAAGAACAGTATAGGTATTAGCTATACTAGTGAGTCAAGTTTTATTACCACTTCTTTACCTACTTTAACCACCGTTATACCCTACAATTATGATGTTGCCAGCTATAAAGATGGTTTTTTTCCAAGCATGGACGGTACCCGGGCTTCCAGCGGCGGAGATATCACCAGTACTGGGATTTCATTAATTACCAAACGGGGAATCTGCTGGAGTACGAGCCCAAATCCTACAGTTGCTTTAGTCACTAAAATAGAAGAGAATATAAGCGGAAAGGGTACCGGAACTTTTTACAAAAGTTTTGCTGGATTAACTCCGGCTACTACCTATTATGTGAGGGCTTATGCGATCAATAGTAATGGGATAGCCTATGGTAATGAACTGCGTTTTAAAACACCACAACAGCCTGTTTTGACAACTACAAGTGCTTCGTTGATTACCAATACCACTGCCAACAGTGGCGGGAATATTGCAACTGATGGCGGTTTGTCGGTAACTGAACGAGGACTGTGCTGGAGTCTTACCGGCACTCCCTCGATTACTGGGGCACATATTGGTAATGGAACAGGGGATGGTAATTTTATCATTAATCTAAAAGATTTAAAGGGAGGAACGACCTATTATATTAGGGCTTATGCCATTAATACGGTAGGAGTAAGTTATGGCAGTATACTTAATTTTGCAACTGCTTCGCCTGAAAAGGCCACAATCACCACAACTGATGTTCTTGACACCTCCGATGCTACAGCCATAGCTGGCGGGAACATTACAGGAGATGGTGGTGCAGATATTAGTTCCCGAGGTATAATCTGGAGTTTTACACCTGATTTTGTCCCTAATTTACTATCGCCTAACAAAATAGAAAATAGTGATGGTACCGCTACGTATAATTGCACCATTATGGGGCTTGTATCGAAGAAGACGTACTATGTTGTCGCTTATGCCATCAATAGTGCGGGTGTAGTATATGGAAATATGATACATTTCAAAACATATACGTTACCTTCTTTAACCACAAAAGCCGTAGCGATCAGCAGTATAAGTGCTACTGCCGCTGTAAGTGGTGGCGATATTTATAGTGATGGAGGAGATATAGTAACCAGCAGCGGAATAGTCTGGAGTACATCGGTCAATCCAACTTCTACATTAGCCACGAAAACAACAGGGGGAATTGGTATCGGGGAATTTATCAACGATATCAATGGATTAATGGGAAGCACTACTTATTATGTTCGTGCCTACGCTATCAATAGAGCAGGTACGGCGTATGGTAATGAAATAAATTTCACGACAAAAGCCCCAACCCTTCCGGATATAGAAACAGCTGATCCTACCAAAATTACAGGGAACACAGCCTTGGGTGGCGGACGTGTAATTAGTGATGGCGGAGGAGTTATTACTGAATTCGGAATTGTTTGGAGTACTGTTTCAGGATTTACCCCCAGTACGACAACAAGCCAAAAAACCGTGCAAACAATGCTACCAACCACGGGTAATTTCACTAGCGACATAAGTGATTTACTTCCCGGGACTACTTATTATGTGTGTGCCTACGCGTCTAATGTATCTGGTACAAGATTTGGTACTGTTGCTGTTTTTAAAACTGCCTTGCTGGCTGTATTAACTACGATAGTACCTATTGGTCCTTCGATTACCAGTACTTCAGCAACCAGCGGAGGCAAAATCATCGCAAATGGTGGATCCTTTATTAGCAGAAAAGGAATCTGCTGGAGTATCACAAGTAATCCAACTATTGCCGATAGTATTAGTGAAGGGGGTTCTGGTTCCAGTGATTTCATGGCAGACCTTAAAGATCTGATGGGCTCAACAACGTATTATGTACGTTCTTTTGCTGTTAATGCTGCTGGTGTCGCTTATGGTAACCAAATAAGTTTTATAACCCGGCCGCCAGTGCTTGTTACCATTGTGACCGCAGCTGCAAGTGAAATTACAGGAGAAATGGCTACCAGTGGAGGGGATATTACCAATAATGGAGGTGCAGTTGTAAGTAGTAGGGGGATAGTTTGGAGCATTGATCCTCTTTTCGATCCAGCTGCCGTTGTACTAAATAGAACAGCGGAGACGGGTTATGAGAAAGGAATTTTCGTCAGTTCCATGAAAACGTTAACAAAGGGTACCACCTACTATGTACGTGCCTATGCGGTAAGTGTTGCGGGTACCTCTTATGGAAATGCGGTTACCTTCACCACTCCCACGATGGCTACTATTACCACCAATTTACCGGGTTTCCTGACCGCTACTACTGCCGTTACGGGCGGTACTATAACAAATTCCGGAGGTTCAGCTGTGCTTAAAAGAGGCGTATTCTGGAGTATTGTCAAGGATTTTGTCCCTGATGCTTCATCAGCCGACCAAACCAATGAAGGTACGGGTATAGGCAAGTTCGATAGTGTACTGAAGGATCTCATAGCCAGTACAACATATTATGTAAGGGCTTACGCGATTACAATTACAGGTATTTCATACGGAGGACAGGTCAGTTTTACCACATCTCTACCTACCAAAGCCAGGTTGACCACGGTTTCGACAACTGAAATCACCAGCACAACTGTGAAAAGTGGCGGAGATATCACAGACGAGGGAGGGGCGACCACTAATATTCGCGGGGTAGTATGGAGCACCGTGCCTAATTTTGATCCTGTTGCAGAAACAGTGAACAGAACGGCACAGATTGGAGCTGGAAAAGGGGTTTTTAGCAGCGCGATTACCGGACTGATTCGGGGTGCAATATATTATGTACGTGCCTATGCTACCAATAATGCAGGGACGACTTATGGGAATGAGCGTAGTTTTACTAGTTCCGTAACCGATCCCATTCCAGTTATGGCAACTATTGTAACTAATGCCGCTGATTTAGTGACTAGTTCCAAGGCTGTTTTGGGCGGTACGATAATGGATTCCGGTGGATCAAGTGTGCTTAATAAAGGAGTTTTCTGGAGTACAGTTAAGGATTTTGTTCCTGATATTGCATCAGCAGACAAAACCGAAGACGGTACCGGCACAAGTAATTTTTACAGCTATCTCAAAAACCTCACCTCAAACACAACGTATTATGTAAAGGCGTATGCAGTTACAACTGCAGGTATTTCTTACGGAGGACAGGTTAGTTTCACGACATCAACAACCACCTTAGCAACATTGACTACAATTGCGGCAACCGACATTACTGGCTCAACGGCTAATAGTGGAGGGGATATTACTGATGAAGGCGGGCAAACCACTCATATCCGCGGGGTAATATGGAGTACGCTACCTGATTTTGATCCTGCAACAGTACTAATAAATAAAACAAGGGAAAGTGGAGCGGGAACGGGTACTTTTGCCAGCACACTGATCAACCTGAATCCGGGTATTACCTACTATGTGTGTGCCTATGCGGTCAATACCGCTGGAATCTCTTATGGGGATAAAATTAGCTTTACCACGCCAACGATGGCCACCATTACGACTAATTCACCGGGTATAGTGACCAATACTAAAGCGGTTATAGGAGGAACAATAAGTAATTCCGGTGGTTCAGCTGTGTTTAAAAGAGGGATATTCTGGAGTACTGCTGCTGGGTTTATTCCTGATATTTTATCAGCGGATCAAACCGATGACGGTACGGGTATCGGAAGTTTTGATAGTGAGCTCAAAGACCTTGCACCCGATACGAGGTATTATGTACGGGCTTACGCGATTACTGCCGCAGGTATTTCTTTTGGGCAACTGGTTAGTTTTTTTACGTATCCACCTACCCGAGCTGTATTAACTACTGTTGTTCCAATCAATATTACTGACACAACCGCAGATAGTGGTGGAAATATCGCTGATGAAGGCGGTGTAGCTGTTGATAGCCGTGGGGTACTATGGAGCACTGTATCTGATTTTGATCCCATTACAGTAACAGTGAATAAAACCGTACAGATTGGGGGAGGGACTGGTGTTTTTACCAGCGCAATTACCGGACTCAATAGAGGTACCACTTATTATGTACGCAGCTATGCCACAAATGTAAAAGGGACGGCCTATGGGGATGAGCTTAGCTTTACGACGCAAAGTACCCCCACTTTATTCACATATAGTATTACTGAAAACACTGGAACCACTGCAGTAAGTGGAGGTCTAGTCCTTTCCGATGGTGGTGCACCAGTGATCGTACAAGGCGTATGCTGGAGTACAACCCATAATCCAACTGTAGGATTCACAACTAGAACAGTAGATTCGGGAGCAGAGTTCTTTACCAGCAATCTGAAGGACTTATTACCTGGTACCATGTATTATGTGCGGGCCTATGCCACCAACAAAATAGGGACTTCTTATGGAAATGAGGTTTCGTTTGTCACCAATCCGATTCGAGCCAGTTTAACTACGGTCGATCCTGAAGTCACCTCCAGTACCACAGCAAATAGCGGGGGACTTATCAGTTCTACCGGAGGTGCACCGATTACTGCCCGTGGTATTGTTTGGAGCAGTGACGAAAACTTTGATCCAGATACTATTATCCTGAACAGAACAACAGACGGATCAGGTGTAGGCGGCTTCATAAGTGAGCTTAAGGATTTAGTGAAGAGCATCACGTATTATGTACGTGCCTATGCAACCAATAGTGCAGGAACTGCCTATGGTAATCAACTCACCGTTGTCATATTTGCGACTTCACCGATTTTGGAAACCAATAAAGTGCCTTTGATTACAGCGACAACTGCAGTTTGCGGCGGGCTGATAACCAGCGATGGTGGAGCCGAAGTAGTCCAACGCGGGATATGCTGGAGTACCAGACAGAATCCAACCATCACATTAATAACTAAAACCAGTGATGCTGATTTGGGAGACGGAAGTTTTACCAGCCTAATGACGGGCCTATTGCCAAATACACTGTATTATGTGAGGGCTTATGCCAAAAATGGAATTGGGGTTGCTTATGGCTTTGAAGAATCTTTTATCACTCTTGCCGCACCTACTTTAACGGCTACAACGCCGGCTACAAGCATCAAGGCCTCTATAGCTACGAGTGGAGGGTGGATTACCGATGATGGACGTACCCCGATACTCAGCCGTGGAATTGTATGGGATACTTACACTAACCCGACTGTTGCATTGAGCACTAAAACAGTTGATAAAGGGATATTGGGTACTGGTGTTTTTAGCTTGGATCTTATGGGTTTATTGCCAAATACGACTTACTATGTACGAGCCTATGCGACTAATATAGTTGGTATTACTTATGGTAGCGAGATGGTATTTAAAACAGGCGCGGTAACGCTCCCGGTCTTATCGGCAACTACCGTTACCGATATTGCCGAATATTCGGCCAATGGGCACGGAGATATAGTTGATGATGGGGGCACGCCAATACTCACAAGAGGATTTGTATGGAATACCATCAGTTTGCCAACTATAGCCCTGTCAACCAAAATTCTAAATGGGGCCGCAGAAGCAGGCCCATTTAACGACTTTTTCTCCGGTTTAAATCCTAGTACTTCTTACTTTCTGCGGGCTTATGCCACCAATATTATGGGTACCAGTTATGGAGATGAAGTGGTCTTTAAAACATTGGCATTAAGTCCTAGCTTGAGCAATGTGACAATTTCTACTATCCAGTTGACAAGTGCGATAGGAACCGCTAGTCTTGACTCTGATGGTGGAGCAGCAATCACCGATCTTGGTCTAATCTGGAATACAACAGCTACGATTCCTATTGCAACACCGAGTAACAGCCTTTCTGTCGGATCTGTGGGCACGGCAATTTCAGGTACACTTACTAGTCTCTTGCCTGGTAGTGTGTATTATGTTTGGGCATTTGGGACCAATAAAGTGGGAACGGGCTATAGTGTATCTCCTAAGACTTTTACCACGCTAGATCTGGCCACCCTTACGACCACGAATCCTAATACAATTACGGGTACTTCAGCGATTGGCGGCGGCACGATCACTAATAGCGGAGGAGTAGGAGTGTCCGTTTTGGATAGGGGCGTTTGCTGGAATACAGCACCAAATCCAACTGTTGGACTGCCGACCAAAACGAGCGACGGCCTCGGCAGCGGTACATTTGGAAGTACGCTTTCAGGCTTAACAAAAGGAACCTTATATTATGTGCGGGCATATGCCATAACCGCTATGGGTACCAGTTACGGTAACCAGCAGAGTTTTTCGACTGTTGATACCCCAAGTGTAACCACTACTTCAGCTGCTACTTCCGTTACGGCAGGCACGGCCAGTTGCTCAGGCAGTGTCGCTAGCGACGGAGGCGCATCCGTAACTTCTCGCGGAGTTTGCTGGAGTACGACACATACCCCAACCATTCTGGGATCCAAAATTAGTAGTGGTATAGGTACCGGTTCATTCACAATCACTCTCACCTCCTTAACAGCAGCTACGACTTATTATTTCAGGGCTTACGCGACCAATGCTGCGGGCACGGCTTATGGTAGTGAATCAAGCTTTACCACATTGGCGGTAGCTCCTACGCTTGGCAATGTGTCAATATCTTCTGTTCTAATGAACACCGCAGTAGGAAGCGCTACCCTGACCGCTGACGGTGGGGCAACAATGACTGATATGGGCCTGATCTGGAATACTACTTCTGCATATCCGGCTAGAACAGGAAGTAACAGCTTTTCTGTCTCAGCCAGCGGAACGTCAATTTCAGGAACCCTTAGCAGCCTCTTGTCTGGAACAGTGTATTATGTTTGGGCTTTTGGTACCAACGCAATAGGAACGGCTCACAGTGCAACCTATGCTACATTTACCACTAGCAAACTGCCTTCAGTAGGTACTAACTCAGTAGTTACTGCCATTACGGAAGTTACTGCCACAAGTGGTGGAACAATCAGTAACACCGGAGGAACAGGAGTATCGATACTGGCTAGTGGAATTTGCTGGAGTACAGCAACGGATCCGACTGTTGCCCTGTCTACCAAAACGACCGATGGTCCCCTCACTACCGGTACTTTTGCCAGTAACCTGTCCGGCTTAACAAAGGGAACGCTCTATTATGTGCGGGCGTACGCCACAAACAGTATGGGTACCAGTTACGGTGGCAACGTGACTTTTAGCACTCCAGCAACTGCGAGTGTGAGTACTGCCACTAGTGTTACTCCCATTGCGAGTACCACGGCAACTTGTGTGGGGAGCAACGTTACCAGTATCGGAGGTTCGGCAGTAACTGCTCGAGGAGTTTGCTATGGTACAACGACTGGCCCAACGATACTGGGAACTAAAACAACCAATAGTTCCGGGCTGGGTGTATACAATAGTGCGATCAGCGCATTAGCATCCGGAACCACGTATTATTACAGGGCCTACGCTACTAATAGTTCAGGCACGACCTATGGCGATGAATTAACTTTTACCACCTTGGCGGTACTTCCTCTCGTGGGTCCTGTGACACTTTCAAACCAGACCACTACTTCTGTAAACGGTTCAGCAACGATAACCGCAGCGGGGGGAGCTATATCGAGTCATGGTCTGGTGTGGGGTACGACGTCTAACCCAACCATAGCCAACGCCGTGCTAGACAGTGGGGCAGGTGTGGTAGATATCGCAACCACGATTGCTGGTGGGTTTGAAGGCACATTATATTATGTACGGGCGTATGCTACCAATACTGCGGGTACGGGATATAGTTCTGTATCAGCCAAATTCAAATTATGTGCGCCCCTTACCATTACCCATATAGCAGGGACAGGGACTAACAAGGCTCCGGTGACAAAAACAGTAACGTATAAAACAGTGTCAGTAAATTATACTGGTACACCACAATGCTGGATTACGCAAAACCTTGGAGCCGACCGCGAGGCCGACTCGGCTACTGATGCGTCAGAAGCCGCGGCAGGCTGGTATTGGCAGTTTTCTGGAGCGAGCGGTTATATGCATGACGGGACAATCCGTACGCCTAGTACCGGCTGGGTTACTATTGCCGGTACTGGTACTAGTACCTATACCGTTGATCCATGCGTTTATATGCTTGGTACCCCTTGGCGAATTGCTTCTTCAAGTGAATTTACCACTGCTGATGGGGCACCCCAGAACTGGGTCACAAGTGCGGATACGTTCGCGTCCCCGCTGAAGCTACACCATGGAGGAATGCTGTCAGCCCCTGCTGGTGCACTGATCCAGCGTGGAGTAAGTGCTGGTGCAGCAGGATCATACTGGGTAGGTGGTGTTAATAGTACCGCCAGCACTTCCAGTTATTACAATGCAAATAGTATGAGCTCTGGTGTATTAACTAACGCCGATAAAAGATTAGGTCTTTCTGTACGTTGTGTGAAGTAACAATAAGTAATAGTTAAATGACAAAATTGAATAAAAATACTAATGAATAAAGAACGGACAAAATCATCATTTATAAATGACGTACGGCTTTGCTGTATTGCAATTTTATGGCTGCTTGCCATGCCTATGACAGGACAGATACAAGATGTCAGTTTAAAAATACATCTGATGGGGGTTTCCCAAAGTAAAATTAAAATACTGTCTGTTGCAGGATCGTCGATGAAAACCATTGCCGAAAATCCCGGAATAAACAAAGGAGAAACGGCCGTACTCAAAGTTGCAGGAAATATGCTTCCGGCGGAGTTTGTAGTGCGGTTTGACTATCAGGAAAAGGAAGGTGGCGATTCTTATCCTGCCGAAAAACACATTTTTATGGACAAGCAAGACTTGGAACTTTGGGCACGACCCAAAGCCTTGAATGAGCCAGACAGCACCTATTTTCAAAAGAGTGAAATAGAAAACACCTTGTTTGCCCGTTTTTCGGCAGACAATGGAAAGAGAAGAGCGCAATTGGGGTTGTTGCAGGATTTTCTGATGAACTACGACCAGCAGGAATCAAAATTCTTTATGTTGGCCACGGAAGAGTACGAAAAGAAGCGTTTGGTTTATAACAAATGGATAGCCACAGAGACGAATCAGCACCAATTAGCTTTTGTAAGCAATGGGTTTGTATTCCAGCACCTTCCCCCGATGATGTGGAAAGGTACTGAGCGGGATAGGACAAACAATGCCATTGCTAACTATTTTGACGCGATGGATTTTAAAAACCCATTAATCATCAAAAGCACCGATATCAAAGATTGGATGAATAAATATATAAATCTTTATGGAACAATGTGTCCCACAACGGAGCTTCGGGATTCATTATTCACACTGGCAGGAAAGCGGGCGATAGAGAAAGCCCGGTTGGGACATCCTTTGGTATATGGCTGGATGGTAGACTATTTCTACAACGGCTATGAGAGTTTTAACATAAGTGCGGGCATAAAAATGCTCGAGCCTTACCTGAATGATCTGCTTTGCCTGACCAACAAAAGAACAGCCATAGAGGAAAGATTGAAAGGAATGGAAACGTTAGTGGTGGGTTCTATTGCGCCTGATTTTCCCTGGAAACTGGACTCGGGTGAGACGATAGGATTCCATGAATATAAAACGGAAGCGAAATATAAACTACTGCTGTTTTGGTCAGCCGACTGTCCGCATTGCAAGGAGATGATGGAGAAATTTTATCCCTGGTATCTGGAATTGGCTAACAGGAAGTTGATGGATGTTTTTGCGATTAGTCTGGACGAAACGGAGACTGAAATCCCAATATGGGAACGAGAGATGACTATGCTTTCTGCTTTCAAACATAAAAGAGCAGAACAGGGAGTCCGGAGTCTAGAAGCTACCGCATACTTTGTATTGGCTACACCCACAATGATTCTTGTAGAGGCAAAAACCAATACAATTGTGGCTCTGCCCGAGACGGAGCAACAGTTGCATCTTTTTTTATGGACCAATAGTCAGCATTGATTAGTTCCGTTTGCTAAAAACCAGGGTTTAAAAAAAGAAAGTAAATTCAGTCGAAATGGCTCGTTTTTTTTGATTGTTTTTAGACAAATAAGTAGGCTGAATATTTTAAAAATTATAACAATAATAATGGGAAAAATGAAGAAAATAGTAGCGTCGATTTTTATGGGAATCTCCTTTTTGCTATCTCCCTCCATAAGGGCACAGCTGGCCATTGAGTCGGAAGGTATTTTTATCAAAAAAGAGACCCTGTTTTATACTGAAGGGCTGACCCTGATTCCTTCCCATAATGTGGAAATGAATAATCAGGGGATTACCATGCAGGATAGGGCAGTCATTTGGCCAAAACTCAGCAGTATTCAGCTCATGTATCAGTTCAGTAGACCAATGACCTTTGCAGGTGAGCTGGGTTTCAATTATAAGGATGTAGCGTTAAATGATAATGACGAAAAGAATTTAGTGTTGGCTTATACAAAAGCGGTCAGCAATAACTACAAGGATTTTGAACTTGTCAAAGGAACTAGTGTCAAGCCCGACAAGACCTATATAAGCCAGCTCTTTGGGAGTGCGATTAATTTGTCGATTTTAACCGCTGTATCGATGGAGTCATCCCTTACGTCCCCTTATACGGACCTGGAAGCCAATAATTTAATAACGCCTAATGGAGATGGGATAAATGACTTCTGGATTGTAAAAAACATGCAGCAGTACCCCAATAATGAGTTGTATATCTTCGATCGGGATGGTCGTGAGGTTTTTACGATGAATGGGTATGATAATTCGTGGAACGGAATGTCTAATGGTAACCCCCTGCCGGAGGGTACCTATTACTATATCCTATCAATTGATTCAGGTAAATCAAAAAAGAGTGGATTTGTGTCCATAGTAAAAGAATAAAGGAATAAATAAGTAATTATGATAAAAAATAGAGTTGAAAAGGGACTGATGACATTCGTTAGTTTAATTTGTACAATAATAGGCATGCAAAAGGGTTCCGCGCAAAGTAGCAGACCATTAGGTGCTCAGTTTTATGAAAATCAGTACCTCAGTAATCCAGCTTTTGCCGGTATGGAGTATGGACTTAATTTGAATCTAAACTACCGCAATCAATGGAGGTCTATTGCCGGCTCTCCGGTTACTATGTCCATAAGCGGAGATTATCGTTTTAAAAGTGTGGGGGTTGGCCTCAATATTTATAAGGATGAGGCTGGTTTGCTAGGGAAAACCCAAATAAAGGGTACCTACGCTTATCATTTGCCACTATACGGCGATAGGAGAGATTTGCATTTTGGCCTGTCTTTGGCAGTTATGCATCAAAACCTGGATGATTCAAACGTAATTGCAGAATCCGGTGATGTGCTGGTAGACCAGTTTAATCAGCGAAAAAGCTATTTAGATGGCGATTTTGGGATTGTCTATACCACAGAGAGACTTACCCTTCAGGCGACATTACCAAACTTAGGAAGATTGTTTTTTCATAAGAACGAGCAAAACACGATAAATGGATTTATTTACTTAACGGCAGTATCGTATAAAATAGGGACCGACCTGGATGCTTTATCCATTGAGCCAAAAATTAGTGTTAGAGGAGCTAAAGGCGTTGACAATATTGTAGATATTGGCTCCAATGTGAAGTTAAAAAGAGATATGCTTTCTTTTATGGCGATGTACCATAGTGACAATAGCGCGACCCTTGGTCTGGGATTGAACTATGACAAGTTCTTTGTCCAGTTCTTTTATACCAGCCAGCAAACCAATAATAGAGAAAATTTTGGAGGAGATTTTGAGATCAATTTAAAGATAAACCTTTTAAAATAGTAAAAGTTAAGAAGCAAAGAAATAGAGGAAAATCTAATTTTTATATAAAATAAAGGGGTAAAACGTTGCGATTTTATTTGAAAATGACAAGTAAACACATGTAAGGAACAGGTATAAATATTTATTTGAAGAAAATTAAATTCATACCTGTTTTAACTTAAAGAAATGAACTATAAAAGCCTTAGTTCTTTTTTTAATGATAGATTTCGATGGTTCAATATCTTATCAATTTACTTTTCATGTGGTTTATTTATAATTATCGTTTCATACTAAAATGTGCTTTGAATTCCTGGTCAACCCCATGATATTTATAAAAGACTTGAAACCAATAATCGGATGCTGGAAGGGGATGTCCATTGTCAGTTCCGTCCCAACCAGAACTGGCAGGGCTGAATTGTTTAATTAATTTTCCGTAACGATCATAGAGGTAAATAACCGCGTCAGGTTGATTTGTTATATCCCAAATATTCCAAAAATCATTATTACCGTCTGCATTTGGAGTGAAATATTTTGGATATTTCAATACTTTAGCACTTAATGTAATAGTACCGCAGTTACCTTTTGTATCATTAATGGTAATATTATGTACTCCCGAAGGGACATCATGAAATACATTGTCAGTTTGAAAAGAGCCATTTTCTAATTGGTACTCATAAGATCCAAAACCATTTGTAATAGTTATGATAATGTCGATGCTGTCTTCAAATGGAGCTGTAACTTCAGCATTTGCAATGGGCAGGCTAGATTTTTCAACAAGGACCGTTGTTGGTTTGTAATTACAGTCGTTTCCTATATCATTAGTTTTTTTTAGAATGGTTACTAGATAGTTTCCTTCTTCTGTGGCACTATAATTAACTCCTGTACCCATTAGTACTCCATTTAAGGACCATTCTGCAGTGAAGATTTCGGGATTAAGACCTGTTGTTATTTCAAAAGGATTCAGTAACGCACCCGTTGAGAAATCGACACAAATTACTCCGCCATCAATTTTAAGATCTTTTAGTGGATAGATTGTAATGTTAAACTTTTCTTCAGTAGAGCAACTTGCATTGGATTTTGATGACGCATAGATATACATTAACTGACTTTTTATTATTTTTTGACCAGCAACATATCTTGTGCCAGTTCCATTGGATCCAGAAAAATAGTTGCCCAGTACCAACGGCGGAAGGGTATAGCTGTCACAGGCTTCAATGTCTTTCTGTTTGGTTAAAATAGGTGTTGTAGAAATAGTAACTGTAAAATCAGTGTCATCCGAACAACTTAATCGGGTACCTATGCTTGCATGAACGTAAATAGTTTGAGAGGTGGTTAAGGTCGATCCTGCGAGAATAATAGCGCCTTGACCATTAGGCTGAGAATAATAATTGCCGACAGCTAATACCGGTAATGTGTAGCTGTCACAACTGGTCACATCTTCAAAAGTACCGACCTCAAGCCCCTTGGCATCTACTCCAAAGAACGTTTCGTCACCGCAAGTGCTAAAATCATCCCACTGATTGTAGATGTAAATTGTTTGCGAGGCCGTAATAATAGTTCCAGTTTTTATAACAGTACCAGAACCGTTGGGTCCCCCAGAAGCAGTATAATATTTTCCGTTAAGTAAGGGAGGAAGTTTAAAACCAGTGCAGGTAAAAACATCAGTAAAGCTTTCAACAGGAGGACTATTTCTATAGGTGATGGTAAAACTATCCTCTATAGGGCATCCAAAATCGTTGACATCATGGATGTAATAAGTTCCGGATAAGAGAATTGGATCTCCTTCTTTTAATGATTTTCCAAGCCCATTTGGTTGATCATAATAATTCCCCTTTGATAGATGAGGTAATATAAAATAATCTTTTTTGCATCTAATTTCGTCGCTTAAGTTAGATATAGTTGGTAGCGGTTTTATTGTAATTTGATAATTTAAATTATTGGTACAATTGGGAGTAGTTGATGTCTTTGCGTAATAATATACGGTTTGTGAACTCGTAATTGTAGTTTTGGCTGGAATTATATCTCCTGCCCCTAACGGCTGATTGTAATAATTCCCAAAAGGAACATTTGGCAAGGTATAGCTTCCACATGAAGAAATGGGCTGGTATATGGAAGTGTCAATAATATTCACCCTAAACATATTCTGATTTGTACAACGTCCATCATTTATAAATACGTACACATTTTGGCTGGTGGTAAGCACAGTTCCTTCTTTCAAAGGAGTGCCAGTACCGTCGGACCCGGTATAGTAATTTCCGTTGGTCAAAGATGGCAGCTGATACGAATTACAAGTAATAATATTGCTTGGGTTGTCTACCGGTGGTAATGGGAAAATCGTAATTACAAGAGCTTCATCTCTACATACAATTCCATTGATAGCAGCATAGTAATATATGGTCTGGTTTGTAGTAAAAATAGTTTCGGCGGCAATTAGTGTACCTCTTCCGCTTGGTCCGGTAAAGAAATTTCCAAAAGCTGGTGCAAGTACTGTGTATTGACCGCAGGAAGTGGTTGGAAAACTAATCTCTTTAATAAAAGTTACCGCGAAAGAATTTTGATTCGTACAGCCGTCAGGTGTAATTGGACCATTAAAAATATAATAGGTTCCGCTATTATGTATTACGTCGCCAGCATGTAATAAAAGTCCGGTTTTATTTGGACCAGTGTAGTAATTTCCGTTTGTAATTGGAGGCAGAATATAACTACTGCATTCGGTCACATCTGGAATACTATCTATTGGAGGTAGAAGTGAAACGATGAGATTAAAATTGATGATATCAAAGCAAGTAGACTGAGAAACATTCACCATTCTAACCCAAATTGTTTGAGGAGAATTTAAAATGGTCGTTTTAAAAGCATTTGGATTTAGTATTGGATTTATATTATTTTCAGCGTCAGTTTGAGAGGTAAAATAAGAAATAGCATATCCGGCGGCATTCTGCCCATTAAGGATTGTTGCATTTTGAACGGTTAAATCGGTCAATATCATTGCAGAATCATTGCTACAAAGATTCATATCTGGCGGGGTTGTTGCTTTAATAGGTTCGTTCATCAGAAGATCAAAAGATAGTATTTTGTTACAAATGGCATTTCTATTTGAATTATGTACTACTTTAACATAAATGGATTTGTTTACCAAACTCGAATAAGATGGTATTTGTGAGGCTGGAATTACAGGTTCGTTTGCATTTGCATCTACGAGAGAGGCAAAATACATTAGAGTAAAATCAGTAGGATTTAAACCTAATGAAACAATATTATTTTGTGTTAAATCATATTGATGGTAGGGTAGGGAAGAGTAGCAGGTGTGTAAATTAGTAGGGTTTTTAATTTTAAAATCAGAAAGAGTAATTTCATCAATAATTGTGCATCCCGAAGCAGGAAGTGTTGCCGTGATTCCGTAAGTTCCTTTTTGAGTTGCTTTTAAATTAGGACCAGTGGCGCTAGGAATATTTACTCCGTTTAATGTCCAAGAAAAATTATATGCACTCCCCAGTCCACTATCAAGAAGAATTGTTTCACCTTCACATATCATTTGGTCAGGACCTAGGTGGGTTGTAGTGGTAAAGCTTCCTCCTTTAATAAAGACGGCGGAATCTAAGTTACTATCATAATAGTCGCCGATTGCTAATTTCATGCGATAGGTTCGATTGGGAACAACAGTTGAGGATGCCTTTAACAATGCAGTTTCACCACGCATATTTATGGCGGATGCGGTGGGGTTTGCTACATTATAACGTGAAAATAAATTTGAATTAGCTGATAAACAAGAGGGGTTATAGGCATTATTTCTAATATTTTTGACAGAAACAGGAATAGTGGTTTCTGGAATTACACCCAGATTAGTGGTATTACCAGATGTTAAATCAGTCAACAAAAAAGTAAAAACATCACTGAATCCACATTGGTATTGCCCATATTCATTGGAAGCAAATATAAAATCAAAACTAAAATTGCTAGATGAAGGAGTGAAATCAAATTGAATAAAAGCAACATCGCTTATTGGAGCAATCTGTCCATTTTTATCACTTATGTATTGAATGTCAATGTCTCCAAGAGTAGTTAACTGGCTACTTTCGTCAATTCCGGTATAATTCCCTTCTGTATATTTTGCAATACCATTTCGAATAATGATACCATTTGATATGGGGAAATTTGCATTTGTATTGATAAATTTCCCGATGCCTTTATGTGATGAGAATAGAAAATTGGTTAAGGTTGAACAAGAGTTTTGCATCAATTCGTCTTGAATCAGCTGCGGTATACTTAAAGTGGTGGTGTCAACAACAATTCCTTGGGAAAAGGAGCAAGAATAAAACATTAGTAAAAATAAAATAAAGAGATTTTTCATAAATGATTTACAGAATAAAAGGGTCTTTTTTTTTAAATATCAACAACTTCTAATTTTGTTGAATCATTAATTCTAAATTAGATTATGGTAAATATTTTTTTAGAATTTTATGTCAAAAACTGATATACTCTGTAAGCTAGAACTGCTATTAATACTATACAAATTAAAAATACAACTGGTGCAAACATTTCTATATCGCTGTTTATTCTATCAATTTTTCCTGCACAGTTTTGACAAAAATGCAGTTTTTTACATTCTTTTTTTCGTCCCAATATAGTTGTCTTAAATGTCTTTAAAAGGCTTCCACATTCTTGGAGGTCTTGTCTTATATATTCGTGATTACTAGGTATAGGAATTGCACAGCGGCTACAATTAAGCATGTTGTTTTATTTGTTATATTTATTAGACATATTTTTTGGAAGGTTTACCAGTTAATATCAGAATTTAATTTTTCGTTGAAATATTTAGATTTTTAGTCACAATACCAATTTTGAAATTGAATCTGATTTTCAGCTCGACATTATTGATCAGAAAAAAAGTATTTTTTTTTGCGGGCAAACAATAGTAAAACACCAAAAATTCCAGCAAGAATATTTATATAATTTATTTTAATTGAGAAATCTTGAAATAAAAATAAATTCGCAATGCTAAAAATTGTATAACCTAAAAGACTAGGAAAGATATAATCAGCTTTGTTTTTAAATTTTAAATCAAAAGGATAAAAAATAGTTCCTAATCCCAAAGCGGAAAGCGATAGGAGGTAATTAGTAAAAAGTTCTGTAAATATATTAGTAATATAGTTAAGAATATTCATTCCTAGTAAAATGGAAAAGGGAATTAAAATTAGCTTTCGATACATATTTTATATTTAAGGTTTATAGTCAAGATATAAAGACGTTAGTTAAATAATTTTTTACAGCTATTTAGTGATTAAATAAAATAGAAGCGGTCAATGAAAAATGTGCCAATTAATGGGATGGGTTTTTTTAGCTGGTTTATAGCGTTACTTATTCCTAAAAATAAGAATATAAGTATAGATAGTTCCATTGTGGTAAATAGAATTATTGGAATATTAGGTAATATTATAATTGTGAGTATAGTAAGTAGTGCGCCTAATATTCCCAAGCCAAATGCTTGTTTTAGATGGTATTTGGTTAGTGGTGATTTTCCACCTCTTTTATATAGTATGAAAGACACTATCCAACCAACTATTGTAATATAGCCAATAGCGGAAATTATTTTTCTATCCATTTTGGTTTTAAACTTCATCTGTATTATAAGTATATTAAAATAGATTTTCTTTGATATAAGTTACATATTCATATTACTATCAGAATGTATTTTTAGCATATCCGTACTTTTAAGTTTTTTTTTTTTTTTGACTTTATTAAAGTATGTTCAAACGGACAAAATATGAGCGCAATTGTATAATGATTTCTGGTAGTATTTTTGATGCATCCAGTAGCATGAGATTTTCCACTCTTTGCAATTTAATTAGTCTTTCTTTATTGAATGCACAAATGATCATAGGGATCCCTATATTATAAACTTTCATAAGATTGTAAAAATCATACTCTGAATAGATGACAAATATTATTATTGAGTGGTCACTGTTTTTTTTGTCGAACTTTTCCAAATCTTTATACGATTCAAAAGAAATATCTTCTTTAAATTTATGTTTTACAAGTTTGGAAAAATAGTTTTGGGTATCAAATACTAACCCTTTTTTTACGATCATACTGTAATTTGTTTACATTTAGATTTTTTTTTAATAGCGACTATACGAGCACGAATTTGATTTTCAGAAAAGTATTTCAGTATTAATGCTACCTACTTAAGGCCAATAGTTACAATGTCTATTAATGACAATATAGTTTGCGAGTATGAAATGGCGTAGAATCTATTTTACTAAGCTCTATAATTGTTGTCCAGGCGGCAGAATTCCCCAAAACCTATTTACCCTACCTTATTAAAAGTATACTACAAATTTTTTTTACTAAATAAGTAGCACCGCCTGAAGCAACAAAATATCCTAATACAAACATTTTTCTTTTTACCCAGTTACAGCAAATTCATTATCGAAAATGATTAATATAAACTGTTAATTAATTTTTAATTACTATTTAGAGATTTTGGATAATTATTAGGAATTGATTTGTCATTAATTTGCGTATAAATAGTTTTGCAGGGCAAATTTGCGTAAGTTTTTGTTTTTCTTCATGCACCCAGGTTAATAAATGAAATTACTTGATTTAATTAGGTGTTTTCTTCTAAACAAGACATAAATTAAAGACGATCAATTTCACGGATTTCCTTTTAGAAATACAGAATGTTACCAGCGAGCCCAGTTTTTCTCTAGCTGAGGTATTCGAAAAGCAGTATTTATTTATTCCACATTTCATATTATATCAGTTTTGCTAATGCGGAAGTTATGCGTTGAATTGATACCCGGCAATTGCCATCCTTAGTTCACTTGGTGAATGTACCAATTTATAGCTCCCACTTGTAAAGCACTTGGTAATTAAAAATGATTTACTTTTCTTTGTGAAAATTTATGTCTCTTCCTAATCAGCAACAGGTCAAACAAAAATGACAAACATTCCAATACGACATATCAATGAAATCCAAAAAGAACCATACTTATTTGGAAACTTTACCATTAGAGATATTCGAGAATTGTTGAACGAAAAAGACATGGTTCAGGATCTTCATCGACATGATTTTTACTATATACTATTTCTAAAAAAAGGTAGTGGTACTCATCAGATAGATTTTAAACCATACGAAATTCAAAATCATTCGATCTTTTTGATGCGTCCAGGACAGGTACATCAACTAGATTTAAAAGCAGGAAGCACAGGATTTTTAGTACAATTTAAAACTGATTTTTTTTATTCGCAAAACAAAATATTTCAACAACTTATTCGTAAAGTAAATCACATCAATTTTTGCAACTTAGATGACAATGGATTTAATAAATTAAAGATTATTTTATTGTATATTTTCAAAGAATATAATGATAAACAAGAAGGATATCATGAAGTAATAAAATCAAATTTAAGTATTTTTTTTATTGAATTAATTAGACATCGTCAAAATAAGGAAATTACTACTAATGATACCGACAGTTATGCTCAGGAACAATTGGATAAATTCGCAGAACTTTTAGATTCAAATATTGCAGTGAAAAAGCAAGTATCACAATATGCATATATGTTGAATATCTCATCTTATCAATTGAATGCAATTACAAAAAAATTGCTAAATAAAACACCTTCGGAATTAATTAATGAACACATTATTTTAGAATCAAAAAGATACCTTCTTGCAACTTCAAGCCAAGTTAACCAAATAGCTGACTTCTTAGGTTATGAAGATATTTCTTACTTTATAAGGTTTTTCAAAAAACATACTTCCTACTCACCTGAAGCCTTCAGGAATAATTTTAAATAAGTCCTATCCAACTTCATATTTGTCCTATCTAGCTGATTACATACTGCCATACTTTTGCTTAACAAATAATTTAAAAAAGTAATTGGTATGAAAACAAAAATGAAATTAATTGCAGCATTAAAGATATGGGTTGTAATTTACCCTTCGATCACAATATTTCTTTATATATTAAGTAAATCTTCAATGGAATTGCCTTTGTATTTAAAAACGTTATTCCTTACGCTTATTCTAGTTCCTTGGGTTGTATTCATTGGGGTTCCATTTGTAGATTCTGTACTGCGTCTTCTTTCAACCAAAGTGGATAAAAAATAAACTATGACAAAAAGTGTGAAAACAATTTTAGTTGGTATAGGAGCGACTGGTTCAATCGATTGTTTTACGTATTTAATTAGCCTTTTTGGCAAAACGCCACGTGGCATACTTTTTGTTGGTAGATGGTTAGCATATATGCCCAAAGGACAGTTTATGCATCACACAATTATTGAATCTCAAAGTATTGTAAACGAGCTTTTGATTGGTCAGATTGCCCACTATGGAATCGGCATTGCCTTTGCCTTTCTGTTGGTAAAATTATATGGTAAAATGTGGTTAAAAACGCCAAAATTAGGTCCAGCCTTAACTATAGCAATTATAACTCTGGTTCCTCCTCTTTTTATTTTACAGCCAGCACTGGGTTTTGGAATAGCATTCTCAAATATGCCTCAACAAGGTCTCCTCATTTTGAAAACTTCGTTTATTCATGTTATCTACGGGATTGGTTTATACTTAACTGCTATAGCGATAAATAGAATTAACAATGGCCCGATTAAATTCAAGAAAATCCATTAAAAATAAAGCGGAAGTGGAAAATTCAGTACTGATACCAAGACGAAAATTCATTAAACAAAGTGGGTTATCAATACTAACACTTGCTTTACCATTCTCTTTAACAAAACTTTTAAAACACAACAAAATGAAAAATAACAAAAAATTTGATGTAATAATAGTTGGAGGTAGTTATTCGGGGCTTTCAGCAGCCATGGCTTTAGGTAGAGCATTAAAAGAAGTGCTAATTATTGATAGTGGAAAACCATGTAATGCAAGAACCCCTCATTCTCATAATTTCCTGACCCAAGATGGGAATACACCAGCAGAAATAGCGGCCCTAGCAAAAAAGCAAGTCGAAAAATATGACACGATAAAATTTTTTACTGGCTTGGCCAGTACTGGAATAAAAAAAGATAATGGTTTTGAAATTCAAGTAACATCAGGAGAAACTTTCAGTGCCGACAAGTTGATTTTTGCAACGGGAATAAAAGATGAGATGCCTAACATTGAGGGATTTTCAGATTGCTGGGGGATTTCAATGCTACATTGTCCTTATTGCCATGGATATGAAGTGCGAAATAAAAAAACAGGTATACTAGGCAACGGTGAACACGGTAATGAATTAGCGCAGTTGATTTCTAATTGGACGAGTGATTTAACTTTATATACCAACGGAAAATCAACTTTGACAGAGGAACATACTGAAAAATTGAAAAAACATAATATAGAAATTATTGAAAAAGAAATTCATAGATTGGAACACAACAATGGCTATCTTAAAAATATAATTTTCAAGGATGGATCACAATCAGAAATTAAGGCAATGTATTCTCGCAACTCGTTTGAACAACATTGTAAAATTCCCGAATCGTTAGGTTGCGAATTAAATGAAGAAGGATATATAAAGGTAAATCATTTTCAAGAAACTTCTATTAATGGTATTTATGCCTGTGGAGATAATGTAACACGTTTACGTTCAGTTTCAAACTCCGTTGCGATGGGTACAGCAGCTGGAATGATGGCAAGTAAAAAAATGATTCTGGAACAATTTTAATAAAATCAATCATGAATAAATCTTGGGATAGTGAATATAAAAAAATGTGGGAAGAGCGATACAAAGAAACCGAATTTGTATATGGTAAAGAACCAAATGTCTTTTTTGAAAAATGGATCAAGAAATTAAAACCAGGTTCTATATTGATGCCTGCTGATGGTGAAGGTCGCAATGGAGTCTTTGCAGCAAAATTAGGATGGGACGTAACCTCTTTTGACTTAAGTGAAGAGGGAAAATTAAAGACATTAGAATTAGCAAAAGAAAATCAGGTAAGTCTTAAATATATCGTTGGTGACCTAGATGAATTACAATTTGAAAAAGAATCTTTTGACGGTATGGGTTTAATATATGCCCATTTTGCAGCCGAAAAAAAAACAATACTCCACAAGAAATTAGATCAATTTATCAAACCTGGTGGTATCATTATTTTTGAAGCTTTTGGTAAAAATCATTTACACTTTAATGAAATTGATCCAAAAGTTGGAGGTCCTCGAGATCTTGATATGTTATTTTCCACTGCCGAAATTAAATCCGATTTTGAAAATTACGATATATTATTATTAGAGGAAAAAAAAATAAATTTAAAAGAAGGCAAATATCATATTGGAAAAGGCTCCGTGATTCGATTTGTTGGAAGAAAAAAATAAAATTAAAATTTGGCAAAACTAGCCCCGAAACTTTATGATTTCGGGGCTTTTTCATTTAATTAAATTCCAAACAAGTAAAATATTTCTCAATATAATTTGCAAATTCATATGTATCAAGAGGGCAAGAAAAACTATTGAAAATATGTCCTATTCAACTTCATTTTTGTCCTATCCTGCAGGCTAACTCTTGAAATATCTTTGTCAAATAAATAATCAATTAAAATTTCAACAAATGAAAATTATCATCGTAGGTGCAACTGGCACCATGGGAAAGTACTTATCAAGTGCATTTGAAAATGAACATGAAATCATTAGAGTAGCTACTCAAGGAGGAGACTATCAAGTGGACATTACTTCTCCTGAAGAAATTGAAAAATTCTTTCAAGCTGTAGGCCCTTTTGACGCGCTAATTTCAACAGCTGGACCAACTTTTGTTGGACCATGGAAAAAATTAGACAACACAACATTCAGAAAAGGAGTTGAAGGAAAAATGATGGGACAAATTAATTTAGTGCTTATCGGACAAAATTATATCAATGCTAAAGGGTCTTTTACTCTAATCACTGGCGCTTTAACAGAGGAGCCGCAAATTAACTTCGCCAACGCATCGGCTGCCAACGGAGCAGTGGAAGGATTTGTTCGTGGAGCTGCCATTGAACTAGAAAATGGTATTCGTATTAATGCGGTTAGTCCAACAGTAATTGAAAATTCTCCGCAATACTTCCCATATTTCCCTGGTGAAATTCCAACTACAATGAAACAATTGGAATTCATGTTTAGAAAAAGTGTTTTTGGTGCAGGTACTGGACATATAATTAAACCCTAATTCTGATCGCGAAAGCGATCGTACCGTGGGTCATTGTTTGCAATGCTAATGGCCTGCGGTATTTTTTAACGAGTTTCAATCATTTTTCGTCTGGCAGCTAACTGTCATACAATCAAAATATAATCAATCTATGGTTGGTAATATTTCCAATTTTTAAAATAATTATGAAAACAAGTATCCAAACATTTTATTTTTTTTTAATAGTAACTATTTTAGCGTTCTCTTCCTTAAAGGCACAAAATAAAATTAGTCTTGTTCGATATGACGACAACTTTACGCTTCTAAAGAATGACACGGTAAAAAAAGGATTTGAAAAATTAAAATATATCTCATTAGGAGAAAATAAATTTATTTCTTTTGGTGGTGAATTGCGCGAACAGTTTCAAATCTATAATAATACAAACTTTGGAGATGTACCACCAAGCTATCAAGATAAGTCACCCAATCAACTTTGGCAACGTTTGATGGTGCATTCTAATATTGAATTAGGAAACCATTTTCGATTTTTTATTCAACTGAACAGTACGCTTCGTTTCTTGAATGACAATCCGATTGTTCCCGAGATTGATGAAAACCAATTAAGCCTGCATCAAGCGTTTGCAGAACTCAAACTAACCAATTGGAATTTTAGATTGGGGTATCAAGAAATGTACTATGGCAACCATAGATTAATTACTGTAAGAGAAGGACCTAACACTAGACAAGCTTTTGATGGTCTTGTAGTTAAACATAAATTCAAAAATGGAACAATTGATTTCTTTGCAGTTTCTAAAGTAATTTCCAAACAGTACGTCTTTGATGACTCTAGTATGCACGATGGCTTATATGGTATATACGGTACAAACTATTTTGCTAATCACAAAATAGGATTAGATTATTATTTGGTCGATTTTCAATCTAAAGCTAGAAAGTACAATTATCAGTCCGGTTTTGAAGACCGTCAAACGTTGGGTTTACGTTTATTTTCAAACTTAAAAGCAATAAACTTTGAATTGGAAGGCGGCTATCAAACAGGTAAATTCAATGATTTAAAAATTGATGCTTATAGCGTATTAGCAGATATAAACGCAACGGTTCTTCCATCAAAAAAGGGAATTATTGGTTTTGCTGCTAATGTATCCTCAGGAGATAAAAACAAGGGAGACAACAAATTAAACACTTATAATCTACTATATGCCAAACCGGCATATGGGCTAGCAGTTCCAATTGGAGCTAGTAACATTATCAGTTTGTATCCTTACATTAAAATAAATCCGACGCAAAAGCTCAACATGCTGGCTCAAGTATTCTTTATGGCTAGAAATAGCAATCAAGACGGAACCTATTCACCTGGCATGACACAAAATAGACCTAAACCAAATGCACTTTTCAGCTCAGACAAAAAAACATTAGGTCAATTTTATGTTTTAGAAACTAATTATCAACAAACAAAAAATCTATCTTTCTCTTTTGACGCTTCTTATTTTAACGCTGGAAGCTATCCTAAGACTACAGGAAATGGAAAAGACGTTACTTATTTTTCCTTTAAATCAACTTTTAAATTTTAAATTATTGAGCAAGGTTTGAATACTTTACTGTTGCAATTCTATTTTATAAACTAATATTCTAAATCTTTAAAAAATGACTGACTCAATCAAAATTCCAGTATATAGAGAAGAAAAAAAAACATTTGAATATGACCTAGAGGCTATGCTTGGTAAAGAAACTTTAGACATTTTCAATTTGGATGCAACGCTATTAGCTCAAAAAATTACATCGCCATTAAAAATCAATGTTGGTGATAAAACACCATTATTCCATCTTCCTAATGCCGTTGGGGATATAATTTCAATTGAAAATTTATTAAAACAAGGACCGGTAGTTATTACTTTTTATAGAGGCAATTGGTGTCCCTATTGTAATCTGGTATTGAATGCTTATCAGAGAATATTACCAGAAATTAAAACATTGGGAGCTAACTTAATTGCTATTTCTCCTCAAAACCCTGTTAGTTCTTTGTACATGCAAGCCAAGCATGACCTCGGTTATGAAGTCTTAAGTGATGCTGAAAATACTATTGCAAAGTTATTTACAACTATAATAAAAAGCGAGACCGAAATTATAAATGAAGCTAAAAAATTAGGCATTGATTTTTATGATTTCTACGATTTTTACGACCATAATTCAAAGGAAATTCCTGTTCCAGCGGTTTTTATAATTAATAAAAACGGTACTGTTGTTTTTGCAAAATGTGAAAACGGTGATTATAGACTTCGAGTTGAACCACAAGATATTTTGGATGCTTTATTGAATATAGCTGAATGATTATAATTCAAAACAATCTGTAAAGGACAATTGCTTTTAATTAACCATTACTGAATAAATTAAACTTATGAAAATTTTAGAGAATATATTTCCCACTTCTGAACAAATTCCATTAGAATGGAAATTAGATAATTTTACCGAACAAAGAGAATATCTAATTAATGGAGAGCTGCGAACTTGGAATGGCCCTATGAAAGTAGTAATATCACCTATATCAATTAAAAACGGAACCCAAATAATTAAAAACAGTATTGGAAGTACGCCATTGTTAACTGAAAAGGAATCGCTACAGGCCTTAGACTCGGCAGTGAACGCGTACGGTAATGGCACAGGTGAATGGCCTACAATGAGTATTGAAAAAAGAATTGCTCATATAGAACAGTTTGTTGTTGAAATGAAAAAACAAAGAATTTCAGTAGTGAAATTACTAATGTGGGAGATTGGTAAAAATTTACCAGACAGCGAAAAAGAATTCGACAGAACAATTATTTACATTGAGGATACTATCAGAGAATTAAAAAATCTCGATCATGGTAATTCCAAGTTTGAAAATGAAGAGGGAATTATTGCGCAAATAAGACGGGTACCTTTAGGCGTTGCTTTATGTATGGGACCGTACAATTATCCTCTAAATGAAACTTTTACTACATTAATTCCAGCACTAATAATGGGTAATACCGTAGTCTTTAAACCAGCAAAATATGGTGTGTTATTTATGAAACCACTTATGAAAGTTTTTCAAGAAAGTTTTCCGAAGGGTGTTATAAACATTATTTATGGTAAAGGTAGAGAAACTGTTGGTGCCATTATGGCAACTGGTAAGATAGATGTATTTGCATTTATTGGCATTAATAAAGGAGCAAGTGATATAAAGAAACTGCATCCAAAACCGCATCGATTAAGAAGTGTATTGGGTCTTGATGCAAAGAACCCAGCATTTATTTTACACGATGCCGATATTGATACAGCAGTAAGCGAAACTATTGCAGGTTCACTATCTTTTAACGGGCAAAGATGTACTGCCATTAAAATTATTTTTGTTCATGAAAGTATTGCTGATGCATTTTTGAAAAAATACACTAATAGTTTAACAAAATTAAAGTTTGGTATGCCATGGGAAAAAGATGTTAAAATTACACCTTTACCAGAAATAGGAAAGACGGCATATTTAAAGGAACTTGTAAAAGACGCTAAGCAATTTGGAGCAGACATTATTAATGAAAACGGTGGAGAGATAAATGATACCTTTTTCTACCCTGCCGTACTTTTTCCTGTAAATTCTCAGATGAGAATTTACCACGAAGAGCAGTTTGGTCCAGTTGTCCCGATAGTACCTTACACCGATATAGAAGAAATAATCAATTATTCTGTACAGTCAAACTTTGGGCAACAGTTAAGTGTTTTTGGTACAGATTCTGAAAATATTGGACTTCTGATTGATGAACTTGCTAATCAGGTAGGACGGATTAATATCAATGCACAATGCCAACGTGGCCCAGACAATTACCCATTTATTGGAAGAAAAGATAGTGCAGAAGGTACTCTAAGTGTTCATGATGCCTTAAGAGCTTTTAGCATTCGGATTCTGATTAGTACAAAAGATAATCCTGTTAATCGAGAAATTTTTAAAACAATTGTAAGAGAAAATCAAAGCAATTATTTAAGGCTAGATTATGTATTTTAATATGTATTCAACTGGTATTACAATTACCTAAAACTAAAATAAAACTTAACAGCATTTACCATTGAAGATGATAAAATAGCGTCTTCAATGATAAAAGAGTATTAAAATCAAATAATAGTTTTTGTATTACCTATTTAAAAGAGATTGTTAGTTTAGCCTCTAATGTTGTCTCTGCGGATGAAGATATTGGAGATGATCAAATTAAAAACCCAAGATTTAGCGTATGTATAGCTTGTTGATAGTCTTGCCGTTCCTATTGGAGTTAGAGACAAGATCAGTTTGTATCCCAATATTAAAATAAATCCTTTTTCCGAAATTAAGCATTCATGCATAAGTTTTTTTAATGAAAAGAAGTTGTAATCAGAAGGGAACTTATTCTCCAGGAATGATTGAAAACAGACCAAAGCCAAATATGCTTTCTATTTCAACCAAACAACATTGAGTGATTATAATGTTCTAGAAACTAAATATCAGCAAACAAAAAATCTATCTTTCTCTTTTGACGCTTCTTATTTTAACGCTGGAAGCTATCCTAAGACCACAGGAAATGGAAAAGATGTTGCTTATTTTTCCTTTAAATCAACATACAATTTGTAATCATAGAATAAATCAGGACATAAGACTAGAATTCTTCGCCAATGCCTTGCAGGCTTAAAACAGTAGTTTGCAGACACCATTACTTACTTCGCATAATAAAATTGTAGCACTTACTTTTTTCGTGGATTTTTGTATAAAATACTGGCAATTTATACGTAAGAACAATCATGGAAAAGATTATTTAAAGCGATAGTGTCCCCAAGGTCATTATTTTGTAATGGTAATGACCTTCGGTTTATGAATGAGTTTCAATCTATCTACAGCAAACTGGAGATACAATCAAAAAATTAATCAAATAATTATTAGTAGTAGTACCAGCATATTATACTACTTACTTAAAAATCAAATTATGAAAAAAGAATTTATTTCATTAGTAGCTGTACTTGCTCTATTTTTAGGTATAGGTCACTCCCTTCATGCTCAAGAGAGGAAAATTATTTTAGAAATTAATAGTTCTATAAACAATACAGCTTGTAATTTAGATTCAGGGCAAAGAAACTGCCTATTAGAAAAAACTAAAAATAATACTATCACCAAAATTTCAAGTTTTTCAGGCAAGGGATGTCAGTTTTTAACTTCACAGACACTTTCTTTAGGCAGGTACTTAATGACCGTTTCTTGTTTGGGGTTTGAAGATGAAAAAATAGATTTTGAAGTTACTGATCAAGATAAAAGTAAAATTGTTTTAAAGACGATTAGTTTGAAAGAAAAAAACAATTCACTTAATGAAGTAACAGTATATGGTAACAAGAAGCAGTTCATAAAGGTTGAATCGGATAAAACGACAGTAAATATAAGTAACAATGCAATGCTAAATAGCGGTAGCAGTCTGGATGCTGTAAAAAGGCTACCTGGAGTTATTACTTCTCCTGCTGGAGGTCTAAGCTTGAACGGGAAAAATGTCACTGTATATGTGGATGGCTCCCCAAGCACTTTAAGCGGCAACGATCTGCAGAATTACCTTTCAAGTCTTCCTGCAAATGCAATTGATAAAGTGGAATTAATTCATAATCCCGGAGCTGCATTTGATGCTAATTCAAATGGTTCTATAATTAATATAGTGACAAATTCTAAACGTCTAAAGGGTGTGAATGCAAGTTTTAATATCAATTACAGTTTCAACAAATACCAAAAGCCGGCTCCGCAAATTCTATTGAATGGAAAACAGAAAAATCTGTCGTGGCAGACTATGTTAGGGTATAGTTATGACGACGCGGAAAAAAGGATTACAACTGAACAGTCTTTTACTTCGTTCTCTCCAGCTAAAGCTCTATTTCAAGATAAATTCACCGTTACTACTAAAAGAAATGTATATTTTCGCTTGGGGACAAATTATAAATTGAGCAGCAAGTCAAATTTATTGTTTAATTACAATGTAAACTTTGAAAATGAAGACATTGATTATCGATCAATTAGTAAAGGAGAAGGGTTTGTATTTAGGGATAACGGGATTACAAAAAATAAAAATGGCAATCAGGAAGCCAGTCTTCAATATAAAACCAAGCTCGACACTCTGGGAAAATCGCTTGAGGTGATCGGTTTTTTTAACTCATTCAACAAAAATCCTTTGAACAAATCTAATACGTCTGACAACATGTTCAATACTGCTGATCTTGATTTTGGACTGACGAATTCCTATTTAAAATACGACTTCGTTTTACCATTTGAGAAAATGAATTTTGCAGTAAACACGGGAGGAAAGTATAATATGATTAAAGTAAATGACTTAGGCAAATACAACTTCAACAAAATAGGAAGAACTATTGATTTTGAGTATCTGCAGAATAATTTTGCTTTTTATGTTGAAGGTAGGAAGAAAATTAAAAAATTGAATATGACAGCTGGTTTGCGTTATGAAGGTTTTAATGTAGAGCGCTTGGCGAGCTCAGTTGCTGACAAAGTAAAATTTAAGAACTCGAATTTGTTCCCAAATGTCAGTGCTTTGTATGAAGTAGGTCCGCAGATGAATTTATCGGCTTCTTATTCCAAAAAAATACAGCAACCCAGCTACAATACGGTGGATCCAAACAACAATTCAACATTCAATCAATACAATTCTTCTGTCGGAAATATTTTATTGAAGCCAAGCTTTTTTGATAACTACGAATTTAAATTCACAGCTTTACAGTTTGTTCAGTTAGGTGCCAATTATACTGTTGCGAAAGATGAAAGCCAATATATTTTTAATGCTAAACCAGGAGAATTAGTAAGCAATGAATCATTTCAATCATTCGATAAAATGAAGACTTTCAGTGCATTTTTCTCTTTCCCAGTTCCAATTGATTATTTCTTCAAAGGGAAGAAAGAATTCGATAAAAGAATGAATGCGATTGACAAGATGAATTACATTTATTTTCATATAAATTACATCAAAACAAAAATTGATGGTTATGATTTTCCTTATACTAATAAAGCCATTGTAAACTGGGGAATGCAATCACAAATCTTGCTGCCTTGGGACATTACAAACGTGATGTCATATTCCATCTTACCAAAAGGAACTTGGATAATATACCAGATTGAGAATCCCATCCATCAGTTCGACATTTCTTTCAACAAGGATTTTATAAATAAAAAGCTAAAAATGGGACTACATTGTTTTGATGTTTTCAATAGTAGTGAAACAAATGCTCTGGTTTCGGGTGAGAATCTAAACACGGATTACCATCAAAAAAAAGACAGTAGAACTTTCAGAATATCTTTAACCTATAATTTTGGAAATTTAAAATTAGAAAAAGAAAACACGGAAATCAAAAACGAAAAAATAAAACAAAATACTGGTTTATAACTTGTCCTTAAATTATGGATATCATTTATATTAAATAAGAAAAAAAATCATAAAAGCTTTACAAACTAATAAAAAACAAGTCTTACTTTAAATTTAACATGTCTGTATTTTAACAGAATTTATCTCTATTTGAGGCAATAATCTAAAACTTTATTTCATGAAAAATTCAATCAAATTACTTGTTATTTGTTCGCTATTACTAACTTCAATGACTTATGCACAATGGTCATCAATACAAATAATAAAAGGTAACGGAAAAGTAACTTCTGTAAATAAATCTACGGACCCGTATAATGCAATTGCAATAGAAGGTTTTTTTGATGTCGAATTAGTTTCAGGAAAAGTAGGAAATATTACCATAAAAGGTGAAGAGAATTTATTACCTTACATAAAAGTTGAAGTTGTCGGGCAAGTACTTAAAATTTCAAGGAAGAAATACAAATATATCTTCAATGGACAAAAAATTATTTTAGTTGTCCCTATTGAAAGCATAAATCAAGTCTCATTGACTGGTTCGGGTCATGTAATAACTAAAAACAGTATTAAATCGAAATCGTTTTCAGGTAAATTAATTGGCTCTGGTGATATGAATTTAGAAATAGAATCAAATGATGTTAGCCTTAATTTAAGCGGTTCAGGAAATATTCGACTAACAGGAACAACAGAAAAATTAAATAGTAATCTATACGGATCAGGGGATATACAAGCCGCTAATTTGAAAGCTAAAAATGTTAAGGCAAATGTTTCAGGTTCGGGAGACACTTCAGTTTACTGCAGTGAGAGTATATATGCCAGAGTTTCGGGTTCAGGTAACGTAGAATATAGAGGTAATCCGAAACAAGAAGACACAAGAGTGAATGGCTCAGGAGGAATATCGAAAGCTTAGCTTTTTAGTTTAAATATTACAATCAAGGTATTTTATAAATTTTTTAGTAACTCTTTTGACAGTATAATACAAAAAACATTGCAAGAAATCAAATGGCAAATCGTGGACTTCCAGTGATCTGGTCAATTATTCAAAAGGGATAAGAGCTGAGCTTATACAAAAAAATAATAGCAATAATATCAAAATGGATTTTGGCACCTATTTGATTGGTGTTTTTAAATATGAAACGAAAGAGAATGAGTTTTTCGGACCCGATTTTGTGACTGGTTGGTGGTTTAACAGAAATTTGAGGATTTTTAGAAATATTCAAAAAATAAATGCAAAACCAACAGATAGAATATTAGTTATTTTAGGTGCAGGACATATGACTTTATTAAATTCAGTTTTCGATTCTTCCCCAGAATATTAATTGCAAAAAGTTAACGAATATTTAAAATAAAATTTAATTGAGGTAGTCCGTTTAAAAAAAAACAAAAACTTGTCTATTTGCAAAGAGTGGCTAGAACGAATTAGTTCATGTGGGACAAATTATCTCTTAACGTGAGCACTTTTGAAATGGTAAGGCCCATAATTTGGGATTAAATATTAAAAATAAATAAGATAAGAAAGACCATAAAATTCTATTGATTTAGCCGGACTAGTAAAATAGGTTAAAGCAGTACTATTGAAATTTATGACTTGATTATTTTAATATTCAGCATGTCAATTTAAAATGGCATAAAACAAAATAATCTACAATTACTGTTGTATGAGCAACTTGAATGAATAAATTAAAGTAAAAAAGAACAGTGGGTTGGCTGGATTTAGGTAACATCTTTTGTGGGGTTGTTATGATGATTTGATTTTGGTTAGTTAATTTTAAAAATAAGAATCCTAATTGTTGTCCAAAATCCACGCTAATCCATTATCCGAAGAACAAAAGACAAAGTATGGGCAAAATGAAAACAATAGAAATTAATTTTGAAGACTTTCTAATAACTACAGGCAAAACAAAAATGGACATCCTTGTCATTCACGCCTTTTTCTCTAACTATTCTGGTTGGAGTGATAATATCCCACTAGAAAAAGTAAAAGTGGCTATTGACAATTCCCAAAATTAGGACTTTTCCATAAACAAAAGCAAATTGGATTTGCGAGAGTGATCTCAGACTTCTCCACAATTGCTTATGTAGGAGACATTTATGTTTTGGACCACTATCGAGGAAAGGGGTTTTAAAAAAACAGATGGACATGGTAATCAATCACCCAAATTTGAAAGATTTAAGACGGTTGATTTTATTGACTTCCACTGCTGATTGGTTGTACGAAAAATATGGATTCACAAAACTAAGAAAACCGGATTTGTATATGGAACTTTACCATCCTGATATCTATAAATGTATTTTATAATACAAAAACATGTTTTACTACTTAACTACAAAAGCATAATTACCGCTAAATTTATAGTCAATCATTTTTAATAATATTCGAAAAGTGTTCCTTATAGGTAATCCCAATTGGTATACGAGTTTTATTTATAACCACAATAGACTTTTCAATAACCTCAATATGTTTCAATGAAATGATATAAGATTTATGAATCCTTACAAATGTATTGGAAGGCAACATCTTTAGTATTTCACTCATTGGCAGTAGCGTCATAATTTTACCCTTTAGAGTATAGAAAAGCATATAATTTCCAGCAGCTTCTATGTAAAAAATATCATCTGTTGCTATTTTGAATGTTTTCGAACCGCTTTTAATAAGTACAGATTGGCTATGCGGCTCATTATTGGCAGGCACAGATGTCTCTTCTTTTTTTAAGGAAGAAAGGTCAAAAGCCTTGTTCACTCCCTTAAGAAATCGATCATATTTTACAGGTTTCAAAAGATAATCCACTGCATTAAACTCATAACTTTCCGCTCCGTATTCCGAATAGGCCGTCGTGAATATGATTTTTGGCAGCACCGGCAACGCCTTCAATAATTCGATACCCGATAGTTCAGGCATATTAATATCTATAAACACCAAATCTATGGGGTTCTTCAATAGAAAATTCATTGCATTAAACGGATTTGTAAACCCGGCAACAAATTCTAAAAAGGGTGTTTTCTGAATATATCCTGAGATCAATTCAAGGGCTAATGGCTCGTCATCAATAGCTATACATTTCATAGTTGGATTGGTTTTAGCTGTATTTCTAATCGCACCTGAAATAAATGTTCTTCATTCTTAATCTCTAATTGATGTTGGTTGGGATAGAGTAAAAGTAAACGTTCTTTAACATTTTTCATTCCAATCCCCGAATGTTCCTTATTGGTTCCAACAGGACTATTGTTCTTTAAATTTCTCGTTTCGAGTATCAATGTATCTGAATATAAAAAAATGAATATAGACATTTCGGCTTTCTTGCTCAGCATTATGCCATGTTTAAATACATTTTCAATGAATGGAATCAGGATCATCGGAGCTATTTTTAAATTTTGAAAATTTCCTTTCACTTCATATTTTACCTGACTGGCAATTTCCGGTGATAAACGCTGCAATTGAAGGTTAATGTAATTGTCGATATAATTAATCTCCTTTTCAAGTATCACTTTATCTTCATTGCTTTCATACAAAACGTATCGCATCAGTCCGGACAATTTTTCAATGATGTCGGCAGTTCCTTCATCGTTGCTTTTAATGGCGCTGGCGAATGCCATATTTAATGTATTGAAAAGAAAATGGGGATTGATTTGAGCTTTCAGATATTTTAGTTCAGCGCTCAATTTATCGCTTGCCAATTGTTGTTGCAATTTCTTGCTGATTAGCCAATTTTTAGTTAGTCCATATGCTGTCGATAAAGACAAAATAAGGGTTTTAGTCTGAAAGTTAAGAAGGATTTCTGAAAAAAAAGGCTCTTTTTCACTCGAAAAAAGGGATATCGTATAAAAATGGTCCAAAACACTATTTATCAAAACAGTACCAATATATAAAACAATCATCAGCGTAATATACAGTCGGTATTGCTGTTTTGAAAAAAAACGTGGAATGAGGTATAAAGCATTAAAATAAAACAATATAATACTTAAAATGGTACTCCAGATCATAGGAGGATAAATACTGTCGTCCTGTTTTCGAAAAGAGCCAAGCGTTCTAACTTCAAACCAAACAAAAAGGAAGAAAGACCCCCAAATAATAAAATGTATTACAGGTTCGATTGTAACTTTTAATCTGATTTTTCTTGGCATTTGTAATCGTTTTAGTTGTAAAGATAGTTAGTAAAAATTAAAAAATTGGGATAGCAAACCTATAATTATTTGTATTCTACTTTTGGCTATTTGTATTGCATTCGTCCATTAAATAGGGTCAGTCCTATTGTTTTTTTGCGTGTACAAATAATTGTTTTTTTTCTGCAAAATTTAATGAGTTAGTTTGTCAAAATAATTATAAACAACTTTATCATGAAAACAAAAATTTCAGTATCAGTTATTCTACTATTTATTGGATATCTGAGTAACGCGCAAAATATAAAATCCGATCCTTTGGAAGGCTCTTGGATAGGAAAAACCAATACCAAAGACGTATCAGCTTCAGAATTAGTGCTATTTAGAATTGAATTGAAGAAAAATTTAATTAAAGGCTATATGGATTTTCCTGATAAAAGGTTAAAAGATATCTCACTAGATAAAGTTTGGAGGGTTAAGGATAGTGTATTTGCAGATGCAAGAAAATCATTGGGATGGCCTGATACGGCTCCATTAATTTTTAAAGGAGTAATGATGCCTGGAGATTCTATCGTTGATGGAATGTGGGGCGGCAATACACCCTTAAAATTGAGTCGAACTAACTATGTATTTAAACTTAAAACAAATACAAATCCCCAAATGGCAGGTTTTAAAATAATTAAATTAATTGAAAGTACCCCTTTTAAAGATCAGCAAGCCACTGGTGATTGCTGGAGTTTTGCCACCACTTCCTTTATTGAAACAGAAGCTATAAGACTAGGGAAAAAACCGGTAGTACTTACTCCGATGTTTTTTGTCAGACCAACTTATATCAATAAAGCGGAGAACTATATAAGAAGAAATGGAAGTAGTTTTTTTGGTGAAGGAGATTTAACCTTCAGCGTAATGAAAGCATACAAAGAATTCGGAGCCATTCCTGAAAGTGTTTATTCCGGTAAATTAGATTCTGATACCAAGCATGATCATGCAGAGATGAACAATGCATTATTGGAGAAGGCTAAATTTTATAAAAATTCTCACGGAGATTTGACACCCGAGATTTACAGAAGGGACATGGATGAAATCCTGACACAAACTTTAGGAAAAGTTCCAGACACTTTTGTTTACGATGGAAAGCACTTTACCGCTGCATCTTTTGCAAAAGAAATGATTGGAATCAATCCTGATGATTATGTGGAAATTACCTCATTTAACCACCATCCTTTTTATTCAAGGTTTACTTTAGAGATTGAGGCCAACTGGAATAATAATCAATATTTAAATCTTCCATTAGATGATTTCAGTGCCGTAGTTGATGATGCCCTAATGCATAATTATTCCGTTTGCTGGGATGGGGACATCTATGAAGGATTTAATGATGGTTTCGCCGTTTTGGGTGATAGTAAAATAATTACACAACAGATTAGACAGACCGCATTTGATAATCGTACAACCGAAGACATCCATAATATGCATATTATTGGTATTGCAGAGAGTGGCACAGGTAAAAAATTTTACATTATTAAAAATTCAGGCGATGCCAAGGATTGCGGAGGCTATCTTTATATGTCCAAAGAATATCTACTTTTAAAGACGATTTCAGTTATGGTCAATAAAAACGCTATTCCAAAGGAAATCATGAAGAAAGTAGGCAAAAATATTTAATTTTTTATAAATTATCAATTGATAAAATAGTAACTTTAATTTTATTTCTTCTATTTTTAAAGCAATAACAATTTAAGTACTAAATTCAACCAAAAGCCGAATCTATTTTTTTCGGCTTTTTTAATTTTATATGTAGCAGCAAAAAAACTATAACTAATAAATAGGTCAACTTAAATCAAAGCTGTCTTCTTTATAAAGTCATGTTTGCAAAATTCACAAAAGTCTTTGTCAATTTCTTTTTTTTCTATCCACCAGATTTGATTCTGTGTCTAATTTCCCAATCTTGCAGACGAATATACCCTATTTGAATAATAGATTTTCCATAAACTTTAAAATCATCGTATTTAGCTCTCCTAAATTACTAAATTTAAATTTATGAAAAAATCAATCGTTATTTTGTTACATATTGGTTTTTGGATGTGCTATTTCCTTTTAATATTAATCATGCTAACTGTTTTCTACAGAAGTAGCAGTCATGCAGTAGATCAGACAGCACGAATTGTAAATGCGTTCAATTCACTTCTCCTATTTGCATTTTTTCCTTCGTTCATCACATTTTATTCTTGTAGTTTTATAGTATTTCCAAAATACCTGCAACAAAATAAATTTTTGCTTTCCACTATTTTCGGTATTTTGATTTCTATAGGTGTTTCGATACTAGCGTACATTATAATGCGGTATTTTATAGAATCAGGTCATCTTATTGATATGGATAAAGACGGCATAAACCAAAGGTCTACTGCTATAAATACAATAATGGCTATGAGCTTTATTGCTTCAATTTCCGGTTTGGCGGCCTTAATTCTTAAAGGTTTTATTACTTGGGTTAAAGAAATAAAATTAAAAGAAGAATTAAAACAAAAAAATCATGAAACAGAAATGGCATTGGTAAAGGCCCAGATTGATCCTCATTTCCTATTCAATACGCTAAATAACATTGATGTATTGATTTTAAAGGATGCCGGTGAAGCTTCAAACTATTTAAACAAACTATCCGATATTTTGCGTTTTATGTTATACGAAATTAAAACAGATGCAATTTTACTTAAAAAAGAAATTGAGTACATTGAGAAGTATATAGAATTGCAAAAAATAAGAACTGCAAATTCAAACTATGTAAGTTTTCAGATAAATGGCACTATGGATAATAGAACAATAGCCCCTATGGTCTTTATTCCATTTATTGAAAATGCCTTTAAGCATAGTACAAATAAGAAAATAGACAATACTATAAGTATTGAAATATATATTAATAAAGAGAATATCATATTCTTGTGTGAAAACAAATTCGATCCAACTCGACTACTAAAACAAGAAAGCGATGGTTTAGGGAATGATCTTATTCAAAAACGTCTGAATCTAATTTATCCAGAGAAGCATATATTAGAATTAGAAAATCGAATCAACCTTTATAGTGTGAAATTAACAATTAAAAATGAATAGATACTCTTGTATAATCATAGAAGACGAACCTTTGGCTCTTGAGAGAACCAAGAATTTTGTTAGCAAAATACCCTTTTTGAATTTATGTGCTACGTTTGATAATGCGCTTGATGGGCTCTCTTATTTAAAGGATAATAAAGTCAATTTACTTTTTTTAGATATTAATATGGATGAATTATCCGGTATTGAGTTGCTTGAAAGTTCAAAAATAGAAAGCCAGGTTATTATAACGACAGCCTATCAGGAATACGCTATAAAAGGCTATGAGCTCAGTGTAACGGATTACTTATTAAAACCTTTTACGTTTGACCGGTTTTTAAAAGCGGTAAATAGAGCGCGTGAAAATATTAATCAACCCCTGCTTACTACTCAACAGGATTTCATTTTTGTGAAGACCGAAAATCGATTAGAGAAAGTAAATTTAAGCGACATTCTATACATTGAAGGGATGAGAGATTATCGAGGAATTCATACCGTAAATAAAAAAATTATGACACTTCAAAATTTTAGTGAACTGGAACAAATTATACCTCCCAATTTAGTTTGCAGAGTTCATAAATCTTATATGGTTGGGGTTAGCAAAATTGAATCTATTGAACGGATGAGGATATTGATTTCTAATCAGAGAATCCCAATTTCAGAAACCTACAAAGAGCTTTTTTTTCAAGTAGTAAATAATAGAACCTGAATTTTCATTACATATTTTGCAGACTTAAAACAGGAGTTTGCAGACATCCTTATTTAATTGGCATATTAAAATTGTAGACCTCACTTTATACTTGGACTTTTGTGTAGTTATAATTAATAAATGGGAATAATTATATTAATGTATTTAACATATAACCTTACTTAAACAATCAATGAAAAGACTAACAGTATTTTTAATTTTATTACTTATTTCAAATTTAACCTTTGGACAAAACAAAGAGACAACGGATAAAAAAGAAATAAAACAGATTTTAAATTCGTTTATGGACTGTATTGTAAAAAAAGACAGTATAAAATTTTATACTCTTTTTCATAACGATCCGATAGTTTGGATTGGAGTTATAAAAAAAACAACGCATGAGGTGATGCTAAAAAAAGAACCAACTAGAAAAAATTATTTTGAAAGTACATATAAAGAATTCTATAGACTTCTTTCAGATGCTTCAGAAGAAAAATTTTACAATATCGACATAAAAGAAGACGGCAGTATTGCTGCGGTAACTTTTGATTATAGTTTTTGGAAAAACAAAATTAAGGCAAACTGGGGAGCTGAAAGTTGGGGTCTCATTAAAGTAAATGGGAATTGGAAAATAACAAGTGTACTATTCTCTCTGGAATCAGAAAAAATCAACCCGGAACCCATTAGAGCAAAATAGCTAGGCTAAATAGGAGTTACCCTTACCTATTTTAAATACAAATCGCATGGCAATTATTTTAAAAAATATAAAAAATTAAAAACATGAATACAAAATTAATTTATTTCGTAACGCTGACACTTCTGCTTTCTGTCAGTAGTATGTTTTCTCAAGAAAAGTGTACTTTAAGTGGAACCGTTTCTGATGCTAAAAGCAATGAAACCATAATTGGTGTAAACGTATATATTCCCGAATTGAAAACGGGAACTACCACTAACGAATATGGTTTTTACTCTATCACTATTCCTAAAGGGAACTATAGAGTTCAGGTGAGTTCAGTAAGTTTCCAAACAATCACAGAAAGTGTTAATTTAGACAAAAACACCAAAAACAATTTCAAGCTTTTCAGTAGTGAAGAACAATTACAAGAAGTAGTAATTAAAAAGGATAGGAAAGCAACCAATATCAAAAAAG
>NZ_FRCL01000011.1 GCF_900142885.1 Flavobacterium xinjiangense | reverse complement strand
GGTTTTGATAGTTCACCTCTGTTTTCCTTTGAATAAATTTAATATTTTTTATCAAATACAAAGTAAAGGCAGTTTTGCAAACTGTGCCCACAACAATAAGCTACTAACTCAAAAAACTATCCCACAAAAAAAAACCAAACGGGGCTTTTTCAATATCAATAAATCGAAGTTTTTATTTACTCAAATACATTTTTCTTCTAGAGTACAATTCGTAGAACTGATCGTCTTTCGGCCATCAATTTCGCAGCTCTTTCTGCCTGAATAAAAATGACAATAACAATGTGCGATGCTTTTTGGAATACTTATTAAGAATGGTAACTGAAAAATGCGAAATTATATGAGTGGTAAGTTTCATGAAAAGTCAACCATAATAAATCTACTTGTTTTTTATTCCAATTATTGAAAAATTAATTTATATAAAAATTAGTTATATTTTCATAATTCACAGATAATCACTTCAACCATTCATATTTAGCTACATTTGACAACTAATCCTTATTTAAACAAAAGGTGAAAATTCAACCCCAATTAAAAAATCATTTTATGATCAAGAAACAAATACTCGCATTTTTATTTATTGCGCTATCAATTGTAAGCTGTAGTAAAGACGAACCAACATCATCGCCAGCAATTGCATTTACACAGGCAGAAGGAAAAGCTGTAAATGGACAATATACTATTACTGGAACAATTACGTCATCAGTTTCGTTATTAAAGGTGATTGTTACAAAAGAAGGGGATACTGCTCCATTCATCATTGATGACACAACAGCAAAAAATAAAAACAGCTATCCTTACTCTTACCTAATTACTGGTATTACCAAGGACACTTACATTATTATTGATGTCTATGATCAAAACAACACAAAAACCTCTACGAGATTTTTAATCAGAGTTTAGTAGCACTATTAATAACCAAAAAGCTCATTTTTACATTTGGGCTTTTTTTATCTTTAAATTTCAAAGGTGGTACGTACAAATATATTATACGACCAAGTGGTCCTTTCAAAAAACACACACCCACAAAAAAAAGCCCCAAACGGGGCTTTTTCAATATCAATAAATAGAAGTTTTATTTACTCAAATACATTTTTCTTCTGGAGTACAATTCGTAGAATTGATCGTCTTTCAAGTCATCAATAAACAAGATACTTTCCCCGATAGAGCTGATATAACACAATCGGTAGCGCAGTTTTGCAAACTGTGCCCGCAACAATAATCCACAAACACTATCCCACAAAAAAAGCCCCAAACGGGGCTTTTTACATATAACAAATTCAAGTTATCATTTACTCAAATACATTTTTCTTCTGGAGTACAATTCGTAGAATTGATCATCTTTCAAGTCATCAATAAACAAGATACTTTCTCCCGTTGATTTCATTTCTGGTCCTAAAGCTTTGTTCACATTATGGAACTTGCTGAAAGAGAAAACTGGTTGCTTGATTGCAAATCCTTTCAACTGTGGGTTGAAAACAAAATCAGTTACTTTCTTTTCACCCAACATTACCTTAGTCGCATAGTTCACATAAGCTTCTCCATATGCTTTGGCAATAAAAGGAACCGTACGAGACGCTCTAGGATTCGCTTCAATGATATAAACGATATCATCTTTTATCGCAAACTGAATATTGATTAAACCAACGGTTCTCAAAGCCAACGCAATATTTTTGGTATGGTCTTTTATTTGCTGCATCACAAATTCTCCTAAGTTAAACGGTGGTAAAGTTGCGTTACTGTCACCAGAGTGTACTCCACAAGGTTCAATGTGCTCCATAATACCTATGATGTACACATTTTCGCCGTCGCAAATCGCATCAGCTTCTGCTTCTATCGCACCATCCAAATAATGGTCTAAAAGTAATTTATTTCCTGGAATCGTTTTCAATAAATTGATAACGTGCTCCTCTAATTCTTGTTTGTTGATTACAATTTTCATTCCCTGACCACCCAAAACATAAGAAGGACGAATCAATAATGGAAAGTCCAAAACATCCGCTAAAGCCGAAGCTTCGTCAGCCGTTTCGGCAATTCCAAATTGTGGGAAAGGAATTTTTAAGTCGGTTAACAATTCTGAGAAACGTCCTCTGTCCTCGGCTAAATCCAAAGCGTCAAAACTCGTTCCTATAATTTTTATACCGTATTTCGATAATTTCTCCGCTAATTTAAGAGCCGTTTGTCCCCCTAATTGCACGATTACCCCTTCTGGTTTTTCATGTTGGATAATATCGTAAATATGTTCCCAGAAAACCGGTTCGAAATACAATTTATCGGCTGTATCAAAATCAGTCGAAACCGTTTCTGGATTACAGTTGATCATGATGGTTTCGTAGCCACATTCTTTGGCGGCAAGAACACCATGCACACAAGAATAATCAAATTCGATTCCTTGTCCAATTCTATTTGGGCCTGACCCAAGAACAATTATTTTCTTTTTATCGGTAACAACACTTTCGTTGTCAACATAACGTGTACCGTCTGCTTTTTCTATTTCGGCTTCAAAAGTCGAGTAATAATAAGGCGTTTTTGCTTTGAACTCCGCCGCGCAAGTATCCACTAATTTGAACACACGATTGATGTTCATTGTAGTACGCAATGTATGTACTTGGCTTTCTAAACAACCTACCATGTGCGCGATTTGTCTGTCGGCAAAACCTTTTTGTTTCGCTTCCAATAACAATTCTCTTGGCAAAGATTCTACTTTATAGTTTGAAATTTCTTTCTCTAACGTATAAAGTTCTTCGTATTGTTTCAAGAACCACATATCGATTTTAGTAATTTCATGAATGCGGCTCAATGGAATTCCCATCGCGATAGCATCATAAATCACAAAAACACGATCCCAACTCGCAAAAGTCAGTTTCTCGATAATTTGTTCGTAATTTTTATACCCTTTTCCGTCAGCACCTAAACCATTTCCTTTGATTTCCAATGATTGAGTCGCTTTGTGTAAAGCTTCTTGGAACGAACGTCCAATTCCCATTACTTCACCAACGGATTTCATTTGAAGTCCCAAAGTTCTGTCAGCTCCTTCGAATTTATCAAAGTTCCAACGAGGAATTTTCACAATCACATAATCCAAAGTTGGTTCGAATAAAGCCGAAGTTGATTTGGTAATTTGATTCTGCAATTCATCTAAGTTGTATCCCAAAGCCAGTTTTGAAGCAATTTTAGCAATAGGATAACCCGTTGCTTTTGATGCCAAAGCAGAAGAACGAGACACACGAGGATTGATTTCAATCGCTACAATATCTTCTTTATCGTCTGGCGAAACGGCAAACTGCACGTTACAACCTCCGGCAAAGTTTCCGATGCTTCTCATCATCAAAATAGCGTAATCACGCATTTTTTGGAAAGTCGTGTCAGACAAAGTCATTGCTGGCGCAACCGTGATGGAATCTCCGGTATGAATTCCCATTGGATCCATATTTTCGATAGAACAGATAATCACAACATTGTCGTTTTTATCTCTCAAAAGTTCCAATTCGTATTCTTTCCAACCCATTAAAGCCTTATCAATTAAGACTTCGTGAATTGGTGATGCTTCTAAACCTCTGGTTAAAAGTTCATCAAAATCTTCTTTTTTATAAACAATAGCCGCTCCGGTTCCACCTAGAGTAAACGAAGGACGGATTACTAACGGGAAACCAAATTCCTGAGCGATTTCTTTTCCTCTAAGATAAGACGTACATATTTCTGCAGGTGCAGATGGCACTCCGATTTTTTTCAAAAGCTGTTTGAACTGCTCTCTGTCTTCGGTAATATTAATGGCGTTTACATCAACCCCGATTAATTTTACTCCAAAATCTGCCCAAATTCCTTTTTCATCTGCTTCCAGACACAAGTTCAAAGCGGTTTGTCCTCCCATTGTAGGCAAAACAGCATCAATTTGAGGATGCGCTTTCAGGATTTCAATGATTGATTTTGTAGTTAATGGCTTCAAATAAATATGATCAGCCATAGACGGATCAGTCATAATCGTGGCTGGATTCGAGTTTATCAGGATAACTTCGATTCCTTCTTCACGAATAGAACGTGCAGATTGTGATCCCGCATAATCAAATTCGCATGCTTGACCAATAACAATAGGACCTGAACCTATTATTAAAACTGATTTTATGGATGTATCTTTTGGCATTGTGTTGTAATTATTGTGTTGTGTAGTTATTTTTTTTCCAGATCAAAGTTACTCTACTTTAAACCCTTAGCCGTAAACCTTATTCTTTTTTTAACGATTAGGTATAAAAAAAGGCGATACTAAAAAAAGTAACGCCTTATTTATGTTTATACAAACATTATTTTTTGTGTCTTGGTTCGCAAGAAACAGTCAATTTATGTCTTCCTTTAGCTCTTCTTCTAGCAAGAACTTTTCTTCCATTCGCAGAAGCCATTCTGTCCATAAATCCGTGCTTATTTCTTCTTTTTCTTTTCGATGGTTGAAACGTTCTTTTGCTCATTGCTTTGTATCTTTAAAATCTTATTTATATGTCTTCCTATTTCGAATAACTGTTATTCTAAAACCGAGTGCAAATATACAAAGACTTTTTTTTCTCGCAAGCAGTTTTGTAAAAATATTTTCAATTCATTTTACTATATTTGTGATCTTAAAATAATCACACTATGTTTCACAGAAATATTAAACTTATTATCGCCGGACTTATTATAGCTACTGGCATTTGGCAAATGACCGAAGGAAATATCGGTAACGGAATATTCCTTATATTATTGAGTGCAATTCCTATTTTTCTTTACTTCAAAAACGAATTTATTTTACTTGCCTTCTTAAAATTAAGAAAACAGGATTTTGAGGGTGCCAAAAAATGGTTAGCCTACATCAAAACCCCGGAAACGGCTTTGGTACAAAAACAACAAGGATATTTTAATTACTTACACGGAATCATGCTTTCGCAAACGAATATCAATCAAGCAGAGAAATATTTCAAAAAAGCAATCGAACTAGGATTATCAATGGATATGGATTTGGCTGTAGCCAAATTAAATTTAGCGGGAGTTGCAATGACACGTCGTCGTAAACTTGAAGCTACTACCCTATTGAATGAAGCCAAAAAATTAGACAAACAGAATATGTTGAAAGATCAGATTGTCATGATGAAAGAACAAATGAAGAAAATATAATTTTTTTATACTTATCGAAAAAGGGTCAAATGTATATCATTTGACCCTTTTTTTGTTTTGAGATTAATACCCTTTCAACGGAATTTCAATCTGATATTTTTTTCCTGTATCGTTTATTAATTTGGTTTCTCTAAGCCAAGGATTATGTATTTTCAAGATTTTATAATTGATTCCCTGTCCTTTAGCAAATGTTGCCAAATCTGTAATTGAACTATCAATTTCGATTGTTCGCGTAGGCAAATTTTCATACATATCAGCAGGAAGTATATTAAAATCATATTTCACTGGATTTTTCATGATCTCTTTCAAAGCTAAAATCCTAAAAACATAACGAGAAGTCTCTTCGGTAAGCAACAAATCGTAATAATTAGATACTTTTTGAATGTCAATTTGCTTGTTCACACCCGACATTCCTCCGTTATAAGAAGCTGCTGCCAAGGTCCAGCTTCCAAATTTTGCTTTGGCACTCAAAAAATAACGACAAGCCGCTTCCGTAGATTTCACTAAATCATAACGTTGGTCCACATTTTCATTGACTTCCATTCCACGTTCTTTTGCGGTTTCGGGCATGAATTGCCAAACTCCCCTTGCTCCTGCTGGAGAAACTACATTGACTAAACCACTTTCTATTACTGCCAAATATTTAAAATCATCCGGAATACCGTTCTTTTTCAAAATAGGTTCAATTACCGGAAATGCTCGATTGGCTCTTTTTATGGCCAAAATCGTAGTTGCATGCAAATTGATATTTACCAGCAATTCTCTGTCTAAACGTTCTTTGACATCTGATATCTTCAATGGCGTTTCTTCTCCAGCAAAATCAAGTTTTACCGGAAAATAATCAGAAACTGATTCTTTGGCAATTTTATTCTTCGCTTCATCTGTGGTTGCAAAAACAAACAGTCCGCTAACAAAAATCACGGTGCTAATTATTCCAACTTTTTTTATCAATTCCATCTTTTCTACTTTTAATTTAAACAACTTCACAATAATCAGTCCGCATCCTACTTTGAATCTAAAATAATAGCTGGTAAATTTTCATTCAACCATTTGTATTTATTCAAAATCATAACATGAGTTCCGCCTTTTACAACGGTACAATTCTTAATATTTTTTATTGGAAAAACATCATCCATATCGCCATGTATATGAATCACACTTTCATCAACTACCGTTCTGTCCCACAAAACCACCTGTTCTACAGCCCAATTTAAATAACCAATATCCCGAACAGAAAGAAATCTTTCATACAATTTCAGTCGTTGATTCACTTTTTCCCCAAATGAAAATTTAGCCAGACTTTCGATATTCAAAATCAAACTCATTGGAATCAGTTTATAGGCTTTGGTCGTTTTGGCAATTTTCAATCTTCTGGGAAATTCTAGATTACTTTTCACACTCGAAATAATAATTACTTTTCGAACATCCATAAATTTCGCCATTTCTTGAACTAAAATACCACCGAAAGAAACTCCTATCAAAACTGGATTCGGTTGTTTAATTTTAGCTGCAATTCTTTTGGCGTAGTCCGCCAAAGTTTCCTTGTCAAGCGGAATTTCCCATTCTAAGAAATGAATTTCAAAGGTATCCTCAGGAAGTGCAATTCGCTCAAAAATTGCAGTACTTGCCGCTAATCCCGGCATTAGATAAACAGGTATTTTACTCATAATTCCTATTAACGTTTTTATACAAAGCTCCGGTTTACGATCTCTAATTTTTTATAAAATTAAATTTTTAATTGAAATCAAGCTGATTTAAGCCTTTATATTATCAATAATTTATGACTGCAAAATTAACTGAACGGAATAAAAAGTTGAAAAGTAATTTAGTTTGTCCAAATGTTCTAATTATCGATATTTACTGACAAAGAATGAGTTACGCCAAGATAGACACTAAAATTATTTGATATTGAAAATCAAATCAATACCTTTGTATAGAATATTTCGACAATAAATAATAATCCCAAAAATACATTTTGGATTTATTAGAAACATTATTTCACAGAAAATTACGGTAGCAATACCTATTAGTACTTCAAGATATGCCTTCTTCAAAACAGAGCTTATCTTTTCTTGAATGAAGGCAAGAGATGCCATGGAATTTATTGACTTTGACACATTTCAAATCAGAATCAAGCTCCAAATCAAAAACACCTTTGGTAAAAATACCATTAAATCTAATTATTAACATGGAAGCGGATATGACGATGGAAATTAAAGACAATACTTTTGCACGACAATTTGAAACTTTAGCAGACCAAGGATTAGTTTCAGTAGAATACTCTTTTCAGGAAAAAAAAATATTTTTAACAAAAATAAACACTCCAGAATCCTTTGATGATGAGGAATTTATTTCCACTTTTCTCAAAAATATTATGGGAATCGCAATTGAGCGAAAATTCAAAGTCGTTCCTATTCTACCAAAAATAGTGGTTTTTTTCAAAAAAAATTCAGTTTACAAAGAGTTACTTCCTCCCGGAATAAGACTTTAAAAAAAAAAGACTATGCTAAAATCATAGTCTCTTTTTCGTTCTGTCCTTTTTTAAATATTAATACTAAATCAAATACCTTGAATCAATCTCTGCCCTGGCCAGGAGCGGGCCTATCTGCTCTGGGCGAAGATGGTGCCGCGGAATTTCTATTTGCCCTCTCTTGTTGATTGTTACGAGAATTTGGCGGCGCTTGTTGTCTGTCCCTTTGTTGAAAAGGAAGACGATTAAGTGGCACTCTAGGTGTATTTCTCTGTTGCTCTGATTGACCTGGGTTTGACGGATTACCTTGTCGATTATCAGACTGATTTTCGCGTATACCTCTACGATTTAAAGGTACTTCAGGGCGATTACCTCTGTTATCCGGAGTTCCTCTTGGATTCATCCTTGGCATTGTGGGACGGTTTTCTCTATTTAGCGGTCTGTCAAATGCACGATCAGGCACTTCCGATCTTCTATACGCTCGTCCATCGTAAACGCGATTATAAGTACCTCTTATTCGGTTTCTTCGCACTATATCTGAATGATTTCGTCTTGCTGAATAATACAAATAATGAATTGGATCCCACAGATAAACAGTTCTACGATAGGGGCGATTTCTATAATAATGATAATGATATCTCCAGTAATTATGATAAAAAATAGGAGTCCACGGGCTCCAGTATGACGGATAAAATCCCCAACGCCATGGCGAAATGTAAAGTCTGAATGTTGGAGAATACAATTGAATTACTATTGGCCAATAATCAGCATAAAAGATACCATTATCATAATTATTAATAATTACATTTTCATTACCTCTGTAACCTGGATTTCTAGTTTCTGAATAATAAGGCTCTACAATATAATTTTCCCCGTACAGTTCTTCATCACCGATAATTTGGACAATAATCCTTCCAGAATTGCCTTTATTGACCTCGATGACAGCAACATCCTGATATTGATAGTTGTTAATCGCTACACGTAGCACAATAGAATACGAACTTCCTTCTTTGTCACTAACCACTTCAATATAATCGATGGCGTTGTCATTATTCAAATCAAGATTATTTATATTCGAATCTCTGCTGTTTAGTACTCTTTCAAATTCCTCCAATGTTTTTGATTTTTGAAAAACGTCTAATACGGCATAAAGATTTAGATTATCTCCTGGCAAACCTAAAGCAGTTGGCTCATTTTGCATTTGAGAAAATACAGGTAAACTTAACAAACCCGTTATTACTATTACAAAGAAAAAAACAAACTTTTTCATGATTTAAGATTTTAATCATTACTATTAAATCCCAACACAAGTTATAAAAAATAAATTTATATACCTTAAATTCAACTATTTAACTATTATTTTTTAATAACAATTATCAATCCAAAAATACATTTGATAGAATAAATTTGTTTAAATAAATAAAAATATATTCCATAAAAAAAGCAAAAGAGACCTACTTTAGATAGACCTCCTTTGCTTTTTTTGTATTTTAAAAATTTTTCTTTACTTTTCTATTTCCTTCATGCTATCCATTTTCTTGTGTGCTAAGAAACCGGTTATATCTTCAAAGTGTTCAACGACTCTTTTGTTTCCAAATTCAAAAACTTTCGTTGCTAATCCGTCAAGAAAATCACGATCATGCGAAACTAGAATCAACGTCCCGTCAAAATCCCGCAATGCATCTTTAATAATATCTTTCGTTTTCATATCCAAATGATTTGAAGGCTCATCCAGAATCAATAAATTAACGGGTTCCAACAATAATTTTATCATTGCCAAACGTGTTTTCTCTCCACCTGAAAGCACTTTTACTTTTTTAGTCACATCATCACCCTGAAACATGAAAGCACCTAAAATATCTTTTATTTTTGTTCGAACATCACCAACAGCAATATCATCAATAGTTTCAAAAATAGTAGCATTTTCATTTAATAATGACGCTTGATTTTGAGCAAAATAACCAATTTGTGCATTGTGTCCAATTTCTAGACTACCGCCATTAATTTCAATTTCTTTCATAATAGCTTTAATCATCGTCGATTTTCCTTCTCCATTTTTGCCTACGAAAGCTACTTTTTCGCCTCTTTCAATTACAATATTGGCGTCTTTGAAAACCACATGATCTCCGTATGATTTTGACAAATCTTTTACAATCACAGGATATTGACCAGAGCGTATTGCAGGAGGAAACTTTAATTTTAATGCTGAAGTATCTACTTCATCAACCTGCACTATAACCAGTTTCTCTAACATTTTAACTCGAGACTGAACCGCATCTGTTTTAGAAAACGTTCCTTTAAAACGATCAATAAAAGTCATGTTATCAGCAATCATGCGTTGCTGTTCGTCATACGCTTTTTGTTGGTGTATGCGTCTGTCTTTTCTCAACTCTAGATAATGAGAATATTTCGCCTTGTAATCATAGATTCTTCCCATTGTAACTTCAATGGTACGATTTGTAATATTATCTACAAAAGCTCTATCGTGAGAAATCACCACAACCGCTTTGGCTGAATTAATCAAGAAATCCTCTAACCACTGAATACTTTCAATATCCATGTGATTGGTAGGCTCATCCAGCAAAATTAAATCTGGTTTTTGCAAAAGGATTTTGGCTAATTCAATTCGCATTCTCCAACCTCCTGAAAATTCCGTAGTTTGACGGTTAAAATCTTCGCGGACAAATCCTAGACCAAGTAGAATCTTCTCCACTTCGGCTTCGTAATTTACTTCTTCAATCGCATAAAATTTCTCGCTTAAGTCAGAAACTCTTTCGATTAATTTCATGTAGGCATCACTTTCGTAATCCGTACGAATCGTCAATTGTTCATTGATTTCGTCAATTTCGGCTTTCATACCAAAGATTTCACCAAAGGCTTTAGAGGTTTCTTCCATAACCGTTGCGCCATCAGTAGCCAATAAATGCTGAGGCAAATAAGCTACTATCGCATCTTTTGGTGCCGAAATATTACCGGTTGAGGGTTTGCTTTGTCCAGCAATTATCTTTAGAAGCGTCGATTTTCCTGCTCCATTTTTACCCATAAGGGCAATTTTATCATTCTCATTTATGGCAAAAGAAACATCACTAAAAAGCGTTGTCCCACCAAATTGCACGGAAATATCGTTAACTGTAATCATGTAGATTATAAGATTTTTAGATAATTAGATTATCAGATTTTAAAAGTGCAAAGATAGTTTAAATACATAATTAGGCAATTTGCAGATTAGAAAGTTTTTGGGAATCTATAAAACTAAAATTGCCATTTCAAAAAAGTAGAAATCCCAAGGCGAGATTTCTCCTTTGTCAAAATGACAAACCTATTAAGAAATTAATTTAATATTGGACTATTCTTTTCTCCATTTTTTTGATTCCTCAAAAACATGTTCTAAAATGGCTGCTTCTCTTTCGTCAAAGTCAACATTTCTGCGAGACATGACTAATCGAGCCGTTTCAAATGCTTTTTTCGTGATATAAGTGGTAAAACCAGCAGCACCGCCCCAAGAAAAACTCGGTACAAAATTGCGAGGAAATCCGCTGCCAAAAATATTAGCGCTCACTCCTACCACCGTTCCGGTGTTGAACATCGTATTAATTCCGCATTTACTGTGATCTCCCATCATCAATCCACAAAATTGAAGTCCAGTTTTAGCAAAACCTTCTGTTTCATAACTCCACAATTTTACTTCTTCGTAATTATTTTTTAGATTCGAATTGTTACTATCGGCACCTATATTGCACCATTCGCCAAGAACAGAATTTCCTAAAAATCCATCATGCCCCTTATTCGAATAACCAAACAATACAGAATTATTTACTTCACCACCAACTCTGGAATGCGGACCAACAGTTGTTGCTCCATAGACCTTGGCAGCCATTTTCACAACCGCATTGTCGCACAAAGCAAAAGGGCCTCTAATTACAGAACCTTCCATAATCTCCGAATCTTTACCTATATATATAGGACCTGCTGACGCATTTAATGTAACAAACTCTAATTTAGCTCCTTCTTCAATAAATATATTTTCAGGTGCGATGATATTAACACTTTTTGGAATAGGTTGTGATCTTCTGTCTTCGGTTAAGAATTCAAAATCTTCACGTATTGCTGCATCATTTTTAGAAAAAATATCCCAAGTATGTTCCACCGTTAAACAGTCTTCATTGTATTCTAAAATCTCATAGGTATCAAAATCTACCTCTTCCTGCTCGTCATCGGTATAAAAAGCAATTACTTCGTCTCCTTTGAAAATAGCTTGATTGGATTCCAGATTACTAACCATCTCGACCAAAATATCATTAGGAAGAAAGGAAGCGTTTATCATTACATTCTCTTCTAACTCCACCATTGGAAATTTTTCGGACAAATATTCCTCTGTCAATGTAGTTGTAGTAGAACCCAAACGCATTTCCCATTTTTGACGAATGGTCATAATTCCAATAAGAATATCCGCAACGGGACGAGTGAAAGTAAAAGGTAATAAGGCATTTCTGGCAGGTCCGTCAAAAAGTATATAGTTCATAAAAATTGTTTATTTGTTGATTCGGTTATTCGCTGATCAAAAATTAATTTAAACAACGTCCCTTTTTATAATATTGGCTTCAAAGTTACAAAGTTTTCAAATAGATAAAAATAAAAAAAGCCTCCCGTCCCGAAGTATCGAGAGGAAGGCAATATTTTAAAAAACATGCTTTTATTATTTAGCGTGTTTAGCGTATTTAGTTTTGAATTTATCAATACGTCCTGCAGTATCAATAAGTTTAGATTTACCTGTGTAAAAAGGGTGAGAAGTTCTAGAGATCTCCATTTTTACAACTGGGTATTCAACACCATCAACTGTTAATGTTTCTCTTGTATCTGCAGTAGATTTAGTGATAAAAACTTCGTCATTTGACATGTCTTTAAATGCAACTAATCTGTAATTTTCTGGGTGAATTCCTTTTTTCATCTTGTTAATCTTTTTTATTTGTTAATCACAACTTGTCTTGAAGCTTTTCCTCTAACAGAAAAGGTATAAACTCACTGTAACTTTTTGTTTTACATTATTATTTTGAGTTTGCAAATTTACAATTTTTTTCCAATAATCAAATCTTTGCATGACTTTTTTTATATAATCGTAAAAAGCGATTTTTATACTCGAATATATTGGGAATTGTTATATTTGTGGATTAATAAATAAACTCTTTATGGAAAATAGTGTATCGCCAGCAAAATCTGGAATTTTATTTGGTGTTTTGTTTGGTGTAGTGATGGTTTTAGAATTTGTGGTTATGTATATAGTCGGAATGAAATCATTAGTCGGAACTAGTGTAGGTGTGATCGTAAACCTTGCTAACTACTTAATATTACCACTCTTGTTTATTTATTTAGGATGCAACAATTACAAGAAAAATATAAATAACGGATTTATATCTCTTAATGAATGCCTAAAAACTGGAGTTTCAATAACTTTTATTGCTGCGCTTATCTATGCTGTGTTTAACGTGGTTTTCAACTTTATATTTCCTGAATTTATAAATGAAATGGTTGCAATTAGTAAAGAAGCGATGCTAAAACAAAACCCATCTATGACGTCTGACCAATTAGAAACCGGACTTTCAATGATGAAAAAATTCATGAATCCACTAATTGTTTTTCCAGTTACAATAGCAATGTATTCCTTCTTTGGTTTAATTTATTCACTAATTATAGGTGCAATTGTAAAAAACGCACAACCTCAAAGCTTCTAAATTAATGAATTTATCAATACTCATACCACTTCTCAACGAAGAGGAATCTCTTAAAGAATTGTACACTTGGATCCTAAAAGTGATGCAAGAGCATAATTATACTTACGAAATCATTTTTCTAGACGATGGCAGCACTGATGATTCGTGGAATATTATCGAAGGGTTTGCTCAAGAAAACCCACATGTAAAGGGAGTTCGTTTCATGAAAAACTTTGGGAAATCACAAGCCTTACACGCCGGTTTTGCAAAAGCGAAAGGTGACGTAATCATTACCATGGATGCCGATTTACAAGACAGCCCGGAAGAGATTCCAGGATTATATGAAATGATTGTCAAAGGTAAATATGATTTGGTTTCCGGTTGGAAAAAGAAACGTTACGATTCCGTGGTTGCTAAAAACCTGCCTTCTAAATTATTTAATTGGGCAGCGAGAAAAACATCTGGTGTGGAATTGAATGATTTCAATTGCGGACTGAAAGCCTATAAAAATGTTGTTGTAAAAAACATTGAAGTATCAGGGGAAATGCACCGATACATTCCGGTTTTAGCAAAAAATGCCGGTTTTGGAAAAATTGGTGAAAAAGTGGTACAGCATCAAGCCAGAAAATATGGTGAAACTAAATTTGGAATGGAACGTTTTATCAATGGTTTCCTTGATTTAATTACCATCTGGTTTCTTTCCCGTTTTGGAAAAAGACCGATGCACTTATTTGGTGCTATGGGTTCTTTGATGTTTATCATTGGTTTTTTATTAGCCGGTTACATCGGAGTTTCAAAGCTTTATCATATGTATAATGACATGCGCTATAATTTAGTAACCAGCAATCCTTGGTTTTACATCGCGCTTACTACAATGGTATTGGGAACTCAATTATTTCTGGCTGGATTCCTTGGCGAAATAATTTTGCGCACAAAAAATAATGAGGAACGTTATAAAGTTTCCAGTGAGGTGAATTTTTTATAATCTTCCCGAAATAAAACATACATTTATAGTAGAACTTGAAGATTGACTTATACAATTTCTGTTATTCGGATTGCCAGAAGTGAATATTGAAAGATCATATTTTTCGTTACAACAAATCGCTAGCCCTGATTACTTCACATAGCTTTTATTTCAATAGGAGTTCAGTGAATTTTATTTGCAGTGAAAATCCTTTTTTGAGGTTTTTACCGATAAAAAGATTGAAGCGAAAAGCAGGAAACAGCTCCTAAAAAACATCAAAATTGTTGAACGAGATGACTATTTTGAAATTTTAAAATAAAAATTTAGACACTAAAAAAATCTATAAAATGGATATCAAACAAAACATTTTGGATGCAGTAAATGAATGGCTTACACCAACATTTGACAATGAAACACATATAGCCATCAAGGAATTGATGACTACTTCCCCTAAAGAACTGGAAGAAAGCTTTTATAAAAACCTGGAATTTGGAACAGGCGGAATGCGCGGTGTTATGGGCGTTGGGAACAATCGCATCAATAAATATACGCTTGGTAAAAGCACGCAAGGTCTGGCCAATTACATGCATAAAGTGTTTCCAAATAAAGACTTGAAGGTTGCTATTGCTTACGACTGTCGTCATAACAGCGATACTCTGGCAAAGGTAGTTGCTGACGTTTTTACGGCAAACGGGATTACGGTTTATCTGTTTTCTGAGTTAAGACCTACTCCTGAATTGTCATTTGCGGTTAAACATTTAGGCTGTCAAGCGGGAATTGTACTTACAGCTTCTCACAATCCGCCAGAATACAATGGTTACAAAGTGTACTGGGAAGATGGTGGGCAAATTGTTCCTCCAGAAGATGAAGCGATTATTACTACTATTGAAAATTTAAACTACAATGAAATCAAGTTTTCTGCCAATGAAGATTTGATCCATTATATTGACACAGATGTTGACAAAGCGTTTATAAAATCATCGATTGAAAATGCAAGTTTTGACACTTCGGCTGAAGCCAAAGAAAATTTGAACATTGTGTTCACCTCTTTGCACGGAACTTCGATCACATTAGTTCCTGATACTCTAGCACAAGCCGGGTATATGAATGTTCATATTGTGGAAGAACAAAGAGTTCCAAATGGTGATTTCCCAACCGTAAAATCTCCAAATCCTGAAGAACCGGAAGCACTGACTATGGCCCTGGCTTTGGCAGACAAAACCAATTCGGACATTGTTATTGGGACAGATCCTGATTGTGATAGATTGGGTGTTGCCGTTAGAAATAACGAAGCACAAATGACCTTGCTTAACGGAAATCAAACCATGATTTTAATGACTGCTTTTTTATTGGAACAATGGAAAAAAGCAGGAAAAATTAATGGTAAACAATTTGTCGGTTCTACGATTGTTTCTACTCCTATGATGATGGAATTAGCCACGAATTATGGCGTAGAATGCAAAGTGGGATTAACCGGATTCAAATGGATTGCCAAAATGATAAAGGACTTCCCGGAGTTGGAATTCATTGGTGGTGGTGAAGAGAGTTTTGGATATATGGTAGGTGATGCGGTTCGTGATAAAGATGCGGTTGCTGCTACTTTATTAGTTTGCGAATTGGCTGCTCAGGCAGAAGCAAAAGGAAGTACCGTTTACAAAGAATTACTTCAATTGTATGTTGACAATGGATTCTATAAAGAATATTTAGTCTCGTTGACTAAAAAAGGAATGGACGGTTTGCAGGAAATCAATCAGATGATGATTGATATGAGAGAAAATCCATTGAAAGAAATCAACGGACAAAGAGTGATTATGTTGGAAGATTATCAATCTTCAACCGCAAAAAATCTACTTACCGGTGAAGTAACAAATATGGATATTCCAAAATCGAATGTACTTATTTACTACACGGAAGACGGTTCTAAAATTTGTGCCAGACCAAGCGGAACCGAACCAAAAATAAAATTCTATATCAGCGTGAATACAGAATTGGAATCTGTTGAGGATTTCAAGGAAGTGGAAGCTATTTTAGATCAAAAAATTAAAAATATTATTACTGCAATGCAATTGAACTAATGGACAAAAGCTTATTAAAATTACTTCCTTATACAAAACCATATAAGTCTCATATTATCTGGAATGTCATATACAACATTTTGTATGCCTTGTTTAGCACTATTTCCATGCTTACCATTTTTCCTGTACTTGAAGTACTTTTTGGCAAAACCAAACAAATACTAAAAGAACCGGTATACAAGGGAATAGGATATATAAAGGACTATAGTTCTGATTTTTTTTATTACAAAATTTCAGCGCTAACAAGGGAAAACAACATTCAAGTAGTTCTTATGTTTGTTGTTTTAATGGTAATCATAACGTTTTTCTTCAAAAACTTATTTAACTATCTCGCATCATACCATATCATGCATTTGAAGAATGGAGTTTTAAGAGATTTGAGAAAATCAATGTACGATAAAATCATAGAATTGCCTATATCCTATTATTCTGAAAAAAGAAAAGGCGATATTATGGCGCGTATGCTTGGTGATGTAAATGAAGTGCAAAACTCCTTTTTTTCTATATTAGAATTAGTGGTAAAAGAACCATTGACAATTATTTTTGCATTAGGAGCTATGTTTATCATAAGTTTAAAACTGACTTTATTTGTTTTAATTTTTATGCCAATTTCGGGATGGATAATTTCAAAACTTGCTAAAAATTTGAGAGCACAATCCCTGGAAGCTCAAAGAGAAAGTGGCTTTCTGATTTCCATTGTTGACGAGACTTTAGGTGGTCTTAAAGTAATTAAAAGCTACAATGCTGAACGTAATTTCAAAGGGAGATTTTACGACTCAGTGACGAGATTATTGAACTTAACAAACAGTATCGGGACTAAAAATAATTTGGCAACACCCTTAAGCGAATTTTTAGGAGTAACAACAATTGCCTGCTTACTTTTTTATGGAGGAAGTTTAGTTTTAATAGATAAATCACTTGAAGGTGCTGTTTTTATTGCATATCTAACTTTAGCATTTAATATTTTAACTCCTGCAAAAGCTATCTCGAAGGCTTCCTATGCAGTAAAAAATGGTTTGGCTGCAGCTGAACGTGTTTTTGAAGTTTTGGAAGTCGAAAATGAAATCACCTCAAAAGAAAATGCAGTTGACAAAAAAACTTTTGACTCTACTATAACAATCCAAAATATTAATTTTAAATACGAAGATGAAGCGGTTTTAAAAGACTTTTCACTTGAAGTAAAAAAAGGACAAACAGTAGCTCTTGTAGGACAATCCGGAAGCGGAAAAAGCACCATTGCTAATTTACTGACTCGTTTTTATGATGTAAATGAAGGAACAATCGCTATTGATGGAATTGACATCAAAGACATGAACATTCATTCGCTTCGCGATTTGATGGGATTAGTAACGCAAGACAGTATTTTATTTAATGACACTATAAGAGCTAATATTTCGCTTGGTAAACATGACGCGACAGATGAAGAAATTATTGAAGCCTTGAAAATTGCCAATGCTTACGAATTTGTAAAAGACTTACCTCTTGGAATTCATACCAACATTGGCGACAGCGGAAACAAACTTTCAGGCGGTCAAAAGCAAAGATTATCCATCGCTCGTGCTGTTTTGAAAAATCCTCCAATTATGATTTTGGACGAAGCAACATCAGCATTAGATACTGAAAGCGAAAAATTCGTGCAAGTAGCATTAGAAAACATGATGCAAAACAGAACTTCAATTGTTATTGCGCACCGCCTTTCTACGATTCAAAAAGCAGATTTAATTGTAGTGATGAAAAAAGGAAAAATTGTGGAACAAGGCAAACATGAGGAACTTATGGCAATGAATGGTGCTTACAGCAAATTAGTAAACCTGCAGTCTTTCGAATCCTAATTTTTACTATCTAAAAAAAATGTACCTCAATAATCCAAATATAAAACTGCCCGAAGATCCAAACACAATTGTTTGGAAATACCTGGATTTGTCTAAGTTTTTGGATTTATTGATGTCTCAAAAGTTATTTATGTCTCGTTCTGATAAATTTGAAGATCAGTACGAAGGCACTTTTAGCGAACCTACATTCGAAGAAATCAGAAAATTATCCATTGACAACCCTGACTTTTTGAACTATTATAAAAGTCATCGGGAAAAAGTGGCCATCAGCAGTTGGCACATCAATGAATATGAATCGTTTGCGATGTGGCAAATTTTCACGCAGAACAGCGAAGGATTAGCGATTCAGTCTACGATTGGTAGGCTGCAAAATGCGCTACAACCAGAACAAGTTTATAAACAGTATATAGGCGAAGTTAATTATATTGATTACAAAAAGGAATACATTCCGTTTGACGATATGTTTTTCCCTTTTCTTTTTAAACGGAAAAGTTTTCAGTATGAACGTGAAGTCCGAATCATCACTGATATTGCTGAGAATAACATCAAAATTAACGAAGGTTTAAAAATCAATGTTGATATCAGCCAATTAATCGAAAAAATTTACATTCATCCAAAATCGGAGAACTGGTATAAAAACTTAGTGATTCAACTGGTTTCTGAATTAGGTTTTAACTTTGAGATTGAAAAATCCGACTTAGAAAGTGATATTTTGATTTAGCCTTTCAACCTTGGTTGGAGCGATAAATGGGTAATTCAGAATTTCATATTTGTACTAAAACCCTAATTTCAAATATTAAACTGGCTTATAACTGACTACTTTCCAGTCTTTTTTTGACAAATCGATATAGTTGTAATGAACCACATCTTTATTATCAAATTGTCCATTTTTATTCGTATCCTCAACAGTTCTAAAATACAAGTAGTTTTTTGATTCCATCAATTTCCAATCAATTAATTCTTGAAAATCATCGGATACTTTAGTGAATTTTTCACCGCTTATTTTACTAAGATACAAAGCTTTGATATCACTTGTATCTAATTTACCATCTTTATTGGTGTCTACATCAACCATCGTATAAACCATAATTTGGTTCTTGGTTTTATCAGAAACAGTTTTTAAATAGGTGGCCGTTTGAATTAAAACTGGCTTATCCGTCAATGCTTTTATAGAATCAGAGTCTACACGCTGAAACTTTAAATTCTGCAAAAAACCGGTGATTTCATTTTCTCCGTAGTTAGATATTGTAAAACTCAAATCATTCACACTGGAAGATCCATATCTCGTTTTAATCCCTTTTTCACGAATACTTAAATCGCCAACTGGGTGAATCAAATAATCGGTTCCTTCCATCTGAATAGGTAAATCAGCAATTGCGATTAAAGTAGAATCCGTTTTTGCCATACTTTTTCCTTTATTAGAAGCATCATAAGTAACTTTTGGTTTTTCTTGATCTTCTTTGCAGCTGGCTAAAAGCAAAACAAATATTCCTACTAAAGTGATATGTAACTTTTTCATGATGGTATACTTTTTATAATAAATTCAAATGTAATCATTTTTAAAAACGGTATAGGCATTCTTTTATTGATTTATATCAGAAAAATCGTTTCAACCATTATAAAAAGTGCTTGTTTTACTTCAATTACAACTTTGCATTTAATTTTACATTAAAAACCCTTGTTGTCATATAATTTGGAATTGCGTATTGATTTTTGGAATACACATCGCGAACCCAAGTATTCGTAATTGCATTTTGGTTATTAAAAAGATTAAAAATCTCTAAACCTATTTCTAACTCTCTGAAGCTTTTTAACCAACTTCTATTACCGTTAGTACTGTCATTAATAAGCACTTTAGAGAACCCCACATCAGCTCTGCGGTAATCTTTCAGTCTATTTTGGTATAAATATGGATCTGCATAAGATGGCGATCCTCCTGGTAAACCAGTATTATAAACCAAATTTAAATACAACTTGACACTCGGAATTTTAGGCATGAAGTCTTGGAAAAGAAGTCCAAATTTTAGTCTTTGATCCGTCGGTCTGGCAATAAATCCTCGATCGGCGCTATTTTCCTCTGTTTTTAAGTAGCCAAAACTCAACCAAGATTCTGTTCCGGGAACAAACTCTCCATTCAACCTAACATCTAGTCCCTGCGCATAAGCTTTAGCATTATTTGTAGCTGCATAACGTATCCTAACATTATCAATCGTATAGGTATTTACATTCGTCAGCGATTTATAATACAACTCTGAAACCAGTTTGAAAGGACGGTTCCACATCTTGAAACTATAATCATTACTCAAAACAATATGAACGGATTGCTGTGCTTTTACGTCCGGCTGAACTACTCCATTGGCATCTCGCAATTCCCGATAAAATGGTGGTTGATGATATAATCCTCCAGAAAGTCGAAAAACCATATCCTTTTCCCAATCCGGTTTTATGGCAAATTGTGCTCTTGGACTGATTGTCATCTGTGATTTACCTCCTATATTATCTCCCAAAACTCCCCAATTATGCAGTCGTACCCCAGCATTATACCAAACTTCACTGGAACCTATATGATCTTTACGACTCCATTGCGAATAACCTGAAAATCTATTGATGGTATTAAAATTAGTGGCTCTTACATTTTGATACGGAACGAGAGGTCCTGTATAGGAGGAATAAGGCTGGTCTTTTTTTGGCAAAATTACAATTGGGGGATTTATAGAAAAGCCCGCTGAATCGATTACTTCCCATTCTACCACTCTGTCTCGAATGGATTCCCGTGTGTATTTGACACCCCATTCCAATTGATTTTCTTTCCAATCATAAATTCCTTTTACCTCCGTATTTACAATTAAGGCATCTAAATCGTTTCGAGCATGATTTAATTGCGTCCCTATTCCTCTTGTAAAATCGACGTTACCATAAGTTTCAGAACCAATATTAGCATCCACTTCTCCTAAACGGTATTGCGCAAAAATATCAAAATATTCTTGTTCTAAAGTATGAAAAATCGATCCGATAAATTTTAAAGTAAAGTTAGTATTTACTTTAAATGTAGATTTTACCGCTCCAAAATAAGTATCATACTTATCTTTCTCCTGCCCTTCATAGTAAATCAAAAGTGCCATGGGTTTATCAAGTGTTCCAAAATTAGTTTGGCGAGTCAAAGGCTGATATTGGTATTTATTCTGAGAAATATTCCCCAGAAAACTCCACTGCCATTTAGACGAAGCCTGATAATTTATGCTTGTCTGCACATCTACAAATGAAGGCGTAAAATTAGTTTGAGTATCCTGACTTTTCACCAAAAGACTATTATTTCGATATCTTACTCCAGTAATCGCTGACCATTTTTTATTTTTAGAAACGGCATCTACAGACAGGCTTCCGCCAAGAAGACTTGCTTCGAGAGTTGCCCCAAATCTGGTAGGTTTTCTATAAGTGATATCCAAGACTGAGGATAGTTTATCTCCAAATTTAGCTTGAAAACCACCAGCGGAAAAGTCAACATTTTGCACCAAGTCGGTATTTGTGAAACTTAATCCTTCTTGTTGTCCGGAACGAATAAGAAAGGGACGATAGACTTCAATTTCATTTACATAAACCAAGTTCTCATCATAGTTCCCGCCACGAACCGCATACTGCGTACTCAGTTCATTATTAGAATTTACTCCGGGCAAGGTTTTCAAAATATTCTCAATACCGGCATTAGCGCCAGGCATTTTCCGAATAACTTCAGGCTCAATTGTAGTAATTCCTTGAACCCTTTTTCTATTTTTTGATATAACGATAACTTCCCCCATTTGCTCCTGGTAATCGTTCATTACCAAGTTGAACTCATACTCTTCGTTCGGTTTTAAGAAAATTGAAACGGTAGACTTTTTTAAAGAAATATGCGTAAAAATAACAACAATTTTTTGATTGGCAGGAACCGATAAATCAAAAAAACCATTAGCATTGGATTGTGTAGAATTACCGAGACAAACAACATTTACGTTATCAATAGGATGGTTATTGGCGTCAAGGACAATTCCTTTAATTCGAGCATTCTGGGCAGTTGCAGCAAACCCAATACAGAAAAAAAAGAAAACAAGTATTAATCTATTCGTAGTCAAATGATTTGGTTTTTATTTTTTTTGGCTTCTAAAAAAACGAGTCGCAAAGGTAGACGAATTTCCTACATTATCAATTACAACAACTTTTAAATCATTGGCACCTTCCGCCACAATACCATCGTTGAAATTGTGTGTTAATTTTTTTGTTTTATTATCATATTCGAATAATATCCAGTTGCCGTTCAAATAGCCGTTATATGATTTTATACCGGACAAACTATCACTTATTGTAAGTTGAATTGTCTTTTGCTCACTTAACCACTTCCCTTCAATTGGTTTTGAAATGCTGATTTTTGGCGCAACTGTGTCCAGAACCAAGGCAAACTGACCTAATGTTTTTGATTTAGCAGTAAATAAACTATCCTTACGATAGGTAGGAAGGTAGCTTATTTTTTTTCCTTGAATCATACCAATGAACAGCTTGCTTTTTTGAGCTTCACTGTATTTGCTGTCTTCGATGGAAATGGTAAAATTAGTGTGAGCCGGAACGGTATCATCATGAAGAAATAAAGTATCGTTTTTTACATCAAAATTTAAATTAAAATCATCATAAAAAGTTCCCGCAGGAAAGAAAACGGACATATTATCTTTGGCAAAATTGCTATCTTTATTTGCTTTTACAAAATACTTCGAGATAACCGGCTCTTCATTAATAATAGTGGACAATAAATCGTACTGAATAGGAATTGAAACGGTCGTTTTATTTCCATAAAAATCAGAAACTTCAATACGACAAACCGATGCTAAATTTGGAAGTACCAAAAATATTCCATTAGTCTCATCAGTTTTGATGATACTTAACCCATATTTATTTTTCATAAATAATTTCTGAATCCTTTGATCCATCTTTTTATAGCGCGAATAATCGATTAGCGCATTTACATAACGCATTTCATCAAAAGAATAGGTTTCAAATTGGTACCCGAAGTTTGGCTTTCCATTGTAAAAAGACTGCACCTTGAATACCCCATTTTTATTAAAAGAAACATCATCGTAATCAAAAGCAGAAATACCGAAACCAATTTTCCCGTTGGAAACTACTTTTTCTGCCAAATAACTTCCGTCTTTTTGCAAAGATAAATTCAATAATAAAGGTCGCTTTGAATGATTGATAGTAGTTTTAGCATCTAATGGGTAAACATAAATGCTTGAAATCACAGGCTTTTTAGCATCCCTAATGTTTTTATCAAAACCAAAAAACAAAGGATTTATAACTTTCTCCGTTTTAGTATCCCGAATCTCAAAATGCAAATGCGGTCCTTCAGAAGCACCTGTATTTCCAGAAAACGCAATAACTTGTCCTTTTTTGACAACCAATTCATCTGGCTTTAGAAACATTTCAATCTCAAATGACTTCTCTTTATAGTGGGTCTTTTTAATGTAATTTTCAATTGCATCATTAGCGCTTTGCAGATGCCCATATACCGAAGTATATCCATCGGGATGAGTAATATAAATCGCTTTACCATTACCAAAAGTTGAAATTTTTATTCTGGACACATATCCATCAGCAACAGCGTGCACTTTTAATCCCTCTTTCTGCATTGTTTTCAAATCAAAACCCGCATGAAAATGATTGGGTCTTAATTCTCCAAAGTTTCCTGAAAGCTGCATCGGAATATCAAGTGGTGGACTAAAATAGTCTTTTGGATATTCTGTCTGAGCAAAAATACAGCTGCTAAATAAAAATAAAAAAACAAAAAGTTTCATTCGAATAGATTTTTGCTAAGATAAAAAAAAACCGCTTAATACAAATTAGAAACGAAATCAAATCACAACTTACTGAATTACATATAATTGATTTTTTTAACGTAAAAAAATCAATAAAATATTGCAATAATAAAAAGGAATACTAACTTTGTAAGATTAAGTAATGAAACAGCAATATAATGAGTGTAATTGCAGAAATAATTGATACTCTTGAAAATAAGGTTGAAAAACTTTTCCTGAAAATGAAAAGTTTAGAGAAAAACAGTCAAGATTTAAAAATTGAATTAACAAAAGCTGCACAAGTCATACAAACTCAATCTCAAGAGATTGAAGCGCTAAAAACGCAGTGTGAAACACAAAAAATGGCAAACGCATTACTAGGCAGTGACGAAAATAAAAGAGATACGAAGCTTAAAATAAATTCATTAATTCGCGAAATTGATTACTGTATAGCACAACTATCAGATTAATAATAGATATGGACGAAAAGCTTAAAATAAAAATATCAATTGCAGACAGAGTCTATCCGCTAACGGTTGAATTGTCTCAGGAAGAAGGCCTTAGAAGCGCTTCTAAAAAAATTGATGTAATGATTAAGCAGTTTGAAGAAAATTATGCAGTTCGTGATAAACAAGACGTATTAGCCATGTGTGCTTTACAATTTGCATCACAATCAGAACAAAAACAAATTGATAATGCTATTGATGGTGAAGAAACCATTGAAAGAATTAAAAAAATCAATGCGCTTTTAGATCAATATCTCGACAATTAAACGTTCTTTACAAAAGACTAAGATACTGCCTACATTAGTTCTCATTTGGTAAACTCAACACTAACAATTTAGAATGAGCAAATCATCGTTACTATAACAAGCCAATTCAGTTTGGAAGTTTGAACAACGAGTTAGCTCAAAACTTGTCTTTCCGAGTTTATTCAATCTCACTAATGTAGGCTTTTTTATATATAAATTTTAACAAACATGGACATAGTAACGATCATCATTTCAGGAATTATAGGTATTGTAGCAGGTTTTGGAATAGCCAAAGCAATTGAAAAAAGCAATATTTCTAATTTGATTAAAAATGCTAAAAAAGAGGCTGCATCAATCTTAAAAGATGCTAATCTTGAAGCTGAAAACATAAAAAAAGATAAAATACTTCAAGCAAAAGAAAAATTTATCGAATTGAAATCAGAGCATGAGCAAGTAATCCTTTCTCGTGATAAAAAAGTAGCTGAAATTGAAAAAAGAATAAGAGACAAAGAATCTCAAATTTCTAATGAATTATCAAAAGCAAAAAAGGTTAATGATGATTTCGAAGCAAAAACGTTAGAATACAATACTAAAATTGAAGTTCTAGACAAAAGACAAACTGAAGTTGACAAATTGCACAAAAGTCAATTGCAACAACTGGAAGTTATTTCTGGCTTATCTGCCGAAGATGCTAAAAATCAATTGGTTGAAGGCTTAAAAGCCGAAGCTAAAAGCAAAGCAATGTCGCATATTCAAGATACCATTGAAGAAGCGAAATTGACAGCACAACAAGAAGCAAAGAAAATTATTATAAACACTATTCAGAGAGTTGGAACTGAAGAAGCAGTAGAAAACTGCGTATCGGTTTTCAACATTGAATCTGATGATGTAAAAGGAAGAATTATTGGTCGTGAAGGTAGAAATATTAGAGCGCTAGAAGCAGCAACTGGAGTTGAAATCATTGTGGATGACACACCGGAAGCAATTATCCTATCTTGTTTTGATCCAGTACGTAGAGAAATTGCACGTTTGGCATTGCACAAATTGGTAACTGACGGAAGAATCCACCCCGCTCGTATTGAAGAAGTTGTTGCTAAAACCGCTAAACAAATTGACGATGAAATTATAGAAGTTGGTAAACGTACCGTTATTGATTTAGGAATCCATGGATTACATCCTGAATTAATTAAAGTCGTTGGACGTATGAAATACCGTTCTTCGTACGGACAAAATTTATTGCAACACTCCCGTGAAGTTTCTAAACTTTGTGGAATTATGGCAGCTGAATTAGGTCTGAATGTGAAATTGGCCAAAAGAGCCGGTTTATTGCACGATATTGGTAAAGTTCCAGATGCTGAAAGTGATTTACCTCACGCTTTGTTAGGAATGCAATGGGCTGAAAAATATGGTGAAAAAGAAGAAGTTTGTAATGCAATTGGTGCTCACCACGATGAGATAGAAATGAAATCATTATTATCGCCTATTATTCAGGTTTGTGATGCTATTTCAGGAGCTAGACCGGGTGCAAGAAGACAAGTACTAGATTCTTATATCCAACGTTTAAAAGATCTAGAAGAAGTAGCTTACGGATTCAGTGGTGTGAAAAATGCTTACGCTATTCAAGCTGGTAGAGAACTTCGTGTTATCGTAGAAAGCGAAAAAGTTTCAGATGACAATGCTGCCACTTTATCTTTTGAAATATCACAAAAAATACAAACAGAAATGACATATCCAGGTCAGGTGAAAGTAACTGTAATTAGAGAAACCAGAGCGGTAAATATTGCGAAATAGTACTTCTCTACTTCCAAATAGATAATGCAAAAAGACTTATTGATTCAAAATCGATAGGTCTTTTTTTTATGGAATCTTTGCTTTACTGTCACTAAAATCTAAACACTATAAACTCAATTCTCAACTCTTTCTGGGATGAAAAGTATTAATTACTTCTGTCAAAAATTTTCTATCAAGATGCACATAAATCTCAGTAGTGGTTATTGACTCATGCCCCAGCATTAATTGAATAGAGCGCAAGTCAGCTCCATTTTCCAAAAGATGGGTCGCAAAAGAATGCCGCAATGTATGTGGGCTAATATTTTTATTTAAACCAATTGTTATTGCTAAACTTTTAATGATGCTAAAAATCATAGCTCGAGTCAATTGTTTACCCCTTCTATTCAAAAATAAAGTATCTTCAAATCCCTTTTGAATACTTAGCAGGGTTCTGTTATTGTTTTTATAAATTAGAATGTACTTCTGGGTCAAATTCCCAATAGGTACGAAACGCTGCTTATTCCCTTTTCCTGTAATTTTTATAAATCCTTCATCAAAAAATAAATCAGAAATTTTAAGAGCAGCCAATTCCGAAACTCGAAGTCCACAACCATAAAGCGTTTCCAGTATAGCTCTATTGCGTTCTCCCTCGTTCGATGTTAAGTCAATAGCTGCAATTAGTGCGTCAATTTCAGCAGTGGTTAAGGTATCCGGCAGTTTTCTACCTGTTTTGGGTGTTTCAATCAATTCAAGAGGATTAGTAGTACGGAAATCCTCAAAAATTAAATAGCTAAAAAAGCTTTTTAATCCAGAAATGATTCTGGCCTGAGAACGAGGATTTACTTCTTTTGAAACGCTATAAATGAATTGCTGCAAGGTCTCCTCTCCTATTTGTATTGGAGAAACTGCAATTTCATTTTCAGTAAGAAATAGTCGCAGTCTATCAATATCGAAAGAGTAATTTTCGATAGTATTCCTTGACAAACCCCGTTCGATTTTCAAATAAGATTGATAGCTTTTGATGTATGAATTCCAATCCATGTTTACAAAGTAAAGACTTTTTTAGACATAAAAAAACCTCCTAAATAAGAGGCTTTAAAATAATTTACAAAAGAAGTTATTTGCCCCATTTGCCACCACCTACATAAAATCCCAAATGAATTCCTAGATATGTATTGGAAACTGTCCCTCTATTATTACCATTCATATCGTGCAAAGTCGATTCCGGTACTAAGTTATATTCCACTCCCATTCTAAATTTCCCCCACTCAAAACCACCTCTAACTAACCCGCCAAAACTACTTGTAGCATCTAAAGTTACATTATTTGAACTATTAATGTCGTCAAACTGAACATTCCCCACCGTATAAAACCCAGCACCTCCGCCAATATAAGGAACAAAAGTTTTTCCTGATTTGTTAAAGTAATAATCATAAGTTGCCACGTAAGAACTATTAGCCGAAACTTTTGCACTTGTGCTAGTGCCAGAATCATTGACATCTCGAACTATCCCAGCGCCGCCTATTCTTAAACCCACATTCATATTGTCTTTAATATTATATTTTGGTTCAATGGAGAATAATAATCCTGCTCCACCTTGTGCCGGAACAAATCCAAAATCTAAACCAACTCTGAATCCACCCTCTTTTTGCGAATAGCCAATTGTAAATACTAAGAATGTCGCAACTGCTAAAATTACTTTTTTCATTATTTTTTATTTAAAATATGTAAGGCAAATCTAATTAATTGTTAATTATAAAATTGCTATTTCTACTACAAAAAAAAATATCTGCCAAAATCATTTTAAAAAAAGTTCCATTCATAAAAAACCTCCCGCTGTAACGGAAGGTTAATCAATATATTTTTTAGAACGTTAGAATTTGTACCCCAACGAAATTTGAAAAACAGAATTTTTTGACTCTGATTCCCCAGGAAATAAATCTTTTTGTATTCGTGTTAAACCTAAATTATAGCGCGCTCCAAGCATAAATTTTTCAGCAAAATAATAGCCGGCACCAAAACCCAAACTTATATCAGTCGATTTTAACTGATCTTTAATATCCTCAGATACTCCGCCAGATTTTGCTTTGGCAGACACCAGAAAACCAATTTGAGGCCCAAATTCAAGGCTAAAAGTATTAGCCACGTAATATTTAGCCATGACTGGAATATTGATATAGTCCAATTTCAAATCGCCATTGTCACCACCAGACTCCAATTTTACCCCTTGTGCGGAATAAAGTAACTCAGGCTGAATTGCAAAATTATCGCTTATCATAAATTCGCTAAAAAAACCTACATGAAATCCTATTAAAGATTTTGAATTCACGCCGTCTTGATCAGTGTTAGTGACGGAAGAAACATTCAAACCACCCTTCACTCCAAACGACATATTTTCCTTGTCTTGAGCATTCACAAAACACACTGTGAAAACCGATACTAATAATAAAGTAATTTTTTTCATGATTAATTATTTAAAATTTATAACAACAAAGTTAAAAAAACCAAACTTTGAATTATCATTAATCAATTAAACTCGTTGATTATCAATATATTACAGTTGTAAACAAATAAAAAAAGAAATAAGTAAGATTTATTTTTCATTTTTTGGCATGAAAAATGCAACTACATAACGAGAAAGCCTATTATTTGAGGTAGGTAAATAGAAAGAAATTAAGAAAAATATTGCTTTTAAATATTACCAAATACGCTTATTTTTGTTTTTATAATATTTCCAACTATCATTTTGTTTACTAATTGTAGGCAATAATTGTCAAAATTGAGAGTTTTAAGTTTAAATAATTAATACAAATTAAATACCATTTTATGAAAAAGACAATCTTCGTTACCGTTTTACTTGTTGCTATATCGATAAATATGCAAGCACAATTAGTTAAATTTGGAGTTAAAGCTGGAGTAAATTACGCCAATCAGAATGGATCTGACATTACAGTAAATAGCAGAAATTACACCACTTCAGCCATTACAAGTTACCATGCGGGTTTAATTGCCGAAATAAAACTTGTAGACAGTTTTGCTATCCAGCCTGAGTTACTCTATTCTACCCAAGGAGCAACTTACAAAAATGCCGGTGAAGAGTTTAGAAATGAATTAGGCTATTTATCAATTCCAGTCTTAGCAAAAATTAATTTGAACAAATTTGTCAGCCTTGAGCTAGGACCACAAGCATCATTTTTATTGAGTGAAAGAAACAATTTTGATGTTAAGGATGCAAATACTTTTGATTTTGCAGTTGTTGGAGGTCTAGGACTAAATATTACAAAGAGTCTATTTATTCAAGGTCGTTACGGCTTAGGATTAACTGATGCCTCAAAAGATGCACAAGTTAAAAACTCTGTTGTTCAAGTTTCAGCAGGTTTTAAGTTCTAAGAAAATAAAAATATAAATATATTTTTTAAAACCGTTCCATAAATTGGAACGGTTTTTTTATTTTTACAAAAACAACCACAATGAAAATTAGTATTATTAATGGGCCTAATCTAAATCTTTTAGGAAAACGTGAGCCCGAAGTATATGGAAATCTAACTTTTGAAGAGTATTTCACTACTTTGCAAATTAAATTTCCTGCAATAGAATTCAGCTATTATCAAAGCAATATAGAAGGGGAATTAATCGATAAAATTCAGGAATTTGGTTTTTCATTTGATGGAATTATTCTAAATGCTGGGGCTTACACGCATACATCTGTAGGTATAGGTGATACCGTAAAAGCCATAACCACACCCGTGGTTGAAGTGCATATTTCGAATACTTTTTCTCGCGAAAGCTTCAGACATCAATCCTACATTTCAGGTAATGCAAAAGGAGTAATTCTTGGATTTGGTTTAAAAAGTTATGAATTAGCAATACAATCTTTTCTTTAGTTTAATATCAAAATCATGTAACATTACCTACAATTAAGCGTCTTATAAAAAACTCAATTATGAAGAATGCTTACTTGTTTCTATTACTAGTGTTATCTTTTTATTCCAATGCCCAAATCAAAGGGACCATCACTGACGAAAAAGGGAATCCATTACCTTTTGTGAGTGTATTTGAAGAAAATACCTATAACGGTACCAGTTCTAATGAACAAGGAGTTTATCAGCTGAATATAAAATCAGTTGGAAAGAACAAAATAGTTTTTCAATTATTGGGATTTAAAACCCAAAAAATAGCAATTCCAACAGAAAAGTCCACTTTTACTTTGGATGTAAAAATGCTAGAGGAAAGCTATTCCCTCAACGAGGTTATAATCAACAAAAAAAATAATCCTGCCATAGCAATTATAAAAAGTGCAATTGCATCCAAAAAAGAAAATTCAGAAAAAACAGCGCGATACACAGCCGATTTTTATTCCAGAGGATTATTCAAGATTAAGGATTTACCCAAGAAAATAATGGGAATGAAGGTTGATATAGGCGATGACATGGCTACGAATCTTGATTCAACCGGAAGTGGTATTTTATATTTATCGGAAACCGTTTCAAAAATAACTTTTGAAAAGCCAAATAATTTAAAAGAGAAGATTGTTGCTTCCAGAATTTCAGGAAATAACAAAGGGTATAGTTATAATACAGCAAAATCATCTACATATGATTTTTATAATAATACTTTAGAGTTTGGAATCAACATGATTTCGCCCATTGCCGATAATGCTTTCAATTATTATAAATTCAAACTTGAAGGCACTTTTTTTAATGAAAACAATCTGCAAATCAACAAAATAAAAGTCACTCCAAACCGTGATAAGGAGCCTGTTTTTGAAGGATACATTTATATTGCCGATGACAGTTTTGCAATTTACGCCGTAGACCTTGACATAAAAGGATACCGAATGAAAAATGAATTTACGGATGTAATGACTTTAAAACAAAACTTCAGTTACAATTCCAAAAACAAAATTTGGTCAAAAAACGCTCAAAGTCTGGCTTTTAATGCCGGAGCATTTGGAGTAAAGTTTTCTGGAAAATTCAATTATGTGTATAGCAATTATGAATTCCCTCTTTCTTTCGAAAAGAAAACCTTTGGGAATGAGATTTTGAGTTTCGAGACCAATGCAAATAAAAAAGAGGATGCCTTTTGGAATACCATCCGGCCAATTCCTTTGACAATAGAAGAAAGCAGTGATTATATAAAGAAAGACAGCCTTCAAACCATCAGAAAATCCAAAAAATTTATGGATTCAATTGATGCCAAAAACAATAAATTCAAATTTATGGATTTAATAATGGGTTACGATAACAAAAACACTTTCAAAAAACATTCTTTTAAATACAATGGATTATTGGATTTAAGTTCGTTAAGTTTCAATACCGTTCAAGGTCATAGTCTTAATACCGGTTTTTCTTTCAAAAATTGGAATGAAGAGAAGGGAAAAAACACTTCGATAAATACCACTATCAATTATGGTTTTTCAGAAGATCGACTGCGAGTTATGGGTGAATACAAACATCAGTTTAACAATCAGAATTATGCTGTTTTATCTGTATCTGGAGGAACAAAAGTAAATCAATTCAATAGTAATGAACCTATTAGCAATTTTATCAACTCAATTAGCACTTTGTTTTTTAGAAATAATTTTATAAAATTATACAATAAAGAATTTTTACAAATAACCTACAGTCAGGACATTGCAAACGGATTGAACCTTAACGGAAAACTGGAATATTCGCAACGAAAACCTTTATTTAACACCACCGATTATTCTTATTTTAAAAGAAATGACTTATTTTCTTCTAACAATCCATTAAACCCAACCGATTTTATAAATGCTGGATTTGACCAGCATCACTTGACAAAATTTACTTTGAATGCCAAAATCAATTTTGGAAACAAATACATATCTCGTCCCGATGGAAAATTCAATATTAGAAATAATAAATATCCAACTCTTTATTTAGGGTATGAAAAAGCAATTGCGGCCAGCGAAAAGAAATACGAATTTGACCATTTCAACACAAGATTAACGTATGATTTAACACTGGGAAATAAAGGAGTTGTCGGCTTTAATCTAAAAGCTGGAAAGTTTCTGAATGCGGATAATATTGCTTTTATGGATTATAGACATTTCAATGGTAATCAAACGCATATTGGTCAAACTGAACGGTATTTGAATGTTTTTAATTTGCTGCCTTATTACTCCAACAGTACAAACGACAGTTATTTTGAAGCGCACATGGAGCACAATGACAAAGGGTATATTATGAATAAAATCCCTTTACTGAACAAACTAAAATCTACAATGGTTTTAGGATTCCACACCCTTGCCGTACCAAATTCAAAATCTTATTCAGAGGTCTCTATTGGTCTTGATAATCTTGGTTTTGGAAAATTCAAACTGTTTAGAGTTGATTATGTTCGCTCTTACCAAAATGGCTATACAGGCGATGGTGTTGTTTTTGGTTTAAAAGTCTTAAATGTTCTGGAGTAAATTTTCAGGATATTTTATAAATAAAAAATGGAGCAGATTTTTAAATCCGCTCCGTTTTTTTATAACCTAGCTAAATTACTTTCTTGCTATCAACTAATGGTATTCGTTAGGCTCCACATGGATCAAAACATGCCCCAATTCCGGCAATTTTTCCTTCAAGGTATCTTTTAATTTATGAGCTAAATCATGTCCTTCTTTTACAGTAATATTTGCGTTTACGATTGCATGCAAGTCTACATGGTATTTCATACCCGCTTTTCTAATGAAGCATTTTTCAGTATCTATGATTCCATCGACTTGATGAGATACTTCTCTTATACTTTCTATCAGGTCATCATAAACATGCTCGTCCATAATTTCTCCCAATGCAGGTCTAAATATCAAATAGCTGTTAAATAAAATAAATCCTGACGCAAAAAGTGCCGCCCAATCATCAGCCGACTCATATCCTTTTCCTAGAATCAAAGCAATAGAAATTCCAATGAATGCAGCTACAGAAGTTATAGCATCACTTCTGTGATGCCACGCGTCAGCTTTTAAAGAAGAACTATTGGTCTCAATACTTCGTTTCATTACTATTCGAAATGAATATTCTTTCCAAATAATTATTGCGCCAAGAACATAAAGAGTCCATGATTTAGGCAAATCATGTGGTGTTCTAATATTACTGATACTTTCATATGCAATAATTGTGGCGGAAGTAATCAAAAACCCTACGACCAAAAAAGTAATTAACGGTTCCGCTCGACCATGTCCATAGGGATGATTTTTATCTGCCGGTCTATTAGAGTACTTGATTCCGAATAACACTAAAAATGATGCAAAAATATCGGTTGTAGATTCAATCGCATCCGCTATCAAAGCATACGAATTACCAAAAAAACCAGCTAAACCCTTTATTATTGCCAAACTTATATTTCCAACGATACTAAAATAAGTAGCCTTTATTGCTGTTTGTTCGTTTGACATGATTATTATTAAAATTAGAAAAAATTAAAATCGTTTAAATAAACCTAATTGAATGTCTTTATTCAAAATCTATAGGTTTACTTAAACGATCTTTTGTAATGATATAAGTTTATGCTCTAATAATATTAGCTCCAATGGCTCTCAATCGTTCGTCAATACGTTCGTATCCTCTATCTATTTGTTCAATATTCTGAATCGTACTCGTTCCTTTCGCGGAGAGGGCTGCAATTAATAAGGAAATTCCAGCACGAATATCCGGTGAAGACATTGTCGTAGCTTTCAACTGTGATTTAAAATCGTGCCCCATAACAACTGCTCTATGTGGATCACACAACATGATTTTTGCTCCCATGTCGATCAACTTGTCAACGAAAAACAATCTGCTTTCAAACATTTTTTGATGAATCAAAACATCACCTCTTGCTTGTGTGGCTACCACTAAAACAATACTTAATAAATCGGGAGTAAATCCAGGCCAAGGAGCATCTGCAATAGTAAGAATAGAACCATCTATATCTGTTTTCACCTCATATCCATCAACGTGAGCAGGAATATAAATATCATCGCCTCTTTTTTCTAAAGTGATTCCTAATTTTCTAAAAGTATTTGGAATAACACCCAGATTTTCCCAGCTTACATCTTTTATCGTAATTTCTGATTTTGTCATTGCAGCTAATCCAATCCATGATCCAATTTCAATCATATCAGGAAGAATTCTATGCTCACAACCTCCCAGACTTTCAACACCTTCAATAGTCAATAAGTTAGATCCAACACCTGTAATTTTAGCTCCCATGGAGTTTAACATCTTACACAATTGTTGCAAATAAGGTTCACAAGCAGCATTATAAACAGTTGTTTTTCCTTTGGCTAAAACCGCAGCCATAACAATATTAGCTGTTCCGGTTACGGATGCTTCGTCCAGTAACATATCGGCTCCTTTTAATCCTTTAGGCGCTTCTACACCATAAAAATGATCTTCTCTATTATAACGGAATTTTGCTCCAAGATTTATAAATCCCTCAAAGTGCGTATCTAATCTTCTACGACCTATTTTATCTCCTCCTGGTTTTGGAATATATCCTTTTCCAAATCGTGCCAAAAGTGGTCCGACAATCATAATAGATCCACGAAGAGAACCGCCTTCTTTCTTGAATGCTTCGGTTTCTAAGTACTGAATATTCACTTCATCAGCTTGAAAAGTATAAGAACCAGATCCTGTTTTTTGGATTTTAACTCCTAAATTTCCTAAAAGCGTAATTAGTTTATTGATGTCAATAATATCAGGAATATTATTAATAATCACTTTTTCAGGAGTTAAAAGAACAGCACATAAGATTTGCAATGCTTCATTTTTGGCTCCCTGTGGCGTAATTTCTCCTTTTAATGAAATACCACCTTCTATTTTGAAAATTCCCATATTCTTTTTTTAAGTTTCTGAGGAACTGAAGCAATAACCTCTAAGGTTTTAGCTAGTTTTTTTAGTCTTAGCACCTCAGCAAATTAGCGCCTTAGCACTCTATTATTTTGGATTATTTTTTTGAAATGGTTTTGGTTTTCCTGTTTTTAAATTCTTGTTACTTAGAATTTTTGGCTGCCCTACTGGTAAAATTTTATTAGACACTCGTTTATTGGTTCGTAATAAATCGGTGGTATTCAATAGTTCCTCTGTACTTTGAAGTAAATTCAATTTCCCATCGGATAGTTCGTACAGATGTTCAAAAATAACATCATCCTTCACCGTGTCTTTATTCCAACTCAAATAAGATTTTTTCATATGATTAGCAATAACTTTCACTAATGCATTTTTCATTTCGCCTTCCTCCCATTTATTGGCTACATCAATCATGTACTTTATATTGTTCCCGTAATATCTGTATTTTGGAAAATTTTGAGGATATTGTAATACATCTGGTTTCAGTTGCAAAACTTCACGTGAAGGAATTGGATACGGGGAATCAGCAACCAATTTAAAATCAGACATAATAAAAATCTGATCCCATAACTTGTGTTGAAAATCTGGAACATCACGCAAATGAGGATTCAAGCTACCCATAACTTGAATGATGTATTTTGCCGCTTTGTTGCGCTCCACAGCATCTTCAATTTTAGTTGCCTGATCAATTAGCTTTTGCAAATGACGCCCGTATTCCGGAATAATCAAATGAGACCGCTCCGCATTATATTCCAAATGGTGAACAACATCGTTCGAGTTTTCTTTTATATATTTTGAATTCATATTCGAATGTATGTATTTTTGATTTTGTATGCTACTATTCCAGAAGATTTATAATCATCCGAGTGCACCATCCAGAATTCATTTCTTATTTATAGAGAGACAATACCTTTTATTGTAGAAACTTCTAGGTATTTATCTACTATTTCCTGCGCATCTTTCACAGTGACATCAACAGATATACTGGTGAATTTTCCAGTTTTGGACTTAGTTGTTTTTATAACTGCACCCATGCAATCAAATGCCAATTCAACGCGTTCCACGTTATCATCTTCAGTAGGCACAATAAACTTAAATAAGTACAATGCTGGCCACGTATTACTCATATCGAGCTCCACTTTTAATCTGTCGTAAAATTCTTCAGTCTCTTTGTCCATTTCCTTTTAAAAAATAAAGGCAAATATACGGTTTCAAAAGTAAATTATGAATATTGAAATATGATTTTTTGTCTATTCTTATTTTAACGGCAATCATTTTTTTAAATCCCGATAAGTTTAAGTAAATTTGCGCCTTATTTTTTAAAAGTGCAGAAAGAAATCATAGTTATCATTGGCGGTCCCGGAACAGGGAAAAGTACTATCATAGACGGATTGATAGCTAACGGATATTGTTGTTACCCCGAAATTTCTCGGGAAGTAACCTTGGAAGCCAAAAAACAAGGAATCGAACAATTATTCCTGGAAAAACCGCTATTATTCAGCGAATTACTTCTTGAAGGAAGAAAAAAGCAATTTCAAGATGCTTCCCAAGAACCTCACGATATTGTATTTATAGATAGAGGAATTCCTGATGTTTTAGCCTATATGCATTATATTGGGGATAGTTATCCTGACTTTTTTGATGCTGCCTGCCGCGAACATACGTATACAAAAATCTTCATCCTACCACCTTGGGAAGACATATACATTAGCGATGGTGAACGTTATGAAAACTTCGAACAAGCCAAAATCATCTATACCCATCTTGCGGAAACCTATCAAAATTACGGCTACGAACTCATAGAAGTACCTAAAGACACCTTAGATAACAGAATTCTTTTTATCTTAGATGAAATTTCTAAATAATTTGAGAATTTAGGATTTTCAATTTAAGATGTTTTCATCTAGTATAACTTAAAATCCGATCCCGAAGGTTCGGGACTGTAATCTATGCAAGAAGCAGTAGCTATTCTTCGAAAATATTGGAAACATGATAAATTTAGGTCACTGCAAAACGAAATTATTGATTCTGTTTTAAGCGGTAAAGATACTTTTGCATTGATGCCAACCGGTGGAGGAAAATCAGTATGTTTTCAGATTCCAGCGATGATGAATGAAGGCATTTGTTTAGTGATTTCACCTTTGGTAGCTTTGATGAAAGATCAAGTAGCTAATTTACAAAAAAGAGACATAAAAGCGATTGCTTTAACAGGAGGCATTCGATCCGAGGAAATGATTGACCTGCTGGATAACTGCCAGTTCGGAAATTATAAATTCCTTTATTTATCACCAGAACGACTTCAATCAGATTGGATATTGGAAAGAATAAAAAACCTTCCAATAAACTTAATAACCATAGACGAAGCACATTGTGTTTCGCAATGGGGGCATGATTTCCGGCCAGCCTATTTAAAAATTTCTTCTTTAAAAAAGCATTTCCCAAAAACACCTTTCTTGGCTTTGACTGCAACAGCAACTCCAAAAGTGAAAGAAGATATCATCAACGAATTAGGATTGCATAATCCCCGAATTTTCGAAAAATCATTTGCACGGGAAAATATCGCCTATATGGTTTTTGAAGTAGAAGATAAACTTTTCAGAATTGAACAAATACTGAAGAAAAATCCAGAACCTTCCATCATCTATGTGCGAAATAGAAAATCTTGCTTGGAAGTTTGCTCGCAACTCCAGTCTTTAGGGTTCAAAGCAACATATTACCACGGCGGACTTTCGTCCAAGGAGAAAGATAAAAACATGCAATTGTGGATGAATGAAGAAGTTCAGGTCATTATTGCCACAAATGCTTTTGGAATGGGAATTGACAAAGCCAATGTAAAAACGGTAATTCACATTCAGTTACCGGAGAATTTGGAAAATTATTATCAGGAAGCTGGACGTGCGGGAAGAAATGGCGAAAAAGCATATGCTGTTTTATTAACGAGTCCTTCGGATATACTTCAAACCGAAAATCAATTTATAAACATACTCCCTGACAAAAAATTTCTGAATCAAATGTATGTGAAGCTTTGCAATTATTTCCAAATCGCATATGGGGAAGGAATCAATGAACAATTTACCTTCAATTTGAATCATTTTTGTATCAAATATGGTTTTCCTATATTAAAAACGTACAATGCCATGCAATTTACGGATAGACAAGGAATACTTACCCTGTCTCAGGAATTTTCTGAAAAAATTTCTATGCAATTTTTAATTCCTTCCAAAGAAGTAATTCGTTATATGAGTTTGAATCCTAATGACGAGGAAATTATTTTGGCAATATTGCGAACGTATCCGGGAATTTATGATACGCAGACTGCTTTTAATTTAGAACTGATTGCAAAAAAATCGCATCATGCTGCAACAGAAATACATGCGGTTTTAAAAAAATTAAAAGAAAAAGACATTATTGAATACCATTCGAAAAATAATGACGCCACATTAATTTTCAACGAAGTTCGAGAAGATGAACGAACCATTAGCAGAGTTTCTAAGTATTTAGAAAATCAAAATCAATTAAAAAAGGAACAACTCAAAGCCGTAGTTGGCTATGTCAATGAGAAAAAAGTTTGCAAGAGCAAATTAATTTTGAATTATTTTGGTGAAAAAGCCAATACCGATTGTGGAATTTGTTCGTATTGTATCACAAAGAAACAACGAAAACCAGATGTCATTTCACTTTCAAAAGAAATAATTACTTTACTAGAGACCGAAGATTTAAATTCAAGAGAAATTCAAAATAGGACTAAAAATAGTCCGGACGAAGTTATCTTTGTATTGCAACATTTACTGGATAACAGTGTAATACTTGTAAAACCAAACAATAAATATACTATAAGATCATAATGGAAAAATTACGAATTGTTTTCATGGGAACACCCGAATTTGCAGTTGGAATTCTGGATACGATAATCAAAAACAACTTTGAAGTTGTTGGCGTTATTACCGCAGCAGATAAACCTGCTGGTCGTGGACAAAAAATAAAATACTCCGCAGTAAAAGAATTTGCATTAGCCAATAACCTTACTTTACTGCAGCCTACAAATCTAAAAGACGAAACGTTTTTATCGGAACTAAAAACTTTGAATGCCAATTTACAAATTGTAGTTGCCTTTAGAATGCTGCCAAAAGTAGTTTGGGAAATGCCTTCACTAGGAACATTTAATCTTCACGCTTCCGTACTTCCTAATTATCGCGGTGCCGCACCCATAAATTGGGCAATAATAAATGGAGAATCAAAAACTGGTGTCACAACTTTTTTTATAGATGATAAAATTGATACGGGAGCGATGATTCTAAGTTCAGAAATCGAAATTGGAGACACTGAAAATGCCGGACAATTGCACGATAGATTAATGGACTTGGGCAGCAAGACCGTTATTGACACTTTAAAACTTATAGAAAAAGGAAATGTAACCACTGTTATTCAAACTGAAAATTCAGCTATAAAAACAGCATATAAACTAAATAAAGAAAACTGCAAAATAGATTGGACTAACCCAGCTTCAGAAATAAATAATTTAATCAGAGGATTGAGTCCATATCCGGCAGCTTGGTGCTTCTTTGAGGATAAAAATGAAGATTGGAATGTGAAAATTTACGAAGCAACAGTTATTTTAGAAGACCACTCCTTTTCAGTTGGACAGTTGATCTGCACTAAAAAAGAAATGAAAATTGCTGTCACAAATGGATTCATTCAAGTACTAAATTTACAATTTCCAGGAAAAAAAAGGATGACTACAGCCGAATTACTGAACGGAATCTCTTTTTCTGAAAATGCAAAAGCCTACTAACGTCAGTAAAATGGGAGTTTATCGGTGATTTTAGCACGAAAAATACTGTTTTATGAACAAAAAAAATAAGTTATCAACAAAACGAGCTAAAAATAGATAAAACACTTGCAAGGAACGTATTTCCTACTAAATTTGTGTATTAACAATTTTTTATAACCAACAATTAATAACTATTCATTATGAACAAATCAGAATTAATCGATGCTATGGCTGCTGAAGCAGGAATTACAAAAGCTGCTGCAAAATTAGCTTTAGAGTCATTTTTAGGAAATGTAGGCGGTACCTTGAAAAAAGGTGGAAGAGTATCTTTAGTAGGTTTCGGATCTTGGTCAGTTTCAGCTAGAGCTGCTAGAGACGGTAGAAATCCTCAAACAGGAAAAACTATTCAAATCGCAGCTAAAAATGTTGTGAAATTTAAAGCTGGTGCAGAATTAGAAGGAGCAGTAAACTAGTTTAAGTTTTCCAATATAATAAAACCTTCCTATGGAGGGTTTTTTTATGCAGTTTAACGAGTTTATTTGGTATTTTAATGAATTTTTTCTTAAATTTAATTACTTAAAAAAACAATGTCATGATCTCAGAAAAATTAAGAAAAGGTCATCTACTTATAGCAGAGCCTTCTATAGTTGGCGATCTATCATTTAATAGATCCGTAATCTTATTAGCAGATCATAATAAAGAGGGATCTGTTGGTTTTATTATAAATAAACCATTAAAATATACTATTAATGATTTGATTCCGGAAATCTTTGCCCGATTCAAAATTTACAATGGCGGTCCGGTGGAACAGGACAATCTTTATTTCATACACAATATTCCTAACTTGATTCCAAACAGTATTGAGATATCAAATGGAATCTATTGGGGCGGTGATTTTGAGTCTACCAAAGAACTAATCAACGATGGAAAAATTAATAAAGACAACATTCGTTTTTTCCTTGGTTACACGGGTTGGGATGAAAACCAATTAGAAAATGAAATGCTAGAAAATTCATGGATTATAACCGAAAATAATTACGAAAATAAAATCATCGGAAAATCTACAACGCATTTCTGGCAGGAGCAAATAAAAGAATTAGGAGGAGAATATCTCATATGGTCAAATGCCCCTGAAAACCCTTATTTAAATTAGTTTAACCTTATCATTTCGTTCAGCATTTGCACCAATTGATTTGCTACATTGGTAGTAAATGTTTTCTTGCGGTATTTAGTTATAGGCTGTATCCCTTTAATAACATTTGTTATAAATAATTCATCCGCTTTCTGAAGGTCGAACGGAGAAATGGCCTCTTCAACTACTTTTAAGTGATCAATTTTTTTTGCCAATCCCAAGATTTGCTTTCTCATCACACCATTCAAACAACCCTCTGAAACTGGCGGAGTTATTAGTCTATTTCCAATTAGCATGAAAATATTTCCTTGCAATACTTCCACTACATTTTTGCTGTCATTTAATAAAACACAATTATCTAAACCATTTTCACGAGCATAAATACTTCCTGTTATATTGATGATTTTATTGGTTGTTTTTATGGAAGAAAGTAGTTGCTTAGTCACGTAAAAATCTTTGTAAAGATCTACTTCGTATTCCTTTTTTTCAATGAAATAAGAGACGTTTTCTAACGCTACGGCATGAATCAAAAAAGAAACACTGTTATCGTTCGGTAAATAATAACCCCCATCATTCCTATAAACCGTTATTCGGGCGCGCGATGAATCCGACAATGAATTATTTCCTACCAATGACAGAATTTGCTCTTCGAAATACTCCATGGTAAAGTTCATAGGTATCTCCATTCGAATCACCCGCATAGAAGACATTAATCTAAAATAATGATCTTCTAAAAATAGAATCTTATTGCTTATTATTTTAACTGTTTCAAAAACAGCATCACCATATAAAAAAGCGCGGTTTTGTTTCAATATATTAGCGTCCTGCGACACTATAGTTCCATTAAAATTAATCATAAAAAAAGCCCTAAATTTTGTTTAGGGCAAATATAAGTTATAAAATAGGATTAATCTATACAGAACCTATTAGATGTTTCAAATCTGAAATTTGATTTTCCCAAAGTTGTGTAGCTTCATCCACTTCATCTTTTTCAGCAAAGTCAATTACCATCAACGAGACATCTTTGGTCAACTCATCAACCAAGATATGCAACTCAAAAAAGTATTCGGTATCTTTATTATTTTCATCTATCCATTTAAATTTTACTTTTTCACCTGACTTTTTAGAAGCAAGTCTGGCTTTTTCCTCGGAGTCATTCCAAATAAAAGTAAAAAACTCACCACGAGAATTTACATTATCAGCAAACCATTCCGATAAACCGGATGGAGTTGATATATATTGATACAACAATTGAGGAGATGAATTTATTGGGAACTCGATTTCGTAACGTACTTTTTGATCCATGAGCTACATTTAATTTTTCTGAAATATATAGAATATAAGTCCGAAAAAAAAGCATTTTTAAAAATATTTTTTTTTCTTTAAAAAACACTTGCAACCTGTAATATTATTTTTATATTTGCACCCGCATTCAGGGATGGTTTTCCACCCTAATCATGGCGAGATAGCTCAGTCGGTTAGAGCGCAGGATTCATAACCCTGAGGTCCCGAGTTCAAATCTCGGTCTCGCTACCAAAGCAAAAACCCTAACATCAATATGTTAGGGTTTTTTATTGGAATTATATTTCGAAAATACAGACTTTAAAACGCTCAAGTGACAAGTCAAGTGAGGTGTGATTCAATCCTGGATACTTTAAAACCGATTTTTTATCCAAATTTATTTATCAATTTTAGTTTAATATCACCCTTAAATAAATTTCACAAAAATAATTTAAGTGGTAATTTTGGAAATATAATTTCCTATGAAATATTTTGGACTTCAAATAATTCTCCGAATACATATTGCGTCTTTTTACTCCTCTAACCACTCCCGAAACTTCATCTCCTATACTAAAGTCGAAAAACCATTTCGTTAATAACTATTTATGTTAAATACTAACAATGAATTTCATTCTTCAGTAATTTTGTAAAATAAATTTACAAAGTCCAATTGAGCAAGTGTCTGGTAAATTCGCAGCAGGCAATAAACTAGTTAGAGTTTTTTTTGGGCTATTACAAGTACTAAACTAATTGGAGTTTTTATTTCAACGTTATTTGATTTGAAATACAATCTACATAAACTAAATTTCATGGATTCTGACACCTTTATATTCTGCCTTGAAGCCGTTCCGGATGTAGAAACTACCTCCATTACTGAAGTGGTCAAAAACTTAGAGCAACTAGCCTTTGAGCAGGGTATTACAAGCATTTATAAAACGTGCGATACTATTGAAGGATTAGAAGAAAGTTTAAATGCATTGCTTTATGCAGATCATAATTTTACCGATTATGAAATAATCTATTTAGTCATGCAGGGCGAAGGAAACACTATTTGCCTAAATGATTATTACTATAGTTTAGAAGAAATAGCAGAGCTCTTTGAAGGAAAAATGACAGGTAAAATTTTGCATTTTGCCAATGCAAAAATATTAGACCTAACCGAGGAAGAAGCTCAATATTTTTTAGATATTACTGGAGCTCGCGCTATTTCTGGTTATGGCGCCGTATTCCATAAATTAACCAGCAGCACCCTAGACAAAATATTCTTTAGTCTATTTGAAGAACAGGATAATGTCGTTGAAATTGTACAAGAATTATTTCAAAAAAAATATGACCTCTGCAAACTACTCGATTTTAGATTGTATTATTAAAAATGAAATCACTCTAAATTAATTTGGCAATTCGGAAGAGTTATAATTTTCATCTTTAAGATTAGAGCTTGGAGGTATTGGTAAAAAAATATCTGATTTTCTTGCACCAGAATTGCTTCTCAAAACTATTTTGTTTTTATCACAATAACACCCGACGATCCTTGCGAACCATAAACAGAAGCTTCTGCACCTTTTAAAACACTGATGCTTTTTACAATATTAGGTGAAATATAATCGATACTCGACACAATCATCCCGTCAACAACAAATAATGGGTCTGAAATATTACGAATCGAACTTACGCCTCTAATGGTTATTTTATTGTCTCTAGAAACTGTAACGCCAGGTAAACGTCCTCGGATAAGATCAAAAATGTTATTGTAAATCCCTGAATTTTTATCGTCAGCAGCTCCTATGCTCTTTGAATTAAGCACTTGATATTTTTTATTCTCCTCAGAATAACCAATTTTTATTTTTTCCCCTTTTTTAATTCGCTTATTTGTTGATTTTTCCGAATCTAAAAACACAAAATTCATAATACTTTCATCATTGAATTTAGAAGACAGTAAGCCATATTCGTATGAATAAATGTTAATACTCGCTACTTTTACCGGAAGTTGAACTTCAAAATAACCATTCTTATCGGTTTCAACATTTGAATCAATTGAATCTAAATATATTTTGGCCTTAGCTATTGGCTGGTTCTTATTATTAACCACTTTCCCAGTTAATTTTTTTTGTGCGTTGGCAAAGCCAATGTTTAATAATAAAACAAATAACAGTAATTTAGAAATTTTCATGTTTTAGAATTTTTAATAGTGTTCAAAATAATAAACTCAATGTGGCCATAATGATTAATTAGTTCTCACTTTTTACACAAACTGATTAATAACTGTAAATCAACACAATGCACCTGCTCCAATGCTAAACTACAATTTTTTTTGACATCTTTGCAATTTCTTATAAAACTATAAATTATCTAAAATTAAGCAATAGTAATTTCGGAAGCTAAGTAAATTTCCTGCACGGCATGAATCAGCTCTATGCCTTCATTAAAAGGCCTTTGAAAAGCTTTTCGTCCCATAATCATACCAGCTCCTCCTGCCCTTTTATTAATCACTGCCGTTTTTATGGCTTCGGCCAAATCAGTTTCTCCTTTTGATTCTCCTCCTGAATTAATCATGCTAATACGCCCCGAATAACAATTCATGACCTGATAACGACATAAATCTATTGGATGATCGCTGGCCAATTTGGTGTACATATCCGTATTTGTTTTAGCAAATTTTATTGCTGTAAAACCACCGTTACTATTTGGTAACTTCTGTTTAATAATATCCGCCTGAATCGAAACGCCTAAGTAATTCGCTTGACCGGTAATGTCAGCGGCTGTATTGTAATCGACACCGTCTTTTAGAAAAGCATCATTTCTGGAATAGCACCATAGAATCGTAGCCATCCCTAAATTATGCGCCTCTTCAAAAGCCTTTGCGACTTCTATTACTTGCCGGTCTGATTCGGCAGAGCCAAAATAAACAGTCGCGCCTACTGCAACAGCTCCCATATTCCAAGCGTCACGCACACTACCAAACATGATTTGGTCGTATTTATTGGGATAAGTTAGTAGCTCGTTGTGATTTATTTTTACCACAAATGGAATTTTATGTGCATATTTTCTCGACAACATTGCCAATCCGCCCATTGTGGATGCTACTGCATTACAACCGGCTTCGATGGCTAATTTTACAATATTTTCAGGGTCAAAATAAATAGGATTAGTAGCAAAAGAGCTTCCTGCCGTATGCTCAATCCCTTGATCAACAGGTAAAATTGAAATGTATCCGGTATCACCAAGGCGTCCATGTTGGTATAATTGTGCCAAACTTCGAATCGCTTGTGCGTTTCTATTGCTTTGTAAAAAATGAGTATCGATATGGGATTTACCTGGTAAATGAATTTGATCTTTCGAAATTGTTTTACAGACATGATGCAACAAAAAGTCTTTTTCACTACCTAACAAAGCCAACAATTGATTTAGATCTTTCATTTAACTTCTATTTAAATGGTTTACTTAAACTATTATTTCATTCAAGATAAATACATTTCTTACTCGATTTTATAAAATGGATAATCAGTATATCCTTTTTCATCAGCAGTGTAAAACAAATCCATGTTGAGATCCTGCGATAAAGGCCAATTATTTTCAAATCTTTTTACAAGATCGGGATTATTAATGAATGGTCGGCCAAAGGCTACTAAATCTGTAAGACCGCTTTCAATAGCTGCTTCAGCAGTTTCTTTATCGAACCCACCGCAAAGGATAATAGTATTTTTAAAATTGTTTCGTATCACTTTTTTAATTTCTAAAGGAACGGCAGGCGCTCCCATAGCGGAGTGATCCACCAGATGAATGTAGGCAATATCCAGTTTATTGAGTTCTTTAGACAAGTAATCATAAGTGGCATCAATTTCAGGATAATGAGGCATGTCACTGGCCACTCCATAAGGTGATAAACGAATTCCTGTTTTTTCTTTTCCAATTGCATTTGCAACGGCAGTTACTACTTCAATCACAAAGCGGCAACGGTTTTCAACGCTTCCTCCATAATTGTCTTTACGAAGATTGCTTATAGGAGAAAGAAATTCTTCTAATAGATAACCATTAGCGGAATGTAATTCGACCCCATCAAAGCCAGCAAACAAACCATTTTCGGCAGCGGCAACATACTCTGTTCTGGCATGTAAAATCTCTTGGGGAGTCATTTCTTTTGGAACGACAAAGTCCTGTAATCCTTTTAAATCTGTCCACATTTGTCCGGAGGCTTTTACTGCAGATGGCGCTAGAATCTGGGCATCTTTATGCATATTAAGCGGATGGCTTATTCTCCCGGAATGCATTAACTGAACTATAATTTTACCACCGTTTTTATGAACTGCTGTTGTTGTCTTTTTCCATCCTTCGACTTGTTTCTCACTAAATACCCCAGGAATTCGGGCATATCCTAGACCATTAGGGGATGGAGATGTTCCTTCCGTTATTATCAATCCTGCAGTGGAACGTTGTGTATAATATTCAGCCATCAGTTCATTAGGAATATTATCTATTGCTCTACATCTTGTCATTGGTGCCATAACAATTCGGTTTTTAATTTCAATAGAACCTACTATTTGTGGTGAGAATAAGTCGGATGCTTTCATGTTTTTTTTCTTAAATGATTAGTATAAAGATATCTAAAATTATTTTCAAAAGTGTAATTAATCTTTTTTTAATCAGGACAAATCAATTCCGTCCTTTATTACTATTGAAGAAAATAAGTCATTAGATCATTCACCCTCAATACAAAAATGACAAAAACATATTTCTCTCTTACTAGAATTTAAAACAAAAAAATCCGACTCTTTATATGTATTGAACAAACTATTTGCATGTAAAAGAAAGGTCTATTTTCAATTACGAATAGTCCCAAACCTTTCTTTAGTTATATGATTATTCATGGAAGTCGTCATTCTCGAAAATCAGATACAAAATAAGATTAAGAATAATTTCAACGAACCCATTTTGATCTATTACCGCGACTAGAAAACTGTTTAAAAAAATCATTCTTACTATTTATTTTTTATAAAATTTTACTTACTAAATAATCCTAAATATGTATTTAATCGATTATTTATGTTTTTAATCTGTTAAATAAAACAAAATACATAATTTTAAAGTCAAAACACATTCTTTTTTAAAGCTAAAAACGCCTTTTTAAATAAAACATATACCATAATTAGATTATGAGAAAACTTTACTTTAAAACAATCAACTGCAAATCTTGTTTACTATTTTCGATACTACTTTTGGTTGCGTCTATCCAAATGAAGGCTCAAACAGTGACCTCTCCACAGGTTCCTTTTGTACAAAGGACTGCTTTAGCTACTCCCGCCCAAACAATATATAACGTAAAGGGAGACTTTACCTTGTTAGGCAATACGAATTTAAGTCTTGCTAATTACCTCACAGGTACTGACAATCAAGGTAATGAGATGCGCTATATGGATATTGACGGTGATGCTAGTACTCTAAATTCATCAATGGCTACTCTTGAACTCTCTAATGGAGGCGAAAATGGCGCTAACCAAAACTGTTCGAACATTTTATATGCAGGACTTTATTGGACTGGTAAGTCGGATGATGCCAATGATACTTTTATGGCCAATAGAAGAATATCAACTGCTCAAACGTGTCCAAATACCGCTTATACGATGACCGTTAGCAGAGGAGGCAGTTCTCCTTATTATCCAATTTATACCTTTTCGGGATATTCTCATACTTATGCTTTTACCTTTACAAATGCAACAACGGGTGCATCTATTGTCACTCTTAGTATCGATGGTGCTGTTGCAGTTAACGTTCCTGTTTCCTACAATAGTGTTGGAATAGCTACATTTAGTACGCCATATACATCAAATGCAAGTTGGGGGCCAACATTTACTATTAACAGTTTAGTAAGAAACGTATCCACAAGTCTCACTTTAGGTCAATATCAATCTACCAGTTCTGCTGGCATTGTGCTTTCCCCGTCAAAAAATTATGATAAAAAAATAATCTCTTTAAAAGGTCCAGGTTCTTCTGCTTATACTTCGATCACAGCAAAACTTAATGGAGCAAATTCAGAAATCAGGTTTCCAGGGGCAGCTAATAGTGGTATATTTATTGGTTATCAAGATGTTACTGATTACGTTAAAGCACACGGACCTGGTGCCTATACGGTTGCCGATATCGCGCTGATTGAAGGGAATAATGGATCTGCCGATGCGCAACATCCAGGGTACTCAGGAGGTTGGGGCATGATTGTTATTTATGATAATCCAGCTATGAAAAGTCGAGCCGTAACACTCTTTGATGGTTATGCTTTTGTAAATGGCCAACTTGCAGGTGGCGGCGAATTTGGCACGATTCCTATTTCAGGATTTACAACAGTTGGTTCAGGACAAGTAAATATGAAACTGGGAGTAATGGCAGCTGAAGGAGATGTAGCCTTAACAGGAGATTATTTAGCGGTGCAAAAACTAGGTGCAAATCCTTCGAGTTATCCAGGAAGCTATTTAATATTATCTCACCCAAAGAATGCAACAAATAATTTCTTCAATTCTTCTATTTATCCGGTTCCCGCTGCAGGTACAAGTAATCCAATTTTACAAAACAATACAGGTGTTGATCTTAGTATGTTTACCATCCCAAATGTCGGAAATACGGTGATCGGCAACAACCAAACTTCTACGACTTTTAGATTTGGCTCCACTTCTGAAGTATACACCATATATGGTTTTGCCATGTCAGTAGATGCCTATATCCCAGAACCAAAAGGACTGATCAGTGTAACGTCTATTAATAATGTTCCAAATCCGCCCATTTTAAATGCAGCACCAGGTCAAACAATCAATTATTCGCTTAACATTACAAATGAAGGAACTGAAGCCACAAACAATACAATAATTTCAATCCCCATTCCGGCAACCGCAATTTTCAACACAGGAGCGACAATCGTTTATCATACTTACAATGGCTTTACCACCACCAGCACTCCCTATTTTGATTCGGCAGCAAATAAAATTATTTGGAATTTGGGAACATTACCCATAACAGCTGGTCATCCTGAATATATTTATGCTGATTTAAGTTTTACGCTTAATGTCACAACAGATTGCAACATTATCTTAAGTGCGGGTTGTAGCCCTGAAGTATCTTTAGATACGGGAACAATTACTGGTACGGGGGCTACATCTGGGTCTTCCTTTACGAAGTATTTCTTTCAAGGATATGATTCATCCTCTTGTCATTTACCCGTTGATGGTTCTATAAAAGTAGCTATTGATGCCAGTTCCTGCTTATCAAGTATGGCGGGACCTGATCAAATAACATCTTGTGGAGGAGAATCTGTTACATTAGCGGCATCAACAGGAAAAACAGGAATATGGTCTATTATTAGCGGACCTGCCGGAGGAGGAGAAATTTTTTCGAATAACACAAGTCCAACCTCAACATTTTACAGTACTAATCTTGGTGTATACACCCTAAGATGGACTACCAGTTGCTCAACAACAGATGATGTTATCGTCACTTTTACACTATGTAATGTTGTCAACTTTGATGGACTTGATGATCATATCAACTTTAAAAACAACTATAATTTAAACAGCGGTAATTTTAGTATAGAAGCTTGGGTAAAATCAAATGCGACTAATAGTAATAACCAAACCATTATTTCCAAACGCTTAAGTACCGGTTCAACTGATGGGTATGATTTAAGACTACTAAACAATAAAATTTCGTTCAATTGGAGCACAAATTCCATAATTGCCACTCATTCAATTGACAGCAACAGATGGTACCATATTGGGGTTACTTTTGACGGAACTAATTATAAATTATACATTGACGGATTATTAGAAAAAACAGCTTCCGGAACTAACCCAATATCAAATAGTGTTGATTGCGTTTTAGGTGCAATGGCCCAAAACAATACAACTCCCTATAATTATTTTAATGGTTATATCGATGAGGTTCGAATCTGGAATACTTCTTTAAGCATTAGTCAAATTCGCCAAATGATGAATCAGGAAATCATAAATGACGGTAGCGGCAATATTAAGGGAGCAATTGTACCCAAAAACATCACTGGAATAAATTGGACTAATTTGTCCGGTTATTTTCAAATGAATCGTACAAGTGATGTCTTAAACGGCTATTTAATAGATAAATCAGGCAACACAAAGAACGGTAAATTGAAAGGTATTTACGTTCAAGAACCCGATACCGCACCAATTCCTTATACCTCCGTAGCTAATGGCAGTTGGGAAACAGATGCTACTTGGACTAATTATCCTGTTTGGGATTTTCCTAACAGTATCGCTATCGATGGCACAACAAAAATAGATTGGAATATCGTTAAAACCACACATAACATAACCTCAAATGGCAATAAGATAGTTTTAGGATTATTAGTGAACAGCAATATATTAAGTGCCGCAAATGATTCAAAAATTGAAGTTTCCAGTTATCTAAAACTAGATGGTAAAATAGATCTCGTGGGCAAATCACAATTAGTACAAACCATTGACAGTGATTTAGATGTTTCAAGTGCAGGATCAATAGAACGAGACCAACAAGGACAATCAAACAAATACAATTATAATTACTGGAGTTCTCCTGTGAGTCCTATTAACACAAGTGCAAATAACACGAATTATACCGTTGCCGGGATAATGAAAGATGGGACGGCAGCAACGCCACAAAATATAAATTGGATCAGTGGCTATGACGGATCCCCTACCAACCCTATTAGTTTAGCGCGCTATTGGCTCTATAAATTTGATAATTCTGCTAATGATTATGCAAACTGGTCTCAGATAAATGAAACAGACCCGCTCAGAGTTGGACAAGGATTTACACTAAAAGGAAGTGGGAAGCTATCTGGAAACCAGAATTATACCTTCGTAGGAAAGCCAAACAACGGGACCATCGCAACCAACAGTGTTGGTGCCGATCAATTGCTTTTAACCGGAAACCCATATCCTTCTGCTCTGGATGCCAATGCTTTCATAAATGATAATTTGGCTTCTATAGATGGCACTTTGTATTTTTGGGAACAGTACACTACTAATGATACCCATATTTTAAGGGATTATCAAGGTGGTTATGCCGAAAGAAATTTAACAGGCGGAGTACCTGCAACGTCAGTAGGAGTAGATTTTATAAGTGGTCAAGGCTCCAGTACCAAAGGAATTCCAAATCAATTTATTCCCGTTGGACAAAGCTTTTTTGTATATGGAAATGTAGGTGCTGGAGGTCCTATTACCTATAGAAATACGCAGAGAGGTTTCCATAAAGAAGATGAGACAGGTGTTTCTAATACTATGTTCAAAATGACTTCTACTGATAAAAAAGACAAAAATACAAGCACTAACAATAATGATATCATCGAAAAGGACACTTATAAAAGAATTCGTTTGGGTTACAATTCCAATAACAATTACCATCGTCAAGTATTGCTAGGATTTATGAATGAAAAAGCAACTTCAGATATAGATAATGGTTATGATGGTTTTAACTTTGATTATTTTCCTAATGACATGTATTTTTTGAATGATGAGGATCAATTAGTAATTCAAGGAGTTGGATACTTTGACAGAAACGACTCCTACCCTATTGGAGTAAAAGCGGATACGGAAGGGAAAGTGATTTTCATGATTGACGGGCTTGAAAATTTCGACAAAAATGAAAAAATATTCATTTATGATTCGGAAAATGACAGCTACAACGACATCCGAAAAAAACAATATGAAGTTTTGATTCCATCTGGTGAAAACAACGACCGTTTTTCATTGTGCTTTAAACAAAAAACTAAAAAAGAAAAAGAGGACAGTAAGGATGAAAAAGACAAAAAAAATAAAAAATCAGATGACATAAAAGTGACCAATCTTCAGGGAAAAAATGCAATTGAGATTAACAATAAATCAGCTGAAACAAATCTTCAAAAAGTAATTTTGTATAATATGAATGGCCAGTGCGTCGCAACTTGGATGATTGAAGACCAATCACAACAAAATATCCAACTGCCTATTAAAAATTTAAGTTCCGGCATTTATATTGCAAGAATTCAGACCACAAATGGAGATATTAGCAAAAAAATAATTATTCCTTAAATTTTATATATCCTTCTTTATAGTATTATTAGAACTGTCTTTCGAGGCAGTTTTTTTTTCTCGTTATAGTACATTTAAAAAAATGTCCGAAAAATAAATTGAATTTATAAAACAACAGCTATTCATCGAGAGAAAAAATACTTTAATCGAAAATACAATTTTAAAACACAACAATAACTTTTAAACACCTAACTTTAAGGTAGATAAACCCCAATCTATACTTCACGTTAAAAAAATTTATGTCGAGAATTAAACTATAAAATTGTCTATAGCCAATTCCCTTTTTTTTAAAATGAAACAGTACACCTACACTAAATATTATTTATAAAATCAATCTAGTTTCAACTATTTGAATTTTATAAAAGCATTAACTGTTTGATTCTAAATCGTAGGTGTCATGAAAAAACAATACTTTGATTTCCATATAAATTTATTTTCAGCATTAAAATTTTCGAAAGCTTATCAAATATTTTTGGTAGTTCTATTTGCTTTTTTGAGTGTTAATACTTCTTTTGCTCAAACGATCACCAGTTTTAGCCCCTCAAATGCATGTAGCAATTCTGGATCTACTATCGTTATAACTGGTACTGGTTTTGCTGGAGCAACTGCTGTAAAATTTAATAGTATAACAGCAGCATTTGTTATTAACAACGATACCCAAATAACGGCAACATTGCCAGCGGGAGCAACAACTGGAACTATTACGGTCACTCCATCTATAGGATTAGATATTATCAGCTCGGGGGATTTTACAATCGATCCATTACCCACAGCAGCTTCCGGTGGAACTCAAACCATTTGTTCTAACTCAACTGCTACAGTAAGTGGTGCAAGCGCAACAAACGGAACAATAGTATGGTCAGAAAATGGAGCGGGGTCTATAACTGGGGGCGCAACAACTTTAACACCAATCTATACTGCTATAGCAGCAGATTCAGGAACTACCGTTACAATGACTATGACCGTCACCAGTAATAATACTTGCAACCCTCAAACTGCAACTGCAACTTATACAATAATTGTTAACCCAAGTCTAATACCATCCGTAGCAATTAGCGCAAATCCTGGGAATAATATATGTGCTGGAACTTCTGTTACTTTTACTGCTATTCCTGCAAATGGAGGTGCCAATCCTTCCTATCAATGGAAGATAAACGGTATAAACGCAGGAACGGATAGTCCAACATTTACTACCTCATCATTAACAAATACGGATAAAGTGACAGTTGTTCTAACTTCTAGTGCTACTTGTCCTTCTCTTGCAAATGTCAGCAGCAATGCAATTACGATGACTGTAAATGATATTGTGATACCATCAGTAAGTATTTCCGCATCGGCTACAACAATTTGCCCAAGTAATTCAATAAATTTTTCTGCTATACCAATAAATGGAGGTAGTACTCCTTCATATCAATGGATGATCAACGGTTTGAATGTTGGAACTAATAGCCCTAATTTTTCTACTTCTACCTTAAATAATGGAGATGTTGTTACAGTTGAACTAACTTCAAATGCAACTTGTGCATCTCCAATTAAAACAACAAGTAATAGCATTACAATCACCGTTAATCCAGCAATACCCGCTCCCCCTTTATCCATTTCAGGAATAGCAACGCAATGTCCTACACTAAATAATCAAACATATACAATTTCCGCTGCAACTGATGCAACAACTTATAATTGGACTGTACCTTCAGGATGGACAATAACTGCTGGACAAGGGACTACTTCAATAAATATTACAACTGGTAGTAGTGGTCAAAACGGAAACATCAGCGTTACTGCTGGAAATAGTTGCGGAACAAGCGCAGTAAGCAATTTGGCAGTAACTGTAAGTCCTACAGCACCTGCAACACCTATTGTAATAACAGGAACTGTTACACAATGTCCGGCACTAACTGGTCAAATATATAGTATCGCCCCGGTAACCAATGCGACAATTTATAATTGGACAATTCCAACAGGATGGTCAATAACTGCAGGTACAGGAACTAACTCAATAACTGTAACATCAGGCAATACGGGGCAAAATGGAAACATTAGCGTTACAGCTGAAAACAGTTGTGGAACAAGTGTTGCAAGAACTTTGGCAGTAACAGTAGCTCCTGCAACTCCTGCAACTCCTGGAGCAATAACGGGTACAGTTACCCAATGTCCCGCGGTAACAGGACAAATATATAGTGTTACAGCGGTAACCAATGCTACAACTTATACTTGGACCATTCCAACTGGATGGTCGATTACAGCTGGTGCAGGAACAAACTCCATAACTGTAACATCAGGCAACGCGGGACAAAATGGAACTATTAGTGTAACTGCTGGAAATAGCTGTGGAACAAGTTCAACAAACACTTTGGCAGTAACCGTAAGTCCCGCAACACCCGCAATACCTGCAGTCATAACTGGAACTTCTTTCGTATGTCCTGGAATTAACGGATTAACGTATAGCATTGCTGCAGTAACCAATGCGACAACTTATAATTGGACCATTCCAACAGGATGGTCAATAACCGCTGGTACAGGAACTAATTCAATTACTTTAACATCAGGAAGTGCTGGACAAAATGGAAATATTAGTGTAACAGCTGAAAATAGTTGCGGAACAAGTGCAGCAAGAAACTTGGCTGTAACCGTAAATCCAGCAACACCAGCAACCCCGGGAGCAATAGCCGGAACTTCACCTATATGTCCTGCATTAACTGGGCAAATTTATAGCATCGTCGCTGTTACTTATGCGACAACATATACTTGGACAGTTCCTACAGGATGGTCAATAACCGCTGGAGCAGGAACAAATTCAATAACTGTAACAACAGGAAGTGCTGGACAAAATGGAAACATTACCGTTACCGCTGAAAATAGCTGCGGTACAAGTGCAGCCAATTCCTTAGCAGTTACTATAAGTCCAGCGACACCAGCAACACCGGGGGTAATAAGTGGAACTTCAGCAGTATGTCCAAGCATTACAGGATTAACGTATAGCATAGCTGCAGTAGCTAATGCGACAACTTATACTTGGATAGTTCCAGCAGGATGGTCTATAACTTCTGGTGCAGGTACAAATTCAATTACTGTTACATCCGGTGCTGCAGGTCAAAATGGAAACATTAGCGTCACCGCTGGGAATAGTTGTGGTACAAGTGCCGCAAAAACTTTGGCTGTAACTGTAAGTCCGGCAACACCGGCAACACCGGGAGCAATAAATGGTTCAACAGAACAGTGTATAAGTAAAACAGGCCTTGTTTATAGCATAACTGTTGTTCCAAATGCTGCTTCTTATACATGGACTTTACCTTCAGGGTGGAGCATAATGGCAGGAGTGAATACAAATTCTATTACTGTCTCAACATCTGGAACTGCAATTGGTGGAAATATTACAGTAACCGCGACCAATTCTTGTGGTACAAGTGGTACGCAAACTTTAGCAGTAACTGTAAATACTGCTATACCAATGGCACCAGGAACAATTTCTGGTCCTACAGCAATTTGTCCAGTTGTAACAGGTCTTATTTATTCCATCGCTTCTGTAGCCAATGCTACTTCTTACACATGGTCTGTTCCTACTGGATGGTCAATAACCTCAGGACAGGGATCAACTTCATTAACCGTAACTGCAGGTTCTGGTGCAGTAAGTGGTAACGTTACTGTCATAGCAATTAATGTCTGTGGATCAAGTGCTGCAAGTAGTTTAGCCGTGTCAGTTGGTGCATTTGCTTTTGCAAATGCAGGAGCAGATCAAACTATCTGTGCCGGTACAACCAGCATAATACTAGACGGTGCAATTGGAGGTGCTATTACACAAAATAAAGATTGGAGCTGGTCTAGTTCAATTACAGGAGGTTCGTTTTCAAATAACGGTAATAATTTAAAAGGCACCTACACTATACCTTCTTCTCTTGTAAATGGTGGAACTATTACAATTACAATATCAACATCCGATCCAGCAGGTTCTTGTTTGGCAGTAACTGATGACATGACGATTACAATCAAGCCCGCAGCTACAGCAAACATTAGCGTATCCGGTACAAATCCTATTTGTTCTGGATCTACTTCAATTATAACATTCACCGCAACCCCAAATACAACTTTAACATATACTGTTTCGGGTGTTTCAGGGTCATCAACAATAAATATCGGAGCAAGCGGAACAGCAACTTTGCCAACAGCAGCATTGACTTCCTCTACAACATATACATTAACAAATAGTGCTTACACAACAGCCCCATCTTGCAGTCAAACTATTTCGGGAAGTGCTACAATTACAGTGAATCCATCTGCAATCGCTAATGCCAATATTGATCAAACTGTTTGCGCTTCCAGTCCCAATGTTATTCTTGCAGGTGCTGTAAGTGGTGCGGCTACAACGGTAACTTGGAGTGGAGGTACGGGAACATTCAGTCCAAATAATACAACACTTAATGCAACCTATACACCAACCTCCTCAGAAATAACAGCTGGTACAGTAACTTTAACACTAACAACTAACGATCCTACAGGACCTTGCCCGAGCGTATCAGACCAAATGATCATAACTATTAATCCTTCGGCTATAGCAAATGCCAATATGGATCAAATCGTTTGCGCTTCCAGTCCCAATGTTATTCTTGCAGGTTCTATTAGTGGCGCAGCAACATCAGCCACTTGGAGTGGAGGCGCGGGAACATTTAATCCTAATAATACAACACTTAATGCAACCTACACCCCAACCGCCTCAGAAATAAATGTGGGTACGGTGACTTTAACATTAACCACTAATGACCCTGCAGGGCCTTGCTCTATAGCATCAGACCAAATGATCATAACTATTAATCCTTCGGCTGTTGCCAACGCCAACGTGGATCAAACCGTTTGTGCTTCCATTCCCAATGTTATTCTTGCAGGTTCAATAAGTGGTGCGGCTACAACTGCAACTTGGAGTGGCGGTGCGGGAATATTTAGTCCAAATAACACAGCACTTAACGCAACCTATACGCCAACTGCCTCAGAAATAACAGTCGGCACAGTGACTTTAACATTATCAACTAATGATCCTGCTGGACCTTGCCCTATAGCATCAGACCAAATGATCATAACTATTAATCCTTCTGCTGTAGCCAATGCCAATATTGATCAAACTGTTTGTGCTTCCAGTCCCAATGTTATTCTTGCAGGTTCAATAAGTGGTGCGGCAACATCAGGAACTTGGAGTGGCGGTTCTGGAACATTTAGTCCTAATAACACAACACTTAATGCAACCTATACACCAACTGCCTCAGAAATAACTGCAGGCACGGTAACTTTAACATTAACAACTAATGATCCAGCTGGACCTTGCTCTGCAGCATCAGACCAAATAATCATAACTATTAATTATTCGGCTGTTGCCAACGCCAACGCAGATCAAACTGTTTGTGCTTTCAGTCCCAATGTTATTCTTGCTGGTGCGGTAAGTGGGACGGCAACATCAGCTACTTGGAGTGGCGGTGCGGGAATATTTAGTCCAAATAACACAACACTTAATGCAACCTATACACCAACTGCCTCAGAAATAACTGCCGGTACAGTAACTTTAATATTAACAACTAATGACCCTGCAGGTCCTTGTGTTACTGCATCAGATCAAATGGTTATAACTATTAATCCTTCAGCTGTTGCCAATGCAAATATTGATCAAACTGTTTGTGCCTCTACTCCCAATGTTATTCTTGCTGGCGCTATAAGTGGTGCGGGAACATCAGGGACGTGGAGTGGCGGTGCGGGAACATTTAGTCCTAATAACACTACACTTAATGCAACATATACACCAACTGCCTCAGAAATAACTGCCGGTACGGTAACTTTAACATTAACAACTAATGACCCTGCAGGACCTTGCGCTACCACATCAGATTTAATGGTTATAACTATTAATCCTTCAGCAACAATTAGCGCTGGAGTATCGTTCACAATTTGTTCAAACACAACTGCTACTATGGCTGGTTCTTTTGGAGGAAGTGCTACCTCTGCCACTTGGAGTACAAGCGGAAGCGGTACATTTAATAACAATTCACCAACTGCGATTTACACCCCAAGTGCCGCTGATATTAGTACAGGTACCATTACCCTATCCTATACCACTAATGATCCGATTGGTCCGTGTCCATCCGTAAACGCAACTATAATTCTAACGATTAAGAAAGCTGTGGCAATTACAACCCAACCTTCCAACACGAGTGTATGCGCCAGTTTTCCTGCTGATTTAAATGTTGTTGCTATTGGAGATGGATTGACTTATCAGTGGTATAAAGGCTCAGCACCCAGCGGAACACCGGTGACTAATTCAGCCAATATTTCTGGAGCACAATCATCAAACCTTCATTTTAACCAAGCCAATTTATCAGATGATGGTAGTTATTATGTAATCGTTGGTGGTGCATCATCATGTGCATCAGTTATCTCTGCTCAAAGAACATTAAATGTTGATCAAGCGATCATAGTCTCTACTCAGCCTATTTCAAAAACCGTTTGTGAAGACACTCCAAATGTTAGTTTTTCAGTAACAGCAAACGCTGGAGGCGATCCTTTGACTTATCAATGGAGAAAAAATGGCGTAAACATAGCAGGTGCTACAGCATCTACTTTCACAATTCCAACGGCAACATTGACGACCGCTGGTAATTATGATGTGGTAATTTCTGGCCCTTCAGGTTATACTTGTTCCTCGATACAATCTGTAGCAGTAACATTAACAATCAATCCAAAACCAATAGGATCTGCCACTACTCAAACTATCTGTAGCGGATCTTCAACAAATGTGGCGTTAAACTCAACCGTTAGCGGCACAACATTTAGTTGGATTGCAGCAATTCAAACTAATCCAACGGGTGGAACAATTACTGGATTTAGTGCTAGTTCGGGAAATATAATTGCCCAATCTTTAACCAATACAGGCACATCTGCAGGGACTGTCCGCTATACAATTACTCCTACTGCAAACTCTTGTATAGGTACCGCTTTTACAGTTGACGTAACAGTTAATCCCGCGCCAGTGGGTTCTGCCACTGCTCAGACGATTTGCAGTGGTTCGACAACAAATGTAGTACTAAACTCGACTGCAGCTGGCACAACATATAGTTGGGCAGCTGCCATACAAACTGCTCCAACAGCCGGTACAATTACGGGTTTTAGCAATGGTACTCAAAATACAATTGTTCAAACTCTAAGCAATACCGGGACAACGGCAGGAATTATTCGCTATACCGTTACTCCTACTGCAAATTCTTGTACAGGAACAGCTTTTACAGTTGATGTTACGGTTAATCCCAATTCAACTATTGTATTATCATCGGCTTCAGGTTCAGGCAATCCAACAAATTGCGTTAATACTGTACTTAATATTAGTTACGCCATTGGAGGCGGTGGAACTAATGCTTCCATTACAGCTGGTGCACTACCAGCTGGTGTTACCGGTTCATACGATTCTGGAACTAGAATTTTCACAATAAGTGGTACTCCATCTGCAGTTGGACCTTTTAGTTATACGGTAACAACACAAGGACTTTGTAGTAACGCTTCTGTAAGTGGAACCATTACAGTCAATGCAGATTCAAGTATTAGCCTGAACTTAGGAACAGGATCGGACAATCAAACAAAATGCATTAATTCAGCAATTACTCCAATCAAATATACCATAACTAATGGAGGAACCAATCCTACCATTGCTTGGAATCCAGGACCAGCTAATTTTATAGGGTCATACGATTCTGCCGCTGGTGTTTACACAATTAGTGGTTCTTCCGCGGTAGCTGGAACATTTAATTATACCATATCAACGGCCGGTAATTGTATTAATAGTTCATTGACAGGACAAATAACTGTCAATCCTAATCCTGTGGGCTCTGCCGTTTCTCAAACAATTTGTAGTGGTTCAGTTAGTAACGTCGTATTAAACCCAAGTACTGGAGGTACAACATTTACTTGGACCGCAGCTATTTTTTCTACGCCAACGAGCGGAACTATTACCGGATTTGGTAGCGGTTCTGGAGCTTCAATAGCAGAGATTTTAACTAATACCGGAACAACAGCAGGAAGCATTCGTTATACGGTTACTCCTACGGCGAACTCCTGTTCAGGATCACCTTTTATAGTGGATGTAATTGTCAACCCTAAACCAAATGGTTCAGCCTCACCGCAAACCATTTGTAGTGGTACGCCAACAAATGTATCACTAAACTCAACTGTAAGCGGCACAACATTTACATGGACCTCAGCTATTATTTCTATGCCAACTGGCGGAACCATTTCAGGGTTTAACACTGGTACGACTAACACAATAGCTGAAACTTTAAGCAATAGCGGTACAACATCTGGTGTTATACGATATACTGTTACCCCCACTGCGAATAATTGCCCTGGAGCGGTTTTTACCGTTGACGTAACTGTGAATGCGCCTACTGTAGGTGGTACAACCACTATCACTTCAACCACTAACCCTAGTAATGTGGAAAATGGAACCACTAAACTAACTGATTGCCATTCTTCGGGTGGAGTCATTAGGTTAAATGGGAATGTAGGTACTGTCGTGCGGTGGGAAACCTCTACCAATGCAGGAGGCACTTGGATACCGAGAGGAAATGCAGGAAGTTTAACCTATACTTATACCGGAATAACTGCGACCACCATCTTTAGGGCAGTAATTCAAAATAGCTCTTGTACAATTGTAAACTCTGGAATCTCTACATTATTTATTATTCCAAATATTAAGCCATCTCCTGTGAGTGCAACTCCTTCTACAATATGTGAAGGGGAATCCACACAATTGACTTCTGCCAGTGGTTTTTCAAGCAGTCAGCTTCTAGCGTCAGGCGGTCTATTCAATCAAGCTAACCCACCAGGTTGGCTAGTCGATGATAAAATTTTTCCTGCCAGCGGTGATAACGGTGTTAATAATGAATTTAGTGAAACAAATGGAAATGCGGGGGACGAATATGATTCTGGAGATGGGAAATTTGCTATTACAAGGGGAAACAGAACTTCTGTAATGCAGACACCAGTATTTGATCTTATAGGATTAACTTCAGCAAATTTAACATTCGATCATGCTTATAAATTAGATGATGTGAATGATTATGCTGAGGTAAAAATTTCTTTAGATGGTGGATTAACATATACAGCGACCTTGGCAAATTATAATGGGAATACAAGTATTAAAAATCCGTTTAAAAATTCAAATCCTGCTAACTCCATATCTCTTAATTTGAACGCTTATTTAGGCTATTCGAACATTAAAATAGGATTTTTCTTTTACGGAACTGTAAATGCTGCGGGTACTAAAGTTCCTAATGTAGGTAGCACATGGGCTATCGACAACGTTAAAATTCCTCAAGCACCGAATCCGCAGTTAACTTCCCAATGGTTAAACCAAAATACAGGAGCAATTATTAGCGTTAGCAATACAACTAATGTTACTGTCAATCCGCCTGTAACAACAATTTATGCGGTAACCTCCTTCCTTAATGGCTGCACCAGTTATGGACTTGAAGGAACAACCTATGTTACCGTAACAGTTAATAAAAGACCAACTGCAAATATAGGTCCAGACCAAACTATTTGCTATGATGGAACTGCAACATTTAGCGTATCATTAACTGGTGTAGCGCCATGGACCGTAACTTACACTAATGGGACCACGTCCACAACTGTAAATAACATCAATTCAACTCCTTTTGTGTTTAGCGTTCCTAATCTTAAGGCCGATGTTACTTATACGATTACGGCCTTAAACGACAAAAATTGCACTCCTTTTCCAGGAGGAATTACGGGCTCTGCTAAAGTTACAGTTTTACAAGGTAGGACAGGGTGGTGGACAGGCCTAGTAAGTACAGACTGGTTTGATTGCAAGAACTGGGAACAAGGATTGCCTTCATTTACCGTAGACGCAAACATTCTTCCAACTGTTGCTAACGGGAATAGATTACCTGTTATTGATAAAACTTCCACATTTGCAATTCCCTACGGTGGGATAGCAAGTGCTAAGGATATGATAATAACAACAGCCGGTTCAGTTACTGTGGTTTCGACCAATAATTCTGAATTACAAATTAGCGGTAATTGGAGAAACAGTGGTGCTTTTATTCCTGGAACTGGAACCGTGACCTTTAATGGCGCGACTGCTAATCAAATTCAAAACATAAATATTGGTATAAAAACGAATGAAACGTTTTATAATATAACCACCAATAACACCGGCGGAGCTAAAGGAATTAGCGTAATTGATGGATTTGAATTAACTGTTAAAAATCTTGTCACACTTACAAGTGGTGATTTGCGTTTAACTGGAGAAGCTCAATTAGTTCAAGAAGGAATTACGGCGAATCCTTCGACTGGAACCGGAAAATTATTGAGAGACCAGCAAGGTAAAAAAAACAGTTTCAATTATAATTATTGGTCATCACCGGTAAGTTCCAATAGCATAGATTATTCTATTGGTAGCGTCTTGCGAGACGGAACCTCTATAACAAATACGTACACTGATCTATCTAATTTTATTCCAAGTACGCCTAGCCCGACAACTATTATTTCATTTATTGATGGAGCGTTTAGTGCCGATGGACCATCAAGTCCAATAACAATTAGTAACCGATGGTTATGGGCCTTTAATTCGCCCGCACTATCAGACCCTTTGCTAAATTACTACCAATGGAAATATATAGGAAGTACAGGGTCGATAAAAGTGGGCGAAGGATTCACCATGAAAGGAACTGGAGGAATCGCACCACTTACTTCAACACAAAATTATGTCTTTGTCGGAAAACCTAATTCTGGAACTATCTCTTTAAGTTTAACTAAAGATCAAACTTATTTAATAGGAAATCCTTATCCATCCGCACTCGATGCCGATGAATTTATAAAAGATAATATTAAAGAAACAATAAACGGTAAAGTTGGAAGAAATACGGAAAATATATTTAACGGCGCCCTTTATTTCTGGGATCATTTTGGTCTCTCCAACAATCATTATCTCGCGGAATATGAGGGTGGGTATGCAACTTACACTTTAATGGGGGGAACAGCGGCGGTTGCTGATAGTCCTCTAACTGCAGCTGGCAATGGCTCCAAAATACCGGAGCGCTATATACCAGTCGCACAAGGATTTTTTGTCGATGCTTTTGTCGATGATGGTTTATCAGGAGGCATAACATCCCCAATATGTCCTACTGGATGCAACATAATTTTCAAAAATAGCCAAAGAGCATTCGTTAGAGAATTGTCTGGAGGTTCACTCTTTATGAAAACAAATGGAACCACTAAATCAAATGCAGCTGAAGTAGATATAAGATCAAAAATCAGGCTGGGCTTTGACTCTCCTATTGGTGCACATCGACAACTATTAGTTGGAGTGGATCTTAATGCAACGAATCAATTCGACATTGGTTATGACGGAATTATGTTTGATACCAATGATAATGATATGTTTTGGGAAATTAGCAATAGCCAGTTTGTAATTCAGGCTGTCCCAAATTTTAACGATGATCAAATAATTCCTTTAGGTATTACAATAGCTAATGAAGGTTTAAGCACTATAAAAATTGATGCATTAGAAAACATGCCGAATACCACTAAAATATATCTGCATGATAATCTAACCAGTCAATACCATGACCTTAGAGAAAGTGCTTTTGAAATCTCGCTTGCTATTGGAGAATACAACAACCGATTCTCCTTGCGATTTGCTGATAAAACACTTAAAGTAGATGATTTTATTTTACCTGAAAACATTTTCATTTATTTCACAAATAACACTAAAACCCTAAACATAAAGAACAACTTTACGGACGGAACAGTAAACAAAGTATTCCTTTTCAATTTATTGGGTCAAGCTATTGCCAATTGGGATGTAGAAGAACAAAAACAAAATAATATTCAAATTCCAATTAAAAATGTACCTTCAGGAGTCTATATTGTGAAAGTTAAGACGACAAAAGGAGTTTTCAGTAAAAAAATAATCATTAGGTAAACAATCTATTCCAGATAATTAAAGGATAATAGTTTAAGTAAATTTTAATCATAATTTTAAAATTGATATTAGTTATTCTTATTATATTTGGTGAACGGTTATATATTAGCATCTAAATAAAATAAAAACATAATTTTAACTTTAATAAAAATGAAAAAAATAGGTATCCTTTTAGCTATGGCTTTGTTTACAATCACCGCGGGTGCACAAGAAGTTAAGCCCGACGTAAAAGAAAAAGCTAAAAAAGAATCATGCTGTGCTAAAGATTCTAATGTGAAAGCAATGACTGTTGCAGAAGTAGAAAAATGTCAAGCTAAATGCAAAGCCGAAGGAAAGAAATGCGATGCAAAAATGGCTCAAACAGAAGGCAAAAAATGTGATGCCACTATGGCTAAAGCCGAAGGAAAAAAATGCTGTGCTAAAAAAGCATAACTATAGTTTTACTAAAAATGCCTCTAAATTTAGAGGCATTTTTTTGTAGATTTAAAATCCGCACAGTATAATTGTATTATTTTTTATTACTTTCTATTTCACTCTTACGCTCCATTCAAAATCCATTTCGGATACTTGGATTCCTTTTTCATCGGTTCCAATAGATTTCATCCAGAAGGTTTGCCCCTCTCCCGTGGCAATTGTTTTTCGTATTGCTTCTTCGATTAAATGTCCATCATTACAAGTAAAAGTAATTCTTCCCGTTGCTTTTTTAGTGAAATTTCCTTTATTATTAGCCACCAACATAGAGATTTTTCTTCCACTTTTTTGAATTTGAAACATCACTAACGCGCCCGTTGACAACTCGGCAGCCATTGCTTGCACTGCAAAATACATTGAATTAAACGGATTTTGGTTAATCCATCGGTGCTTTACTGACACTACACATTTATTTTCGTCTATTTCCTTTACTCGCACTCCGCATATAAATGCCGCCGGTAATTTGAATAATAAAAATTTATTGAGGGTAGAAGCTGTAAGTCTCATTTGTAGTGGTTTTTTTGCTAATGTACAAAAAAATACTATGCGTACATATAAAATATATTTGTTAATTTTTTGTTAATATTTGGTACTATGCGATACAAGATACTTTCTTTTAGCCATATATTTGTATAAGAAATTACTAGGTGACCTAAATATTTAAGACCCTTGGATTTTCAATCATCACACGAGCCTTAAAGGCGAACTGACAAAGCAATCAAAAAACAAAAAAATGGAAACAACCAGCGACAAAAACACAGCAACATTTACACATTTGAGTACATTAACTCAATATTTTTTCCCTTTTGGAAATTATATTTTTCCAATATTGATTTGGTCATCAAAAAAAGACAAATCTGAGTTTATAGACTTTCATGGTAAACAAGTACTTAATTTTCAATTGAGTTTGTTATTATATTCTTTGACCTTAATTATGATTGCAGCGCCAATTTTTATTTTCACTGTTTTTAGTAACATATCTTTTAATTCAATGATGAATCATCACGATTTTGTTTTTACGGATTTCAATTTCGAAAATAACATCGGAATAATTACAGTTGGCCTAGTTGCCGTTCTTATTTTTGGTCTCTTGAAAGTCGCTGAATTTTTCTTAATTATTTATGCAGCTATCAAAACATCAAATGGAGAAAAATACCAATATCCCTTAACCATCCCTTTTATAAAATAGATAGAAGCAAAAAAAAATCATCAATCATCAATCAAAAAATGAATAGTTTAATTAACAAAAAATCAAAAAAAACGAATTATGAACATTGAAAACACAAAAGCCCAGATGCGTAAAGGTGTTCTCGAGTTTTGCATCCTATCCGTATTAAAAGAAAAAGATGCATACACATCGGAAATATTAGACACTTTGAAAAACGCAAAATTATTAGTCGTGGAGGGAACGATTTATCCGCTGCTTACCCGATTAAAAAATGACGGATTACTAAACTACCGTTGGGAAGAATCAACCTCAGGACCACCAAGAAAATACTATGGTCTAACCGAAATAGGACAAACATTTTTAAACGAACTTAATGGCACTTGGACTGAATTGTCAGATGCCGTAAACCTAATCACAAACCAAAAATAATAGCCATGAACAAGACTGTAAATATTAACTTAGGCGGAATGTTCTTTCATATTGATGAAGATGCATACCTAAAAATGACGCGTTATTTTGACGCTATAAAACGTTCTTTATCGAAATCATCAGGACAAGAAGAAATCATCAAGGATATTGAAATGCGTGTTTCGGAATTATTGACCGAGAAACAAAAAAGCGACAAACATGTAATTAGTTTGAAAGATGTAGATGAAGTTATTGCTGTGATGGGTCAACCTGAAGATTATATAATCGAAGAAGACAATCACACTTCACAAACCTACAATGCTGACTCTAAAAGAACGAAAAAGCTTTACCGAGATACTGAAAACGGAATGATTGGCGGTGTTCTTGCAGGATTGGGACATTATTTTGGTATAGACAAAGTTTGGCTTCGAATTTTTCTTTTGTTAATGGTTTTTGTATTTGGATCCGGTGTCTTAGCGTATATAATTCTGTGGATTGTAATGCCAGAAGCGACAACAACTGCTGAAAAACTAGAAATGAGAGGTGAGCCGGTTACCATTTCAAACATCGAAAAAAAAGTTAGAGAAGAGTTTGAAAATGTTTCTGATAAAATAAAAAATGCAGATTACGACAAATATGGCAATCAAATTAAAACTGGTGCCAATAAAATAGGAAGTTCTTTAGGCGATTTTATAATGACCGTTTTCAAAATTTTTGCAAAATTCCTTGGAGTCCTTTTGATTATTGCAGGAATTGCAACATTAATTTCATTATTGATAGGTGTTTTTACTTTAGGTTCTTCAGACTTTATTGATGTGCCATGGAGAGGTTTTATTGAAGCGGGGAATTTTACTGATTATCCGATCTGGTCTTTTGGACTATTGATGTTCTTTGCTGTTGGAATTCCATTCTTTTTCTTGACACTTTTAGGTTTCAAATTACTGTCTCCAGCAATGAAATCCATAGGAAATATTGCAAAATACACGTTACTGGCACTTTGGATAATCGCTATAGCAATTCTAATTTCAATTGGAATAAAACAAGCATCAGAAGTTGCATTTGAAGGGAAAACAGTAAAAAAAGAAACTATTAATTTGATGCCAAATGACACCTTATTTGTAAAATTCAGATACAATGATTATTATACAAAGGACATTAATGACAGGGAAACCTTCAAGTTTGTGCAAGACTCAGCAAACACCGAATTAATTTATTCAAACAATGTAAGATTGCAAATTTTGCATACTGATGAAAAATTACCCTTCGTTCAGATTGAAAAAATGGCAAGAGGAAGATCATTTCAAGCCGCTAAACTAAGAGCAGAAAAAATAAAATATGCAGTTAAAATTGAAGGAAATCATTTAATTCTGGACAATTATTTATTGACTGAAGTGAGTAACAAATTCCGTGATCAGGAAGTGGAAATCTTTTTATATTTACCCGAAGGAACTTTATTAAAACCAGATTCTTCCGTTCAGGATTATGACAGATCTGACGATTCATTCTTCAATTTACACTATAGTTCTGATAATTATGTTTACAAAGTAGAAGGTTCAAAGGTAAAGTGTTTGAATTGTCCTGCCGATGAAAATGAATTTGATGACGTAGATACAGAAAATGACAGCACGCAAACATCAGTGATTATTAATGAAAATGGTGTTACTGTAAAAGGGGATACAATAAGCAATTCAAAAAAGGATTTTAAAGAATTAAAAATAAACAAAGACGGTATTATCATTAAAACCAAATAGCCATGATAAAAATCATCACAATGATCACCAAATTTATTATTGTAACGCTAACAGCCTTACTATTTGCCTCCTGCAACTTTTCAGCAAACATGAAATCGATACGAGGAAATGGTCACGTTACAACTGAAAAGAGAATTGTAATGGGAGATTTCAAAAGTGTAGAAGTAAGCAATGCCATAGATCTTGTCATTGAACAATCTGACAAAACGGAAATCACTGTTGTAGCTGATGACAATTTGCAAAAAGAAATCACCACTAAAGTTGAAAATGGTGTACTTATAATCGCCTGTGACTATAATTCTTTTATCAATATTAAATCAAAAAAAGTAACCGTTAAAATGCCTCTTATCGATAAACTAGAAGCCTCCAGTAGTGCAACGATTAAAAGTACTAGTACACTTAAAGGTGAAAACATTAGCTTGGAAGCTTCGAGCGCAGGTTCTATAAGTGTAAATTTAGAAGCCGACTCCGTAATATGCGAAACAAGTAGCGGTAGTACAATTACAGTTAGTGGAAAAGCATTAAAACTGGAAACAACATCTTCCAGCGGAAGCGAAATTGATGCAAAAGGTTTACTGGCAAATGATATAACTGCCAACTCATCCAGCGGAAGTTCTATTACCGTTCATCCCTTAATAAGTTTGAATGCAAAAGCGTCAAGTGGATCTGATATCAATTATGATATTGTTCCAAAAAAAATCAGTACAGAAGAAAGTTCAGGAAGCAGCATCAGTAAAACATAAGCGTTTCTTTTCGACAAAAACAAACTAAATCATTCATCAAAAGTGGATGATTTTTTTATATTTGTAAAACACTAATCAAAAATGAAAATGAAAAACCACATCGCTATATTCCTACTCGTTTTGTCTACGACTCTAACTTTGGCACAGAAAAAAGATAAATTAAAAGGTTCGAGAATTGTAACTATTGAAAATAAGGATGTTGGAAATTTCCAAGCGTTAGAAGTAGAAGATAACGTTGAAGTAAACTTAGAGCGCGGAGAAAAAAATAGTATAAAAATTGAAGCTGACGATAATCTTCATGATATTATTTCTTTTGATTTAAGAGACAACACACTTCGCATTTACACTACAAAAGAAGCCGTAAATTATAAAAAACTAATTGTAAGGGTAACCTATAACAGTGATTTGACTCTTGTGACTTCAAAAAATGAGGCAACTATAAATGCAATAGAAGAAATTCAGTTGGAAGAAATCACTTTTAAAACCTTCGATTATGCTAAGCTTTTTTTGAATGTCAACACTAAGAAATTCATTTTAGAAGCAGATGATAAATCTAAAACAGAACTCAATCTAAGATCGGAGAACACGACTATACAATTAAGCAAAAATGCAGCATTAAAATCTTTGCTCACCACTTTTGATTTAAAAGTTGATTTGTATCAAAAATCTAATGCAACCCTAGAAGGTAACGCAACAAAAGCAATAGTTCGATTAGATAATAATTCGACTTTAACCGGAAATAAACTAATTGTAAAAGATGCCGAAATAATTACGGAGAGTTATACAAACTGCAGCCTGTTTGTCGAGGCAAACGTCATTATTGATGCAGCCGATAAATCAGAAATACATCTTTTGGGATCTCCAAAAATAGAAATGCGACAATTTAGCGACGAAGCAAAACTATTCAAAAAAATAAAATAGGGAATTCTCCCCCAACCCCTCCGAAGGAGGGGAGTAAAAAAATTGGATTAATTAATTCAACTCTTATCAACAAAAAGTCCCACTTGCTAAGGCAAATGGGACTTTTTCATTTTGAAAAGATAGCAAGATTTGAAAAACCTTCTAATGAATCTATTATCTATCTTTCAAATTTCTTAAAATAAATTTTCTGATTCCTTTACTCTTTAGAAGCCAAATATCTTTCTGCATCTAATGCAGCCATACAACCGGTTCCGGCAGCAGTAATTGCTTGACGATACACATGATCAGCGGCATCTCCAGCAACAAAAACACCACCAACGTTTGTTTTTGAAGTTCCTGCTGTGTTAACAATATAACCTGTTTCATCTAATGTGATAAACTCTGTAAAAATATCTGTATTTGGTTTGTGTCCAATGGCTACAAAGAAACCAGTCGCTTCTATATCGAAAGTTTCACCAGTAGTTTTATTTAGAGCTTTTACACCCGTAACAACTTGTTCATCCCCTAATACTTCAATAGTATCGTGATTCATTAATATGTTTATGTTTTCTGTTTTGCGAACGCGCTCTTCCATAATTTTCGAAGCTCTGAATTTTTCGCTACGCACTAACATCGTTACTTTTTTACACAATTTTGACAAATAATGTGCTTCCTCACAAGCGGAATCCCCTGCTCCAACTATTACAACTTCTTGGTTTCTATAGAAAAATCCATCACAAACCGCACAGGCAGAAACACCACCACCCATTTTTAAATAATGTTGTTCTGATGGCAAACCTAAATATTTAGCAGAAGCACCAGTAGAAATAATTACCGTTTCACAATGCAATTCTTTAGTGCCATTGATCCACACTTTATGAATATCTCCTGAGAAATCAACTTTAGTAGCCCAACCGTCACGTACATCAGTTCCAAAACGTTGTGCTTGAGCTTGTAACTGCACCATCATTTCGGGTCCGGTCACACCATCCACATAACCGGGAAAATTTTCTACTTCGTTAGTTGTAGTCAATTGACCTCCAGGTTGAATTCCTTGATATAAAACTGGGTTCATATTTGCTCTGGCAGCATAAATCGCAGCAGTATAACCTGCTGGTCCAGAACCTATAATAAGACATTTAATTTTTTCGATTGTATCTGACATAGTAAGATTTTATTACATTTTTGAAGTTGCAAATGTAGTTTTTTAATAAAAAAATACGACTAAAAAAATATCATTTTTGCTTATTCCCAAATAATATTCTCCTATTTGAGAATATCGCTTGTCAATCTCGAAATTAGTTTTATATTTGCACTCGCGTTACGGGGTGTAGCGTAGCTCGGTTATCGCGCCTGCTTTGGGAGCAGGAGGCCGCAGGTTCGAATCCTGCCACCCCGACCAAAAGCTGAACAGAAATGTTCGGCTTTTTTTTATGTTTAAAAATGATTGATTAATCTCCTTTTTGAAAAAAGCGCATTTTAAATTTTTATACTTAAATACTATTGCTACCATAGGTCAATAAAATTAATACCTCCACTCCATCACGAATCTCCAACTTCCCTAGCCCAAATGGCAGAGGAAAGCTTCGCCGAGCTAAAAGCTATTTTTTCCTGACAGAAAAGAGCGACCAAAAGAAGCTCCTTTTATGGCAATAGAAAAAAAGCTTGGAGCTCAAGAACTTGAAACGAACAGTTGGAATAGCTCCTAAAAAGGACCTCAATTTAAAAAACAATAATTCGCTCAAATAGCAAGGAATCAAGCCTTAACAAATGTTAACAAAATAGATTTTTAGAAACCATAAATAATTGTATTTTTACGGTTCAAAATTTAGAAAAATAAATGGGCAAAATCATTGCGATTGCTAATCAAAAAGGTGGAGTTGGAAAGACTACAACGTCTGTAAATCTTGCCGCCTCATTAGGTGTTTTAGAAAAAAGAGTGTTACTTATAGATGCAGATCCTCAAGCAAATGCCAGCTCTGGCTTAGGTATTGATGTAGAAAACGTTGAAATAGGAACCTACCAAATTTTAGAACACAGTCATACCCCGAAAGAGGCGATCATAAAATGTTCAGCTCCAAATGTAGATGTTATCCCTTCTCATATTGATCTTGTTGCTATCGAAATCGAATTGGTCGACAAAGAAAACCGAGAATATATGCTGAAAAAAGCATTGGAGAGCGTTAAAGATGACTATGATTTTATCATTATAGATTGTGCTCCATCACTTGGATTGTTGACGCTAAATGCTTTGACTGCTGCTGACTCCGTAATCATTCCAATTCAGTGTGAATATTTTGCGTTGGAAGGTCTTGGGAAGTTATTGAATACGATAAAAAGTATCCAAAAAATCCATAATGCCGATTTAGACATAGAAGGATTATTACTAACAATGTTTGACTCCAGATTGCGTCTGTCAAACCAAGTGGTAGAAGAGGTTCAAAAACACTTCAACGATATGGTTTTTGATACGATTATTCAAAGAAATGTAAAATTGAGTGAAGCACCGAGTTTTGGCGAAAGCATTATAAACTACGATGCAACCAGTAAGGGAGCTACTAATTACCTGCATCTGGCTCAAGAAGTTATAAAGAAAAACAGTAAATAGTTTTATGGCAAAAGCAATAAAAAAACAAGCCTTAGGAAGAGGATTATCTGCGTTATTGAAAGATCCGGAAAACGATATAAAATCCGTTGATGATAAAAATGCCGATAAAGTTGTAGGAAATATTATTGAGCTTGAAATAGATGCTATAGAAATAAATCCGTTTCAGCCAAGAAGCAATTTCAATGAAGAATCATTGAGAGAATTAGCGACTTCTATTAAAGAATTAGGCGTTATTCAGCCTATTACCGTACGTAAATTAGATTTTAATAAATACCAATTAATATCAGGGGAACGTCGTCTTCGCGCGTCTACCCTTGTTGGATTGAAAACTGTTCCGGCATATATTCGTATTGCAAATGACAATGAATCATTGGTTATGGCATTAGTTGAGAATATTCAACGTCATGATCTAGATCCAATAGAAATTGCACTTTCGTACCAGCGATTGATTGACGAAATTCAGTTGACTCAAGAGCAGATGAGCGAGCGTGTAGGGAAAAAACGATCTACGATTGCCAATTATTTGAGGCTTTTAAAATTAGACCCAATAATCCAAACTGGAATTCGTGATGGTTTCATCAGCATGGGTCATGGTCGTGCAATAATAAACATTGAAGACCAAGATATTCAAACAGATATTTATCAAAAAATCGTAAGTCAGAATCTCTCGGTTCGTGATACGGAGGCATTGGTAAAAAATTATCAGGAAAGTTTAAAACCTAAACCTGCCGGTAAACCTAAAGCAGCATCGTTTGAAATTGCTGATGCACACAAAAGCACTTTTACAAATTATTTTGGCACCAAAGTCGATGTAAAAGTGGCTGGAAACGGTAAAGGAAAAATCACTATTCCATTCCATTCCGAAGAAGACTTCAATCGAATCATTAAACTAATAAACGAGTAGTGTATAAAATCATTTTCATCGCTTTATTCCTTTTTATAGCAGGAAATACCACTGTTTTTGCACAAACGGAAACAGAAGCGGTGTTGGTCGCTAAAGACACATTGAAATCAAATAACATAGATCCTTTGACTCCCGCTAAAGCTGCTTTTTATTCGGCTATTTTACCAGGATTAGGACAGGCTTACAACAAAAAATATTGGAAAATCCCATTGGTTTATGGCGCCATTGGAACCAGTCTTTATTTTTATATTGACAATAATAAAAAATACCATCAATATAGAGATGCCTATAAACGTCGATTAGAAGGATATACCGATGATAATTATACGTATCTGGACAATACAAGATTGATTGCGGGACAGAAATTTTACCAAAGAAATCGTGATTTATCTGCTTTAGTAACTTTGGCCTTTTATGCATTAAATATCATTGATGCCAATGTTGATGCTGCCTTGCTACAATTTAATGTAGATGAAAACTTGTCCGTAAGACCTATTATTTATCCCAACGATGTAACATTTAAGACTAATGTTGGTCTAACACTTAATTACAATTTTTAGAGAGTAAAAAACACGATTTATTACTTTCTGATTTTTTTAATCACAAATAACACACGAATGAAAATTGCGCTTTTAGGATACGGAAAAATGGGTCAGGTAATTGAAAGGATTGCACTGGAAAGAGGTCATGAAATTGTTTTGAAAAAAGACGAATTCAACACTTATGATGGACTTTCAGAAGCAGATGTTGCCATTGATTTTAGTGTCCCAACTGCAGCTGTGAGTAACATTTCAAATTGTTTTCATGCAAATGTTCCAGTAATTTCAGGGACAACTGGCTGGTTAGAACATTATGATGAAATGTTGGCGTTGTGCAAAGAAAAAAACGGAGGATTTATCTCCAGTTCGAACTTTAGTTTAGGCGTAAATATTTTTTTTGAACTCAACGAATATTTAGCTAAAATAATGTCAAAATTCGATAGCTATAGTGTTGATATGGAAGAAATTCATCACACTCAAAAACTGGACGCACCAAGTGGAACAGCCATCTCCTTAGCAAAAGGAGTTATCGAGAATAGTTCCTATACGAATTGGACTTTAGAAAACCCAGAACCAAATCAGATTCATATCGAAACCAAAAGAATTGGTACTGTTCCCGGAACGCATACTGTAACTTATAATTCGGCTGTGGATGCAATAGAAATCAAACATACAGCGCACAATCGTGAAGGTTTTGCATTAGGAGCTGTAATTGCAGCCGAATGGATTGTAGGCAAACATGGTGTTTTTACAATGAAAGACGTATTAGATTTAGATAAATAGATTTTTAGATAGTTAGATTTTTAAAAATCATAAAACTTTCTAATTTTCGAATAAACAAATAAACGATTAACCAAATAAACATATTATGACACTATATCAATGGTTTGTATTTTTCCTGCTTGTACAAATAGTTCACTTTTTAGGAACCTGGAAGTTATACGAAGCTGCAGGTAGAAAACGCTGGGAAGCTGCCATTCCTGTTTATAATGCTATTGTTTTAATGAAGATTATAGGTCGCCCAACATGGTGGACTATATTGCTTTTCATTCCAATTGTAAACTTGATTATGTTTCCAGTCATTTGGATTGAAACCTTAAGAAGTTTTGGAAAAAGATCTAGTTTAGATACTTTTCTGGGAATAATAACTTTTGGATTTTATATCTATTACATTAATTATACCCAAAAACTAGATTATATAGCCGACAGAAGTTTGCAACCTGAAAATAAAACAGCAGACACAATTAGCTCATTACTTTTTGCTGTCATCGTGGCTACTTTAGTTCACACCTATTTTATTCAGCCTTACACGATCCCTACTGCTTCATTGGAGAAATCTTTGTTAATTGGCGACTTTCTATTTGTCAGCAAAATAAATTTTGGAGCTAGAGTTCCTATGACTACCGTGGCTTTGCCAATGGTACATGACTCGATTCCTTTTACTAAAAGAAAATCGTATTTAAACTGGCCTCAATTACCTTACATGAGATTACCCGGTTTTCAAACTATAGAAAGAACTGATATTGTCGTTTTCAACTGGCCTGTAGATACTGTGTATAAATTTTTTGACACTTCCAAAAGACACGTGCTCAAACCAGTAGATAAAAAATCAAATTATGTAAAAAGATGTGTTGGAATCCCCGGAGATAGCTTGTCTATAAAAGACGGAATTGTTTATATCGATGGCAAAATATTAGTTATGCCAGAGAGAGCTAAACCTCAATATTCCTACGCGGTAGCTTTAGATGGAAAAACACCTATCGATTTTGAATATTTAATAAAAGATTTAAATATAACAGACGAAGCTGGTTTTAAAAGCGAACTAAGAGATACCTTATTCTTAAAAGCACTTACTGCAGCTGGTGCTGAACGATTAAAAAATGTTCCCGGAATAATATCAGTAACAAGACAAATTTCGAAAGGAGTTGAAGATGGCATATTCCCTCATATCAACAAATGGAATCGCGATAATTTGGGACCAATTTACATTCCGCAAAAAGGAAAAACGGTTGCTTTAACAACAGAGACATTGCCCTTTTACAAAAGAATTATCACCGAGTATGAAAAGAATGATAACGGTGAAAAAAATGACCTTAAAGTTACAGGCAATGAAATAAGATTGAACGGAGCGATTGTTAATAGTTACACGTTCAAACAAAATTACTACTGGATGATGGGAGATAACCGTCACAACTCTGAAGATAGCCGCTATTGGGGTTATGTGCCAGAAGATCATATTGTAGGGAAACCTATTTTTATCTGGATGAGTTGGGACACTAATGGAAAAGGTTTGAATAAAATTCGTTGGGATAGAGTTTTTACAACTGTTAGCGGCGAAGGACAACCTCAATCGTATTTCAAATTATTTCTACTTGGTTTAGTAGCCTTCTTTGTTGGAGAATATTTTTGGAAAAAAAGAAAAGAGAAGAAAGATATTTAGATTAAAATTCCTAATTTAAAGTCCAAGGTTTAAAGTTGTATTCGTAACTTTAAACCTTACTTTTTATATATAAAACTGATTGTATGAAAACCCTGTTGTTCCCTACGTACTTCCCTTCGATAAGTCATTTTGCAGCTCTCGCGCAATCAGAAAATACTGTATTTGAGATAGAGGATAATTTTCAGAAACAAACCAATCGTAACAGAACTTATATCTATAGTCCCAACGGGATTCAGCTTTTGAATATTCCAGTGAAGCATTATAAAGAAAGTCATCAAAAGACAAAAGACATTCAAATCGAAACTGATTCTCAGTGGCAAAAACAACATTTCAAATCACTGGAAGCGGCTTACAGAAGTTCGCCATTCTTTGAGTTTTTCGAAGATGACCTTCGTCCAATTTTTGAAGAAAAACATAAATTTTTATTGGATTTGAATTTTAAAACTATAGAAATTCTTTCTAAATGTTTACGGATGAAATTGGAATACACAACTACAACTGAATATTTTCATGAAGTAGATACAAATGAGTATAAAGACTTTAGAGCTTTAGTAAACGGAAAAAAAGACCCTTCCTTATTTGAAAGTTACACTCAGGTTTTTGACGATAAATACGGTTTTATCAATAATCTTAGCGTTCTTGATTTGCTATTTAATGAAGGAAAATATGCTTTAGATTATTTAAAGAAACAAGAGATGATTATAAAATAGGGTTCGGAAATCATTCTCCTTCAAATGACATTCTGGCCATAACAGGAAAATGATCTGAATTTATAAAGTCAGGAAAACTTTCGAATTTTTTAATTTTCATTCTGTCATCTGCAAAAATATAATCAATTCTCGCAGGATAATATTTAAATTTATAGGTAACTCCAAATCCTTTACCAGCTTCTTCAAAGCTATCTTGCAGTTTTCCTTTGATGCTCCTGTAAACATAGGAAAACGCACTGTTATTCATGTCTCCACAGATTATTATAGGATACGGACACTTATTCTTATGTTCCATGAACTTCTCTGCTTGTTCCTGTTGCTCTTTGAAAGCCACACTAATTCTTTTGAACATCATTTGGGATTTATCCTGATTAATTGACTCAATATTTTCATTGATTTTATTAACATCAGGAGATATTTTTAAGGACTGCAAATGCATATTATATACCCTAATTATATCTTTTCCTTTTTTAATATCAGCAAAAATGATGTCATTAGTGGTGTTCGCAAAAACTATACTTCCTCGGTCAATAATGGGAAATTTAGAAAAAATAGCCTGCCCTGTTTTGACATTATTACCATCGGTAAAAATATAGCTATGCGGATAGACTTTAAAATCTATATTAGCCGAAGAGGAATATTCCTGTATGCATAAAATATCTGGATTTTTCTCATTTACAAAAGCTAAGATCTCAGTAGGAACATCGTCCCTATCAATCCATTTGAATACATTGAAAAGGTGAACATTATAACTCATTACTGTAAAATCATTTTCCTCCACAGGCAAATCATTCGAAGAAAATTTATAGAATTTGTTTATAAAAGTGATTCCAATCAGAAGTACCAAACCAGACAAAATCATTCTCTTCTTAAATTGTAAGAACCAATAAATAAAGAAAAGCCCATTCATTATAAAAAAGAATGGCATAAATAGGGTTAAAACAGCTAAAAACGGAAAAGTTTTAGGTGCTAAAAATGGTAAAACATAAGCTATAAATGTTAATACAATTAGAACTATATTCAAAAAAAACATTACTTTATTGAACCACGAGAGGTTTTTCATTTATTTTATTTTTTTCTTAATACTGTAACTGAAAACTATCAACTTACTTCCCTGCTTTGAATAAAAACTCTTTTTCTTCTTTAGTCAAACTATCATAACCAGACTGACTAATCTTATCTAAAATTTCATCAATTTGTTGTTGTGATTTGTCTTTTGTTATGATTCTTGAACCGCTTTTTTCGACAGGTCTAGTATAATTTTTATGTACTTTTTTGAATGGTGTTGAAGGCGATTTAGTGAAAATATTTGCAAAAAAATCTAAAACACGTGATACTATTTTACTCAAATCAATTCCATTTTCAAGCAATTTAATAAAAATAAAACCAAAAAATGCTCCTGAAAGGTGAGAAATATGCCCGCCAGTATTTTCCAGTCTAAATTGCATCAGATCCAACAAAATAATTACAAAAGTGATATGCCATAGTTTTACGTTACCAATAAGCAACAATCGAATATTCATCAACGGATGATAAGTCGTCGCAGCAACTAAAACAGCCATAATTGCGGCAGAAGCACCTACTATTGAAGCGCTTAAATTCAAAAAATAATAACCGGCAACAAAAGCGATACCTGCAAATATAGCACTCAATATATACAACCCAAAAAATTGTTTAGGAGTGAAAAAGGTCAAAAACAAAGAGCTTGAAAAATTAAGGACCATCATATTGAAAAACAAATGCCAAAATCCATCGTGTAAAAAAGAATACGTTAGGAAAGTCCAAGGTTTTAAAATAAAATTAGACGGTTCCGAAGAAAGGGCAATCCAAGTAGGAAAATCAAACGCTCCAACCTTAAATTGATAGAAAAAAATTAGCGAAATTAAAAAACAAGACACATTCCAGTAGATTAACCTTTGGGTTATTCCACCTATTTTATACTGCAATTTCAAGTCCTCAATTATACTCATTGTCTATTTTTCGGTTAAGAATTCTGTTTCGTAAATATATAAAATACAATTTTTAAAACAATCCCTCACAGGACGATCTGAAATCAGGAAAATGTATTATCTGTGACTTGCTAATATCTGAATTAATTCCAGCGATTTTGATTGAACTGATTTCTCTTCCAATACCACATTATGATAAAACCAAATAAAGCACCACCAACGTGCGCAAAATGAGCTATTCCTCCACCTCCGAAAATTGATTTGCCGGAAATTCCTAAATACAGATCCACTAAAACTAAACCTGGCACAAAAAACTTTGCCTTTATTGGAACGGGAATAAACATCAAAGCCAATTCGGCATTTGGAAACATGAAAGCAAAAGCTACTATAACTCCATAAATAGCTCCGGAAGCACCAACTGCAGTTCCTAAGTAAGCACTTGTGAAATTTTGCAAGTCAGAAACTGATAAGATTTCTTGCCATCTGGTATCGATTTTACCTTCGTTCAAAATTTGCAAAATCTGAGTTTTTTGAAATCCATTTGCCACCAGCGTATTCAAACTATCCTGAAAATAATAGTAATTTACTCCTGTATGCAACAGTGCAGCACCTAAACCGCAAGATATATAAAAAAATAAGAATTTTTTACTACCCCACATTTGCTCCAAGGCAGAACCAAACGAGTATAAGGCAAACATATTGAAAAATATATGCATCAATCCTCCATGCATAAACATATGAGTAAGCGGTTGCCAATATTGAAAACTGGGATTTTCTGGAAAATACAAAGCTAGAAACTTATAGGTCACATCCCCTAAAGCCAATGTTCCAACAAAGAATAAAATATTAATAATGATTAATTGCTTAACCGTTTCCGTTACGTTTCTCATACTGCAAATTTTTTGTCTAAATCTTCCACACGCATTGTGATGAAAGTGGGTTTATAAAATGGTGAAACATTGGGGTCCTTGCAGGCAAAAAGCCCGTTTACCAAATTTTCCTGTTCTTTTTCTGTAAGATGGGTTCCTGTTTTAACGGCTAAACTTTTAGCCATTGATTTAGCAATCGTGTCATTTTGACTGAAACTGCTTTCTGGAATTCCATCTTGTAAATCACTTAATAATTGTTCCAAAACAATTGACACTTCGCTCTCTGTGACATTCACAGGAATTCCTGAAATGACTATGTGATCTTTATTTGTTTCTTCAAAAACAAAACCTGTATTCATCAGTGATAATTGTAATTCAGCAATGAGTTCCATTTCGCTCGATGAAAAAAACAAGTTCAAAGGAAATAATAACTGTTGGCTTGATGCCTGAAGAACGGTCATGTTCACAAGGAATTGTTCATACAAAACACGCTGATGCGCCCTTTGTTGATCTACAATTACCATCCCTGATTTGATCGAAGAAACAATATATTTTTTATGAATTTGATAGGTTTTATGTACCGCATGTTCTACTTCCTCATCATTAAATAAAGACGAAGTCACTTCTTCGTTTTCGAAAGTGATACCACCAATTTCGTCCGTATCTTGTTTTAAACCTACATATAAACTTTCCCAGTTTGCTGTTGGTTCCGGTTTCTTATAATTCGAATAATGTTTATTGGGTTTATCGTCAGAAAACGGATTAAAATTACCGTCTACTTGAATGGTTGGTGTTGCGCCTTCTAGGTCTTTATAATGATAAGGCGTATCTAAATTTGAATCCCTATCAAAATCCAACACTGGCGCTACATTAAATTGTCCCAAACTATGTTTAATAGAAGCTCTTAAAATAGCATATAAAGCATGCTCGTCATCAAACTTGATTTCTGTTTTTGTGGGATGAATATTTATATCTATTGTATTTGGAGGTACTGATAAATATAAAAAATAACTCGGTTGTGCTCCATCTTTCAAAATTCCGTCATAGGCAGCCATAACAGCATGATGCAAATAACCGCTTTTAATAAACCGATCATTGACAAAGAAAAATTGTTCCCCACGATTCTTTTTGGCAAATTCAGGTTTGCTGACAAAACCTTGAATGCTGACTATTTCCGTTTCTTCCTGAACGGGCACTAATTTCTCATTGGTTTTACCCGAAAAAACATTTACAATCCTTTGTCTTAAAGTAGAAGGAGGCAAATTAAACATTTCACTACCGTTGTGATAAAAGGTAAAATGTATTTTTGGGTGAGCCAAAGCCACGCGTTGAAACTCATCAATAACATGACGATATTCCACCGTATCCGACTTTAGAAAATTACGACGTGCGGGAATATTAAAAAATAAATTTTTTACTGCAAATGAAGTTCCTTTTGGCAAAACCGCTACATCTTGTGATACAAACTTACTGCCTTCAATGACTATATGCGTGCCTAACTCTTCTTGATCCTGTTTGGTTTTCATTTCAATGTGCGCAATAGCAGCAATTGAGGCTAATGCTTCACCACGAAAACCTTTGGTATGCAACGAAAATAAATCCTCGGCCTGACGGATTTTGGAAGTGGCATGACGTTCAAAACACAAACGTGCATCTGTGACAGACATTCCTAAACCATTGTCAATAACCTGAACCAACGCCTTCCCTGCATCTTTAATAATTAATTTTATATCTGTTGCTCTTGCATCTACAGCGTTTTCGAGCAATTCTTTGACTACTGAAGCGGGTCTTTGAACGACTTCTCCAGCAGCAATTTGGTTGGCAACATGATCAGGAAGTAATTGAATGATACTCGACATTAAAAAATTTAGGTTTAAAGTTTAACCCTTCGACTGTGCTAAGGGTGACAAAGTTTATTTATAAAACCAAGAAGTACAAATTTAATGAAATTCTACCGGGAATGGTAGCTTATTTAATCATAAAAAAAACAAAAAACCTATACTATTAATGAACAGTATAGGTTTAATAATTAATAATTTTATTATTTATTCCTTTAATTCTAAAGGCGTCCCTTCTTCTATTTGAATAGCTCCCGAAGACAATAAATGTTGATTGTCGATTTGATGTGACAACGAAGCTTGTTGGCGAATATAGGCCATTTTTATGGCTGCAATAGCCGCTTCAGTACCTTTATTACCATGAATTCCACCACTTCTATCAATGGATTGTTGCATGGTATTATCAGTCAGAACACAAAATATAACAGGAATATCTGTTTGAACATTCAAATCCTTTATTCCTTGAGTTACGCCTTCGCACACAAAATCAAAATGTTTCGTTTGCCCTTGAATTACACATCCAATGGCTATAACGGCATCAACATTCTGCGTTTGCAACATTTTTTTTGATCCATATATAAGTTCGAAACTTCCAGGAACATTCCAGCGAATAATATGCTGTGCCGGCACTTGGTTTTCCAAAAGGGCTTCTATAGCACCTTTATAAAGTCCTTCAGTTATAGAATCATTCCATTCTGAAACAACAATCCCAAAGCGAAAATTTTTCGCGTTTGGGATTGAATTTTTATCGTACTCGGATAAGTTTTTATTTACGGTAGCCATATTTTTTAGTTTTCAGTACTCAGTGTTCAGTATTCAGTTAGCAGAATAAACTGCCCACCGCTACTGATAACTGAACACTTTTTATTGTGCTAATCCTATTAAAACATCGACTGAAGCAGCCTCTGGGCTTGCATCATAATTATCTTTAATATTTGTAAAATATTTTAGTGCCTCTTCTTTATTTCCTAAAGCTAAAGCTGTCTTACCAGCTTTCAACAAGAAACGTGGAGTTGTAAAATCATTTTTATTTACCTCAGCAGCTTTTACATAATTCTCTAAAGCTTCTTTTGGTTTGTTTTGTTGTGAATATGCATCTCCTATTGCACCTTTTGCCATAGCATTCAATACAATATCTTCTGAGTTAAATTTACTCAAAAAATCAATAGCTTCAGCATATTTTCCAGTATTTAAATAAGCCATACCTGCATAATAATTTGCTAGGTTTCCAGCATCAGTTCCAGAATATTCATCTGCAATTTTGACAAACCCAAATTTACCTTCAGAACCATTTAAAGACAACTTATATAATGAATCACTTGCAACTCCGTCTGTAGCTTTTTGGAAATTTTGTTGTGCAACAAACATTTCGTTAGCAGCTTCGTCTTGTTTTGGCGTAGCAATAAATTTTTGATATGCTAAATAACCAACAGTAAATATAGCAACACCGGCAACTAATCCAATAATGATTTTTTGATTTCTAGCAACCCAGTCTTCCGTTTTTGACGCTGTTTCATCTAATTTAGAAAAAACACCTGCAGTTGCACTGTCTTTTTCATCAACCTTTACCTCTTCAACTATGTCTTTTACTTCTTTTTCTTTTGGTGCTTTATATCCTCTTTTACTGTAAGTAGCCATTTATTTTTAATTTAGTGAATCGCAAAAATAAAATTTTTATTCAAACCGACACAAAAAATATGCTTTTATATTCAAAAAAAATAATACTGGAGGTTCTTTCTTTCCAAAGGCAAAATAATTAGCAGAGAAAAAATCTAAAAGCCATTTTTATCGATATTTTTCAATAATTTGCACCCGCTTTGAAAAACTTGTTAAAAAACATCAAAGTTCTCAATACCAGCAAGCTTTCCCATGTATTTAAAAAAGATTTCATTATTCAATTATAAGAATTTTTCGGAAGCAAATTTCGAATTTGACACCAAAATAAATTGTTTTGTAGGCAAAAACGGAATAGGAAAGACGAATGTGCTTGATGCAATCTACCATTTATCTTACGGTAAAAGCTATTTCAATCCATTAGCCGTTCAGAATATTAAACATGGCGAAGAGTTTTTTGTGATTGATGCTGAATTCGTAAAAAACGAAAGAAACGAACAAATTCTTTGCAGCCTAAAAAAAGGACAGAAAAAGATATTAAAGCGTAACGGAAAAGCCTACGATAAATTTTCAGATCATATTGGTTTCATTCCTTTGGTTATTATTTCACCTGCTGACACGGATTTGATTGTTGAAGGCAGCGAAACGAGACGAAAGTTTATGGACAGCGTCATTTCGCAATTGGATTCCCACTATTTGCAACAACTCATTCAATACCAAAAAGTAATGAGCCAGCGTAATGCTTTGTTGAAATATTTCGCGCTGAACCATGTTTTTGAGAATGACACTCTATCTATATATAATGAGCAGCTTAATAGTTTTGGAAAATATATTTTCGAAAAAAGAAAAGAATTTATCGATCAGTTTATCCCTATTTTCAATGTGCATCATCAAGCGATAACGGGCTCTCAGGAAACAGTGCAATTAATATACGAAAGCCATTTATTCGAAAATAATTTATTGACACTTTTACAAGAAAACATCAATAAAGACAGAGCTTTACATTACACAAGCGTAGGAACTCATAAAGATGATTTATCATTTGAAATCGACAATCATCCCATCAAAAAATTTGGTTCACAAGGCCAACAAAAATCGTTTTTGATTGCACTGAAACTAGCCCAATTTGAATTTTTAAAAAAACAAAGTGGCGTAAAACCTATTCTACTTTTTGATGATATATTCGACAAATTAGACGAAAGCAGGGTGGCTAAGATCATCGAAATGGTCAATAGCGATACTTTTGGACAGCTGTTTATTTCAGACACACATCCTGAACGCACAGAAACCATCGTGAAATCGACACATCAGAGCTATAAAATTTTTAATTTATAACTTTTATTTAATAGTTTATATAATTCAAAAGTTGAAAAATTACCTACTTTAGCCTACACAAATTTCAAATCTTATTTGCCATGAAATACCGTCTTATGTTCCTCCTAATTATATCGTTTGCCGTGTTATCCTGTAACGGACAAACTTCGAAAAACATAAAAACTATTGAGCCCGCAGCATTTGCTGAAAAAATTGCTGCAACTCCAAACGCACAAATTCTAGATGTTCGAACTCCTGAAGAATTTATCTCGGGACATATCGATAATGCCACTAATGTAAATTGGAATGGTACTGATTTCGTTACCAAAGCAGCAACATACGATAAAACAAAACCTATTTTTGTGTATTGCAAAAGCGGAGGGAGAAGCAAACAAGCTGCAGCAAAATTAGAAGAATTAGGCTTCACCACTATTTATGAATTGCAAGGCGGAATGCTAAAATGGGATGCGGCCGGATTGTCTAAACCAAGTGACAAAATCGTAGGAATGTGCAGTCAGGAATATAGTGAATTATTAAATACCGACAAAAAAATACTGATTAATTTCTATGCAGAATGGTGTGCTCCATGCAAAAAAATGGCTCCATACATTTTACAAATGCAAAAAGAGCTAGCTGATAAAGTAACAATTGTAAGATTGAATGCTGATGAAAATAAAACTTTAGTCTCTGAAATGAAAATCAGCGAACTCCCTACTTTATTATTATATGAAAATAAAGAAGTAAAATGGAAACATTCCGGTTTTATTAGTGAAGAAGATTTAAAAAAACAATTACAATAATATTTAGATGCTTTCAAAAGACACTTTGCAATTTCTGGAAGATTTAAAAGCCAATAACAATAGAGATTGGTTTTTGGATAATAAAAAACGGTACGAAGCTTTCAAAAAAGATTTACATCAGCTCATTGGCGATTTGCTCGATGCAATGAAACCATTGGACCCATCACTGGAAATGCTGGAAGTCAAAAATTGTACTTTCAGAATCAACCGGGATATCAGATTTTCCAAAGACAAGTCCCCATATAAATCGCATGTAGGAATTTGGATTTCTTCGGGCGCAAAAGGAATGAATCGTTCAGGATATTATATTCAAATCGAAAAAGGAGCCAGTTTTATTGCCGGAGGACTGTATTGTCCTGAACCTGAGGATTTAAAAAAAATGCGCAAAGAAATTGCTTATTTCCATGATGATTTAGAAGCAATCCTTAATGCAAAAGAGTTCAAAAAAGAGTTTACCGATTTTGATCGAAATGACAAAAACACACTTAAAAACCCTCCAAGAGGTTACGAAAAAGACCATCCTGCGATTGACTTATTAAAACTAAAAAGCTTTGAGTCTACTCAGAGAATTGATATTTCAGCAGTAACAAAAAAAGATTTTGTTGCTACAGTGAGTAAAAAATTAATAGCACTAAAACCGTTGAATGATTTTATCAATCGCGCGCTAACTTCTGAAGAATAATTTATTTTGGCAAAAAAAAAGAAAATACTTTTCCTTGGAGAATCCTACAGAGCTGATGCCATCACATGGATGAATGGTCTGAAAGAATTTGGGGATTTTGAAATCATTACATGGGAATTAAAAATGCCTAGTAATTGCATTCACAAACGAATTTTAAGGATTTTCGAATTTAAATTTGCCCTTTTTAAAATAAAAAAAATAATCAAATTACATCAGCCAGATATGGTTATTGCCGAGAGAACCACCAGTTACGGTTTTCTTGCCGCCTTATCCGGAGTGAAACCCGTTGCAATTGCGCAACAAGGCAAAACAGATTTATGGCCTAAAAAATCCATTTTATTACCGTTAAAAAAAGTCATTCAACATTATGCTTTTCAAAAAGCAGATTTGATACATGCTTGGGGTCCAGTGATGACTATTTCCATGATTGAAGCCAAGGTAGATATGAGCAAAGTTTTGGTATTACCAAAAGGAATTGATTTAGTGCAATTTGCAAATAAAAACAATGCTGATCCTGAAAAAATTTGTGCTATTGTAACCCGCTCCTTGCTGCCGGAATACCGTCATGATATCATTTTAAAATCTTTTGGTATTTTAAACCAAAAGGGAATCGATTTCGTACTTACAATTATAGGAGACGGAACCCAACTTTCAAAATTGAAAGAATTGGCCAAAAAACTAAAAATTGAAAATAAAGTAAACTTTACCGGAAGAATTCCCAATACAGAATTACCTAAACTATTACAGCAATCTAACATTTACATCAGCATGCCAACAACAGAAGGAGTTTCAGCTTCTTTATTTGAAGCAATGGCCTGCAATTGCTATCCTGTTGTCACAGACATAATAGGAAACCAAAGTTGGATTAAGCAAAGAGAAAACGGCCAATTAATTCCGGTTGATGATTATGAAATGCTCGCTGATGAATTAATATGGTCATTTGAGAATAGTGAACATAGAAATAATGCTGTTTTGAAAAACAGAAAATTTGTGGAAGAAAATGCCAATTACAATACAAATATGAAAATTATTGCTGATAAATACCACCAATTAATCAACACAAACAGCCCCAATTAACTATGTGTGGAATTAATGGAATCTTGCATTTACAATCACAAAAAAAAGTTGACGAACGCATTCTGACAAAGATGCGCGATTCGCTAGAGCATCGCGGACCTGATGACAAAGGATTATTCGTTGAAAATAATATTGGTTTTGGACATAGGAGGTTATCAATTCTTGACGTCTCCGCAGCCGGACACCAGCCTTTTCTTTCAGATGACGGTAGATATGTACTTGTTTATAATGGAGAAATTTACAATTTCAAGGAATTTTATCCCGAACTAAAAAGTAACGGATTTGATATCAGAACAAATTCTGATACTGAAGTTTTGTTGAAGCTATTTCAATTGCATGGCTTAAAAATGCTGAACCGTCTTAACGGTATGTTTGCTTTTGCTATTTGGGATAAAATGGAAAAAAAGCTGACCGTTGTTCGGGACCGAATGGGCGTCAAACCTTTGTATTATTCGTTTTACAACGAGACTTTCTATTTTGCGTCCGAACAAAAAGCACTGTTCACAGCCGGTGTACCTCTCAAAATGGCGCAAGACGGACTGGAAGAATATATATTTAATCGGTTTGTTGCCGGCGAAAACACTTTATACGAAAACGTAAAAAAAGTGTTACCCGGACATATAATGAGCATTGACGAAGGAGGAAAAGTTACAACCGAAAAATGGTGGAATCTAAAAAAGGAAATTCAAAACCAACCTGAAATAAAAAATCCAGTGGAATGGTTCAGGGAAACATTTGACGATTCCATAAAATTACGAATGGTAAGTGATGTCCCTGTTGGTGTTTTATTAAGCGGCGGATTGGATTCTTCTTCCGTTTTGGCTTCTTTACACCATCAGAAATACAAAGACATACAAACTTTTAATATTGGTTTCAAGGAGAAAGAACATAACGAAGCACATCTAGCCAAAATGATGGCAGAGAAATTTGATTATGGCTTTCATACGATGCAATTAGAGAATAAAAACCTTTACGATAAATTAATAAGCGCTACTTATTTTCAGGACGAACCTATCATGCATTTGAGTGAACCTCACTTATTGGCAGTTTCACAAATGGCAAAACCATCCGTAAAAGTATTACTTTCCGGTGAAGGAGCTGATGAATTAATGGGCGGTTACGTTCGATACAAAGCCTTGCAATATCCATCTTTATTGAATTCCATTGCAACAATTGGCAATTTAGACCTATTTACAAATAAGCCTCGTTACGAAAAGTTAACGCGATATGCCCAAATCAGTAAAAAATCTGAGTTGGTAATTTTTAATGGCTCTAATATTTATCCAAAAGATATTGAGGAGAATTATGGAATTGAAACGCTTCCAAAAAATGAATACAGAAAACAAATTTATAAAGAAGCAAAATCATTATACCCGGATAATTTACGCAGACAGGCCCTTTATTTCGACCAACATACGTACTTATGTTCATTGCTTGACCGAAACGACCGTTGCACAATGGGCGCTTCCATTGAATGTCGAGAACCGTTTTTGGATCCAAGATTAGTCATTGGTTTGGGCTCATTAGAGGACAAATGGTTATTTGCAGGTAAAAAATGGAAATTCATTCTGAAATCAGCTATGGCAGAACGATTACCAGATGAAATCCTAAAATTCAGAAAAGTGGGATTAAGCGCTCCTTGGGGCGATTATATCACAAAAAGCCCCGCCTTTAAAGAAGAATTAGAATCATTTTCGAAAAGTGATCTCTTTCAAAATCCTTATTTTGAAAATATAAACATCAAAAAGCTCGTTCAGAATTTACAAAAAGGAGATGATCATATGACTCCTTATATTATGCCCCTTTTTATGATGCATATTTGGATGAAATCCTACGTAAATAAATTTTAATCCTTACTTTTGAGGGTTCAAAAAAGCAATCTGTTTTATGGAAGTACAACTTAATATCTCTTTAAAAAAATACAATACATTTGGCATTGAAGCCAAAGCAAAACAATTCGCAGCGGTTCATTCTGCAGACGATTTGAAAGTTATTTTAGAAGAAAATAAAGCACAGAAAAAATTTATTTTAGGAGGAGGAAGCAACATGCTTTTGACAAAAGATATTGATGCCCTAGTCATTCATATCGACTTGAAAGGAAAAAAAATCATCGCAGAAAATGAAGATTTTGTTTGGGTCGAAAGTCAGGCCGGTGAAAACTGGCATGAATTTGTGCTTTGGACAATTGACCTGAATTTTGGAGGACTGGAAAACATGTCGTTAATTCCGGGAAATGTAGGCACAACTCCTGTTCAAAACATAGGTGCTTATGGTACTGAAATCAAAGACACTTTTGTTTCCTGCGAAGCAATGACTATCGAAAATCAAGAAATAAAAACGTTCCTCAAAGAAGATTGTCATTTTGGCTATCGAGAAAGCGTTTTCAAAAACGAAGCTAAAAATCAATTTGTTATTACATCGGTTGTTTTTAAACTGACAAAACGCAATCATAAAATCAATACCTCTTACGGTGATATTACAGCTGAATTAGCAAAGAATGACATTACCAATCCTACTTTAAAGGACGTGAGTAATGCGGTTATTGCGATTCGTCAAAGCAAATTACCAGATCCAAAAGAATTGGGAAATAGTGGAAGTTTCTTTAAAAACCCTATTCTCTTAAAATCTGATTTTGAGAAAATTCATCATCAATTTCCGGAAATGAAATATTTCGATATATCGGATACCGAAGTAAAAGTTCCCGCAGGCTGGCTCATTGAACAAGCAGGTTTCAAAGGAAAACGTTTTGGCGATGCTGGAATACATAAAAATCAAGCGTTGGTTTTAGTCAATTACGGCAATGCAACGGGACAGGAAATTTTGAATGTTTCCAAGAATATTCAGGACACCATTTTTAAGACTTTTGGAATTCATATTGAGGCCGAAGTGAATGTGATTTAATTTTTAATTTGAAAACCTTAATCCAAAACTAACATGTTTATTCCAGATATCTACAAAAACGAAAATCAAGAAGCCATTACCGCTTTTCTAAAAGAAAACAGTTTTGGTATTCTAATCAATCAAACCAACGGAAAATTGTGGGCAACTCATATTCCGTTAGAACTGGGTACCAATAAAGGTGGGAAAACAATTTTAGAGGGACATATTTCTAAAGAAAATCCACAATGGAAAGGCTTTGCGGAGAATGACCAAATATTAGCCATTTTTTCAGGACCACATTCTTACATCTCTCCTTCCTGGTACGATCACGAAAATGTACCGACATGGAATTATATTGCAGTTCATGTTTACGGAAAAATCAAAACTATTGAAGGCGATGCAGTTATTCAATCGCTGAAAAGACTAGTAGATAAATACGAACAAAATTCCGAAAACCCTGTTCGAATAGAAGATTTATCTGAGAAAACTATGATGCAAAGTCGGGGAATTATAGCTTTTGAAATCGAAATCGAAGAAATTCAGGCCCAACAAAAAATGTCGCAAAACCGTGACGACAAGAACTACCAAAACATCATTTCTGAGTTGGAAAAAACCAACACAAATCAGTCCATTGCTGTCGCAAATGAAATGAAGAAATGTCCAAGATAAATTCTTTTAAAATTCACAGTTTATGATTAACAATTCCTAATTCTATTCATACCTTTGCATTCTCCCGAAATTTCGGGATTAGAAACTCATTAAACTCCGATGCTTATAATCATTCTTTACTTTTTTATTTTTATTGTTGCGGTTCAGATTTTGTTTTACTTAGGCTTTTTTGGGAAATTCGCTTTCGCAAAAGCGCAGAAGATAACTCCAAAAAAAATCCCGATATCGGTTATTGTTTGTGCCAAAAACGAAGAAGAAAATGTAACAAATTTTATTCCGTTACTGGCTGAACAGAACTATCCAGATTTTGAAATTGTCTTAATTGACGATGCTTCAAGTGATCACACCTTAGCTATATTTGAAGGTTTTGAAAAACAATATCCAAATGTACGTTTGGTTAAAGTGCAAAACAATGAGGCCTTTTGGGGCAACAAAAAATACGCTTTAACGTTAGGTATAAAGGCCGCAAAAAAAGAATATTTATTGTTTACTGATGCGGATTGCTATCCTACATCAAAAGAATGGATTACGGCAATGAGTTCTCAATTTACAATGCAAAAAACAATTGTTTTGGGCTATGGTAAATATGAAAAAGTTGCTAATTCATTTTTGAATAAAATAATTCGTTTCGAAACTTTGCTTACGGCCATGCAATATTTTTCCTGGGCAAAAATGGGTCATCCCTATATGGGCGTAGGTAGAAATCTAGCCTATAAAAAAGAAGAATTTTTTAATGTAAATGGTTTTATAGAACACATGAAAGTTCGTTCAGGCGATGATGATTTATTTGTCAATCAAGCTGCTACTGCGAGAAATACAACCACTGCTTTTATGCCTGAAAGTTTCACTTATTCTAAGCCAAAAACGACTTACAAAGACTGGATCATACAAAAAAGAAGACATATTGCTACGGCAAACTATTACAAAAAGTTCGATAAATTTCAGTTAGGAGTATTCTACTGTTCGCAGTTGCTTTTCATACTACTGGCCATCGTATTACTAGCTTTTCAGTTTCAGTGGATGATAGTATTAGGCTTATTTTGCGTCCGATACATAATAGCTTGGATAGTTATTGGGTTTTCGGCAGGGAAATTAAAAGAAAAAGATGTGATATATTGGTATCCGGCAATCGAATTAGTACTTATATTCACACAAATTAATATCTTTATAACAAATACATTCTCAAAACCGGTACATTGGAAATAAACAAACAAATAGAAAAAGCGAAACAAGGTGACCAGGTTGCCTTCACTTTTCTATTGGATTATTATTGGAACGAAGTGTATGGTTTCATGCTCAAACGCACGGAAAACGAGACGAATGCAGAGGACATTACTATTGAAACTTTTTCGAAAGCTTTTGATAAAATAGCTACTTATAATTCGGAATTTCAGTTTAACACTTGGCTTATTGCAATTGCAAAAAACGTACATATTGATTTGCTTCGAAAAAAGAAATCAAGTCTTTTTGTCGAAATTACAGATGAAGAAGACCAACAAGCGTATAATATTGCCGACACTACTCCATCGGCAGAAGATGAATTGATTACGGAACAAAATCTTTCTCAGCTACTTCAGTTTATCAAAGAGCTTAAACCCCATTATCAAGAAGTAATTCAACTTCGTTATTTTCAGGAAATGAGTTATCAGGAAATTGCGAATAAAATTGATGAGCCTTTGAGTAATGTAAAAATAAAACTCCTCCGCGCCAAGAAACTATTGGCAGAAATCATTCAGAATAAAAGATAGTATTTTTGTTTATGCGGTTAATCAAATAACCAGTTAAACGATTAAAGTAAAAAACTTCTTTATTTATATACTAAAATTCCTGTTATTTACGTTGTTAATTTAAACAACCGATGCTTATGATTTAAATGCTACTTAACCATTAAATCCATAAACCATGTCAAAATTAAGCATTTACGAAACCAGCTGGATTGATCTTGTTTTTCAATACAAAAACAAAGAATATGGAGCGTATCAATTGCGCAAAGAAAGCACTAAAACTTCCCTATTTGCCTTTTTTATGGGAATACTATTGCTAACATCCGCGTTGAGCATTCCTATCCTTCTACATTATTTTAATCCTGAAAATAGGATAACTCTTCCCGATCTCACCAATACGATAGTCAACGTCACTGACATTATTCCCAATCAACTTCAGGAAATAGAAAAGACAGTTATTCCTGAAGTAAAAACAAAAAATACCGAAGCACCTATTCAAAGCGACCAACTTTTGAATCCTGAAATTGTACAAGCACAGCAGGCGAACCAAGAGATAGCAAAGAATACCGATAATACAACGATTACAAATACTAGTACTGAAGGAACAGCTACCGTTGGCTTAAACCCGACTTCTTCCGCCGGACAAGGAACAGCAACTGATACGCCTTCTGACCCCGGAAATACTATTGTTGCCAGTGTAACTCTGGATAAACTTCCTGAATTCCCCGGAGGAATAAATAAGTTTTATACGTATGTGGGAAATAATTTTGAAAAACCAGAAATTGATGGTGGCAGCACCATGAAAGTTTATGTGTCTTTTGTAATAGAAAAAGATGGCAGCATGACTGATATTCAAGTAAAAAGAGATCCTGGTTATGGGATGGGCAAAGAAGCCATAAGAGTACTAAAATCCTTAAAAACCAAATGGTCTCCGGGAATGATTGGTTCAAAAGCAGTACGAACTGCCTATAATTTACCCATCACAGTACAGATGGATTAATTTCAAAAAATAAGAAAAGCAGAGTCGAAAGATTCTGCTTTTCTGTTTAAAAATAGTTTCAGAAATACACTTTTATAAAAAACGATCTTCAGATTTTATACTCTTAAAACAACAAAAAGTGCTACTCTAGCCCTGATTGTAGTGGCATCCCGCGCTATCATTGCGAGGAACGAAGCTATCAGCGCGGATACAACGGAAAGCAGGACAACCATTGCTTAAAAAAACCGAATATTCTGCTCCTAAATCTTCCATTTTCCTTCCTTTAAATAAACAAATAAACGAATCCACAAATAAACTACATTCCTTATCTTTGTGCTTTGAAAATTGATATATGGAAACTGTTTTAGAAAATACTTTACCTGTTGGAAAGCCGAAATGGTTGAAAGTGAAACTCCCGATAGGACAAAAATACACAGAGCTTCGAGGCTTAGTTGATAAATATAGTTTGAATACGATTTGTACCTCCGGAAGTTGTCCCAATATGGGAGAATGCTGGGGAGAAGGTACGGCAACGTTTATGATTTTAGGAAATGTGTGTACGCGTTCTTGCGGTTTTTGCGGCGTAAAAACCGGAAGACCAGAAACCGTAGATTGGGATGAGCCTGAAAAAGTGGCACGTTCTATAAAAATCATGAATATTAAACATGCCGTTATTACCAGCGTCGACAGAGACGACTTGAAAGATGGCGGCTCTATTATTTGGATAGAAACGGTAAAAGCTATTCGCAGAATGAATCCTAATACCACTCTTGAAACTTTGATTCCTGATTTTCAAGGTATCGAAAGAAATATAGATCGAATCGTGGAGGCCAATCCCGAAGTAGTTTCGCATAATGTAGAAACCGTTCGCAGGCTGACTCGTGAAGTACGCATTCAGGCCAAATATGACCGAAGTCTGGAAGTTTTGAGATACTTAAAAGAAAAAGGCATCAACAGAACTAAATCTGGAATTATGCTTGGACTAGGAGAAAAAGAAGACGAAGTTTTTCAAACGATGCGAGATTTGCGTAACGCCAATGTTGATATTGTTACTATAGGCCAATACTTACAGCCCAGTAAAAAACATTTGCCTGTAAAAGAGTTCATAACACCAGATCAATTTGCTATATATGAAAAATTTGGTTTGGAATTGGGTTTCCGCCATGTAGAAAGTGGTCCATTAGTACGTTCTTCTTACAAAGCGCAGAAACACATTTTATAAAAATAGTTTATTTGTTTAATCGGTTAAGCGGTTAACCAAATAAACGATTAAACAAATACATTTGAAAACAAGAATTGCCATTAATGGTTTTGGAAGAATAGGAAGAAATTTATTTCGACTTCTCTTAAACCATCCCGATATTGAAGTAATTGCCATCAATGATATTGCCGATACAAAAACAATGGCACATTTAGTGAAATATGATAGTATTCACGGAGTGTTGCCATATACAGTAACTGAAGATGAAAAAGGTTTTTTTGTAGACAGCAAACATTTTTTATTTTTTCATGAAAAAAACATTTCAAAACTCGACTGGAAAAGCATAAATATAGATTATGTAGTTGAATCAACTGGAAAATTCAAGACTTTTGAAGAGCTCGATGCCCATATTTTGGCTGGTGCCAAAAAAGTAATTCTATCCGCTCCTTCTGAGGTTGACACTATAAAAACGGTAGTTTTAGGTGTCAATGAAAATATTCTTGACGGTACTGAAACTATCGTATCTAATGCGAGTTGCACCACGAACAATGCCGCACCAATGATGAAAGTTATTGATGAACTTTGTGGTATTGAACAGGCATACATCACAACCATTCATTCTTATACCACTGACCAAAGTTTACATGACCAACCCCACAAAGACTTGAGACGAGCCCGTGGTGCCAGCCAATCAATAGTTCCAACAACTACAGGTGCTGCTAAAGCACTAACAAAAATTTTCCCTAAATTGCAAGGGAAAATTGGCGGTTGCGGAATTCGAGTACCCGTTCCAGATGGTTCCTTGACCGACATTACTTTTAATGTAAAAAGAGCGGTTACCATAAATGATATAAATGCCGCTTTTAAGATTGCAGCACAAACTAATTTAAAAGGAGTACTGGATTACACGGAAGACCCAATCGTTTCTGTAGATGTAATTGGTAATAAAAATTCATGTATATTTGATGCTCTACTGACCTCTGTTATAGACAAAATGGTTAAAGTAGTAGGGTGGTATGACAATGAAATAGGGTATTCATCCCGAATAATTGATTTAATACTTTTGATGGAGCGAAAAAATAACACATAAAAAAATCAGTTATAAATGAAGTACTTCTTTATTTTTATCTTTTTATGCCACTCTAATCTATTTTCTCAAAGCAATGAGAAAATAGATAGTATCAAGTATTACAGCAATTTGGCTAATTCAAATATTAAAGCGGATAATTACAAAAAAGCTTTATTCTACGCACAAAAAGCTATAAATCACTCGAAAGCAATACGCAATATCCAAGCTCAAGCGGATCAAACATTCCGATTAGGCAAAATGTATTTTGATTTAAAAAAATACAATGATGCAATTAAAACCTTTCATAACAGCATTGAATTTTATAAAAAACTAGACCCTAGTACTAATTACGCATATAGCAACTATTACATTGGCCTAAGTTTTACTGAAAAAAGAAATTTTAACGATGCCGGAATATATTTTAACACGACGAAATCAATATCGGATCGATTAAAAAGCGCTGATACTGCAGAAATAAATAATTTACTTGATCTGCAAAAAGGAATAATAAGCAAATTTAAAGGAAATGACGAATTAGCTTCGGCAATTTTCAAGACAATAATAGCCAAACCGGACAACCCAGAGATACTCAATTCGAGAACCGAAGCACTTTACCAGATTGGTACTATTGAAGCCACTAATGAAAGGTACAATTTAGCGCTGAACTATCTCAATAAAGCACTGGAACTTAATATTAAAACTAAAAATTCAGACCAAAAATCTAATATTTTACTCGCCTTAAGTTTTGTTTACGATAAAATGTTAGATAAAAATAATGCCTACTTTTATCTAAAACAGCATCTTAACCTGAAAGAGAATATTTCTCTTTTGAATGACAAAAGACTTGGAATAGATGATTATGATGAATTTAAAGAATCCGAGCGATTAAAAGAAATCAGGCAAATTGTCACTAAAAACAAACAACAGGATAAGACCAATAAATTCTCAAAACTAATAAGCATTCTGGCAATTGCATTAATTTCGATTTTATCCTTACTGAGTTTATCTTTATATAAAAATAATATCATCAGGACACAATCCAATATGATGCTAAAAGAAAAAAATAAAGAATTAGAAATTGCCAGAGATAAAGCAGAAAAAGCCTCAAATGCAAGATCTGAATTTCTGTCAACCGTAAGCCACGAACTTCGCACACCACTGAATGCCATAAACGGAATCACTCATTTATTATTGGAAGAAAAACCAAAGAAATCACAAATGCATTATTTGTCATCCTTGAAATTTTCCGGAGATTATCTGACAAAGTTTATAAATGAAATTCTCGAAATAAATAAAATCGACTCTCATAAATTCGAAATAGAATACATCAATTTTAATCTTAAACAATTATTAGAAAATATACAAAACTCTTTAAAAGAACTAGCCTTAGTTAATAACAACCAATTTATTCTGAAAATAGATTCGGAAATTCCTGATTATTTGATTGGCGATCCTACAAAATTGTCTCAAATCATGATGAATTTGATAAACAATGCTTTAAAATTTACCAAAAACGGCACTGTAAATGTAGTTGCAAAACTGAAATCGATAGCCAACGAAAATGCTACTATATATTTTGAAGTGACTGACACTGGGATTGGAATTCCTGAAGACAAATTAAAAAGTGTTTTTGACAGTTTTTCTCAGGGTTCGATAGAGGTAAATCGCAAATACGGAGGAACTGGTCTAGGACTAACAATCGTAAAAAAAATAATTAAAACCCTCGGCGGTCATATAACACTAAAAAGCGTTGTTGGAAAAGGATCTACTTTTTCATTTGAACTAAAGTTTAAAGTAGGCTCTCAATTATTAAAAGTAGAACAAAAACAGAAATCATATGATGATTCTGTTTTAATGAATAAAAAAGTTCTTTTAGTGGAAGACAACAAAATCAACCAAATGGTTTCTGCAAAAATGCTAGAAAACAAAGGAATAATTTGCGATATTATTGATAATGGAGAAGACGCAATAGAAACTGCCCGAAACAATAAATTTGACCTAATACTGATGGATGTTCATTTACCGGGGATCAACGGTACAGTGGCAACGCAACAAATCAGAAAATTTGATCCAAACACCCCTATTATCGCACTTACTGCAATATCATTGGATGAAAATCGCGAAATGCTGTTATCCTTTGGAATGAATGATGTAATTACAAAACCATTCATTCCCGAAGAATTTTACAGTACAATTGCCAATTATGTTTAGAAGTATCTAATATTTTAGAATCAATTCTCTGATTAGACTTCGCACCATAGGTTCTGCTTGTTTTGCCGCTTCCAGTACTTCATCATGCGAAATAGTGTCGATACTTTCTTCATTTCCCATATCAGTAATAACAGAAATCCCAAAAGTTTCAACATCCATGTGACGCGCCACAATTACTTCCGGAACGGTTGACATTCCTACGCAGTCAGCTCCTAAAATTTTGACCATTCTATATTCGGCTAAGGTTTCAAAAGTTGGTCCTTGAAGCCCGTAATAAATTCCATCAAAAACTTCAATGTTTAAATCTAATGCTATTTCTTTGGCCTTAGCAATCATCTTTCTTGAATAAGGTTCGCTCATATTTACAAAACGAGGTCCGAAACGTTCGTCATTTTTCCCACGTAACGGATGCTCGGGAGTCATATTGATATGATCTTTTATAATTACGATAGATCCCACTTTATAATTTGGATTTACTCCTCCGGAAGCATTCGAAACAACTAATTTTTTGATGCCTAAAAACTTCATTACCCGCACCGGAAAAGTCACTTCGGTCATGGAATAGCCTTCATAATAATGAAAACGGCCTTGCATAGCAACTACTTTCTTTTCTCCTATTGTTCCAAAAACTAATGCTCCTTTATGGCCTAAAACAGTCGATACCGGAAAATTTGGGATTTCATTATAAGGCAAGGTATATTCTACTTTCATTTCTTCAGTAAAACTGCCTAATCCTGATCCTAGTATCACGCCATATTCTGGAGTGAAATCTATTTTTCCGTTAATATAACTAACGGTTTCTTGTACTTGTTCCCACATAATTTAAAATGTTTTGATCAAAATTATCACTCCCCATAATAAAAGAACTTTGTATGGGTAAATAGAAAAGTTGTTCACTTGGTAAACTTCCTTGTAATCGTACATAATCTTTTTCGGTAGTGATAATAATATTGTTTTGAGCTAAATTTTTAATTTCTAAAATGTCTTTATCAGTAAAATTATAATGGTCCGGAAAAGACAAACAGACATCATTTGTATCTTGCAAATAGGCAAAAAACGGTTCCGGTTTTGCAATTCCGGCCACCAGTAACTTAGCAGCTTCTTGAATTTCGTTTACATTTATCTTTCGATTTTCCCCATAAATAAAATTGTCATAGGCTATAAAAGTAAAGTATAATTCCTGATTTGCTGAAACCTTTAATCTGTTTCTAATATCATCCTGTTTTTCTTGCGAAAGATTAAAAGGACATTTGGTTACAATGATCACATTAGCCCTTTTTGCTCCACTCCTGCTTTCGCGTAAATTTCCGGTTGGCAACATAAAATCATCCGAATACAAATCCCCATAGCTAGTAAGCAGGATATAGAAACCAGCTTTTACTTTTCTGTGTTGAAATGCATCGTCTAATAAAATAACTTCCGGATTTTCTGGAAGAGAAAGCAATTGTTCTATTCCGTTCTTTCGATTTGCATCAACCGCAACTTGGATATTTTTGAATTTTTGAAAAAACTGAAAAGGTTCATCGCCAAGAATTGCCGCATTTGAACTGGCTTGCGCCAAAATAAAACCTTCCGATTGTCTTTTATAACCTCGACTTAATGTGGCAACTTTATATTTATCAGCTAGCAACCGAATTAAATATTCTATTTGCGGAGTTTTCCCCGTTCCGCCAACACTAAGATTTCCGACAGCAATTACAGGCAAATCAAATGAGTATGATTTCAAAATACCTTTATCGAAAAGAAAGTTCCGAATACTCGTTATGATTCCATATAAAATAGCAAACGGAAATAGTATTTTTCGAAGTAAATTCATTTTACGAAAGTAGAATAAATTATCTTTATAAAAAAAAGTTGATTTGGTTATTCGGTGATTTGGTTATTCGATAAATTGAAGAATCTAGAAATCCAACAATCTAAAAATCGAAATAAAAATGAAAATAAAAGAAATTATTTCCGTCCTCGAAGAAATGGCACCGCTCGCCTACGCTGAAGACTTTGACAACGTGGGATTGTTAGTTGGTGATCAGGAAACAGAAGCAACTGGTGTTTTAGTTTGTCATGATGCTTTAGAAAATATAATTGAGGAGGCAATCTCTAAAAAGTGCAATTTGGTAGTTTGTTTTCATCCCATTTTATTTTCTGGATTAAAAAAAATAACAGGCAAAAATTATGTGGAAAGAGCGGTTATAAAAGCCATAAAAAATGACATCGCAATATATGCTGTGCATACTGCTTTGGACAATCATCAAGAAGGGGTAAATAAAATTTTCTGTGATGCACTTGGTCTAATAAATACTAAAGTTCTAATTCCGAAGCAGCATTTTATTCGGAAATTAGTAACGTATACCATTCCTGAAAATGCTGAGGAAGTACGAAATGCACTCTTTGATGCAGGTGCCGGGATGATTGGAAATTACGAAAATTGCAGTTTTAATTCGAAAGGAATCGGGACCTATATGGGTAATGAACACAGCAATCCACAAGTTGGAGAACGTTTCGAGTTCGTACAGGGAGATGAAATCAAAATTGAAGTCACTTTCGAAAAGCATTTGGAAAATAAAATTCTAAAAGCATTATTCAAAAGCCATGCTTATGAAGAAATCGCCTATGAAATTTATGATTTGCAAAACAAACATCAGAATATTGGTTTGGGAATGATCGGCGAATTGAAAAATCCAATGAAAGAAAAAGAATTTCTGCTTTTTGCAAAAGAGAAAATGCAAGCTGATGGCATTCGGCATTCCAACTTTATAGGAAAAGAAGTAAAAAAAATAGCCGTGCTTGGCGGCGCTGGAAGTTTTGCCATAAAAAATGCGATTCAAGCGGGAGCCGATGTGTTTTTAACGGCAGATTTAAAGTATCATCAGTTTTATGAAGCCGAAAATCAACTTTTATTGGCAGATATCGGACATTTTGAAAGCGAACGCTATACAAAAAATTATATTGTTGAGTATCTTCGGAAAAAAATCCTTAATTTTGCAGTTATTTTATCAGAAGAAAATTCAAATCCAGTTAAGTACTTATAGAATATGGCGAATACGAAAGAATTAAGTGTTGAGGACAAGTTAAGAGCAATTTACGATTTACAGCTAATTGACTCTAGAATTGACGAAATCAGAAACGTAAGAGGGGAACTTCCTTTAGAAGTAGAAGATTTAGAAGATGAAGTTGCAGGTTTAAGCACCCGTTCAGAAAAATTGAAAAATGAACTTGAAACTATCGAAGATCTTATCAAGGTAAAAAAGAATGCGATTGATGAGCACAAAGAGGCTATCAAAAAATACACAAAACAACAAGAAAGCGTTCGTAACAACAGAGAATTTAATTCGTTGACTAAAGAGGTTGAATTTCAAGAATTAGAAATTCAGTTGTCTGAAAAGCAAATTAAAGAAATGAAAGCTTCTATTGAACATAAGAAAGAAGTGATTTCTCAGTCAAAAGAAAGATTAGAAACGAAATCTAATCACTTGAAACATAAGAAATCAGAATTGGATGCTATTATGTCTGAGACTGCTAAAGAAGAAGCTTTTTTAACAGAAAAATCAGCAGAATACCAAGCATTAATCGAAGAAAGATTATTGAAAGCTTACAACAGAATTAGAACAAGTGTTCGCAATGGTTTAGCTGTTGTTTCTATTGAAAGAGGCGCATCTGCAGGATCATTCTTTACAATTCCGCCGCAAACACAAGTAGAAATTGCTTCAAGAAAGAAAATCATCACTGATGAGCATTCCGGAAGAATATTAGTCGACAGCTCATTGGCTGACGAAGAAAAAGAAAAAATGGAAAAATTATTTTCTAAGTTCTAAATTTATTTAAGTCCCGATGCACATCGGGACTTTTTTTTTATGAAAAAAACACTTTATTACCTGTTCACTAAATCAGTCGGATTATACGTAAATGTATTAAGCTACGTACTTCCTGACAAGGCAAACCAACTTGCCTACTCCCTTTTTAGCGAGCCTCGAGAAGGCAGACTTACAAAGGCAAAGCTCCCTAAAATACTGCAGGAAACTGAAACTGAAACATTCCAACACAATGGACATGATATTCAAACGTATACTTGGAAAGGAAATGATACGGTTATACTGCTCGTACATGGATGGGAAAGCAATGCTTCACGCTGGAAAAAAATGTTACCTTATTTAAAAAAAACTGGCAGCACCATTATAGCCGTTGATGCTCCTGCCCACGGCTTATCCAGCGGAAAGGAATTTAATATCCCACAATATGCCAAGTCTATTGATTTTATTGTTCAAAGATTCAAACCACAATACCTCATTGGCCATTCTTTAGGAGGAAAAACCTGTTTATATTACCAATCCGTTTATCAAAATAACAGTATTGAGAAAATGGTAATTTTAGGATCTCCCAGTGATTTCAAAATTATTCTTAATAATTATATTGCAATGTTGAGTTTGAATTCTAAAATTTCAAAAGGACTCGAAGCACATTATCTAAACCATTTTAAGCTAGAACTGGAAAAATTTTCTGCTAAACATTTTGCATCTGAAATAAAAACAAAGGGCTTTATCGCTCATGATACTGATGATAAAGTTGTTTTATTTGAAGAAGGTAAAAAAATAGCAAGCACTTGGAAAGATTCAATTTTCATCGAAACAAACGGCTTGGGACACAGCATGCACGATGAACAATTATATAAAAAAGTAATTCATTTTTTATTTGAAACAGATTAACTAAAAATAATCAATTCGTACAATATTTTGCTGACTTTTTAATTTTTCAAATAAACAAATAACCACATAAACGATTAAACAATTTAGTATTACTTTTGCAGTATGGAAGAAAATCTAAAACGCCTCAACAAATTCATAGGAGAAACTGGGTACTGCTCCCGTCGTGAAGCAGACAAAATCATTGAAGAAGGTCGAGTGACTATCAATGGAGTTGTTCCTGAGTTAGGTACTAAAGTTTCCCCAAATGATGAAGTGCGTATTGACGGAAAATTAATCCGTGAAAAAAATGAGAAACCCGTTTATCTTGTCTTTTATAAACCGGTAGGAATCGAATGTACTACCAACTTAGACGTTCGCAATAATATTGTAGATTACATCAATTATCCTAAACGTATTTTCCCGATTGGCCGATTAGACAAAGCCAGTGAAGGTTTGATTTTCATGACTAATGACGGTGATATCGTTAATAAAATATTACGCGCCAGAAACAATCACGAAAAAGAATATACCGTTACCGTAAACAAACCTATAACGGATCGTTTTATTGAAAGAATGGGAAATGGGGTTCCAATTTTAGACACCATAACCCGAAAATGCAAGGTAGAACAAATTAGCAAATACACTTTCAAAATCATTCTTACACAAGGGTTAAACCGCCAAATTCGTAGAATGTGTGAATATTTAGGCTCCGAAGTTACTGCTTTGAAACGCATCAGAATCATTAATATTTCATTGGATATTCCTGTTGGAAGATACCGCGATTTGACCGATGCCGAAATCAAAGAATTGAACGAATTGATTGAGCCTTCTAGCAAAACCGAAGAAGCGAGCTTACCTAAAGCGGAACCTGCAAAAAGACGAACCGAATTCATCAAAAGAGATGATCCCAGATTTAAAGGAAGAGGAGATTATTAGCATATAGAAAATCGGCAATATTTAAAAGTAAAACACGAATTTCACTAATTTACACGAATTAATTTGTGCAAATTAGTGAAATTCGTGTTTGAATAGTACCCCTAACTGTTTTCTGTTTTTAAATTTATTTTACTGAATTTTTCGTCGTTTCGCTTTAACGATTTGTTCATCAATTAAAATTGCTTCATAGATTTGTTGCTTCAACAATGAGACATCAATTTCTTTAACAGACTTAAAAGTTAGTTTTGAAGCAAATTTTGTGATTTCAAAAGTTTCATCTAAAAATGAAGTGCCTTTGCAAAAACCAATCGCTACTCCTTTTTCAACTTTACCCCAAGGAATAGAAGCCGGCCAGATATAACAAATTCGGGAATGGCGATAATAAAAAGGAATATTGTAAGCCAATTTCTCTTTACAATCAGGCATACATTCCAGAATTATTTTACGCAAAAAAAGAACAATTTCTTGTTCTTCTTCACTTAGATAGTCTAGAAACTCCTCTATCGTTTTAAATTCTAATCCTTGTGTATTTCCCATAAGTACAAAAAAAGCCTATTCGGATGAATAGGCTCAGTATTTTTATTATAGCAATTTTAATATTTTCATTTCCCTTGCCAAAAGTGTATTTTTCAGCAACATTGCAATTGTCATAGGTCCTACTCCACCTGGAACCGGAGTAATAAAAGAGGCTTTTTTACTCACATTTTCAAAATCAACATCTCCGGTGATTACATAACCTTTAGGATTCGTTTCGTCAGCAACTCTGGTAATACCAACATCTATAACCACTACACCATCTTTCACCATATTAGCTTTTAGATAATTGGGAACACCCAGGGCAGTTATAATGATATCAGCCTGAATCGTGATTTCTTCAATATTTTTAGTGTAACTATGCGTCAGGGTAACTGTTGAATTTCCAGGAAATCCTTTTCTTCCCATCAAAATACTCATAGGTCGACCCACAATATGACTACGTCCTATTACAACAGTGTGCTTTCCTTTCGTTTCTACTCCATATCTTTCTAATAATTCCAGAATTCCAAAAGGAGTCGCCGGAATAAAAGTACTCATGTCTAATGCCATTTTTCCAAAATTCTCAGGATGAAAACCGTCAACATCTTTACTTGGATCAACAGCCATTAATACCTTTTGCTCGTCAATTTGTTCTGGAAGTGGCAACTGAACAATAAACCCGTCAATATTAGTATCCTCATTCAATTCTTTTATTTTTTTAAGCAGTTCCGTTTCAGATGTAGTGCTTGGCATTTTTACTAAAGTTGACTCAAAACCAACTCGTTCACAGGCTTTAACTTTACTTCCCACATAAGTTAAACTCGCTCCGTCATTACCTACAATAACTGCTGCTAGATGAGGAACTTTCTCCCCATTATTTTTCATTTTTTGTACTTCAGCAGCGATTTCGCTTTTAATATCTTCCGCTGTTTTTTTCCCGTCTAGTAGTTGCATTTTTATTTAGTTTAATGTCTTAAAGTCGAAAGTCTTAAAGTCATTACAACCTTAAGACTTTCGGCTTTTGACTCATTTTTATCTCATTCCCGGCATACCACCTGGCATTCCGCCCATCATCTTCATCAGGTTTTTCCCTCCTGGTCCTTGCATCATTTTCATCATTTTGCTCATTTGCTCAAACTGTTTCATCAGTTGATTAACTTGCTCTATTTTGGTACCGGATCCTTTTGATATTCTGGCTTTTCTTTTAACATCAATTATAGCGGGTTTGCTTCTCTCCGCAGGAGTCATTGAATGAATAATCGCTTCAATATGTTTGAAAGCATCATCTTCAATTTCTACATCTTTCATCGCTTTTGAAGCACCTGGTATCATTCCTACCAAGTCCTTCATATTACCCATTTTCTTTACTTGCTGAATTTGCGATAAGAAATCATCAAAACCGAATTCATTTTTAGCAATTTTCTTTTGGATTTTTCTTGCTTCCTCTTCATCAAATTGCTCTTGTGCTCTTTCTACCAAAGACACAACGTCTCCCATTCCAAGGATACGTTCCGCCATACGAATAGGGTAAAACACATCAATGGCATCCATTTTTTCACCGGTACCAACAAATTTTATAGGTTTGTTTACCACTGATTTAATTGAAATAGCAGCTCCACCACGAGTATCACCATCTAATTTAGTTAAGATAACCCCATCAAAATTTAAGATATCGTTGAAAGCTTTAGCTGTATTTACCGCATCTTGACCTGTCATTGCATCAACTACAAATAAAGTCTCTTGTGGTTCAATCGCTTTATGAACTTTAGCAATCTCATCCATCATTTCTTTATCGACAGCCAAACGACCAGCCGTATCGACAATCACTACATTAAAGCCATTAGCTTTTGCATGTTTGATTGCATTTTGTGCAATTTCAACGGGATTTTTATTTTCGGGTTCTGAGTAAACCTCAACACCTATCGAATCTCCGACAACATATAATTGCTGAATCGCCGCTGGACGGTATATATCACAAGCCACCAAAAGTGGTTTTTTATTCTTTTTTGTTTGAAGATAATTTGCTAGTTTCCCGGAAAATGTGGTTTTCCCAGATCCTTGTAAACCCGCCATTAAAATTACAGTTGGATTTCCGGAAAGGTTTATTCCCGCAACATCACCACCCATCAATTCAGTAAGCTCGTCTTTGACTAACTTTACCAACAATTGTCCTGGCTGAAGTGTAGTCAATACGTCTTGTCCAATGGCTTTTTCTTTTACTTTAGTGGTAAAATCTTTGGCAATTTTAAAATTGACATCTGCATCAAGTAAGGCACGACGAACTTCTTTTAAAGTTTCGGCTACGTTTACTTCGGTTATTTTTCCGTGACCTTTTAGTATATGGAAAGCTTTGTCTAATTTATCGCTTAAATTATCGAACATAATTGTTTTTCTCTTTAATTAAGCTGCAAATTTAAGCATTTGATTTTGAAGTTTAAATAGTATTATAAATAAAAAGAGGCTGTCTTTTTAAGATAGCCTCTTTTATTATGGAATCAATTAACCTGAAGGTTAATCCTTATCGTCTAAATGTGTTTCATTTTCTAGTAAATCTCTTATAAGCTCTCCTAAATCATGATGTCCATCATCGCTACCTGTAGTAATTTCGATAACACCATCCCCATCAGTATCCACAAGTAATCCTTGACCGGCTAAGGCAGTTATCTTCGCCATAATTGCATCAATCTGAATTTTGATATTAAGAGAAATATCATTGCTGTTTACTGTAAAATCCTTGGCAGGATCATTAAAATCCATTTCAAGCTCTACTTCTTTACCACTCCATACAACAAAATTCTTGCCGTCAACAGTTCCTTTAATCATGAAACTCCTTCCGTTCATTTCCCCAACTGCCGTACTTGGTTGAAATTTAAATTTTATCTCTTCATATTTAGCATTCGGAATAGAAACCGAAGTAATAATTTGTGATAAAGTTTTATCTGGATCTAATAAATCAAGCAAAAAAGGTCCTGTAAGCTTTACATCCTCATGTAAAGGATCTTCAGTGTGCCTAACATCTTCCTCATCTGTCTCCAATTTAATACTCCCGATATTAATTTTAAAGTCGGTTATAACTACAGTGGATGCTGCTGCAACTCGAGCTGTCATAGAAGTCTTTCCCGTTGATGATACCGCTGAGGCTTTTAATGTAACGTTTCCACTAGTTGAATCCGTTTGATTATCGGAACATGAACTGGCTGCAATAACCAGCAAAGCTAAAATTGATATTTTTTTCATAATGACATCTTTAAATTGTTATTAATCAATAACGTAAAAGATTTATGAATATTACATTCTTTCCGGTACACTAATACCTAATAGTCTAAACGAAGCCGCAATCGTATCCGCCACTTTTTTAGAAAGTTGCACTCTGAATATTTTTTCCTTTACTACATCTGATCCTAAAATAGGAACGGCTTGGTAGAATGAATTGTACTCACGCACTAAATCATACGTATAATTTGCCAGCAATGCAGGGCTGTGATTGTGTGCCGCATTTTGTATCACTTCAGGAAATAATTCGAGTTGCTTCAACAATTCTTTCTCCTTTTCATGAAGGGTCACTATTTCCGATTTACTAGAAAAATCAAAATTTGCTTTTCGAATTATAGATTGAATTCTGGCATAGGTATATTGGATAAACGGCCCTGTATTTCCCGCAAAATCGACTGATTCTTCCGGATTAAAAAGGATTCGCTTTTTAGGATCTACCTTTAAAATATAATATTTCAAAGCCCCTAATCCTATTGTATTGTATAATTTTACTTTTTCTTCTGGAGAATAGGTATCTAATTTCCCTAAATCTTCTGCAATTTTCTGAGCTGTATCTGTCATCTCCTGCATCAAATCATCTGCATCAACAACCGTTCCTTCACGACTTTTCATTTTCCCCGAAGGCAAATCTACCATTCCGTACGATAAGTGAAATAGATTTTTAGACCAATCAAAACCGAGTTTTTTCAGAATTAAAAACAACACTTTAAAGTGATAATCTTGTTCGTTACCAACGGTGTAAACCATACCACCTACATCTTGGTAATCTTTCACACGTTGTATTGCAGTTCCAATATCCTGCGTCATATAAACAGCCGTGCCGTCTGAACGAAGCACGATTTTACGATCCAGACCTTCATCAGTCAAATCAATCCAAACAGAACCATCAGGATCTTTTTCGAATACTCCTTTTTCTAAACCAATCTGAACAACATCTTTACCTAATAAATACGTATTGCTTTCGTAATAATAGCAATCAAAGTCAACTCCCAGATTTTTATAGGTAATGGCAAAACCATCATAAACCCATTTATTCATGGTTTTCCATAGCGAAATCACCTCTTCATCACCAGCTTCCCATTTCAATAACATTTCTTGAGCTTCCAGAATTATTGGTGCTTGTTTTTTGGCCTCTTCTTCTGTTTTGCCCTCGCCCATCAATTGAGCAATCTCTGCTTTATAAGCTTTATCAAAAGCCACATAATAATTTCCTACTAATTTATCCCCTTTTAAACCTGTGCTTTCTGGAGTTTGTCCGTTTCCAAATTTCTGCCAAGCCAACATCGACTTGCAAATATGAATTCCTCGATCGTTTATGATTTGGGTTTTGTATACCTTTTTACCAGAAGCTTTGATAATCTCAGCAACGGAATATCCTAAAAGATTATTACGAACGTGACCTAAATGCAATGGCTTATTAGTGTTTGGCGAAGAATATTCCACCATAACCGCTTTATCTTCAATATGTGGAGTCACAAAACCATATTTGGCATCATCCTTAATTTCATTAAAGAAATTGATATAATACTGGTCTGAAATAACAATATTTAAAAATCCTGAAACGACATTAAAACGACTTACTTCAGCAATATTTTCTACTAAATAGTTCCCGATTTTATTTCCTAATTCTACCGGATTACTTTTTACAACCTTCAATAAAGGAAAAATAACCATAGTGATATCTCCTTCAAATTCTTTCCGAGTAGTTTGAAATTCTACTTTGTCAATAGCAATGCCAAATAAGGCTTGAACCGCTTTTTCAATCGAGGGCGTAAGAATTTGTGATAATGTCATTTTATGTGTTTATTTTAAGGTTGCAAATATAGTCATATTGCATCGATTTGAAAATTGGAAAACAATATAATTTCCTTCCCAAAATATCCTATTATTCTAATTACTGAATACAGTTCCGTTATTTATTTCAGAAATACTTGTAACAATATATCCATTAAAGAGTCTATTAGGTAACTTTTAAAAATATTAAATATCATCAATCAATTTAAATCAAAACAACAAACGATCATGAATCTCAAATTAATCTTAGTCTGCTTATTCGGAACGATGGTTTCGATGCAAGCGCAAAACTCGGCCAAACCAACACTTCTGGAAACCTCTGGAAGTATCTCCGGTAAAGTAATTGACAAGAAAACGAACCAACCGCTCTCGTACGTAAACATTGTGGTAAAAGAAGTAAATAAAGTAGTTACCGGTGGAATAACTGCTGACAATGGAACTTTCTTAATAAAAAATTTAGCTCTAAAAAATTATACTGTAGAGATACAATTCATTGGATACAAAACGGTTTCTAAAGCAATTTCACTAACGACCGAAAGCAAAATTGTTAACCTAAACACCATACCTTTAGAAGAAGATGCAATTGAACTGAAAGGAGTTGAAATAGTAAGTGAAAAATCAACCATTGTACAGAAAATCGACAGAAAAATTATTAACGTTGGCAAAGATTTGATTTCTGCAGGCGCAACTGCCGGAGAAATAATGAATAACATTCCATCTGTAAGCGTTGATCCGCAAACGAATGCCATCAGCCTTAGAGGAAATTCGAATGTGCGTATTTTGATTGACGGTAAACCAACCAATATGGATGCTGCACAAATATTGCAACAAATTCCGTCAGCTTCTATCAAACAAATCGAATTAATCACCAACCCTTCTGCTAAATACAATCCAGAAGGAATGAGCGGAATCATCAATATTGTTTTGAACAAAAACAGTAAACTGGGCTTTAATGGAAGCCTTAACAACGGTGTAACATTTGGAAAAACTCCGAAAGTTAACTCTTCATTCGACTTAAACTATAGAGCTGGAAAGTTTAATTTTTATGGAAATTATGGATTTAATCATGGCCAATATCAAAATAACGGAAGCATCAATAGCCAAGAATCGAACAGAGAGAGTTTGATGAATTTTGACATGGCATTTAAAAACACATCTCATTTGGCTAAAGTAGGGTTGGATTATTATATAAATGATACAAATACGTTCTCATTTTACACAAACCAGAACATATCAAGATCAAGCGTTTTTGGAACAACATTGATGAATTATGATGATAATACCATTGATGACCTGCTACAACCTTTTGACTCTAAAAGTAAAAATTATTCGCAAACGTATAATTTTGATTATAAATTAGCCTTCAAAAAAGCAGGACACAACTTAGAATTAGAAGCTAATTACAGTGAAAACGACAGTCCTGAAGATGCTTTATACACCACACAAAATTTGACAACTGGTAATAACAACTCATTTACCAATCAAATTGAAAATTTAGGAAAAAACACAATTGTAAATCTTGATTATGTTAACCCGCTGACTGAAACAACTAAATTAGAGCTTGGATTAGAAAGCCGAAATGACAATACGACTAACAATTTCTCATTAAACAATAAATACAGTTCAAACTTTAATTATGAAAGAAGCATCTATTCTGCCTATGTAACTCTCGGGAAACAATGGAAGAAATGGAATTTTCAAGCGGGAGCACGTTTAGAACAATATAATGCTGAGGCTATTTTCAAGCAAGCCGGCGAAGCCGACGGTAAATTTAAAGATGATATTTTAAGTTTGTATCCTTCAACTTTTATTACTTACAATCCGAGTGAAAACAACTCTTTCAACCTAAGTTTTTCAAGAAGAGTGGATAGACCAAGCCTTTCGCAAGTAAACCCAATTAGAGAATTCAGCACTCCTACTTTAGACTCTAAAGGAAACCCTGATCTTGTCCCTCAATTTACCAATTCATACGAAATAAATTATACCAAAAAAACTAAAATTGGATCTATTACTTCAGGAGTTTTTTACAGAAGAATCCAGGACGAGATTACCAGAGTAATTTATACCAATCCTGAAAATGACACCAAACAAATCTTATCATACAGTAATTTCGAAAACAACAATGCTTATGGTGTGGAAGTCTCTGGAAACTTGGATTTCAAAAAATGGTGGAGTGCAAACATCAGTCTTGATGCTTATCAAAAAACGGTAAAAGGAACCATTGAAGCTACTAAAGGTGTTTTTGAATTCGTAAGTGTAGATGCTACGCTGTTCAATGCCAGAATCAGCAACACATTCAAAGCAACAAAAGATTTGCGTTTTCAATTATCAGCAATGTACAGAGGCCGCGATTTAGGACTTCAATTTGTTAGAGAACCAATATGGAAAATGGATTTTGGCACAAGCTATAACATATTAAAAGGAAGCGGAACAATCAGCGCACGATTCAGCGATATCTTCAACACAATGCAATTTGCTTTCAACGGAGAACGTCCATACAGAGCAAACGGACACTTTAAAGGGGAAACCCAAACGGCATATGTAGGATTCAATTACCGTTTTGGTAGTGGTAAAAACAAAGCCATTCAAAGAAAACAACGTGACAAAAATGAAACCCAAGGTAGTGGTGGGCTTCTATAAATAATTTGTTACAAAGAAAAACCCGGAGTTTGCCAACTCCGGGTTTTTTGCTTTAAAAAATAAAACATTCTAATTTTTAAAAAGGCATTCTACCATTTTATAATAGCACTTCCCCAAGTGAATCCGCTACCAAATGCAGCCAAAACAACAGTATCACCCGATTTGATTTTTCCTTTTTCCCATGCTTCAGTCAAAGCAATAGGAATAGAAGCTGCTGTAGTATTCCCGTATTTTTGAATATTATTATAAACTTGGTCATCCGCCAATCCAAATTTCTTCTGAATAAATTGAGAAATCCTCAAATTAGCCTGATGCGGAATCAACATATCAATGTCGGAAACTTGTAAGTTATTCGCTTGCAAGCCTTCATTTATTACTTCTGCAAAACGAACTACTGCATTTTTAAACACAAATTGTCCATTCATATGTGGGTAATAGCTTTCATCATTTGGATCATTATCAGCAATAATATCGGTAACCCAACGCGCGCCCATTCCTGGAGCAACGAGTGCTAATTCCTCGGCATGTTGCCCTTCTGAATGCAAATGCGTAGACAAAATTCCTTTTGTCAAATCTTCTTCCCTGCTCAAAACGGCTGCTCCTGCCCCATCACCAAAAATCACCGAAACTCCTCTCCCTCGAGAAGTCATATCCAGTCCTGTCGAATGCACTTCAGAACCAATAATCAAAACATTTTTATACATTCCCGTTTTAATATATTGATCTGCCACTGACAAAGCATATATAAAACCAGAACACTGATTTCTAACATCTAATGCACCCACGGTTCTTAAACCTAAATCACGTTGCACCAAAACTCCTGGGCCAGGAAAATAATAATCCGGACTTAAGGTAGCAAAAACCACAAAATCAATATCCTCTTTTGCAACTCCGGAACGCTCTATGGCAATTTCAGCAGCTTTTACTCCCATCGATGTGGTTGTGTCCTCGCCTCTTATTATGTGTCTTCGCTCTTGAATCCCTGTTCTTTCCTGAATCCATTCATCGTTAGTGTCAATGATTTTCGACAAATCATCGTTGGTGACCACATTTGAAGGAACATAAAATCCTAATCCTGCTATTTTTGAATGGTACATATTTTGTTATTTTATTAAAATCAAGGATGCAAATTTAAATATTCCTTAAAACATCGGGGCACAAATTAATACTTTTTTAGTAATAAGCAATTATATTTTTTTTAGAAGCTATTTCCCGCTGTACGCTATATCTTTCATTCTCGTTAAAAAACGATAATAAAAGGATGCCGCTCCCATCGGGGCTAAAAAGTCTAAATCGTACAACAATTCTTTTTCAATGTAACATTATTCAATTATTTAAGACCAATCAGAACAATAACTCTGTAATAATTGACACTATTTAAATTTATGAAATTAAAACTCACCTTCTTGTTGTTTCTTGGCCTAGGCTTAACCGCATTGGCACAAGAAAACTTGAGCTACCAAAAACCATCTAAATCCATTTTAGATTTAGCAGATTATGAAAGAGCTCCTTCAGTGTCCATGGATACTAAAAAAGAATACATGCTCTTAAGCTATAGAAATACCTATAAAACTTTAGATGATTTAAATCAGGAAGAATTGCGATTAGGCGGCTTGCGTATCAATCCAGTAACCAATATTTCGAGCACCGTCACCTATATTACTAACATTAAATTACGCAAAATAAAAGACAAAACTGAAATACAAGTTTCGGGATTACCTGAAAACCCTCGTATTAGCAATATCTCTTGGTCACCTAACGATAAGAAAATTTCATTCTCTCATTCTACAAATACGGGAGTACAACTTTGGGTATTAGATGTTGCTTCTGCAAAAGCTACAAAATTAACCGAAGCCACAGTAAACGCTAATCTGGGAAACCCATTCAGTTGGTTCAATGACAACGAAACTATTTTGGTAAAAATGCTGCCAAAAAACAGAGCCACATTATTGGATGCCAAAAAAGATTTGCCAACAGGTCCGATTATTTCAAATGCGAACGGTTCAAAATCACAAAACAGGACCTATCCTGATATGTTGAAAAACAAAAATGACGAAATCAATTTTGAAAACATCATTACTTCTGAATTGTACAAAGTAAATATTAACGGAACAGCAACTTTATTCAAAACAGCAAATATGTATGCGGGAGAAAGCTTCTCTCCAGACGGTAATTTTTTGATGCTGACTACCATTCAAAAACCATTTTCTTACATTGTTCCTTTGAGTCGTTTTCCATTAAAATCAGTAGTTTGTGATAGAAATGGTACCGAAATAAAAACAGTCAATGAAGTGCCGCTTAACGAAATTATGCCAAAAGGTTTTATGGCAGTTCGCAAAGGAAAAAGAGAAATGAGCTGGAGAAATGACAAACCAGCAACGTTATCATATGTTGTTGCTTTAGACGAAGGTGACCAAGCCAACAAAGTTGATTTTAGAGATGAAGTTTTTCTTTGGAATGCTCCTTTTGATGCAGCAGCGATCTCATTGGTAAAAACACCACAACGATTTAGTAACGTAATTTGGGGAAATGACAACGTAGCGATTGTTTCAGATGAATGGTATGATACTCGAAATACCAAAACGTATTTGATAAATCCATCTGATTTAAACCAAAAACCAAAAGTAATTTCGGATAGAAATTCACAGGATATTTATTCTGACCCGGGTAATTTTGAAACCAAAAAAAACCAATACAATAAATATGTGTTGGCTATTGAAAATGATAATGCATATCGTATTGGAGATGGATTTACAAAAGACGGACAATTCCCTTTTATTGACGAATTCAATCTAAAAACATTACAGCCTAAACGTCTCTATACCTCAACCTATAAAGACAAAAAAGAAGATTTATTGGAGATTGAAGATTTCAAAAAAGGAGAGATATTAGTTCAAATCCAATCTAAAAATGATTATCCAAATTATTACTTTAGAAACATTAAACAAAAAAACAGTCTAACACCAATTACCACTTTTAAAAATCCGTTTGAAAGCATCAAAAATGTGAGTAAACAAGTAATTAAATACCAAAGAAAAGATGGTGTTGAATTATCCGGAACTTTGTATTTACCAGAAGGCTACGATAAAGTAAAAAAAGAAAAATTACCATTATTGATTTGGGCCTACCCTGCAGAATATAAAGACAAAAAATCAGCAGGACAAAGCAATCAAAATCCAAATGAATTCACTTTCCCGTATTATGGATCTTTTGTCTATTGGGTAACCAAAGGTTATGTGGTACTTGATGATGCTTCTTTCCCAATTATCGGGGAAGGAACAACAGAACCAAATGATAATTTTATGTCGCAATTAGTTGACAATGCAGAAGCAGCAATAAATGCAGTGGATGCTTTAGGCTATATCAACAAGAAAAAAGTGGCTATAGGCGGACATTCATATGGCGCTTTCATGGTTGCTAATTTATTGACGCATTCTAACCTTTTTGCTTGTGGTATTGCAAGAAGCGGTGCGTATAACAGAACCTTAACTCCGTTTGGATTCCAAAGTGAACAACGCAACTACTGGGAAAGACCAGATGTTTACAATACCATGTCGCCATTTATGAATGCGGATAAAATGAAAACACCAATGCTTTTAGTTCACGGTGAAGCCGATAATAATCCTGGAACTTTTACCTTGCAAACCGAGCGTTATTTCCAAGCTTTAAAAGGATTAGGTGCTCCAGCCCGAATGGTAATTTTACCAAAAGAAGCGCATAGTTATGTGGCAAAAGAAAATATTTTGCATTTACTTTGGGAACAAGATCAGTTCTTAGAAAAGTATTTAAAAAATAATGAGGAGGTAAAAACAAAAACTACTAAAAGTCTGTAAAAAAGAATTTTTCCTTTAAAAAACAAAACCCCAAAATTAATACAATTTTGGGGTTTTGTTTTTACTGATCACTGAAAACTGTTTACCGAACACTGAGCAATGAACAGTGAGTACTGAACACTGAGCACTGAACACTGAACACTGCTTCTTACGCTAACATCAATGTGACTTGTTGATTGAACTCTAATTCCGCATCATGTTCAAAGAAAATAGCTCTTCTTTCAAATGCTGCTTTAATTAAGTAATGACTTCCTTTAAAATAGGATTGCTTTACCACCGCTTTCATCATTCCGTTATCAACCACTTTTAACTGATGCGGATATAGTAAAAGGATTTCGTCCTGGTCCTCTTCAAGTGCTATTAATTGAGATAATTGTAACTCGTTGACTTCCCCAAAAAGAGAAGCAACATACTTATTAGCTGGTTTTTCATACAAAGTTTTTGAGTCCCCTTTCGCAATCACATCTCCATTTTTCATTACAATAGTTTCATCAGAAAATGATAAAGCATCAGTACTATCATGCGTAGCAATAATACAGGTAACTCCTTTTTCTTTCAGGTATCGGAACAAATTTCGACGTAAAGAGTTTTTCCTAAAAGTATCAATTTGGCTGAAAGGTTCGTCCAACAAAATTATTTCTGGCTCTACCGCTAAAACTCTTGCCAAAGCCACTCTTTGTTGCTGACCTCCGCTAAGGAATTTTGCTTTTACTTTTGCAAACTCGGTCATTTCTACCATTTCTAATAGTTCTTGAACCCTTGCTTGTTTCCTATTAATATTCGTATTCGACAAAAACTTACCCACGTTTTCTTCAACAGTTGTGTAAGGCATCAAATCAAAATCCTGCGCTAAATATTTTATATATTCTTCTCCCGGAACAAGATTATGCTTCGGTCCTAAGATTGGTTTTTCGTCATACAAAATGGCTCCCTGATCGAGATCGTATAAACCATAAATGAGTTTTAGCAACGTACTTTTACCGCAACCGCTTTCGCCAATAACAGCTATATTTTGCCCTTTGTCAATCGCAAAACTAACATTCTTTATAACCGGATTTTCAATATAAGTAAAAGAAATGTTTTTAATTTCAAGCATCATCGTGATTTAAGAGCGCAAATTTACACTGTTTAATTTAAATAAAAAGCCAAAAAAAAGCTGTTTCATTGCGAAACAGCTTTTCTTTTTTGTATATTATAACGTTAGTTTTTAACTTCCGCTTTTGCTTCTTGTATCATTTTTTCATTTGCGGTAATAGCAAACTCCACACGACGGTTTTGACTTCTACCGTCAACTGTTTCATTAGATGCAATTGGGTCAGCAATTCCTAAACCAGTTGTTTGAAATCTAGCCGAAGAAACTCCTTTGCTAGCCAAATAACTTTTAACTGATGCCGCTCTTGAAGCAGAAAGTTTTAAATTATAAGCTGCAGTACCTGTATTATCAGTGTATCCGTAAATAATGATATCAGTATCAGGATATTCTTTAAAAACTGGAACTAATTTATCTAAATTAGCTTTTGCAGTAGCAGTCAAAGTAGCTTTATTAGTATCAAAACGCACTGCATTTTCATTCAAAACTAATTTAATCCCTTCTCCTACACGAACCACTTCAGCTCCTGGAAGTGCAGCATCGATTTCTCTTGCTTGCTTGTCCATTTTATTACCAATAACGCTACCGGCAACTCCACCAACGACTCCTCCTAATACAGCACCAAGTGCTCCTTTTCCGCCTTTTCCAAGGTTATTCCCTAAAATTCCACCGATTACAGCACCACCAACAGCTCCTATTCCGGCTCCTTTTTGTGCATTATTCGTATTTTTTAATGCTTCACAACTTGTAAACATTGAACCCATTATCATTAGTGTTGCTAATGCAACTATTGAAATCTTTTTCATATCAGTCATTTTTATTAATTAGTTTTTTTGAAATTGGTAAACTACATCAGTCATTTTACCAGCAACATCAATTTTATCAACTAATTGAAATGATGTTGGAGTTTGGTTTGCTAACATAAGTATGTATCCCTCTTTAACTTTTTTGGCTTTAATACCTACATTAAGCACTTTCAATACAAATTGTTTGTCTTTATTAACAAACCAAGTAATTGGTGAACTAAATGAAGTACAACCCGTTTTTGTCAAAGCCATAGATCCTTTGTTATTGTTTGAAACAAATTTCCAAGTACTTCCTACAAAACATTCAGAATCAGCAATTTGAAATGAATTCACTTTTACGTATTGAGAACCAGGATAGCTAACTGAACTGATTACCCAATTTCCTTTCATAGCAACTTGTGCTTTCGTATCGATATTTGTGCTAGTTGCTGATGTTGATTTACAGGCAAACATCAGAACTGATAATGCACATAATAAAATAATTTTTTTCATCGTTTTAAAATTTGTAATTAATATTTTAACAAAGATACAAAGTATAAAAAGGAAAATAGTTTCATAATAAAATCATTTTATTTCATAATTAACAGTTCCGCCAATTTGTCACATCAATATAATTTGGTATTCTATTTGACTCAATAGTTTAAAATAAAAACTTAAAAATTCAAAATATGACAACAGGTAAAATTAATGTTTCGGTAGAAAACATCTTTCCCTTAATCAAGAAATTCTTATATAGTGATCACGAAATTTTCTTGCGTGAATTGATTTCGAACGGGACAGATGCAACTTTAAAACTGAAGCACCTTACAAGCATTGGTGAAGCCAAAGTAGAATATGGCAATCCTATTATCGAGATCAAAATTGATAAAGAAGGGAAAAAATTACACATTATCGACCAAGGTTTAGGGATGACTGCTGATGAAGTAGAAAAATACATCAACCAAGTCGCTTTCTCTGGTGCTGAAGAGTTCCTTGACAAATACAAGGATTCTGCTAAAGATTCTGGAATTATTGGTCATTTTGGTCTTGGCTTCTATTCGGCTTTTATGGTTGCTGAAAAAGTGGAAATCATCACTAAATCTTTCAAAGACGAGCCAGCTGCGCATTGGACTTGCGACGGAAGTCCTGAGTTTACCTTAGAACCTGCTGACAAAACTACTCGAGGTACAGAAATCATCTTGCATATTGCCGAAGATTCTTTGGAATTTTTAGAAGATTCTAAAATCAATCAGTTATTAAACAAGTACAATAAGTTCATGCCTATTCCAATTAAATTTGGAAGTAAAACAGAAAAAATTGAACAAAAAAAGGGTGAAGAAGTTGCTGCAGAAGATATAGACAAAACTTTTACTGAAGTTGAAGTAGACAACATCATCAACAATCCAAATTCGGCTTGGACTAAACAGCCAACGGAATTATCTGATGAGGATTATAAAAATTTCTACCACGAATTGTATCCAATGCAATTTGAGGAGCCTTTATTCCACATTCATTTAAATGTAGATTATCCGTTTAACTTAACTGGTATTTTGTATTTCCCAAAATTAGGTTCTGATTTACAAATTCAGAAAGACAAAATCCAATTATACCAAAATCAGGTTTACGTTACGGATAATGTAGAAGGAATTGTTCCTGAATTTTTAACGATGCTTAAAGGAGTTATCGACTCACCGGATATTCCATTGAATGTATCCCGTTCAGGATTACAAGCGGATGCGGCGGTTAAGAAAATATCAAATTACATCACTCGTAAAGTTGCCGATAAACTAAAATCTTTATTCAACGAAAATCGTGCAGATTTTGAACAAAAGTGGAATGATATCAAAATCGTTTTAGAGTACGGAATGCTTTCTGAAGATAAATTCTATGAAAAAGCGGGTGCGTTTGTTTTATACCCAACAGTTGATGGTAAGTTCTACACGCTCGAAGAATTAAAAGAAAATCTTGCCGCAAATCAAACGGACAAAGACGGAAAACTAGTTGTTTTATATGCCGGAAATAAAGATGCACAGCACTCTTATATCGAAATTGCGAAAGACAAAGGATATGAAGTTTTGTTACTTGATTCTCCAATTATCTCTCATTTAATTCAAAAAATTGAAGGCGATAACAGCAATATGACTTTTGTACGTGTGGATTCAGACCATATTGATAATTTAATCAAGAAAGAGGAAACTACTATTTCTAAATTATCAGAAGAAGAACAAACGAACTTAAAAACTGTTTTAGAAGCTATCGTTCCTAAACAAACCTATTCAGTACAACTGGAAGCTTTAGACAGTAATGCATCACCATTTATCATCACGCAACCGGAATTTATGCGTAGAATGAAAGAAATGAGCCAGTCAGGCGGTGGAGGAATGTTTGGAATGGGAAATATGCCCGAAATGTATAATTTAGTGGTGAATACCAATTCTGAATTGGCGACAAGCATTCTAAATAATAAAGACAAATCGGCTCAAGAAAGCTTAGTAAAACAAGCCTTAGACTTAGCTAAATTATCACAAAACTTATTAAAAGGAGAAGCGTTAACCGCTTTTGTGAAGAGAAGTTTTGAAATGATCAAATAAAATTTTTTAGATAATTTAATTTTAATACTAAACCTGCAAGCACATACTTGCAGGTTTTTTTATGCTAATTTATATTCTTATCCAATCAATTAGTACGATACTTCATTTGAAGTTAATAAGCATTCCCACATCTGATAAAAATTTAGAAGTGATACGATACAATTGAAAAATATATGGGCATCCCAAAAGTAATATTAAAAGGAAAAGTTACCGCCAAAGCCATGGGTAAAAAGATACCTGGATTTGCGTTTGGAACTGCTATTTTCATCGCTGCCGGAACTGCAATGTAAGAAGCGCTTGCCGATAAGACTGCAAAAATAAAACGATTCCCAACATCTTCTGTTACGAATTGACTTAAAAAAGCGACGATACATCCATTAATCAGAGGAAAAACAATCGCAAAAAAGATGCTAAACCAACCGCTTTTAAAAAAATCATTCAGTTTACGGCCACTTACAATTCCCATATCCAATAAAAACAAAGCCAAGAACCCTTTGAAAATATCCGTTGTAAAAGGCTTAATGCCTAACGCCTGTTGTTCGCTAGCCAAAAATCCAATCACTAAACTTCCCAATATCAATAATACACTTCCATTGGTAAACGAATGTTTAATAATAGTTCTCATTTTAGTTTTCTGAACTTCTTCTTTACTAAACAATCGGATTAAGATAACACCTATAATAATTGCCGGAGCCTCCATCAGCGCCATTACGGCAACCATGTGTCCGCTAAAGGTGTAGTTTTGAATTTCTAAAAAAGAAATAGCGGTTACAAAAGTTACAGCACTCACGGATCCATAAGCCGCAGCTATAGCACCCGAATTCTCAATACTATACTTTTTCTTTAAGATAAAAAAAGTATACAATGGAATCAATACCGCAATTAAAACCCCAAAAATAATAGACCAAAGTATGTCCAAAGTAAAATGACTGTGGGCTAATTCCTGTCCGCCTTTGAAGCCAATCGAAAAAAGCAGATATAGCGATATAAATTTGGAAGTGTTTTCAGGAATTTCTAAGTCGCTTTTTACATACACCGCTATGATTCCCAAAACAAAAAACAACAAGGCTGGATTTGTTAAATTATCTAACAATAAACTGAAATTCATATTTTATAGTTTTTTAAAAATTATTTTATACGTTTTAATTTTATTTTATACGTTTTAATTTTATTTTTTAGTGGCCCTTTGTAATCGGTCGTTTATCGTTTTACCTAAACCAACATCAGGAAATCGTTCTGCTATAATTAAGTCAAGATTGCATTTATCCAATCGGTGCAAAGCGGCATACAATTTCGAAGCGGCTTCAGGTAAATTTCCTGTATGAGATAAAATTTCCTGTTCTACAATTTTAGGATTGCAAATCTCATTTTGAAATACTAAGACTCCTATTTTTTTGCCCAAAAAAGTGTCGAGCAGCTCCGGAACATCTGTGGTTAAAACAGTGGTGGTTAATGGTGCATAATGTCTGGAAAGCATTCCGGGCGCAGCAGGAGCAATATCGTCATGAGTGATTATTTTTACAGTACCCACAACTGCTTCAATGTCCTCTAAAGCAAGAGAGCCCAAACGATATAAAACCGGCTCTTCATTTTCAAATCCTATAATTGTGGATTCAATTCCCCTTCCGCAGGCTCCCCCATCCAAGACCATTGGTAACAAATCTTTAAAATAACCTGCTACGTGTCTTGCCTCGGTAGGACTAATACAGCCAAAGGGATTCGCGCTTGGCGCGGCTAACGGATACTCCAATTGATTCAAAAGGGCTAAAATCAAAGGATGATTCGGAACCCTGACCGCCACTGTATCTTTACCCCCAGTGACTAAATCCGGTATGGCAGTTTGTTTTTTTAAAACTAAAGTCAAAGGCCCCGGCCAAAAAGCAGCAGCAAGCAGCAACGCTTTTTCAGGAATATCTCTTGCTATTTCAGACAAGTCATTTACCGACTTAATATGAACAATTAGAGGATTGAAGAAAGGCCTTTGTTTCATCGAAAATATACTTTGAATGGCTTTTGAACTGTAAATATTCCCGGCTAAACCATAAACCGTTTCGGTAGGAATACCGATAATTTGATCCTGATTCAAAAGAGAGATGGCGTTTTGAATCAAATTATTTATTAAACTCATACATTAAGGGTTACAGGAATCACAAAATCCTGGTTCTTCGATTGTCGTTTGATGTTAAACATCCAATTCAGTTTTGATTTTAGGAGTCAAAGCAATTTGAATTGCACCGTCGATTTTTAGATCCATATCCTTTAAAGAACCTTCTTTAATGAGTTCTTTGATATATTCAGCAGCATCTGAAAGACTCTTTATCCTTATTTTTGAATGTGGATTCTCCTCATCAAATCGAATTTGATTACTAAATATTTCCAAATTATGATAGTTGATCTTACTGTTTATTAAAGAAAACAGCACCTTACCTGCTTCTGATGGTGTAAACTGACCTTCAATTAGCTTAAATTGATATTCTTTTTCCATAGCGCTTTTATTATAATTTTTGAGTTTTCTTTAGTGCGTAAACACTGAAAAATATTCCTAGACTTAAAAACAAAGTAAAAAAGATGTTTTCAGCTTCAAGGACAGTAAATACTAATGCACAAATTAGCCAGGTTGCCCCAACTACTAAACTGGTTTTTTCCCCTACGCCTAGTTCATCAAACTTTGTTTCTGTACCCACTTCTTTACTAGTTTTTAGAGTAACATCCATTATTTCAGGACCAATACCATCTCCTTTTGCTATTGTTATTATTTGCATCATTTTTTATTTATTTATTTTTTATTTATTTATTTTTTACAAAGATAAAACGGCAAAAACATAAATTTTTATTTATCTTTGTTATACTTTGCATAAAAATTATTTATGAACTACACCCTCCACCAACTACAGGTTTTTTTAAAAATAACCCAAAACAAGAGCATCACTAAGGCAGCTATGGAATTGCATCTTACACAACCTGCTATATCCATCCAATTAAAAAATTTTCAAGAGCAATTTGATGTCCCGCTTACAGAAGTAATCGGAAGAAAACTATACGTGACCGATTTCGGAAAAGAAATTGCTTTAGCGGCTGAAAAAATTCTAAACGAAGTACATGCTATCAATTATAGAACGATGGCATTCAAAGGGCGACTATCAGGACGGCTGAAAATTTCCGTGGTATCAACTGGTAAATATGTCATCCCTTATTTTTTAACTGATTTTCTAAAACAAAATGAAGGTGTCGAATTAAGTCTTGATGTCACCAATAAAACTAAAGTCTTGAAAAATTTAGAAAAAAATGAAGTAGATTTTTCGTTAGTTTCCGTTTTACCAGAAACCATCCAAATTGAAAAAGTAGAGCTTATGCCTAATGCACTTTTCCTAGTTGCTAACATTGATCAAAAAATAGAGAAGGGAATTCAGGATAAAAAAATTATTGAAAACTTACCAATAATCTATCGCGAGCAAGGATCTGGAACGAGATATGTGATGGAAAAATTTATAGAAAACAATCAGTTAACAGTTCCAAAAAAAATGGTACTTACCGGAAATGAAGCGGTAAAACAAGCCGTGCTCGCCGGACTGGGATGCTCTATAATGCCACTAATTGGGATCAAAAATGAACTCAATAACGGTGACTTGCAAATCATTCCGGTAAAAGGTTTACCAATTCAATCCAATTGGAATTTAATCTGGCTAAAAGGCAAGAAATTTTCACCTGTAGCCAACGCATATTTAAAATTCATTCAAGAAGAAAAAACAAGAATTATCGAGGAAAAATTCAACTGGATTAAACAATAATGCGATTAACATATAAAGAACAAATAAAAGCTTGCAAGAAGAAGACTTTCCAAATTGATGCTCCCGCGATGTTTTTTTTTATGTTAATTCATTTCCATTTTCATAAACAGATTCATCAAAAATTTTGTAAGCTTTTAGATATTTAATGGCCTCGATTTCCGCATTTATAATTTCTAAATTGTCCGAATAATGATTCGCTTCATAATGATCAAGTACTCCTTTTAACTCCAGTACTTTAATTTGTAGTTTTGCTTTTTGTCTAAATTTGGATAGTTCTATCTCTACAGTAACTAATTTTTCTTTTGATATCTTCAGCTTTCCATTTTTGTAATTCGACAAGTTATAAATCTCAAGCAAATCCATTTCCTCAACTTGTTGTATCAAGATCTTTAAATTGAAAGGATTTTCAACTAACGGTAAAATAATCCGGATTGATCTAATAATCCTTTTTACCACAGTTGGATCCTCTTTTCCCCATTGAAAAATCTGATCATAACAAAAGTCAATAAATTCTTCAAAATTAAATTCATTTACTTGAATTTTCTTTGACCCCAAAGTTCTGGAATCCGTAGAAGGGAATTCTCTTATTGCCAGTTCTTTTGCAATTTCCCCTATCTGATCGATACAATTCAAACAGGTCGTTGGGTCATTAACCGCAGGAGAAATGGCCTTTATGGCAATATCAACCAATTTTCTGACCCCAAAATTTACATCTTGAGTATGGCTTCTAAACAGCTCAACCCTAAAAGCATCTCTAACAATCACTCCGACTTCTTTTTTTAAACTAATGACCTGACTGGGTTTGATTTCTTCACTAAAAACTAATACTAAGAGTGTGGTGGTGTCTTTCATAATAAACTCCCCTACAATAGGTTTTTGATAGGCATTTTCAAATTGCAGCCCCACATCAGAATTAAGAATATATGCGCTTAATCTTTCTAGTTTTTTATAATTAACACTATCCAGATAGCCCGTTTCAAATGGACTTACAATCTTTATTTGAAATTTATCTGGGTTTATTTTTGACCTTTTATAAAGTAATTTTTTTCCAATACTCCAATTTTCTTGATACAACACATTGATTTCTCCAATCATTTCCGTTTTTATTCGATTCGTTATACTGGAGACATTCATATTTACACTTAAATAGGTAATCATAGTAGGATAAGACCATGTTAAACAATAAAACGCAAGAAGAGAGCCCACAGAAAGTGTTAAAAGAAAAGGAGTTTTGTAAAAAAAAACGGATGCTAATTGAGGTAATACACACAAAGAAATAGTACCTACAAATAATCCGATAAACTTTTGCATTTTAATATCATTTGATAAAAAATGCCTTAAAATTCTTGGTGAAAACTGAGAAGATGCCAATTGCATAACCACAAAAATTACCGAAAAAGTAGTTAGCGAAATCCCAATAAGAATGGAAATTAAAACATTGGAAACAGAAATCAGCCTACTGTAAATTTCAACTTCATTGATATATAAATTTAATCCAAAATAAATATTATAATCTACAGTTAATAGAACCGAACCAATTATCAGGGCATAAATACCGCTCATAAATGTTCCTATATCTTTTATCTGATGATTCAATATATTTTTAGCCTGTTGTCTTCGTTTTTGTAGCATGATTTAAAATTCAAATAGTAAATTTAATACAAATCTGCCTATAATTTCAATCATGGTTAGTATTCACTAATTTAATTTGCGATAGCAGTGCTAATTTTGACAAAATGACCACGAACGCCAATAATCCATTCCCATATTTAAAAATTTCCGGACTAGGATATTCCTATTAGCAGGATGTTATTTACTTTTGGTTTAATATTAAGGCAATCCTCAACATAAAAGTGAATTGAAACAATGGTTCTTTTTAAATAAATTTTAATACAACAGCAAATGACATTACATATTGAAACTCCTGCCCTTCTTTTCTCGGCTACCTCTCTAATTTTATTGGCCTATACAAACCGGTTTTTGACTGTTGCCACTATTGTCAGAGGACTGAAAAAAACGTACAAAGAGAAAGAAAACAAGATGATTTTACTGGAAATAAAAAACCTCAACTTGCGTCTGACACTTATTCGCTATATGCAAATGGCTGGCGTTCTGAGTTTATTTTTATCCGTTTTTGCCATGATGATGCTATTTCTGGAGCAACAATTATTTGGCATCTATTTTTTTGGACTGAGTTTACTGAGTTTACTTATTTCGTTGGGTCTGTCATTTTGGGAAATTAACATTTCGGTTGACGCACTTCGTCTGCATTTAAGCGATTTAATAGAGAAAGAAGTGAAATAAAAATCCGTCTATTTAAAACTCAATTTCTTCCATTTTTAAAGACAAACCTTAAATCTTAAACCCTATCTTTGCCCGCTTTTTAAAATTAAAAAATGACGAAAAATAACGTATTAAAAGGAGTTTTCTTAGTAGGATTGGGTGCAACAAGTTATGGTATGCTGGCTACTTTTGTAAAGATGGCCTATGGCGAAGGTTTTACCACACCCGAAGTAACAACCGCACAATTTGTATATGGACTACTTGGCCTATTGCTTATCAATGTCTTTCAAAAAGCGAAAAAAGGAAACGAAGTAGTAAAAGCATCCAAGAAAAACATTGGTCAGTTAATGCTGGCCGGAACTTCCTTAGGAATGACGAGTATTTTTTATTATTTGGCCGTAAAATACATTCCCGTTTCCATTGCTATAGTTTTATTGATGCAAACCGTTTGGATGGGTGTTTTATTCGAAATGATTTTAGAAAAGAAAAGACCTTCAACTCAAAAAATTATATCAGTTGCTATCGTATTAATTGGAACAGCGCTAGCTACGAATCTTATTCAAAGTAAAATAGAATTAGACTGGCACGGTATCGTTTTAGGGCTTTTGGCAGCAGCTTCCTTTACCACCACAATGTTTACCGCTAATCGTGTGGCAACTCACGTTTCCTCAGCGCAACGCAGTTTGTATATGTTATTGGGTGGAGCCGTAATTATATTTGGATTTGCGATTGCAACACAAACGACACCTTTCAATTTTGAGATTTTCATGAAATGGGGAATTGTACTGGCGCTTTTCGGAACTGTTATTCCGCCTTTATTGTTTAATGCCGGTTTTCCTTTAACCGGAATTGGATTGGGAAGTATCGTATCAGCATTGGAACTTCCCGTTTCTGTAATGATGGCTTATTTCCTTTTGAATGAAAATGTAAATACAGTCCAATGGCTTGGGATAGTCTTAATTATATTGGCCATTATAATTATGAACGTGAACTTTAAGAAAACTACTTAATTTTATCTAAAAACATTTGCGCTCGATTGATTGAAATTTTAATTACTACCCGTGACGAGTCCCAAAGTAACAAAATTAGCCACAGATTAAAAAGATTTTCACAGATTCCTAACATTTAAAATCTGTGTGAATCTGTGAAATCAGTGGCAAAAAAAAAAGACTTGGTGCGAATTAAGGACCTTCATTAAAATTTTTATAAATTCGTAATAAAACTATATGATGACTTTACCTTGGCATTTATACGCAATGGCATTTATTTACTTTATTGCAGGATTAAACCATTTCAGAAATCCAAGACTGTATCTTAAAATCATTCCTTCTTATTTTCCAAATCCAAAATTATTGAATTCCATAAGCGGATTGGCTGAAATAATTTTAGGTATTGCACTTTGCATTCCGTTGCTTTCCAATTATGCCGCATGGGGAGTTATCGCCCTGTTAATTGCTATTTTTCCAACACATCTGTATATGTATTTCAACGAGAAAGCGAGAATGGGAATGCCGAAATGGGCTTTGCTTTTGCGAATGCCTTTACAATTAGGATTGATTTACTGGGCTTATCTTTATACCTAAAAAATTGAAATCGCTATTCGACACTGACCCAGTTTTCCTTAATTTGCCTGACGCAGAGGTCATTTACTATCCTAATTTTTTCAACAAAGAAGAAGCCGACGCCATTTATGCGGAGTTGATAAGTGAAATTCCTTGGCAGCAGGATGACATACGCCTTTTCGGTAAAACACATCCGCAACCCCGACTGACAGCTTTATTTGGCAACGAAGGAAAACCCTATTCGTATTCGAATATAAAAATGCAGCCGCATCCGTGGAATTTGCTTTTGCAAAAGATAAAATCAAAAGTCGAAAGTATTTCCGATACGAATTTCACTACGGTTTTACTTAATCAGTATCGCGATGGAAAAGACAGTAACGGCTGGCATGCCGATAACGAAAAAGAATTAGGAACAAATCCGATAATTGCGTCACTGAGTTTTGGTGCCGAACGTACTTTCCAGTTGAAACATAATTACGATAAAGACCAAAAAAAAAGTATCCTATTGGAACACGGCAGTTTATTGTTAATGAAAGGAACGACTCAGCTTTTCTGGAAACATCAAATCCCGAAAACCGCTAAACCCATAGCTCCCCGAATAAATTTGACATTTCGTGTAATCAAATAAATATTTTTTACAGTAAAATCATTAGATTTGGAATAAATATTCAAATTATGAATGATATTGTTTCTTATTTTTCCACCATTCCTTCCGCGCACCGCAGTTTGATTCTGGTTAGTGGAATTACTATTTTTTGGTTAATCGAAAATGCTTTTCCGCTTTTTAATTTTACGTACAAAAAATGGCATCATGCGAGCATCAATATATTTTTGACGCTGACAACCATCATCATAAATTTCCTTTTAGCTTTCATTTTGTTACAAACCGCAGATTGGACTATTGCAAACCATTTTGGCATCTTACAATGGCTGCCGCAAATGCCGTTGTGGGTATATACCTTAATTGGATTGCTTTTATTGGATTTGATTGGCGCCTATTTAGTACATCTGGTCGAACACAAAACTAAATTCTTATGGCGTTTTCACCTAATTCATCATACCGATACCTGGGTAGATACAACATCGGCCAACAGACATCATCCTGGTGAAAGCATTATTCGATTTACATTTACCACTTTGGGCGTTTTACTGGTGGGAAGCCCCATGTGGATGGTTTTCCTTTACCAAACTTTATCGGTAGTAGCCACACAATTTAATCATGCCAACATCTCAATTCCTAAAAAATTAGATACAATCCTGAGTTATTTTATTGTTTCCCCAGACATGCATAAAGTGCACCATCATCATGTTTTACCGTATACAGACAGCAATTACGGAAATATATTTTCTGTTTGGGACCGTCTTTTTGGCACTTATATGACACTACCAAAAGAACAAATCATTTACGGAATAGATACACATCCACGGCCAGAAGAACATAATAATTTGAAAAATTTATTAAAAATACCGTTTCAAAAACCGCACAAAACAGAAAAGAGTTAAAAAGAATAAAAAAAATACGCTTTTGACAAGAAGTAATTATTTTTTTTCTTAATATTGGTAAAGAATTTGAAATCAAATTCAGTAATCATTAACACCTATTTGAATTAATTTTCACGTGATGAAAAAGAGTAACCGCAAAGAATTGAACTGGGAACAAACAGAAAAACTTGTTACAATGGCCCTTGAAGAGAAAAATCCTTTTGAAATCATCAAAAAAGAATTTGGTTTGGTAGAAAAAGAGGTTTTAGAGATCATGAAAAAGAAGATGCCAGCAGAAAAATTTGAAATGTGGAAAAAGAAAGCTACTGCAAATAAACCAAAACCAAAACCCGTTAAAATTGATGATTTTGATGAAGATTTGGACGGCAAATATTATATAAAAAACAAATTAGACTAAAAAATAAAACTCCTGATATTCGGGAGTTTTTGTTTTTATGCCAACTAACCTTTAACAAATTCATAATGGTTTCAGTAATATCAAACGAAAACGAATTTATTTTTGACATTCTCCGAAGCCATAAATTTTGGGCTTTCGAAAATAAAATTAAAGTACCAAAAGATAAAATAGTCCGAGCTTATCAAAGCAACGATGAATTTACCTTCTCGATCGGTTGGAAAATTCCAGGTACCCAATTACCAAGGGTTATTACTGCTGGAACTTATATAAAAAAAGGAAAACGCAATTTTTGGGATGTTTGCAATAAAAAAAATGCAATTATTGTCGAACTCAAAGATTCCTATTACAATAAACTAATTATCGAAGTTGAAAATCCGGAAGAAACAATGAGCTTATTAAACATAAAATGAAAAAATCAATATTCGCTTTTTTACTTTTGCTTTCAAACTTGGGTTTTTCTCAAGAAAAAAAAGATTTAACCGCTGTCAACAAAAAAGAAATAACAATCAATCCTTTACTAAAAGGAACATTGTATTCTCCATTAAAAGAGACTAAAAAAACAAATCTCGTTATTCTGATTGCAGGTTCCGGTCCCACTGACAGTGACAGTAATCAAAAAGTAATGACCAACAATTCTTTAAAATATCTATCAGAAGAATTATCCAAGAATAATCAGGCCGTTTTTTCTTATGACAAAAGGATTATCGCGCAAATGGCGGCAGGAACGGTGAATGAGGCAAGACTTTCCTTTGATGACTTCATCAACGACGCCAAAGAAGTTATTCGCTTCTTCAAAAATCAAAAAAAATACAACAAAATAATAGTTGCCGGTCATAGCGAAGGTTCATTGATAGGAATGCTTGCCGCTAACGAAAATACTGATGCCTTTATCTCATTGGCTGGAGCCGGACGAACTATTGATGCTGTTTTATTAGAACAAATAGAAAAACAAGCTCCTTTTCTAAAAGAAGAAGTCCAAAAAGATTTGGAAATCCTTAAAAGCGGACAAACATTCGAATTAAAAAATAAAATGCTGGCATCCCTTTTTAGAGAAAGTGTTCAACCCTATATGATTTCCTGGATAAAATACAATCCACAAAACGAAATCAAAAAATTGCAAGTCCCTGTGTTAATAATTAATGGGACTAAAGATTTGCAGGTGACCGTTTCAGAAGCGGAATTACTAAAAAAAGCAAAACCCGAGGCAAAACTGATGGTTATTGACAATATGAATCACATTTTCAAAGAAATAAAAGGAGATGATGCGGAGAATATGGGATCGTACTCTGATCCAAATTTAGCTGTAACCGAAAAATTAGTGACCGCAATAAATCTTTTTATAAAATCATTATAAGCCGTAACAATTCTTCAGAAAAAAGACTAATTGCTAAAACAAATAACAATGAAAAAAATAATCTTCGCTTTTGCCTTCGCTTCTGTACTTTGGAGCTGTAAAACGGCAAGCACTTCTGTTTCTTCTGCGATAAAAAAAGACGTTTCAGTAAGTATTAACCTGATTGACATTAAGGACGATAAAGTCATGGTAACTGTCAATGCTCCAACAATTTCTGAGGATGAAATTACGTATCACATTCCAAAAACAGTTCCAGGAACGTACTCCGAAGACAACTACGGTAGATATATCGACGATCTAAAAGCGTATGATGCCAAAGGAAATCTACTGACGGTAAAGAAAATTGATGTTAATTCTTGGTCAATTGCTAATGCAAAGACTTTAGACAAGATTACTTATTTAGTAAACGACTCATTCGACACCGAAACGGGGAAAAAATTTGGAGATGATGAAATTTTTTCACCTGCAGGTTCTAATATTGACGCCGGCAAAAACGTAATGCTTAACACACACTGTTTTGTGGGTTATTTTACAAATTACATGTCGACTCCTTATAAAGTAACAATTTCACATCCGGCAACACTTTGGGGAGCTACGTCTATGACGGACCAGGATGCCAGCACCACCACTGATACATTTGTAACTTCGCGTTATGCTGAATTGGTTGAAAACCCAATCATGTATGCCAAACCGGATTACACCACTTTTACAGTTGATGGAATGGAAATTTTGATCGGCGTTTATTCTCCTACAGGTAAGTATACCGCTGAAAGTATTACACCGGAGATGAAAACAATGATGACCGCTCAAAAGAATTTTCTAGGCAAAATAAATGCTACTAAAAAATATAGTGTTTTGTTATACCTGTCTTCCATGCAGGAAAATGATGCTAAAGGATTTGGTGCTTTAGAACATCCAACGGCAACTACTGTAGTATTGCCAGAATTAATGCCAAAAGATGAGTTGGTAAAATCCATGAAAGATGTCGTTTCGCATGAATTTTTTCATATTGTGACGCCTTTATCAATCCATTCTAAAGAGATTCAATATTTTGATTATAATGCTCCAAAAATGTCTCAACATTTATGGATGTATGAGGGAGTAACGGAATATTTCGCGAATCTTTTCCAAATAAACCAAGGACTAATCACCGAAGAGGAGTTTTACACCCGTATGTCCGAAAAAATTGCCCGCGCAAATACGTTGAATGATACCATGTCATTTACCGTTATGAGTGCTAATGTATTGACAAAACCGTACAAAGACCAATACTTAAACGTTTATGAAAAAGGAGCACTTATTGGCATGTGCTTGGATATCATCATTCGAGAAAAAAGCAACGGAGAAAGAGGAATCCTTGATTTGATGCAAAAATTATCAAATGAATATGGTCCAACAAAACCGTTTAATGACGAGGAGCTTTTTGCAAAAATTACCTCATTAACGTATCCAGAAGTTGGAACTTTTTTAACTACTTATGTTTCGGGAACAACCCCAATCCCTTATGCAACGTACTTGGCAAAAGTTGGTGTTACAAATTCAACTGAAAAAGTAGCCGGTAACGTTTTCTTAAAAGGACAATCTCCCTACATAACCGTAAATCAAGAGACTAAAGAAATCATTGTTTTACCAAATATAGAGTTAAACGAATTTTATAAAAATCTTGGTCTTAAAGGAGGTGATATTTTAATGGCAATCAATGAAAAACCATACACTTTGGACAATATTTACGATATGATTGGCGCAAGTCAGACTTGGAAAGAGAATGATGCTATAACAGTAAAAATAAAACGCGACGGTAAAGAACAAATAATCCCAGGAAAAGTAAAACTTCCTTATGAAGAAAAAACCAGCCTTAAGTCAACGGATTCCAGCAAAACCAAATTAAAAGAAGCGTGGTTTAAAGGATAATCTTTTGAAAAAATGTAACAAATCCCAATTCAGAAATGGATTGGGATTTTTTTTTGTGAAATTTATCCGTGTTGTCAAATCATTCCAACAATTTTCTTTATTTTGCGCCAAAATACAAACACGAATAAAATCGCTCTAATTCAAAGTAATTTTAATAACCAGCGACATACCTTCTAAAAAAACAAATACTTATAACCTCACATGAAAAAATCTATTATTGCATTTGTTACTCTTGCACTATTGTCCTCTTGTAACAAAAATGAAACAAAATCTAATTTGCATATTACAGGAAATATAAAAGGATTAAAAAAAGGAACACTATACATCCAAAGAATTGTAGACACGACTCTGGTTGCTATCGACACTATAAATATCGATGGAAGTTCTGCTTTTGAAAGTGACTTAGACCTAAAATCTCCTGAAATGCTGTATTTGTTTCTAGATCGAGGAGTGAGCAATTCATTAGACAACAACCTTTCGTTTTTTGCTGAACCTGGAAATATAAACATTGAAACCAGTTTAGAAGGATATCTTTCCGGTGCAAAAATTACAGGATCTAAAAACAACGATTTATTTGAAGACTATAAAAAAATAAATTCTCGTTTCAATGACGAAAAACTTACTTTAATTGAGCAGCGATTTAATGCCCTAAAAAGTAACAACGTACAAAAAATTGATAGTATAAGTGCTAAGCAGGATTCCAACATCAAAAGAAAGTATTTATTTGCCACCAATTTTGCGATAAACAACAGAAACTATGAGGTATCACCATATATTGCCTTATCAGAGATCTACGACATCAACATTAAATACTTAGATACGATTCGCAAATCAATGTCTCCAAAAGTGGCGCAATCACTTTATGGGAAAAAATTGACTAAATATGTTGCCGAAATCAAAAACCAAAAATAAACTATTCCAAAATTTATTTTAAAAAGTAGAAGAATTAAAAAAAACCATCTTGTTATATTAGACTGAACCCAAAAGTTTGGACAAATTTATAATTAATTTTGATAATAATGAGCTCGATATTGTATCGGGCTCATTTTGTTTAAATTTGATT
>NZ_FRCL01000015.1:39808-76633 GCF_900142885.1 Flavobacterium xinjiangense | reverse complement strand
TAGAAAATTTTTGTTTTCTTTTTCTTCTCGTTTTCTTATCAGTTTGTCAAGGAACTTTGCTTGTTTTGCGGGGTGCAAATGTAACATCCGTTTTCCAATCTCACAAGCTTTTTGAAATCTTTTTTTTGAAAATAAATTCTCGTTTTCGATTCGTAATACTTGTCAGTTTGTTAAAGAACGTATGCGTTGTTGCGGGTGCAAAAGTACCACCTTTATTCGCTTTCGCAAGTTTTTTAAACGCTTTTTTTTGACGTTTTCTTAACCTTGGCTTTAAAACCCTGGAAACGTGAATTTTGAAAGTCTATTATTTTCCTCTCCCCGACCCTCTCCGAAGGAGAGGGAGCCGAAATGGATAAAAAACAGGGATGTCATTATATATACGTAGTGAAAATTTAGTTATTAAAGCAGATGCTTCGTTCCTATATATAAGGTAAGAAATGGAAACTACCGAATGAGATTTCTTCTTCGGTGAAATGATAAACTCGATTGGTACGCTGCGCGCGTTAGGGATAGCAGCGGAAAGCCCGCAGAAAAGTGAAGTGAAACGCAACTTGACGAGGACTTGTAGCGAATAGCCTGACCGTTTATGAAAAAGAGGCTATTACCTTTATAGATAATAGCCTCTTTTTTATAAAGGGTAACGCCCAAATAAAAACCTAATTTGTTTTTTGAACTTTAGACAGCCAAGAATCAGTCAGACTATCATAATCCACAGGAGCTGCAGGTTTTTGATTTTGCAATCTTCCAGATTCGAAAGCTCTTACTAGTACGGTTTCTATTAAATAATCTTCATTGACTTCATAAGGTGAGTATTTTGTTTTTAAATTGATATCAAACATGCTCGCTGCTGTGTTAGACCAAAAAGCTTTCCAACCACTTTTAAGGTTTTTGACCAGATCGTAGGTTGTTGTTCCGGTTTGACGATGAATTAACTTTACCAATATCTGTCCTTGCTTGCGGGATAGTTTTTTGAGTTTGGATTCAAATTCATTGCTAAGGTAATCTTCGACTATCTTGAAATATTTCTTTTTCTCCCTATTGGTGCTGAGTGATGCCATTCCTTTATTCAGAACAGTCAATCGCTCCGAAGCCAGTTTTGCATATGGATAGGTTTTATAAACTCGGTTTTGAAGAATAAGGAATTGCTTTTTTGCTTCAGGGTCAAGTTTTTCTTTAAAGACTACAAGCTCCGGTAATTGTATGGTGTCATTAAGAATTGAATCGTTTTCAGTTAATACATAACCCATCTTAGTGGTATCCTTTGGGGTTACTTGAGCATTAGCTCCCAGAGCTGTAAAAAGTAAAAAAAAGAAAAGCGTAACGATCTTCATATGTTGAAAAATTTAATTGCCAAAATTATACATTATATATGCAACTGTGATGCCAAATTTATAATTTAGCAAAAAATTAATTTTATGAGTACTAAATCAATATTAAATAAGTCATCCCTTGAATTTTTAGAAAACTACCTTAATAATGCATCACCTACAGGATACGAAAGTGATGGGCAGAAAATATGGATGGATTATTTGAAACCGTATGTGGATACTTTTATAACGGATACATACGGTACTGCCGTAGGAATTATAAATCCTGATGCTCCTTATAAGGTAGTCATTGAAGGTCATGCGGATGAAATTTCTTGGTATGTGAACTATATCACTGACGATGGATTAATCTATGTTATTAGAAATGGTGGTTCAGATCACCAAATTGCCCCTTCAAAACGTGTAAATATTCACACTAAAAAAGGAATTGTAAAAGGTGTTTTTGGCTGGCCAGCTATTCACACTAGAAATAGAAGCAAAGAGGAAGTGGCTAAAGTCGATAATTTGTTTATTGACATTGGTTGCGAAACTAAAGAGCAAGTCGATAAAATGGGAGTTCATGTGGGTTGTGTGATTACGTATCCTGATGAATTCATGATTTTGAACGATAACAAATTTGTTTGTCGTGCCATTGACAATCGAATGGGCGGATTTATGATTGCCGAAGTGGCTCGTATGTTGCATGAAAACAAAATAAAACTTCCGTTTGGATTATATATCACTAATTCTGTTCAGGAAGAAGTAGGTCTTCGTGGTGCCGAAATGATTACGAAAACCATAAAACCCAACGTAGCAATTGTTACTGATGTTTGTCATGACTCCACTACTCCAATGATCGATAAGAAAATTGAAGGAGAAACAAAAATTGGTAAAGGTCCTGTTGTAACGTATGCGCCGGCTGTTCAAAATAATTTGAGAGAATTGATTTTAGAAACTGCTATGGCTAAAGAAATTCCGTTCCAGCGATTGGCTTCCTCTAGGGTTACAGGCACGGATACCGATGCTTTTGCTTACAGTAATGGCGGTGTTGCCTCTGCATTAATATCATTGCCTTTACGTTATATGCATACAACCGTTGAAATGGTACACCGTGATGACGTAGAAAATGTCATTAAATTAATTTATGAAACCTTATTGAAATTAGAAAACGAAGAAACATTTTCTTATTTCCAATAAATTTTAGGAGCGGATTAATTTATCTGCTGATATGGAGTAAAAAAAATAAGCCGGGCAATTATGCCCGGCTTATTGATTATAAGGTTGTTTATCTCCAACCACCTCCTAAATCTCTGTACACATGTACAAAAGCATTCATCTGATCTTTTTTGGTTTCAATTAATTCCATCTTAGAATCTAATGCATCGCGTTGTGTCATAAGAACTTCAAAATAATCGATTCTAGCTGACTTAAACAAATCATTAGAAGCATCAATAGACTTATTAAGAGCATCAACTTGCTGTGATTTCATATCATAACTCTTTTCTATATTATTAATCTTTGATAGTTGATTTGAAACTTCCAGATATGCATTAAGAATAGTACGTTCGTAATTATACATTGCCTGCAGTTGGCGAGCATTAGCATTGTAAAACTCTGCTTTAATTCCATTTCTATTAATAAGCGGCGCGGCTAAATCTCCAGCCAAAGAATACAGTAAAGATTCAGGGAATTTTACCAAATAAGAGGTTTTAAACGCCTGTAATCCAAATGCTGCAGAAATATCTAGTGAGGGGTAAAATTCAGCACGAGCTACTTTTACGTCAAGTTTTGCTGCTGCTAATTCTAGTTCAGCTTGTTTGACATCTGGACGATTTTCTAATAATTGTGACGGAATTCCAGATTGGATAGCTGTTGTAGAAAAATTCAAAAAGACACTTTTATCTCTTATAATTTTCTGTGGATATCGCCCGAGTAAAAAGTTAATCCTATTTTCCGTTTCTACAATTTTTTGATTGAGATCAAACTCTATACTTTTTGATGACAAAACCTCTGCCTGAAATTTTTGAACCGCTAGTTCAGTTGATCTTGCAGCTTCTTTTTGAACTTTTACAATATTCAAAGCATTATTTTGCAATTCAATGGTTTGTTTTATAATATCTAGTTGATTATCTAAAGCCAACAATTCATAATAAGAATCAGCTACTTCGGCAATAAGATTAGTAATCACAAAATTTTTGCCTTCAATTGTAGACAAATATCTGCTTACAGCTGCTTTCTTAGAATTATGGAGTTTTTTCCAAATATCTACTTCCCAATTTGCATAAGCTCTCAAATTAAAATCAGTAAGAGGATCAGGAAATTCTTTTCCTGGAGCAATTTCAGTAGAAGCATCCCCAGCTCCTTGGCTGGTATATCTACCTACTTTTTCAACTCCTGTCCCAGCTCTTAAACCAACGGAAGGTAATAATGCTCCTTTTCTCATTCGGATGTCATTCTTAGCAATTTCAATTTCTTGCAAAGTAACATTCAATTCCTGATTGTTTTTCAATGCAATATCGATCAAATCAACTAGGTTTTTATCATTGAAATAGTTGTGCCAAGTAACCATTGACACATTCGACGTATCTTTATTAGTACCATAACTTTCAGGAACCGTACTGTTTGCAGTTGGTATTATGACCGATGGCGCTTTACAGCTAATTATGCTAAGACAAGTGCTCAACACAATAACAAAGCTTTGTAACTTATTTTTATACATTGTGATCGATTTCTTCGGTTAACGGATTATTATTTTGTTTTTTGACTAATTTAATTTTTGCAGCAATACTACCAAATATGTAATACAAGCCTGGAATAATCAATACACCACAAACAGTACCTAAAAGCATTCCACCAAGAGCAGCAGAACCAATTGTTCTATTACCTATTTTCCCTGGACCTGATGCAAAGACTAACGGAATTAATCCTGCAATAAAGGCAAATGAAGTCATTAATATGGGGCGAAATCTAACTTTCGCACCTTCCATAGCTGCTTCTAATATTGTTGCACCTGCTTCATGCTTTTGGACGGCAAATTCAACAATTAAAACTGCATTTTTTCCAAGCAACCCAATAAGCATTACAAAAGCAACTTGAGCATAAATATTATTTTCTAGTCCACAAATAGAAAGAAGTAAAAACGACCCAAAAATACCTGCAGGAAGTGATAATATAACTGCAAAAGGCAAAATAAAACTTTCATATTGAGCTGCTAATACAAGGTAAACAAACAATAAACAAATCAGGAAAATAAATATAGCTTCGTTACCTCTCCCTACTTCATCTTTAGATATTCCTGCCCAGTCAATACCAAATCCTCTAGGTAACTTTTTTTCGGCCACTTCCTGAATAGCCCTAATAGATTCACCACTACTATACCCTGCAGCAGATTGTCCGCTTATTTCGGAAGCATTGTACATGTTGTGACGTGTGATTTCTGATAAACCATAAACTTTATCCATGTGCATAAATGCCGAAAACGGAACCATTTCATCCCGATTATTTTTCACATACAACTTCAAGATATCTTCCGGTAGCGCTCTATATTCTGGAGAGGTTTGCACAATAACTTTATACTGCCGATCGTATTTAATAAAACTGATTTCATAATTACTACCAACCAATGTAGAAAGTGTATTCATGGCATTGTCTATAGTAACACCTTTTTGTTGCGCCATATCGTTATCAATTCGCATCATATACTGCGGAAAACTTGCACTATAAAAACTAAATACCGATGATAATTCCGGTCGTTTATTCAATTCCTTTACAAAATCGTTGTTTACTTTTTCCATTTTCTTATAATCTCCAGAACCCGCTTTGTCAAGCAAACGCAATTCGAATCCGCCAGCTGCACCATAACCCGGCACTGCTGGAGGCTGAAAAAACTCAAGAGTTGCACCCGTAATGTTTTTAGATTTTTCTTCAAGGTCCTTCATTATCTCATCAACTGAATGCTTGCGATCTTCCCAACTTTTTAGGTTAATTAAACAAGTTCCTGAATTGGCTCCTGTTCCCTCGGTTAGAATTTCGAATCCAGCCAATGCCGATACCGATTTAACCCCATCAATTTTTTCTGCAATTTTTTGAAGTTTTAAAGCGACTTCATTGGTTCTTTCTAAAGAAGATCCTGGTGGTGTTTGTATAATAGCGTAAAACATTCCTTGGTCTTCATTTGGAATAAATCCTGATGGAAGACTATTGTTTAAGAAAAATATTCCTAAACAAAAAGTGATTAAGACTCCAAATGTTAATGTTCTTCGATTTACAATTTTATTAAGTATCCCTGTATATTTTCCAGTTAGTTGATTGAATTTATAATTAAATCCATCCAAAAAAGTATTTAACGGAGTTTTCTTTCTTGCAACGCCATGATTATTTTTTAACATCATAGCACACAGTGCCGGCGTAAGTGTCAATGCCACAACACCAGACAAAATAATACCTGTTGCCATTGTGATAGAAAACTGTCGGTAAAATATACCTACTGGACCAGACATAAATGCAACAGGAATAAATACTGCCGCCATCAAAAACGTAATGGCTATAATAGCACCACTAATTTCGTGCATTGCCTTTTTAGTAGCCTTGAGCGGTCCTATATGTTCTTCTTCCATTTTAGCATGTACCGCCTCGATGACCACAATGGCATCATCAACTACGACACCAATAGCTAAAACAAGTGCAAATAATGTAACCAGATTTATCGAAATTCCAAAAATCTGCATGAATGCAAATGTTCCAATAAGTGAAACCGGTACCGCAATTGCAGGAATAATAGTAGAACGCCAATCTCCAAGAAATAAGAATACCACTAATCCTACCAGAATAAAAGCTTCTACCAAGGTGTGAATTACTTTTTCGATGGAGGCATCTAAAAATTTAGAAGCATCATAGCTAATTTCATAATCTACACCTTTAGGGAATGAATTACTCTTGATCTCCGCTAATTTTGCTTTGACATCTTTAATTACCTGAGATGCATTACTTCCATAAGATTGTTTTATTGTTATTGCTGCCGAAGGTTTACCGTTTAAGTTCGAATAAATATCGTACATCGAACTTCCAAATTCTACATTGGCAACATCTTTCAGGCGCAGAATTTCACCATTTGGATTGGATTTTAAAATAATGTTTCCATATTGTTCTTTAGTGGTAAATCGTCCTGAATATTTCAAAACATATTCAAATGCTTGAGAACGTTTCCCAGAACTTTCACCAGTTTTTCCTGGTGAAGCTTCTAAACTTTGTTGCGATAAGGCTTCCATTACTTCGTCGGCAGAAATCTTATATGCTAACATTCTGTCAGGCTTCAACCATATTCTCATTGCATAATCACGGTTACCCACAATATCAGCATCACCTACTCCATCAACTCTCTTGAGTTCTGAAAGAATATTAATATCCGTAAAATTATATAAGAATTTTTGATCCATTGTTGGATCTTTACTGTACAAGTTAATATACATTAAATTATTAGATTCTTCTCGCGTAATTTTTACACCTTCTCTAACTACAAGAGGCGGTAGTTTATTAACAACCGATGCAACTCTGTTCTGGATATTTATTGAAGCTTGGTTAGGATCAGTTCCTAAATTAAAGATTACTTGAATTGATGCTTCTCCATCATTTCCAGCATCCGATGCAATATATTTCATTCCTGGAACACCATTGATAGCTCTCTCTAAAGGAATTACAACTGATTTAATAAGCAACTCATTATTTGCACCAGGATATTCAGCTGTAACATTTACTTTTGGAGGTGAAATAGACGGCAATTGAGTAACTGGCAAATGGGTCATAGCCAAAATCCCAAGTAATACAATCATCAGTGATATCACTATCGACAGTACTGGTCTTTCTATAAATTTATTAAACATTTTTTTTTCTTTAGGATTACAACTATTCTGCTCTTAATTTCAAATGATCCATTACTTCCTGAGGTTTCTGATAGTTATATTGAATTTTATCATCCTCTTTTACTTTCTGAACACCCTCAAGCAGAATCTTGTCATTCACTGTAATCCCGTTTTTAACCACATAAAGATCTGGCATTTCTCCCGTAATAGTAATTTCTCTTGATTTTACTACATTTTTCTTATCAACTACAAAAACATATTTTTTGTCCTGAATTTCATAGGTTGCTTTTTGAGGAATTAACAAAGCATTATGTTGCGGAACTACCATTTGAATCTCTCCAGTCTCTCCATTTTTAAGCAATTTATCTGAGTTTGCAAACCTTGCTCTGAATGAAATATTACCTGTCTCACTATTGAATTCACTTTCAATAACTTCAACATTTCCTTGATATTTAAAAAGTTGATCATTTGCTAAAAGCAAGCCTACTTTAGTTTCTCCACGGTCTTTTACATCCGTTTGATAGTTCAAATATTCTGGTTCAGAAACATTGAAATAAGCAAACATCTGACTATTATCTGACAAGCTTGTTAGTAATGCACCTTCATCAACTAAACTTCCTAATTTTAATGGGATACGGTCAATAGTTCCTGAAAATGGAGCTCTAATTTCAGTAAATGATAAATGTAATTTTGCCAAAGAAACTTCAGCTCTTGCTTGTTCTAATTTTGCCATAGCCAAAGCTTGCTCATTCCTTGAAACTATCTTTTTATCAGCTAAAATTTTAGTGTTTTGCAGTTCAATTTCAGCACCTTTGGCTTCTGCCTGCGCTTTTAGCAATTCAGCCTGAAATGCAGTTGGCATAATTTGAAACAATAGCTGACCAGCTTTTACAAACTGACCTTCATCAACATAAATTTTTTGCAAGTATCCTTTTTCTTGCGCTCGAATCTCAATATTTCTTACTGACTTAATTTGAGTAACATATTGCTTTGTGAAACAAGTATCTATTTTTATCGGATTAGTGACGATATACTTGGTTGCTTCTTCTTTTTCTATTTTCTTAGTATTACAATTAGTAAGAAACAACGCGGCGATCACGCCCGTAATTATGGCAATTTTTTTCATGATGTAATTTGGTAATTATTCAATTTAATTTTTGGAATTCTACAATTCCATTTGGAATTGAAACAGGATTAGCTAGCTCAAACAGCAAAAATGCCATTCAAGAAAAAAGAAAGTGCAGCTTAATAAGATAAAAGCAATACTTAGCAATTCGCAACTAAAATCAATTGATTATCAAATTCGTAATACTCTATTTGTGATATAGATTGGTGTAGATTGGCCTTTAACAGGCTCACAATTATAAAAAACATTGTAATGCTGAATTTCAAGAGCACTAAAATAGGAAGAATACCATTTGGCAAGCAAAGAGCCTTTTACTTGAAATAATTTATTTGTTTTAGAATCCTCCTGTTTATCACTATGAGAGAATTCTTCATCTAAATCAAAATCGCTATACTCAATCAATGAGTATGAATGATCTAGAATGGTAATTTGATCTTGTTCTATTGATGAACAATTCAAATTTGAAATTGAAACAAAGGCACTTTTATGCAAATTAGCTTGCATTTTATTTCCTCCTGTTAGCAGTAAGGTAAAAAAATATAATATAAATACTATTTGTTTCATTTGCGAACAAAAGTAAAAAAATATAGTAATCAAAAAACAGTCAGAATGTTAAATAAAAACCAATGTATTTATTATAAATTAATTAGGATTATAATGATTAAAAATTAAATATTATTTAAAAAATAGGCACTATTATCTCGATTTAATATTTAATATAAGTAATGATTTTGATTTGTTTACCTGTTTACATTGACATCTTACAGAATTAACTTTTTCACAAGATCAATTTTCCATTGCAGACTGCCCTGACTGATTTGATTATGAGCTTAGCGACATAATTGTTGGTTGAGTTACAAATGAGAATTAAACTAAAGCGATTTCATTCAATTTAGAAAGTAAAGTTTTTTTAGTAACTTTACTTAAACAATTCTTAAAATGCAATCAAACGCCACAACAGTGTCAGCTTATTTAGAAGAAATACCCGAAGAAAGAAAATATGCCTTTTTAAAACTTCGAGATACAATCCTTACAAACATTCCAAAAGGTTTTTCAGAACAATTGAGTTATGGTTCACTGGGTTATGTCGTACCGCATTCTATTTATCAACAGGGTTATCATTGCAATCCTAAACTTCCTTTGCCCTTCATCTCAATCGCCTCTCAAAAGCACTTCATCGCTTTATATCATATGGGAATATATGCCGATCCAGAACTACTACATTGGTTTGTTGCAGAATACCCAAAGTACAGCTCCCAGAAATTAGACATGGGAAAAAGTTGTATCCGTTTTAAAAAATTTGATCAAATTCCTTTTGATTTGATTGCACAACTCTCTCGAAAAATCACAGTTAAGCAATGGATTAATCGTTACGAAACACTAATCAATAAATCGAAATAAATAGTAAACTTAAAATTAGAAATCACGAACATTATCAAAAAAATTCTTTTTGGACTTTTAACACTGGTTGTTTTAGCATTACTCATTGCATTATTTCTCCCAAAGGAGTTTGCTGTTGAACGGGAAATTGCAATAAACCAACCCAAAGACACTGTTTTCAATTATGTGAAGTATTTAAAAAACCAAGATACTTTTCGTGTTTGGTCAACTAAAGATCCTGCTATGAAAAAAACTTTTACCGGAACGGATGGTACAGTCGGGGCAATTGCGGGTTGGGATAGTAAGGATGAGAATGTAGGTGTTGGAGAACAGGAAATTACAAAAATAAAAGAAGGTGAACGTATCGATTTTGAGTTGCGCTTCAAAGTTCCCATTGAATCAACCGATTTTGCTTATATGTCAACTGAAGCTATTTCGCCAAACCAAACAAAAGTGAAGTGGGGATTTAATGGAAAAATGCCATATCCAATGAACTTAATGTTACCCTTTATGAATATGGAACAAATGCTTGGAAAAGATTTACAAGATGGGTTAAATAACCTGAAAGTTGTTTTAGAAAAATAATTTTCTTTCACCAAAAAAAAACCGCAATTCAAAATTATGAATTGCGGTTTGTTATTTGCGTTTTACCAAATTATTCTATCTGTTGGCTAGATATTCCAAAACATTTTTCTCGATTCTTTTATCAATATTTGAAATATCAGCTTTTACGAATTTTTCTCCAAGAATATTTTCGTATAATTCGATGTATCGCTCAGAAACTGTTTCAATATATTCATCAGTCATATCTGGAATTTGTTGTCCTTCCAGTCCTTGAAAACCGTTTTCAATTAACCAACGACGAACAAACTCTTTTGATAATTGCTTTTGTTCCTCTCCTCTATCTTGTCGTTCTTGATACCCTTCGGCATAAAAATAACGAGATGAATCCGGCGTGTGGATTTCATCAATTAGAACAATAAGCCCTTCTTTAGTTTTACCAAATTCATATTTAGTGTCCACTAAAATCAATCCACGGCTTGCAGCAATTTCAGTTCCTCTTTCAAATAAATCTCTTGTAAATTTTTCTAAAACGATATAATCTTCTTCAGCAACAATTCCTTTTGAAAGAATAGCTGAACGCGAAATATCAGCATCATGTTCTCCATTATCCGCTTTGGTGGTTGGTGTGATAATTGGTTCTGGGAACTTATCGTTTTCTTTCAAACATTCTGCCATTTTAACGCCACAAATTTCTCTTTTGCCAAGAGTATATTCACGAGCAGCATGACCTGAAAGGTATCCACGAATCACCATTTCTACCTTGAAAGGTTCACATAAATGACCAACAGCAACATTAGGATCAGGCGTTGCAATTAACCAATTAGGAACAATATCCTGCGTCAATTCCATGAATCTAGTAGCAATTTGATTTAGGATTTGACCTTTATAAGGAATTCCTTTTGGTAAAACCACATCAAAAGCGGAAAGTCTATCCGTGGCAACCATTACTAAAAGTTCATCATTTATATTGTAAACTTCTCTTACTTTACCTCTGTAAACAGATTTTTGATTTGGAAAATTAAAATCAGTTGTCGTAATTGTATTGCTCATTATAGTTGTTGTGTGTGTTGTTTTTAATAAATGCAAATTTAAAATTATTTCATACAGTTTCACTAAAAAAAGTATAGTTTTTACTTACCCTATTTTTCAAGGAGCGTATTGTTGAATAAATTAAGAATACGACCGTATTCATCAACCCAAGAATAAGTTTCTTTGAAACCATGCGATTCAACCGGGAAACTTGCTAAAGTCCAGTTTTTCTTTCCTAATTCTATAAAACGTTGTGATAGTCTTACAATATCCTTGTACTCTACATTGTCATCAACCATTCCGTGAAGCATCAATAGATTTCCTTCTAAATTATTGGCAAAATAAATCGGAGAACTTTTTTTGTAGGCATCTGGATCCGTTTCCGGGAAATTAAGAATATTTCCTGTGTAGCCGTGATTGTAATGTGCCCAATCCGTCACAGAGCGTAATGCCGCTCCCGAAGCAAATTCTTTTGGAGTAGTCAGCATTGCCATAAGTGTGATGAAACCGCCGTATGAACCGCCATAAATTCCAACTTTACCGGCATCAATTCCATAGTTTTGAATCAAATAATTCTTGCCGTCAATCTGGTCCGTTAAATCTTTTCCTCCCATAAATCTATAAATCCCTGTTCTAAAGTCACGCCCATATCCATCACTCCCTCTATAATCAATATCTAAAACGGTGTATCCTAAATCGACCAATAAGTTATGGAACATATATTCTCTATGATAATTACTCCAATAATTATGTGCATTTTGCAAATAACCCGCACCGTGCACAAACAGGATTGCCGCTTTATTAGCTTTGTCCGTTTCTGGTTTGTATAATCTAGCGTTAATTAAAGTTCCGTCTTGTGCTTTAAAAGTAATTACTTCTGGTGTGCGCCAAGAATATGCTTTGAATGCTTCGGTTGTTGAATTTGTAATTTGGCTAAGATTTGTATTTATTTTGGTATTGGCAATGTACAGTTCCCAAGGTTTATTTTTATAAGAATAACGAACTAATAAAGTAATCTCATCTGGAGACAAACTTACTTCGTGTGCACCGTCCTTAGTGAGAAGTGGCTGTAAAACACGATCTGAAACAGCAAGTTTATAGAAATTTCTGTTTCCGGGATGCGTTGTATTTGTCGTTAAATAAAATGATTTTTTGTCTTTTGATAACGTCACATTACGAACTTCCCAATTGCCTTTAGTGAGTTGCGTTTTCTTTTTTGACTTTAAATTATAAGTATACAAATGAGAATACCCTGTTTCTTCTGATTGAAAATAAATGGTTTGGTTGTCACCAAGAAATCCAAGTGTTCCAGTATCAAAGGAATCAGAAGGAATACCAGGTCCTCCAATCCATGCTTCATCATGCTGATGTTCTATTTCCTCAAAAGTCCCTTTTGCTAAATTTAGACTCACCAGCCATCTGTCCTTATTATCTTGACTTCTTATTTCTGCAATCGCATATGAACCATCTTGATTGTAAGCAGGTTCCTGAACCACAATTAGTTTATCCGCTTTTTCTTTGTTACCTGATTTTTCATAAAAACCCAAATATTTTGGCACATCTTGAATATGACTCAAAGATGAAAAATTTACTGTATATGTAGAATCCTTTGCAACATTGTAAATTCCAAATTTAGTATTTACCAAATTATTTACAGATACTTTTTCCTTAGTATCAGGCGTTTTATTGTAACCATCAGCAGTAATAAAAACTTCCATTTTTTCACTTTTGGTCTCCGCTTGCTCGGTCAATCTAAAAGTCGCAAAATTTCCATTTGGGCTCATTTTTAGACTTTCCATAGCATTTTTCCCATAATAATACCCTTTTGGAATATCCGATTTTACTGCATTCGTTTTAGCGAGATTCCATTTTTTCTTGGCCTCTTGATCTCGCAAAAACTGAAACAATTCATTTTGCTGTTTTTTCAAAAAAGAATCGGTATCTGTATCAGCATCAACCGCTTTTCCTTTCTTAAAATTAGTGATTTGAATTATTGTTCCTTCTTTGGTATCGTACTTGAATATATTTTCATTCTGTTCAAAAAATACAATTCCATCTTCAAAACCCAATTGCAGGTTTGAAATTGAACTGCTCTGTTGGTACAGTTTTTTAGAAATCTTGCTTTTAGCTGAATAAGAAAATAACCTTCCTTTATCAATATAATAAAATAAGTCGGAATTCGGATGATGTTTAAAATCAAACTTAGAAAATTCGGAATCATTCAAAGAAGCCAATTCTGGTTTTGACCCACCAATTTTCCAAAAATAAGTAGACAGTCCCAATTCATTATTTGGATTCCATTCGAAATAAACTTTTTTTCCATCCAATGACCAGCGCCCGTTTACTGGCTGAACGCCAATAAAAGTCTCACCTTTCATTATATCTTCTAACTTTAAATTTTGACTTTGACTTGCAATTGAAAAGAAAACACAAATAAGAACTGCTATTTTTTTATTCATTTTATTAAAGGTTATTTTTATATGAGATTTAGGTTTGATTGGGGAAATTATTTCGAGATTTAAAAATTTAAAACAGTTTGTGAAAGGTATTTTGCAACACCATCGTTATCATTAGTAGTAATTATTTCTAAATGTGGAAGTTTATTTTTCAAACTATCAGGAGCATTACCCATTAATAATCCTTTAAAAGTGGAGTTCAACATTTTTTCATCGTTGTACCCATCACCAAATGCAATTGCATGGTCAAACAGTAGATTTTCTTTCTCAAGAATTTTGGCAATAGCAACACTTTTATCAACCGATTTATCCATGAATTCCAAACAAAGCGGTAAGCTAAAAGCATGACTAAAAACATCAGGATGGTTATCCAGAATTCTATCTCTTAATGTTATTAATTTAGCATGGCTGTCGTGTGTAAAAAACATTTTTATTGCGCTGATATCTTCAAGCGTTTTAAAATCAACCATTTCTGGAATATAATTTAATTCGGTTTGAAAACTGTTTAGTTTTTCATTGTGTTTATTCGTTTGCCAAACATTTTCTTTAAAAAGTACCGTTGTAAATTCCGGTTCAATGTCTAATGCCAAAACCGATTTTATTGCCTCACTATCCATATCATACGAAAAAAGCAATTCTCTATCAGGAGCATGAATTCGCGCTCCATTTGAAGTAACTAAATATACGGGACAACCTAAACCGTCCACAATTGGCATAGCATCAAGATGATGACGGCCTGTGGCTACAATAATTAAATAGTTTTGATTGTGAAGTTCTTGAAAAACACTTTTGGTGTAATTGGAAATTTTATGATCTGAATTTAATAAGGTTCCGTCTAAATCGCTAATAACTACTTTAATTTTTTCTTTTGAAATCATTTCTTTTTCTCCTCATTTATAATTATTCCAAATTTATTCTATTTTAAAGAGATACACAAAATTTAAACCTGTTTTAGAAAATGCAGACTCTTTAATTACCTTGTTTTATTCTTCAACTGCCTCTCCTTTTTCTAATATGATGATATGATAAAGTTATATTAATTGTTATATTTTAAATACAACAATTAAATTTTGTGTCTATATTTGTAAAAAATAAATAATAGAAATATCATGAATGCAAGTCAAAAAGAATTAGTAAAAGCTACAGTGCCCATATTGAAAACAAATGGTAACGATTTGATTTCTTACTTTTATCAAAGAATGTTAAAAAGCAATCCAGATTTAAAAAATATTTTCAATATGGCTAATCAAGCCAGCGGGAAACAACAAAATGCATTAACAGGGGCAGTACTTGCTTATGCCGAAAATATAGATGATCCCTCGGTATTGATAAATGTTTTAAAATCAATTGGAAACAAACATGTAAGTTTAAATATTGCACCGGAACAATACGATATAGTTGGAAATCATTTAATTGGTTCAATCAAAGAAGTTTTGGGCGATTTAGCTACTGTTGAATTAGTCGAAGCTTGGACTTGTGCCTATCAAGAACTTGCCAAAATTATGATTGGTATTGAAGCTGAAATGTATCAGAAAGTGAGTGCCAAAAAAGGAGGATGGAAAGGATGGAGAAACTTTACAATCTCTAAAATTGTAGAAGAAAGCGATGAAATTAAATCATTTTATCTTAAACCGGAGGATAACAAAGATATAGCCGATTTCTATCCCGGACAATATATTTCTGTGAGTACGTTTATCCCTGAACTGGGTCATAAACAGCCCAGACAATACAGTTTATCTTCCGCTTTTAACAATGAGTTTTATAGAATTTCGGTAAAAAAAGAAAAAGGAATAAACAGCACTCCTAACGGGATTGTTTCCAATGCACTACATACTAAAAAAGAAGGTGACAGTATTGAAGTCAGTGCTCCCGCCGGTGTTTTTTATGCTGATCCTGATTCTAAAAACCCACTGGTTCTTGTAAGCGGTGGTGTTGGAATTACTCCAATGATGAGTATGATTGAGACCAATAAAAACGCTCTTCAAAAAAATCAGACCGTATGGATTCATAGTTGTCGGAATGAAAATGTACATGCGTTTAAAGATACTATTGAAGAATTAAATAACGAAAATACATGGTTAACTTCATTTGTCTTTTATGAAACTTTACCGGAAAACGAAACAAATGCTATTGAAGGAAGAGTGAATCTACTCGAAATCAAAGAAGAAATTCTTATTAAGGATGCAAAATATTATATTTGTGGGCCTGCTCTTTTTATAAAAGTTCAATATCAGTCTTTGGTTGAACTTGGTGTAGACAAAGAAAATATACTTTATGAAGAATTTGGCCCCCAATTATTGAGCCTAAACTAATATATTTTTATGAAATTGAACCACTTTACTGATTTTAGTATGCGCGTTTTGATGTATTTAGATCAAAAAAAAGAAACTTCGCTAAGTTCGTTAGATGAGTTAGCTGCCGCTTTCAAAATCTCGAGAAACCATCTCATTAAAGTGGTTCAGTTTTTATCAGCAAATCAGTTAATTATTACCAAAAGAGGTAAAAATGGCGGAATCATAATTTCTGATAAAGCCAGAGAAATATCATTAGGGGATTTGATTCACCTATTGGAACAAGATGATAGTCCTGTTATAAATTGCAATTCAAAACCTTGCATTTTTCAATCTCAAAATTGCAAATTAAAATCATTATTCAATACGGCTTATATGGCTTTTATTGACAGTCTGAACAAATCCAAACTTTCCGATCTGGAATTTAGTAATTGGAATGCAATGTTTCAAACCACATAAAATTTAAAAAGCATTTATTATCGATTAGGAAGGTTTTCAGTAACTCAATAAGTAAATAATAAACACGAATTTCACTAAATTCCACCAATTAATTCGTGTAAATTAGTGAAATTCGTGTTTAAATATTTTGTTTAATATTTGTGTCCAAACATAAATTAATTATAGGCCTCTTTTTACAACAGAAAAATTAATTCATAAAAAAAACGCTCTTTATAAGGAGCGTTTTTTGTTTTAATCGTGATTTTCTATTTGTTTATAGGCATCAATTACTTTGCTGACTAATCTATGTCGTACAATATCTTTGTCATCCAAATAAATAATTCCAATACCTTCCACATCTTTTAGGACTAATATTGCTTCTTTAAGTCCAGAAATGGTTCTTCTTGGTAAATCGACTTGTCCAGGGTCACCCGTTATCATAAACTTGGCACTTTTCCCCATACGGGTCAGAAACATTTTCATTTGGGAATGGGTAGTATTTTGCGCTTCATCCAAGATTACAAAAGCATGATCCAAAGTTCGTCCACGCATAAATGCCAAAGGCGCAATCTGGATAATTCCTTTCAATATATAATCTTCCAGTTTTTCGTTTGGAAGCATATCACGTAAGGCATCATATAAAGGTTGCATGTAAGGATCTAACTTTTCTTTCATGTCACCCGGAAGAAAACCAAGGTTCTCCCCTGCTTCCACTGCCGGTCGTGTGAGTATAATACGCTTGACTTGTTTTTCTTTCAATGCTTTCACAGCCATGGCAACACCTGTATAGGTTTTTCCAGTTCCTGCAGGTCCAACAGCGAAAAGCATGTCGTTTTTATTCATGGTATCTACCAGTAATTGTTGGTTTGGAGTCATCGCCTTAATGATTTTTCCACCCACACCATGTACTAAAATTTTGTCATGATCACCCATTCGTTCCACCTGTTGACCATCGCTTAAGATAACACGTTCAATAACATTATTATCAATAGTATTGTAACGTGTAAAATGCAGCATCAACCGTTGAAATCGTTTTTCGAACTCGTCCAAAACTTCCTTTTCACCGAAAGCTTTTAAGGTTGTTCCCCGAGCGACGATCTTTAGTTTTGGGTAATATTTTTTAATTGTTTCAAGATGAGTGTCTTGAGCGCCCCAAAAGTCTTTTGGAGCGATGTCTATGAGCTCGATTATCCTTTCGTTCAAATTAAATAGTTTTAAATTAAAATTAATCAATTAGTAAATGGTATGCTTGTTCGTTTAATTTGTAGTATTATTTAGAATTTGTTTTTGTTTTTTGCTTTTTTGAATTTACTATTATTAGCTTTGCGTTTCTCAAATTTAATGAAAATTAGGTTCACATAACACCAATAGTTATAAACAAATTTATGTCAATAATTACCCTTACTACCGATTACGGCTTGAAAGACCACTTTGTAGGTGCGTTGAAAGGGAAAATTTTATCTGAGTATTCCGAGGCCGCAATCATAGACATTTCGCATGATATCGACCCATTCAACACGGTTGAAGCAAGTTACATTATTGGAGCCTCCTATGCGACCTTTCCAAAAGGCTCTGTTCACCTAATTGGGGTCGATATGGAATTCAATAAAGAAAATCAACATATTGTCATGCAATGGAACGATCATTATTTTATTGCGGCCGATAATGGCATTTTAAGTATGCTTTCGCAAAAGATTGTGCCTCAAAAAATAGTGACTATAAATATCCATGATCGATTGCCTAGTGATGCAACTGATCTAGATGTTTTTGTAAAAGTAGCCTGCCATATTGCCAAAGGTGGTTTATTAAACGTCATTGGTAAAGAAATAAAAAACATAAAACAAGTAACTGATTTACAAGCTGCTATATCCGATGACGGAAATTCATTAAAAGGACACGTTATTTACATAGATCATTTTGGAAATGTCATCACTAATATTTCTAAAAAATATTTCATTGAAGTTGCTAAAGGCAGGCCTTATGAAATTGTATTGAAAACTAAAAATATCAAAACTATTTTGCCAAATTATTCGGCGATTGCCAGTTCCGATAAATATCCTATTAAGTCCTATGAAGGAGAAAAGTTAGCCATTTTTAATGAAGCTGGTTTTCTGGAAATTGCCATTTTTAGAAGTAATCCTTCCAAAGTAGGTTCAGCCAATAGCTTGTTAGGATTGAATTACAGAGATGTTGTAAATATAGTATTCAGTTAGCAGTGGTCAGTAATCAGTTTAAAAAATCTAAAATCATCAATCGTTAATCCTAAATCTAAAATTTAAATGTTTGTACGAATAGTAAAATTGAGCTTTCATCAGGAAAATATTCCTGCCTTTTTAGAAAACTTCGAGTTGATGAAAGAAAAAATACGAAACGCTCCAGGAAATCGTTTCTTAGAACTGTATCAGGATAAAGACAATAAATGTATTTTTTTCACTTACAGTTATTGGGAAACCGAAGCGGATTTAGAAAACTATAGAAAATCAGAGCTTTTTTATGATGTTTGGTCTTTTACGAAGAAATTATTCAACGACAAACCAGAAGCGTGGAGCGTTGATAAAATAGTTACTTTACAATAGTCAGTCTCAGTTATCAGTTTCAAATAAACAAATAACCAAATCAACGAATAAACATAAAGAATGAAATCCATATTATTACGAGAGATAAAATCTTTTTTTGGTTCACCCATCGGTTACTTGGTAATCGCTATTTTTTTAATTAGCAACGGACTATTTCTTTGGGTTTTTGAAGGAGAATACAATATCTTGAATACTGGTTTTGCCGATTTAACTCCGTTTTTCACCTTGGCACCCTGGATATTAATCTTCTTGATTCCGGCAGTTACCATGCGTAGTTTTTCGGATGAAAAGAAACAGGGAACTTTAGAATTATTGTTAACCAAACCATTAAGTATTTGGGAAATTGTCAATGGAAAATTTCTTGCAGCTCTGGTATTAATTGTAATGGCAATCATTCCAACTTTTATTTATGTTATCGTAATTTCTCCCTTAGGAATGCCCGAAGGTAATATCGATATGGGAAGCACGATTGGTTGCTATTTTGGATTATTGTTCTTGATTGCAGGATATTCAGCCATTGGAATCTTTACTTCTACGCTGTCCGAAAATCAAATTGTGGCATTTATAATTGCCGTTTTCCTGTGTTTCTTTTTCTATTTTGGGTTCGAAGGTTTATCAGCTATTGTTCCCATTCTTTCCAGCTTTATTTCTTCCTTAGGAATGCAAGATCATTTTAAGAGCATGAGCCGCGGCGTTCTGGACACGAGGGACATTATTTATTTTGTAAGTGTTACAGTTTTCTTCCTATCCTTGACTGTTTATAATCTAAAATCTTTTAAATCGTAATGATACCTATTAAAAAAAGCAACCTAAAAAAATTATTGATTACACTCGCCATTTTGCTGATTATAAATGGTCTTGGAAATCAATTTTTTCATCGTTTTGATTTAACCAAAGACAATAGATACACCCTTTCTGCAACTTCTTTGAACATAATTAAACAAGTTCAAAATCCTTTGTCTATAAAAGTTTATATGCAAGGTGATTTGCCTGCTGAATTCAAACGATTACAGCAAGAAACCCGTCAATTATTAGAAGAATTTCAAGCGTATAATAAAAATATAGTTTTCGAATTTGTAGATCCTTTGGAGAACAAAGACGAAAGTATGGATAATATTAAAGAACTGTATCGCAAAGGATTGACTCCAATAAATATTACCGTTGATGACAAAGGAAAACAGTCGCAGGCAATGGTTTTTCCTTGGGCAATTGCTGTATATAACAATAAAGAAGTAAATATTCCTTTGTTGAAAAACAGAATGGGTGCTTCGACTACCCAAAAAGTGATTGGATCCGTTCAACATCTTGAATATTCTATTGCTGATGCATTAAATAAAATCACCAAAGACAAACAAAAAAAGATAGCTGTAATCAAAGGGAATGGAGAGCTTCAGGATATATTAATGGCTAAATTTCTAATGCAAGTAAGGGAAAGTTATCACATTGGACCTTTTACTTTAGATTCGGTTGCCAAAAATCCTATTGGAAGTTTAGACGCTTTAGAAAAATATGATCTAGCCATAATTGCTAAACCAACAGAAACTTTTTCGGATGCAGAAAAACAGGTTTTAGACCAATTTATTATCAACGGCGGTAAAACTTTGTGGCTTGTAGATCAAGTTGTGGCAGAAATGGATAGTTTGTACAATACTTCAGGAGCTACTTTGGCTTATCCAAGAGATTTAAATTTGAATGATTTATTCTTTAAATATGGAATCCGAATTAATCCTGATTTAATAAAAGACGAACGAGGAAGTCCCATAAAATTAGCGTCAGGAGATCAAGGAAGCGCAACTCAATTCCAAGAATTCAACTGGAAATTTGCACCTCAGGTTTATCCGAATAGTCCACACCCGATTGTGAAAAATTTAGGCGGAATCAAATTCGATTTTGCTAATCCAATCGATACGTTGAAAAACGGAATTAAGAAAACTATCTTGTTGCAGTCGTCCCAATATTCAAAAAAAATTGGCACACCAACAGAAATCAATTTGAATAGCGTAACCGAAGAAACAAGTCCAAATGATTATTTGAACAAAGGAAATATTCCGCTTTCGGTTTTATTGGAAGGTTCATTTTCGTCTATGTTTGAAAACAGGGTTTTACCATTCGATCAAAATAATTTTGAAACAAAAGGAAAAGAGAATAAAATGATTGTAATATCAGATGGTGATTTGATAAAAAACCAATTGGATAAAAACTTTCAACCAGTAGAATTAGGCTACGATCAACGTTCTGGAAATTTGTACGATAATAAAGATTTTCTAATAAATTGCGTCAATTATCTGCTAGATGATAACGGACTTATTAACATTCGAAGCAAAGATCTTGACTTACCTTTATTGGATAAAGAGAAAGTTTATGAAAACTATACTATTACGCAATTCATAACTATCGGGCTACCAATTCTTATTTTAGCACTTTTTGGAATCTTATTTACATTCTTAAGAAAAAGAAAATACAGCAAGTAGATGTTAATAAAAAATTTTCCATACTAAAGTACTTTACGATATATTTGTAAAATGTATGGTTTTTAAAAATAAAATAAAAAGTATACCAAAAAAATAAAATATAACAGATGAAATTTATAGTATCGAGTTCGTACTTATTGAAACAATTACAAGTTTTAGGTAACGTTATCAACAGTAGCAATACTTTACCTATTTTAGATAATTTTCTATTTGATTTAGATCAGAATGTATTGACGGTTTCTGCATCCGATTTAGAAACAACTATGTCAGCCGCTTTAACTATAGATTCAACAAGCAAAGGAAGTGTTGCTGTACCGGCAAAATTACTTTTGGAAATCCTTAAAACATTTCCTGAGCAGCCGCTAACTTTCACTGTTGAAGAAAATAGTACAATTGAAATTAGTTCTAATTCTGGAAAATATGCTTTGGCCTATGCTCCGGGAAATGAATTTCCTAAATCTGTAAACTTAGATGATCCTTCTGTAACATTAGTTCCTGCCGATGTTTTGGCAACTGCTATCAGCAAAACTATTTTTGCTGCCGGAAATGACGATTTACGTCCTGTGATGTCCGGTGTATTCTTTCAGTTTTCACCACAAGGATTGACATTTGTAGCTACTGATGCTCACAAATTAGTAAAATATGCCCGTACAGATGTTGTGGCTTCTCAAGTGGCCGATTTTATTATGCCAAAGAAACCTTTGACTATCTTAAAAAATATTCTTACGAGTTCAGATGCTGAAGTAAAAATTGAATACAACGATTCGAATGCTACTTTTTCTTTTGATAACTACATTTTGATGTGTCGTTTGATTGATGGAAAATATCCAAATTATGAAGCGGTAATACCAAAAGAGAATCCAAATAAATTAATGATCGACCGTTCTCAATTTTTGAGCTCTGTTCGTCGTGTTGCGATTTTCTCTAATAAAACTACGCACCAAATTCGTTTGAAAATTGCTGGTGCTGAATTGAATGTTTCTGCTGAAGATATCGACTATTCGAATAAAGCAGAAGAAAGATTGACTTGTGATTATCAAGGTGATGATATGCAAATAGGATATAACTCTCGTTTTCTTACGGAAATGCTGACTAACTTGCAATCAGATATGATTATGCTTGAAATGTCTTTACCAAACAGAGCCGGAATTTTGACTCCTGTTGATGGATTAGAAGAAGGTGAAACGGTAACCATGCTTGTAATGCCAGTAATGCTAAATAGCTAACCACTATTTAGAATTTAAAATACGCTATTAACCAAACCATTTTTATATTTAAAAAACCGTCTCGTTTAATTACGAGACGGTTTTTTGCTTTTATTCCTTTTAGTTTTTGTCATTCCGACGAAGAAGGAATCTCAACTTAACTTTGAAATCTAATAATCTAAGAGTCTTAATTTCTAACTAAATCACTCCCATTTTTTTCATCAGGAAAGTAGCACTTCGATTTTTACAGATTCCATCCCGAAGTTTGTAGTCAAAATGTAATTCATCATTGTGTATTTCGACTTCAAAACATTTATTGATTAGTGTATCTGGAAAGTCATTCGTGGTCAAACAAACTTCGATATCATGCGTTGCAATGGCACCAATGGCCCTTTTTGCAATCACTTTTTTGACTACTTCTATGGTTCCATTTCGTTTATCATCAGAATTGGTTCCTCTTAATATTTCGTCTAATAAAACAAAAGCAGGTCTATCTTCAAGTTCATCCATAATTTGTTTTAAACGCTTTATTTCGGCAAAGAAATACGATTCACTGTCGGATAAGGAATCTGATAATCGCATAGAAACCAAAACTGGTAAAGGATGTACATTCGCACTGCTGGCACAAACTGCCGATCCCATTCCTGACAACACCATATTAATCCCTAAGCTGCGCAGAAAAGTACTTTTGCCTGACATGTTAGAACCCGTCAAAATCATGAAAGATTGGGGATGAAAACTCACCTCATTCCCTACCCTCGTTTTTTCATTCAACAATGGATGACTAAGATTAGAGAAATCAATTTCGAAATTTGTATTTATAATTGGATAAGTAAACTCCGGATTATTATAGGATAAATTACCCAAGCTATTCAACATCTCAAATTCACCAATCACTTCTAACCAATCTTCGAGCGCTTCTGCATGATCCTTTTTCCATTGTATTAAAGATTGTAAAACATGAAGATTAAAAAGGAAAGTTCCGTTGAATACTAATGCGGTTACAAAATTACCGATACTGTCCATTTTCGAAAATAAAACAGCCAATTGTTTCAGATGAACACTGGCATTTTCTTTTTTATAGGTCAGTTTTTGTTGCAAATCAATCAGTTTTTGAGATTCGAAAGTTTCTTTCTCAATTTTTTCTACCAGCAAACTGTATTGATTGATGATTTTGTCGACGTTCTCTGCATTGGCAATTTCAATTTGAATACGTCTCAAAAATCTACCCATAAATGCTAAATTAAAAACAAACAGATACGCTAAATAGGATACAAAAACTGTCTTTGATGTCACTAAATAAGTGATAAAAACGCCAAAGAATAGAATAGGTGAAATATAAGAAATCAACACAGTTGCTTTTGATAAAGGCGTACTTTGAAACTTGCTCCACTTCAATAAAGTTTCATAACTGGATTTCGTATCCTGGCTTATTTTGGCGAAAGCCAAGAATTCCTGACGCCAATCTAACTTTTTGGATAATTCTTTAATGGCTTTTTGATTTTTCAAAATTTCATCATTTGGCAAAAGAGTTAAAAGTTGTTTTGCCAATGTCTTTTTACCAATAAATGTTGCTGTTCTGTTTAGGTTCTGAAACAGGGAATGTTCTCCAAAAATATCTAAATCGTATGCATAAGGATGATGAAAATCATTGAATTCCTGTCCGTTTTCAAAAGCAATTTTTTTTCTTTCTAAATAGGATATTTCATTGCCATTAATTTCAATTAGAGCAATCAATATTTGTTTTTGAAAAGATAATTTCGAGTGAAAACGCATTAAAAGAATAAATGATCCAAAAAACAAAATACCCAAAACAATCAAAAACGCTTGGCTTGTTTGAATGTAATAATAGATGGAAACTAAAAAAAGTACAATAGTTAACAGTCTAAAAAAACTGATGCTATTGTACTTTTTGTTTATTGTATTTAATTGGGCTGAATAGCTTTCTTTTTTCGATTTATATACTTCCATGTTTCATTTTGATGAACTGCAAATATAACGAAATAGATCTCGGCTTGAAGCCTAATTCAACATCAATCAATATGGATAGCTAAAATTGGAATGTCAAAATTTGTAGCCATTTTTTTAGTGAAACTAGGTTTAAATAATCCTTCAAAGAAACCTCTCTTATAAGTAAGCATAGTCAATATATCAATCTCTTTATATAAAATAAAGTCTAAAATTGTTTCTTTTACCTGGTCGCTATTGATAACAAAAAACTCAATTGGTTCTTGCATGAACTCCGTTTCCCATTTATCTATTGTATCTTTTGACACATCAGATTCATTTGTTTTCACATAGAGACATTTTACTTTAGCATTTGTTTTTTTTGCAATGTCTAAAACTGTTTTAAGTGCTTTTTTATCTTTAGCTCTGAAACGAGTTGTAAATCCAATCGTTTCAATTTTTTTGAATTTTGCTTCTAATGGTATACATAACATAGGGATATCAATGTTTGCTATTGCTGAACCTGTATTTGTGCCCAAGAAAAACGATTCCCATCCAGTTGCTCCGGAAGTACCCATTATTACAAAATCAATTTTGTCTTCCTTAATGGATCTTTTGATATTAAACAATAAATCACCATCCATAAGTCGGTGAGACATTTTTATTTTGTCCAGATTGCGTTCTTCAGCAATTGTCCGCAGCTTTGGAATCTCTTCTTTAAACATATCAAATTGCGATAGTTCCAGAGAATCATAAATTACAGCATAATTTTCGGGAAAAAACTGATTATCAAAAACCGGTAATTCAAATGTATGCAACAAAATGAGTTCTCCATGAACTATTTTTGCAAATTCTAAAGCATGCACAAAAGCATTTGTGGCAACTTCAGAAAAGTCAGTGGGAAATAGGATTCTTTTCATTTTAGCAAGTATTTAAAATTAGTTCTTCTATCAAAGATAAGCATTATATTAAAGATTTAACATTATAATTATCAGGTATTTAACTATTAATATCAAAAAAAATAAACAAAAATTATCTTACTATTTTGATAATCAAATGGGTACGTATAAATGAGTAACGCAATAGTTAATTCTTATTCGGGAATGGCAAGAATTGGAATATTAACATGAAAAGCTAGTTTTTTTGAAAGGCTAACTTGGAATAATTTTTCTAAAAAATTCTTATGATAAACATGCATTGTAATCATATCGATTTCATTTAAATCTATGAATTCCAGCACTATACCCTCAACATCATTATTACTGATGGTATGCAAAGTAATGTCTTGATCCTTGGCAATTTTGTGCCATTCTTCTTTAAAAGTATCATTATCCTTTTGATGAGGTGATTTCACATGCAAGCAATCAATATGTGCCTCAAATACGGTTGCAAATTCGACTACTTTTTTTAGCACTTTGATATCTTCATAATTGTATTTGGTAAGGAAAAGTATTTTTTTTATTTGCTTGTACTTACAATTTTCTGGTATGGCAAACACTATGGCTTTAGTAGCATTCATCACTTTTGTAGTTGCAGTTCCCAAGAAAGTTTCTTTTAAGCTGGTTGCTCCCTTTGTGCCCATAACAACGTAATCAATATCCTCGTCCTTAACAATTTTTACTGTTTTACTGATTAAATTACCATTATCGAGAACATTGCTAATTTTAATATGTTCCATATTATTTTGTTCTGCAATTCTTCTCAAAAAAGGAATTTGGTCTTTATAATTCTCAAAATTACCCAACTCTACAATATCATAAATTTCATTCAAAACACCTGGAACATTATTATAACCTACTTGAGGTACATCATAAACATGCAAAGTGATAATCTCCCCTTTTATGCTATCGGCTAATTTTAAGGCATAAATGAATGCATTTATAGAAGCTTCAGAAAAGTCCGTTGGAAATAGAATTTTTTTCATGATATTTATTAATCAATTATTCACTTAAATTTACAAAAAATAAACAAATTAATCCAGTAATTAACTCACATAGTAGTTTTTAACCCTAATTTAAGACAATGGTTCTATAAGTAGGTCTTGCTGTCATATAAGTTTTACTTACTTTTGCATAAAATTGAATACAATATGATACCTCATGATTCCATAGTAGCATTAGCAACCCCATCGGGAGCTGGAGCGATAGCCGTAATTCGGATTTCAGGCGAAGATGCAATTACTATTGGTAATACCGTTTTTCGTTCTATTAAAAATAAAGAGTTAACCACACAAAAAACACATACTTTGCACCTTGGTCATATTATTGATGACACTAAAACACTAGATGAAGTATTGGTTTCTATATTCAAAGGTCCGAATTCCTACACGGGCGAAAATACTATTGAGATTTCTTGTCATGGCTCTACTTATATACAACAGCAAATCATTCAGTTATTGCTTCGAAAAGGATGCCGTATGGCTGATCCTGGTGAATTTACTTTAAGAGCCTTTCTAAACGGCAAACTTGATTTATCTCAAGCCGAAGCCGTTGCAGATCTAATTTCCTCTGATAATGAAGCTTCACACCAAATTGCGATGCAACAAATGCGAGGCGGTTTTTCTAATGAAATTGCCAAATTGAGAGAAGAGTTGTTGAACTTTGCTTCGCTAATAGAACTTGAACTTGATTTTGCCGAAGAAGATGTAGAATTTGCCGACAGAACTCAATTTCATGAATTATTAAACAGAATTGAATTTGTCTTAAAACGCTTGATTGATTCATTCGCTGTAGGAAATGTGATCAAAAACGGAATTCCTGTGGCGATTGTAGGTGAACCCAATGTGGGAAAATCGACACTTTTGAATGCTTTATTAAACGAAGAACGTGCCATCGTTTCAGAAATTGCCGGAACAACGCGCGATACTATTGAAGATGAATTAGTGATTGGTGGAATCGGTTTTAGATTCATAGACACCGCCGGAATCCGTGAAACGGAAGATGTAGTGGAAAGCATTGGGATTCGTAAAACTTTCGAAAAGATTGAACAAGCGCAGGTCGTTTTGTATTTGTTTGAAAGCTTAAAGTTTAAAGTTCAAAGCTCTGAATACATCATAGAAATTGAAAAAATCAAGAATCAATTTCCTTTGAAACCGTTGGTTGTTGTTATCAATAAAATAGATTTGCTTTCAGAAAATGAAATACTAAACATCCGAAAACAACTGGAAACATTAAGCATTAAACTCGAAACAATTTCCGCAAAAGAGAATATTGGAGTCGAGAATTTAAAGAATCAATTGCTCTCGTTTGTAAATACAGGTGCTTTACGTAACAATGAGACAATCGTAACCAATACAAGACATTACGATTCTTTACTAAAAGCTTTAGACGAAATACAAAAAGTAAAATTTGGGCTCGAAACCAACTTATCAAGCGACTTAATGGCTTTGGATATCAAAGAAGCTTTGTATCATTTTGGGATGATTACCGGTCAGGTTACTAATGATGAGTTACTAGGAAACATATTTGCAAATTTCTGCATCGGAAAATAACAGAACAAAATATCACAAAACAACAACAAACAAACGAGTTAAAATATTGATTATCAATATTTTAACTCGTTTTTTCTTGTACTTTCTTTTGGATATTATGCTTTATTTTGATTAAATTTGTACTTCATTTGTACCTCAAAAAACTTGAGGTACAAAAAATATTTTTTTGGCCAATTTATGGCACATAGAGACACACATAGTCACAGTGGGACACCTAAAGTCACATTTCTATGAGTACAAACATCAAGATTACACGCATCTGTGAATTCTGTAAAAATGAATTTACTGCACGCACAACAAAAACACGTTATTGCTCATTGAGCTGCAATAGCAAAGGCTACAAATCCCTTGTAAGACAGTCGAAGATTAGCCAAAGCAACAAGCAAACTGAGACTACCAAGAATCCTGCCCTTGAAGTAGTTAAAGTAAAGGATTTCCTAAGCATAAGCCAGGCAAGCCTTTTATTTGGAATAAGCCGAAGAACAATTTACAGAATTATTTCAAGAGGAGAACTTGATGTTGCAAAATTCGGAACAAGAACAGTTATAAGGAGATGTGACATGGACACTTTTTTTTCCCTTCCAATGGATCAATCTATGCTCCGTCCAACTCAAGAATTTCCGGGATTGGAGAATTGCTATACTATAACGCAGATACAGCAAAAATTTGGAATATCTCCTGGAGCGTTATATATGCTAATTCAGAGACATGGCATATCAAAGTATGCAGTAGGTAAGTTTAATTATGTTGCGAAGAATGATATCGATATAATATTTAATGTAAAAGGCCATGGAAAAGAGTAATGTGACATTGAGGCAAAAAGAGCTTAAAAACGGAAGAATATCTCTTTATTTGGATTTTTATCCGCCTGTACTGAATACTAAAATAAATAAGTTTACCAGACGTGATTTTTTAAAATTATACCTTTTTAAAAAGCCAAAGAATCAAATTCAAAAAATTTCAAATATACAAAACAGGCGCACAGCAGAGCTGATTCAGGCAAAACGGCAAAATGAAATTAGTAAAAAGAATATATACACTCAATTTGAACAAGAACAATTACAAATGCAAGCCATTGGTCATGAATCATTTCTAAAATTTTTTAAGAAATTGGGGCATAAAAAAATCGGTAATAATCTCAATATTTGGAATTGCGCAATTACTCATTTTGAGGCTTTCCTTGAAGGACAGGATCTATGTTTTAAGGATAGTACTATTTCGTTAATGGAAGATTATAAAGATTACCTGTTAACTGCTAAAAGTTTAAGAGATAATGGAAAAACATTATCTAGAAACACCGCGTTGACTTATCAAAATAAGCTCAGAACGACTTTGAAAAAAGCCTATAAAGAAGGTAAACTAAGAACAGACATTAATGCAGGTTTAGATTCCATTAAAGAACAAGAATCACAACGTAACTTTCTTACACTTGAAGAGGCAAAAAAACTATTTGAAACTCCTTGTTCTAATGAACTGGTCTATCAGATTTCTATGTTTTCAATTTTAACAGGAGTAAGATATTCTGATATCGCAAAACTTTTGTGGTCGGAAGTAGAATATATTGAAAATGACGGTTATTATATCAGGTTTAAACAAAAGAAAACTGATGGTATGGAAACGATGCCAATACCTGACGATGCTTTTGAACTTCTTGGATTAAAGGTAAATGAAAATGATAAAGTTTTTGCAGGTCTAAAGAAATGGGACGTAGATCGGATACTGCCAGTTTGGATTGCAAAAGCAGGTATTACTAAGCACATCACGTTTCATTGTTTCAGACATACTTATGCAACCTTACAGATATCTTCAGGAACTGATATTTTTACCATATCAAAAATGCTTGGGCATAAAAACGTAAAAACGACTCAGATATATACAAAAATTATAGATTCAAAAAAGAGAGAAACAACTCGTAGAATAAGTTTAAAACAATGACCTATAGTGGGAACTGGCTTTGCTACTTGTATTTAGTGGAATTGAATTTCAGTTCCACTTCGTGTTGTATTTCTGCGTTAGTTTTAATGCGTCCAGATTTAATCCAGTCCAGTAATTCTGCTCTATAAAAGTAAAGCCGCTTACCTTGTTTATTGACTGGTATTTCATTTTTACAAACTTTGGTATAAATAGTGGCTACTGATAATTTTAAAAGTTCAGCGGCGCCTTCGATTGTTAGCAACTCTTCATTTTTATCGGCATCAATGATTTTTCTTGCCTTGAGAAGCTTTTCAATCTTATCAAGTTTTACAAATAATTTTCCAATAATATTCGGTAAATCGTCAAAAGTAAATTGTTTCATGATGCCGGAATTTATAAATGAAATAAAATGATTACTTAAAATTTACGAATCGACGAAGTAAATGGTACTACCTTGGTTTCGTTTACGAGTTGACGCATACTTAATGTAACCATATTCGCTTAATTCTCGCATACATTTATAATAAGTTTTAGGAGAAGAAATTTTGGCTATGTCCATAATCTCGTATCTGTATGCCCGTATTGGATTAATAAAACCCTTACCTGCTCTAAACTGCAATAGAGCGACATATATACCGATATGCGTGATGCTAATTCGGTAATCATTCTCTATTGCATTAAAGAAATCGGATAAGGGTTTTAATACTTCCATCAGAATCTACATTGAATTAGACTGCTTTTTTTTTCTCTTTTTAGCTTCCTGCGGAGCGGCAGGTCCATCATCATCGCTACTTTGGCTCTGTCTTTTATTATCTTGCTTCATTGCTGTACTTTGCCCTTCAGATTGCTTTTCCTCTTTAGTTTGACGGTTGTCAATACGTTTCAAATTCACATCGTATGCATTGATGGTTTTGAATTGAGGATTGGCTTCAATATAATGCTTGACTTCTTTACCATCCTGTAAGAAAGTAGCTGATTGCAGGTTTCCTTTTTTTAGGGAATCCATCAAATCTTCTTTGAATTTAGCATTTTCCAATTCTTTGATTGGATGTTTGGACAGTGCTGACTCCAGATCATAGCCATAGTTCTGATGGTACTGATTCAGTTTGAAATTGCCCGAAGTGTCAGATTCCTTAAAGTCAATTTGAACCCAAGAATTATAAACCTGACCTTCTTTACTTGTCAGGTCCTTATTCACTGCTCTTCCTTCCATAAGGTTATACGCTTCCTTCATAGTAATATTACTGCCCTTATTGATATAAAAGGTCTGCTCCAATGACTCCTTAGAATTGTCTTTTTGCAAATCGACCTTATAGGAATTAAAGAAATACATATCACTCTGATCCGACTTCTTAAAATTCAATGTTGCTACTGCAATATCGTTTCCGTAATGAGCATCGTGATTCAACGTAAAACTCGGAGTTTGTTGCTGCATTTTTTCCTTTAACTCATTTTCCAGTGCTTCACCGAAACCGGTGTACTTAATCTGGTCTTTTAAGTATTCAAAATTTTTCTCGTTCATGACTCTTTTATTTAAATGATTACTAACTACAAAGTCGGTAAGACTTTGACTTTTTCAATTTTTTTGTTTTTTACATCTAGTTCCAGATGTCTGCCTCCATTCTTTTCCATCAGCTGGATCGCCAAGTATTTATCCTCTGGAATTGTAAATTTAGATAGCGCAAACACAAATGTATTTTCTGCTTCACCTTCAACAGCCGCAACATCATTGAGAATATAAGTAGGTGTAATTTCGATTTCCTGTGTGGCGGTTCGTTTTACTCTTTTACTATCCCGAATAAAAAAACGGAGCTGGTCAATATCATACTTTATTTTAGAACTGTTTTCGACTATTAGCCTGAAATACATGATATCGTTCTGGATAAAAATTCCATTTAATTGAAATTTGATTTGATGTCTATTTTCCTTTCCACCTCGAATCTTGCTTTTTTCATAGAAAGCTAACTTGGAATATTCTTGTATCTCCTCCTTGTTACCACTTTCATCTGAAAAATAAATTTCCTGTCGCTCTACTAGTTCGGTTTTATTCACAGAGAGATTCAATTGAGAGGATTGCTCATTATAATTCAGAACAAAAGAATACAATTTTCCATCTGCTGTAACTACGGTAAGATTGGTTTGAATGAACCCCCGTTGTGCAGCCTTAATTTGCAGTATATTCTCAAGTCCCTTGGCTTTTTGAACCAATATGTCCTGACTACCGCGATCAACACTCTTAATAGCATAGGGAAATACAATATTGGTTGTTTTTGAATACCCAATAGATACAGAATCGGACTCAATTTTAGTTAACCGGTTTGTCTTTGCCTGCTGTGCAAATGCGCTGATGGTAAAGAATACAGTATAGACCATTACCATTGTTTTTAAATTCTTCATAGTTAATATTTTTAGGTTTTTAATTAGAATCCTTTTGTTTTTGATTTTCATCCCGAAGCAATACCTCATAGCCTGCCTTGACCACTACTTTGATAAGCTTTGCTTTTTTACTGAAAAGTGTTTTAGCCGCCTCGATGCCTACCCCAGCTGCTTGTGCCCCCCATGAATTGTCCAGAGACGCAACGCCTAGTGTTTGAACAGCGCGGTCTGCAGATGCTTTGGCCACTTCAAGATTAATTGCTCCAGGCATGTAAATACCTATGAGTCCATCCAAATCGTAAACGGTGAGATCAACAGGGAATAGCGAGTTCTGATATCGAATACTATTGATCTTTATTTGGAGTCTTTCTCCTTGCAAGGATGCTGTTCCAAACAAAAAATTATTCTTTGGGATTTCAACTCCATTGATAAAAATAGCATCGCTCAGCCTCAGCTTTATTGTGGAGCCATTTACAATAGTCTGCGTTTCATGCATAACAGCAGTTATTGCATTTTGAACATAATCCGCTATTGCTGGGTCATCCAAAGTATAAAAGGTATTGCCTTTAAGCTTCGTACCAGATACGGCGCCATTTGAAGAAGCAGTTTGCAAGGAAGAAATATTGTCTTCCGCTGCTGAAGTACTAATGGAAAATACCTGTCCCCGTTTGGATTCGGAAACCTTTCGCAATTTTTCCTGTACTCTGTCAGGATGCTGGATATCTAATATGCTTTCCAGCATACCACTGAGTTGCTTCAATTCAGGGTCTGGTTCATTACTTTGAGTATTCATCGATGTCATCATTTCTTCCATTTTGTCAACCTCTTCAGACTGCAATGCATTTGCATTTCTACTGCCAAAATTCTTCGAATTTCGACTTGGTGCCGGAGCAATGGGGGCATTTATTACTCTTTGTAACGCTTCCAACTTTTGATGTACTTTGACTTCATTCGGATCACGATACATCAGGGCATTTAAGCCCTTAGTCCCTTTTCCGGAAGGAGTACGAAAAGTAGAGACTGCACCCGTTTCTATTGAATCTTCCTGAAAAGACGGTGTCAGATAGTTGGGATCCTTCTTAATTAACTCTTCTAGCTTAATTGAATCAAGTGCTGCCTGATCATAGTAATGCATTTTATCCAAATTAGGACCTTCTTTCAAGTTCGCGTCGGGAAGTTTTATATTAAAGCCTTTTTCTTCCGCAACCGAAGTATTCGCTGCATCCATTTTTCCTCCCCCCAAGACCCAAAACAAAATTGTAATAAAGGGCAACACTACTAATGGCATCACTAAAAGTATTTTGCGTTGTCTCAACATTTTTGGTGATTTCTTTTTTTCTTCCATGATATTATTTTTTAAATTGTGAGTGATAATACTTTTCTACTATTGTAAGACTATCCAATAATCCATGATGGTATCGCATGATGCTGTCTTGGACTTTCTTCCCAGTAGCGCTATGTCCCAGACGCTCCATATACCTTCGAAAGCGAACTATTTTTTCAAATTCAGCTGTACTGATTGACACGTTTATCTTGTCCTTTTCAGCACTGAATTGTCTGCCGTTTGTTGTTTTTGCAATCGTTGTAATAGGTTCAACATTAATCGCAGTATCTGAAAAACTGCCAATCATCAGATAGATACTGTAACCGCTCGTTAAAACTGTAAAACAGATCAGAATCAAAATCCAGCTTTTACGTGATAAATGGGCTGTTTTTCTCTCCATCCAATGCGCGCACTTATGTTGTACTCGAAGATTGGCTTCTTCAAATTGCCGCAACAGATTTCCTTGAAAGTAATCCGCTTTGTCGGGGGCCTTTTTATTGTTTCTTTTAAAGGAGAATAGCATAAAATGAGGTTTATTATTTTCTGTTTTCGGTACTCAAATCCCTATTTTCGATCGTATTCCATCGCTCTACTAAAAAGCCATGCGGATTATTGTCACTTCGCGAAACATTCCGAAGATTCCCCTCTGTTATTAAACTGCGGTGGGCAGCACTGGTAGTTCTCACGATATTTTGAGTGGCATAACATCGAAAATGGTAGGGATATTTATTAATGTCTACATTAACACTGTCCACCTGTATGGTTTGACTGATATTTCCTGAAATTATGCCGGAATAATACCCATTCTCTTTCAAATCATCATAGATTCGTTTTGCACTGTCGTCTGCGAGGTAAAGTGCCTTGGTAACATTAGTTTTTATCACTTTATCATCGGGATCAAGAGTGAAGAATAACTTATGAAAGGTCACCACATGATCCCTTGCCTCCACTGGAATATTGTCTTTTCTGTCTGAAGCATATGCTTCAAGTGCCTTCCCATTAGCCAGTATATAGACCTTCTCTTGCATCTGCGATACAAGACTAAAACTCTTATAAAGGGCAAAACAACTCATTATCAGACTTCCGCAAACCACCAACATAGTAAAGCCGCGTACATGGCGAAAGGCCGTATCAATATTTTTCATTTTACTAAACATAATGCGCTTTTTTAACCGTTAGGAATTGCCTTTTAATTTATCGCCCATATAACTCTCCTTGTCTTTGAAGTAAGGAGACGAACTGCTGGATCCAGACATGCTTTGAGACATTCGTCCTGCTGCATTACCCATACCATCCACCACCATTCCTGCACCTGAGGAGACACTGTTAACAGCTGAAGTTGTAGTATTGCTGAAAATACTAGTTACTTTTTGACCTAGGGCACCACCACCACCGGCGTGTACTATATAATTTGCAACCGAAGGAACGGTGAAGTAGCCGACAATCCCAATAATCATAAACACCAGATAGGCCATATCGGTTTTGCTAAAAAAAGTATCCCCATAATCATTCGCTTGTACGATGTCCAGTTGCAGCATCTTCTCCTGTATCTTTCCTATGATACTGCCGAAAATATTGGCAACAGGAAGCCATAGGTAAATATTAATGTATCGTGCCAGCCAAACCGTAATCGTATGTTGAAAACCATCGAAAACTGAAATACCAAAAACTAGTGGCCCCAAAACAGAAAGTACTACAAGTTGGAAAGTTCGAAGGGTATCGATACACAGTGAAGCCGCTTCAAAAAGAACCATTAAAACTTCACTCATCCATTCCTTTACTGAATTACGAAAATTAAACGAGGCCTTGGACATGGCAAATTTTACATCATTTCCTATTCCTTCAAAGCTACCCTCATCAGAAGGATTGGCATCATCATGCGTATATTTGTACCATTTGTCACGGTCACCACTCCCGTCCTCACCTACATACATCTGCCAAGCATTCGTACTCTTGATTGCTTCTTCTTTTTTTTGTAGTAGTAATTCAATCGCTTTATTCGAACTTTCCACCATCGATGCGGTTGCCGTAACAGTAGGTTTCATTACTCCATTGATCATATCCAATACGGAAGGGAAAATCATAATGCAGAATCCGATAACAAAAGGACGGAAAAGCGGATAAAAATCGATAGGTTCAGCACTTGCGATATGCCGCCAAACGCGGGACGCGATATACCATATGGCTCCAAATCCCGCAATTCCCTGCCCAACTCCCAACAGGTTGTTGCATAAAGGCATCATCTCATCATATAATTGATCTAATACGCTATGCAAACTGTTCATATCATCAGCCAGACCTTGTGAATGGCTGGCAATAGGCAACAACAGTCCTACGGTTGCAAATAATGCAGCCTTGCTTTCATTCATCATAATCCAATTTGTTTTTAGTTATTTACTTTGTAGATGCTGCGCAAAGCGCTGACGTCATTGCGTTCTTTAGTTCGCTGGATTGCCAAGACCGAGGTATTGTTATTAAAGTTTCGAAGAAAAGAGACCTTATCCTGCATGTCAGCATAAACCTTGTCAATAGCGGCAAGTCTTTCATCATCTGACATTCGCAGGGTATTGGCAGAAATGACCGTTGTCAACTCATCCAGATTTCTTATACTCTCTTTGAATAGCTTAGAATATACCTTTTCAAAATAGGCGATTTCATCCGCACTGAAATTGCCGCTATTCCTGAATCGGTTAAATGCAGCTTTATACTCTTTTACTAACAGTACTTGATATTTGATGATATCACCAACTCTCTTATATTTTCGAACCGTTGGACTGACTTGCATCAGCGCATCAAGGAAAGTTTCATGAAGACTAAAGTTCCCTTTCGATAAATCCTTAACAACGTTATAGCCTCCGTTCAGAATCTGATAGCCTTTTTTCATATCGGTAAGAATCTGTTTGAACTGAGCCAGCTTTTCGATATTCAAAACTAATTGCTGCATTTCCTGAGATTGAGCAGCAACACGACATGGAAAAAGTACTCCCAAAATCATAACTATTAAAAGCAGTTTTCTTTTCATGGTACATTCTTGTTTACGCCCTGCAACGCACGGCTGGTTTTTACATCCTTA
>NZ_FRCL01000015.1:0-37888 GCF_900142885.1 Flavobacterium xinjiangense | reverse complement strand
GAATTGCCTTTTAATTTATCGCCCATATAACTCTCCTTGTCTTTGAAGTAAGGAGACGAACTGCTGGATCCAGACATGCTTTGAGACATTCGTCCCACTGCATTACCCATACCATCCACCACCATTCCTGCACCTGATGAGGCACTGTTAACAGCTGAAGTTGTAGCATTGCTGAAAATGCTGGTTACTTTTTGACCTAGGGCCCCACCACCACCGGCGTGTACTATATAATTTGCAACCGAAGGAACGGTGAAGTAGCCGACAATCCCAATAATCATAAACACCAGATAAGCCATATCGGTTTTGCTAAAAAAAGTATCCCCATAATCATTCGCTTGTGCGATGTCCAGTTGCAGCATCTTCTCCTGTATCTTTCCTATGATACTGCCGAAAATATTGGCAACCGGAAGCCATAGGTAAATATTAATGTATCGTGCCAGCCAAACCGTAAGTGTATGTTGAAAACCATCGAAAACTGAAATACCAAAAACTAGTGGCCCCAAAACAGAAAGTACTACAAGTTGAAAAGTTCGAAGGGTATCGATACAGAGTGAAGCCGCTTCAAAAAGAACCATTAAAACTTCACTCATCCATTCCTTTACTGAATTGCGAAAATTGAACGAAGCTTTGGACATGGCAAATTTTACATCATTTCCTATTCCTTCAAAGCTGCCCTCATCAGAAGGATTAGCATCATCATGCGTGTATTTATACCATTTGTCACGGTCTCCACTCCCGTCCTCACCGACATACATCTGCCAAGCATTCGTACTCTTGATTGCTTCTTCTTTTTTTTGTAGCAGTAATTCAATCGCTTTATTCGAACTTTCCACCATCGATGCGGTTGCCGTAACAGTAGGTTTCATTACTCCATTGATCATATCCAATACGGAAGGGAAAATCATAATGCAGAATCCGATAACAAAAGGACGGAAAAGCGGATAAAAATCGATAGGTTCAGCACTTGCGATATGCCGCCAAACGCGGGACGCGATATACCATATGGCTCCAAATCCCGCTATTCCCTGCCCAACTCCCAGCAAGTTGCTGCATAAAGGCATCATCTCATCATATAATTGATCTAGTACGCTATGCAAACTGTTCATATCATCCGCCAGACCTTGTGAATGGCCGGCAATAGGCAATACCAGCCCTACGGCTGCAAATAATGCTGCCTTGCTTTTAATCATCATAATCCAATTTGTTTTTAGTTATTTACTTTGTAGATGCTGCGCAAAGCGTTGACGTCATTACGTTCTTTAGTTCGCTGGATTGCCAATACCGAGGTATTGTTATTAAAATTTCGAAGAAAAGAGAGCTTATCTTGCATGTCAGCATAAACCTTGTCAATAGCGGCAAGTCTTTCATCATCTGACATTCGCAGGGTATTGGCAGAAATGACAGTTGTCAACTCATCCAGATTTCTTATGCTCTCTTTGAATAGTTTGGAATATACCTCTTCGAAATAGGCGATTTCATCCGCATTGAAATTGCCGCTATTCCTAAATCGGTTAAATGCAGCTTTATACTCTTTTACTAACAGTACTTGATATTTGATGATGTCACCGACTCTCTTATACTTTCGAACCGTTGGACTAACTTGCATCAGCACATCAAGAAAAGTTTCATGAAGACTAAAGTTTCCTTTGGATAAATCTTTAACGATAGTATAGCCACCGTTCAGAATCTGATAGCCTTTTTTCATATCGGCAAGAATCTGTTTGAACTGCGCCAGCTTTTCGATATTCAAAACTAATTGCTGCATTTCCTGAGATTGAGCAGCAACACGACATGGAAAAAGCACTCCCAAAATCATAACTATTAAAAGCAGTTTTCTTTTCATGGTACATTCTTGTTTACGCCCTGCAACGCACGGCTGGTTTTTACATCCTTATTTTCAGTACTCCTTGAGAAACTCATCATTCTGGTTTGATTACTGAAATCCTCGCAAAAACTATAATTCTCCTGCATACTTTGATATAGTTTATCGATTCGCTCCAGCCGCTCATCATCTTTCATTTCCAGTTTCCCTTGAGTAAGTACTGCAATAAGTTCATCTACTGCTGTATCACAGTCGGTAATCAATCGCTCCAATACTCTTTTAATGTACGCCACTTCATTACCGTGAAACAGATCATTTTGATTTATATGTCTTATTGTGCGGTTACAGCTATTCAGAATTTTTACTTGAAGTGAAATAACCTTAGCTACTCTGCTGTAGTTCTTTATCTGTGGATTAATTAGATCCAAAGAATTAAAATAATCAGCATGAAGATTCAGTTCTCCTCGCTTAAAATCGCTTATTGTGTTCAGCCCTTTTTTTGCGATGGAATATCCCTTTTGAGCATATTCGATATACACTTTAAATGCTGCAATTTGCTTTAGCAGCTCTTCTCTTTGTTTTTCTTGTGCCAGTATGTTCCCATTTGAAAGTCCCATAAGCAGCAGCAACAATACTATCTTTTTCATGACTTTAGTTTTTCAATTGAGAATACCGTAGAATTTCTTAACAGCATTCACATCATTAATTGATTTTGCTCTTTGAATGCTTGATTGCATGTTTTGTCTGTTAAAACGAGAAAGGTCATCATATGTCTCATCAATCTGATCGGCAGCAGTGTTGATAATTTCAAGCCGTTTAGCATCACTCATTTGCAGCGTGAAAGAGTCAATAACTGAAAAAATCTGGTCAATATTCTTCATACTTTCGTTCAGTATGCCGGAGTATACTTTTTGCATGTATGCCAATTCTTCAATCTTGAAGTGATCGTCCCGCTGAAATAGTTTCCAGGCTCTTTCATATTCGGCAACAAGCCGTATTTGCTTTTGGGTGATGTCCCTTATTCGCTGATAATAGGTGATTATGGATTTAACCTTTGCGAGTTCATCATAGTACTCTTTATACAACTCTTTTTGTTTTTGTGTCCAGTTGGAAATTTCATCCAGTTTTACTTTGGAAAGGACATTTTCCAATTGCTTTTGGGCATTCTGCAACCAGATCGTTTTGTTTTGCAAGCGCTGGATTCGTAAATCAATTGCTTTTATGACCATGGCGACAGCATCTTTAATTAATCCAATTATGGGAACAGCTGTCACTGTTGTTGCCGGTCTTGCGGGAGTACTGAGGAGCAGTAGACAAAGCAAACCCACCATCATATTTTTCTTTGCTTTCATAGGTAGTAATTTTAGTTTCGTTTCTCAAATATTTATAACGGTTACACCTTTTTATTATCGTTGTTTATCACGCAGATCATTAGCCAATGCCGAAATCCCTTTTTTAATATCTCCATCAAATTTTTTGGCATAAGCCTGCACTTTCATTTTTTCTGTTTCTTCTGTAGTGTAGGCCAGATACTCTTCAAGGGACACTTCCGTGCGATAGACCTTAGAGAGCATTCCTCCTAAGGAAATAAAAACTTCTTTGTATTTTTTATCCGGGTCATTCGCTTTGTTTACCGATAGCACCAATGCTTTTTCTTTCTCTGTAAGTCCCAGTAATTCCTGAATTTGGTCGAATTTGTTCTGGTATTTACTTTGGTCCAGCAATATTTTACAATCGCTGTTATTGATGATTGCCTGCTTGACCACGGGTGAGGAAATGATATCTTCAACCTCCTGCGTGACCACTATGGCTTCTCCATAAAATTTTCTAACTGTCTTAAATAAATACTTTATATATTCTGCCATACCTTCCTTAGCAATAGCCTTCCAAGCTTCCTCAATTAATATCATTTTACGAATTCCTTTAAGCTTTCGCATCTTACTGATAAAGACCTCCATAATAATGATGGTGACGACCGGAAAAAGGATTGGATGATCTTTAATATTATCCAGTTCGAATACAATAAAACGCTCTTTCATTAACTCTAGATTTTCAGTCGCATTAAGCAGATAATCAAATTCTCCTCCTTTGTAATACGGGCGCAACACATAGAGGAAATTAGTAATATCAAAATCTTTTTCCTTCACCTTATCCCCTTCTAACACCTTGACAAAATCACCTTTAAGAAAATCGTAAAAGCTATCGAAGCAAGGAAAAAGTTCCTTGTTTGATTGGAGTTTTTCATAGTACAACTGCAATGCATTGGATAAGGCCACGTATTCACTTCGATTGAAGGTTTCATTGTCTTTTTTCCACAGCGCCAGCAGTAAGGTTTTGATGCTTTCTTTTTTCTCCGTATCCAAAGTATCTCCTTCACTGATATAAAAAGGATTGAACCGGATTGGATTCTTTTCATCATAAGTGAAATAATACCCACCCACCATGTCACACAACCCCTTATAACTGTGTCCAACATCCACGATTACAATATGGGTTCCTTGTTCGTAATAACTTCGCACCATATGGTTAGTGAAAAACGATTTTCCACTGCCTGAAGGTCCAAGTATAAACTTGTTTCTGTTTGTACAGATACCCATTTGTATCGGTTCATCACTGATATCAACATGTACCGGTTTACCAGTCAAACGGTCGCCCAAGCGTATTCCGGTCGGGCTGAGTGAGGAGCGATACCCTGTTTCCATATTCAGGAAGCAAACCGCCTGCTCCGCAAATGTGTCGAACGTGTCATTCATTGGAAAATCAGCCGCATTACCCGGAATACCAGCCCAATAAATTTGAGCAGCTCCGACGGTTTCCTGCTTGGCTGCCGCATCCATTTGAGCCAAAGCGGATGAAACCTTATTTTTTATATTTTTCAGTTCTTCTTTATCCGTTGTCCATGCCAACACATTAAAATGAGCCTTAACGGGTAAGCGTTGCTGACCGATTGCCTCGTTCAGAAAATCATTGGTTGCATCACGCGCAATCAAGTTCTCTCTGCTATAGGCCGATAACGACTGTAAGCGTAATCTTTTACTCTCCAGCTTCTGCAATGTTTTTTGAGCATCCCCAATGAAAATATATTGGTTGTAAATATGATTACACGATAGCAATTGTCCTAAAGTTGATGCGAAGCCGATACTAAATTTGGTCTTGTCTGTTGAGTATTTATCAAAATTGATTCTGGAACCGCAAAGAGCAGGAAGATCCGCTGCATCTCCTAGTGCGTAAATTTGGCAGTGATTATCTCCAACCTGCAAGCCCTCATTGAAAGCGATATCTTTATAAACAAAAGAGTCTTCCTTTTCAGAAAGCGAACAGTAACGCTCAATAATACCAATCTTTCGGCTCTGACTTCTCAGTTCATCATTACCAAGACGGGTCAATTTTACAAAACCGCTGTCTTCTAAAATTCGTCTGAATTGCCCCGTGCTATCGATAAATTCCTGACGCAGGTTTGCTTTTAATGTTTCTTCAGGAACTATTGAATTCCGCAGTAAATTGGAATACAAGGAACTTGATATTTTTCTGCCGGCTGGTTTTTTAGTCAATAAAATGTAACACGAATGATTCAAAAAAGGACGTTCATTAAAAAAACGTTCACTGCTGCGGGTCAGGAAACTTGTATCCTCATTTGTAAAATCGGCTTTAAACTTGCTATCAATGAACCAGTCCTGTTTGTGAAATATACTAAACTTTGGAAGTAATTTGATAGCTTTAAGCCAAGCTTGGTGGAACGCTTCATACTCCTGGTCTGAAAGAGTGAATATTTCCGGCAACTCTGCCTTGAAAACCACGGTAACATCTCCCTGTTTAGAGAGAATACAATCATGTTCTACATCCATAATCGGTAAAATATCATCTATCCTCTTTTCCATATTCGTCACTTTTACCTGTTATATTTTTTTTTGACAATTGCTAGTTTTCCATTTTGAAAACCTTTCGGCTCTGAATTCTGACCGCTGTAGGAACTTGTCTTTTCGCTAACGCTTTCATCATGCCATGTTCACCATATTTGTGACTCATTTTATATACTTTCACAACCAGCAAAGTTCCTGAAATGCCAACTACTCCAACGCAAACAAGTGATGGCAACCCAATGAGATACAATGCTGAAAAAAGGAATAGAAGAATTACAACACCACCTCCTAAATACCAGATATATTGCGCTTTAAGACCCTTGAATTCAATGCTCTGATTAATACCTTTATTGATTTGATATACACTATTTGCCATGATACTAACTCCTTAAATGTCTTGCTTTTTACACCTCAATCTAACCTGCACCTTAATTTAAACTCCAAAGAAAGATTTGATCACGGTCGTTACAACAACTAGAAAAACACAACTTCCAAACCAGGCTGCTGCTACTTTTCCAGTATCAGGATCTCCTGCATTCCATTTTTGATAGACCTTTACAGCACCAATCAGTCCAAGCAAGGCTCCTACTGCATACATAAGCTCTGTCCCTGCATCAAAATAACTTCTTACCTTTTGATTGGCTTCATTAATACCGGCAACCCCGTCTTGAGCATATGCGGTGACATAGCCAACAAACAACAGTAGTACAACTAAAACAGATCGTATTTTTGCTATTGTAAACTTCTTTAATTCCCTACCTCGATTTTTCATAAGACACCATTTTTAAAGTTTTATTTTAAGTAATAAAAAGCAGAGGAATACCACTGTTACTGAACTCTTTTTCCTGTCACATAAAGCCATACCGCATAAGAGCAAACAGGGATAATTCCTCCGCAATAGAATTTTATTTTATGCATCCCATAACACATCCACTTCCTGTTGCGTTAAATGAATCCGTTCGAGTTTATCACATTCAGAAACTATCAGTTCGCAGATTGAAGATCTAAAAGGCGAGTTTTTTACAGTCTGAAATTCATTGAGAACCATACTCAGATAGTACATAAATTCCTTTTTGGGTAGTTTTCTTTGCAATGCATCTGCAACAATATTTTTCAATTTTTCTACCAGATCCTCTACATCCTGAAACGCTTGGTCGGTATGTGTTTCATTTAGGGACGAAGGAATACCATTAGGAGTTTCCGTATAATCAGCGTTTGATTGAACTTGAGGAAAACTTCGAATCGGAAACTTTTTTTTCCCGGTTGTAAGATCTTTAAGTTCTGCAAAGTAAAATCGCAACCCTACAAATAAGTACCAACTTGCTGCAAGCAGGACAACTACGAGTGTGTAATTGGCCCATGAAATGTTTTTTAACATACGCTCTTCATTTTTATCGTTCTACATTAGTTTTTTAACACGGACATTTGAAACAGAATCTAAATCCGAGATTTTGATTATTACATGACAAAGAAACAGCAGTCTGTAAATCCATACAAGTCCAACTTTTTGTTGTACCCCGTTTGTTCCCTTTGTAAGCCTAGCAAAACCAATGGAAAAAAAATAAAAAAAATGTAGAAAAATAAAAAAACCTCCGAAAGGAGGTTTGATAAATGGTATGATTAAAAAAATATAACTGAAAGTAAAAAATTATAGTAGGTGGTTCGCGCACATAAAAATAAGCGTGGTCCTTATTGAAAGATCAATAAATCAACATCTGACTTCTTCATAATCTGCCATCCGTTTTCCATTAGTAAAAAATGGGCTTTATGTTGCTTTATCCTTGACGAACCTTTTCTCAATAAAGACCCAAAAATAGTATTATTTCGCACTGTACTATATTCAACAATTGCCATTTTACCGGAATTCAAAATCTTGATCTCCTTAATGGTATCAAATTCCTCAACCGCAATCTTTACTTTTTGAACGTTACTTTTTTTATCATCTTCAGAAGTGGGTAAGAAATAAGGCTTTGCAGCATCTGTAAAGTGTATCAAAGGCTCTCCAATATCCTTTAGCTTTTGGGTGCGTTGCACAGTGACCATTCCTTTCTCTTTCAATCCCGACTTCAGCACCTTTCGTGCTTGTTCCGGATCACTGCGATAAATATCATAATCTAAAACCCGTGGATAGTGATATTCTTTCTTAATGAGTTCGATAGCCGTTCTCTCGTCTAAAGTCTTGTTAGTACAACTAGTTATTGCAATGATTACAACCGTTAAAATGTAAGATAGTTTTTTCATGTTTGTTATATTTTAAGTGCATTGCTATTCAATTAATATTCTTTTATCTGCTTTATCATACGTTCTAATGTTTCAATCACGATTTTCTTATCTCTTTCTTCAGCAACGTAGGATTTACTACGCATTGAATCGTAAGAAGGGTCGACTTTGTGAGGCGTTGATAAGAATGGGACTATTGTTTTAAAGACATGGTTCATTGATTTGGCAATGAGAATTTTTAATTCATCAGAGGCACGCAAAATTAGGGCGGTCTGATCTGTTGAGAGTTTGCATAAAACTTTGTCTTTTGTTATATCAATTACCGCAGTTTGATTCTGTTTCTTATCAATAGTGAGCAGTGGAACAACTGAAAAATGTAACTTTTTCTCTAAATACATCATTTCATGCTTAAACCAATCGCTTAAGACTGTTTTCAAATCTTGATGATGCGGGTTTAGAATTACCCCGTCCTTACTATGAATCTGATTAAATTCTTTAAAGTAAAACAAAAGATTTTCCATCTTGCCAGCGGCACTTTCGCAACAATTTATTTTATCAGCCACGCACTTTGTAAAATAGTTTATATACTTCCTACTATTAAAGTTCATGTAAATTAAGATCTCGTCTAATGCTGCGTTGGCTTGGTCTTCATTCTGCTTAACTTTTAGCAATTCTAATTCTTTGATCAATTGCTTCCTGTACAGCACTTGTCGGAATGTGACCTTTTCATTTCTTTTGGAATTCACAAAAGAATACAAACTATCAAAAAGTATTACGGTAACCTTTTGATTATTTATAGTAGAAGTTGAACTATTTTTCAATTTATCAATTTTCTGTTTCAGTTTCTTTTTGGATATAAGCAGATATGTTGCAGGTACTCGCAGATCTAAACTTAAGTAATCCGAGAATCGGGTCTCAATAAAAGATAACAGTTCATCAAAACACGAGATTAAAGTGTTTATCACTTGCTTTAAGTCAAATCTTTCAAACACAACATTATGGCTTCTTTCGATAACATTATCTAAGAAAATTATTAAGGAGGAATGATAATTTCCGACTATAATCTTAATTTGCTTTTCCTTATTAAGAGAAAAAACTTTGATCTTAAATTCGGATTGAATAAATAATGTTTGCTCTATTGTCTTTTCAATAATAGCCTTTGACTGGACTGTTGTTATTTCACTAACATCAGTTTTGCTAGGATTTAGGGTGAAAGTTACCAGTAAATCTAGCCATTCTAAAAGATAGGTCTGATTCATACTTCTTACTTTTATTTACTAAATAGTACTTTCGACTTATTATCAAAAGCACTCTAATTAATACCTCTAGAATATTCCCCTCCTATATTTTACTATTCAATAGATATTTAACCTTAAACGATATTCCGACGGAGACATCGAAGTGTATTTTTTGAAAAAATTGCTAAAAAAAGAAATATTGCTAAATTGTAATTCTTCCATTATTTGCAAAATGGTCAAATCTTCGTTTTGAAGTAAGATCTTAACCTCCAAAACAAGTGCTTCTTCAATACACTGCTTGGTTGTTTTTTCAGTTACTTCCTTAACCGTTTTGGTAAGATGACCAGTCGTAATAAACAAAGCATCAGCATAGAACTTTACGCCGTGTTGTGTCTTGCAATTACTTTCTAAAATTCTAAAAAACTGCATAACAATTGTTTCTTTTCTCGTGTGCCTTATTTTAATATTCCGGGAGTATCTGCTATATATTGCTGCTAACTCATATAGTAATAGATTAAAACTAAAAAGCACTACCTCATTTTTAAAAATGTGCTTGTCTGAACTTCTTCTTTTACTATCCATCAATTTAAATAAATCAATTAGTAGTAAAGCATCTTTCCTTTTAAGAGAAACCTTAGAAGGTACTTTTGTAACAAAAAATTCAAAATATCCAATGGGTGGTCTCCTTATACTATTTTTAAAAATAAATGCTGAGGGAAATGATACTAAAGAAATCTTCAATTGATGACTCCTATTCAAAATTTCAATAGAAGTCCTTATATGAATTACCATAAGTTCATTGGCGCATAGATAAATTTTTGCGTCTTTAATTCGAATATTTAAAGAACCTGAGTTTACGATCAGTATCGAAAAGCAGTCTCCATTAAATAGTTCATGGAATGAAATTTTAGAGGTCAACATTTCATCAATGTGGACTTCCAAACCTAAAGGACTGTATTTTGAATTTTTGTTTATCAAAACGATCTCTTTTTAAGAATTACAAACTGAATGGATGAATTATCCCTTATTTCAGTTCGAATGTCTTGATAGCATTCTTAGAAAAGAATCTGGCCATCAATGTAACTGAAATAAATAATAAATTTGAAAGTGTGGTTCCGAAAAACAGAAATGCTAAATTCCGTGGGTTGCCACTTTTTATCTCGCCATTTGTGAGATAACCTACTATTTCATCGTAGCTCAATAAGTCTACGATGAAATAAAGGCTAACTAGATTGAAGAGGATCAAAAACACTGTAAACACGTATATTATTTCCTTTTCAATCAATAGTATTCGATTCAGCATTAGTCAGTTACAAGATTGCTTATCATAATCCCTGTTATAAGTGATCTGCTAATCGCAGTTAATGAATTATCGATAGCACCACTAACTCCTCCAACACGATTACCTACAGATGTACCCCAATCTTCATCATAAGGCGGCTTTTTATCATAGTAGAGTGAATATCTGGCTATAGAGGATGTGGTGAGGATAATTCTCTTATCCTCACCACTAAATTCAGTATTGGTCATCACGGCGGATTCATACGAAATTATGGATTGATAGATCGCTCCATACTCCTCGTTTTTCCATAAAAGTGCAGCGTTCATAAAACTGGAAAGACTAATTTTTGCCGCACTTGTCATCGATGAGTTTGCAATGGCCTCGTCCAGTTTGGCCTCCGGATTATTTACAATGGCTTGTATCTCTTCAAGATTAACAGGTACGCTCGTTTCCAAATTTAAAAGCGCCACATCGCTATTCATAGCTACGATGGCTTCAACCTGTTCGCTAATTTGCGCAATTGTACTGTACTGATAGTTCCCTGCCAAGTAAGTCTCCAGTAGGTCATTATGTAACTTACCGACGTAGTCATAAACGTTCTCCGGGTTTTCAGGGGACAAGGTTTGCATCAGACGTGCCCCTTTTTCTGATTTCTTGCCGCTGATTTTACTATCAATAGTGTCAGCAGTATCAATAGCGTCAGTGGTACAGGAAATAATTAGCAATGGTAAAATCACTAATCCTAATGAAATATTTTTCATGATTAAAATGTGTTAAATGGTACTGAGTACTTTTATTCGTCAGTTCATTTCACCCGGGTAAGCAGAACTTTAATCCGGCACGATGCCAAATATTTTTGCTTTTGAATTCAAGGCAAAGCTATAAGTCATATTTAGACCTTGCAACACATTACCTGTGGATTTACAGCAATTATGGTATGGATTTTCTGAAAATCCACACCTATTTTTTTTACTAAAAACACATCATTATCAATTGTTTATAGTATATTTGAGGTGATTTCTTGCAAAATATCCCAAGACCTTTTTGTAAAGCATTGCCCTGTGCTCAAAAATGATTTTGTAGAGAAAATAATCCCCATTTCTTATTTAACCTATGATAAAAAAGCACTTATTTTTATTATTTCTATGCTTAGGCTATCAAGCTTATGCACAAGAAAGCGCATTTAAAATTCCCGATACACTTCGAAGTAAGGATTACGATTATCTGTTTGAACGCGTAAAAGCTTTAGAAGATGGCAGTGTAAAACAATCACTGTATCTTCAATCCTTTTTACATAAAGCTAAATCAGAAAAAAATCCGGAGAAGATCATAGACGGATATAAAAATTATGTTCATCATTCGCCCGAAAATTTAAAACTGGTCTATGCAGACAGTATGATTTATGTTGCAAAAAAATCAAAGGATAATGCCTTGATTGGCTCTGCCTATCTGTCAAAGGGAATTGTATACTATGCTCAAAAAAAACATAATTATGCATTAGACAATTTCCTAATAGCAAATAATTTCATTTCTAAAACCAACGATAATTATTTAATTTATAAGGTTAAATATAATATTGCCAATATAAAATACTATCTGAGGTTTTATGATGAAGCAATATCGTTATTCCGGGAATGCACTTCTTATTTTAAAGATGAAAATGCTAGAGCGTATCTGAATTCAATGCATTTGCTGGGACTTTGCTATAACAAAATAGGTAACTACGGTTTATGTTCCGAAACAAATGAAAAGGGCCTGGCAGAAGGAAAAAGGCTTGATGATAATGAAATGGAATCCTACTTCATTCACTCAGAAGGGATAAATCAATATTTTAAAAATAATTACGCAACGGCTATTAAAAAAATAACCTATTCCCTACCTGTTATAAAGGAGAACAAAGATTTCGCAAATGAATCTGTAGGGTATTTTTATATTGGAAAAAGCTACTGGGCACTTCATAAACCAAAAATGGCCCTACCGTATTTCAGAAAAGTAGATGGGATTTTTGATGCTAAAAGTTACATTCGTCCTGATCTCCTGGAGAACTACGAATTGATAATAAAGTATTATAAGTCTCAAAATAATCTGAAAGCACAACTGCACTACATCGAAAAATTACTTAAAGCGGACCATATTTTAGATACTAAATACGAATATTTATCCGGTCGAATTCGTAAAGAATATGATACTAAAGAAATCATTTCGGAGAGAAACAATATTAAAATTCTTCTTGATAGAAGAAAATACAATGACTTCATTTTTATAGCCGTAATCACTTTTTTATTTTTCTCAATACTTTTCCTTGTCTATAGACATATCAGGAACAAGAAGATATATAGACAAAAGTTTGAGGAACTAATGGAGAAAAGTGAGACTACCACTAAAGTTGAAGCCAAAAATACAACTAATGGAATAGAAGGGATAAATCAAGATACTGTTGCTTCTGTATTGAAACAACTGGAAAGGTTTGAAAAGGATAAAAAATTTCTCGAAAAAGATTTGACAGCAGCAAAGCTTACCGCAGCTTTCGATTCAAATGCAAAATATCTTTCGAAAATAATTTACCATTACAGAGGAAAAAATTTTACAAAGTACATCAATGATCTAAAAATTGATTATATCATTTCATTAATAAAAGAGGATAAAAGAATAAGGAATTACACTAACATGGCTTTAGCCGAAGAAGCCGGTTTTAGTAGCACGCAACGGTTTACTACTGCTTTTTTTTCCAAAACAAGAATGCCAACCTCCTATTTTATTGAGGAGATTAAAAAAGCACATCCGTGATGCCTAATTTTACATTTTAATTTTATTAATTCCCCTCTTATTTATCGAATTCAAAATATCTGAATGCAATAAATCTTTATTGAGATAGTAATCTTGTTGCTGTATCCTATTGAAACCGTAACCAATTTGTACATTAGCTGTTGTTTGTAAAGATAATAATCGTATATTTGTTCGTAAATTATCTTTGTTCACGTTTTCGTGAACAATATAAATAAGTGAACAAATGAATGAAAAAGAAATCATACAGTACGCTATAAATAACATCCAAAAGAGCGGTACGATCAATGTAGAGTGGAAAGAACTCAACAATGACAATGCTATTGATGGAAAACTAATCCTGCACTTGAATAAACATAACATAGGACTATATGCAGAAATTAAAAAAGAACTTAGGAACATACATCTTGCTAAAATAGAAGAACTGGCTATTACAAAGAATCCTTATATTATTGTTGCGCAACGTATATTTCCAAAGATAAAGGAAGAGCTTCGGAAAAGAAATATTGCCTACTTAGAAGCTAGTGGCAATATATTCCTGAATAAAGATGAAATCTATCTCTACATTGATGGTAATACTCCTATTGAATTAAAAAATAAAACAACTAATAGAGCCTTTACCAAAACAGGATTAAAAGTAATTTATCAATTTCTAATTAAGGATTGCATCAACAGTACTTATCGCGAAATTGCTGAATTAACGAATACCGGAATTGGTACTTTAAACACCATATTCAATGGCTTAAAAGAGGAAGGTTTTTTAATACAGCTAACCAAGAATGAACTCCAGATGGAGAACAAGAAAAAATTGTTAGATAAATGGGTAATGGAATATGAAAAGCGCCTAAAGCCAACATTAGCCGTAGGAACATTTCGTTTCCTCAATAAAGACGATTTTTATAACTGGAAAGATATTCCCCTTAAAAAAGGAAAAACAATCTGGGGCGGAGAACCGGCAGGCGATCTTCTCACCAATTATTTACGTCCGGAGGAACTTACCCTATACACAAACGAAGAAAGAAGCGATTTAATGAAAAATTACCGCCTCGTTCCGGACTTAGAAGGCAATATTAAAGTATTTAAACAGTTTTGGATAAACGAGCAGGAAAACACAAACACCGTACACCCACTCCTAGCCTATGCCGATTTAATGAATAAAGGAGACCGCAGATGTACAGAAACCGCACAAAAAATTTACGATGAGTATTTACAAGATCAGTTTTAAACAATTACAACAACAGCCTCATATTTCAGAAATGCTTACCGCATTAGAAAAAGGACTCAATAAATACAATATAGACTTCTATCTGGTAGGTGCCGTGGCACGCGATGTTTGGATGACTGCCATAAATGATATACCACCCAGCAGAGTTACAGGAGACATCGATTTTGCCGTTTTTATAAATGACAAAAACACCTATGCCGATCTGAGAGAATATCTCATCAATGTAGAAAAATTTATCCCTTATAAAGGCAATGGTTTTGTACTTAAATGGAAAAACATCATACAAATAGATTTAATGCCCTTTGGTGAAATCGAAGCCAAACCATCTAATATAACAGTCGAAGGCACTGGACTTACCAGTCTCAATATGCCCGGATTCAAAGAAATCTATGATTCTGGTCTTCCGGAAGCTGAGCTCGAAGAAAAACACCGCTTTAAATTTTGCACATTGCCTGGTATTGTACTGCTCAAATTACTTGCTTTTCAAGAACGTCCCGAAATAAGACGCGACGATATAAAAGACATTAGCAAAATTTTAAAGCATTTTTTTGATATGTATGCCGATGAAATATATGAAAACCATAACGACCTTTTTGGAGATAAAGATATCAACCTGCATTGGATTGCCGCAAGAGTATTAGGTAGAGACATGGGTAAAATTGCCCGATTAAACGAAGCTCTTTTTCTCAGGACAAGAAAGATATTAAAGAAAAATACTATTGATATTCACTCTAGCGATATCGCCAAAATTATGGCAGAGTTTTTTCAAAATACGATTGAAGAAAATGTAAAACTACTGGAACAGGTAAAAATTGGGTATTTAGAAAACTGATGGCTTAAAAAATTAAAATCAAGCAATCATCCTTAAGTAGCTTATAGCCAATCACCTCCCGTCTTCATTGAATTACATGCCGCAGCTACTCCTAAAAAAAATGAGAATTTAACAGCAAATTAGTTATATCTACTAAACAAACTTATATTTTTGCGCCATAATTTAATAAAGCACTATCATGAAAGATTTAATTGTAAAAATCAACGCTGAATTCGAAACATTTAAAACAGAATCTGAATCACTACTTGAGAAAGGTGTCAAAGCTGCCGGACCGAGAGCTCGTAAATCAACTTTGGAGTTAGAAAAACTTTTAAAAGAGTTTAGAAAAGTTTCTGTAGAAGAATCAAAAAAATAAATTCATTTTCAATTCTCAGCCCTTTGGATTTTCTGGAGGGCTTTTTTGTATTTGACTCCTATTGGGTTTGGACTCCCCTATCCCATAATTTAATACTCAAGTTTTCCTACCAACTGCAAAGTAAGAACTTCCATTCCCTCATTGATTTTCTACAATTCCTCTGCAACAATAAACCATTCTGCTCTATCAATCTCTGCAAAACTTTTTACTACTCCTGACTTTGGAGACCATTTTATCTCAAAGATATTGCTTACCACAGTATCTCCTAAAAAGCTTACTTCACAAATAGTTAAAACCTAAATATAAGTTGAAATGTAACAGTTTCTTTTTCAATTTGTAGTACATTTATCTTAGTCTGGAAATTTTCACAAAAGAACATTTTAAACTCTTGCAATATGTTATCAAAAACAATTGAAACACTAAAATATTTACTATTGGAATATTGTTTTTATTTCTGCAGTATTGTAGTGTTATTAGCACTCTTGATTTACAATCATAATGAAACTTTGGCATTAGAAAAAGAACTTATTCGAATAGAAAAAGAACTCCATATGAATCAAGCCATTTTCGAAAGAAGGCAAAAGGCATATGATGAAAAAGCAAAACAACAGCGAGAAAAACTCGAGCGTATGATAAAAGAGATCAAATCAGAGAAATAAAACTTATAAGCGATTCCGTTCAACCGGGGTTTCATTGTTCGTTCTACGCACGCAACGAAACTCTCGCTTTTAGGTAGCTCATTATTTTCAAATTTTGATCAAATACAGAGATTTTTCGCGTAAAAGCAATAGAGGATAAATCAATTGTAAAATACATAAGATTTTAGTTTCTTTGTTTGATGAATTTTGAACCAGTATTTTTTAGTCGCTTTGAATTATTAATTAGCAGTATAGGTGTTGTTTTGGGGTTTTTCTTTGGAATAATACTTCTTGCCAAAACAAGTAAAAATTCAAAAGCAAATTTATTTTTGGCTGTATATCTTTTAACATTAAGCTTGCGTACAGGAAAAGCGTTATTTCACAATTATTATGCAATTAGCGATTCTATTCTCACCTTATTTTTAGGCTTATTTTTATTAATAGGTCCCTGTTTATGGTTTTATGTAAATCTTTTATATAATAATAATAATAATGCTTCCTTAAAAAGGATAGATTGTTATCGGCATTATGCACTATTTTTTTTGGTAATGATTTTAACAGTGTTTGTCCCAAATAATGGAATTACGAACTTAGGAAATTTTCATTTGTTCTTATTCATACACGGTTTAATTTACTGTTGTTATAGTTTTTATTGGTTAGTAAAACACCCAAACTTTCATGATGTTTCACAAAAGAATGTGAAAATTAAAAATTGGTTAATTGCATTTATAGTAGCTACAACTTTAATTTTTATTCATGCAATATTAGTATTCTTTGATGTTGTTTCTTTTTATCCTAGTAGTGCTTTCTTGTTTTCATTTATAATTATTTCTTTAGCAATTTTGGGATGTCAAAATTTGTGGATATTTGAAGATGAAAAGAAGAAATATACTAATTCAACATTAGATAATACAAAAGCAAGTGAGTATTATAAACAGCTTAATCAATTTATGGAAAATGACAAATTGTTTTTAGATCCAGAGTTGACTTTAGTAAAATTAGCAGAAAGAATGAACATTTCTTCTAAGCAACTATCTCAAATTATCAACCAAATTGAAAACACAAACTATTCCCAATATATTGCTAAATATCGTGTTGAAGAAGCGAAAAAAAAATTAAAAACCCCCGATTTTTATAATTATAAAATTGCTGCAATTGCATTTGAAAGTGGTTTTAATAGCATTTCTTCTTTTAATGATACATTTAAAAAACTTACAAATACTACGGCAATTGATTATCGAGAATCATTTATAAAAAAATCAGAATTAGATTTATAATTTTGTTTGCCAGAATCATGAATTTAGTATCTGTTTGTAATAATTTAAACGAGTTTTGCATAAATTCTTTAAATTATTCAAATGACTAGATTTTTCTTATTATTCCTCATTATCCACTTTGTTCATTTTTTAGCCACTTTTAAATTGTATGTAAAAGCAGGTAGAAAATCTTGGGAAGCATTAATACCAATTTACAATGCCATTATATTAATGCAAATAATTAATAGACCTAAATGGTGGGTGTTTTTATTTTTTATTCCTATAATAAATTTAATAATGTTTCCTGTTGTTTGGGTTGAAACCATTCGTAGTTTTGGTAAAAACAGTACAAAGGACACTTTGTTAGTAGTCCTATCTTTAGGCTTTTATATTGCCTATTTGAATTATAATTCTGATAAATTAGAATACGTAAAGGATAGAAATTTAAGTCCAAAAGCAGGATTAGGAGAAACTGTAAATTCACTATTGTTTGCTGTTATTGTTGCTACTATTGTTCATACATATGTTATTCAGCCTTTCACAATTCCATCTTCGTCCATGGAGAAATCATTATTAGTTGGAGATTTTTTATTTGTAAGTAAGTTGCATTATGGAGCAAGAGTACCAATTACAACAGTTGCTTTGCCAATGGTACATGATACAATTCCTTTCGTAAAAAAGAAATCCTACATGTTCAGTGATGATATTTCAAAAAAAGAAACTTCAATCTTAAACATATTTCAATTACCGTATTTAAGATTGCCTGGTTTTCAACAAATAGAACGTAACGATATTGTAGTTTTTAACCAACCAGCCGATACTCTTTTGGATATGGATAATTTTTCACCTGATAGAAATTATTACAAACCTATCGACAAAAAAACAAACTTGGTAAAACGTTGTGTTGGAGTCCCTGGAGATAGTTTAGAAGTTAGAAATGGTTGCGTATTTATTGATGGAAAACAAACTAAACTACCTGATAGAACAAAATTGCAGTTTTCATATACTATTAAATTTAGAACTCAATTTTCCTCCTATGAGGAAGTATCTAATATTCTAAAACTATATGATATAACCGATGGAATAGCTTACGATGCTAAATCTGGCGAATATTTTGTTCAGGCAACAGAAGAAGCTGTTATTAGTGCGAGAAACAATCCTTATATAGAAAGTCTTGAATTGAGAAAAAATAATAAAGAATACAGAGATTCTAAAATATTCCCGCATGATGCGAATTATAATTGGAATGTCGATTTTTTTGGACCAATTTACATACCTGAAAAAGGTAAGACAATTGCTATCAATGTAGATGTTCTGCCGCTTTATAAACGATTAATTGTGGAATATGAAGGTCATAAGCTATTGGTTAAAGGAAACCAAATTTTTATTGATGGTAATCTTACTACAACCTATACCTTTAAACAAGATTATTACTGGATGATGGGCGACAATAGAGATAATTCAATTGACGCCAGATTTTGGGGATTTGTTCCTTTTGACCATGTGGTTGGCAAGCCAATTTTTATTTGGTTAAGTTGGAATACTGATGGCAAAGGAATTAATAAAATTAGATGGAATCGAATGTTTACAACAGTTGGAGGCATAGGAGAACCGCGATCTTATCTCGTTTATTTTGTAATTGTTTTAATTATTTGTTCGGCTTACAATAGATACAGAAAAATAAGAGATCTCAAAAAGGAATAATTTTACTAATTAAAATCTTTCAAAAAAATATACTTTTTAAGTGCAATTTTGTAACCGAGTTACCTACAACGTCAATTTGTCCAAAAATCTTAAAACGACCTTTATTTTATTAATTAGGAAGTAAATATACAGGATTTAAACTGCCTCTAGTTTCCATTCAACGCAGGCTTCATTGTTGGCTTTTCAAGCCCAACGAAGCCTTAGCTGTTGTAGGAAGTGCTTTATTTGGATGATTTAAACTTCTTAATATTCAAAGCTTTCTGTTTTATCCATTGAATTGAAATATCAACAGGTACTCTATCATTGTCAAAAGCAGTATTGTGTCCTAATTTAGAAAACAAAGTATATTCGAAAGGTTTACCTTGAGCTTTCAATGTATTTAATTGCTCCATACACAACTTTACTGGAATCTGTATATCTTTCTCACCAAAAAGCCAAAGTCCTGGAATTGAAAGAGTATTCAGAGAAATTTTTGGGTCAGTCGCCACGAATTGATACCTGTCTGGGTCATTTTTAGTATGTTCACGAACATCTGATTCTGTATGATTTTCCCAAAATTATTGTTCCCATTAGTATAAAACTGAAATCGAAGTTGTTCTAGAGTTGTAATTGTAGGGCAACTAAATAAAACCATAAATTCTATTTGTGGATTTTTGCTTGCAGCAATTGGGATTATCCATCCTGCTTGACTGAAGCCAACTAATCCAATTGGTATTTTTTTATCTTTCAAATAGGTTCGAAAAGTGTTTACTGCTGAACTTGCATCGTGAGATAATAAATTAAGATTAGTAGTGTCAATATTATTAGTACCAACAGATGGCCCTGCATATACACCGCCCGATTCCCCAACTCCTCGTTTATCATATGTCAATACAGCAATACCTTCTTTGGCAAGACGTATTGCGAAGTCCATTTCTCTTTTTACAGGATCAGACCCGTGAACAATTACAACTGCTGCAACTGTTTTTTTAGGCGTTAAAATTGAGCCTGCAAGAGTGACGCCCTGACTTTCAAATTTTACATCTTGAATGATAAAGTCGGCCGATTGACAAAATACAATTTCTGGTAAAGTTATTAATAATAACCAAAGAAATAAGTTAGAAGAAAAGTTTATGTTCATTTTAGTTTAATGTAAAAAAATGTGTTAAATTCTTGATTCTGCGGTAGCATTGCCTACAACGTCAGTTCGTCCAAAAACCTTTAATCGTACTTTATTCGATAATTAGAATGTAAATATTTATGATTTAAACTAAAAATTATTTCTTTTTTAAAACTACCTCCGGTTCCGTTCAACCGGTGTTTCATTGTTCGTGCTGCGCATGCAACGAAACCCTTTACCGTTGGTGGCTGTGTATTTTTTATCTAGTCTTGATGTCCGTATCCAAGTTCTTCGTTTTTGTCCCAAAATGAAATAAAAAGCTCAGCAGATGTTCCTTTTCTACTTGTCCATTCTGCAACAATTTTTATGGCTTCTTCCAAGTCTTGTAAATAAGCCATTCTACCGTCACTTCCTCTAATTCCCTTTTCGTCTTTCTTAGCACCTCTGTTAATAAGAATGTTTTTTTCGTCATATACTATTCTTCTAATATCTTCGGATTCTTTACCTTTTGGTAGGTTGTCTTTAAGAAGCTTTGAAAGTCCATGGTAGTATAGCTGGAATTTTTGTACTGGGTCATCTATGCTTTGCCCAAGAAGTTGCTCTGCATAATTTTCAATTATAATCTCTGAATCAAGGTTAATCGAGAGTTGTTCTCCTTTTATTTCTTCAGATTTTTGCAAAATATCTAATCTCTCCAAATCTTCTTTGGAAAGTTTTCGTTCAATCTTGTTTTTATCTATTTTTTTATCGCTCATTATTATTATTTTATACCGTTAATAATTCTTTAATTTTCAATGCTATTCCTTTTATGGATTCGATATCCCAATTAGAAACATTCAATTTTTTTGTTAATCCTTTTATATTTGGGAAGTGTTCTCTGAAGGCACTCCAATAGTCATTACCTATTTGTGATTGTCGCCATTGGTATTGTGAATAAATTATACAAGGATGGATTTGGCACTCTTTTGCAAACTTTTCTACCATAAACTTATTGTGTATCATCTTCTCAATGTATCTCATTTTCTCAGATGACAATAAATACTCGGAAGCAAATTCATTCGCTTTATCTTCTTGAATTAAAAATAAATCAGGTTCACCTGATAAATGATAATTTGTTTTTTCAATTGTTTCTAAGTCGAATAAAACGTGATGTAATTCGTGAATCAAGGCAAACCAAATAGTTGCATAATTTTTGTTGAAGTCTGTAATAACAATACAGGGTTTGTTTTTTATTAAAAAAGTTGCCCCTCGTATTTGTGTTTTTGGTAAAGAAGGTTGAAAAACTACCGTAACTCCAATATTATATAAGGCTTGAAAAACTGTAAGTAATCCAGCCTCTACATTTTGAGTATATGGTTTTATTTTTGGAATTAATTCAATAAGACTTTGTCTGTTATAATCATTCGGGTTGTCTATTAACTCAAAATATTTATAACTTGATTTAATCCAAAAATCTTTCATTTTATCGCTAAATGATTTTTTGGTTCTGCTATAAAATGCTTCGTTTAATTCTCTGTCGTAATCATAAATGGAATCTATATCAAAGAATTTACAAATTCTTTCTTTTAAAACTTCTAACGAATCATTTTTATTAATAAACCCTAAACTTATTAGAGTTTTAAGATCAAAGAATTTATTGACGAACGTAATATCCATTGAAGATTGGAGTTCCGTAATCTCTTCTATCGGTCTATCATTGAAATGGATAATTAATAACTCATTAAAATCTATTTCTAAAAACTCAGCGAGTTTTAGTAGTTTAATAATATCCGTTTGTTTGGAAGTTTTGTCAAGAATAGCATCTAGGCTTCTTCTTTCCATTCCCGACAATTTTTCAAATTGAGTTTTGGTCAACCCAGAATTCTCTAACTTATCTTTGAATAAATCTTCAAAAGAAGGTCCTTTATAGTGGAAGCTTTTATTTAAAATATCGTCTATCATTTTAATTAAAGGTAAATTTACCGCAAATATAGTAATATTTTTTAATTAAAATTAAATATAGAGGTAATTTTACCTTTTTATTTTATTCGGTTATCTATTGGCTTTTAAAATTTTCCCGTTTGAAGTCTATATTATAATAACGACAGTTCATCAACATAGCCACCAACATTAGTTCCTCTAAAAACCTCCAAACAAACTTTATTTTGTTATTCATAAAGTAAATATATTGGATTTAAACTTTAATTCAAATTCTTTCTGGCTAGCCCAAATGTAAAATACAATTTCTTGTTGTTAACCGCGTCGCAAACGTCACGATTTACCAAGCAATTTAAATAGGCACTCAATGCAATCAAGTGCCCGAGAATTTAAGTTGCTACTAATTTGATTTTTCCATTTTGGACAATTTCTGAAGCTTTTTAAAATAATTCTCCCAGAATAGATCTTTGGAATTACTTACTGGATTTGTAGCGTCATCGTAAAAAAACACTTTTAAGATTTCTCCAGCTTCATTTCTTGATAAACCTTTTTCACCATCATGTGCTATTTCAATTAAAAAGGTCTCTGTTAATCGCTTATATTTCGTATAAATCGGAATGTTTGAATAACTGTATTCAGGATGTTCTTTGAAACTTGTATCGTTAAATCCTAACGGCATATATTCTCGATTGAAAGCCATCCATTCACCATTTTCATTTTTTGCAATTCCGTACGGAAGATTGATTCTAAAAAAATTGTTCAACATAATTCGGTAGTTTTTAAGTTATTAATATTACTGCAATTTAGATATTAATATTACTGCAATTTAGATATTTGCAATCTTCGCTAAACATGATTTCAACTCAAAGTTTCAACAAATTACCACTAAGCTCAGTTCGTCTAAAAACCTCCGTTCTTCCTTTATTTATTAATAAACACGTAAATATATGTGATTTAAACTATAATTATTTTTCTTTTTAAACCATTTGCGGTTCCGTTCAACACGGGTGTCATTGTTCGTGCTTTGCACGCAACGAAACCATTGCTGTTATCGGTTGGCAATTTTCCGTTTCAGGTTAATTTTTTTCCACCAACTAATATTTAAATTCTTTATAACACTATAAATAATTTTGTCTCGTTCTTGCCTACGTTTTTCTCGGTCGTTTTCATTTTCTATTGAAATGTGTACAATTTTGAAATCAATTTCTTGACGCATTTGAATTGCTTTTCGAATTCTTGGATAATCGCGAAGAAGTCGGACTGTGTTATTTTGATCTTTTAATGTGTCCAAACGATTACTTTCAATAAAGACTTTGTTTTTATCATAAAAAGGCAGATAATCAATCATCCCATCGATCCATTCAATACTAACTTTTAAGTGTAAATAATCATTTTCAAGATAAAAAAATTCTTCACTAACAAATTCTATATATTCTGCAGAAATATCACAAGGCATACCTTTCCATTTTGAAATTTCCCTAAAATTAGAGACACACTTTTCCATGGTTGTAAAATGAATTTGCTTCTTTGAAAAAATATATGTAGCCCACAAGCCTAATAAGGAAATTGTTGTTACAAAATAAGAAATAATTTCGAATAAATCTTTAAAGTTAAATATTCCTGATTCCATTTTATGGGTTTGTTTTTTTTGGCACAATTTAGGTATTTATTAATTATTCATAAATGTTTCAGCTTTAATAATTTTAATATTTGGATTTACTTTTTCAATGAGTTCTTTAACTAATCCAAAATCAGCATTACTCATTGCAATTCCTGTTATAATTTCTTCAATATTAATTTCAATAAAATTTTGGTCTCGCACAAATACTCTTACTTCTTCTTCATAATTCCAAACTTCTAGTTTATCACTTAAAATTTCTGTCGCAGTTTGGTCATTAAAATCTTGATTTCTAATTGAAACAATTTCATCATATTGAATTGGTCTTACATTAAATAAATTTTCATCGATACGCAAACCAATTGCTACACCACGTTGTCCATTTGTATAATGTGACCACATAAGTTGATTATCTCTAACTTTTGATAAAGAGCAAAGTCTTAATGTTCCTTTTTCTTCTAAAAGCCTATTTCTAATATCTCTATTCAATTCACCATCTTGATAGTAATATTGTCCTTCCATTGGGTCGTTCAAATTTTTATATTTTGAAGCCCAAAGCCTGTTTTTAAGAATAATGTCTACAAAATTCTTGAAATTTTGTAGACTACGATATTTATATAAAATTTCTGTCATCATATTTTTTAAGTTCGTTTCGGGATTATTACTCCAACATTCTGGTACTAGCGGGGTTTGGGACTAAATTAAGTCCATTATTCGATTTTTCCAAATCATCCAAAATAAAAAAACACCTTTCAATTAAGCCAATTGCCCAAATCCGTTGTAGTAGCTATTGCATACTGTGATTATTAATTTCTAAATTTCACTTCGCCTCTGATTTCTTTTCTAATGTAAGCTTTAATTTTTTCTTCATTTTGCAATTCTGCTTTTCTCCATATTGTAATATTATGTGCATTATTCAGATACTCTAAATTTAAATTTCCAAACTGGAAAAATGCTAATTTTATTTTAGATTTTCTTTTATTACTCAAAAAATTTCGATTAAGATTCATAAAAATTTGCTCATACTTTGAGTAAACAACGATCAGAAATACAAAAGGAATAAATAAAAAAGTAAATAAAGGAGCCAAAAGGAATGTTTTTAAATTTTTAATTGTGAAAAGTTCTGTTGGGGATTTTATCAATCTACATAAAACATAACACAAAATTATAAAGCCCATAAATGATAAAATTTGATTTAGAAGCTTGATTACTTTTTCGTTTTCATTTTTCTTTTGTTGAGCGACAATAATTAGAATCGAAACAAATGTCACAAAGGGAATTAGGAATATTTCTTTTAACAATGAAAAGTTATAATTACCTACAATAAATTCTAAAACAATGTTTATTGTAAGAATCCTAAATAGAATATTTTTAAAATCTCCCGTGCTTTTAAGTTTAGTAAAACTAAGTAGCATCACAAACCCAGACGTTAATAACCAAAATAGAAAATCTTTGTATAAAGATGACTCCCATAAATTCATGGAATATAATGAATAAATAATTGCACTTAAGTAGAGCGACATTAAACAATAAATATAGAAGAGTTTTTTTGCAAAAAAAGCTTTTATTAAGTGTAATGCACCTGAAATATTTAAAATTAAAATTCCAAAAACAATGACTATTGTCCAAAAAACAATAGATACTTCTCTGTTCGAAAAAGATTCTAAAAATTCTTTCATAATGTTCTTGTTGATTCGTTACAGCATTATATCGGAAATGTTTCTGCTGTTCGAAGTTGCAGGATGCTCGTGTACAGAGTTTTCTCGACCAATATAATGCTTCTTCGCGAAATAAAACTTTCAGCTACTGTAAATGAGTAATTTTGGTTAGCCGCTAATTCAATTCGTTGCAGTTTTTGTTAATCAAATTTCGAGAAATAACTATCGGTTTCTTGAATATAATCTTTGATTTCTAATTTAAATGGCGCATCTTTTAGCCGTATCTTACAGCTTTTGCAAATCCATTCGTAATTTAGTACAATATGATTTTCATCTAATCCTTTTGATGGATAATAGAAGTATTCTGGGATTGTTGAAAAGAACATTACTTCATACTCAAACTTATTTGCATGACTTTTTATTTCCGGTAAATCGGCAATAATCTCGATGTAAATTCGATAATACTTTTTCGCTGCTATAACTTCAGTTTTATTAAAAATATTTACTTCATTGATAACTGAATAACAAGTTTCAATAAATTCGATTTTTTTTTCAAACCATTTTACAGTTTCACTTATTTGTGTATTTCTTAAATCGTATTTCATAAAATGATAAATGTTTCAATTTTCATCTAATTAATGGCAACGTCACTAAAGCTTGTTAGGCTGTAAATTAAGCTCTATCTTCGGATTTGCCAAAACTATCAGATGCAAAACTATATTCCCATTAAGCCAATTATCCAAATCCGTTGTAGCTGTTACCAGCAGTAATTATTTTCACTTTTCAGTTCGTTCTTTGTTAACCAGTTTTCCAAATCATTTTCAAAGTTCAAAAAAACAGGAGTTAAGTTTAAATCTATTGAGTTATTCCAATCATTATCAAACTTCTGTATAATATCAAATAATTCAGGCTGAATATTTTTTAGTTTTTGTAAATAATTTGAGAATTTTGGCTTATCTTCTACAACTACATTATTAAAAAGCGAAATAGTTTGCCCTATAAATTGATTTACTGCAATTAACTTCGATTCGTTATTTTCAAAACTGCTTTTAATGAAATTTAAATCATTATCCCCAAATGTTATTCTTTCTTGAACAAAATTATATTCAGAAAATCCCATTTCTTTATAATATGGAAACATTTTTTTGTGCGAACAAACATTATGAATAAATGGAACTAAATCTTGCTCTAAAAGGATTTCAAATGAGTTTTCTCCCATTATGCTATAAATTAATTCGGGCATTTCTGACATTCCTTTAAAGTCTAGATAAATGTGTAAAAGTTCGTGTGTAAAAGAAGAATAATCTACGTTTTTAGTATTAGTATAGATCGTCGCATTTCCATTTTCTGAATTGGACATCCAAGAAGTTTCGAATGGATTATATATTAAGCTAAAAATATATTCATCTTTTATTTCATCCCAAATATTTTGATTTTGAGTATTAATATAATTCGAAATTTCTGTTGTTATGTTCATCATTTCAGTGTTATTGCTGGTAACGTCAGTCCGTGAAAAAACCTCCATTACACTACCAGCAAATATAACAAAATACTTATATCGAAAGAAGATTATTCTTATTGCAAGAATGCAAATTTCCACTAATCCAATGATCTCGATGATAGACAAAATACAATTACCTCTACAAATTAATCTTATAGGTAAAGGAAATTATACCCCGAAAGTGATGGAAAACATATTAAAACCACCTGATAAACTAGTCCAAAAAAAAGAGACGCAATGGCCTCTTGAATATCTCTTTAAATCTTTACGATAAGTGCATAGCATTGTGGAAATGGAAGCGATTCCGTTCAACAGGGGCTTCATTGTTGGTGCTTCGCACGCAACGAATCCCTAGTTGTTGGTAGCTGGCTTTTTTGCTATAATTCGTCGGTATTCCAATTCAATTTTTCTAATTTATCTTTATGAAATGCAAGCAAATGTTCTCTAACCTCACTGTCATAATCTAAAAAGTAATTCTCTTTTAACATCTCTAAAGGCATTTCTCCTTGTACCGCATTAATCACTTCTTCGTTAAGAAATTCTATTAAATCTTCTAAATTTTCCACAGTGAAATCCCTATCTGTATAATCGTCAGGAAATATAATTTCATTATTTTCATAATCCCATTTCGCTCTATTAAGGATAGATTTCAAAGATTCTTTTGGAATATTTACTTCTGGGTCATAATAGTCATATGAGATTTCATTTATAAATCTTTCTAATTCTAAGTAAAGTTGTGGTTTATTATAATTTTTAGAAAAAATCACATTTTTTAAAATTTCATTAGAGAGTTTATCTTTTAATTTCTCATCAATAAAGAAAAATTTTGTATTTATTGGAATTGATGAATTTTCAATCTGTTCTGTAACGTTTTCAATAATGCCTTTTATTTGTAGTGTAGCTTGGTCATCGTCTAGAATTACAATAACGGCTTTGTTTTGATGGTAAGTTGCATAAAGATTTAAAAGAGAAGGAATTTGTCTTATGTTATTTATTCCTTCCAAAGAAATAATTTTATAAGTAAGTAGAAAATCTAATTCTATTGGTTTTAAGAGATTATCAATAATTTGAATATCGCTTTTACCTTCAACAAAAATCAATAAATCTTCGGTTATTTTTCTTTTTGTAGTTTTTTGTTGAAATAGCTGTGCTGTTAGAAAATCTGATTTGTTTTCTTTTGATATTTTTTCTGCTTTAGTTTTTAAGCTATATGGAACATTTAAGCTTCCTGTGTCTCCTGCTTCTCGCAATTTAAATTTCAAAACATCAAGAAATGCAACTTCGCCATTAAAAATTAATTTAATATCTGAGGAATCAAATAATAATATGTTTAGTGATTTTCCAAATTTCAGAGCATCTTCAACATCATTCGAATAGCCATTTACAGCAATATAAATACCACTTGTAGTATGAAATTTACCATCAAGTTTTCCTTTGAACGCATATATACTTGAAGCTGGTATTTTAGGCTTAACCCACTTTGCTTCCAATAAAAATGTTTGTCCTTTCCAAAAGAATGAGCCATCAACTTGTTCTCCTTTTGATTTATAACTCGCTCTTGGTTCAAGTTTTTCGTTTTCAAGCTTCGCTTCAATTAGTTTTTCAAATTCGTATCCTCTTTGTTGTGGGGTGAATAGTGACTCATTGTACAGTTTATTGTACAAATTTTTAATTTCGTCATTATTTAACTTAGGTTTACTCATTTTTATTTACGTTTTTTTTGCGGTAAGCTTGCTACCAACGTCAGTCTGTGAAAAAACCTCGGTTAGATCTCTAACAAATATAGGAATTAGCCTAAACAAAAAGAAGATTTTTCGTATTTTTAGTAATGGAACCTATTTAAGGAATTTAACCTCATCAGCTGCGTCTTTCAAGTTTAGAAGACGCGATAGCTAGCGATAATCAAATCCGAAGATTATTACTTTAGTTCTGCTTGAAATCATTTGGATTTAGATTTATTTTGACTAGTTTAATTAAGTATTATGCGCACAGGTAAATACCTGCGAGAATGATTGTGATGATATAAGTGTGCGCGATCGGGTGAACTTAAACAATTGGCAAATCCAGATATGGAGTACGCTGGCACAGTTAAATTTTGTTTAAGAGCATGCGGTTATGACTGGGAATTAGATATTGCCATAGCTGCGTAATGATTATTCATTCAAACATAAAAAGTGCATTAGAAAATGAATTGATAAATACAAAACCAACTTCCCATTAAGCCTAATGCCCAAATCCTTTGTAGTAGCTATTGATGGCTATTCTATCTCAAACATATTACTTGCGACAGTATCTGTATTAATAACCTTTTCAAGAGAACAGGTATAAACAACTTTGAAAGCTATTTTAATTATAACAGCCAAAACTTAGTATGCATTATCCATACACTATCTATGCTTTATCTATGCTTTATCTATTCCTTTGATATGAGATTGACCCGTCCTGAAATAACTATGACCCGTCCTAAAACAACTATACAAGTTATTATGACCCATCCTGAAATAACTATACAGATTATTAAATAAATCCTATTATAGCTATACAAATATAATTCTTAATCCTGAACTTACTATACAACCGGTTTTTCATAGTTAATAGGTTAATTAATAGTTAAAGCGTTTATTTCTAATTATTTGCTGTTTATATAATTGTATCTTTGAGTGTGGTTTTGATTAATCACTTGAGTAAAACCATCTGAAAAGAGAAGCTTATTCAAATAGTCATTTCATGCTTAACGGTATGAGCTGATAAATGGTAAATCAGAATCTACAATCGGAGGCCCTTTAAAAAGGCCTCCTTTTTTTTAGGATTAATGTTTTCTCTTTTCATGACTTTTCGTCCTCAACAATTAGTTTCAACGAATTGATGTAATCCGTATCAAATTCGATCACTCGTATTTTGTTTGGCTTAAAACTCATCTCTCCCTCAAATTGTCCTTCGGTTCCCAAAAAGTCTATGAGCAGTTCCTCTTCCTTTAGTTTTATGAGTTTACCCAGATACACTGCTTTATCTGATTTTGTTGCTATTTGCAAAATCTCATATTTGTTTGCTAGAAAGTGTATTATGGAAGATAAATCTGTCAGCGGAATTATTTGTTCTGCGCTTGTTTTTAAACCTTTTAGTTTAATTACTCTTTCTGTAAATTCATGATCTTTGTCTTGAATAATTGCCTTTACATTTTTGTTTTTTAATATTGTGTAGCCATCAATTATAAAATCGACCGGATTATTTTTCAGTAAAATCCAATCCTCGGTCCAATCAATAAGAAAACCACTAAAGATTTCTTTTTTGTCGACAAACTCTATTGTAATTAATTGTCGTACGTATTTTTCCATTATGTTTATTAAGTTTGAGAGTCTGCTGCTTCAGTTTGCCTGAAACGCTAGGGTAAAAAGTTTCAAATGTACTTTGTTTTGTCAATCAGAAAGTAAATATATTAGATTTACACTACAATTAAAAACTATTTCTAGTCGGTTTTCATATTATATAATTATCCCTAACTAGGGTATTCATATTTGATAAAATCATCCATATACACTAAAAAAAAGGACAGTGCATTATTATGAAATTTTAAAATTAGATGATAAAATTAGCCCCTAAAAAAAAACTCTCAGCATCTATTTCATTCCTTCCCCCTACTATTCCAACTACCATATATATCATAAACCCTCCTAAGCGCATAAATCTTCCCTAAAAGGTAAAGACATAAAACCCAAACTATAATTAGTTCTATTATTTTTTACCATTTTGCGCGGTCGGGGTTAAGTAACACACGAAAGGATTCGTTCGGTAGCGGGGATAATTGTCTGTTCCAATAGTTGATAAACAACAAGCTGTCGGTATTCTTACCTTTGTCAATTTGAGTTCTTCATCAAACCATTGGTTGAAAATTTCTAATGGTGTTATTTCCATTCTGCTCTGTTTATTATAAAACTACTTTCTTGTTTTTCAAAACCAACTTTTGGGTAATATTCCATTGCGGTTGGAACTGATAAAAGCAAAACCATAGATTGGTCACCAACTTTTTCCTTCGTAAAGTTTATGAGTTGTTTACCTATACCTTCTTTTTTGTAGTCGTTTCTAACTGCAAGGTCGGAGAGATAGCAAGCCCAAACCCAGTCTGTAATTGAACGTGAAACGCCGACTAATAATTCACTGTCCCAAGCTGTAACGATAAGATTTGAATTATCAAACATTTTCTGTATTCGTTCTTTGTCGCTTGTTGGTCTTGGTAAACCTGCATTGTCGTAAAGTTCAATTATTTGGTCTGCTGATGGTCGCTTGTCAAAACTATATTCTATGTTCATATTATCCTTTTTTTGGTGTCGTGCCAAATGCTTGCTGCTAACGTCAGTGTGTCTAATAACCTCCATTTTAATATTTCATATTCGGATTCCCATCTTTGAAAAATCTCAAATATGCAATTCTCAGAGGGTCGTTTTAGGTTTTTAGACAGTCTGACGTCTCGGCGCTTTGTGATGGCTGGAAAATCGTAACCGCTCAATTTTCGGCTTGACGAAAACTTGATGCGAAACGGTAATTTCACTAAACTCCAGCTAGCTCAAAACAGCTGTTAGCGGTTCGTTGTTTTATCTTGTCCGTCATTTTGTGCTAAGGTGTCTAATCTTACAAAAGATTCCCATTCATTCTTTATAATTTTCATTAAAGCAGGATAAACAATCCACAACCTAAATGGCTTAATCAAAAGCATATAAATCTTCCCAAAAGACCCTTTTGGCTTTACATATACAGCCATGTGTACTCCCCAAATCGCTTCTCCAATAGGAACACGACTAAAATGCAATGCAGCATGTACTGTTTTATTATCAATTTCAGAGAGATATTCATTTTTCAGTGTGTAAACGGGTTTAAAATCAGGACTACCATTACTAAGAGCAGGTAAATCTTCAAAACTCAAACCTTCCTCGTGTGCATAGCGATGGCGAATACTACCAGGAGTCAGTTCTCTAACTAATTGATTTTTATCGTCTAAATTCAAAAATTTACCAAGCCACAATCGAAGTTGGAATAAAAAACCAGCCACACCTTTATCCATGATTTTATTTAGTGATATATTAAAATGTTCAACAAATATATGAAGGCTATGATTTGAAGTTAGGATTACCGGAACCTGCCATACATCCTCTAACTCAAAATCACTAAGTAGAGTGTGCACTTTAAAGAATTGCGTAAGATGCGAGTGTTTATCTATTTTGATTTTTGGTGTTATTTTCATAATTGCAATCTAAATTTGATATGCTAAAAAAAAGTCTTAATCCTTAAAAATTCTAACTTGAGTTGCCGATTTTTTGAAGATGCTTTTAGCGTTTTGTTGTTGTTATTTTCTTTCGTCTTTGTCCGCTGTCCAACTACGCAACTGCCCATGAGAAAAGGTTGTTAAGCCGAAACTGTCTGCTATCGTTCAACTATTTTTTTAATCTTCACAAGAAATTCGTACATCGCCCTGTCTGAGTGTTTGTGTCCTTCTCACTTGCATAACCCTTATGCGTCCAAGTCAATTTTGTTATATTGTTACTTTCTGTCAAGGCGTAAGTTACCAAAGAATAATTTTCGGGTTTGTCTTCCAGTCCAGAAAAGCCACTCCAATAACTATAACCTAATAATTTATTCAAACTATTTTCATGAATAACACCTCTGTCTTTGTATTTGTGTCCCTCATATTCTCCTTGAAAAATTATTTCACTTCCAACTTTCCAGTCGGTAATTGTTTCTATCCCGAATAGATACTCTTTAATAATGTTTGAATTTGTCAATGTGTTCTAAACCTTTGAAGGTTCTGCATTGATGTCAACTGATTTTTCAAAGAACAAATCTAAAGGCGAGCGTCCCGTTCCTGACCATTCCAATTCGTATTCTCTTCAAATCATTTTCGATTTAAGTTTTTTCCTCGTGCCATTTGTGGTTCCGAGACACGAGCAGGGGTTAGTTATTTATTTATAATTGAAAACACTAGTAATAAAAAAGCAAAAATTAGGGCTACAAAAATTATTGGTTTTTGAATGTTGTAAGCCAAAACACAGTAAAAAAGGAATTGGAATACATTTACACCCAGAGTTATAGAATTTGTTAATGGTGAAGCCTCTTTCAAATTTATATAATTTATAAGCCCACCAAATATTACTCCAAGAGCTGCAGAAAAAAACCAAAGTGAATTGGCTTCAATGGTTGAATATCTTTTAAATGTAAAGATACAATGACCTAAACCTAAAAATAAAAATAGCCAAATTGTAATTGTGTATATTAATTTCATATTTTTTTTTGCAAAAATACCTCCATTCAATTGGATTACATTTGATATAAATCAAATTCGTATTTTTTGATTACGAATTCTACTCAATGTTTCAAGAGTAATTCCAAGATATGATGCAATATGGGTTAAAGGCACTCTTTGAGTAATGTCAGGTCGATTATTAATAAGGTTTTCATACTTCTGTTGTGCAGTTTCAAATTGAAGAGAAATTATTCTTTTACGCAAAGTCAACATTGTTTTTGTAGTAACAACCCTTCCTAATCGCTCAAAGTCATGGTGTTTATCGGATAATTCAAAAACATCTTTTCTAGTTATTTCTAAAAAGGTAGTCGTTTCAAGAAGTTCAATAAAATGAGGGCTAGGAATATTTTCGAAAAAGCTACCAATTGAGCTTATAAAGTCATTTTCAAAAGCAAACCAATCGGTTATCTCTTTTCCGTCTTTCAAATAGTATGCTCTTGCTGAACCGTTTGCTATAAAATATATTTTGTCTGCATTCTGTCCTTCTTTAACTAATAATGTCGATTTGTCTAATGTGAAAATTTTAGATACTCGGATATAGTCTGATATAGTATTGTCAGTCAGTTTTGTATATGTCTGACTGATATTTTTTATAATATGTTCTTTATTTAGCGAGTTTTCCATAATGACGCACAACTTGTTTTTCCTTTGTCTATTTGTCGTTAACTAAATTAATAAAATCGTTTATGAAATTGTCTAACCGTTTGTGTGTTTCAATATCAATTAAATTACCTTGCTCATCAAATTTCCCTTTTACACCTTGAATTAACAAAGTTGTTTCGTTGGTAAATTTAGTCATTGCTGCTTTCATAATCAATTGCAACTCTTCGTGTCCTTTTTGCCCACTTGCAGAAGCTGTTATCAGTCCGTTTGGCTTGTCTGAAAATATTGTTGTCGAAATACACCATTCAATTGCATTTTTCAGTCCACTTGGAATACTAAAAACATATTCGGGTGTACAAATTATTAATCCGTCTGATTTTTCAATTGCGTTTCTAAATTCTATAATTTGTTTCGGTGGATTGTCGGCTGAAAGTTCTGGGTCAAAATGCGGCAGAGATTTCAAGTCGTTAAAGATTGTCAAGTTGAATTCATTTTCTGTCATTCTTGCGATTTTTTCAACAAGTTTTAAGTTCGCAGAATTTGAACTTGCACTTCCAATAATTACAAATATATTTTTCTTTTCGGCCATAGATTTTAGTGTATCTGCTGTCTGTCGTGAGTTTCGTTTACAATGACCGCTAACGTCAGTCTGTGAAAAAAACTCTGTTGTATCTACATCAAATATAACAAAATACTTGTATAAAAAGAAGATTTTTCGTATTTTTAAGAATGCAACATATCACAGGTATTTCCCGTCTCCAGATGCGTTTTTCAAGTTTAGAAGATACTATAAGTCCCGATAATCAGGTGCGATTTATAGATGCCTTTGTCGAATATATTGACATCTCAAAACTCGATTTTGCTGTAAAAACGCTCAAGACCGAAGGTCGGCCGAGTTTTAATAGTAAAGTGTTTTAAAAGATCTATTTATACGGTTATCTCAACGGAGTCAGGAGTGGTCGAAAGTTTTTAGGGCTAAATATTGTGAGAAACTCAAAGCAAAATCGCCTATCCAATGCCAACTAATCCGGCAGGATTTATGGAAAAAATTATGGGTTCCATTTTTACCTTTGACAAAAGGTGTTGAAATTGAATATGTAAAATTATCCCCAGATTTTGGTGTAACAGGAAACGTGCGATACGAAAGCTTTTGTCCGTCATATTGATACACTCCCGGATACCCTTCAAGTTTGTTGTAGCCAACGGTTTCATTGCCTTTAAACCAAACATCACTATCAGTTAATTTCCACTGTTTTTTTGAGTTATAATTTCTTTCTTTATAATCAGTTATTTTTTGCCCATCATAACTACTTAATCCTATCCCACATTGAAACCAAATTATGCCATTTTTATCTTCATAAATATTCCTTACCTGATTGTCACTTAATCCGTTTTTTGTTGTGAAATATTGGAGCTCCCCATTATGAAGCAAACACGCTCCTTCGTTGTAACTACCAAACCAAATATTTCCTTTACTATCCTCTAAAATTGAATGAACTCCTGTTGTGTATTTCAACCTTATGGTGTCAATCCCATTTTCAATGGGTTGAATATTATTTTTAGCCTGTACTATCTTATTTCCCTTATTTTGACTTTGGTTATTACAAGAGATTGTTGCAACAATCAAAAATGTGCCGCAAAGTTTAAATATATATTGCCATTCTGATTTTACTTTCATTCTGATGGTATTTTTTTTTCATGACGCACAACGGACAGGGCTTGGCGAAGGTGGGGAAATAGAAGCACAAATGTTCAATTTAGCACAAATGTTTATTAGAATTCCAAATGCTCAATTTAGCACTAATGTCGCACTTTTGCCAAACCCATGTTTAGCTGCTGCCTTTAGTTTGTCAAGAAGTCATAAATTCCACAATTGCCTGTGAGTGAATTTTTGTAGTATCAAATACGGGAATTTCAAAATCATCTTGGCTTACTAACATTGGTATTTCTGTACAACCTAGTACAATACATTCTGCTCCTTTGTCCTCCAAGTCTTTTACAATTTCTTTATACTTTTTCTTTGTTTCTGGGTTAATAAAACCAATACCCAATTCTTCCCTTAATGTGTATTGGATATATTCTCTTGTTTCAAGTTTTTCAGGTGTCAAAACCTCAAGCCCAAACATTTCAAGTTTGTTTCTGTAAAAGTCCATCTCCATTGTGAATTTTGTCCCTAAAAGCCCAATTTTCTTAAACTCTTTTTTGTTGATTGTTTTAGCTGTTTCTGTAACTATGTGAATTACAGGTAAGTTAATATCTTGCTGAATTCTATCAGCATAAAGATGTGCAGTATTTGCACACAACGCAATACCATCTGCTCCACTTTTCTTTAAGCTGTTACAAGCATTAAGTAGTAAGTCATATGAATTGTCCCAACTTTGAGTATAAATGTCTCCAAAGTTTAATGAGTAAATAATACACTCAGCAAAATTCAGTCCACCTAGTTTTGCATTTACTCCTTCATTTATAAATTTATAATAGTCTAATGTTGATGTCCAACTTATTCCTCCAACTAATCCGATTTTCTTCATTTTTTTATTTGTTTGTTTGTCTTTGTTTAGTGGTTCAGCAAGGTGGCAGCTAAACGTCACATCGTCTAAGACCCTCCAAACGAACTCAATTTTGTTAATTACAAAGTAAATATATATGATTTAAACTACAATTAAAATTCTTTTTTAACTACCCCGGTTCCATTCAACACAAGTTTCATCCTTGGCATTTCAGGCCAACCGAAACTCTAACAATTAAATGTCTTTATACTCCAATACTTTTGCTAATTTACCATTTCGGGTAATAGAATAATATTTTATTCCCTTTCCGCATAATAAAAAGCTTACTTTTTAGTAGGCTTATTGAGTAGTTATTATGATTTTATGTCGGCAATTTTCTCTTTTGCATCGTTTACCCGATATTTCAAGTCTTCAGCAAATTCTGGAATTAAATTAATAGCTTTATCATATGCCTCCAAAGCATTTTCATAATGTGATAACGCTAACTTTTCGTGGTCGGAAACAGTCCTATTAAAGCGATATATATAATTGGCAAGTTCACTTTCTGCAATTCCTAAAAGCTTATAATTCAGGGCAGGGTCTATATCTTGATTAATTAAGTAATTAAGGTCTGTTATTGCCGTTTCTAAATGCTCTTTCCGAGCCGATGTAGTTAAGGATGCCTTAATTCGAGTTCTACGAGCATCTACACTTGAGCTGTTTATTTCGATTGCTTTGGTAGAGCTGTCATAACCTTTCCTAAAGTTTCCCGACTCAATCGCCTTTTTTGCTTCCGTTAAATAGCTATTGTAATCCTGTGCTTGTACTAATGAAACTATTAGTAAGGAAGCGAGTAATATTAATTTTTTCATTTGCTGAATTTCTTGTTGATGTTTCTTCTTTTGCTGATTAAACTACAAATATTTTTCTTTAAACTACCTCTGGTTTCGTTCAACATAAGTATCATTATTCGTGTTGCGTACGCAACGAAACCCTTGCTGTTGTAGGCAGTGCTTTATTTTGATGCTTTAGACTTTTTAATGTTCAAAGCTTTCTGTTTTATCCATTGAATTGAAATATCAACAGGTGCTGTAATATTGTCAGAAGCAGTATTGTGTCCTAATGTTGAAAACAAAGTATATTCGAAAGGTTTGCCTTGAACTTTAAATGTATTTAAGTGCTCTATGCACAATTTTACGGGAATTTGGATATCTTTCTCACCAAAAAGCCAAAGTCCTGGAATTGAAAGAGTATTCAAGTAATTTTTTGGGTCAGTAGTGGTAAATTGATACCTGTCTGGGTCATTTTTAGTATGTTCACGAGCATCTGATTCTGTATGATTTTCCCAAAATTTATTGTTTCCATTAGTATAAAACTGAAATCGAAGTTGTTCTAGAGTTGTAATTGTAGGGCAACTAAATAAAACCATAAATTCTATTTGTGGATTTTTGCTTGCAGCAATTGGGATTATCCATCCTGCTTGACTGAAGCCAAC
>NZ_FRCL01000014.1 GCF_900142885.1 Flavobacterium xinjiangense | reverse complement strand
ACTTTTTAAAAATAAAAACTTTTTTCAATGATCCTGCTGTTCAAGATAATTACTATCTCTACAAATACAAATTCACCAAAAACTTAAAGCCAGAATATTCTTTAGATGATGATTTGTTGTTTCAGGGAAATACCTTTTTTAGTCTTGTTCTGGAGGAAGATGCTAAAGCGGGCGAGCAAGTTGAAATCAGCCACTATGGAATATCAAAAACGTATTTTAATTACATGAGTAAACTATTAAGTGTTTCGGGAACTTCAAGCGGCGGACCCTTTCAGTCTCCACCTGCAAATGTGAAGGGAAATATAAAAAATCAATCGAATTTTGATAATTATCCTTTAGGATATTTCAGATTGAGTGAAGTCGATGTGAAAAATTATACAATCCAATAAACTAATATATATAATTATTAAGTAGTAATAATCAACAAAGTAATTGATATTACAATTATTAGCCGCTATATCTAAATATATACTATGATACGAACCTTGTTTTATTTACTCACTCTATTAGGCTGCCAGATAGGATTTGCGCAGAACCCTATCGTACATATTACGGATTCCAAAAGTGGTGAAAGTATTGCCTATGCAAATATAACTACTAACGAAAAATTAGCCTTTATTTCTAATGCTGAAGGATATTTCTCAATATCGGAAAGTATTAAAAGCGATGAATCTCTTCTTACCATTTCACATCTTGGTTACTTGGAGCGCAAAATTACTATAGGCGAATTGAAAGCGCAGAACTATATTATTCGTTTGGAACCAATAGCATTTGAATTAGAGACCGTGTATATTTCTAATGAAAAGCCTGATCCTTACACAATCATGTCCAAAGTAAAAAATAATCTGCAAATTAATTACAAAAGTAGTGGGGTACCAACAAAAGATTTAATTTTTTACCGAGAGACTAATTCCTTAAGGCCATCTTTATATGATGTAAAAATTACAAAATCAACAGGATTTACAAAACAGGAACTTAAAATAATGAACACAGATCTAAATACATTTTCCTCCAATCTGCGCTTGCACCCACCGATTGAATTTAAAGATTTGTTATGCAATTACTATATTGGTACTTTAAAGCAGAACAGCAAATCCATTGTTATACCCAAGCTTGAAGTAGTAAAAGCGACAATCCTTAAGAATGGAGATCAATCAGTAGCTCTTCAGGATATGAAACAAATGGCCGAAAATATTTTTCTCAAACATCTAGATACAACTAAATATTACAGATTTAAAAGTGGCCTTATTGGTTCTCACGATACTATTTCATTGAGAAAAAGTTTCAATGAGAAGAAAAATAAAATTAAAAAAAATAAATTATCAAGTACAAAATCAAACCTTACCTTAATTATAGATCAGAGTAACTTCATAGAAAGTGACAAACTCAATTTTATAAATAAACCTGAGCTTTATAATTATGCTTATGATGGTAAAATGTATTACAACGAAGATGAATTTGTTTATGTATTGAAGTTCAGTCCCAGAAAAAGTTCAGCAAAATACATTGGAAAACTATATGTTTCGATGACGGATTATGCTGTTCTGCGATGTGATTATGATTTAGTAGAAGGAGAAACAGTCAGTGGAGTCAATATGAAATTTATATTGGGAATCAAAATGTCAGAAAACGCAGGAAAAGGAACTATTATCTACAAGAAAAATCCAAACAATAGCAGCTATTTTTTACAATATTTTTCGATGGAAACAGGTCGATATTTATATATAGACCGTCCTCTTAAACTAATAGAGTTGACCCACGGAGAAAAAGATGTGGCTGCCTTTGACATTAAAATTGAAGGAAATGTCATTAATAAGACGGAATTTTTAAATCTTTCAAAATCAGAAATCACTCAAGATTCTTACGATAAATTTAAAGAGGAAGAGTTTAAATATGTAAATCTTAAACGCTATGATCCTACGATATGGAAAGATTTTATTACCATTGAGCCTTTGGAAGAAATAAAGCAATTTAGAGTCATTAACTAATTAATAAAAGCCTGGGAGTAGATCAATATAGTTTTTACAACTTATATGATTAAACGGTTCTAAATAATAATAAATTATTATGTAACTAATGGCAAAGCTAGCACTTGCCCTTAAGGATTATCTAAGTTGAGTAGGAGGGAGATTAATTATAAAAAGTAATAAATAAATTATTACAACATTAATAACAAGAACGTTAGCCATCTCTTAAACACAAGAATACTAGATAAATTTGAAAAAGAAAATACATGAGGAAATAAAAAATAATATCTTTATTCCTAATTTGACTATAATTAGTTCATAACTTATAAAACCTTGAGAAAGCAGCAGATAAAGTAAAAAGAAGTAGTTTTCTTTAAAAGCGAGGAATTAAATCATTTCTTCAACACTAAAAATCAGCAAGGGAAAAGTCATAGAAGAAATTTAAGATAGTAAAAGTAAAAAAGTTAATAGAATTTTAGTTTTTATAACAAATTACTCAATTTAAACTGGTAAATCAATTTTTATGGAAAAAACAAAAAACAGTTAATCGCACAAACAATACCAAATCATCATTTTATCTAGCAAACAACAATAAATAACTATCTAGTAAATATGAATTTTACCAGCATTTCCAAGAGCCATATGTGAAGCATGATCAATGAAACAAGGCGCTTTAAACTCAATACGATTTAGAATTTTATTGCACGAAAAAACACTAAATAACTAATAAAAAATTATCATGAAAAAAGAAGTAAAAATTGGACTCCTGCTAAGTATGATTTTCTTGTATACAAATGTATTTTGTCAAACCGGTGAAGTTGGCTCAAAAAAAATCAATAATCAGGAAAAGACGGCAAAAACTTATTTAGACCTTATGATTAATGTGGAGAGTACAAACCTTAATTATGGTAGGTCAAACAGCATGTTAACAGATTATAAAAAGCCTGTTAAAGGTTTACAAGCGGGGCTGTCATTTCAAGCCGGTATAACATCCCGATTTTCTGTAGTTTCTGAATTGTATTTTATGAAAAAGGGAGGCAAGTTAATGGTTAATAATCCATTATATACCAACGAATCAACCCTTCGTTTAAATACCTTAGAATTACCGGTACTTGCTCGCCTTCATTTTGGTAAATTCATTCATGTTGGTAAATTTTATGTTAATGCAGGGCCATCCATTGCCTATAATCTTAGTGGAAAGAGGAAAATTGGCGATCAGACTACTAAACTCTCCTTTCATAATTCAAGTGACGGTTTTAAGCGGTTTGATGCAGGAATTCAAATGGGTGGAGGCGTTGAGTTTCCGTTGAAACAAAATAGAATCGCGTTGGACATAAGATACAATTATGGCCTAAGTAATATTTCCTATAATGAGGAAATATATAACAGGGCTTTGATGGTTAGTGTACATTTTTCAAAAGCTTGGAAAACTAACCCACTAGAAAAAAAATAAAATATATTGCATTTCGCAGAAAGTGGGTTCTAAATTTAAAACATAAAAAAGTGAATTTTAACAAAAATACTGCAATGTTTAACGATGAAACAACGAGAAGAACCAAGTTGAGCTCACTACGCAAGAACTCGTTAGCCGCTGGTGCTCTGTACTTACTAACCTTCGTCTCCATACCAACCCTTGCGCTTTACGGCTCAATACACGAATCAAACTACGTCGTTGGTTCAGGTCCTGACACCGCTGTCATCGTCGGAGCTATCCTAGAGATAATCGTGGCTCTTGCTGGAATCGGTACTGCCGTTGTTCTGTTTCCGATATTAAAGAAGCAGAATGAAGGTGTTGCACTGGGACTTGTTGCCTCCAGAATATTAGAAGCCAGTACAATATTTGTGGGCGTTTCGTTCCTTCTGTCCATAGTGAGCTTGCGACAGTCTGGAGCAGGTGCCGATGCTTTGGTCACCAGCCATTCACTTGTTATTCTTTATGATCGTATCTTTCTGATCGGACAAAGTTTAATGCCGGCCGTGAATGGACTGCTGCTGGGATACCTACTGTATCAATCAAGTCTGGTACCGCGAGTGCTTCCCTTGATTGGATTCGTCGGAGCGTTACTGCTCATTGCAGGCGATATAGCCGTACTGTTCGGTTTCATCGGACAACATGACGGTTTAACAGCACTTACTGCAGTTCCAATTGCCCTATGGGAGTTCTCGCTGGGAATATATCTTGTTGTCAAGGGTTTTAAACCATCGCCCATCACCGAGAGTAAATGAGAAAGGGAATGTAAAAAAGATCCAGAAGCTCAAGCCAGTCGCTAGGCTATTTGGGACTAGATCAAGTTGATTTTAATGAGTATTCGAACCTATAATTTAGTACGAATTATATTATAATTAAATAATTAGAATAGCAGCTATATCATTAGCAATAATTATATCTCACAAAAACGAAAGTTAAATCATCGATAGCGAAAGTAAAGTATGGAAAATGTAAACAAAATAAGCCTTTTAACATTATTTCACCGGGACTTAAAAATAGCAAAAAAAGAAGTTTATGATAAATGTGATTTTGTTTTTGAAAACCCAAAACTAAATTCAGAAAGTGAAGAATATGGCGCTTGTACTTTTAAGCTTAACCAAAAGATAATTCAGCACAGAGTATCTAAAATTACCCCAACGAAAACGGGGCAGTTTGTAACAATTTGGAAAAGAGATAAAAAAGGTATAACAGAACCTTTTGATATCAATGATGATATAGATTTTATCATTATTACATCAAGGGATGGCAAAAATTTCGGTCAATTTATTTTTCCGAAAGTGGTTTTAGCTGAAAAAGGGATAATTACACAAAATGGAAAAATTGGAAAACGTGGAATAAGAGTTTATCCACCCTGGGACAAGGTTACAAATAAGCAAGCAGAATTAACTCAAAATTGGCAAACAAAATTTTTTATTTCTATCAAAAACGATAGTTCAACCGAACTGAATTTGATAAAAGCTATATTAATTTAAATTAAAGTAGCTTCTAAAAATAGCAATAGAAGACTGGTCGGCGACAATTCTACTGATACGAATAAAAAAATATAATTAAAAAGGTAGAGAATAATTTATTGCAAGAATTTAAACAACTTATTTTAAAATTTATGAAAACAACAATCACCAAGCAAAATTTTTTTAATTCCCCTTTAATAAGAATCATATTGGGTCTTTTAGTATGTTTTATTGCATTTATTCTCGCGCAGCAATTGTCAGGTAAATTACTTGATCTAACTTCACTAGATAAAAATTACAGAAATCTTATTAAAGGTCTAATTTCATCTGCAGCTGTCATTGCAGCCTATATCTATTTTTTTAGAAAATACGAAAAAAGAGCGATAGCAGAATTTTCAAATAGAGGAATAGCTAGAAATATCATCATTGGTACACTGGTAGGAATACTATTACAAAGTCTCACAATATTAGTAATTATTCTAAGTGGCGGTTTTGAAATAGTTGCTGTCAATCCATTTTCATATGTAATTATCCCCTTTACAGTCGCATTTTCAGTGGCCATTTTTGAAGAAATTTTAATTAGAGGTATCATTTTTCGAATAGTGGAAGAGAAATTAGGCAGCTACATTTCTTTATTAATTACAGCAATTATTTTTGGAGCATTACATCTGGCAAATCCAAACAGTACTTTAATGTCAGGATTGTGTGTTGGTATTGAGGCCGGTTTTCTAATGGGTGCTGCTTATATTTATGCCAGGAATCTGTGGTTCCCAATTGCCATACATTTTGCTTGGAATTTCATGCAATCTGGAATTTTTGGAGCTGTTACATCTGGTAATGAAAAAACTTCAAGTTTACTAACTACTAAAATTACAGGAAGCAACTTAATTACAGGGGGCGAATTTGGTCCAGAAGCAACAATCCAAGCAATAATATTTTGTGTGTTGGCTGCCATCATTTTAATAAAAATGAGTAAAAATAAAATAATTCCTCCTTATTGGAAAAAGTAAACAGCGCGCATTAGCAGTAGCTTTTGCACAACCGCTGAAAAATATTAACTGAATTAAAAATTTTAAACTGGACTAACAAACAAATTAAACACAAAAGATTATGAAATTAAATCTAACTGTAGTATTGATATTACTACTCACAGCTACATTTGCACAATCAAAACAAAGAACTGAAGTTTTGACATTGGGATCATTCCATTTTGCTTTTCGAAATTTAGACTTGATCAAGACAAGTAATAATGACCAAATTGATGTATTGGAACCAAAATATCAAAAAGAAATAGAAGAAATCACTGAACGAATTGCAAAATTTAAGCCAACAATTATCGTTATTGAAAGAGACCCTATTAAGCAGGTAAAATATGACTCGCTATATAATAAATATTTGGAAGGTAAATATAAGTTAGGACGTGATGAAGTAGATCAGATTGGTTTCAGAATTGCCAAAATGATGAAACTGAAAACCTTGTACTGCGTTAACGATTGGGGAAAAAACTATGAAACGCTTAATCCCGTTTTAGAAGGCAAAGACAGCCTTGAAAATAAAAAATTCATGAATTATTTTAATAAATGTACTGATACTATAAAACAATACTTTCCTGAACCAATCTTTAAGACAAAAGGGATTCGAGCAGAATTAATACAAAAAAACAACAGCAATAATATCAAAAAGGATTTTGGTACGTATTTGATCGGCATTTTTAAATATGAAACGAAAGACAATGAATTTTTTGGAGCCGATTTTGTCACAGGTTGGTGGTTCAATAGAAATTTGAGAATTTTTAGAAATATTCAAAAAATAAAGGCAAATCCAACAGATAGAATATTGGTTATTTTTGGCGCAGGACACATGACTTTATTAAATTCATTTTTCGACTCTTCTCCTGAATATAATTTGCAAAAAGTTAACGATTACTTAAAATAAATAGTAGCCGTCTGTTAATATCCCCATTGACAAACAGTATGGAAAACCGAAATAAAAAAATAAAAATGAATATTAAAAATTTCGAATTCAAGGCTAAAATTGATGCTTTAGGAACTTACGAAGAAAAATAATTAAATTTAAATCCTACACTACAAGGAAAATACCAGCAAATTTACACCTATTTTAATGTGAAAATTGGAAGATTAAAATTAAGAGAAAATGACAACGAGAATGTTTTGATTAATTATATCAGAGAAAATACAGCCGATTCAAAAAAATCTGAAGTTATACTTTATCGCCACAAACTCAATAAAGCGATTAAAGATATGTTGGCTTTACAGTTGGGAATAAAAATTATTGTAGATAAAATTAGAAAAATCTATTGTATTGATAATGTAAAATTCCATTTTCATCAGGTAAAAAATTTAGGGACTTTTATGGAAGTGGAAGCAATTGATAAGGACAACTCATTTACAACTGAAAAACTAAAAGAACAATGTGATTTTTATTATGATTATTTTAAAATCAAATCTGAACAATTAGAAAAATCATCGTATAGTGATTTGTTGTTAAGTAAATAATTAATAATACAAAACAATTATAGCTGCAGCTAACAGCAGTTTGGCAATACGGCGGGTTTTGGGCTTATTTTGAAGTTGGTTTTGTACTTGGAAAATCAGTGTCTAACCGGAAGTTTAAGATTCCTTAATCCTCCACATTGCCAAGTGACCAAACGTTGTATGCCATTTAAGCAGACAGACATCAACTTTAAAGAAAGAAAAACTTGAAAAGAGAAGATAAAAAAAACTATAGGCAACATTTAATCGACAAAATTGAAGGATCAGTTGAACAAAGAGAAGTGACTATTGGAACAATTAAAACGACCTATTTGTTATGTGGCAATGGTGAACCTGTAATTTTCCTGCACGGAGCTGGTGCAGGTGCTGTTACTTGGTATCCATCAATTAATACAATCTCTAAAAATTTTCAAGTAGTAGCACCAGATATAGTTGGATATGGAGAATCTGATAAACCTGATGCACCTTATAATAGACCCTATTTTTCGAAGTGGCTAAAAGATTTTCTAAAAGAATTGAAAATAGCAAAGGCTCATATTGTCGGATTATCTCAAGGTGGCGCTATTGCGTTGCAGTTTGCTATAGACAATGCTGAAATGGTTGATAAACTTGTTTTAGTGGACTCTGCAGGTTTAGGTGCAAAAGTTTCTTTTTGGCCTTTAATTGGAACAATATGGATGAATAGTTTTCCATCATCAATGGCAAATCGTTTTAATTCACCTTATCTACTCCATAAACCCACAAACAGAGACCCAAACCATATTGGCTACTCAATAGACGTTCTCAAATCTAAAGGGGGAAAAAAAGCATTTAAGCAAGGACGTGGAACCGCTGTATCTAAAATACCAGAAGAATTATTAAAGCAAATAGAAAATGAAACACTTATCATTTGGGGGAAAGATGATAAATTATTTTCTGTTGAATATGGTGAAGCAGCAGCTAAAATTATCCCAAATGCAAAGCTTAATGTAATTCAAGATGCTGGACATTTACCGTTAATGGATCAACCAGAAATTTTCAATAAAATTCTTGATGACTTTTTAAAAAGCAAATAAAAATAGCATACAACTGCCGTCGGCAATATGGCGGGATTAGGCTTAATTTGAAGTTGGCGTTGTACTTGAAAATTAGTTATTAACCGAAAGTTTAGGGTTCCTTAATCCGCCACATCGCCAAGCCGCACGTTAGCGGTCATTGTAAACGAACGACACAGAAACAAAGATTATAAATAATTTGACATTTGGACAAAAGAGTAAAATTTGACTTTGAAATATACTTTACCAACGGAGGAAGCATAAAAGGCGAGGATTTTCGACTTGATATATTGGGCAATAATATCTCTGACAAAGAACTTGCGCACTATATTGTAGCAGATTTAAGACTTCTTATGGTAGGAGAAACTAAAATACTGAATAAAGAAATATTGACCGATCCTCATAAAAGAAAACCTATTAATGCCAAAATAGAGAATGACTTATTAATAGATTTAAGCCACACAATTGAACACGGACTTGTAACTTACAAAGGTTTACCAGCACCAATTGTTTGCGATTATTTAAGCAGAGAAAACTCAAAACAATTTTACGCCGAAGGAACTGAATTTCAAATTGGTAAAATTGAAATGGTTACAAACACAGGAACTTATATTGACTGCCCATTTCATAGATTTGAAAACGGGAAAGACCTTTCAGAAGTTGGATTAGAATGTTTTACAGACCTTGACGCAATTGTAATTAGCATACCATTTTCAGAAACATTGGAAATAACAGAAGAACATTTAAAAAACTACGAAATTAGAAATAGAGCAGTTTTAATTCATACAGGTTGGGACAGTAATTGGAATACAGAGAAATATTATGAAAACCACCCTTATTTGACAGAAGGTGCAGCGAAATATCTAAAAAATTGTAGTGTTAAATTAGTTGGAATTGACTCTCATAATATTGACAGTACATTAGGGAAAACGAGACCTGTTCATACGACACTTTTGGGAGCTGAGATTTTAATTGTTGAACATCTTTGCAACCTTTATTTATTGCCCAAAGACGGTTCTACTTTTAGTGCTATTCCGCCCAAATTTAAAGGAGTTGGGACATTTCCAGTAAGAGCAATGGCTAAACTGACAAAAAATGTTTAACGAAATGAAAAACAACGAACCGCTATCACAGGTTTTACGCTATTGCGGGTTTTGGGCTTAATTTAAAGTTGGCTTCGTACTTGAAAATTTGTTATTAACCGAAAGTTTAGGCTTTCTTAATCCGCTAAAAGGCCATTTACACAAACGGTAGTCGTTCTCAAAACCTAAATTTAACTTTAACACAAAATATAACATTAATAAAAAGAAATCATGAAAAAAGGAACACTAACGCTGTTTGTAATTCTATTTACAGTATTTGTCACCAATGCGCAGGCATACAGAACAAAAATAGACTCCTTAATCCAAAAAGCCGTTGAGCTGAACCGCTTTAATGGTTCTGTTCTTGTAAGTAAAAATGGCAAGATAGTATATGAAAAAGCTGAAGTCGATTAATAACTGGTGGAGAATATGGCCCCGAATGGACGATGCAAGCTATAATCTTTTGTGTATGGCTTCAATTATATTAATGCAATTAAATAGAGATAAAATTATCAGCCCCTATTAGAAAAAAGTAAATGGAGTTCAGAATCAATAACTGTTACACAAATGCTGTCAAAAATCTAAATGCAATTAAATGTGATATTGCCTGTTTTTCCAAAACCAAATATAAATCAAATTAAAATCTATGACTAATTTTAAAATATTAGCTAAATACTCACTAATTATACTAATCGCGGTTTTTTTTACATTCTTTTTTCACGAATTTAGTCATTGGATTACAGGGGAATTATTAGGATATAAAATGACTATGCGATTAAACTATGTTTCATTAACAGGTGGAGGTGAATACAAGGAATTTTGGGAAAATAATGTAATCAGTGCAGCGGGTCCAATTTTCACAATAATTCAAGGAATTGTTTTTTATGAAATAATGAAAAAATATAAAAATATAAATTTTTTCCCTTTTTTATTCCTTCCTTTTTTTATGAGATTATTAGCATTTACAATGAGTTTTAATTTACCAAATGATGAAGCAAGAATAAGTAGAGATTTGGGAATAGGGACCTACACTTTGTTTATTATTGTTTGCTTATTTCTTGGTTTATTAGTTTACAAAATATCTAAAAAATATTCATTAGACATCAAGTTTCAAATGATTAATATCATTTTAACTTCCATTTTTATTACTCTATTTGTATTGGTAGATAATTTCTTTAAAATTAAAATAATAAATTAATCCTTAAAAATGTGAATATTAGAACTTATAACTCGTTTCGGAGTAACTCGCTTATCAACCTTAATTGATAACCTGAGCAATGAGTCCTGAACTTTTAAGAACAGAATAATCGTGTGCAAATAAAATTTTCAACCGGTCCCTTCTATGCACCAGATTAAAACTAAAACTTTGAAAATCATTTAATATTACGAAAAATCACAATGAAAAATTACCTCTTTAGAAAAGCTAAAATTACTGAAATTTCCCAGATATGGGAAATTTTGCAACAAGCTATAAAAAGTAGAAAAGATGACGGAAGTAATCAATGGCAGGACGGCTATCCAAATCAAGAAGTTGTTCTAAAAGATATTGAAAAAGAAGAAGGATTTATTTTGTTAGAAGGAGGAACAATAATTGGATATTGTGCAGTATCAATCAATGATGAACCTGAATATGACAAAATTGAAGGAAAGTGGCTAACCAGTGATGATTTCGTTGTGTTTCATCGTGTAGCCATTTCTAAAAATAATTTAGGGAAAGGTTTAGCAAAAATGATGGTCAAACATATAGAAGATTTTGCACTAAATAACAGTATATATAGCATAAAAGCAGACACGAGTTTTGACAACATTCCAATGATGAAAATTTTTGAAAAATTGGGCTACACTTTTTGTGGTGAAGTGTATTTCAGAGGAAGCCCAAGAAAAGTATATGAGAAAGTTCTATCTAAAACATTAGATAATGATTTGTTAAAATAAAAAACTGCAAACGATGAAAAAATAACTAAATAAAAAATGACAGTAATGCAATTATTATTGATGATAATCAAATTTAATTTCATACAAGTCCTATTAAACTTCATTTTTGTCCTGTTCTAAATAAGTGAATCCTCAATACTTTTGCACAAATATTAAAATCTCTTTCATCATATGAACTAACCTACAACTAAAATGATAAAAATCGACCGTCTTTTTCTTTTTTTTTGTCAACATTAACTGTAGCAGCACAATACAATTCAGATGCACCTTGGATGATATATCTGTGAAGTCTAAACGGTACAACAAACATTCACAAAATCAAGTCTTTGACAAATACATTTAAAATATAAATACTTATGAAAATTAAAACAAACAATCATCTCTTCCTCTTTTTATTCTTTTTTTTACAAGTAGTAATTAACTCGCTTTACAGTCAGGAAAAAAAATATTCTCCTGAAATAGAAAAAAAGATAACGGAAGTAGAAAACAATCTAGGTCTTTGGGTTAATGTAGAGGGAGCATCGAACCAAAAAACATTACAACAACAAATGGATTTTTATCATGTGAATGGCGTGAGTATTGCAGTTGTTAAGGATTATAAAATCGAATGGTCAAGGGGCTATGGCTGGGCAGATAGCTCTGAGCAACGTCCTGTTACAACGGCAACATTATTTCAAGCTGGTTCAATAAGTAAATCTATAAATGGAATTGGTATTCTAAAATTAGTTCAAGAAAAGCAATTAAATTTAGATACGGATATCAATGAATATTTAAAAACATGGAAGTTTCCGTATGATTCATTATCCAAGGGCAAAAAAATAACTCTTGCCAATTTGTTGAGTCATACTGCTGGTCTAAAAGTCTACGGATTCCCCGGATATGAAATAGGGAATACCATACCAGCACTTAATGCTATCTTAGACGGAAAAAAGCCCTCTATTACACCTGCTGTTCGTTCTGCTTTTGAACCAGGATTAAAATTTCAATATTCTGGGGGAGGAATTGCAATTTCGCAAGCAGTATTACAAGATATTACTAATAAACCATATGATGTTTTCATGTGGGAGTCAGTCTTAAAACCGCTGGGAATGAATAATAGTTTTTATACAATACCCATTTCATGCGATAAACAAAACGTCTTGGCAACCGCATATAAGGAAGATGGAAATGAAGTAATAGGAAAATTTCATATTTATCCCGAACAAGCAGCTGCCGGTTTGTGGACGAATCCTACTGATTTAGCTTGTTACATCATTGAAACACAATTAGCCATGCAGGATAAGTCCAACAAAGTACTTTCTCAAGAAATGACGAAAATCAGATTGACTCCCTTTACAGATAGTAAGTCAGCGTTAGGAGTGTTTATTGATAAAAAAGGAGAACAGACCTATTTTCAACATGGGGGCAAAAACGAAGGATTTGTTGCTCAATACTATGGTAGTATGGAAGGCGGTAATGGAGTGGTAGTAATGGCAAATACTTCTAACACTGCAATTTTAATGGAAATTATAAACAGTGTAGCTGTAGTTTATGACTGGAAGCAGTTTTATGAGCCACAAATTAAAAAAGTGGTTAAAATAAATAATGATATTTTAGAAACCTATTTAGGAGAATACAAAATAGGCGGTAATATATTATCAATAAAAAAAATAGATAATGAAATTATAATCTGTCAAGGCAAAGAGAAAAATAAATTGAATTTTATTTCAGATACAGATTTCTTTCTAGTTGAAAAACCAGGTGATGAATTCAAGTTTACCTTTAATAGTGTAAATCAAGTAGATGGAATAAATTTAAAGAAAGGCAAAAATATTATAAAGATCAATAAAATCTAGCACTAGTCCACTTTTTAATCAATGTTTTATATTTTCTAAACTTCTCTAACATGACCAGATCAAAAATCATCAAAAATAACAAAATATGAACAGCATCTTTTAGAAAAAAATCATTTTTATTTTGAATAAAAATTTTTAATCTATTTTGGCAATTATAAAGAAATATTAGCAATAAATTTATTAATAAGTTACGGTAATATATTATGTTTGCAAGTAAATGTTAATTATTGTGTGATATCAAAAAGTAAAAGATGATTAATATTTGATGTAGATTAAATAATGGTTGCTATTGATTTTTTTCAATTTTTCCAAAAAACTGTTATAGTTTATGGGTGATAATTATATTAAAATTGAAACATAGAAAAAACATTAAAACTAGAATTTTAAATGGTACGCATTGTGAAAAATAAATATACAAGAAAGACAAAATAAAGGACTTAATTTTTTTTTTATAACTAATGAAATTGACTGAAGAAAAATAAAAGTATTTTGATGTTATAATATAAAAATATAATAAAATGAAACTAGAAATAAAAAATATTTCCAAACAATACGATAAAAATAAATTTGGATTACAAAATTTTTCAATGACTATTGAAAATGGAATTTTGGGTTTGCTCGGACCAAATGGTGCAGGAAAATCCACTCTAATGAAAATTATTGCAACCATTTCGAATCCGACAAGTGGCCAAATTTTGTTAGATGGTATAGATATAACAAAAAAACCAAACCAAATCAGGAAAATTCTGGGTTATTTACCTCAAGATTTTGGCGTGTATCCTAATTTGAATGCTTACGAATTTTTGGAATATATTGCTGCAATGAAAGGGATTGGTGGAACAAATTTAAAAGATAGAATTTCTCAATTATTGGAAGGTGTAAATCTTACTGATGCAGCTAAAAAACCTATCGGAACTTATTCTGGCGGGATGAAACAACGCATTGGTATTGCACAAGTTTTGTTAAATGACCCCAAAGTACTAATTTTTGACGAGCCAACTGTTGGACTCGATCCTGAAGAACGAGTGCGTTTTAGAAATTTAATTTCTGATTTAGCTAATGATTGTATTGTCATTCTTTCTTCTCATATTGTATCTGACATTGAGACCATTGCCGATAAAGTAGCGATTATGCAAAACGGAAAGCTTATTTCCCAAGGCTATCAGCAAGATATTATAGATGCCGTTAAAAATAAGGTTTTTGAACTCGAAATTGACAAAAATGCTTTAAATGAATTCAAAACAAACCATTTGATTTTAAATACAGTTCGTAAAAAAGAAAACATTTTGGTTCGATTTGTCGGCGAAGTAAGACCCGTTAATGCAACACTTTGCAATGCAACTTTAGAAGATGCTTATCTGTTTCATACTAAAAAATAAAATTATGGGTCTCTATAAAAATATAATCAAAGCAGACTACCTTCAACGTACCCGAAGTTATATTTTTCTTATCACTTTATTGGGAAGTGTTTATGTAGCTTATAGTTTTATTCCGAGCTACGATTCTCACTATATAACGGTAAGAGTCAACAATTTTGTTGGAAAAAATAATTTGGCTTGGATTGGTCACGTTACCGCCATAATGGCAAGTGCTTTTCTGTGGCTTATCGGTTTTTATCTGGTTAACAATAGCATAAAACGTGATAGAGAAACCGGGGTTGGGCAAATAATAGCCACAACTTCAGTTAGTAATTTTGAATATCTATTAGCCAAGGCATTAAGTAATTTTTGTGTTTTATTAACAATTACTTTCGTTATTATTTTGATTGCTTTAGGAATATTTATTTTCCGGGGTGAAAGCGGAAATTTTAATTTTATTCAGTTTTTAATGCCTTATTTGTTAGTAACGGTTCCAAGTGTATTTTTGGTTTCAGTTTTGGCTATTGTATTTGAAATTATTTTTGGAAATAAAACAAATTTACTAAATGTTGCCTTTTTCTGTTTGTTCGGCGTTATCATTGCGAAGACTAACGTTGGCAATTATTCAGGTTTAGTATACATCGATCCTTTAGGAATCAAATATTTAGCTAATCAAATGGTTGAGGCTGTCAATACTATAAGTCCGAGCAGCACTAACGATTTTTCGGCGGGTTATTTATTTAGCAAAAATCAGAAAAAGTTATATTTTGATTTTCAAGGGTCTGACTGGTCTGTTTTCTTTATTTTAAGTCGAATAATCTGGATTGGAATTGGTTTTTGTTTACTTTTTATAGCTTCGAGAATGTTCAATAGATTCGATTCAAAAACTATTGTTTTGTCTAAAAAGAAAAATTTTCACTTAATCGTTAGTGAAATTAAAACCGAAGCAAAGGAAATTCAATTATCAAAATTATCAAAAGCAACTCCACAATTCGGAATTTTTCCGATTGTAAAAGCTGAATTTCTAATGCTTATTCGTAAAGGGCCAGAATGGTTTTGGCTTATTAATTTTGGAGGTATGATTGCTTTGGTTTTGCTGCCGATAAATAAAGCCTATCAAATTGTACTGCCAGTATTATGGTTTTTACAAATCAATCGTTGGGCAGATTTGTCAACTAAAGAAAAGTTTTTTGGCACTAGTAATTTTATTTATTCGTCGTTCAAGCCTTTACATCGATTATTAACCTCCCAAATTCTGGCGGGATTTTTACTCGCTATTTTCTTGGCTTTTCCTATACTGATCAGAGAACTAATTGCAGGTAATTTGATATCGACCCTGGCAATAATTGTCGGAAGTTTGTTTTTAGTATCATTTGCAATATTTAGCGGAATAATTTCTGGAGGAAAACGATTGTTCGAGATTTTATTTTTTGCTGTAACTTATGCGATTATTAATGCCGTTCCATTTGTAGATTATTTCGGAGGATTTCATCAAGATTTTCAATATTTAATTTTATTGATTGTGGTATTACTATTGGTTTTGATTGCATCATTTTTATTACGCAATCGAGAAATTAAGAATCAATAATTTTTATTATGTCCAGAGCTAAAAAAAGATCAAAATCTACGTCTTGTCCCAATTGCCATGGAGTTTTTGGAGATGCTAATTATAATTTTTGCCCATACTGCGGACAAGAAAACCATACCCACAAACTGCCAGTAAAACACTTTGTAATGGAAACTTTAGAGTCTTTTACGCATTTTGACACCAAGTTCTTAAATACACTAAAAGATTTAATTTTGAAACCTGGTTTAGTTACTAAAAACTACAATTCTAATAAACGCGCTAGATATGTGCCTCCAATTAAAATGTATGTTTTTATTACGTTTCTTTTTTTATTAATAGTTTCTTTTTTGTTTAATCATGCTATTGAAGAAAAAAATGAAATTTTTAGAAAAGATATCATGCATGCTAAAACAAATGGGATTAATCTGTATAGCAAAACTGAAATTGATTCGTTGACATTTATTAGCTTGCGAAGTGTAAAAAACCTTACAAATTCAAAAGTTGATTCTATTTTAATTGCAAGAAATACAAAGACGGATTGGTTCAATACCAGAATTGTAAATTCCTTTATAAAACTTCAAACGGGTGATTTGCAAATTTCAGAGCTTTATAAAAAATTCATCAAATACGCTTCTTATTCATTTTTTATATTCATGCCCTTTTTTGCTTTAATACTCAAACAGTTTTATTTCAGAAAAGACTATTATTACTCTGAGTTTTTAGTTTTTTCAATTTTCTATCATATTTTTATTTTTGGATTATTGGGGCTTTTGCTCCTTATTGAAAAGGTATTTAATATCAATTATGGTTATTTATTGATCTCTTTTTTTGTCATTATTTTTATTTATTTAGGAATTTCTTTAAAAACGGTTTTCGAAGGAAGCTGGATAAAAAGTATCTTTAAAACAACAGTTTTGTCTTTTCTATATGTTTTTTGTCTGTTCTTTTTGTTTATTTTTTTAGTTCTGGGGAGCATGATTTAGTTTGAGTAATTAAAAGTTTTAATTTTTAACCAAGTGCACCAACCAAAACAGCAAGAAACATAAAGCCTGAAGAAATAAATGGAAAATCTGAAGGTTTTTTAGAATTCAAGTCAGATTCAATAAGCATAGATAAAAATGAATATAATTTAGATGAAATAGCAAAGTTGAGATTCAAAACAATGACTATTATGGAAGAGCAACAGGTTTTAGTGGTTTTGATTTTAATATTTCTAATGGTGTTAATAATTATCTAATCTTTAAATAACAGACAAAGTGTCAATCGCATTTTTGAATTGTATAATAAGTATTACATGAGAAATATAGCTACTATACTAATAAGCTATTATTCTCATGGAAAATTGAATTTTGAGCAGTTGTTGACAATTTTTAACTTGACGTTACTAACGCCAAGCCGATGAACTAAGCAGTATTTTCACATAAATAACTAATTATGAAACTAGAACTATATCAAATCGATGCTTTTACTGATAAAATTTTTGGTGGTAATCCAGCATGTGTGGTTCCATTAGACAAATGGTTGCCAAACGATATTCTTTTAAAAATCACAAAAGAAAATGCTGTTGCGGAAACTGCTTTTTTTGTAGATAAAGGAGAAAAAATACATTTACGCTGGTTTACTCCCGAAATTGAAATGGATTTGTGTGGACACGCGACACTTGCAACCGCTCATTGTTTAAAAACGATTCTGGATTACAAAAACGATAAAATAATTTTTGAAACCTTAAGTGGAGATTTAACGGTTATTGTAGAAAACGATTTCTATTTTTTAGACCTCCCATCAAGAATGCCGCTTGAAAGTAGTTTACCTGAAAACATTTCAAAATCATTAAACATACAACCAAAGGAAGTTTTAAAATCACGAGATTATGTATTATTGTATGATTCAGAGGATGATATAAAAAACATATCTATTGACCGACAAGTCTTTGATGAAATAAACCTTGATCCAGGAGGAGTAGTAGTTACTGCGAAAGGAGTAAATTGCGATTTTGTTTCTCGATTTTTCACTCCACAGGCATCTATTTTAGAAGATCCAGTGACAGGTTCAGCACATTGCTCATTAATCCCATTTTGGGCAAATCGTCTGCAGAAAAATGAGCTTACAGCATTACAAATTTCAGAACGTATTGGTAAATTAATTTGTACAAATAAAGAAAATCGTGTAATAATTAGTGGACAAGCTAGAACGTATTCCATTGGAAATTTATGGATAGAATAAAAACTGCTGCTAACAGCTAGAGTTTCGTTGCGTGCGTAGCGCGAACAATGAAACTCGTGTTGAACGGAACCGATTGCAAGCCCTTTAACACTATGGAGTTTTCGTAGAATTGTAAGAGAGAATTATAAGAGGATTTAGTTCTCTTTTTTTTTGGAGTAATTTTAACCTTGGTTTTTTGAGTGTTTTCCTTCACTTTGGAGCATACGCGCCCTTACCCATAAAATTAACTTTTACAGGCAATTGTGTTTTGGCTACTGCCAAGATACCAAGCAGGCGGACCGCGCTGGTCAAAAACTGCTATTCGATGTAAATTACCTGTTTTGCAACTAGGACATTTAGGCAAAAAAGGTTTTCTTTCTGCTTTTTCCAGCACTTTTACATTGAGCTTTTCTTGTAAGACTTTCAGCTTTTGTCGTTTCCAAGTGCTACTCAAAAAACCGTAATAACGAATCTTAACAAAGCGTTTGGGCAAAATATGCAACGCAAAACGCCTGATGAATTCCTGATGTGTCAGTGTCATTTGTTTTTTGACGCCCGCTACTCGATAATCCTTATAAGTAAAAGTCACGTTTTGCTCGTCAATGTTCTTGATTCGATGGTTGCTAATGGCGATTTTATGGGTGTATCTTCCCAAATATTCCACCACCGACTTTGGACTTCCAAAAGGTTTCTTAGCAAATACGACCCAAGGTTTCTGCCATAATTCCTGACGAATTTGCTCATATCCAATAGGATTTTTTTTCTTGAGTTTCTCGCAAAATTTTGCCCTAAAAACCTTAGACAAGGCCTTGACTGGAAACAGAAATTTACCATCCGTTCTACTGTTTTGCCATAGTCCGTTTTTATTCACACCACCGCCAGGAACAATGCAATGTAGGTGCGGATGCAAACTCAATTGTTGTCCCCAAGTGTGCAAAACGGCGATCATTCCCATTTGCATTTCCTTGGCTTTGCCAAAGGTTTTTAACGTTTCCCAAGTAGCTTCAAACAAAGTATCGTACACTATTTTTGGCTGATATATCGCTAGAGAATTAACACTATCGGGTAAGGTAAAAACTACGTGGAAGTATGGCACCGGCAAGAGTTCTGTACTTCTGGCTTGTATCCAATCTTCTCGTTTGTTGCCCTGACACTTCGGACAATGTCGATTGCGGCAAGAGTTGTAGCTCATAGTGAGATTACCACAACCATCGCAAGCATCGATATGACCGCCCAACTCGGCCGTTCTACATTTCTTAATTGTTGAAAGCGTGCGGAGTTGCCAAGTATTCAATCCATAGTTTTCAATTTTTGAGCCTATCTTGCGCAGTACATCCGCTACTTCAAACTTTGACTGCATTGTGCAAAAAGAGTATCGAGTGGACTAAAAATGCGCTGGCTCTCGAGTTGGGCAATGTGCAAGTATTCCATCGTAGTTTCGATGTTTTGATGCCCCAAAAGGTCTTTCAAAGTCATAATATCCATGCCGTCTTCGAGCAAATGTGTGGCATAACTGTGCCGCAGCGTATGCGTGTGAACTTCTTTTTTAACGCCTGCTGCCTTGGCGACTTGCTTCACCGCCCATTGCACGCCTCGCTGTGAATACCGATTGTCAAAATCGCCACCTGCTCCATTAGGCAAAGGCTGTCCATTAAAAAGATAATCTTGGGGTTTTTCGGCTTCGATGTATTTTTTCAGCCCACGAACTAAATGTTCTGAAAGCGGTACATAACGGTCTTTTTTACCTTTACCTTGAACCACTTTGAGCTGTTTTCTGTCGAAATCCAGATCTTGTAAACGCACACTTCTAACTTCCATACAGCGAAGTCCGCAACCATAGAGTAAACCAATCAGGATTTTATGTTTAAGCAGCTTGGCACACTGGAGCATCGCCCAAACTTCCTCTTTACTCAAAACAACAGGGAGTTTTTTATCGTGTTTTATAGACGGCAAACGAAGGAATTCATACGGTAAACCTTCGGATTTTAGCAAAAACCGAAGTCCGTAAACACAGTGTTTAAAATACGTTTGAGAAGGTGTTTTCGACTTTTTTTGTTGGTAAAACAAGTAGTCCTGTACTTGTTCAGAATCTAATTCGGTTGGGATTTTACCAAAGTAAAGCGAGATAGCCGCAACATGGCGCGAATAGTTATTGAAGGTACTTTGGCTTCTGCCCAAAATCGAAACCGTTCGCTCAAAACGATCTAAAAGTCCTCAAAACCCGGAACTTCGCGCTTGGCTTGGTTGAGAATTTTGTTTTCTCTTAATGCATCATGATGCTTTTTTTTGTAGTCATAATATTCTATTTTTAATTACCTTCGTAAGATAATCAAAATCAACAATGGTGCTACCGAAGGTTTAGTTCAACACAGGTTTTATGCTATTGTTAGGCTTGGTTTTTATTTGGAAAGTATAGTGACTATCTTTTTATTGGCGCTTTTTCTTTCAAAGTTTACGATATGTTTGTAAACGCCACTGTTAAAAATATGCAACAGGCGTAAAACCTGTGATCATTAGCGGTAATTTACTCACAGAAGCATAAAAAAAAATATGACCGAATTAGAAAATTATATAAAATCTTACTTTGGAGTTGTTGAAATAAACGATATAAAAATGATCGTTTCATTATTCAAAATTACAACTGTCAAAAAAGGGGATTTTTTATTAAAATCAGATAAATATTGTGATAAATTAAGTTTTGTACAATCTGGATTTTTGAGAATGTTTGCTTCGACAGACGATAAAGAAATAACGCAATGGATTTCTACAAAAGGATATTTTTCTACTGATTTGGCAAGTTTTATTTTTGAAACAAAATCACGTTGGACTATACAAGCATTAGTTGATAGCGAGATTTTTACGATTACAAAAGACGATTACAAAAAGATTGGAGATTTAGTTCCACAATGGAATGAACTTGAAAAATTATTTCTTGTCCGATGTTTTACAATATTGGAAGACAGAATTTTTACTCATTTATCAATGTCAGCAGAAGAAAGATATAATTTCTTTTTTGAAAACAACAAGGGACTATTTAATCAAGTTCCATTACAATATATTGCATCATTACTTGGAATGACTGCCGAAACATTTAGTAGAATTAGAAAAAAGCAACTTTTATAATTTCTTGATTTTTGTCAAGAGCAAAATAATTAATCTGTTAGAACTTTGTAGTGTAAATTAACGACAAAACAAATGAAAAAATTAACAACAATTATTTTAATCCTATTTTTAAACGCAACAGCAATGGCAAAAGAAATCAAAACAGAAATTTTAATTAATGCGACACCAGAAAAAGTTTGGTCAATTCTAACAAATTTTGAAAATTATCCAAATTGGAATCCATTTATTAAGTCAATAATAGGAGAAGTGATTATAGGAAATAAAATTATCGCAAGAATTGAACCGCCACAATCAAAAGGAATGACATTTAAACCAAAAATTCTAACTTATAAAACTAATAATGAATTGAGTTGGCTTGGTCATTTTTTGTTTGCAGGAATTTTTGACGGAGAACATAAATTTGAGCTTATTGACAACGGAAACGGAACTACAATTTTTAGACAAAGTGAAAAATTTAAAGGTATTCTTGTACCAATTTTTAAAAAACAACTTGACAATAACACAAAAAAGGGATTTAAAGAAATGAACAATAAATTAAAAGAATTAGCAGAACAAAGATAATTACTGCGGGTAACGGCCGTTCCTAAAATGACGGTTTTTGTGGTAAAATCCATCTTAAATTCTGTCTCAATACTTCCATCTATGCTGTTGGGGATTTTGCCGATAGATCCAATACAGCTCTGTAAAAAAAAAAGTGTGCATACTGTGTCGGCAATCGGGAAATAGACACTGTTGAAAGATTTATTGTCTAAAGCAAATGGGGAATGACTATTGCTGAAATGCTTTGTCTTCTTTCCGATTATAATTCTGAAACTGCAGAAGCACTAGAATATATTAATGAGTTTATCGAGATTTTCTTTTCTGTGAATTTGCCGGATTCAGTGCTCACTTTATATTGGAGATGGGTGGTCAATAAAAGGGAAATTTACAGTTTACTTAATATATTTATCAATCATATATTGAGTAATCCGTTTTAATGGCTTTTCATTTTCTGGGTTAAAACTGGGCCCATTAAGAAAATCCAAATGATTTCCCGTTTTACAATACTACAATACTGGTTTATTATGTATAAAAAAATGTTGTGGTATCACAAATTTTAATTTTTCTAAAATTCAGAATATTTTTATTTATTGGCATCGTTGAATACAAGTTTACAATGCCCACTGCTATGGTTGTACAAATAACTGCTTTTTAATGGTATTTTTGCCACTTCTTTCTGGGGAAAAAAAATATTCAAATACCAAAATAACGACTACTGTAAGGCCTGGAAAAACTATTTTTTTTTGAAAAGTATGTTTTTTTTTTTCAAATATTGATGGTTGGATGGATTGATCGATATCTTTTTTGACAATTTTTTTTAAAAAAGAGTTTCTACGAGATTTGAATTGCAAGTTATTAATATTATAAAGTCACAACTATAAGGAATTATTCCGTTCTGAACGCCCCGCAATTGTTATTACAAGAGGAATAACTATTGCGGGGCGGCGCAAGTCTTTGAAGCTTCTGTTTTGCGTTATACCTTATTTTTATATATCAAAAAATGCAAAAAAAACTAGAATATGGTGCATATTATTTGAAGTGTCTACGAATTTCAATTATTAGTGTTACACTATGATTTATCTCCCGTCATTACTTTTCTAAAAGTATAAGGATAGTTTATTTAATAAAGGACAGGCAGGTTGTACTACCTGTCCTTTTTAGTTTAATTTAGTAGTAGCGCGTCCACTCCTCTGCCTGCAAAATCGGTGCACAGGTTAAAAGCAGACTGTACCCGCAATTGTCCAGTGCCGCCCATTAAAAGTGAAGACACTTTGGCCTCATCATGCTTGTACGTACGTACATTTTGAAAGTAGCCCGTTATAGCGTTGTATGCTCCAAAAACGGTGCCTTTGGTAGTGTCCATTAGTTGGGTAGTGTCTGACATGGCGTATGAAAAAGCACTATCTACCATATTGGTAAAGCAAGAAGATAGTTCGTCCTCATTACCGTCTTGGAGGTTTTTGAGCACCTCTTTGCTAGGTGCAAGGGCAGACTGAATGAGTTTTTTTACTTCGTTGTCTGAGATACGAATTTTTGTCCAATAATTGAAAATCGCTTCCATTTGTGCCGATAGTACATCGGTAATTCCCATGACCTTGTATGCCTGTTCCAAACGTTGTTTGGCATTGGAGGTATGGCGAATGCGCACGGTATTGCTTTGGTTGCGTAGTGCAGCATTGAGGGTATTGGCGCATACAATACGAATAGGAGTAAAGGCTGCTGTAATGCTACCGCTTCCGTCGTGAGAAGTCGTTAGGAAAAGGTATTTTTCGATAAGGTCGTCTTTGCCCACGCGGATATATTTGGGGAGTTTAGCGGTAATAAAAATGCGTTCCCCTTTGCCCAAAGCCCCTGCGGTTTCGTATAAGATACCATCACCGCCTACAATAGTATCAAAAAATGAAAAGGCATCTCTGTTTTGTACAATTTGATAGTCTTTACCCACGACGCCTAGAACGACATCATTGTCGGTGCGTACAGTACTGAAATAATTCGGTACTTCGATGTTGCTGTCCTGTAGACTGGGAGTGAAAAGTTTTCTTTTTTCGACTTCGTAGTCTAATCCTGCGTGGAGTATTGCTTCGGCGCTTGTGGGATATTCCTGTATAACCTGCCCTAAATTGTGCCATGCTTTTTCTTTGACACTGAAAAAGCTGTGTTTTGCCGTTTGCTCGTTGTAATTGAGATTGTGTGCCATGATGTTGCGATTTAGATTATTACTATTAATTTTTCAATTCCTTCCTCTGTACCCGTCACCCTAAAAAAAATGTTTTCAAAAGAAAAAACGGGAAAAAAGAAAGCAAGAAATAAGGGGCTTATGGATGTGGAGAGCTATAAGTCCCGAAGGGTGGCTAGTGTAACGCAGCCATTATGCGCTTGCAGCATCCAGGAGACACTATCTTAGCTGCCTTTTAGTCCGTTTAGAATGAAAACTCGATTTAAAATCTCTTAATTTTAGATAAAGAAATCCGATTTGTTTAATTGCTTTAGGAATAGTACAATCAGTACGCTATTAGTAATGGTATAAACAATAAGCTCTGAGAGAAGACTCTTTTTTTTAAGGTGGTAAACTGGGTTTTGATTATGATTTGATCCTATTTTAACAATGGTAGTGTATGTTAATCCTAAATCATGTATTGGAATTTAGATTGTTCTTACTATTTTCGTAAGAAATTATCTAATTTTAATTTCCTTTACTTTATTAAAATAAAATGCAGCTATGACCCCTATAAAAACCTTTGGAATAATGTATAGATTCTTTCATTTATTACTGTTGTTCTTATTCATTTCCTGTGGCTCAAACAAAAGCAAACTGTCTGATAGAAATTATTTCAATAGAAATTATTTTTACAATGATTCTTTGAAAGTGGGAATTGATTTTGATAAAAATATTCAATTTAGAGAAGCTTCTCTGGGCAAAGAAAAAGAATTGAAGCAAGTATTAAAGAGTAATAATATATCATCAAAAGATCTTTTTTTAGTTGCTGATGCAAAAGAAAATGGAATTGAGATGTATTTTTTTTACCAGAATGCCCAACCATTAGTCGCTAATTTTAAAAATGCTAAAATTCTAGTATCTGTTGCCATAAATAATACTTTCCTTTTCGAAAAGCAAAAAGGGAAAAGAAAAGTTTTAGGATTGGTGAAAACCAATTCAAGAAAGGACAAGAACTTTTCAGTATTCGTTAATGATTTATTGAATAAAATTGATATTGACTCATTGAATACCAATAAAATGTCCTATGTATCCATATTTGTGAAAAATTTTCCTGGTATACATCCCAACCCGCTTTATGCAAGCAAAAAGTTGGAAACCGCACCTCTAAAATCTGAAAAGGGAAATGATGATAAATTCCAGTTCTTATCAACTGTTAATGCATCTATGTCTAATAATAAATTGTATGATTCGTTACTTTTAGATTACGAAAAAGAACGTAAACAAAATTTTAATTCCTTGATTGCCGATTTATCTAGTAAAGAGGATGTTTACAAAGATGATCTGGTTTTTGGGAAGATTGCAGAAATAGCAAAAGAAAACCAAGTGATTATGCTTAATGAGGATCATTATTATCCAAAGCATAGATTGTTTGCAATGGAATTATTAGAAACGTTGAAAGCGAATGGATATAATTATTTGACATTAGAAGGATTTAATAGTAAAAGTTCAGAAAAGGAGTCCACTCCAAATTATAAGAATGGAATTTATACAGATGAGCCTTATTTTGCTCATTTCATCAGAAAGGCAATCGCTTTAGGTTTTACTGTTTCAGGACATGAAAACTTTGAGAAAGGCGTTGATAGAGAATTGGGTCAGGCCAAAAACATCGTAAAGATTCTAGAGAAAAATCCAAGTGCTAAAATTTTTGTATATGTTGGGCATTCTCATATAGAAAAGAAAGACGATAAGGATAAATGGATGGCAGAATATTTTAAGGAATTATCAGGAATTAACCCGATAACAATCAACCAAACAGTCATTTGTGCAGATACTAAACAAGATTTAACTTTAATTCCTCGTAAATATTTGACAGACAAGACGAAAGTAAAATCTTCTGCTGATTATTTTTTGGTTAATAACCTTAAACCAAGTTTAAAAATTATTTATCCCAATGTTGAATTCAAAAAAACAATTATTAAGGATAAAAAATTTTCTGACTATAAAAATAACAAGGTTTTAGTTGAAATAGTTGATTTTAAAGAATTTGATTTGATGAAGAATTTGGCGATTCCAATTAAAAGCTTTTTAATTATTCCTAGAAATGAAACTATTAATTTTGAATTGCCAATTGGTACATACCACATTTTTGTTAAAACGGATGATGATAAAACGATTTATGATCAGGCTATAATTGTAAATTAATGTACAAATACAATTGCTCAAAAACTAATTTCATGGAATTTGAAACAGGCTTATATTCCCTACTTTCATATTTGGTTTTAAATTTTAACAATGCAAATTTTACTTCTAGGCATTAAGCATTAATGCCAGTAGAATATGTCTCTTAATATTTTGAGAATAGGGAAGGATGTAAATAATTTGGATTCATTGAAGCGTGTCATCATTCATTCTCAGTTAGTTTAAACAGCACTTTGCCGGGATATTTCTCTGCATAAGCAAGAATTAAATCCACAATGTATTGGTTGCTTTTGTAGGGAGTAACATGATCTTTTATCTCAGAGGGATCCGCAAAACCAATATCTGAAGCGATATATCCCATGCCATAAAAGTGACCGTTTTCAACCCAAATGCAACTGCGTTCTTCGGCAGTTCTGCCTTTGTCTATAATGGCAAAGCTTGGCCTGTTTTTTACTAAAAAAGCAATGGCGTTTTCGACTTGCTCGTTGTGTCGTTCCACTTCCGGTAAATCGTTCCGATCCGGTTTTGAGTTAAATTCACCACGGTCGTCCATACCGTAGTTACAGAATCGATTATCAATGTCAAATTGTTCGGCCAGGCTTCGCAATACATTGATGCCTTTGTATAAACTGTTGAAAGACTCAATGCAGGTCTGAAATTTGGCTAACTTTCCAATAGCGAGATAGCGGTAACCGCTGCGGGCTTCATACTCATACAGCCCATATTTAGGGTCAAAGCGCTTTAATGCCCTGTTGTAGGTGGGCCACAGTTTCTTAATTTCAGTACACTCCAGCAGCAACGCAATTAATTCGGTAGCACAAACTTCAAAGGAAATACTATATATGTCTCTAAGGAAATTTTGCCTTTGTGGCGTGATATTATGGACAATGAAATGGGAGGCCACCCGTTTTTTTAAGTTGATTGCCTTTCCTACGTAAATTACTTTCCTAGTCTGATCATAAAAATAATACACACCTGCTTTTTCCGGTAATTGCTCAAAGTCAGCAGGTGGCAGGTTGGGTGGCAAGCGTTGGTCTTGTGCAGTCTTTTTTATCATTTTTTCGATTATACCTTCGACGTCCCATTCCAACAAACGGAAAAACAAAATAGCAGTAGCATCCGCATCACCACCGGCGCGATGTTGGTTTATTAAAGGAATGTCTAGCGAATGGCAAAGCCTACCCAAGCTGTACGAACCCAATCCCGACTTAATCTTTCTAGCGGCACGAAGGGTGCACAATTTTGGAGCGGTCCATTTAAATCCGCTTGCTTCGAGTTGGTGGCGAACAAATGAATAATCGAAGTTGACATTATGGGCAACAAAAATACGTCCGTTAAGCATTTCTACAACCTTTTCAGCAATATCATCAAAAATAGGTGCATCGCTTACCATTTCATTGTTAATACCCGTGAGGGAAAAAATGGGTAACGGTATTTCTTTTTGTGGGTTGACGAGGGTTTCCCAACGGTCGACTATACTAGTTCCGTTATGGATAATAATGGCAAATTCTGTAATGCGACTGCCACTGGCATTACCACCTGTGGTTTCTATATCTACTATTGCGTATTCCTGTTTTTTCATCTAAAATATAACGTGAATGGTATTGATAATCTTTTGTAAAAGTGGTTAAAGCGCACAGTATCCACCCCTAAAAGAGTCAAACAGACTCTTTTTTTGCGCCCACCTCCATTTTATGCCTTGACAGGTTAATTTCATGTTCCTGCGGATAAGGTGCCCGATGGGTCATGCTGACATCTTCCCGAATCTGTTGGTGTACTTTATATTGCCGGTCGCTGGTGTTGGAATACCTTGGATCGGAGATGAAGGGCATTTTAGCCATTTTGGAAATGGTAATAGTAGGAAAGTGATAATCCACTTCAACAGTTCCCAATAATAAATAACAGCCCCCACCTTGAAACGGATATTTCTCCAAACTTTTTGTGAAATGTGCCGTGTCAAAATATTCGCCCTCTATGTCTACCCAAGTTCCAAAATACATGGCGCCCATTTTGGTAGGCACATGTTTTCTTGAAATAAGATAGGCTAGCATTTTTACCGTTTTTTTATGGTGACTCAATAAGTCTTTTGCCATTACGTGTCCCCTATATTTTGTCTGTAATAAATCGAATGGGGTGCAGGAGACCGGAAAACTCAACAATTCGATTTCATCAAAAGCATCTTCAAAAGGGGAGCGTTCCAGTATTGGGAGTTCATATTCTTTGATTGGTTCTTGCAGCAACATCAAGTTTCTGTTTTCGGGTTTGAAATTGACCAGAATGAGTCTGGCGATCACCAGCAGTTGGTTTTTTGTTTTTTCCGTAAAGCGGAACGCTCCGATAAAAATCAAAATTTGTATGCCTTCAATGCCTATTGGAATGCGATTGATAAAATCTTCCAAAGAGTTGAATTTCCCCTTTTCTTCCCGCTCCTGAACTATACAATGCGCTTCTTTACTTTCCAAACCTTCCAGAAGCATCAAACCAAGATAGACGTCGATGCCGAATAGGGCAGTTTCATAATCGCTCTTATTTACACAGGGATTCTGAATGGTTGCACCCGACATTTTGGCTTCATGAACGTATACTTCAGTACGGTAAAAACCACCCTGATTATTGATAACGGCTAACATACATTCAATAGGATAGTAGACTTTGAGGTAGAGACTTTGGTAACTTTCCACCGCATAAGAGGCAGAGTGTGCTTTGCAAAACGAGTAGCCAGCAAAGGATTCAATCTGACGGTATATTTCTTCACTCAACTTCAGCGGATGTCCTTTTTGCGCACAACAGGCAAAGTAATTGTCTTTTACTTTTTGCAACGCTGCTTTGGAACGTCCTTTACCACTCATCGCCCTACGCAGAATATCTCCATCGGCAGCGGGGAGGCCAGCATAGTGTAATGCAATCTTGATTACATCTTCCTGATAGACCATCACACCATAGGTTTCGCCGAGCTGTTCTTTAAAAACGTCATGAAAATATTCGAACTTATCCGGATGATTGTGCCGGAAAATATATTCCTTCATCATACCTGATTGGGCGACCCCCGGACGGATGATAGAAGAGGCAGCAACAAGCGTTTTATAATTGTCACATTTCAGACGGCTCAAAAAGTGATTTGCCTTCGCCTCATTTTTTGATATAGAAGTGTCGCGTATATCTACTTTGATTCCTCTGTTTTTCTCAATCAACTTCACACTGTCATCGATATGGCCAATTTCCCTTTGGCTTAGAAGATCAAACTTTTCAAAACCGATGTCTTCTGCAATGTACATGTCGAACAAAACGATTTGAAACCCTTTCGGAGGCATTTCTAGTGGTGTATAATTGGTGATGGGTTCTTCCGAAATCAAGATGCCGCAGGAATGCATGCTGCGTTGATTGGGGTATTTTTCGAGCAACATTCCGTATTCTTGGACTAGCTTTACGATTTGATTGGTATCATGCAACGCCATCGGGTTTTTAGCCAATGTATCCAATTCTTCCTTCGGCAATCCAAATACTTTACCCACTTCCCGGAATATGGAGCGGTATTTGAATTCCACATTGGTTCCGCAGAAAGCGACATGATCGGCACCGTAGGTATCAAAAATGTATTTGAGTATAGTATCGCGTTCTTTCCAGGACCAGTCAAAGTCAAAATCGGGAGGACTCTTGCGGTTCACATTGAGGAAGCGTTCAAAATACAAATCCAATTCTATCGGGCAGATGTCCGTGATGCCCAGACAATAACTCACGATACTGCTGGCACCGCTGCCCCGACCAATATGCAAAAAGCCTTGGCTCATGCTGTATTGAATGATGTCCCAGGTGATGAGAAAATAACCGCTGAATTCCAATTGATCAATTACCTTTAATTCTTTTTCCACTCTTGCTGTTGCTTGCGGATTATCGGTACCATACTTTTTAATTAATCCCTCCTGAGCGAGTTTAGTCAAAAGCAGCATGTCGCTTTCCAGACTTCCGGAATAGTATTTTTTGTTTTTGGACGTTTTGAAGTCAAATTTAAAATCGCACAGATCCATCAGTTTTAAAGTGTTTTCGATAATTTGCGTATATTCCTCAAATTTCGAAAGCAGTTCCTCTAAAGGAATCATTACTTCAGACGTCTTACAATAATCGTTTTCAGTCAATTTGGATAAAATCACATTGGTATCAATAACTCTCAGGATTTTATGCAAATTAAATTCTCTTTTGGTACGGAAGGTGACTGATTGCAGAACCACCATTTTGTGAATCCAAGTCTTCCATTGGGGTAAAAACAATTTGGGTAGCTGTTCGGAAGTAATACCTAGATATTCATTATCTTTTAAAAAGGAAGGCAAGTTTTCAAAAGGATAAATAATGATTACGTCCTTAAATGAGGGTGCGACCAATGGCAAGGGAATGGCCTCAAAATTATGTTGGGTCAGAAAGCGGTTCATTTCGGCTAAACCATTCACATTTTTAGCCAAACCGATATAACGCAATTGATGGTTGCAACGAAATTCGATACCCACGAGTGGTTTTATCCCAACTCCGTTGCATGCTTTTATAAAATCATAAATACCGGTAACCGTATTGATATCCGTTAATGCCATTCTTTTCACCCCACAAACAGCAGCTTGCTGAACGAGATCCAGCAATGGTATAGTACCGTAGCGCAGGGAATGAAAAGAATGACAGTTGAGGTACATTTGTTATAATTTACGTTTTAAAATTTCCGACTTGTTATTTGGTTTGAAGGTAGCTCCGGCACAACACATTACTGCATCAAAACCATACCTAATTTTCATTCGGTCCATGGCTTGATACAAAGACAACATTTCTTCGGTGTCCTCAAATAAGTTGATTTGATAGGTACCTCTGACGAGTCCACTAAAACGAATTCCAATTAAGCGAATCCGCATCCTACGCTGGTATACTTTATCAAATAAATCGGTAACGGTTTTGGTAAGCGTATGATCGGCTGAAGTGTAAGGTACTTTGCATTGTTTGGTTTCCGTATCAAAATTGGCATAGCGTATCTTAATCACAACGGTTGAAGTCAGCCATTCTTCGGAACGCAGTTGGAAGGCTAATTTTTCCACCATTCCAATAAGTATCGATTTCAATTTTGGAATATCAATGGTATCCTGACTAAAAGTATGTTCCGTTGAAATGGATTTCCGTTCCGTATAGGGTTCCACAGGATTATTATCGATTCCGTTGGCTTTCTTCCAAATATCGATGCCGTTTTTACCGATCATTCGCTGTAAAACTTCAGCAGGCATTTCAGAAAGGGTCTGAATATTACGGACTCCTATTCGGGATACTAGTTGAAACGTCACATCGCCCACCATGGGTATTTTTTGAATGGAAAGCGGATTTAAGAAAGACCTTACCCTATTTTCCGGAATTTCCAAGTTCCCTTTTGGTTTTGCTTCTCCGGTGCCAATTTTGGAAACGGTTTTGTTTACTGATAGCGCAAAGCTTATTGGTAAGCCAGTTTCTCTGGTAATGGATTGGGCAAGCTCGTTGGACCATTTATACCCCCCATAAAATTTATCCATTCCGGTAATATCGAGGTAGAATTCATCTATGCTGGCTTTTTCCACGACTGGTGCTTTCTCCTGAATCACTTCGGTGACGTCATGTGATAATTTGGAATACAATTCCATATCGCCTTTCATTACTTTTGCCTGCGGGCAGAGGCGGAGAGCCATTTTAATAGGCATAGCGGAACGAACTCCGAAGGTGCGGGCTTCGTAGGAGCAAGAAGCCACTACGCCGCGGTCACCACCACCAATAATCAATGGTATCTCCTCCAGTTTTGAATTCCCCAGTCTTTCACAGGATCCAAAAAAAGTATCTAAATCCATATGTACAATTGCTCTTATCATAATCCTTTCCTTGTTTTATACTTTACAAAATTAGTACAGATTGTAACAAATTTGATTATATTTGTTGTTACAAATTATAACAAAATCACTATGTCTTTATTTTTCGACAACATCAGGAGCCTTAGGGAGAAAAAGAAAATTACTCAGGAAGAGGTAGCCGAATCACTGGTGATAAGTCGAGGGAGGTATGCGAAATATGAATATGGGACTTCAGAAGCCCCTTATGAAATACTGAAAAGAATAGCGCATTATTACCATATTAGTATTGATCTACTGCTTTCTGTAGATGTTCGAAAAATTCCGATGGATAATTTGCTGAAATTAGAAAATAACAGATTGGTATTGCCAATCACTGTTGATACCAACGGGGAGAATTTTATTGAAATTGTTACTCAAAAAGTTAAGGCTGGGTATTTGAATGGTTATGCCGATCCGGAATATATTGAAAGTTTGCAACAGATTTCTCTGCCCTTTTTGGGCCCAGGAAAGCATAGAGGATTTCCTGTAGAAGGTGATTCTATGCCCCCACACGAGGACGGTTCCATCATCGTCGGGCGCTATATTGAAAAATTGGGCGAAGTAATGGATGGCAAGACTTATATCCTAATAACCAAAAGTGAGGGTATGGTGTATAAACGATTGAATAAAAATAAAAAAAATATATTGGTTGTGGAATCAGACAATAGTTTTTATCCCGCTTACGAAGTCAAGGCTTCTGATATTTTAGAAATTTGGGAATATACCTGTAGTATAGCAATTAAAGAGTTTAAGCCGAATAATTCTATTCCTAATACTATAAAAGATATGTATTTAAAATTAAGTAATGAAATTAAAGATATAAAAAGATATTAAGTAATTCTAAATTCCGCATTAAAGATACAGAAAGTAACTTTCTTTATTTTTTTAAGGATTTTAAGTTATCGAGGTGTACCGGGACTATACAAATTTTGACAAGAAATTACAAAGTAAATTGTTGTGCACACAAAATTATTAAATGAAAAGATACTATCTAAAAAAGTATTTAAACAAATAAATAACGGAGTTTGACTGTAAGGAGATTTGAATGGTAGTGTCTCACTAACTGTGTAAGTCGAAAAGTTATTCTGAAAATTTTTTGAGCCCTCAAAGCTCAAAAAAAATTTTCGGAAATAACTTTTTTTCATATTTTTAAAATTTACATAGTTATGATCGACAAAGACGAATTATTAAACAACAAAGATTTTTATAAATCTTTCAAGAATGCGGATGATTTAACCTCATTCTTCAAAACGATGCACAAACGAGCTGTGGAACACATGCTAGATGCCGAACTCGATGCTCATTTAGACAATGAGAAGCACGATAAAACCGCCAGCGGAAATTATCGTAACGGACACGGAACCAAAAAAATAAAGACCTCTTTTGGAGAAAATGAAATCAAAGTTCCGCGCGATATAGACTCTTCATTTAATCCTATACTGGTTCCAAAAAGAGGAAATATAGCTCAAGGCATAGAAAATGTTATTAAATCTCTTTATGCAAAAGGAATGAGCGTTAGCGACATTGAGGAACAAATCAAGGAGGTATATGATTTTGAAGTCTCCACTTCAACAATATCACGAATTACAAACACAATTACCACTGAAGTAATTACTTGGCAAAATAGGCCTTTGGACGATCTTTATTTAATTGTTTGGATGGATGGAATTGTTTTCAAAGTTAGAGAAGGCTCCAAAGTAATCAACAAAACCATTTATTTAGCTGTTGGACTCAACAGAGAAGGTAAAAAGGAAGTCTTAGGTATGTGGCTTGGCAAAAACGAAAGTAGTAGTTTTTGGATGAGTGTTCTAACTGATTTAAAAGCTCGTGGTGTAGAAGATATTCTTATCACAGCTACCGATAATTTGAACGGCTTTACTCAAACAATCAGAAGTGTTTTTCCGGAGTCTCAAACCCAAATATGTGTGGTTCATCAAATTAGGAATGCCTGTAAATACGTTGTATGGAAAGACCGCAAGCAGTTTACTGCCGATATGAAACATATTTACAACGCTGCAACAAAACAAGCAGCAGAGCTAGCATTAAACGATTTTGCCGATAAATGGGATGCTAAATATTCTTATGCTATCAAATCTTGGCGTGACAACTGGGATGAGCTAACAGTGTTTTTTGACTTCCCAATTGAAATCCGAAAAATTATTTATACTACAAATTTAATTGAAAATCTTAATGGTAAAATCCGAAAATAAAATAAAAATAAAATGTCATTCCCCACAGATGATGCTGTGCTTAAATCGGTATATTTGGCTTTAAGAGAAGCAACCAAGAAATGGTCAATGCCTGTCCGAAACTGGGGAATTGTTTTAAACCAATTTACCCTTATATTTGACAAAAGGCTCCGACTTTAAATTCGAAGCCTTAACTTTTCAACTTACACACTTTATGGGATAGTGTCGATTGAATATTAGATTTTTGATGTTTTTTTGGTTTATTTTCCATTCAATGTCCATGTCGTTATTTCTATTAAATGAACATTTTTTGAATTTCAATATTTCTTGTTTTATCTAAAATTGTTTTGGTCATAAATATATAATCGTAGATTAATTTTTGAATATCATTAACTCCTTGTGGTACATATGATAAATATGGGGGTTGATTGTTTTTTATTGTCAATTTTTGTTCATATTTATAATGGTTCTTCTCAAAATTAATAGCCCGCAAAATATCTATAATCTGATTATGATTTCTTACGTTGATAAATCGTATTTCAAATCCTTCTCTGAACATGACATCTCCGTAAGGTAACAGATGATTGCAATACACATATTCAGCAGTACTATTTATTTTGGATTCTGGGAATTTTTCCTTAAAGGATTCTTTAATTTTCCCGATTTCGAACGGACTTAATGGAGACAATCCTTCCTTAACTTTTGTACTTTCCTCCTTTATTTCTGCCGTTTCCTTAATAGCTTTACCTGTTTGGGTTAATTTTACTGTACCGATAGCAGGTACGGCCGATGTATTATTATCGGTGTTATTGTTAGTTATTATTTCTGATTTTATAAATTGAATTACCTCATCAATTCCTTTCTTTCTTAGTCGAACAGTAGCTTCATTTGTCTCAATATTGTCCCAAAACGGATGTTTAGAATCATTGTATAAACAAATTTGTACAGGTGTATTCCAATAAAATTTAAAACCGGAAAAAGAAAATTCCATGCTTTTTATGTTGTTTTCATATTTTCTATATAATTGATTTAATTTATTCTTATCTAGGTTTAAGAAAAATTCAATTCTGCTACTTATCGTTACATCTACTTTATCCATATAGCTTTTACACAAAAAGACATTATTATCAATAACAATAAACTTTTTATGAATAAAAATATCATTGATTAGTTTTACATACTCTTGAGTTTTATCTAATTTGTTTTTAAGGATATCTAATTCAAACTTATCTTCGACAGTCTCTCGGCTAGGGCGCTCCATTTCTGCTCCATTCTTTATTTCAATGATTTCTTCTAAAGCTTCATCGAAAAGGTTATCATTATCAGCATTGCCCCATGTATCATCGCCCAGTTCCGGAATATCCATCTTGTGAAATAGGATACCCATTTCCCGGTTATTTTTTTCTGAATACTCATACAGATTCATAGAGCCGATAAGCAGAAAATTTTCGTTGTACATACATTTGGCATGTATGTTCGGATGGTACATCAAATTCAAATTATCAATAGCCAGTAATTTACCTTTTTCAGATTCTTTAACCTGTAGTTCTCTATAAATAAAAATAATTTCAACGCCTCGATCATTGGCTTTCATTAATTTTTGAAAAATCTTGTTAGAAAGTTGTAAATAGGGGGAGATAATAACTAATTCTCTTTGGGTTTCATCAATGATACGGGATATCCATTCGCTTAATCCCTGAGTATTTAAAAATTTAGGCATTTATTTTATTTTAATTACGAATTTATATTTTATTAAATTCAATATTTATAATTGATTATGTTTTTTTCTAAATGTATATTTTTTTTACAAAAATGCTCTCAAAAATTGCCAACAAAAAAAAACAGTACAAAAATAATAAGATGGGAAACTTGCTTTTTTCTTCTTAGTAGATGTTCTGTACTAAAATATTGTAGAATATTTTGGTGAGACATTTCTTTTTCTAAGCTAGTTGAAGTGAAAAATAGATTCAGATTTCAGTTTTTTGTTGTTATTTAGATTTGATAACTTTGACGTGCGGGCATGGAAAAAATTTGCGCATTAGCTTTGAGATGATATAGATATATTCGACTTGTTATGCTAGTTAATTGTTATCAATTAGAATCTTTGAATTCAAAATATTTGAACTATTTATTGCAATAACATTCTATTTATTGTTGATTTTTGTCATTATAAAATATTTTTCATTCATAAAAAGGATTAGTTTTCCAGAAATGATTTTAGAATTATCGTTGGTTGTTAACTCTATGTTTTCTCTATAATTTCTGATAAAGTTTTTAGCATCTTTTTTACTTTGATGAATGTAGTAAAATACAGGAGTAAACAAGAATATAAATGAAAAAAGTAAGACAAATTCCTTATTGATGCTTTGTTTGCGAAATCTAGTCAAAAATAAAGGTTTAAAAACAAGTAAACAAACTACTAATAGAATAGAAAGTGCATTTAATAGATTTTTAATATCTTCATCATTTACAAAATAAATAGCGGTAAGATAAACCCCAGATATTGTTGTCAAAATGAAAAATAACAAACTAAAATTTTCATTTTTTATACCTTTGTACAAATAGCATAGATATTGAGAAAACATGATTATAACAAAAAATGCATAGTGAAGTGTTGAAACAATAGCTTTGTTAACATCCATTTCAAAAAATGATTTATCAATATTAAAAACACTGAGATAGTTTGTCCAATATAGCCAGCCTAAACCATACAAAACAAATCCTGAAAAAGTTATTATCGCTGCAATGTTACTAATTGTAAATCCTTTACGATAGGTTGTGTTTTCTTTTATCGGTTTCCTATTTTTTAAGTTACTCATTTTTCCTGGCAAACCATTGTGTATGCTCCCTTGAGAAGGCATTTTCACAATTCATAATATATTCTGAAAATTCCTTTTCTGAGTTAATTATTGTCGATTCAGATTTTATTAGAATAATTTCGTGAGCTGTCAAAGAATATGATGATGAAAGTTCATTGTTTTTTTTTAGCTTGAACCCAAGTTAAGACAGAAGAGGCTGCCACCGCAATGACTGCAATGGGTAGTTTAACATGCACTTGGTATATGCTTATCAATAATAGAATGATAGCAACAATATGAAGACCTACAGAGATCCAAAACCAAATAGATGATTTTCTTTTATTGAATTTTGCCTTACTGGTGTACCATAATGCTTGATTGGTAATTCTTTCTTTACGATAGAGATCAAACCTTTCTTGTAGTGATAGTTTTCTGACTTCAACCATTTTATCGGTTATGGGATCCTCAATACTTGCTTCGATACCTAATTTACCTATCAAGCTTTCGTTTTGTCTTAGAATAGTTTTAAGATCATTGATAAAATGTTTTCTCATTTCTTCAACTTTCTCACAGTCAAAATAGGGCTCTGTCCTCATCATCCATCTCCAAGAGCGAGTTTTAACGGATTCTGCTACTGCACGACCGTTATACCAAATGTCGTCAGGTCTGCTAACTTTTAACCAAATCGTTATTGATAGAGTAGCTAAGAATAATACTGTGGATATTATTTTAAAGATGGGGTATTCCTGACTATCTGATAAAAATGCAAAAAGAGCGGCTATAATTAAGAGGATTAAATAGTAAGCTATTCCTTTAAAATATTTTTTTTGTTCTTTTAAAGAAGAACTATCGGCTGATTGATACAATCCTGGTAAATCCTGATCATTTATTTTTATTTCCATTAGGGTCTTACTTTAGTTTTTTCTGATATTGGATGACTTCTTTTGTCAAAAGCTTGGTCAATATAAGCTTCAGGAGTATCTATAAAGTTTTCCCATTTTACTAAGACACAAAATCGATCTTCTTCAGACCAAGAGCATTTATTGTTTGGTATATAATAATTGTATCTGAACTCTTTAATTGTAGAATTATCATCTATATAAATATATGTATGAGTATTTCCACACTTTTCACAGATTCCAGAACCTCCAAAAACTGTGTCATACATAGATGGTAATACAATTCCTAATATACCATTTTGAGTGTTTTCTTTTCCGTGGTAAAGTGAAGCTTGTAATTCTCGTTTTATATATTTTTGTTCCTTCAATCCTAAATTTTCATTGGATTTTTCACCAATAAGAAAAATTGTTACGGTACTATCTGAAAGATAGTCTTCACGAATTTTTCTCATTATATAATCTTCATCTTCAGAATCAATTGCATCATCCAATGAATGATCAATTATGTCAATTTCCATTTCTTCCTGAATATATTTTTTATATTCTTTGTCTTCTGTTTTAAAGGATATGAAGCATCTGTGTACCATAGTAGTTTAATTTTATTTTTCCCAGTTTAAATAATTATCTAAAACGTGTGTTGAAAATGAATAGCTTTTTGATTGCAACCGATTTTCATTTATTAGTTTGGATTCAGATTCATTTGTAAGTTCGCTAATGTATTTATTGAGGCTTATTGTACCTCTAATTTGGTATCCTACTTTCATAAAATCAGGCAGCGATCTTTCAGAAATTTCTTTAAGTGTCAAAATCGATAGTTTTATCTTTTGATCTCTGGATTTTTCGATCATCGCTTTATCTATGATTGCGGCATGACCATAACCTACTTCAAAAGGGATCCAATTTGATTGAAAAGTTTTCTCTGAAACTACACATAACATATGGGAACTTTCTCTGATACCTTTTTTTATGCTTTCGGTTATTAGGTATGGATCATTTGCACTAGCAGCTGACTGAAGACCAGTATCTTCTTCATCTAAATAATAATCAATTTCAGCTTTACTTAAATATTTTGCAATTTCCCGACACGCTTGTTTATCTTCCTTTTTATGACTTAAGAATACACAGGGTCTATTACTGATTGAAATTTTTTTCATTCTCTCCAATTCCCATGAAATACTCTCAAGCATTGAAGCTTTATTAAATCCCTTCATTATATTTTATTTTGAATATTTTCTAATGGCTTCAACTATACTTTCTGTATTCCATTTAACATTAGTAATTGATTTATCATTGACAATAGCTGACATTCTTAGCTGTCCTCTAGGGATAACCCCTATAATAGGAATATTGTTTACATATGCTGTGTCTAGCTCCCATTTCATCCAATCACTATATGTAGCATATACTCCAGCAATTCCCAGAATAACATCTGAATTTGTAATTTTTGTTTTTAAACGTTGTTTAATGTAAGTTGCATTGTTTGAATTTATTGGAGTATCTCGAGAGGCTTCTTCAAATTCAACATTAAAGTATCCTCTATTTTGTAATAAATTTTTAAGATTTTCTAAGTCTTTGTGGTATTTCCAAGAATGACTTATAAATATAGTATGTGTTTTAGCCATCGATTTTAAACTTTTATTTTTTTAATATGTTCCAGTGAGTTTTTATAAGTTTCTATTTCCCAATCAATGTCGGCAATTTGATAAAAAAGGTTTTCAAATTCTTCGAACAATTCTATTTGATTTAGTGCCAAATAGCAATTGGCATTTGTTGCATAAATCCATTTCAAATCAATTCTTTGGAGGTAATTGTCAGAATCCAGAATAGCACCAATAATTTCAATAATTTTTTCCCTGGTTTTACGAGCTTCAATTTTATGATAAATTTTTTCTTCAGGATTTGTATTTTCATTTGACATAAAATCTAAGCACAGCGCATAATTCTCTCCTGTATAATAATCAGCATTGATTTTAAAACCTTTACCGTAATAATCAATTGCTCGATTGAGGTATTCAAGATCGTTATCAATTAGCCATAATCGTTTATAAATTGCCCCTGTTATCCCTAATGTTTCGGGATCATTAGTTGACTTTCCATCAGGTTCCAGTTGCTTAATAATAGCAAGGGCATCAATTAACGCGGTTCTTTCGGAAGGATTTTTACTTTTATACACACATAAAGCATGTTGTTGAATAAAGTAAGGCTCATTATCAACTTTTTTACATGCTTTAGACCATATTTTTGATGCTTCGATGAAATTGTTGGCTTTCATTTCAGCCTTCGCATGCTCAACCAAAGCAAAAATATGTTTCTCTTTTTCAGACAATTCTTTAATCAAAGAATTATATTCTGCTTCCTCAAGCTTGTAGGGGGTCAATGAATTTATATATTGGAATAGAGGACTATCGACTTCATTTGAAATCGTAGTCACATTAATCAGATTAGTTAAATCATTTTTGCATCGTTCCGCTTCAGTCGCTGAAATATCATCTCCTAAATGTGCATAATGAAAGATTTTATTGTGACTCAAATCAAAAGGAATATTGCCCTCTTGTTCTTTTAAAATTATTGTTGAATAAGGCCTAGCAGCGTGCCTAATTCCCAATTCATATATGGCGTTAGGGTTATAAGTCGTTATATCTGCAATAACTAAATCGGCATGAATTAATAAACCATACATACTTCTATCAATGACCCCAGATTCTTGAATTTCATCTCCCCTGATACACTGGTAGCCTGCACTCTCAACTGCAGGTTTAATTATATTTAGGTAAGTTTTATCTAAATCTAAAGTTCTACCTGATTCAAAATCAGTTCTCCTACCATAGCCCATTATGACAAAACATAGTTTCTTCATTTGATAAAATCCTTTATTATTAGTATTACTATTTTAAAATTCTCTGAATTCATAACTATTTATATTTTTAAACATTATGCATGTACGAATTATTTTTTATAAACTCAATACAGTATCAAATCAAACCTAATTGTACACTCAAATCCAATAAATGTTCAGCTTTTATTTGGTTTGCTCTAATATGATTTTGGTTTACTTGATAGGTTGAAGTCCAAATGATATCATAATTGTGTTTTTTAGTGTTTTTTTCTACTGCATGTACCGTTTCTCCTCTTGTTCTGCATGTGCAAAAAATAAGATTTGGATTGTGCTTTTTAACAATCTCATCAATTCTTTTTTCTAATCCTGTGTTTGGATCCCCCAGGCTTTCCAGAGCAATTGTTTTACCATTAATTTCAATAATAAGAGAAAAATCTACCGAAAGGTTATTTACATCTTTTGAAGAGTGAATAACGTTAGGATTGGGGTACTGACTTAGTAATAAATTTGCTAGTGCAAGGATAGTTCCTGATTTTCCTTTTCCACCCGAATGCCAGATTGCGATAATTGTGTTCATGTTATTTGATTTCTAAATAAGTAAAATGGTCCCGAAAATGAACCATCAAAATTTCAATAAATCTTCCCGTAATGTATCCTTTTGTAGCTTCATCGGGTTCATTTTTATCCCACCATCTTATTTTAAAGGCAATATGATCTGATTCGATATACGGTTTTGGCATTGCTTTTTCATTCCATTGGTCTGGAGTATGGTTATAAAGAATTTCTCCATTATTATTCTTTAAGATGTCCCAAGTTTTTAAATCCCCGTCATTGATTTTTTTATTTATCCGATTGTTTAATTGTTCGGGATTATCTGTATAGGTTTTTATTATCATAATTTTTAAAATGTTTATTTTTTTACTAATTTTTATCTGTATTTAAAATTATTTTCTATCAATTAGTGCATCATAAATGAGATATCTTAAATATTCTTTAGCATCGATTTCTAAACCTTCTAAAAGCATTAATTTGTCAAAGGTTTCTAAAAGTTGGGTTGTCGTTTTTATTTCTTTAAAAAGAATTCCAGTTAATTCCTGTTTAAACATTTTGATTTGATCCGTATTTGAATTATTAATTTTGGTTCTCACCAGATGAACAATCTGTTTATGATCTTTCAGTTTGGTAATCACTTAAGCTTCTTTAAACAGCTCTTCAAAGTTTTCCTTTGATTTGACAAAGTCTTCCAAGTTTGCAAACGCTTTTGTTGGACCAGTACCATGAGTAATTGATAAGACTTTGGTTTTAATATCTTTTGGTTTTATAAAAAGCCTTTGTTCTGTATTGTTTGTATCTTTAAAAATTATGGAGCAGATATTTGAGAATTTCAAAGCTTCCCTTTTAATTTCATCATTTGAAACCTGAAGTGCATTTTCGAATAATCCAACTCCTTTTAATTCTTTAGTCTCGGAAGTTTTAAAAAACATTCTTATAAACGATTCGTTATATTCAAACGAAATTAAATCATACTTCACGTCGGTTGACTGCATTTCGAAGTGCAGTTTTAAAAGCGCAATGACAACCGTTAAAGCATTGCCGTAATTGTAGTATCTTTCTAAAGATATTATGGCTCTTAAATAAAAAGTATTATCTTCATTATCGTGAATAATTCGATATCTCTTACAATGATGTTCCTTCGTTTTTATGAGTTCTAAATTCTGATCCAAAATATCTTTGAAACCTTTAACGATCAGTTTACTGGCATATTTGTCTATTTCATAAAGATTTGAAAAAAAATCTCTCTCACCTGAATGAATTGGATATGCTTTGAAAGAATCAATTTTAAGATCACTAAGATATTGGTTAGTTGTAAGATTATTGAATTTAATCCCAAATCCTCCATTATAATCAAAATTTAAATCCTTGAGGTCACTTATCAAGTCTTCTTTTATATATTTTTCATTTATGTTTTTAATCTTTGTAAAAAGTGATTTTGCCCCTTTGATATTTATCCTTGTGGTATCATTTTGATCAATATTAAAATACTCTAAAATATCATTGTAATAATCACTTTTTTTAATCAACTCCAATAATTCATCAATCTGAATTCCATCGTCTCCATTGAAGAAATTTTCTTTTTCAAGGCTTTGCTTTTTAAATTTTTCCATACCCAAATTATTTTATTATTGAATGAATGATCATTTCAAAACTATTTGATTGAATTCCTCCTTTTTCAAAATTTTTTTGAAATCAGTTCGGATAATCTTTGCTCAACTGGGGTGCTACCCAAGACAATTTGTTTCCTAAATATATATTTTTGTAAAGTATTTTTAGAATTTCTAAGTATAGCATCAAGTTGGTCATAAACATAGTGATACGAGATGCATAAAAAATAATTAGGTAGTCAACTTTAACAAAATAGGAAGATTTACTGCAAAAAATGTTAAAGTTTATTGGGTAGTACTCTATAAAAGTTTTGCCCTTTATCCTTGCCGAGGTTGACAAAGAAAGAGGGCAAATTTTTTTCGGGGGAATATGAAGGATTAAAATACGACTTCTATGGTTGTTCCCTTTTCGGAATTGGAACTAATTTTTAAGTCTCCATTTAATGATTTGGTCCTGTCTTTGATGTTTTTCAATCCAATACCGTATTTTACTTTTTCGGCATTAAAGCCAATTCCGTTATCCCAAACACGAATGGTTATTTTATCTCCTGTTTTTAGTAGCATTATGTAACATCTTTCAGCTTGGGAATATTTATTACTATTCTGTATTGCTTCTTGTATGATACGATAAACATGTATTTTATTATGACTTGAAACCAATGACCAGTCAATGTATTTATCCACCGATACGTCAAATCTTGTATTATATTGATTTTGTTGTGACTCTACTAAAGTTATTATTATCTCCGGTAAACTTTTATCTTCAAAAAGCAGGTTTTGTGTCAAATCATGTGAAACTTGTCTAATTTCATTCTCTGTTTTTTCCAACTCCTTAACCAATTGCTCCTTTTTATCTAATGCATTTGGATCTAATTGAATTAAATTAAAACGTGTCGTAAAAATGCTGTTTACTATTCCGTCATGTAATTCCATAGCTATTCGGTTTCTTTCATCACTGCGTGCTTTTTCAGTTTCAGATTGCTGGACCAACATTAGCTGATATATTCTTTCGTTTGCTTCCTGCTGTTCTTTAATAAATAGTAATTCTTTGTTTTTCGATTTTAGACGGTAAAAAGCAAAAAAGACCCCCAAGAAAATTATAATAATTCCAGAACCAAGAATAATATTGGTGTTTTTGTTAGAGAGGATTTCATTTTTTTCCTCTATTTGATCCGTTTCATAGGTTATTCTTGCAAATTTATTCCGGGTCATTCGCTCTACATTTTGAATGCTGTCATTTATCTTGATGTATAAAATGGAATAATAGTTTTTGTTTTTGGAATCATTTTCCGTTAATAATTTCAATGATCTTATTATAAAAGGACCAGCTTTAATTTTTTTTGCCAGTTTAAAACCTTCTGTAATATAAGTTAAACCTTGTGTAGTGTCCTTTTTATATAAATAATATTCTCCTAGGTTAATTTTACTTGATACGATACCTTGAGTTATATCCAAACTATCACTAATCTTTAATGACTCAAATAACAGTCTGTCAATATCTTTAAAGTCTCCTTCTTTCATTTTAGAATAAGCTATATTGTCTAGCAGCATTGCATATGATTTTGGATAGTTAAGTTTTAAATCCTGTAAAGCCAAACCTTTTTCATAGTAAACTATTGCTTTTTTATAATTCCTCTGCTTTTCGTAGACGCGACCAATGTTATTGAAACAAGATATTCTAGATTTAACTAATTTGTCCTTGGGATAATCTTCGTTTTCAAGTGGTTGTAGTTGATTTAAAGCTAGATCAAAATATTTTAAAGACTCTTCAAAATTATTTAATTCTTTTAATGAAAGCGCAAGTAAATTGTAACTCTCGTAAACTAATCTAGTATTGCTAGTTTTTGAAAGTAATTTTAAAGCGTTTACGGCTCCAGTTTCGCTTTCGGTGAAGTTGCCAGAATCAAATAAAATACCACCTTTATATAATGCTATCCTACCTGAATTCAATGTATCTTTTAAGTTCTTGTAGAGCTTTTCAGACTGATTATAATAGTAAAAAGAGCTGTCAAATTGTGCTTTATCTTCATAGTATTCTCCCAAAAAATACAATGACTTAGCCATATGCGATGTATCTTTTTTCTCTGATGCAAACTCTTTAACTTTCTTCGTAACTTTTAGATATTTATCAAATTTATTTAAGGCGTAGTACTTATTAGCAACTTTAAAAAGTAAATTTCTATTTATTGAATCATTTTCATGTTTTAATAAATATAGATATACGGTGTCTAATGTTTTCTCTTTATAATTGTCTGGTAATACTGATAAATCATACTTGTTTAAAAGCACCTTAACTCGATTTTCATATTCAATATTTTCTTTTTTTTTCTGACAGGAGGTAATCAGTAAGAATAAATTCGCGAACACTAAGATTCTAAGTTTTGTTTTCAATTTTTCTAAGGAATAATTAATCTTTATTTTTTCAAAAATAAAGATTAAAAACCAGATAATTTTTATTATCTGGTTTTTAACAACAGATTAGCCCTTAGTTTTATCTCTATCATCTATTGGGGGAGGTATGACTTCATCAGTTGCTGATACAGAAAGTTTAGTATATTTACTTGAGGTTTCTTTTTCAGCATCTCCGATACTATCCGTTGTACATGAAGACATTAAGATTACAGCTGATAGACAACCCATAGCAATTAATAGCTTTTTCATAAAAAGTGTTTAAAAAATTAGAAATATTTTTATACTGGCACTGATCCAAAAATGGAGTGCCTTTTTTAAGAAAAGCTGGGAAATAGCCGTTCTGAAATATTGAGAATGACACTGCTTTAAAAGCAGATTTTCCCCATCCTCAATATTTATTTAGAAGTTTCTGATGCATTATAACTGGGGCAAATTAACAGGTAAAAACAGCGGTATTTTTAAAATATCAAGAGCTTATAGTGAACCCATTTAGTACACTAGTTAAAGGAGTAATCAAAGTGGGGAAACCCTATGTTTTGAATCTTGATCATATGATATCAGTTCAATATGTATTACGAAGATTCTTTAGGAGAGCTAAATATTGATCTTTCGGATTATGGCCTCAATATTATCTCTGTAAGTTATCGAGAAGGGCAGGATTTCATTGTAATTAAGATAACATTTTGATTTGCTGAAATGAATCCGTGATACATGATTAATGTTAACAATATAACTTTTATGTATCCTCAAAAAATAGAATGGTAATGTGTTCTCAAAATGTTTTAAAGTCTTATAGGCATTCACTGTTTTACCATTGTACAGTTGAATATCAGTTGTGTTGTTATCAGCTTTTAAATAAACAATGTCTTGTAGCGCTACAAATTGGTAATCGCTATATGATTTAATGCAAATAGCGGAAGGAATTGTCGTTGGATTTCTTTTTTCAAATTTGAAAAGACTTTTCCCTAACTCCTGCAACTCTAATGGCACTATGATATAATCAGAAAATCCCGATTGTACTGCTTCCAGTGCATAATCTGGTTCCGAAGCTAATGCTATGAAATAGGGCATTAGATCTACATATTGAAACAAGTCATTAATCGTTTTAAAAAAAGAAGTTTTTTCATTAGATTTGATTGGAATTCTTACGATAACTAATTGAGGTTTTACTTTTATAATTTGATTTATTGCGGTTTGACTATCTTTGGCAACTCCAGCGCAAAAATAATTAGGGAAATTTTCGAAGAGTTCTAAAGTTTCCTTCACATTGATGGCATTGTCGTCAATAATAAGAAAAGAAAACCGCATATAATTATACTAAAAATAAGGAGGTGCAATCTAGAGAAGAATAAATTTCTTTTATTGCAGAAAAACTGCCTATTTTGTTAAAGTTAAAATATCTTATAATGAATGTACTTGTAGTAGATGACCACCCAATGACTGTAGAAGGTTATATTAACGCTCTTCTAGGGGAGCCTTTCGGGAAAAATCCACCCGTTTTTACTAAAGCTTATAATTGTGAGGAAGCCTACTCTACTCTGCTAAGAAGTACTTCTGCAAAACAGTCTTTTGACTTAGCTATCATAGATAAAGGTTTACCCGGTTATGAGGAAAAATCTATTTTATCAGGCAGTGATTTGGCACTTTTAATACGAGAGAAAATGCCTAATTGTAAAATCATTATGATTACTGCACATACTGAAGTCATTATTGTATATGACATCGCCAAGAACGTACGTCCGGATGGACTTATAATAAAAAATGACATTACTCCTGAAAAATTACAGCAAGCTCTATATGAGATACTGCTGGGCAATCAATACCAAAGTCCAATAGTAAAAAGCTGTATCAATGAAATATGGAAAAAGGAATTAATGATTGAAGATGCCAATCGTCAAATCCTTTTGTATTTGTCAAAAGGATTTAAAATCAAGGAGTTGGAGAGTATCATTCATCTAACAACAAGCGCTATCCAAAAGCGTATCATCCGAATGAAAAAAGCTTTTGAGGTAACGGATGACACAGGTCTAGTTAAAGAAGCTATTAAACAAGGATTTATTTAAAACTTCTTTCGTAAATTTTAACATATTTACTTATAACATTCTTTGTTAAAGGTTGTTTTTGTTGTATCTGCAATCCATTTCTTCTATATATGTTTGGCAGAAACTAGAAAATGAACAACTCTCAAAATTTAAAGAGTACGAACAACACTTTAAAATTCTAGTGAATAGAAGTAGTTATTCCAAAAACGCATCGTCCGAATAAAAAAATCTGAGACAACTGACGACTCAGGTCTAGTAAATAAGGCGATAAGCCGTGATTTATTTAGAACCATTTTGTAAATTTTAACACATTTTACTTATAAACAACCTTCTTTGTTAAAGGTTGTGTTTGCTATGTATGTAATCCATTTCTTCTTTTTATGTTTGGTAAAAATATCTATTATTCGCTTTTATAAAATTAATTCAAGTGCACGTGAATTATTTATAAAATTGAAGACGGGTGATTTTAAATATTAATAATAAAAAATTAAAATTATGAAAAAATTAGAAGATTTCGAATGCGAAAAAGTTGAGATTAATACTATTTATGGAGGTAATTTGGCAGATGTCCAAACATGGACGACACATCCTGGTCAGTATGAAAATGATTATGATGGTCAAGATTAACAATTGGAATGATTTTTAAATCTTTTTAGTACAAATACTTAGGCATAATGTTTTATGTCTAAGTGTTTTTTATGACTCTCCTATCTTGATTCTTCGGTAAATGTACTATATGATTTATTTTGAAGACATTGATAATGATGAGAATGTTTTTAGAATCAATATTAAATAATTAAAATTATGAAAAAATTAGAAGATTTCGAGTGTGAAAAAATTGAGATTGACACTATTAATGGAGGTAATGCTCCAGAAGATCATCAAACATGGTGTCAGCTACCCGGAAGTGAATATAATCAATTAGATGGTGTAGATTAACAATATTAAAATGATTTAATATTTTTTTTAACATAAGTATTTAGGATAAACATTATCCTAAATATTTTTTTATAACATTTTTATGATTCTTATATTAAGTAAACCTGGTGATAGAGATACAGATCTAGTTATTGAATGGTTAAATTATTTTAAAACCCCAGTTTTAAGAGTTAATGATGAAGAGCTTATGCAAGGAATAACTACTTTTTCATATGATTCTAATTGTACTGAAAATTCGTATTTTGAAAATTCAACACAAAGAGTATATTTAAAGGATATTTCTGTCGTTTGGTTTAGGAAATTTGGCTATTTAAGAGATTATGAAGCCAAATTAGATTATTTAAGAGATTTAATGCTTTTTTTAAATGATGAGTTTAAAGCCCTTCGCGAATTGATCTTCAGTCTTTTGGATGATAAAAAGTGGCTATTTAAAAGAAGTTTAATGAAATCAAAACTAGAAATTTTAAATTTAGCTAAAAATGTAGGTTTGCAAATACCTAAAACCATAATCGTCACTGAAAGAAATAAATTAAAATTATTTTGGGAAGAAAACAATCATTCGATTATTACTAAGCCTATAGCAGAAGCGTTGCATCTTAAATTAGCTAATAGCACTGTAGGGCTAAGTACTGTAAAAGTTGAAACAGTAAAAAACCTAAATATAAATTTTAGTCCTTCTCTTTTTCAAGAATATATTGAAAAAGAAATTGAACTCCGGGTTTTTTATATAATGGGAAAATGTTATTCAATGGCAATATTTTCGCAAAGTAACCCACAAACTAAAATAGATTTTAGAGCTTACGATTGGGATTTTCCCAATCGCTTTATACCGTTTCAATTACCTTCCGAAATTGAAATGAAAATAGATATACTCATGAAAAAACTACAATTAAATACAGGTTCAATAGACATTCTTAAATCTTCAAAAAATGGTGCATACTATTTTTTAGAAGTAAATCCTTCAGGACAATTTGGAATGACTTCGTTTCCATGTAATTATGATTTACATAAAATCGTCGCGCAAAATTTGATACTTTTAAATAATGAAAAATAAATACAAAATAAGCCTTCCAGTTATTGCAGAATGCACAAAAGAAGATTTGGTTTTAGCTAAGGTAAAAAATAGCAGAAAATATGTTGAGTCACTATTTTATCAAACTTCAAAAACAACTTGCAACGAATTTTACAAACCACTTTATTTTAGACGTACTAATGATTGATAAAAAATTCAAACTGTTTTCAAACTGTTTTATGGTAAAAGGTATAAATAGAGCGATAATACTAGATAATCAGAGAAAAAACTTTTATATATTACCCAATCAAATAATTGATTTTATAAATGAATATTCAGGAAAGAGAATATATGATCTATTCCAAGATTTTAAAAATGACAAAGTTATTTTAAAGAAATATATTCGCTATTTTTTTAATAATGAATTAATTTTTACTGACAATGACACTAATTTATATCCACCAATAAGCAATAATTTTGATCGCCCTTATAAAATTGAAACTATAACTTTAGATTTAAATTTACCAATTTTAACTTTAAAAAACTTCTTCGAGGTTAAAGTTGATGATTTAGGTGTAAGCTGTTTAAAATTAATAACAGATGATTTTAATTTTAAAAAAATAGTAGATACACTTCATTTTGTTGATAAATCTAAAATTAAAACCATTGTAATTTTTATAAAATACAATATAGGTATAGAAACTGAATTAGTAAAGCTTAGAAAAAAAAATTCTAGAATCACTGAAATCATTTTTTATGATGTTGATAAAATAAATGATTCTGCAGTAAAGAAATTTATTTATGAAAAAAAATCATTAAGTGAAGTGCTTTCAATGAAGATTTATAATCATCATGATTTTGTATTAAGTATGGAAAATTTTAATGAATCTTTAATCTTTAATACTGCTTATAATAGAAGTATTTTTATTGACAGTGATGGAGACATAAAACGCCATATTGAGGATCAATCTATTTTTGGCAATATTGACATTACTAATTTAAATGATGTTGCTGATAATAAAGATGTGAGGGAATTTTGGGCAATTAATAAAGATAAAATTTTTGTCTGCAAGGATTGTGAGTTTCGCTACATCTGTCCAGATGGCAGTATTCCTTATAAGCTAAAGGAAACAGATCCATTTTATTCAACCAAAATAAACTGTAATTATGACCCGTATAAAAACCTTTGGAATAATGCATAGATTCTTTCATTTATTACTGTTGTTCTTATTCATTTCCTGTGGCTCAAACAAAAGCAAACTGTCTGATAGAAATTACTTTAATAGAAATTATTTTTACAATGATTCTTTGAAAGTGGGAATTGATTTTGATAAAAATATTCAATTTAGAGAAGCTTCTTTGAGTAAAGAAAAAGAGTTTAAGCAATTATTAAAGAATAATAATTTATCATCAAAAGACCTTTTTTTGGTTGCTGATGCAAAAGAAAAGGGCGTTGAGATGTATTTTTTCTATCAAAATGCACAAGTATCGAGTGTTAATTCAAACAATACTAAAACTATAGTTCCTGATGCGGTTAATAATACTTTCTTTTTCGAAAAGCAAAAAGGGAAAAGAAAGGTTTTAGGATTGGTAAAAACTAATGTTGTCAAGGATAATAGCGCTTCGATATTTGTTGCTGATTTACTGAATAAAATTGCTATCGATTCATTAAATAGATCAAAAATGTCATTTGTATCCATATTTGTGAAAAATTTTCCTTCTGTGCATCCCAATCCTCTTTTTGCAAGTAAAAAGTTGAAAACTGCGCCTCTAAAATCTGATGTGGGAAATGATGATAAATTCCAGTTCTTATCAACGGTTAATGCATCCATGTCTAATAATAAACTGTATGATTCCTTAATTGTAGATTACGAAAAAGAGCGCAAAGGAATTTTTAATTCAATTGTAGCCGATTTATCTAGCAAAGATGACGTTTATAAAGACCATGCTGTTTTTGGTAAAATTGCTGAAATAGCAAAAGAAAACCAAGTGATCATGCTGAATGAAGATCATTATTATCCAAAACATCGATTGTTTGCGATGGAATTATTAGAAACTCTGAAAGCAAATGGATATAGTTATTTGTCGTTAGAAGGTTTTAATATTGAAAGTCCAGGAAAGGAGTCAACTCCAAACTACCTGAATGGAATTTATGTGGGTGAGCCTTTTTTTGCTCACTTCATAAGGAAGGCAATCGCTTTAGGGTTTACTGTTTCAGGACATGAAAATTTTGAAAAAGGGATAGACAGAGAAATGGGTCAGGCAAAAAATATTATAAATATTTTAGAGAAAGACCCAAAGGCCAAAATCTTTGTATATGTGGGGCATCACCATATTGAAAAGAAAAATGAAGAGAGAAAATGGATGGCAGAATATTTTAAAGAACTGTCTGGAATTAATCCAATAACAATTAATCAAACAGTGATTTGTGCAGATACTAAACAGGACTTAATTTTAATTCCTCGTAAATATCTTGCTGGCACAACAAAAATAAAATCTTCTGCCGATTATTTTTTGGTTAACAACTTAAAGCCGAGTTTAAAAATAATATATCCGAATGCAATATTCAGAAAATCAGTCATTAAGGATAAAGGATTTTCGGCCTATAAAAATAAAGAAGTTTTAGTTGAAATAATTGATTTTAAAGAATTTGATTTGATGAAGAATTTGGCGATTCCAATTAAAAGCTTTTTAATTATTCCTAAAAATGAAACTATTAATTTTGAATTGCCAATTGGTAAATACCACATTTTTGTTAAAACTGACGATAATAAAACAATCTATGATGATGATATAATTATAAATTAATGACAAGATTTCCGTACTATCATCAATCCGACAAAAAAGATTGCGGTCCAACCTGCTTAAAAATAATAGCCAAGTATTATGGTAAAATAGTTAACATCCAAGCCCTACGTAATTATAGTGAAACAATCCGAGATGGCAGTAAGTTGGTGTTAATAAGTGACGCTGCTGAAAAAATAGGTTTTCGAACATTAGGAGTAAAGCTAAATTTAGCAAAACTTGATGAAGTTCCTCTCCCGTCAATACTGCATTGGAATAAAAACCACTATGTTGTTTTATATAAAATAAAAAAAGATAGGTATTTTATTTCTGATCCAGCATTTGGATTGATAGAGTACACTCCTGTAGAATTTTTGAAATTTTGGATTGGAAATAATGCCAATGAAACTACAGAAGAAGGAATTGCTTTATTACTAGAGCCTACACCAAAATTCTATCAAAGTGAATTTGATACAGAAGTAAGTAATAAATTTGGTTTTTCGCTTTTAGTTAAATACATATTGCCATATAAATCATTTATAACACAATTGATTATAGGGCTATTAGCTGGTAGTGTTTTACAGCTTATTTTTCCTTTTTTGACGCAAAGCATTGTAGATGTTGGAATACAAAACAGAAATATCCATTTTATCTATCTAGTTCTTTTTGCACAACTGTTTTTGTTTTTTGGAAAAACGGCTTTAGAACTAATAAGGAGCTGGATCTTATTGCATCTTTCGGCTCGAATCAACATTTCTTTAATCTCCGATTTCTTTATCAAATTAATGAATTTGCCGATTTCGTTTTTTGATGTGCGAATGACAGGTGACATTATGCAGCGTATTAACGATCATCATCGCATTGAGCGTATTTTGACTACATCTTCGCTCAATGTTTTGTTTTCACTAATCAATATGCTGATTATGGGTGGAGTTTTGGCCTATTATAATATCCAGATTTTTGTGGTTTTCTTTTTAGGAAGTTTTTTCTATTTTCTTTGGGTAATTCTTTTCTTGAAACGCAGAGAAAAACTCGATTACAAACGGTTTACGGAGACTAGCCAAGAGCAAAGTAAAGTGATTGAACTCATCAATGGCATGCAGGAAATAAAATTGCACAATGCCGAGAAGCAAAAACGTTGGGGTTGGGAGTACGTGCAGGCGCGACTATTTAAAGTGTCTATGAAAGGATTGGTGTTAGAACAAACCCAAACGGTAGGGTCTAATTTTATTAATGAATTAAAGAATATAATCATTATTTTCCTTTCGGCAAAATTAGTTATTGATGGAGAAATAACTCTAGGGATGATGATGGCCATAAGCAGTATAGTAGGAAGTTTGAATGGTCCAATTGTGCAATTAATCACTTTTATTCGTGAAGTGCAAGATGCGAAAATATCACTGGTCCGTTTGTCTGAAATACATGAAAAAGAAGACGAGATTCAACAAGAAGCCCATCAAACACATGACATACCTAAAGATTGTGATATCATCGTCAACGATTTATCTTTTCGCTATATTGGTTCTACTATTCCCGTTCTTAAAAATTTAAGTCTTACCATTCCTGCTCATAAAATTACTGCTATTGTGGGCACTAGTGGTAGCGGAAAGACCACTTTAATGAAATTATTATTGAAGTTCTACGAACCCAATAGTGGGAAGATTATCCTCACCTCCAGTCCCTCTCCTTTGGAGAGGGGAGCCAGCGTTGATTTGGGAAATCTTTCTCAAAAAACATGGCGTGCCAATATAGGAGCAGTAATGCAGGAGGGTTTTATTTTTAGTGATACGATAGCCAATAATATTGCTATTGGAGTTGATTTTATTGATAAAAAGAGGTTGATTTATGCTTCGGATGTTGCCAACATTGCCGAATACATTAATGGTTTGCCTTTGGGGTATAACACAAAAATAGGGATGGAAGGAGTAGGAATGAGTACCGGACAAAAACAACGATTGCTTATTGCCAGAGCAGTTTATAAAAACCCTGAAATGTTATTTTTTGATGAAGCGACATCGGCTTTAGATGCCAATAATGAAAAGGTTATTATGGAAAAACTGGATATTTTCTTCAAGAATAAAACCGTCGTGGTTATTGCACACCGATTAAGTACCGTTATGAATGCTGACCAAATTGTAGTTCTTGAGAAAGGTAAAATCATTGAAATAGGCAATCATAAAGAATTAGTAAAACAAAAAGGTAGTTATTATGAATTGGTTCGAAATCAGTTGCAGTTAGGTAATTAGGATCATAGATTGAGATTAATGATTTTAGAATTAAAAAAAATGAACAATGCCTAAAAATAAAGAGCTAGAACTCCGTAGCGAAGAAGTCCAAGAAATTCTTACCCGAATCCCCAATTGGATGATTCGTTGGGGTACGATAGTGGTTTCTGGAATCATTTTCATGTTACTTTTTTCTACATGGTTCATTAAATACCCCGATATTGTTTCTGCTCAAATTGTAATAACGACTAACATTCCCCCCGAAAAAGTTGTAGCCAAAACCACGGGTAAAATTGAAACTGTTTTGGTGCACGACAAAGCAATGGTTTTGGAAAATACCCCTCTTGCAATTATTCAAAATACGGCCAATTACCACGATGTTTTTTTATTAAAAAAAATGATGAAAACGAATGTTAGCGGAACTAATTTTGATTTTAAAGAACTCTCAACTGCCCAGCTAGGAGATATAGAAAGTGCATATGCAGGATTTCATGCCGCTTATATCGCCAATGAATTAAACGCTGATTTACGGCCTTATGAGGTAGAGGGGAATGCTCAAAACTCTGAGGGTGTTCAAATATCAGCTCGTTTGGATATTTTGCAGCAACAAAAAAGTTTGAATGAAATCGAACTGCTATTGCAAAAAAGTGATGTAAATAGATACGAAATCTTGTTCAATAAAGGAGTGATTTCGACTCAGGATTTTGAGAGTAAAAAACTGGGCTATCTTCAAGCGGAAAAAAGTTATAGAAGTTTGTTGAGCACAATTTCTCAATTGAAATCGACTTTGATTGACAATTCTAAAAATAGTAAAAGCAATAAAATTAACGAAACTAAGGAAGAAATCAATTTGGAAAGAAACAAAATTCAAGCATTTTATCAGTTAAAAAAAGTAATAAAAGATTGGGAATTAGCATATGTATTACAATCTTCGGTTACTGGTAAAGTTTCTTTTTTACAAATTTGGACCGCCAATCAAACAATTACTGCCGGTGATGCCATTTTTGCTGTAATTCCAACTTTGGAAAAAGGATATGTTGGAAAATTGAAAGCACCTGCGTTGAATTCAGGAAAAATACAAGTAGGACAAGCCGTAAATATTCGTTTAACTAATTTTCCGGACAGCCAATACGGAATGTTATGTGGAAAAATCAAGAATATTTCTTTAACACCAGATAAAGACGGAAATCTACTAATTGATGTATCCTTATCACAAAAACTAAAAACTTCCTATCACAAAACGATTCCGTTCCAACAAGAAATGACAGGGAGTGCTGAAATTGTCACAGAAGATTTACGTTTAATAGAACGCCTGTTGTATCAGTTTAGGGATATTTTTAGGAGGTAATTCATTCTATACTTTTTTTATTGGAATTTAAATCAGAATTTATAACTTCCAGTTTATCTCAAAATCTGGACTACATCCTTTGTTTTTTAATCTTAGTATTACAGTATCCTATCTGCTAAATATCCAAATGCTTTTTCGGGGAACCACGATGAGGTAGATAGCGGTAAAACACCGGATAATGATGATGGATTAAATAATGGGTTGAATTATTCAATAGTAGATATAAGTAAAATAGGTAGTAATGGAAGTATTGGGGATATTATTAGTAGAAATAATCATCTCATTACATATGATACAAACCCCCATGGTGAGGAAATAAAATATAAGTGATCTGAAAAATTGACTGCGGTAAACGATGCTTCTGGAAGTGGATATTGGGTCATTACACAATTTACAGATAACTTTTACGCTTTCAAAGTGACAACGACAGGTGTCAGTAGTACACCAGTAAAATCAACTGTTGGACCAAGTGTTCCTACTTTTGGGTATCGTAGGAATGCGATAGGATACCTAAAAGTATCACCGAATGGTGAAAAATTAGCAGCAGCATACGATCAAATTGATACGGCGACTAGTCCATATAATAATTATAAAGGGTCAGTATATATCTTTGATTTTGATGCGTTGACTGGAGCTGTTTTTAATCCCAAATTAATTCTTACTGAAGTTAAAGCCTATGGTGTTGAATTTTCTACTAATTCTAAAGTTCTCTATGCAAGCTTTAATTGTTCTGTAGATAATTCTTATCTGTTGGCACAATTTGATTTATTGAGCATAGACATTCCTAATTCAAAAACAGAAATTTTCAGCGGTAGTTATGGTATTGGAGCCTTACAATTAGCTCCCAATAAAAAAAATTATTATTGCACTTATAATCTAAATTCTTTAGCGATTATAAACAATCCCGATGTATTGGGGTTAGGGTGCAATTTTGATGAAGCTGGGCAACCGCTTGCCAATAATACAAGTCGGCTATTGGGATTACCACCATTTATCACCTCGTTTTTTGATGCTTTTTTTGATGTCAAAAAATTATGCTTTGGCGCTGCGACAGAATTCACTAAATGCAATACAAGCGATAACAGCAGCCAGCTCGGATCTTGGAGATGGAATTTCTTCGACTGATATAAGTCCAACGCATCAATATGCAACTGAGGGTACTTAAACAGCTTCGGTAACAGCAACTGGAATAACAGGTTCCACCACTAAAACCAAAGATATTGTAATCTCGAGTTCCCACCGCAACAACAACACAAAACTTGCTAATTTGTGATACTAATAATGATGGGTTATATGATTTTGATTTAACATCGCAAAACGCAACAATACTAAATGGACAAGATCCTAATTTATACACTATAAAATACTTTGCTAATGCGTCAGATTATGCCAATAATATAGCTATCGCCACGCCTACAGCCTATATGAATCAAAATGCATATCAATCTGAAAGTATTATAGCGGAAGTATCGAATAATGAAAATAGTACATGTAAAAGTACCACTTCTTTTTTTATTGACGTATTTGACGCTCCTAAACCCAATGTAGCAACTAATATTACGAATCTAAATAGCAGTGATAACACAAGTATAGGAACAGATACCGACGGTCGAGTGGTTTTCGATTTAACGCAAAGAGCAGCCGCTATTTGAATGGTCAATCGGCTACGCAATTTTCTCTTACTTATTTTAAAGATGCGGCTTTAACCCAAAGTATTGCAATCCCTACAGCATATCAGAATACAAATGCTACTGAAACAATTTATGTAAAAATGGTAAATAGGGACAATCCCAATTGTTCCGTGACTACCTCTTTTACCACTCAAGTTTTTGCTTTGCCTGTTATTACGGCCGTCGTTGATTTAAAACAATGCGATGATGATATTGATGGTTTTAGTATTTTTAACTTAGAAGAAGTAATTCCTAAAATAGCAAACAATGTTTCATCGGAAAACATCTCTTTTTTTAGAACGCAATCAGAAGCTCAAAGCAATTCTAATCCGATTGTAAACACTACGACTTATGTCAATCAAACAGTCAGTAATGATGCAGTTTATGTAAGAGTAAGCAATACAAATTCTTGTTTTAGAATAGCAAAATTGAATCTGATTGTTTCGACAACACAAATACCTTTGAATTTTACTCGTTCGTTCACGGAGTGTGATGATGCGGTTTCGGGGACTAATACCGATGGATTTACAACTTTTGATTTTAGCAGCGTAACGAATCAAATACAGGCCATCTTCCCGGTAGGACAGCAATTAGACATTACTTATTATAGAAACCAAAATGATGAATTAGCAGAAAAAAACTCCATCTCTAATATTGCGATTTACAGAAACATTGGATACCCTACTACCCAAAACATTTACATTCGTGTGGATAGTAGGTTGGATAATGATTGTTTGGGGTAAGGAAGCCATATTACTCTGAATGTTGAACGCATTCCTATTGCAAAATCGATTATAGAAACCCAATGTGATGATGATCAAGATGGGCTGTATGCTTTTGATACTTCTACAATCCAAACAGCTATTTTGAATGTGCTGACCAATGTTACTGTCACTTATTTGGACCAAAATAACAATCCGCTTTCAAGCCCATTACCAAACCCTTTTATAACAGGATCTCAAGTGTTAAAAGTGCGTGTAACTATTAATACAGTAACAGCCTGCTCTTTTGATTCAACAGTACAGTTTATCGTCTCTGATTTGCCTGAAGCATTTCCAGTTCCCGTAAGTTTAACAACTGTTTCCGATGATGAGACAGATCCGGCTTTGCAGGAATGGAAAATATGGGTTTGACACTTCAAACTTTCAAAATATTATTCTAAATGGACAAACAGAAATGACGGTTCGTTATTTTGATGGAAATAATAACCCGCTTTCTAGCCCTTTACCCAATCCGTTTGTTACGATAACGCAAAAGATAAGAGTAGAAGTAATTAATCCCTTAAACAACTCTTGTACCGCGGTTGTACTTATTCCCTTTGTCGTGAATCCAGTACCCAATATCAATTTAGAGGGAGATGAATTGGTATGTAGCATCTTGCCAACGTTTACAAAAATAATAGACCCAGGTATTCAAGACGGTAGTCCAACATAAGTTAAAGCTTAATTGGATTTGTTTTTAATTGTTCGAGCACGTAATCAGGAAATAGTCGCTGAATTCCAATTGGTCAAACACCTTTGATTTTTTTTAGAAACAGACTTGAATTATTTATAATAGTATAAGGAGTTAATTGATTTCATTTTTAAAAGGTTTAAGATTACATAAATTATATTGATTACTTCTTCAATACCAAATAAGTCAGACTAGGATCATGTAATAAACGTTCGATTTCAGACTGCATGATCTCTTGAATATCCTGTTTTATCTGCAAATAGTTTCGCTGGACCATTGCATTGTCAATCTTCCTAATCACGGCAATCTCTTGATAATTAGCTTCTTCTCTTTTTAGGGCATCGCGGTCATTAATAATTTCACAATGAAAGGCTTTTAATTCAATTTTGCAATCAGGATCATCGGCAACCATGCCTACAAATTCACCGGAACTTAGGGAAGAAATCTTAGATGGGGGCAAGGCTGATTCTAATTGTTTAGAACGGCTGATGGAGTTGTCACCGCTATTTATAGACAGACTTTCTCTGTCTTGCATAATTTTTCCAAAACGTTCTGACAATTGTTTGGCGGTGTCACCAGTAACTTGACCGCTGACGATGTTTCCGGTGATATTCGTAATCACATCTGCATGTTCGCGACCGTAATCTTTACGAAGCTGACTGAAGTCTTGAATTCCCAAGCAGGTGGCTACCTTATTACTTCGGGCTGTAGCAATGAGGCTGTCCATATTGTTCAGATAAATAGTCGGAAACTCATCGAAGATCAGGCTGCTTTTCAGTTTCCCTTTTTGATTCACCAACTTGATTAAACGGGAAACGTACAAGGATAATACAGCACCATAAATTTGAATTTTTTGAGGGTTATTGCCCATGCAGACAATCTTTGGTTCAGCTGGATTATTAATGTCTAATGTAAAGTCATTCCCAGATAATACATAATACAATTGAGGTGATGAAAGTCTTGCCATGGCAATCTTAGCGGAAGCAATTTGTCCCTCTAATTGTTCCATGGCATCATTGAGATAAGCATTTATGAATGGATTAATGAGTACTTCTATTTCCTTTTCCGTCCGCAATATCGTAAACAAACTGTCATAGTCGAGTTGCATTAGCTCAATGACATGAGGCAGCGTACAGAACTGGCCATCCTTGTATTTCCTCAAATACCATATTATAGCAGTCAAGAAATTAATAGGTGATTCGACAAAAAAGTCGCCCTGTCTTTTGATCCATTCCTTATTTAAACCCAGAAAAGTAGTTCGCGCTGATTCCGCTGCATCTGTGATGTCCGTCATAGCAGAAGGCTCCAAGGGATTGCATCGATGGGTGCGGGCCAAGTCATCAAAATTGATCACATAAAACTGGGGTGGAATAGGATAGAGGTGCTTGTATTTAAGCCAGGTATTATAGGTGATTTTGGAAAGGTCATCAAACTTAAAATCATAAATAAACATCGTAAACCCTTTTCGAATGTGCTGAGTAATAACATGACGAATTACAAAATAGGATTTACCCGATCCGGGTGTACCCAAAACCATTAAAGCCCGAAAGGGATTGATGATATTGATCCAGCTGTTTCGAACTTTATCTTTCAAATAATAACGCGCCGGAAGATTGATGGAATATTCATTTTCCAGTAATCGTTCTTCCTGGGGAAAGGTTTCATTTTCTTTGTTAAAAATATCTTTGTTATTCAACCTGTTTTTTATCATTCGAGAGAGTAATGTCCCTCCCGAAAGCATCAATAAAAATCCGATAGTCGTACTACCTATATAAATAATTGCTATTGCAGTAGTATCTGTTTTCACGAACATCAATAGGTAGCTTAAAAAGTAAAGTAACATACCTGTTATGATATAGGCAATAGCTGTTTTATGATTCAGTTTTTCGTCTTTACGGCCTTTTGCTCCAAGCAAAGAAATCAACAAAAAACCTAAAGTAAAAATCTTAGATTTATGAAAATAACTGAACAATCCAGTATGTTGAATGTTGCCCAATATTTTATCAATGAATCTGCTCACAAAACCCCACTGTTGAAATGCAGTATAGCAGTAATAATAAAAATGGAGCAGTAAAAGTGCGATACTGATGAGTCGTGTCATATCAAGAATTTTCCGCAATGCCTGTTCGTTTTCTCCAGTTTGCATAGCCATAATAATATCATTTATTGGTTATTAGATTGTCCTTTTCGTCTCTTCTTTTTCCGCTTCCCTTTAAGTTGATTTGGCAGATAAGAGGAATCATTTTCTGTCTGCGTGACTGCGGTTACTATTTTCTCTACTACGTTAGTTGATTCAACTGCTCCATTCGCTTTTGAACCATTATCGATTGAAGAATCGCTAACTTCTTTTGGATTTACTCCTGGTTTAGGTTCTTCCGATTTTTTAATTTTAGAAACGGTTGTTTTTTGATTTTCGACCTCATATAAACCACAGCGTTCCTGAATGGCTTTTGCACTATATGATTTTCCCAAAGCACTTCCGTTAAATACACATTGCGTTTGGTGGTCTACATACGTGATACCGTATAGTAAACCTTCTGCGTTTTGTCTAAAGACTATATTGATTCCGGATAGTTCTACTATTTTTGCTAATTCCTGAATCGACATTTTTTTGTTGTCCAATAATGCAATATCAATCGCATTTTTTATTCTTGACTTATAGGGCGTCCTTGCCTTTTCATTTGGAATAAATCGTTCTTCTAAAAATTTTAGCGTTGGTTTGCTGTAAAAATCGCTGGCTTTAATAGGAACACCTATCTTATTGCCACCTTCATCCAGTATGCGATACACCAATCCTCTATTTTGAAAAATCCTTGAATTTTCGTTGCCTCTGTCCGCTACTACATTATACTGCTGAAGTACCGCATTAAATTCCGGCAGGCTCGTGTATTTATAATTTTGAAGTACCTTATCCAATAGATTGGTTATGGCCCGTTTGGTTTCAGTACGTCCATATTCCACTTTATTCGCATCAACTGGTTTTGCGACTAATTCTTTTTCTCGTTTATGCTTCTCCGCTGGAACCAATCCATAAGTTATTTCAATTTCTTTTCTAGCTTTCTCGGATTGGTTTCGACCAATATTCTGCATGTCAATACGGCTGCCGTCATCCCTGACTTTTAGAGAAATTATATGTATGTGGGGATGTCCAGCATCATGATGTTGATACACTAGGTAGGGTTGTTCTTTAAAACCAATTTTCGCCATATACGTATCCGCTATTTCCATTAGTTTCTCTTTTGGAGTTCCTTTTTCAGTCACATCAAAATTGAGCGAAATATGCACGCTGTTGCGTTTCACATTTTCATTTAAATCAGCCTGTTTTATGAACCGGTTTAGTTTCATGGGGAAGGCCATTTTTTCAATATCAACCGGGTAATTTCCGGCTCCAATGCATTCTGCTGCTCCCTGCTGAACTTTGTTTTCATTGTAGTTCAAAATGCGATTTATGGAGTGTCCCGTTTTGATTATTGCAACCATGATTCCGCAAATTTTTGAATGTGTTTTTTGATTTCATCAACCTTATTAAAAAGTATCTTTTTTTCCAATTCATAGCTGAGAAGCCAGTGCTTAAAATCGGCAATCTGATGCAGCGTATGCAGTTTTTTCACGGCCTGATTAAAGTTGTTGCCGATAGCATTAAGTTCCACTCTCAAACGAATCATTTCTGCCATAAAATCATCTTGGGATTGATTTCGATAGGTATTGACGATAGGTTTCTGTAAAAGATTTTTTCGGGCATAATCGCTTAGTTTTCGGCAAGTAGATTTATTAAACTCCTTCATTATCTTTTGATATTCATCAGGGGTTAACCGCAGATGAAACCACTTTGTTCGGTTGTTTTTCTCTTTCATCATCTCTCATTTTATTGTTTTTAAAGTCTTTTCATCTTTTAGTGTCACTGCCCACGAGTTCCGAGTGAATAGGCAGCAAGATATCGGTTGTGATACAACCGGACATCTTGCCGATTGCAGGAACGTTGCAATCTTCCTGATACTTTTAACGTCTATTAGAATTTTCAATAGTTCTAAAATGCTTAAAAAGCAGATTTCTCATTTATAGCCTCTTTTTAAAATCTGATATAGTAAAAATGTTATTTTGAAGATTAAGGAGGACTACTGATATAATCATTAAAATTTTATAGTTTTTGTAAAGGGTATTTTCATCCTAACATTTAGTATTCAAGGAAAGTGCACGCTGAGTATAATTTTGTACTGTTATATCCTAGTAATCACATAACCGGTTTGGTTCACAATTTTCGATCAAGGGGCGTGCTCTTTCAAAGCAAGAAATCGATTTTAAAGCAACAAAGTCCTGACTGTTTTCAGGAAGGTTTTTGTTACTGTCTTTAAAGAAAAAAGTGTCTATTAGAATGTATTTTTAAATTCATTACTCCAATCAGATGCGAAGTTAAGGAAGCGGTATGGATCTAACCTATCATAGGTATATTTTGCCCATGATAATTTAGAACCTGCTTTATATCTTTGTAGTAGTAAATTATTAATTAAAACGTGAAAATTATGCTTACAACAAATGATGTGGCCAAAGTGTTTGATACGATATTGAGCACGCCTGGGATGAATGAGATAGTGAAAATAGATTTGAAAATTTCACGAAAAAATGTACTGTTATTAAACCATGTCATTGAGCGTGGCTTGTCTGCTAAAGATGACGACAAATCTTTGTCGCTTTTAGGTAGTGTTACTGAAGAGAGTTTACAAGAATTAAAAGTGTTAGCAGACGAATGCCTACAGAAAGCCGGGCTTATAGAATTGAGCGAAAAACTTAATACATTGGGCGACGGGAAGTAAACAAAAAGCCGCCAGTCAATTATTAATAGAGTAATAAAGTGGGTTACCCATTGATTGGCGGTTTTCGTATAACATCTACATACTATTAAAAATCTGGATATTATTTTAGCACTCCACTAAAAGAGTAGTAAGGTAAATTGACATGTTTTTTCTAAATCGGAATACATTCTATTTGGTCTGCAGTGTACCCATAAATTCCATTGAGAAATTATCTTTCGCCTGAATGTAAGCAATTTTTGGAATCACTTTGGCTCCCAATTTTCTCTTTTCAAATGTGGCGGTAATTCCAAAATCAATTCTTTTATAACTAAGTTCCTGTGCCCGTTTAATTCCCTGAAATAAAAGTTGGCGGTATAAGCTGAATTTTTTGGGAACTGCATAATCCATACCAATTAATGAGGGGACATATGTTTGATCTAAGTTTTTGTAACAGAAAAGAATTCCGACTAGAGGACTTACATTTTGTGTCTCTTCGGTATTCTTTAGATGCAGCAATATAAATTCCCAATGGGGATTAGTGGTCATTTTTTCAAAGACATCGATAGAATGTGTAAAGGTATTAACGGCATAATTATTATTTTTTACATTCTTGTATAACTGATACCCTTGTATAATTTCATTAGGAGTCAATTGTTCTTTTATGGTGATATCAAACGCTTTTTCAAAAGGTAAAATCTCTTTCGTAAAATGTTTTTTTGAACGAGCCGAAAGGGTAGAGGTAAATTCCTCAATAGTATTCCAGCTGACATTTTGGATGATGCAGGTTTCGGGCATGTTTATTTTTATAAATCCATGATTGTGGAACATACGATTCAGTTCCACGTCTTCATCAAAATCCCTTAACACCAGCATGTCTGCGTTTAAATTCTGGTTCAGCATTTCGACTTGTTCTGAAAGTAATTCGACTGCATCTTTAGACAAAGGATGTGCCTTATTGATGTAACAATGATTTCCTTCAGTGAAAAGCGAACCCATACCTAAAACTTTTGAGGTCAGGTAGAAAGGATTTCGGATTCTTTTTTCTTCAAGCTGGAGTGAAACAGACTCGGGGGCAAGCATGTCATCTTTCCATAACCCAAAGGTGAAAAAAGTTGCCAGTAGTGGAACGTTGTTGTTATCGCTAATTATGTAATAGTGAAAACTCCAATTATTTTTAGGATCTGCAGAATTTTTAAAAGCATCTTCCAGAAAACAAAGTCCATCCCAATCAAATATACTTTGTCCGCCTAGAAGCGTATTCCAAGTGGCCCTATCAAGTTGTTTTATCGATGTTTCATATTGAAGATTGAGTGAAGATTGTGGAACCAATTTTTCTTTTTTCTGCGTTATTTTAGAAATGCCAAATGCCATTGAAACTTTATTCATGGTGTTGGAAGTTTCTTCTAGCGCTTTTGGAAAATGGTATTCCAAAGCCTGAACAAGTCCTTTTATATCTTCTTCCTGATTATTGCGAGAAACTGTAATACGGATCCCCGAATTTTTTACCGGTACAGCTGGATATAGCCCTGGATTAACAAAATATCCTTCGTTGAAAAGGCGTTGCACTAAACGATAAGCGGTTAATGGCATTGCTGTTCCAAGGAAAAAAACGGGAGAGCTATTTGGAGCTATCATCGGAAGCGATGTTGCTTTAATAATTGAATTGAAATACGTGATTTTTTGCGCCAGTTCATCCTGTAAAATAATAATTTCTGGGGAAAGATGAATATCGGCTGAAGCCGATGCAGCAGCCACGGATGCAGGCTCCAATTGGGCTGAAAAAGTAAGAGGCCCTCCAAAATTCTTAATTCTCTCCCGCAATTTAGTATCGGAGGTTATAAAGACTGCCCCGCTGGCACCAAAGGTCTTGCTTAAGGTACCGACAATCATGATGTTTTCCGGCAATTCTTTTAGAATATCAAGGACATATCCTGTGCCATTTTTGCCCTTCCAACTCATTCCATGTACATCATCAAAATAGAGTTGTAACTGCGCATATTTTTTGCATAGTTGCAGTAGATCTTTTATCGGGGCATAATCGCCAAACATGGAATAAACACCATCAGCCATATACCATATTTTTTTACATTTGGAAGACAACTCTTTTATCTTCTCTTCCAGCATTTGAAGGTTATTGTGCCGAATCATCTCGACAGGAATCTCTCTTAATTTCAAAAGTTGGCAGGCGTTCTGCACACTCCAATGTACTTGATGATCCAATAGGACTCCATCTTCATCTCGTATTGCAGTTGGTATGACCGCGAAATGTCCAAGGGTACTGTTCTTGGTTACAATTCCAGGCACGCCATACATAGCCTCAATTTTGTTTTCCAGTTCGTGATATAATGGATGAGAAATGTACGTTTTAGAAAGCGGGAATTGGGTACCGTATTTCGTAATAGCGGAAATTGCCGCAGCTTTTAGCCTATGGTCGTATTCAAGTCCAAGATAACTGGTAGTGGCAAAATGAAACATCTCTTTTGCATTTATTTGAATGGTGCGCCCACTTAGTATTTTGTCTTCAGCATAGAGATGGATAGCCCCTTCATTTTTTGCTGCTGATAACATTTCATCTACAGTATCGATAAAATTATTGTGTTTTATTTTTGCCATTATTGCTTCATTTTAGTTACTAAACAGTATGATTTTTAAAATCTGTATTACTGATTTAAAACCTTTAAAGTTCTGAATTTAAAAGGGTAGAATGGAAGACCCCATGTAGATAATCCTGATTTGATATGTAAAAATCCTGAATTGATAAGCAAAACAAAAAATGATTGTTTACCATTACATTTTACCTTTTTTTGACAACTAACCTTAGAAAAGGAATTGCTAATTTGGCAGGTCATAATAAAAGATCAGAAACTATGGATGGGTATTTTGAAAACGAATTTGCGATATTCTGGATTAGTGAGAGCATACTTTTTTTTGAGTACAAGCCTGATGTTGTCATTGATTTGGTGGCAGCGCAGCGTATTGTAGCAGACAGAATACAAATGCAAAAAGAGAAGGCCTATCCGGTTTTATGTGACATCAGAGGTATCGCAGATTCTGACAAAGCCGCCAGAGATTATTTGGCACAACATGGCTCTGTTCTGGCTAAAGCCGTTAGTATATTGGTACATCAAAGTGTGTCGATTTTAATGATTTCATTTTATCTTAAAATCAGCAAGCCTCAAGTGCCAACTAGGATATTTACAGATAAGTCAGACGCATTGGAATTTTTGAAAGCTTTCATCTAGGATTAAAATTTTTAACAAGTAAATTAATGAAAATATGCAGCAGGAAATAGATCAGCAGCGTCTACACAATATCTTCCAAATGCTTTTGGAGATGGCAGAAGGAAATTTTGCATACCGTATACCAAGAACTGGAAATGACGACGAACTGGAGGCGTTGACTGTTTTGGTGAATTGGATGGCAGAAGAAATGAAGGAGTCTATATTCCATGCAGGTTTCATTAATCCCCATTTTAGTCATCAGTATGTAGTCCAAAGCACATTTATCGTAGACAATAAATTTGTTATAAAAGATTTCAGTAGGAATGTCCCTGACCTTTTGGGATTTAACTCCAACGAACTTTTAGGGCAGAATTTTGTAGAAATTCTTGCAAAAAAATCAGTATCCTTATTGGAAACTGTAATGGCTGAAATTCTACAGAATGAATCCTATCATACAATTGTTTCACTTGAATTCGTGACCTGTGAAAAATTAGTTATTCCAGCCAGCAGTACCATCTCAAAGATCTATCAAAGCACAGACGTAGTAATTTGTTTTTTTTCTGCCATCGTAGATAACACTATGGAAAAGTCGACAACAATAAATAAAATTTTTACTGCTGAAGAACAGAAAATTCACAACTATTTAGATGTAAAGTCTACACAGGCTGTTTATGATTACATATTGGCAAATATGGATTCAACTATGCCAACCTTAAAAGAACTCTCCCATCTTTTTGGAACTAATGAATACAAATTAAAAAATAGCTTTAGGCATTTATTTAAAATGACCATACACCAGTTCTATAATAGTGAAAGGCTTAATCGATCACAACTGCTTATAAAACATACAAAAATACCATTAAAAACCATTGCGATAATGGCTGGGTTTACTAACTATCCTAATTTTTCAAGAGCTTTCAAAATTAAATTTGGCTGTTCTCCGACTGACATCGAAAAGCAGTCTCCAATTAAATAAACTATCGACTTATTTATCATACTATTAAGAGTATTGGAAAGCTTAAAAATGGACTATTTCAAAAAAATCCTGATTTGCTATGACAAACTCCTGATTTGCTAACACCTATGTTGATTTGTTTTGGGAATTTTACATTGTTATTTAAATATCTCAAAACAGATGAAAGTAAATGTATCCATTAAAAATAATATCCTTGACTGCATTTGTCTGTTGTATATTCTACTATTTGTCTATGCCGCTGTTAGCAAATTGCTGGATTTTCAAAATTTTCAGGCACAACTTGGCCAATCACCTTTATTAAGTGCTTTTACTGGTATAGTTTCATGGGTGGTTCCGATAGCAGAACTGTTTATTGCCCTACTTCTGATTTTTCCAAAATATCGTTTAGCGGGACTCTTTTCAGCTTTCAGTTTAATGGTTTTATTCACCACCTATATTATTATCATATTGAATTTTAGTTCTTTTATCCCCTGCTCTTGTGGTGGGATATTGGAAAAATTGGGCTGGACTGAACACCTGATTTTCAATATTGGTTTTATTCTTTTAGCCGTTATTGGAACTTTGCTTCTATCTACTTTTAAAAATGATAAAACATCTCATAATCAAAACAATATAGTATCCGTTCAATAATCTAAAAATTAAATCATGGAACTCAAAAAGACAATAAAAACCCTAGTACTAACTGCATTGATAGCCATCGGAATAATAACTGCATTATATGTTTCGTCAGATGATATAATGGCTCATGAAAATCCGTTCATTCGTCGTTTTATGCAGAGTTCTATAACTAAAACAGCAGAAACTGATTTAAAAAATTATTCCTTTTACTTCGCTGGAGCCGGCAATGGAAAAATATTTCTTGGCAACAATCAAGCACCGTTACAAATTGTAACTCTGGATTCAACACTAGAAAAAAGAGAGCAATACACAATACAACTGGATCGTGATGATCTTCCTTTCCGTTCCATTCAGGTAAAAATTGTACCTCCTTATTTTTATGTAATGGATGGAACGGTACCTGTGATTTATAAAGGCAATATTAGCGATTGGAAAGCAAAAATTATAATGAACGAAAACCACTATTTTTCAAAAGCAGTAATCATAGATTCTGATGTGATTGCCTTTCGGACCCAGCAATTTGATTCAAAAGAAAACATTATCGGAATCTTCACATTTAAAGACAGTGTAAAAGTAAAATTTGCTGATGATATCCTTGAGAAGCAAATTGATGGAATTTTTGATACTGACGGTATGCTCCATTACAGTAAAGAGCTTGAAAGATTGATATATCTGTATTATTACCGCAACCAATTCATCGTTACTAATGATAACCTTAAAGTATTATATCGTGGTAATACCATTGATACCACTACGCGTGCCAAACTCAAACCGATCCAGATTAAAAATTCAGGAGAAATGAAACTTGGAGCACAGCCCTATACCGTCAATTTAAAATCTACAGTTTCTAACAACCTGTTATTTGTTAATTCCGGATTACGGGGACGTTTTGAAGATGGACAGATGTGGAAGAAGGCCTCGGTTATAGATATGTATGATATAGCAAACAATACCTACCTGTCGAGTTTTTATCTGTATAACTTCGATGACTATAAAATGACAGATTTCTTGGCAACAAAAACGGATCTCTATGTAATTATCGGGCATCATCTGCAGAAATTCAAATTTAGGCAAAATTTGATACACAGAATTTCAAATACTAAGAGTGATAATAAAGCTTTTTAAATAAATACCGGCCGGTAGCAGGACTAAGATCGAAAACCTGTAGAAAAGAGTAGATCATTTTTTTTAAATTTAAATTTTAATATCATGAAAACAAGTTTTGTAAAAATGTTAGTATTGCCAATTGCTGCGTTCGCATTGGCAAGCGCGGGAGCGGTGACTACCAATGCATCACGTATTGACGCAACAAAAAAGCCACCTATTACGGCCTTTGCACATAGCGCTTTGCCCAATTCCTGCGAGCCACAGAATGTGAATTGCACGACTGTAGTGTCGGCAAATATTTGTATGTCGAGTGAGACTTCACCAAGACAAGTATGGTTAAAAGATGGCACAGGTGCCTGTGTTGTTCCGCTTTATAAAAACAACTAGCTGGACAATGTCCCATGCCATTAAATGCAGTTACTAAAATTTTAGTAACTGCATTTTTATTATCTTTTACATTTCCAAAATAGCTGTTTCAAAATTATAACTTCACAGCTATTTAAAGTTGTGATTTTGGATTTAATCGAAGCCTTCTGTAATCCACGAGGAGGCTGGCTCATTCTTTAAGAAGAAGTCAAACCATTGCTCCACGCGTTTTGTCAGGTCTGTCTGTTGTAGTGGATCTGAGGGAACATGATCCATTTCAGGGTAAACCAGCATAATATGTTTTTTTTGGAGCCTACTTAAAGCAAGGTAAAATTCCATGCTCTGTTCCCACCGGATAATCTTATCCTTATTACCTGTCCATGACAATAATGGAGTCGTGATTTTAGCTGCATGTACAATTGGGGAATTTCGATAATAAGCTTCCTGATTATCGTAAAAAGATTTCCCCATCCGAAATTGCTGATTTTCATAACGCCAGATATCTGCTATTCCAGTAATGGGTCCCACACTAAAATAGGCCGATATGATATCCGATACACCAGAACCGCTGACTGCTGCCGCAAAAATATCGGTTTGTGTTATGATGAAATTAGTCTCATAGCCTCCAAAAGAATGACCTGCCAATCCAATTTTTTTTGGGTCAACCAGACCTTTATCAACAACTGTTTTAACGGCCGCGCTAACACAATCAGTGGCAGAAAGCCCTGGATTAATACTTTCATAAGTAATATCTGGAAGCAGCACCAAATAGCCTTTTGTGGTAAGGTTAGTAATATTGAAACCTGTTACATTTTGCAAAGAAGGGTTGACATAGCTGTGGATGTTGCGTGATACTTTTTCATAAATATAAACAACCATGGGATATTTTATTTTTGGATCATAATTCGCAGGATAAAATAATGCTCCATTTAATGGCTTATTGAAGCTGTTTGTATAATGGATCATTTCTGCTTTCCCCCAATAATAATTTTTCTGCTGTGTATTACTTTCGACCAGCGTCGTGGCTCTTGCTTTTTCAGATGTTTTGATAACCATCTTAGGAGAACGATCGTAGGTTTGTTCCTGATATACAAAGGACTGGCTGTTTCGTGCTTTTATCAGTTTGTCGATGGAACTATCATTAAATGCCAAGGGATGAAGACCAGTGGGGGTGCTCCATGAAAAATAGCCTGTACTGCAACCGTAAAAATCGAAGGCTTCTATCAATAATTTAGCGGAAAGGTCGCAACTGGAAGCGCTACGACCAGAATAATTGCCCAGGACATTATTTCCAAATTCAGAAGCGTCAATAGTAAAACGGATATTTCTTTGCCTACCATCAGTCAGTCTTTTACTTACTGAACCGTCACTTGAAATTGCCCATAGGTCAAAAGCATCATATAGCAAAACGTTTTTACTGTCTTTCGACCATCCAGGATTGCCGTAAACCATAACAGCATTTGCAGAATCATTATCCGTAGTATCCCACGTATTACGCAGTTTTTGGGTAATATTAGTGTGATTTTTACGAGCGATATCATAAACCCACCAATCTCCTTCCCGATAATAATTGATGTAACGTCCATCGGGCGAAATACCCATATGCATTGATTCGCTGGATTGCTTTTTGAGTAGTAACTCTTGTTTCCCATTTTTAAGATTGATGATATAGTAATCCATATCACCTGTAAAGGTATACTGCGGCAAATAGGTTCCTGGATTTGCCACAATTGCATATTCCTGGTTGCCAGTAAGCATAACCCATGGTTGCGCTATAGTGCTGATTTGACGAAACGCACCACTTTCAGGCCACCAGACTGCCAATTTCGGGGAATGTTTCCAATCGTCAATTTTCTTTTTAACAGGATACAGCCATTTGTCTGTAGCATTCCAAATTTCAACAGTATCTATACCTTTTTTTTGATCCTGAATTTCATGATTTTTAATTCCGAAGAAGACCTTACTACCATCATCAGAAATGGTTATTGGTAGTTCGTAGCCTGAATCTATTATAATATTGTCCGGAAAATTTTCGGCTGTAGAAGCTGATAAAGTATGCAGTTTCTTTGAAGCTAAATTGTAGTAACATATCTGATTTTCGTCGTGAGCAGTAGTTCCTTTCGCTTTAAAAAAGGAAACTGATTTCCCATTATGTTGCCAAGTCAGTTGTAAAAAGGAGTTTTCTGAGTTCTCGAGAATAATCCTTTTTTTTAAATTCTTGGATATACAAATAGTTCCAATAGCTGACTTGTCTCCTACAGTAGTTGCATATAAAATACTATCTTTTTTGTCATTCCAAACATAGTTCGTAATTCCGCTGATAGTTTCAATAATTTTTCCATCCCTTCTGATTATAAGCTGCTTTTGATTATCTGATTCTGAAACAAGTGTCAGCAAATAATCCCCATTTGTCGAAAAATCATATCGTATTACATTTTGAATGATTTCAGAAATGCCGTTATTTAAGTTCGTAAGATGGAGGCTTGAGTCTGATTGCAAGCATCCAAAGATATTGTCTCCACCAAAATGTCCGTTGCTCCCTTTGGGAAAGGAGTAATGAATAGTTCCAGAACTGTTTTTTACAAAAATAGTATCTTGCTGTGATTCATAGTGCATATTATAACTCACCCATTTTCCTCCATCAGAAATGCGAAGAGGCTGCAAGGTTCCCCAAAGATTATAGTCTTTTGGAAAAAGTTGTTTTTTCGGTAGTTCTTGCCCTGTAACGGAACAGGAAGCTAATCCCAAAATGAACATAGAGATGGAACTATGAACAAATTTCAAATATTTTTTATCTTTGATTTTCATTAATAACTAGGATTTTGTGGATATAAATTAGGGTTTGCAAGCATCTCCGTTGCAGGAATCGGCCACAAAGCATCATGCGAATCCCATCCTGGTTTGGATATTGACAATACTTCATCTAGCCTTCCAGTGCGTTTTAGGTCAAAAAACCGTTGTCCGTACTCGGTAAAGAATTCCAGTCTTCTTTCGTTTAAAACTGCCGTAACTATTTCATTAGCCGTAACCGCTGGAGTATCTCCAAGGCCTGCAGTATGGCGAATTTTATTCAAGTCTTCTTTTGCACCTATCAGGTCACCCTGTTGAGCTCGTGCTTCAGCGCGTATCAGGTATTGCTCCGCAAGCCGAAACACTATAGAATACTCCATAGAACTTGGTGCGCCATAGGATTGTTTGTATTTATTGGCATGGTACCATGTTGTTGTCCCATCAGTTACGGCGGCAGTCCAGTGTACCTTTCGTTGGTCTGCGTTAGAAAATGAAGAAAGCAAAGTGGAACTTAGGGCAACATTGGGTGGAGGACCCGTTACAAAATTAAAGGAATCCCCTTCATCAGTATTGCCTCCTTCTGTTTTTGGCTTAAACTGCCAAATGGTTGCAGTACTTTCTTTGAGGAAAATCTTGTCCAGATAATCTTCCCATATATACATAGGATTATTCAAAACTGCTGAAGCTGCATTCGCCGCCTCTGGCCATGAGCCCGCATACAAATAAATTCTGGAAAGCAATGCATAAGCCGTGGCTCTATTGGGACGTACCCTTTCTGCCGTAACATAGGTTTCCGGCAGCAACGAGACTGCCTGATTTAGGTCTGTAAGTATAGCAGCATACACTGCATCGACAGGCATACGATGCACTAGTCGGTTTTGCTCATAATCGGTGGTTTTAATATATGGGATATCTCCAAATAAATTCACAAGATAAAAATGCACTAAGGCTCGTACAAACAACGCTTCACCCTTGAAGTGGTTTTTGTCGGTTTGCGCCAATGCGACCGAATTTTCAACTCCCGCGATTATGGCGTTGGCAGAATAAATTTGGTTATAGCTTGCATTCCAAATCTGTAAGACGGAAGAATCGGAGTCAATCAGCGAATTATTGAATCGAAATTCTGCGTTATTACCGCTTGGACCATAATAGCTGAGTTCATCAGCATACAATCCTAGATTAACGGATAATCCCTCTAAGCTTCCGGTCAAAAGTCCACTGTCCCGTAATTTCGAATATACATCAACCATAGCTGCATTTACTGTTGTTCGGTCTTTAAAAACATTGGCACCGGTCAATTGTGAATCAGGAAGATCTACTGCTACAAAACTGTCGCAGGATTGGAAACACAATGCAAGGAGAAATAAAAAAAATATTTGAGTTTTCATTTTTATAGGTTTTAATTAAAAAGTAAGTTGAACTCCAGCAGTATAAAATTTTAGCGGTGGCAGATAACCGTTAAATTTTGATTCAGGGTCGCCATTTTTATATTTAGTAAAAGTTAGTAGATTCTGCCCTTGTAAATAAAGCCTGCAGCGTATGCCATTGTCCATTTTTAAAGGGAGGTCATAAGTCAGAGAGATATTTTTTAAACGGATGTACGAGCCGTCTGTGATGGCACCATCGCTTTCTGAATACCGGTAATAAGCACTGACTACATTACTATTTAAGCCTGTAGTAAGTTGTTGATAAGGAGTTTGGTCGCCTGCTTGCTGCCAACTGTTTAGAACTTCTGGACGTTGATTTTGACCAATGCCTGGAACTGATGGTCCATTGTCTATTTTGGTTTGTTTAACGAATTGGAAAAGAAAATCGAGCTGTAATCCTTTATAGGTAAACTGGTTTTGGAGTCCTCCAAAATAATCAGGGGTAAAATCAACAAGCTGTTGCTTATCATCTACTGATGAAAGTATGCCATCGCCATTTACATCTTGATATTCATATACGCCTGTTGCAGGGTTCAGTCCTGTAAAATGATACAGTTTTTGTATGTTGAGCGATTGGCCTATAACATAGGTTCCCGAGTAAGGAGAGGTTTCCAGTCCTGGAAAGGAAATCAGTTTATTGCGGCTGGCAGAGATATTAAAATTGCTAGTCCAGCTGAAATTTTGGCCTTGAAAATTTATAGTCCGTAAGGTGATTTCAAAACCGCTGTTTTGTACAGTAGCGTCAAGATTAGCATTAAGGGATGTGAAGCCAGTTGTACCCGGCAATGGAATGCCCACAAGTTGGTTGGAAGAACGGTTTTTATACCACGCAGTAGTGAGAAATATTTGATCTTTTAAAAATCCTACTTCTAATGCTACTTCAAATTTCCTATTTGTTTCCCAACCAAAATCAGGATTGTAAAGCCGTGCCGGAGATAAACCGATAACACCTTGATAGGCATTCCCTGATGAAACATAGGTATTTAAAAACTGGTAATCTCCAATCTGATCGTTACCTGTTGTTCCGTAACTGGCGCGAAGTTTTCCAAAACTTAACAGCTTACTTTCTTTAAAGAATGATTCATTAGAAAACAGCCACGCCATTCCCAGCGCCCCAAAATTGGCAAATTGTTTGCCTGGCCCAAACCTGCTGGAACCATCTCTTCTGCCTGTGGCATTAATAATATATCTTGTGTCCCAATTGTAATTGACCCTTGCAAAAAATGCTTGGTATTTATAAATTGATTCGTCACTGGTATATACATACCTGAAAGAAGCTGAGGCAAAATCATTGATTAAACTATTGCTGGCAAAACCGGAACCAAATTCATATAATCGAGTAGCGATCTGATTTTGGAAGGTGCTACCTAAAAGCGCTTCAATTTTGCCTTTACCAAGATTTTTTTTCCAATTTAATTGAGGTTCAATAATCCATGATTGTCGTTCAGTATGGTTCAAATGCAATGTAGAATATTCACTACCTATTCCATAGGCAGGATCGTAGATCGTATAGGGTGTTGTCTTCTTTTCGATGTTTTTCAAATCCGTAAATCCAAAACTTGTTTTAAATTGAAGATTTGTTGCGATTTCATAGGACAGTACTGAGTTTGCCAAAAGCGTATTTGTGTGCGATAGAAATTCCTGCTCAAAATTTGCAAGTGGATTTACCCAAGTGCTGTTTTCCCAATTCAGGTTGCCTTCACTGTCATACAATGCAGGTGCGTTAGGTGCTAGGATTCGGGAAAGTGATGTTGGATCAAATGCAGACTGGTTATTCTTCTGTGCCGTATAACCCGCTGAAAAGGCCATGCGAAATTTTTGGTCGTCACTCATGTGATTCATGCTAAAAAGTACCGAACCTTTGCCATATTTGAAATCTCCTGGTAGTATAGTGGTCTCATTTCTATAGTTACCGCTTAAAAGATATTGGGTTGCAGCACTGCCGCCAGAAACAGATCCCTGAAAACTGGTTATTTGGGCCGTTCCGCCAATCAGTTCCTTTTGCCAGTTGGTATTCCTGTTTTGATCCCATGTACCATTGACATCATAAGTGTTTGCAGGATATTCTGTAAAACTGTCGTTGGCAAAAGCCTGCTTTCGCATTTCTAAATATTGTGAGGTATCCATCAGGTTCAGCATCTTGGTTACTTTGCCGTAACCAGTAGAAGCATTAATGCTAAAAGTAGTCTTGCCTGCTTTCCCTTTTTTAGTAGTGATCAATACCACACCATTTGCTCCACGGGAGCCATATATGGCAGTCGCATCGGCATCTTTAAGGACCTCAATACTTGCTATATCTGCAGGATTAATGCTATTAAGCGGACTTGTAGTACCTTGTGTAGCTGCCGAAGTCAGGTTGAATCCTACTGTGTCTGAAGAATAAGGCACTCCATCAATCACATATAAAGGTTCATTTCCATCTGCTCGCAAACTGTTTTGTCCACGAATTCGGATAGTAAATCCTCCACCAGGTGTTCCGCTGTCCTGTGTAATAGCAACACCCGCCATTCGTCCCTGCATAGTCGCAAGTACATTGGTAACGGGTTGCTTTTCGATTTCTTTGGATGTGATTTTAGCGATACTACCCGTGCGTTCACTTTCTTTTACAGAATAATAGCCGGCATTAATTTTGACCTCCTGTAACATAGTCGCATCTTCCCGTAATTGTATGTTGATTATCTTGCGTCCGTTTATGGGAACGAGTACTGTTTTGAATCCCATAAAAGAGACCGTCAAGGTATCAGTAGGAGCAGCTGGAAGGATGTATTGCCCGTTGAAATCAGAGATAGCAGCATTATTTTTCTTTCCTTTTACGGCCACGGTAACACCCGGTAAGGGAGTAGTGCCATGAGTAATGATACCGCTTATTTGAGTTTGTTGAGGTAACGAAGGCATTGGCCTCAGTACCGTTTTTGCTCGAACAGGGGTGTAGGTTAATAAGAACCCAAAAAGAATCAGGTACCAAAAAGCCGAACCACCCTTGTAAAATGAAAATTTATTCATAATATTGGGTTAGTTAATTGAAACGTTAGTTTTGTTAGCGATGGTCCTCTAAGTTAGCTTGCCGGCGAGTTAGAGGGCCTTTTTTTGTCATTGCGAGGTACGACGCACCCGAGCGAAGCGAACGGAGCGTTAGCTAATCTCTTATCGAGGGACGAAGCAACCTCACTAGTAGTAGTTATAATTTTATCATAGGCATCATTTTAATTAGATTGATCTATTTCTTTGTCGGGTTCTGTAGGCAACATTTAAAATTTAATCCGTTGGCTGTCAGTAATAAAAATTTATTCAGATAACTATGGTTCTCTTTAAGAAAGTGAAACGCCTTCCAAAATTTTAAAATCTATATTTCTATGTGTTTAAAAAATTAAGCGAATTGAATTACATCCATCGGGTAAAAGTTTAAAATTCAACATTTTAACCTCCCGTAAAACGGTCGCAGCCAGAAAACCAAAAGAATAGTAGTGCTATAAACGCCACTATTAATGCCGCTTTTATTTGTTTGTCATATTTCATCTGATCAATTAATATTGGTTTAGTGAATTGAAACGTTAGTTTCGTTAGTGATGGTCCTCTAGATTAGTTTGCCGGCGAGTTAGAGGTCCTTGTTTTTAGTGTGTCATTGCGAGGAGTTGCGAGGAACGAAGCAAAGCAACCTCATTATTATTAGTTTATCATAGGCAAAGAGTTTTAGGATTAGAAAATAACCTGCACCTTTTATTAACAAATTCAAATTAAATTAACTAGGTGTTTTTATTCAAAGGACCTTTCGGTGCAGGTGTTTTATAGTTCTGAATAACTTATAGATTCATAGACGTTTTTTTAAGTTTTCTGTTATCGTTTTTAGTTGCCGTTAGGCATAAGAGTTTACTACCGGCTAAGAAAATGCGATTTCCTTGATGGTGATTTTGGTGGTTTACGGATTGAAACCACTGCTAGCGCTAGGCGTAAGCTCTTTTAGGTTTGTAGTTGTATTTTACTCATAGGCATGCGGGTTAAACTGCTGCGAGACTATGAAAAATGAAGAAGCGGTGCTAAGAATATAAGAGAGTTATGTACCAAGACAATAAAAAATGGCATGGAACTCATCTTAATGCATCAGAGGTACTGGTATACCGAGCAACAATAAGTGAGCCCACGGCATGGGACGTGAGCATCTTACTTATCATCTCGTTGCTTAAAATTACCAGTTTTCTGATACGAGATTCAAAGCGAATGCTTCAAATATTTTTATATGAAGAAACGCAAATTTACATTAAATAAAATGTAATTAATAGTACAAATATATAAATATTATTTACACATGTGTAATTGTTAAGGTGTTTTTTTATAATTCAATTTGTTTATATGGGAAAACAGATAAAGATTGAAGAACTTACTAAGGCTATTTCTACTGTTATTAAGAAGCTTTATAAGGATCGCAATGGAGTAATCTTAAGTGAAAATAATGAATATTTTACGGAGATTGGTAAAAATTTAGGTCTAGAAAGATATATTAGTGATCATAATGTAACATGTAGTAAGCTTTTTGCAATCTGCGATTTTTTAGAAATTTCATTATCTGATTTCTTCAAATTAGTGGAGGAAGAAGATGAAAAATTAAAATTTCATAAGGAGACTAAAGGACAACTAGTTAAAAAAGCTTATAAAAAATAATAGCTATCTAAAAGGTTGTCATTGAAAATGAATAAATAATATGCTAAAAGAGATGCCCGAGCATCTTTTTCTGTTTTATATTATTATCCTGTCCGGTACTCCTTGAATAGTTCAATACAAAGACTACTTACGTATCTTCTTGTTATGTAGAAAAATACCGTAACAAATTAAAATACCTTTTTATAATTTATAGGATAATTATTATATATTTGATGATAAATAAAGTCTGATAGGTATCAGACACATCCACTCTAAATTAGAGTAATAGATCTGATTTTATCATTCCTAATACACAAGTTAGTGGCAACCTTCAGACGACGAAACTTCTAAACAACTAATAAAAGACGAAAATGAATGACATAGAACTTAATCTTTTCGCCTATACTGATAAAATACAAAGAGGAAGTCTTTTAAATCTTCACGATGAAAAAATAAAAGCCGAAGATTTCTTTATGAGAATTTTCAAGAAAGTTTATGATTTTGAAGAATTAATAAATTTAAACTACGAGAAATTAAACTCAAAAGGAATTGACTTATATGATTTCGAAAAAAAAATTGGAATCCAAATTACTGCAATCCAAAGTAACGAGAAAACCAAAATTAATGAAACTAAAAAACTTACGTTAAACAATTGGAAAAGTAAAGGATTAGAAAAACTTTGGGTGTTTTTTATAATTGAAACTAAATATCTAAAAGATATTGATACATCAATTGTTGAAGAACTTGATGGCGTAAAAATTTATATTAAAACAATTAAAAATTTAATTGGCGATATAAACCAATTAGATAAAGAAAAAAGGATCGAAATTTCTGAATTAATAAAACAAGAAATAAGTGAAGAGTTTTATGGGTTGTCAAAATTAGTTCTTTTCAAAGAAATTAAAAAAAAACAAAAATTTGACGACACAACTTATTTTAACAACGAAGATTTAATATATTTCAGTAAAAAGGAACAACGTAAAATTGACAGTTTAGCTTACAATTTTACAAATGACATTACAGAACAATATTGTATTTTAGGAAATCCTTGCAGTGGAAAAACTACAATTGCATATGCAATTATTCAAAAAATAAAAAACAAAAGAATCTTTTATTTGAATCTTACAGAACCAATTTTTGACGAATCAAAAATTCTAGAAGAATTAATACAAATATCTCATTGTCATTCTTTAGTGATTTTAGACAATATTCACGATAACATTAAATTATTTTTAAAAATAAAAAATAGATTATCGAAACATAAATGGATTAAATCTCTTTTTCTATCTCGTTACTACAAAACTTTTGATGAATATGACGAAAATAGCATTTATGATAAAATTGAAGAAATCAAATATTACAGAATAGATTTAAATGAAGATTTAGAAGAAAAAATTTCAGGAATAATCTCGAAAAAGATTGATCTATTAAAAATTCAATATGCAGAAATTATTTGGTTTAAAGGAAATTACTTTGATATTTTAAAAAACACGAGTAGTAACTTATTAAAGTTAAATATTGCATTACGAGTTTGGGAAAAAAGAAATAAAATATCAAACAATATAACTTTTGATAAGATTAACCAAAATAGCATTTTAGAGAATTTTTATGATGAACATAAATTAAACGAGTTCAAAAGTGATTCTCTTTATACTTATAGCCTTTTATATAAAAATGATATTCCATTTATCTTATTAAAAGGGCAAAAAGAAATTAATGATAAACTAAAAGAAAAAGGAATAATTTTAAAATATTCATCAAGTGATTATCATTATTTTCCACATAAAGAATATGCAAAACTAATATTTGATTCTTTTTCACAAGTGAATAATGATATTGATTTGGCTAAAAAGTCAGAATTAATAATTAATTATATTACAAAATTCAATAGACAAGAATACTCATTAAATATTCATCTATTACTAAATAAATTTTTTAGTTCCGAAATTTCAGAAGAAACAGGAATTGTAATAAAGATTTTAGAAAATGAAAAAATAGAGCAAATAATTATAGAATCTTTTTCGTCAAATATTAAAGAATTTGAAGTAAATTCTTTAATATCAATTCTATTTAAAATATGTACTCAAATAGATAATTTAAAATTATTAAAATTTTATAATTTAATAATAACATATCTAAATAGAAATAAACTCAATTTATTTCTATATCAAGATTATATGAATTATTCTAATTTAATTCAGATTTCAGAATTAATATCGATTGAATTGCCATTTGAAAAAATTACAAATGTATTATCTGAAAATGAAATTGTAAAAAACAATTCTATTGTAGAATTGACAATGCGAGTAAGTAAACAAAGTAGGAAACCTGAAACAGTTTGTAAAATTCTTAATTCTCTACACTTTCCTGAATGGCTAGAAAAGATAAACAAACTTCCAGGATTTTCAAACATAACAAATTCTCTTTCGGAATTAAATACTTCAAGTGAAACAAAAAAACTTGTTTATAGTCTAATCCGAAAAATGGATTGGAATAAACTAATCGAGAAAGCAAAAAAGCAAAAAATAGATCAAATTGCAAAATCATTAAGAGAACTCCAAAAAATTGATATTTCGGTAGGCACAAATTCTTGTACATTTATTTACAATCAACTAATTGAAAATAATATAATAAAAGAAAAATTAGTAAATTGTTCTTTATCTGAATATTCAAAAGCATTGTCTGATTTATCAAACATAAATTCTGCATCAGCTAAAAAGTTTTTATCGAATGATTTAAAAAATGGAATTCTAAAAAATAAATTAATAAACGAAAATAGTTTATCAAATTTTAGAGCAAGAGTTTTAGAGTTAAAACGTCTTTCTGATGAACCAAAACTATTTTTTTTAATTGTAAATGAAGTAACAAATAAAAATGAATTTATCACAAAAATTGAAACAGAAAAAGATATTAATTCTCTTCTTTCATTTTATGAATTTGCAAAAGAAAATTTAAGCATTAAAAATTCTCAAACAATTCAGATTGCAAAAAAAACAATTGACAATATAGATTCTAGTACTTCAATTATCGAACTAATACGAAATCCCAAAATCTTAAAAATTAAGGATTTTGATAAAAATATTATTTCATCAATTACTCCAAACTTAATTGATAATTATCTCATAAACAAAAAAATAAGTTATGCAGATGATATTTTTAGGGTAATTTCAGAATTTGATATAGATAAATCAATCAGCCTTTTTAATCAACTAAATAGTGAATATTTAATAGTTTCTCTCTTAAATATTGAAATAAATTTATGTCAATCACTAGAAATATTAAATAGATTAAAAAATAAAGTTTATAAAAACCACGAACAAAACTGTAACGAAAAAGCTAGTTATTTGCTTAATGAATATTTAAAAAGATACACTAAAATAGAGAGAAGGTACAATAAATTAACAATTAGCGACTTTCTAAAATCATTTTACTTTGGGTATTCAATAAATTCAGAATTAATTGAGAAATATTGTAAAACAGATTTATTAAGCAAATTGCAAAAAAATAATCACAAAGGTTTTGAGATTGGCCCGCTATTTCAAGTTATAAGACGTATTTCAGAATCAACAAAGGGAAAATATGATAAAGAACTGCAAACTTTTTTAAAAATAAATAATGATAATTTTGTAATCACAATTCAAAACGAAGACATCAATAAATCACTTTCAGGCTTATTTGAGTTACACAAAAGCGTTTTTAAAATATATGCAGATGAATTATTATTCAATTGCAGAAAATCAATTATTCTAAAAGCAAATCAAAGAAGAAATGACAAAATATTTAAAGATAAAATAATTCCAGATTTAGAAAAAATTGGTTTTGATAAAGCAAAAGTTATTATAAAGGAGTTGAAAAAATAGAATTCGTAAAAATAAAGGAAGCTGCTAACAGCTAGAGTTCGTTGCGTGCCCATTACGAACAATGAAATCCGTGTTGAACGGAACCGGAGGTAGTTTTAAAAAGTTTTTTAAATCACATATATTTACTCACTGATTAAACAAATAGAGTTCGTTTAGAGTTCGTTTAGAGGTTTTTAGACGAACTGACGTTATGGAAAATTTTTAAGAACTAAAATGACAAAATCAACATTATATACAAACAATAGAAAAGCTGAAGAGTTAGGTTTCAAAATGTTTGTCTTACACGTCGAAAATAATCACTTTGACAAAATTGCTGAAGATGCCATCAAAAAGCATGAAGAAGAAATTTTAAAATTAAAGGAAATTAACAAAGAAAATACGATTGTGGATTCAGAAGTTTTCTATGATATTTTATTTCGCGAAGAAGAGTTAAAGGCATTATCTGAAATGAAAATTATTTATTCTTATAAGCATTTCGAAACAAGTTTAAAATTTTTATTGAACTCGAGCTATAAAGATTTAGACAAGTCAAAGTTATATAAGTGGGAAACAATTTCTGATATTTTAAAAATCAAAAAAATTGATATTCGAAAACTTGATTGCTTCAACGATATTGACGAATTAAGAGAAGTTAATAATGCTATTAAACACGATGCAATTTTAAAAAGTAGAAAGATTCCAGTAGAATTTAAAGATAAAGATCATTTATCTTATAAGGATATTTTAACTTTTTATAATAGAGTTGAATATGCCCCTGTAGCATTCCTTAAGTCTTTGCATGATAAGATAATAATTGATCGTTATCAATTTGACGAAAATAGATTAGAAGAATTAGTAAGCCAAATAGAAAAATCTATGGAGCCAAAAATTGCTATAGAGTTTGCAAATAAAATACTTTCTAAATATTAAAACTTCTCACAACAGTTAAGTTTCGTTGCTTGCGTAGCACGAACAATGAAAACTGTGTTGAACTGGACTGGAGGTAGTCAAAAAGAAAAATAATTATAGTTTAAATCACATATATTTACTTTCTAATTAATAAAAAAATCAGTTCGTTTAGAGGTTTTTAGACGTGCTGACGTTATCGGTAATTTTACTAAACACATGAAATATGAGTGATATTTATGATTTTTTTGTTGGAAATCCCGCTCTCCGAAGTATTCTTTGAAAACTAAACATTCTTAAATATAGGGTGTGCTGTGCGAAGTCTCCCGACTTCGTACGCTATTATTTATTAGAAAGCAGAACCGCTTTAGGAAACATTAAGCAATATAGGCATAACTGCCCAAAAATGACAATGATCTATACTCATGTGATCAGTTCTGCTTTTAAAAACACAATCGGGCCCTTTCATATGTAAGATTTTTTTTTAAATTTGTATAAGGATGACGCTAAATAAGACGCAACAATTTATGCCAAAACTTGCGCCTATCGTGCCGTTTTGAAACAAAAGAGCTTGAGTTTATTAGCCTATATGCTAGTTAGCTGTAATATTTGAAAAAATGACGAAAAATCAAATTAATTATATAAAAACAATTATCATCATTATTATAATTGCATTTTCATTATATATTGGATATAATGCAATTTTTCCATACGATTCTCCTGAATGGATGGGATTAGCACCTTATGATGCTGTAAAAAATGGACCAGAGCCAAAAAAATTATGGGATTGGCTAGATTTACTAATTATACCTTTATCTGTGGCAATAATTGGATGGATATATAAAGAATATGAAAAATCTAAAGACGAGAAAAAAGATTTTGAAAATAAACAAAATGAAAACTTAGATTCTTACTTCAGAGTTATTTCAGACTTAATAATAAAGTCAAATTTACTTGATATTAATTTAAATAAAGAAAGTAAAATTATTGCGCGAACACGAACAATTGTTGCAATAGAAATTCTTAATGATGAAAGAAAAGGGCAAGTTCTACAATTTTTATATGAATCTAAATTAATAAATAATAACATTATTGAATTATTAGGCGCGAATTTTAAATCTTCGGAAGTTTCTGGAATAGTACTCAAAGACACAACAATAAAAGGTGTTTATTTTTGTGATTCAAAGTTTATAAGATCTTATTTAGATCGTTCAGTATTTACAGCTTGCGATTTTACTAATAGTGATTTCTCTGATTCATCTATGCAAAACACTGATTTATCTTATACCAAATTAATCAATTGTAAATTATTAAATATTGATTTGACAACTGTTGACTTTGAAGGAGCTGACTTAACTAATGCTGACCTAACGAATTCAATAATATTAGAAAGTCAATTAAAAAAAATATTTAACAAAAAAAATATCAAATTAAATAAAACTAAAATATTATGAGTGAAAATTGTTCAAGATGTAACGGTAACGGTCAAATAGCTTGTCCTGGCTGTGGAGGAAGAGGTGCGAAAAGCCAAAATAAAGGTCTTAATGAAACTAGAGTTGTGAATTGTTCTGGTTGTAATGGAAGTGGTAGAGTAAGTTGTGGTGGATGTGGAGGAACCGGTAAAAAGTAAATACTACAGCTAACAGCTAGAGTTTCGTTGCGTGCGCAGCACGAACAAAGAAACCCGTGTTGAATGGAGAACCATAGGGAGTTTAAAAAGAAAAATAATTGTAGTTTAAATCATATATTAACTCACTGATTAACCAAATAGAGTTCGTTTTAACGTTTTTAGCCGAACTGACGTTAGTGCAATTTTAAAAGACATTACACAGACAGTAAAATTCTCTCAACATTTATAGAAATATGCAGACAGACAATTTATTAAAACAAGTAAGCTTCATAAAAGAGATAGACAAGTTGAAATACATTCAACGCAAAACTAAACTGTTTAACAGCGATAGACACGAAAATGACGCAGAACATAGTTGGCATTTAGCAATGATGGCAATTGTATTGGTGGAACATTCGGACAAACCGATAGATGTTCTTAAAGTTTTGAAAATGGTTTTAATCCACGACATCGTAGAATTTGATGCGGGCGACACTTTTATTTACGATTCTACAAAAAGCCATACAAATACCGACGAAGAACTTATTGCCGCAAAGCGAATATTTGGACTTTTACCATCAGAACAAGCCGAAGAACTCATAGCAATTTGGGAAGAATTTGAAGAAGGTATAACGGACGAAGCAAAATTTGCAAAATTAATGGATAGATTTGAACCACTATTGCAAAACACTTCAAATAATGGTGGAACTTGGACGGAATTTAATGTGCCGTATCAAAAAGTTTATGATAAGAAAAAAGCAATTAAAAACGGTTCGTCTGCAATTTGGAATTATGCCGAGAATTTAATAAACGAAAGTGTGGACAAAGGAATTCTAATAAAAAAAACTGACTGACCGAGAAGAAGAACTGCCACTAAAAGCGGTTTGGCAAAATGGAGGGGTTTAGTGCTAAATTGAACATTCGGAATTTTAATAAACATTAGTTCCTAATTGAAAATAAGTACTTAAAAGGCACCCGACCGCGCAAAATGGTAAAAAATAATAGAACTAATCATAGTTTGGGTTTTATGTCTTTACCTTTTAGGGAAGATTTATGCGCTTAGGAGGGCTTATGATATAAATGGTAGCTGGAAGAGCAGGGGGAAGGAGTGAGAAGATGCTGATGAGTTTTTTTTGTTAATAGCGTTATTGATATGTTTGTAATTGGAAGTCGCATATATAAAAGAGTTGTGCTTAACTTTACCACAAAGAATAGAAATATAACGACAAAAAAATATAGAATGAAAACAGAAATTTTGGAAATTTACATTCAATCAGTTTTGCCAATGAAAATTGAAATTGCTGAAAAGATTGCATCAAAATTTGACAGGTTTGAACTTTCTAAAAACGAGTTTATATTACAAGAAAATAGTATCAGTGAAGACACTTATTTCTTAGAAAGTGGTTTCGTTCGTTCCTATACTTTTGATAATAATGGAAATGAAGTTACTACAAATATCTTTTCAGCCCCTTGTTTTGTAAATGATTTTCTTTCTTTTTTTACACAAAAACCTGTAAAAGAAAATTATCAAACCTTAAGTAATTGCATTTTTTGGAAAACAAATTTAGAAAATGTCCAATACAACTTTCATAATATTCCCGAATTCAGAGAGTTTAGTCGGCTGTTATTCATAATTAACTACTATAAACTTCACGATAGAATGTTAGAAATGGTAAAAGAAAACGCAACCTTAAGATATACAAAACTTTTGGAGAAACATCCAAACATATTTCAAAATGCATCTTTAAAAATTATCGCCTCTTATTTGGGTATAACTGACAGTTCTTTAAGCCGAATTAGAAAAGAAATTTCCAAAATTTAATTTCTTGTCAAATGACAAGAAGTTTTAATTTATTTATCAAGAAATTTGTATTCTAAAATAATATAAATTTATGAATTCAAAGAAAATAACTTTAATCGGACTTGGTGGCGTGGGTGGCTATTTTGGTTTTAAAATAGCGCAACTTATTGAAGACAATCCTAACTATAAAATCACTTTTGTAGCAAGAAATGAAACTTATGAAATAGTTAAAAAAAATGGACTTACGCTACTCTCATCAGAATATACTCAATCTGTTGCAAAACCAAGTAACATTATTAACAACTTTGATGAAATTGAAGAATCGGATTTGATATTGATTTGTGTAAAAGAATATGATTTAGAAAATGTTTGTAATCAAATAAAAGACAAAATAACCAAAAACACAACCGTAATGGCTTTAATGAATGGAGCCGACATTTACGAAAGAGTAAGACATATAATTAAAAACGGAACATTTTTACCTTCTTGTGTGTACGTTGCCTCACACATAAAAGAAAAAGGAATTGTAGAACACACAGGTAATACGGGAAAAATAATTATTGGAAAAGATCCTGTGAATCAAGAAACTGATACAAAATGGATAATCGACATTTTCAATAATAGTGGCGCGGATATTACTTTTAAGCAAAATAGTTTTGTAGACATTTGGACGAAGTTTTTCTTTATTGCGAGTTTTGGTTTGGTTTCTGCGAGATACAATAAATCTATTGGACAAGTTGGTGAAGAAGATTTTCTTAAACAAAGAGCAACACAAATTATGGAGGAAATTCAATTAATCACTACAAAAATCAAAATTGATTTACCTGCTGACATAATAAGAAGGACTTTTGAAAAAGGACTTTCTTTTCCCTATGCGACCCCTACATCATTACAATTGGACGTAAATTCAAAAAAGAAAAATAATGAGTTGGAATTATTCGCTGGTGCAATTATAAATTATGGTAAACAATTAGGTATAAAAACAGAAGAAACAATAAAGATATACAAAGAAATAAATCAAATTATTTAAAAAAGCTACGCGCAAAAATTATTCTTATAATGATAGTTGGAAAAAAGGGGTAAAGAATAAATAATTTGTATAGTGACAAATAGAAAAGATGCCCAGGCATCTTTTTCTGTTTTATAGCGATACGTAGTACTTGTCAATTCGGGATTACTACTTGTCAAAAACGGAGGAATTGACCCTTCCCTAAAGGAAGCCGAAAATGAGGACGTATGTCTTATGAACTTGAAAAACCCCCGCTACCGAACGAATCCTTTCGTGTGTTACTTAACCCCGACCGCGCAAAATGGTAAAAATATAGTTTGGGTTTTATGTCTTTACCTTTTGGGGAAGATTTATGAGCTTAGGAGGGCTTATGATATAAATGGAAGTTGGATTGGAATAGTAGGGGGAAGGAATGAAATAGATGCTGAGAGGTTTTTTTTAGGGGCTAATTTTATCATCTAATTTTAAAATTTCATGATAATGCACTGTCCTTTTTTTTAGTGTATATGGATGATTTTATCAAATATGAATACCCTAGTTAGGGATAATTATATAATATGAAAACCGACTAGAAATAGTTTTTAATTGTAGTGTAAATCTAATATATTTACTTTCTGATTGACAAAACAAAGTACATTTGAAACTTTTTACCCTAGCGTTTCAGGCAAACTGAAGCAGCATACTCTCAAACTTAATAAACATAATGGAAAAATACGTACGACAATTAATTACAATAGAGTTTGACGACAAAAAAGAAATCTTTAGTGGTTTTCTTATTGATTGGACCGAGGATTGGATTTTACTGAAAAATAATCTTGTAGATTTTATAATTGATGGCTACACAATATTAAAAAACAAGAATGTAAAGGCTATTATTCAAGACAAAGATCATGAATTTACAGAAAGAGTAATTAAATTAAAAGGTTTAAAAACAAGTGCAGAAGAAATAATTCCGTTGAGAGATTTGTCTTCTATAATACACTTTTTAGCAAACAAGTATGAGATTTTGCAAATTGCAACAAAATCAGATGAAGCAGTTTATCTGGGTAAACTGATAAAACTGGATGAAGAGGAACTGGTCATCGATTTTTTGGGAACCGAAGGACAATTTGAGGGAGAGATGAGTTTTAAGCCAAACAAAATACGAGTGATCGAATTTGATACGGATTACATCAATTCGTTGAAACTAATTGTTGAGGACGAAAAGTCATGAAAAGAGAAAACATTAATCCTAAAAAAAAGGAGGCCTTTTTAAAGGGCCTCCGATTGTAGATTCTGATTTACCATTTATCAGCTCATACCGTTAAGCATGAAATGACTATTTGAATAAGCTTCTCTTTTCAGATGGTTTTACTCAAGTGATTAATCAAAACCACACT
>NZ_FRCL01000013.1 GCF_900142885.1 Flavobacterium xinjiangense | reverse complement strand
ACACTCAGATCAAGGCTGGCAATATCAAATGAAACAATACCAATACTTGTTAAAAGAAAAAGGAATTAAACAAAGTATGTCTAGAAAAGGGAACTGTTTAGATAATGCCATTATTGAAAACTTCTTTGGAATACTAAAATCAGAACTGTTTTACATACAAAAATTTGCAAGTTTAGAAGAACTAAAGCGGGAAATTAAAAAATATATAAACTATTACAATAGCATAAGAATTAAATCAAATTTAAACAAAATGAGCCCGATACAATATCGAGCTCATTATTATCAAAATTAATTATAAATTTGTCCAAACTTTTGGGTTCAGTCTAAAAGACAGGTTTTTTTTATTTTATTAATGTTGGTTTACTTGTTTTGACAATATCTCCATTCGGTTTAACTACTAATTTAATAACGTCCTTATCTTTTTTGATTTTTAAGTTATACTGTTTTTTAGTAACATCACCTTTCTCTTGGGTATAAAGGAATTTGTCATTAACAATTGTCCATCCTGGATAGGTTCTGTAAACCGAGTAAATCACCTGATTAGGAAGTCTGACATTTTTGAATTCTTCTACCACACGGATCAATTTCCCTTTGTCATCATAAGTTGCTGCCAAAGAACCATTTTTTGCTTTCATAATCACAAGATATTCTTCAGCTCCTTCAGCGTCTTTACCAAGGTCATACGCAATGAATTTTTGTTCTACAGCTTTTACTCTTTGATCCGGACTATTACTTGGTAAATAAACGGAAAAATCTTTTCCTGCTCTTTTAATGATAACTTCGGGTAATTCTTCTATTTTAATTTTCCCAGTTTCTTGCGAATAGGACGAAGTTGATATGGCCAAAAAGACTAAAATAATAATAAATGTTTTCATAATGTTCAATTTTAAATTAGTAATGGTTTTTAATTTTTTAAAAATATTTAATTGAATTTTTGTTTATTATTTTTTAATGAATTGTAAATCAAATTTTTGTATTTATATCGCTGGCTAAAAGTAAAAGTGTTACTAGTAAATTTAGGTTTTTTATTAAGAACTTTCAGTTAATATTTACTATAAATTTTGTTAATATAAATTGACTTTATATTGTTTTTTTAACAGGAAAAATGTTGAGTTATTATGAGTAAATAAAAAAAGCACCAATTACTAAAATTGGTGCTTTCAAATATCATTATTGTACTTTTTTGAGTGTTGGGGCCAAAAAAAGATTGCTAGAAGGAATTATTCCAATCCGTCCATTAAGATTTCTAATATCTTAATTGCTGCTTCACTAATTTTAGTTCCAGGACCAAATACGGCAACCGCGCCTGCATCAAACAAAAATTGATAATCTTGCGCAGGGATTACCCCGCCAACAACTACCATAATGTCCTCACGACCGTATTTTTTAAGTTCTTCAATTACTTGCGGAACCAGTGTTTTATGTCCTGCTGCAAGAGAGGAAACCCCTAGAATGTGTACATCGTTTTCTATGGCTTGTTTGGCAGCTTCCGCCGGTGTTTGAAAAAGTGGGCCAATGTCTACATCAAAACCTACATCGGCATAACCGGTAGCGACAACTTTGGCTCCACGATCGTGTCCGTCTTGTCCCATTTTGGCAATCATAATTCTTGGTCGACGGCCTTCTTTTTTAGCAAATTCATCAGCCAGTTGTTTCGCTTTTTCAAAGCTTTTGTCGTCTTTTATTTCTTTGCTATACACGCCACTAAAGGATTTAATTTGTGCTTTGTATCTCCCGAAAACGGTTTCTAAGGCATCACTGATTTCGCCTAAAGTAGTTCGGTTTCTTGCGGCTTCAACGGCAATTTCCAGTAAATTACCTTCACCGGTTTGAGCACAAAGGGTTAGTTTTTTAAGTGAATTTCGTACTTTTTCGGTATCTCGGGTTGCTTTAATTCGGTCTAATTGTTCCAGCTGCTGTTTGCGTACCATTTGGTTATCAACATCCAGGATTTGCAAGGGATCTTCCTTTTCTAATCGGTATTTATTAACACCTACAATAATATCTTGGCTGCTGTCTATTCTTGCTTGTTTTCTGGCAGCTGCTTCTTCGATACGTAATTTTGGTATTCCAGATTCAATGGCTTTGGTCATTCCTCCAAGTTCTTCTACTTCTTCGATTAGTTTCCAGGCATTTTCGGCAATCTCATTCGTCAGACTTTCAACATAATAACTGCCTGCCCACGGGTCAACAGTTTTAGTAATCTTAGTTTCTTCTTGTAAAAATATCTGAGTGTTTCGCGCAATCCTTGCAGAGAAATCGGTTGGTAAGGCAATAGCTTCATCTAAAGCGTTTGTGTGTAAGGATTGTGTTCCTCCAAATGCGGCCGCTGAAGCTTCAATGCAGGTTCGAGCCACATTGTTAAAAGGATCTTGTTCTGTTAAACTCCATCCTGAAGTTTGACAATGGGTGCGCAAGGCTAATGATTTATCATCTTTTGGGTTGAATTGTTTTACCAGTTTTGCCCAAATCATTCTACCGGCGCGCATTTTAGCAATTTCCATAAAATGGTTCATCCCAATGGCCCAAAAGAAAGAAAGGCGAGGAGCGAACTCATCAATTTTCATTCCTGTGGCAAGTCCGGTTCTAATGTACTCCAATCCATCAGCAAGGGTGTATGCCAATTCGATATCAGCAGTTGCACCGGCTTCCTGCATGTGATAACCTGATATCGAAATCGAATTGAATTTCGGCATTTTTTTGCTGGTGAATTCAAATATATCAGCAATTATTTTCATTGAAGGAGTTGGCGGATAAATATAAGTGTTACGAACCATGAACTCTTTCAATATATCATTTTGTATCGTTCCTGAAAGTTTTTCCGGTTTTACACCTTGCTCTTCGGCAGCGACAATATAAAAAGCCATAATTGGTAAAACGGCACCATTCATTGTCATAGAAACTGACATTTCATCTAAAGGAATTTGATCAAATAATACTTTCATATCCTCAACCGAGTCAATTGCGACTCCCGCTTTTCCTACATCGCCCACAACACGTTCGTGATCTGAATCGTATCCTCGATGTGTAGGTAAATCAAAAGCGATTGATAATCCTTTTTGCCCTGCGGCAAGATTTCTTCTGTAAAAAGCATTGCTTTCTTCAGCGGTCGAAAATCCGGCATACTGTCTCACTGTCCATGGTCTGCGCACATACATCGTTGCATAAGGTCCGCGTAAATTTGGTGCAAAACCAGCTCCAAAATCAAGATGATTAAGGTTCCCAATGTCTTGTTTTGAGTACGTTTCTTTTAAGTCAATCCCTTCGGCAGTTATAAATTCTTTCGAATTTACAGTTCCAATTATCGAATTTAAATTAGATGTATTAAGGATTATATGTTGTAAGTCTTTCCTTTTCATTTTTTTAGCTAAAGTCCGAAGCGTCGGGATTATTAGTTGGAATGTTTTTATTTTCTTATGACTCTTAATTACTCTTTGTCCAGTCTCTCTTGCTCTATTTTTTCTGACAGACGTTTCTCGATTATCGGAGTGATTAAGGTTTTTCTAGGATTTTGTTTTACAAAAGGGAATAGTTCTAAATCGTGTTTCATTCTATCATCCTTATTAGGATATTTATTGGTTCCTAATAAGATTTCCTTTCCAGTATCAAATAATTCTTGTTCTTTGTCTGCGCTTTCCTGGATTTTGCGCTTGATTAAACCATCGTTTAATTGTTTTAAGAAACCACCGTTGGCTTCAATATCTTTGAATAAAGCCAAAGATTTTTCAGCTAATTGATTGGTAATATTTTCTATATAATAACTTCCATCGGCTGGATTATTTACTTTGTCAAAATAGCTTTCATGCTTAAGAATCAATAATTGATTTCTGGCAATTCGATCGCCAAATTCATTATCTTTATGATACAAGGCATCATAAGGTAAATTTGCAATAGCATTCGCACCACCTAGAATTGCCGACATACACTCTGTGGTGGTTCGTAACATATTTACGTTATAATCATAAAGTGTTTTGTTGCGTTTCGTTGGAGAAACTATAATATTACAGTCCAAGTTATGATTGTATTCTTTTGCAATTATATTAAAAAGCAATCGTAATGCACGAAGTTTTGCGATTTCAAAAAAGTAATTTGTTCCTACAGCAACTTCAAAAACAATAGGCTGATTTATGATTGTAATTTTGTTGAAATATTCATTGGCATGCGCTAAACTATAAGCGATTTGCTGCACCATGTTAGCTCCCGCATTTTGATATAACGCGGAATTAATACTTATTAAAGAAGTAGTTGTTTCTTCTTTTGAAAGTAAATTCAGTGTTTCAAAATTATTTTTTTCTTTGGTAATAAACCAGTTTCCGTCTTTAGCCAGTTGTCCGATAGGATCCAGATTGCAAAAGATTGTAGCGTTTTTTTCTTTTGCTATTATTTCAATTTTTTTTACGAAATCGATTGAAAGAAAAGTCAAATTAAAGTGAAGGGTTACCTTTTCTAAAGGAAGTTTAGCTAACAATTTTTCAATATCAATGGTATCATTTTCTATAGTAAAACGTAAGCTTTCTGCACCTCGATTTATGGAGTCTAAAGCTCTTTCGATGGATTTTTCTACATCATAAACAAAGATGTTTTGACATATTTTAAATTCGGTTGCTTTTGTAGAAACTGGATAAGCTTTCGTAAATTCATCTTTATGATAAAATGGTTTTACCTTAATATCTTCAGGTGAATTCCAAATTAAGGTTTCATTGTAGTCGGCTCCATTGAGTTCAAATTGGATTTTTTGCTTCCATTCTTTGGAAGAAACGGGATTGAAATCATCGAAAAGGTTTGTAGCCATTTTGCTTGTTAATTATGGTATTGTGAAAATTAAATTTTATTTTTTTTCAACTGTGTCACCTTCGAATTCGATGATATAAATATCTTCACTATCTTTTTTCATATAGTATTTTTCGCGGGCGTATTTTTCTATTTGTTCTGAATTTTTTAATTGTTTGATATTTTCTTGGTCTTTCTTTATTTCGCCTTTATAATAAGCAGCATTGTCTTCGAGTTCGTCCATTTGCTTGTCCAGAAAACGGTGATCGAAGTACGAATAGTTGTCAAGAAAAATCATCCAGGTACTAAAAAATAACAAGACCCAAACATACTTGTTACTTAAGAATTTAAACCAAGGTTTGTTTTTATGTGGATTTGTCATTTAAATATATTTTTATAGCCCCGAGTGAAGTGAAAATCCTTTGTAGTTCTGAACTTGTTTCAGGATACTGAAAACAAGTTCAGAACTACAAAGATTGTAACGTAAAGCGGGAAATAGCTCCTAATAATTAATGCAATAAAATTACAATAAAATTATAGAATTTTTTGATTTATTACCGCACGAACTACTTCTATAGCTACAGTATTGTATTTGTCGTTTGGTATTATGATATCGGCAAATGCTTTTGTAGGTTCTATAAATTGTTCGTGCATTGGTTTTAATGTCGTTTGATATCGATTGATAACTTCGTGCATGTCTCTGCCGCGTTCTACTATATCCCGTTTCATTCGGCGTATTAATCTTTCGTCAGAATCAGCGTGAACGTAAATTTTTACATCAAATAGGTCTCTTAATTCTGGATTTGCCAAAATTAAAATACCTTCGACAATCATCACTTTTCGGGGGTGTGTAAAAACGGTATCGTCAGTTCTATTGTGTGTTACAAAGGAGTAGACGGGTTGATTGATGTTGTTTCCTTCTTTTAATTCCTTAAGGTGTGCTACCAGTAATGGGAAATCAATGGCACGCGGATGATCAAAATTGATTAATGCTCTTTCGTCAAAGGATAGACCATGGTTTTCTTTATAATAGGAATCTTGAGAAATAATACCTACTTCCGTTTCCGGTAATTCATTCATAATTTGATGAACTACGGTTGTTTTTCCGCTTCCCGTTCCGCCTGCAATTCCTATAATGAGCATAAATTTTTTGTTATGTTTCTATCACGCAAAAATAGGAATTAAATTGCGAGTGAATTTTATTTTGGAGAAATATTTGCTAATTTAATATAGGTGTTGGTTAATGAGGTTTTTGTTTTTTTTAAACGTATTCTACACCGCGAAGTTTAAATTCACAACTGCACCAGACTTTTCTTTCTATAAAAATTCCCCCAAATAGCGTCTAACTTTTTGGGGGAACTGCAATTTATTTGAAGCTTTTTTTACTTGTAAAGCTTATTTGTTCTTCTTTGCTTTAATCATCATTTCCAATTGATCCCAAAGTTCTTCGGGAATAGCTTCAAGAATATTGAATTGCCCCGCGCCTTTTAACCATTCTCCTCCATCAATGACAACTACTTCACCATTTACATACGCTGAAAAATCAGAAACTAAATAAGCAGCTAAATTGGCTAATTCCTGGTGATCACCTACACGTTTCAAAGGTACTTTCTTTGCCATATCAAACTTTTCGGCTAAATCCCCGGGTAACAATCGATCCCAAGCGCCTTTAGTTGGGAATGGTCCCGGAGCAATCGCATTAGAACGTATTCCGTATTTTGCCCATTCTACCGCTAGGCTTCGTGTCATGGCTAGAACTCCAGCTTTTGCCGTTGCGCTAGGCACTACATAAGCGGAACCTGTCCAGGCATAAGTCGTTACGATATTCAAAATGGTAGATGATTTTTGTTTGGTATCAATCCAATGTTTTCCAAAAGCAAGGGTGCAATTTTTAGAACCTTTTAATACAATATCGATTACAGTGTCAAATGCATTGGCAGATAATCTTTCGGTCGGTGAAATAAAATTCCCTGCTGCATTGTTCAATAATACATCAACCTTTCCAAAAGCTTTTAAAACTTCTTGCAACATGTTTTCCACTTCTTCGTAATGACGCACATCACATTGAAGAGGTAAGCAAATTCCACCTGTTTCTGTTTCGAGTTCTGAAGCCGTATTCTTTAGTTTCTCTAAATCTCTTGAGGTAATGGCAACTTGCGCACCTAGTTCCAAAAAATATTTAGTCATTGCTTTGCCTAATCCGCTTCCGCCTCCGGTTACAACAATTACTTTGCCTTTAAGTGCATCATCGCGTAACATTTTATCTGTATAACTCATAGTGTTTTATATTTTGAATTGTAAATATAATTAAATAGTATGCGTGCATAGTAAAAAAACAATGTTTTATTTTTTTTACTGAATAGCACATAATCTTTTAGCTGCAGCCTCTAGTGTGGCATTATCTTTGGCAAAACAAAAACGTATTAGTTTAAGGTCTTTTCCATCGGCATGAAAAGTTGAAATAGGAATAGCGGCCACTCCATGTTCTACTATCAACCATTTACAGAAATCGACATCATTTTTATCAGAAAGTGAAGCGTAGGATGCGACCTGAAAATAAGTTCCTTCGCAAGGCATTAGTTCAAATTTACTTCCCTTTAATAATTGCCTAAAGTAGTTCCGTTTTTCCTTATAGAAGCTTCCGATTTCATTCACAGAAACTAAATCTAGATACTCGCTAATGGCAACCTGACAAATGCTGTTTACGCTAAAAACCAAAAATTGATGTACTTTTTTGATTTCTTTCATTAAATATTCCGGTGCGACTAAATAACCAATTTTCCATCCGGTAACATGAAATGATTTTCCAAACGAAGAAACCATCACGCAACGATTTAGTAATTTTTCTCTAGTATGTGCTGAAATATGTTTTTCTTCGAAAGTGATGTATTCATAGACTTCGTCCGATAGCACAGTGATTTTTGGATATTTTTCCAGTAATGATTCCAAAATTTCAAAATCGGATTCATTCAAAATTTTCCCCGTCGGATTATGCGGATTATTGATGATGATCATTTTGGTTTTCGAACTGCAAGCTTTTTCTATCCTGTCCCAATTTGGCGTGTAGTCATCGTTCAACGAGACCCGAACCGTATTTGCGTTGCATAACAATACGGGTGCTTCGTAGCAATCATAGCTTGGATCTAAAATAATTACTTCATCATTGGTTTCTACCAAAGCTTGAATTGTGGTAAAAATGGCTTGAGTAGCACCTGCGGTAATTAATAGTTCTGTTTCCGGTTGAATAGCTCGTCCATAGGAATTCTTAACTAGTATTGCTATTTTTGACAATAATGGAGGATATCCTGACATGGGTAAATATTGGTGTACATTTTGCTTTGCAAGCTTGGCTACAATATCTGTTAATCGTTCATCGACTGGAAAGTTTGGAAAACCCTGCGAAAGATTGATAGCATTATATTCGGTTGCCATTTTAGACATTATTGTAAATATGCTAGTGCCAATATGTGGAAGTTTGCTCATAAAAAAGACATTTGTTATTAATCAGAAAAGTATAAAAAAAAAGCCACCCGAAGGCAGCTTATGAAAATTAAAGTTAATTGTAGTTACTTGCCTTTCATGATTTCTCCGTCTGCGCTAACTACCAGTTTTCGAGTTTCTTTATCTTTTTTAATTTTAAGATTGTATTCTTTTTTAACGACATCACCTTCTTCTTGAGAATACAAATATTTGTCATTAATTATTTGCCATCCTGGAAATGCTTTGTAAACCGAGTAAACCACACTACTAGGAAGTTTTACATTTTGATATTTTTCAACAACTCGTGTTAATTTTCCGTTTTCGTTATAAGTAGCGGATAAGGAACCACTTTTAGTTTCCATTATCACCAAATAATTTTCGTATCCTTCATAATCTTTGCCCAGATCGTAGGCGATAAATTTATCTTCTAAATTTCTCACTTTTAAATCAGGGTTTCTGTCCGGTAAATATACAGAAAAGTCTTTTCCAGCTTTTTTAATAACAACGGCTGGTAATTCTTCTATTTTAATATTCCCATCAACTTTAAGCGTGTCTTGCGAATAGGAGATCGTAGTTATGCTTAAAAAAAACAAAATAACAATAAATGATTTCATAATAATAGTTTTAAAATTATAATTATTTACAAAGAATTATAATGATGTATTAATTATGACAAGGCTTACGGTTTTCTTCCCCTTTTAATTTATTAGATTAATATAAATCATTATTATTCAGAATATTAACAATTTTTTTTCTTAAATTTTAAAATCAAGAAAATGTTGGGCACAAGTAAAATTAACACTTTTTTTAGAATTTTAGGGTTAATGATTTCTATAATTAATGTTAAATAAAGCTGCTTTTTTCTTCTAATTATTAATCGGAAAAACCGTTATTAATAATATAAAGTTGGATAGTTTTGTTTTAAGAGAAACTATTTTTTAAGGTTCAAGAGTATTAAATAAAAAGTATTATTTACTTTTTTGTTTCTAAGATAGCTGAGTGTTTATTTTAGAATGAAATGTTTTTTTAAATAAAGAAAATTATAATTTATTGAGGATTTTCTATGTCTTTGGTAACTTATAAACAATAGAAATTACTGTAAATGGATTGTTTAAACGATAATTTGTAATGTACAAACTTTACATTTTGTGTATGATAAAAATTGTCGGACGTTTATGTAAATCGATGGTTTCTTTTTTCCAAGCTGCAATTTTCTTAGTCTTGATATATTCTGTTGGTAAAGTGATATCAGTTGCAATACATAAATGTGTCTCTGGATGGAGTGTTTGCAATAAATCTTCTAATAATTTATTGTTGCGATATGGAGTTTCGATGAAAATCTGAGATTGATTTTTTTCGAAAGATACTCTCTCTAAGGTTTTAAAACTGGCTTTCTTTTCGTCTTTTTCAATAGGTAAATAGCCATGAAACGTAAAACTTTGCCCGTTCATTCCTGACGCCATCATGGCCAAAAGAATAGAAGAAGGACCTACCAACGGAATAACCTGGATTCCTTTTTCATGGGCTAATTTTACAATTACTGCACCGGGATCTGCCACTCCGGGACAACCCGCTTCACTCATTAAACCTACATTTTTACCTTCCAATAAAGGTTTGATGAAATCTAAATGTTCTTTCGTTTCGGTGTGCTTGTTCAAAACATAAAGCTTTAGCTCTGATTGTTTCTTCTCGGGACTAACTTCTTTGATCGATTTACGAGCTGTTTTGTCATTCTCAACAATATAATAATCAATAAAATCAATACTTCTTTTTATGGTCTGTGGTAAAACATCCATAGGGTCACAATCACCCATAGTGGTAGGGATTAAGTAGAGTTTTCCTAAAAGAGTATTTGATTTCATAGGTCTAATTTTATATTTCGAAGCTAAATGTATGAGGATAGAATTAATTAAAAATAATGAAGCTGTTTTTAAAAATCTTTTTAAAGTAGAAATTTATTGATGTTTGGCTATTAATTCTTTGGCAATCACGTCGCATGCATTATCTAGCATATTGTAAATGATTTCAAAACCGTTTGGTAAGCCAAAGTAAGGATCGGGAACATCTACGTTTTCGTTAGGGAATAAAGAATTTAATACAAGATGAACTTTTTCCCTTTGTTCTTGGTTTTGGGCAAGTTGAACTACATCATCATAATTGGTATTATCCATTACAAAAATATAGTCAAAAGTATTGAAATCACTAGTACTGAATTGTCTCCCTTTTTGTTCTGAAATATCTAAATTATATTTCTTTGCAACAGCTATTGAACGATCATCAGGTGAACGACCTATATGCCATGACCCTGTTCCTGCTGAATCAACTTGGAATTTATTCTTTGGAAGTTTAGAAGCCAATATTCCTTCAGCCAAGGGTGACCGACAAATATTACCTAAACAAACCATTAAGATTTTTATGGGCATAATGCTTTTTATAGCGTTAATTTCTTATTAATGTCATCAACAAATTTTTTGAATTGTTTGTCGGTAGCCATCAAATTATCAACGGTTTTACAAGCGTGTAATACTGTAGCATGATCACGATCACCAATTTGTGAACCAATGTTCGCCAGAGACGCTTTTGTGAATTTTTTAGCAAAAAACATAGCTAATTGTCTTGCCTGAACAACATGCCTCTTTCTGGTTTTGGATTGAAGTGTTTCTAAATCCAATTGGAAGTAATCAGAAACAATTTTTTGAATGTAATCAATAGAAATTTCTCGTTTTACATTCTTGACAAATTTCTCAACGACGCTTTTTGCAAGTTCCAGCGTCACTTCTTTTTTATTGAATGACGATTGCGCAATCAAGGAAATAATAGCGCCTTCCAATTCCCGTACATTCGATTTGATATTACGGGCAACGTATTCTATAATTTCCTCTGGAATTTCTACACCATCTCTGTATAAAATATTTTTAAGGATAGAAATTCTGGTTTCATAATCGGGTTGGTGCAATTCAGCAGATAATCCCCATTTGAAACGAGATAATAAACGTTGTTCGATATCTTGCATATCAACAGGTGCTTTGTCCGAAGTCAAAATTACCTGTTTACCATTTTGGTGTAAATAGTTAAAAATATGGAAAAATACATCTTGAGTTCCAGATTTTCCAGAAAGGAACTGAACATCATCAATAATTAAAACATCAATTAATTGATAGAAATGGATGAAGTCATTTCGGTTATTTTTCTTAACCGAGTCAATGTATTGTTGGGTGAAAATTTCAGCCGAAATGTATAGAACCGTTTTCTCTGGATATTTATCTTTTATTTCAACGCCAATAGCATGCGCTAAATGTGTTTTTCCTAAACCAACACCACCAAAAATCAACAATGGATTAAATGAGGTTCCGCCTGGTTTATTGGCAACAGCCATTCCGGCAGATCTTGCTAATCTGTTTGAGTCTCCTTCCAGAAAATTATCAAAACTGTAGTTCGCATTCAATTGCGATTCAATTTTCAAATTGCGAATTCCCGGAATAACAAATGGATTTTTTAATTCAGGGTTTAAATTCTTGAACGGAGCATCAACTTCCTGAGGTTTCATTGGAACTCTGTTGGCACTTGGCAATTGCTCCGTAAACGGTTGTTTGTTGCCATAAGTGTTTTCCATTCTGATTTTATAAAGTAACTTAGCGTTTTTTCCAAGTTCTTTAGTAAGTGCTACTTTTAATAATTTAACATAGTGCTCTTCTAACCATTCGTAGAAAAATTTACTTGGAACCTGAATATATAATGCGTTATCGGTAAGTTCAACTGATTTGATTGGTTCGAACCAAGTTTTGTAAGCTTGATCCTGAATGTTGTCTTTTATAAAAGACAGACAGTTTTCCCATACTGATTGAGCAGTTTTGTTCATAGATTCTGTTAAATTATTTTTATTTGGGGTATTTATTATCCTACAAAAAAAAAAGAGTGTTTCTGTTATTTTTCAGGGTAACAAATATGTGAACAATTTTCTGTAAAAAAAAATATAATAGGTGATAATTTTATAAATTATTGTTGTAAGGAGCTTTTTAAATTTTAAATTTTTAATAAATAATTAATGAAAGATCATCAAATTGAAGTGCGGGTTCGCTACTCAGAAACGGACCAAATGGGCGTTGTTTATCATGGAAATTACATACCTTATTTTGAGATAGGAAGGGTTGAATGGCTCAGAAACAAAGGGATTTCATATAAAAAGATGGAAGAAAGCGGGATTGCTTTGCCAATAGTTTCTATGAATATAAATTATAAAAAATCAGCACGATATGATGAGTTGCTTACTGTTCATACGGTTTTCAAAAGTCAGACTTCTGTGAAGATAGAATTTGATTGCGCTATTTATAATGAAGCAGAGGAGTTATTAACAACTGCACAATTTATTTTGGTTTTTGTGTCCTTAAAAACGGGTCGTCCAATCGCTCCGCCGGATTATATTTTGGAATTGTTAAAAACTATAGAATAACTTATCAAAGAAGCAATTTCACATCAAAATTAGAGTCGTTTTATATTGATTTCAAAAATAGAATTAAAAATGTCGAAAATCATTTCGGCATTTTTTTTTCGAGTTTTAATTTCGATTTTCCCAATCGGAAGTCCTGAATTTTCATTTATTTCCATTTCCTGTGTCACAATTTCCAGTTTCTTTTCCTTAATTACTCGCATCACTTTATTCATGTTGATGTAATCAAATGAGATTATAAAATGGAGATCAATTGTTTTTTCTACTATTTCACACGTTTCAAGAATCATTTGGGCAGTAGTTTTATAAGCAGAGATTAATCCTCCTACGCCTAATTTAACGCCGCCAAAAATACGAACCACTATAATGAGTGCATTGGTGACAGAAAATGACTGAATTTGGCCATAAATTGGCATACCGGCACTGTTGCTTGGTTCTCCATCATCATTTGCTCTGTACGTTATGGAGTCAGTTCCGATTTGATAGGCATAACAAAAGTGTCCGGCAGTAGGATGTTGTTTTCGCAAGCTGTCAATGATGGGTTTAACTTCGTCTTCGGATTGAATTGGGAAAGCATAACCAAAGAATTTGCTGTTTTTTTCTTTGAATAATACTGCGGAAGGCGAAAAGTCAATGGTGTTGTAAGTGTCTTTAAATTCCAAAAGGGATTGTTTTCTAAATTATTTTTTTGTCAAATAAATCAACGATATCTTCTTTGCCAACTTTAAGATGCCAAACTTCAAGCCCTAACTTGTGTGCTGCATCAGTATTTTCTTTTTTGTCATCAATGAATAAAGTCCTCTTTGGAGACAATTCATGGTTGTTTAGTATGTAATTGAAAATTTCAGGACTGGGTTTCCTGAGTCCAACTTCAAAAGAAAAATATACTTTTTCAAAACATTGGTAAAAATCGCTGTAAAAGGAAACTCCAGTTTTCTGTTCGAAAGTTTCTATGTGAATGGAATCCGTATTACTCAGTAAAAATAATCGGTATTTTTTAGAAAGCATTTGAAGAAATTCCAAGCGATAAAGAGGAAAGTCCAAAAGTATCGCGTTCCACGCAGCTAATATTTCTTTAATACTTGCATTTGGAATGTGTTTTTGAATGCCAAAAAGGAATTTTTCTCGTGAAATTTTACCCATTTCAAACTGATGGTTTAGTTGGTCTAAATCATCATTCCACTCAGATAAGCCTAATTTTTTTAGCCCGTTCATAGTGGCATTCTTATCTAAATTGATAAATATATCTCCAAAATCAAATATAATAGTATTAATCATCGTTTCTAGATAGTATTAGTTCATCATTGCCAATTGAAAGTTTTTCGAATGATTTTTTAACCAATGTAGGAGCTTTTATTCCTTCCTTAATTTTGATGTTTCCAATAAAAATCCGTGCTTCGTCCCAGAGATTTGAATCAATAAAAGTCTGCAAAGTTTGTCTGCCACCTTCAATAATAACAGATTGGATTTGATGCTGATATAGTTTTTGAACTATTTGTGTTGCTATATTTTGTTCGAAATCAATTACTTCAAAGATAATATTTTCTTTTTCAACTGGAGATTTTAATTTTGAAAATACAATTGTTTTGGTCTGACCGTCGAATATTTGGCTGTCATTTGAAGCGCGATTGTTTTGGTCTAGAACGACCCGTATAGGATTGTTTCCGGTCCAATCTCTCACGTCTAATTTTGGATTGTCATCAATCACAGTTTGGGTTCCCACAAGAATGGCTTGCTCTTCGCTTCTCCATTTATGTACCAATTGTCTCGAATAACGATTGGTGATCCAAACTGGTTTTTTTTCTAATTTCTCTAAAGGAGCGATAAAACCATCTTGGCTTTCGGCCCATTTCAAAATGATGTAAGGCCTTTTCTTTTCGTGAAAAGTAAAAAAGCGTTTATTTAGTTTGTTACATTCAGCTTCAAGAATGCCAACTGTAACATGAGTTCCGGCTTCTAACAATTTTTTGATGCCATTTCCAGCCACTTTCTCATTAGGATCAACAGTTCCAATAACTACATTTGGAATTTTATTTTTGATAATTAAATCACAACAAGGTGGCGTTTTTCCAAAATGACTGCACGGTTCTAAACTCACGTAAATAGTCGCTTTTTTTAACAGCGATTTGTCTTTTACGGAATTTATCGCATTTACTTCGGCGTGAGGTTCGCCAGCTTTTTTATGCCAGCCTTCGCCAATGATTTTATCGTTATAAACAATCACGCTTCCGACCATAGGATTGGGATAAGTTGTTCCCAAACCGTTTTTGGCCAATTCGATGCATCGTCTGATATATTTTTCATGTATTTTCACAACACAAAAGTAGTTATTTTTGAGTTTAGCCCCGAAACTTCCCGATTTGTTTTAAAACTTTCGAAAATTACAATAAACAATTTCTACTTTTGTGAGTAAAATTAGCGGTGTTAAAAAATGGAAAATTACAGTATTAGAAAAATAAAAAAAGAAGACAATAGCGCAGTTGCAGCATTGATAAGAGCTGTTTTTGACGAGTTGAATATTCCAAAAGTGGGAACGGCCTATGAAGATCCTTATTTGGATTTAATGTTTGAGGAATATAGTAAGCCAAAATCGGTTTATTATGTTGTTGAAAAAGAAGGCAGAATTATCGGTTCGGCAGGAGTGGCACCACTTGAAAATGAAGCGGAGACTATCTGTGAATTGCAAAAAATGTATTTTTTGCCAGAAACACGAGGTTTGGGAATTGGAAGCCAAATGATGGCTAAATGCTTACAAAGTGCGAAGGATTTCGGTTTTGAAAAATGTTATTTGGAAACGATGCCGTTTATGCTCGATGCTCAGAAATTATATAAAAAAGTTGGCTTCGAATACATTTGCTCGCCAATGGGAAGCACGGGTCACACTTCATGTCCAGTTTGGATGTTGAAAGAGCTATAAGTTTTGAATTGAACGTTTTAATTCATGAATAGATATCCCAATAAAATGAAAATAAAAGAATACAGAACGCAATTTATTCAAGAACTCACTTCCATCTATGATGCGGGCGAGGCGGAGAGTTTTTTCTATTTAATTCTGGAAGAAAAAAAGCAGCTCAAAAGAATTGATTTGGCTTTGCGTCCTGAGTTAGATTTTTCAGAAGAAGAAATTGTGGTTTGGAACTCGATTTTGGAACAGCTAAAAAAGGAAATTCCAATTCAGTATTTGTTGGGTAAAACCAGTTTTTACGGTTTGGATTTTGAAGTAAATGAAAGCGTTTTAATTCCGAGACCGGAAACCGAAGAATTAGTGGATTGGATTTTGTCTACCAATCGAATAATCCAAGAGTCTAATCCCGAAACTTCGGGACTAAAGATTCTGGATATTGGAACGGGAAGCGGTTGCATCGCCATTTCATTGGCAAAAAATATTCCGAGTTCACAGGTTTATGCGATCGATGTTTCCGAAAGAGCTTTGGCTACGGCCAATAAAAATGCGGAACTCAATAACGTAAATGTTACGTTTATCAATCAGAACATTCTTGAAACCCAAGATTTGAAGCAGCAATTTGATATTATTGTTTCGAATCCGCCGTATGTTCGAAATCTTGAAAAAGAGGAAATCAAGAAAAATGTTTTGGATAATGAGCCTCATTTGGCTCTTTTCGTGGAAGATAATGATGCGCTGATTTTTTATAGAAAAATAGCGGAACTGGCTCAGAAAAACCTTTCTGAAAAAGGACAATTATTTTTTGAAATCAATCAATATCTAGGAAAAGAAATGATTGATTTACTGGAAAAAATGAATTTCAAAAAGATCGAACTTCGAAAAGATATTTACGGAAATGACAGAATGATTAGTTGTCATTGCGAGGAACGAAGCAATCGCATTTAGCTTTAGTTGTTGTATACCAAAAGTTCTGGTTTTGCAGGGTCTGCGTGAGGGGTAGAAGCTAGTTACCTTGTAACGCGAATGACCCGACCGCATTAAAAAAAGGGGCAACTAACGCGTATGATTAGTTAGCCCCTTTTTTTAATGGGGTCACGCCCAAATTATTTTGGAAAATACGGAATGTGACTGCCTCGTTCCTAGCAATTACTTTGACTACTGCAAACTATTCATATCGCAAAGCTTCAATTGGATCCAGCACGGCTGCTTTTACAGCAGGATATAGACCTGAAAATATTGCGACAAGAAAACTGGTAATAAAAGCTGCTAATATGGCGCCCCATGGAATTACAAAAACAAAATCAACGGCTGTTGCAATTCCGAAACCAATCAATATTCCAAAAATAATTCCTACTAAACCGCCTAATTGACCAATTAGCAAAGTTTCTATAAAAAATTGAACGGCAATTGTTGTTTTTTTAGCGCCCAGTGCCTTACGGACACCTATTTCACGGGTGCGTTCCGTCACGGAAACAATCATGATATTCATCAAGGCGATAGAAGACCCAAAAACGGTAATGATACCAATAAGCCAAGACGCAAGTCCAAGATATTTAGTGATTCCCAAGATTCGATTTATAAGATCATCACTGCGAACCACGCCAAAATTATTGTCTTTTACCGGACTTAATTTTCGAACACTTCGCATCGTGCTTATGGCGTTGTCAATGGCCTGATCCAGTAATTCTTTTCTGGAAACCATGACGCTCGTCGTATAATTTATATTCGGCGCCGTAAAAAGCGAACGCGCAACTTGAATAGGAATTAGAATCCTTAAATCTTGCTTATTGCCAAAAGTGGCTCCTTTTTCTTTTAAAACGCCAATGACTCTAAATCGGGCTCCTCTAATAGAAATGATTTTGTCAATTGGGTTGACATCTTTTAGTAATCCTTTTTCAAAATCAGAACCTACAACACATACGTAAGCATTATTTTGAATGTCAAATCCAGTGAAATTTCTTCCGCTACTTGTTTCCAAACCTGAATTAGTCATGAAATATTCGTCGACTCCAACAATTGCATTTTCAGGGTCGGTTTTAGCGCCTTCATACTTCACTTCGGCAGTAGTTGTAGCCGTAAAAGAAAGTGAAGTTTCGGTAAAAGGATATTTATATTTATTTTTGAAAGCAACGGCTTCCGGGTAGGAAATAACTGGATTTATGATTTTTCGTTCCTCACCACCTTGTCTTCGAGCGGTATTTTCATACTGATTTACATTAAATGTGTTGGCTCCCATAGAAGCAAAATCAGATGAAATCGTGTTTTCTAAAGCAGCAACAACAGTCAGAATTCCAACCAGTGCAGTAATTCCAATAGCAATTATCAAAACCGTAAGAATGGTTCTTAACAGCTGCGTTTTGATAGATCCTAAAGCGATCCGAATATTTTCTTTGAATAATTTTAGCATAGTTCTTATTTGACACGAAAATACAATTTTTGTTACAAATTTTCTTTTCTAAAAAACTAATTTATTTTTAGGAGCTGTTTCCGGCTTTCGTTACAATAAAGCTGTCAAAATAATTTATTTTCAATTGTCAAAAAGGAGCTTCCTTTGGTCGCTCTTTTCGCCAAGAAAACAATATTATTTCTAGCGCTTAATTTCCGCTCTAATCCGGGCTAGCGATTTGGGAAATAAAATGCGAATTTTTTTAGAAAGAAATATTTTAAAAAGTAAGATATTTGCAAGGAATTACAATTTTAGAAAATACAACCTTCGATTTTAAGGTTGATCCTTTTTTTAGATTCGTAATTCATAATTCGTAATTCGTAAATCAACAATGGCATCAAAACCGAGCATTCCAAAAGGTACAAGAGATTTTTCACCAACTGAGGTGGCAAAACGTCAATATATCATTCAGATTATAAAAAGTAATTTCGAGAAATTTGGTTTCCAACCTATAGAAACGCCTTCATTCGAAAACTCCGAAACCTTAATGGGAAAATACGGTGAAGAAGGCGATCGATTGATTTTTAAAATATTAAATTCAGGAGATTATTTGGCGAAAGCCAATGCAGCCCATTTAGAAAATAAAGACAGTACCAAACTGACATCAAGTATTTCTGAGAAAGCGTTGCGTTATGACTTAACTGTTCCCTTTGCTCGTTACGTTGTACAACACCAAAACGAAATTGAATTTCCGTTCAAAAGGTATCAAATTCAACCTGTTTGGCGCGCCGATAGACCGCAAAAAGGACGTTTCAGAGAATTTTTTCAATGCGATGCTGATGTGGTAGGTTCTAAATCGTTGTGGCAAGAAGTAGAATTAGTACAGTTATATGACACTGTTTTTACTGCTTTAGGTTTAAACGGAGTTACCATCAAAATCAACAATAGAAAAATATTATCTGGAATTGCCGAAGTAATTGGCGCCTCAGATAAATTAATTGATTTTACGGTGGCACTTGACAAACTGGACAAAATAGGCGAAGATGGTGTGAAGAAGGAAATGATGGAGAAAGGGATTTCTGAAGAGGCAATCCTAAAAGTGCAGCCGCTTTTCAGTTTTACTGGAACCATTTCTGAGAAAATAACGCAGCTTTCTGAATTGCTTTCTGAATCAGGAGAAGGAATGAAAGGAGTGGAGGAATTGCGTTTCATTTGTGAAAATGTGATGAAATTGGGATTGAATAATTCCATTTTAGATTTAGACGTTACATTAGCAAGAGGATTGAATTATTACACAGGAGCTATTTTTGAAGTGGCCCCACCAAAATCAGTTGCAATGGGTTCCATTGGTGGTGGCGGTCGATATGATGATTTGACAGGAATTTTTGGACTCAAAAATATGAGCGGTGTGGGAATATCGTTCGGATTAGACCGAATTTACTTGGTCATTGAAGAGTTGAATTTATTTCCGGAAACTGTTACAGCAACTTCTAAAGCATTATTTATTAATTATGGAGATCAAGAAGCTTTTTATGCTTTGCAAGCCATTCAGAAATTGAGAGCTTCAGGTGTAAAAGTAGAGTTATATCCAGATAATACAAAGGTGGCGAAACAATTTCAGCATGCTGACAAAAGAGGAATACCGTTTGCGGTTATAATTGGAGAGCAGGAAATGACTTCCAATTCTTATTCCCTTAAAAATCTGGTTACCGGAGAACAAGTTTCTGTTGATTTTGAAGGTTTACTAGTAGCACTTTCCTAATTTCATGACTTTATACCATAAAAAAAGCTTCGTTTAAAAACGAAGCTTTTTTTAATATAATACAATGGTGAATTAATAATTTTTTAGGGAACCTTCGTTTTTATTTTAAACTTAAAAAAAACTTACACAAATCTATGTAAACTATATCGAGATAATCATAAAATTATATTAAAATTTATAGATTAAAGATGAAATTGTTTTAAAAAGAATTTAATGAAAATTAAATGGCGTTTAATAAAAGAGTGACAATTTGACATTTTAAAAGAATTGGCAGTACTTTTGCAATCCATAGAAAAGAATAAAAAATGAAGTTTAAGAATATTTTTAAAAATATAAGTAATATGACTACTGAAAATACAGAAATCGATCAAGAAATAGACGAAGTAACATTAGAGAATAATGCGAACGGAGAACAACTTATTATTGAGGAATTAAGTGTAGAAGAGCAATTAACACAAGACTTAGCGAAGGAAAAAGATAAGTATTTGCGATTATTTGCTGAATTTGAAAATTACAAACGAAGAACTACAAAAGAGCGTATCGAGTTGTTTAAAACGGCAAACCAAGAGGTTTTATTGGCGATGCTTCCTGTTTTAGATGATTTTGACAGAGCTATGGTTGAAATAAGCAAATCTGAAGATGAACTTTTGTTGAAAGGTGTGGAACTTATTCACGAAAAATTGAAAACTACTTTAGTTTCCAAAGGATTAGAGCAAGTTGAGGTTAAGGCTGGGGATGTTTTTGATGCTGATTTTGCGGAAGCAATTACTCAAATTCCAGCTCCTAAGATGAAAGGGAAAATTGTTGATATTCTTGAAAAAGGATACAAATTGGGAGATAAAATCATTCGTTTTCCTAAAGTGGTTATAGGGCAGTAATTGAACCCTGAATTAATAATGTCTTTGATATTATGCGTAGAGACGCACTCCAGTGCATCTCTACAAAAGAAAAAATAAAAATGAAAAAAGATTTTTACGAAATATTAGGCATTTCAAAAAGTGCCGATGCTGCCGAAATTAAAAAGGGTTACAGAAAGCAAGCAATTGCGCATCATCCTGACAAAAATCCTGGAGACAAATCGGCAGAAGAAAAATTCAAATTAGCAGCCGAAGCTTATGAAGTACTAAGCGACCCTCAGAAAAAAGCCAAATACGATCAATACGGTCATCAAGCATTTGATGGTTCAGGCGGTTTTGGCGGAGGTGGTCACGGCGGAATGAATATGGATGACATATTCAGTCAGTTTGGTGATATCTTCGGAGGTGGTTTCGGAGGTTTTGGTGGCGGTGGCGGTGGCGGAGTTCGTCGCGCTAAAGGAAGCAACCTACGTATCAAAGTGAAATTGACATTAGAAGAAATCGCTAATGGTGTTGAGAAAAAAGTAAAAGTAAAACGTAAAGTTCAAGCTCCGGGTGTTTCCTATAAAACTTGTTCTACTTGTAATGGTCAAGGTCAGGTAATGAGAGTTACCAATACCATTTTGGGTAGAATGCAATCTGCTTCAACCTGTCCGACCTGCGGAGGTTCTGGCCAGATTTTAGATAGAAAACCAGCCGAAGCAGATTCACAAGGAATGATTCTTGAAGATGAAACGGTTTCAATCAAAATACCAGCGGGTGTCGTTGACGGAATGCAATTGAAAGTATCTAATAAAGGAAATGATGCTCCGGGAAATAGTATTCCGGGAGATTTAATTGTTGCCATTGAAGAACTGGAGCATGAGTTCTTGAAACGCGAAGGAGAGAATTTGCATTACGATTTATACATCAGTTTTGCTGAAGCTGTTCTTGGAATTTCTAAAGACATCGAAGCAATCAACGGTAAAGTGAGAATTAAATTGGAAGAAGGAATTCAATCCGGTAAAATTCTTAGATTAAAAGGAAAAGGTATTCCAAATATCAACGGTTATGGTAGTGGAGATTTATTAGTGCATGTGAATGTTTGGACGCCAAAAACATTAAACAAAGAACAAAAACAGTTTTTTGAAAATGCATTAACTGATGAGAATTTTATTCCAAATCCTGAAAAATCGGATAAATCATTTTTCGAGAAAGTAAAAGATATGTTTTCGTAATACAGACTTAATTTATTCTGTTTGTATTAAAATATAAAAAAACCCATCCCGGTAAAACAAGGATGGGTTTTTTATGTAACAATTATAAGTATTTCGGTACTAATTATTTACTTTTACACCAATTAAAAATTCAGCATGAGTAATATACTTGAAGTTAATAAAGTCGTGAAGCAATACGGTGATTATGTAGCGCTTAACGAGGTTTCATTAACTGTTCCTAAAGGCAGTATCTACGGACTTTTGGGTCCAAACGGAGCAGGAAAAACATCACTTATCAGAATCATAAATCAAATTACTTTACCTGACAGCGGCGAGATTATCCTTGATGGTGAAAAGCTACAGCCCAAACACGTTCAATATATTGGGTATCTTCCGGAAGAAAGAGGATTGTACAATACGATGAAAGTTGGGGAACAATGCTTGTATTTGGCTCAAATGAAAGGACTTTCAAAAGCAGAAGCCAAAGCGCAACTAGAATATTGGTTTGACAGATTAGAAATTCAAGGTTGGTGGAACAAAAAAATTCAAGAATTATCTAAAGGAATGGCTCAAAAAATTCAATTTGTTGTTTGTGTTTTACACAAGCCGAAATTGTTGATTTTTGACGAACCTTTTTCCGGTTTTGATCCTGTAAATGCGAATGTCATAAAGGATGAAATTTTGAAGTTGCGAGAAGATGGAGCTACGATAATTTTTTCGACTCACCGGATGGAAAGTGTGGAAGAATTGTGCGATCATATCGCTTTAATTCACAAATCAAATAAGTTGATTGAAGGAAAGCTAGATGATGTCAAAAGACAATTCAAAACCAATAGTTACGAAGTAGGCGTTTTATCGGATAACGTAGAAGGTTTGATGTATGATATTACACAAAAATTTACTGTTGGTCCTGCTAATTTCAAATCGCTTAACAACGAATTAAAACTAGAAATTCAATTAGGGAATGCCATGCCAAACGAGTTGTTGAATGTCCTTACACAACGTGGACAAGTAACGCATTTCGTAGAGAAAATTCCAAGTGTAAATGATATTTTCATTCAAACAGTTACAAAATAGGCTTTCAGATTATTTGACATTTCGATTTTTCGAAAAATCTAATAATCTAACAATCCAATAATCTAAATATAAATGAGCATAATTTCATTAATCATAAAAAGAGAATTTATTGCCAAAGTCCGTAATAAGTCTTTCATTGTAATGACTTTCCTGAGTCCGTTATTATTCGTTGGAATAGCGGCGTTTGTCGGGTATTTGAGTTCTATGAAAGCAGATACAAAACGAATTGCTATTCATGATGAATCGGGTTTATTTGCCAAAGAATTCACTTCGCAAAACACGAAGAAAGGGGAGTATAAATACCTCGATTTGTCTTTGATTGATTTGAAATTTCTTAAAGACAGTATCACAAATGAAAGCTACGAAGGTTTGTTATATATCCCAAAAGAAAAAAATATAAAGGATTTTGAAAGTAAGATACAGTTTATTTCGAACAACAGTCCGAGTATTTCTTTCATCGAGAATGTTCAGGATGTAATTGCGAAGAAATTGACCAAAACGAATCTGGAAAATGCACATCTTGATACTTTAGCCATAAAAAATGCCGAATCGAAAGTGAATATCAGCTTAGCAAAAGCTTCGGGAGAGGAAAGTGTAAAAGGACTCAACGAAATAAAAATAGGGATTGGCGGCGCCTTTGGATATCTCATTATGATGTTCATCATCATTTATGGAAACATGGTGATGCGCAGCGTAATAGAGGAAAAAACAAATCGAATTGTCGAAATTATCATTTCCTCTGTAAAGCCATTTCAACTGATGATGGGTAAAATCATAGGGACTTCATTGGCAGGATTATTGCAATTCTTTATTTGGGCCATTATCGGAATGTCATTAATGTTTGCCGCTTCTGTATTTTTTGGAGTAAATGTAGGACCTACAGCCAGAATTTCACCTGAATTAATGCAAAGTGCCCAACAAGAATTTGCCGGAACTGCTCAAATGTATATCAAAGAATTATGGAATTTGCCTATTGCAAGCATTCTGGTGGGATTCGTGATTTATTTCATTGGAGGCTATTTTCTTTACAGTTCATTTTATGCCGCAATTGGCGCTGCTGTTGACAATCAAACCGACTCACAACAATTCCTTTTACCTATCATTATGCCATTAATGTTGAGCGTATACATCGGTTTTTTTACGGTCATAAATGATCCACACGGGACAATTGCAATTATATTTTCTATGATTCCGCTCACGTCACCCATTGTTATGCTTATGCGAATTCCGTTTGGCGTACCTTTGTGGCAAATTGCAATATCGGTAACACTATTATTTGGTACCTTCTTTTCCGTAGTTTGGTTTGCTGCAAAAATATATCGAGTGGGAATACTTATGTATGGCAAAAAACCAACGTGGGGCGAATTGTATAAATGGTTGAAGTATTAAATCTAGGTTAATCGCTTAGCTGTTTATTCGTTTAATCGATTAAACAAATAACCGAATTAATGATTAAACAAATTATCAAAAATGAGTAAAATATTAATCATAGAAGACGAAGCCGCTATTCGAAGAGTACTTACAAAAATACTTTCCGAAGAAAATGACACCTATCAGGTTGAAGAAGCTGAAGACGGTGTTTCAGGCTATGAAAAAATAAAAAACAACGATTACGACCTCGTTTTGTGCGATATCAAAATGCCAAAAATGGATGGTGTCGAAGTTCTTGAAGCGGTCAAAAAAATCAAACCTGAAATTCCGATGGTTATGATTTCGGGTCATGGTGATATGGAAACAGCCATTAATACAATGCGTCTGGGTGCGTTTGATTACATCTCAAAACCACCAGATTTAAATCGATTGTTGAATACAGTTCGCAATGCTTTAGACAAAAAACAGCTTGTTGTAGAAAATAAAATTCTGAAGAAAAAAGTCAGTAAAAACTACGAGATGATTGGCGAAAGTGACGCCATCGATCATATCAAGCTGATGATTGAAAAAGTAGCACCAACCGAAGCTAGAGTTTTAATCACGGGACCAAACGGAACCGGAAAAGAATTGGTTGCGCATCAATTGCACGAAAAAAGCGAAAGAGCTAATTTTCCTTTAATCGAAGTGAATTGTGCCGCTATTCCTAGTGAATTGATAGAAAGCGAATTATTCGGTCACGTAAAAGGAGCGTTTACGTCAGCCGTGAAAGACCGCGCAGGGAAATTTGAAGCAGCTGATAAAGGAACCATTTTCTTGGATGAAATTGGAGATATGAGCCTTTCGGCGCAAGCCAAAGTATTGCGTGCTCTACAAGAAAGTATGATTACCAGAGTGGGTGCTGATAAAGACATCAAAGTAGATGTGCGTGTCGTTGCGGCTACCAATAAAGATTTGAAAGTCGAAATTGCCGAAGGTCGTTTCCGTGAAGATTTATACCATCGTCTCGCTGTTATCTTGATAAAAGTTCCATCGTTGAATGATAGACGGGATGATATTCCAATGTTGATTTCGCATTTTGCAGATAAAATTGCTTCCGAACAAGGGAATGCAATTAAAAAGTTTTCAAAAGAAGCTATTAATTTATTGAAAGAATACGATTGGACAGGAAATATTCGTGAATTGCGAAATGTTGTGGAACGTTTGATAATCCTTGGCGGAAGCGAAATTTCCGAAAATGATGTGAAGCTGTTCGCATCGAAATAAAATTAATTTAATGATTAAAAGATTTGGCAATAGCTTTAATCTTTTAATCTTTCAATCATAAGAAATGAAACTAAAAAAAATAAACGAAAAGTTACAAGAAGCCTTAATTGAAAACGGTTTAACCGAAGCTAATGCGATGCAAAAAGAAACATTTTCGACACTCAAAAGTGGTTCGGATTGTATTATTATTGCTCCAAAAGGTAGCGGGAAATCAACAACAATTGTGCTGAATGTGATTCAGAGATTGGCGGGTTCAAACGAAGAATCACCAAGAGCTTTGATTATTGTCGAAGACAAAGCCAAAGTATTGGAAATGGAATCGTTTTTTGAAAAATACGGAAAAGAATCTGATTTAGAAGTCTATGGTGTCCATGATAAAGGGGACATGGAGTACGATAAAAATTATATTTCCAGCGGAATTGATGTGTTGATTGGAACTCCGAATAAATTGAGCGAAATGTTTACCACAGCTGGATTTAATGTAAACCGATTGAAAATGTTTGTTTTGGATGATGCCGATCCCATTTTGAAATTGCGTCATGAAACTAAAATCATGCGCATTTCGAACAGTATCAATAAAACGCAGCGTATAATTTTTTCGGAACAATTCACAGAGCGAATAGAAATCCTTGCTGAAAAAATGCTAGTGGAACCTTTTGAATTCGATTTTGATGAGGATGATGAGGATGATGAGGATGAAGAGGAAGAAGAAGATTTTGAGGAAGAAGAAAATTTTGAACCTGAAGCAACAGATGATTTTGAGGAGCTAGAAGGAGATGAAGAAAACGGTAATAAATAATAATAAAAAATAAAGAACAAGATGGGATTAATGAAAGTGTTTTCGGGAAGTGAAATTCTAGCAATGGCTTTACAAGAAAAAATCGAAGCGATTGGTGTAGATGTAGTAGTGAAAAATAATATACAATCGGCTCGATTGGGTGGATTTGGAAATTCAGATTTAGCGGTTGAATTGTTTGTTCAGGAAACCGAGTTTGCAAAAGTAAACCCAGTTATTGAAGAATTCAGAATGAGTATTTAATTCATTCACAATAAAAGAAATAGAATGAAATATAAAATGTTGGTTTTGGACATGGATGATACTTTGTTGAACGACGATCATATCATTTCAAACGAGAATAAAGTGATGTTATCTAAGGCAAGAGAATTGGGTGTTCATATCGTTTTGGCTTCCGGAAGACCAACTCCAGCGATGACGGCATATGCCAAAGAACTACAATTGGATAATTCGTATATGATATCGTATAATGGCGCTGTTATTACAGATTTGAAGGAGGATCAAGTTATTTTTGAGCAAACGTTAACGCAAAAACAAATCCATGAATTGTATGATTACAGTTTGAAAAGTAAGACACACATTATTACTTACGTTAATGGGAAAATTGTAAGTGAAACGGATTCTGAATATATTGAAATCGAAAAGAACATCACCGGTTTAGTGCATAACAAAGTGGTGAGTTTTAAAGATGAAGTGCAGTCTTCAGCTGTCAAATGTATTTTATTAGAAGAGCCAAGTTATTTAAAAGAAGTAGAAAAAGACTTGAAAGCCGCAATGCCACATCTTAGTGTGAGTATGTCAAAGCCCTTTTTTCTTGAAGTAGCGCAAAATGGAATTGATAAAGGAGCCAGTATCAAATTTTTGGCTGAAAAACTGGACATACTTCAAAGTGAAATTATTGCTGTAGGAAATGCAGGGAATGATTTAACAATGATTGAATATGCTGGATTGGGCGTTTGGGTTGATAATGTAGATCCTGAATTGAGAGATAAAGGAGATTTTATCGTAGCGTCAAATAATGATCATGGTGTTGCAGAAGTTGTCAGGCGATTTATCTTGAATTAGAATTTTCAAATTATAATTAAAACCATTAAGAAATTAAGGTAATTTAAGAGCAGTTCTTAATAAACTTAATTTCTTAATGGTTTTTGTTTTTAGAAATTAGTTGAGTTGCAAATGCATTATCTTGTTTACGAAATAAGTTGGCACTCGACATAATCAGGCGCTAAAGTAAAAAGATCTATCTCTAACTAAGATTTTTTCTTTGGAGGTTTACAACTTTTGCAAAAATCAGGATATTCTTGTATTCTTTTAAGGATATCAGCTCGGATTTCTAAAAGTTTTTTCTCATTTTGTCCAAGGTCTGTTATTTTTGAAGCAGTTGCATGCTCATCGGTGTATTGTTTTTCAATAGTATTATAGATAACTTGTAAAAAACTGACGTCAGAAAAAGTGCCTTTTTGCATGTAAATTTCTTTTCGCAATTTTCGGGCATAGAGTTCAGATAAATCAAATTCATACTGCGCAAAATTTACTAAATAATTAGCTGTACTACTGTCAGTCGCAATAATGGATGCGGCATCACGCTTGAATATACAACTTACTTTAGAATTAAAATTTTTAGTGAACATAAACTCAACATTGCTCATTTGAAATGCAAAATCAAGACTTGAAGCAGTATGAATACTATTAATTTTTACATTCCCAATTTGCGTGGCAACAGATTGAAAATCGGAAAGTTGTAGTTGATATATACCATCCCATTCAATGGTGTTTTGGGCATTTATTTGAACTGCAACCAAAAGAAATAGAATAGTAATTATTTTTTTCATTTTTTATAGTCTAATTATTTGTGTAAAATATGCTAATATATAGAAAATTATTGATTTCGTTTTCCAGAATATTGTGCGTAAATTTGTAGACTTAAATTTTTTGACAACGATTTCATTAGTTTAAGACAAATTATGGAAAATAGAAAAAAAGTTGCTTTTTATACGCTGGGTTGCAAACTGAATTTTTCGGAAACATCAACAATTGCCCGTTCTATTCAGGACGAAGGATTTGATCGTGTAGATTTTGAAGAAGTGGCTGATATGTATGTAATCAATACCTGTTCGGTAACTGAAAATGCAGATAAACAATTCAAACAGATTGTAAAAAAGGCAATGAAGCTAAATAATAAGGCTTTTATTGCTGCGGTAGGTTGTTATGCACAATTGAAACCGGAGGAATTAGCTGCGGTTGATGGTGTTGACTTAGTTCTTGGCGCAACGGAGAAATTTAAAATTACCGATTATATAAATGATTTGTCCAAAAATGATATGGGGGAAGTTCATTCTTGTGAGATTTCGGAAGCTGATTTTTATGTGGGAAGTTACTCTATTGGTGACAGAACGCGAGCTTTCTTAAAGGTGCAAGATGGATGTGATTATAAATGTACGTATTGTACGATTCCATTAGCAAGAGGAATCTCGAGAAGTGATGAATTGGAAAATGTGTTGAAAAATGCAAAAGACATTTCAGCTCAAAATATCAAGGAAATTGTTCTTACCGGAGTCAATATTGGCGATTACGGAAAAGGAGAATTTGGAAATAAAAAACACGAACATACTTTCTTAGAATTAGTTCAGGAATTAGATAAAGTGGAAGGAATCGAAAGATTGAGAATTTCGTCTATTGAACCTAATTTGTTGAAAAATGAAACAATAGAATTTGTGTCGAAAAGCAGAACTTTTGTGCCACATTTTCACATTCCGTTGCAATCGGGAAGTAATGATATTCTGAAGCTAATGAAACGTCGCTATTTACGTGAGGTATATACCGAAAGAGTAAATAAAATACGGGAAGTAATGCCTCACGCTTGTATTGGCGTGGATGTGATTGTTGGATTTCCTGGTGAAACCGATGAGCATTTCTTGGAGACGTATAATTTCCTGAATGAAATGGATATTTCCTATTTGCATGTTTTTACGTATTCAGAACGTGATAATACAGAAGCAGCTGACATGAGCGGAGTTGTTCCTGCTAATGTTCGCGCAAAAAGAAGTAAGATGATGCGCGGTTTATCAGTTAAAAAGCGTCGTGCTTTTTACGAAAGTCAGTTGGGAACTGATAGAACCGTTTTGTTCGAAAGCGAAAATAAAGAAGGCTATATTCACGGATTTACCGAAAACTACGTGAAAGTAAAAACACCATGGAATCCAGAATTAGTCAATACGTTGCATGATATTAATTTGACTAAAATTGGTGAAGACGGAAGTGTGCGAATAGATTTTGTTACGGCTTTGGTTTAGTTTTTAAACATATAGGTATATAAGCAAAAAATTAAAAAACCATTAAGGGATTAAGTTCATTAAGTTTTACGCTTAATTTTCTCAATCCCTTAATGGTTTAAAAAACTTATATGACTTATATTGTTGAAAATTTTTATGGATTCGTAGACCAAATACTGCTGTTTTTGATAAATACTCGTCGGTTTAATTTGAGTTGTGCGATGATTAATTCGGCCATGTCTTCGGCTTGCATTACGGTTTCTGGATTTCCGTCAGTCAATTTTAATTCTTTGGCCATGTCAGTGGCAACAGTGCTTGGTGTTAATGCCGTTACGCGGATATTATGCTTGCGAACTTCCTGCATCAACGATTCCGTCAATCCTAAAACGGCAAATTTTGAAGCACTGTAGGCACTTGTTAAAGCATTTCCGCTTAATCCTGCTGTTGAAGAAATGTTAATAATATCACCTGTTTGTCTTTCGATCATATTGGGTAAAACGGCACGTGTCATATAATACGTTCCCATCAAATTTACCTGAATAATGCGTTCCCAATCCGTTGGTTCCAATTCTAAGAATTTTCCAAAAGCAGCTATTCCGGCATTGTTGATTAATATATCAATAGTTCCAAATTCAGCTAAGGCTTTTTCTACTGCACTATTTACCGAATTGATGTCAGCAACATCAGCGGTTATAGCTAATGCTTTTACTCTTAAAGAACGTACTTTTGCCGCTACGCTGTCTATTTCTTCTTGTGTACGTGCTACCAAAATTATATTTACGCCTTCTTTGGCTAAGGCCAAAGCGATTGCTTTTCCAATTCCTTTTCCTGCGCCGGTAATTAGGGCGTTTTTATTTTTTAAGTCAGTCATTTTTTAATTATTTATGCCAATAAATGGCTTAGTTTACTGTAAAAGTACCTCGTTTTAAATTTGAAATCTATTTTGGTTTTCTATTTAATCTAAATTTAACGTTATATTATTTTGGCAGAAAGAAACTTTTTTTATCTGATTGACTTTGATTTTAGATCTAATGTCAATTTGTAAATTGCTGTTTCCAAATCTTCGGTGTCTTTGTCTTCGCAGAGCAGGAATTCGATTTTTTCTTTTGAAGTGCTGAATAAAGTCAACCCTTCGAATTTATGAGTTTCCGAAATTTTTTGGGAAAATGTCAGTTCGAAAGTGTCTAATGACAACGCGCCAATGAAACTTCCCAGGACTTCTCCGTCATCATAGGTTGAGGTCGTGTTTTCGACAGCTGCCAAGAAATAGATTTTATCTTCTACGAGAATAGCATCGGTAAAAGTGGCTTCTATGTTTTGGATTTTTGGCAATGGGATTGGGGCAAAATGAATGTCATTTCCTTCTTTATCTAAAACAAAAATGCCATTTTTAGATTGTGCTCCATTTCCTCGTTGGAACAAATGCCATTTTTCATTGTGAAATAAAGCACCTTCCAAATTTAAATCATCATCCGAAATAGAAGCGGTTTGTTTTAGTTTTTCATAAATAGTGGATAAGTCTTTTTCTTCTATTGCTTTAGAAGTAAGATCGTAACTGACGCGTTTGTTTCTGTTAGGTGTGGAGCCAGAACCGAAAAGATATAATTTATTTCCTTTTTGAGTTATGGATTCAAAATCGAATTTGTCTTTTTTTGGAATGTTTTCCTGACTGTTTTCGAAGAGTTTTATTTTATGGAGTTCTTTTTCCTTGATCGAGTATTCGTAAAGGAAAGAGCTGTTATCAGAGATTATAAACAAGGAATCGTCTTTATGAATCAGTCCTGATGCTGAACCAATGCCGATGATTTGAAATAGTAATTCGAGTGTAAATTTTTCCATGATGTTTATTTTGAAAAGGAATGCCCTAGCCCTGATGGAAGCGGTATCCTTTTTCTTTTTTTCTTTAAAAAAAGAAAAAGATACAAGTGTACAGCAGGAAATAGCTCCTTATTATTTCTTATATTTGAGATGTAAAGATAAAATATTTCCTATGAAGTCTATAAATCCCGACGATTTTAAAGTGACTGGCAAAATTGATTTGTCCAGTATTCCTACGAACCTATTTAGTGGAAATAGTGATGATGAAAAGGAAGAGAAATTAGATAAGGTGCAAGTGAAATTGAGTGAGATACAGGATGTCATGTATGCGCACAATCGCTATGGTGTTTTGATTTGTCTGCAAGGCATGGATACTTCAGGGAAGGATAGTTTGATTCGGGAAGTTTTTCAGGAGTTTAATTCTCGTGGTGTTGTGGTGCATAGTTTTAAAACACCAAATTCAAGCGAGTTAGAGCATGATTATTTGTGGAGACATTATTTGGTTTTGCCTGAAAAAGGAAAGTTTGCGGTTTTTAACCGATCGCATTATGAAAATGTTTTGGTCACGAGAGTGCATCCCGAATATATTATGAATGAAAATTTGCCGGGTATTGCAAAAGTAGAAGATATTACACCTCAGTTTTGGGAAAATAGAATGCAGCAAATCAATAATTTTGAGAAGCACATTACCCAAAATGGAACTATTATTCTGAAATTCTATTTGCATATGAGCAAAGAGGAGCAAAGACAGCGCTTGTTACGCCGACTGGAAGAACAAAAACACAATTGGAAATTCTCGACAGGCGATTTGAAAGAAAGAGATCGTTGGGATGATTACATGCATTATTATGAAGAAGCAATTAATAATACTTCTACTGAATATGCGCCTTGGTATGTCATCCCAGCTGATGATAAAGAAATGGCACGTTATATTGTAGCCAAAATTATTTGGGAAGAAATGCAAAAACATACTGATATACAAGAGCCTAAAATGGATGAAAAAGTTAGGGAAAATATCGAAATGTATAAAGAGATGTTAAAGAAAGAGGATTAGATTAAAATGCTATTTCATTCTGTGTTAAGCGAAATTCATTATATAATTACTATAAAGTTAGTACGTTAATTAATTGTTTTTTTGAATTAAAAACCAGCTAAATTATTGGTTTTTTCTTAATATTCTATTCATTTAAAGTTAAAATTCAGTGCATTTCTTTGCCTTGAATTTTAAACTATCGACCAAAATGAAAAGAATTATTTTACCAATGTTATTTTTAGCCTCATTAATTTCTTGTGAGAATGATGCTAAATCTTCAAGCGAAACTACAAGTGTGGTTTTAGCCAATCAATCGACAACTCCTGTATTATTAAAAAAGCAAGCCGGTTTTGAAAGCTTGGAGCTTTTTTCATTAATTACTTCAGATGATGTTTTGGCAGGGAGTCCAAATTATGTTTTTGGGGGTTCTGCAGATGGATCAGGATTATTAAAAAATGAGGATGGTACTTTTACTTTTTTAGTAAATCAGGAAGATAACTTTTCGGTTTCCAGAATTACTTTAGACAAAACATTCAAACCTACAAAAGGAGAGTATTTATTGAATTCTAATGGAGGAACCTGGAGATTGTGCGGTGCTACTATGGCAACTGTTGCTGAACATGGTTTTGGACCATTGTATTTAACCTGTGGAGAATCTGGCGAAGAGTCTCGTACTCATGCCGTAAATCCTTTTGGAGATGTTGGAGCTGCTTCGGTTTCTAAAGAATTACCAGGTTTAGGAAGATTGAGTGCAGAGAACGCTTTACCATTAAGAAAGACTGCTTTTGCAGGTAAAACAGTTGTTGTGATAGGTGATGATGATTCAGGAACTTATGGAGGTCAGGTGTTCATGTATGTTTCCAATACTGTTGGTGATTTGGCAAATGGTTCTTTATATATGATGAAAAGAACAGATGATAATCAGAGAGAAAAAGATATGGTTACTGGGCAAACCTATCCTGTTTCGTTTGTAAAAATTGAAAATCATACTACAATGACCGGTGCTCAAATTAATGCATCAGTAAATACATTGAAAGCAATAAAATTTGGTAGAGTAGAAGACTTAGATTATAGAAAAGGTGGAGATGCGGCTGATCGTGAGATCTACTTTAACGCTACAGGACAAAATACTACAGGGACAAATGCCGATGCTTCAAGAACAAAATACGGTAGAGTTTACAAGTTAAATTTAGACGCTGCAAACCCATTGGCAGGAACTTTACAAGTAATTCTTGATGGAGATGATCGCACTGGAATTGCAGGGAAATTTCAAAATCCAGATAACATTTGCGTAACTAAAAACTATGTATATGTGGAGGAAGATGCAAACGGATATGGGGATGAAACGCATGACGGGTACATTTATCAGTACAATATTGCTACTAAACAATTGAAAGTTGTTGTAGAATTAGATCACCGTCGCGATGCTACTGATGCTGCAAAGTATAATGTAGGCGGAACAAGTAAATTTGGAGATTGGGAATATGGAGCATTAATTGATATTTCTGAACAAGTAGGAATTGATCATACTTTTTTATTAAGTGTTCAACCCCATACTTGGAGAGGAACAAAATACAAAGGAGTTGATGGAGGAACAAATCGTCCAAATGAAGATCAAGCCAGCCAAATTGTAATCATCAAAGGACTTGCCAGATAATTTATTTCTAAAGTAAATAGTTATAAAAATCCACGGTTTCTTATTTGAAATCGTGGTTTTTGCTTTTCTCCATTTTTAAAATTTATTATGAAAAAAATCTTTTTTCTTTTACCATTGATTCTCTTTTTCTCTTGTAAAAACCAACCTAAACATAAAGAAATTAATGATTTGTTTCAATCCGATATTCAGGTTTTGATTCAAGATGTTTCGCGGCTGGAGCTTTTGGTGAAATCGGATTCGATTTCGACACAAATTCAAAAACAGTTTCTTAATGCACATCAAAACTATAAAAAAGTAGAAATGCTCAGCGAATATTATTTCCCTGTTGTTTCTAAAGCGATTAACGGCCCTGCATTAGATGAATATGAAGAAGATGAAGGTAAAACGGTACCTCCAGAAGGATTTCAAGTAATTGAAGAATTGCTTTTTCCTAAGTATGACCATAGATCAAAAGAGGAACTTTTAAAAGAGCTTGGGATTCTTTCGGCTAATTTAAAACGATTGGATAAAGTGTCGCAAACCAATGAGTTGACAGATTCTCATGTTTTTGATGCAATGCGTTTGGAGGTTTTTAGAATCATAACTTTGGGAATTACGGGATTTGATTCTCCAATTGCTCAAAATTCCGTTAGAGAAGCATTATCGTCATTAGAAAGTGTCGAAAAATATTACCAAATTTATGCTGACAATTCAGAGGTTGCCAATTCTAAATCAGTTTTAAAAACGATTGAAGACGGGAACGAATATTTGAAAAAAAACACCAAGTTTAATGAATTTGACCGAGCTGTTTTTATTCGGAAAATTGCTAATCCGTTAAGTATAGGTTTGTATAAAACGCAAATGGATTTGAAAATTCCCTTGATTAAAGAAACAAGAGGATTAAAAACAACTGCCCAAACACTTTTTGATAAAAATGCTTTTGATGCAGAAGCTTTTTCTGCATTTCCAGATTATGAAACGACCCCAGAAAAAGTTGAATTAGGGAAATTATTGTTCAATGATCCTATTTTGTCCGGAAATAATTCTCGTTCCTGTGCTTCCTGTCATCATGCTGACAAAGCATTTACCGATGGATTAGAAAAAGCAGTTTCATTAGACGGAAAATCATTGGTAAAAAGAAATACGCCAACACTTTCTAATATTGCTTTTCAACGTGTTTTCTTTTCTGATTCCAGAGTTAATTATCTGGAAGACCAAGCTGTAGCGGTAATAATTAATGAAAATGAAATGCACGGTTCTTTGAAAAAAGCAGTTTTGGCTTTGAGTAAAAATGAAAATTATAAAACGAAATTTCAAAAAGCCTTTCCGAAAAAAGTAGTAGATGAATTTGCAATAAAAAATGCATTAGCATCTTACATACGTTCGTTGAGTGACTATGAATCCAAGTTTGATGGATATATGCGAGGAAATGAAACGTTCAATTTGGATGAAATTACTGGATTTAATTTATTTGCTGGAAAGGCAAAATGTGCAACCTGTCATTTTATTCCATTGACAAACGGGACAGTGCCTCCAAGTTTTGTAAAATCTGAAAGTGAAGTATTGGGTATTCCTGATACCCATAAAAAATTAGATGCTGATTTAGGAAGATTTGAATTGACACATGCAGAAGTCAATCGCTATTCATTTAAAACGCCAACAATCCGTAATATAGAATTGACAGGACCTTATATGCACAATGGTGTTTTTAAAACTTTGGAAGAAGTAATGGATTTTTATAATGATGGAGGAGGAAAAGGATCGGGATTTAATTTGGAAAATCAAACGCTGCCAGAGGATAAACTGAATTTGACATCCATAGAAAAAAAGCAACTTATTGCCTTTATGAGAACCCTAACGGATAAAAAATATTTAAAAAATTAAAAAAAAAATGCGCTGAAACTCAGCGCATTTTTTTTAACTAATTCAAAATAGTTTTATAGTTCAAAACCATAAGCTAAACGAACACCTACTTGTCCAACTCCTCTACCAAGAGAACCGTTACTGTTTAAACGATCAAAATGATTGTAGTGTGTATAGTTCAAAGAAATATCTATGTATTTAGTAGCGTAACCTAAACTTGGAGATAACAATAAAGAAGTTTTGTCTCTTGTATTGTCTACATTACTTACTGCAAATGCTGCACCAGCTTCTCCCATAACGTAAAATTGGTCATTCCATACGAAAGCTTTAAAACCTGCTTTAGCTGGGATGATACCTAAATCTTTTCCTTCTTGACCAGTAAACCCTTCAGCTTTGCTTACAAATAAATTAGTGTAACCTGTAGTCAACGTCAATGAGTATCTTTTTGATAAATCATATTGTCCTCTTACATCTGCACCAAGTGATAATTTGTAAGGATCGTTAACTGAATATCCTGCATTTGCACCTACTCCTAAACGGAAACTTTGATCGTAATTTTTAACTTCTTTTGTTTCTTGAGCTTCAACGTTGCTTGCGAACATTGCTGAGATTGCTAATACTAATACTGTTTTAATCTTTCCTGAAATTTTCATAATTGTAATATTTTATTTAATAATTGGTTTTGTCATTTTGTTTCTTAATCTTACAAAACGACTCTGCAAATGTAGTAGTAGAGTAAGTCTGCAATGTTATAGAATTATTGGGTTTTGTTATAGAATTCCTTGTTTTGTGCAGATAACGGCTTTGATTAGGGTGATATATTACTAATAGTACTGATAAAATTGAAACCATATAATTATCTTTACCAAAAAAACAGCAAAAAGTGAATTTATCTCAATATACTAAAGAGTTTTCTTATAATATCAAATTGGCGTATCCTGTGATTTTAGGAATGCTGGGACATACATTAATAGGTATAGTTGATAATTTCATGGTCGGAAAGCTTGGTTCGACAGAACTAGCTGCAGTTTCGTTAGGTAACAGTTTTATTTTCATAGCCTTATCTTTGGGAATAGGATTTTCTACAGCCATTACGCCATTGGTTTCTGAGGCTAATGCGGAACAAAACGAGAAAAAGATACGCACCACTTTTCACCACGGTTTATTATTATGTACCGTTTTGGGAGTTGCTCTATTTATTCTGACGGTATTGTCTAAACAAGTGATGTATCTGATGCACCAACCTAAAGCAGTTGCCGATATGGCTGCTCCTTATATTGATTGGGTGGCTTTTTCTTTGATTCCAGTTATTATTTATCAGGGCTATAAGCAATTTGCAGACGGTCTAGCGGAAACTAAATATTCCATGTATGCTATATTTATGGCTAATGTGGTTCATATATTTTTCAATTACGTATTGATTTATGGAGTTTGGATTTTTCCAAAACTTGGGATTCTGGGCGCAGCATTAGGAACTGTGATTTCCAGGATTATGATGGTAGTTTTTATGGATTTACTGATGAGACATAATAAAGCATTTAAAAGCTATTTTAAGAATTTTAGTTTCAAAGAAATCCGCAAATCAATTCTAAAAAAAATCATAAATCTTGGTTTACCTTCAGCAATGCAAATGTTGTTTGAAGTAACCTTGTTTACCGCTGCAATTTGGCTTTCGGGCTCATTAGGTAAAAATAATCAGGCAGCCAATCAAATTGCACTTATTCTGGCATCATCAACTTTTATGGTTGCTATGGGTTTGAGCGTAACCGCTATGATTAGAGTGAGCCACACTAAAGGAATGAACGATTATAAAGGTTTGATTGTTGTAGCTCGATCTATCTTTTTATTGGCCATTATTCTAGAAACTTTTTTTGCGGTAATTTTTGTAGTATTCCATAATTTTCTGCCTCATTTATTTTTGAATATGAATGATTCTGCTCAAATTATTGATAACTCAGAAATAATAGTAATAACTTCCAAGTTGCTTTTAGTAGCCGCTGTTTTTCAAATTTCAGATGGAATTCAGGTAGTGGTTCTGGGAGCTTTAAGAGGGTTGCAAGATGTGAAAATTCCAATGTATATCACTTTTGTGGCGTATTGGGTGATTGGTTTTCCCATTTCATATTATTTAGGAAAATACACGTCATTACAAGCGGTAGGAATTTGGATTGGGCTCCTGGCAGGATTGTCTGCTGCAGCTTTGTTTCTGTACATTCGTTTTGCAAGATTAACAAGAAAATTAGTTTTAGAGAATCATAAATAATAATAATGTTCTTACAATGTAACTTCTAATTTCTTTTCTCGTATAATAAGCATACAAACCAAACCAATCAAAAAATGATACTATTTATTATTCTTGGAATAATTTTATTAATTGTAAGTTTTACATTAAAAAGTAATGTAAATCCATTTTCGAAATTTGCAAATGTTCTGAAAATTATTGGAATTTTAATAATTACATTGGGATTTTTTTCTTCCATGTTCAAACAAATTGATGCAGGAAAAGTAGGAGTTCAATCTCTTTACGGTAGTGTGCAACCAGATGTTCTGGAGAGTGGATTGCATTTGATTAATCCGCTTTTGGATGTAACCGAATTTGATATTCAAACTCAAAATTATACCATGTCAGCCGTTCATGGCGAAGGTGCTCAAGAGGGAGATGATGCAATTCGTGTTTTGTCAAATGATGGACTGGAAGTAGTAATTGACTTGACAGTTTTATTCAGAGTTTCACCAGAATCAGCTCCAAAAATTTTCAAACAAATTGGGGTAAATTATTCTGATAAAATTGTGCGTCCCGTAACCAGAACCCGTATTCGTGACAACGCTGTTTATTATGATGCAGTAGCATTATATTCTACCAAAAGAAATGAATTTCAACAACGAATTTTCAAAACTATTGAAGCTGATTTCAAGTTAAGAGGATTAGTTCTAGAGCAATTGTTAATTAGAAACATCAATCTTCCAACATCAGTAAAAGCGTCGATTGAAAGTAAAATTAACGCCGAGCAAGATGCTCAAAAGATGACTTTTATTCTTCAAAAAGAAAAACAGGAAGCCGAACGTAAAAGAGTGGAAGCACAAGGTATTGCTGATTATCAACGAATTATTTCAACTGGTTTATCCGATAAGCAATTGCAATACGAGCAAATAAAAGCGCAAAAAGAATTGGCTGCTTCTCCGAACACTAAAATCATTTTTATGAATGGTAGAGGGAATGCACCGGTTATTCTTTCTGATAAATAGGAGGTTTTGTAGCAGAAAATAAGTGTTTTCAAAACATAATTCCACCCGCCGTGCGCTATATCTTTGTGCCCGAAACCCGGGCACAAAGGATGCCGCTTCCATCGGGGCTAAACTACAAGGTAGGTGTGTTTTACACCTTCTGTAAAAAGAAGAAGAAAGACAGTTTCAAACGTATTAAATATATTTTTAGATTTCAATCCCTATAAAAAATTAATAAATTACCTATTTTTACAGCATTACAATTTACAGCAATACATTATACAAAATTTGAAATATGGAATTACCAAAGTTTTTACTAGGCGACAATACTGATTTCCCGGAAGATATTTTTATCATTCACTTGGATTACCCTCGATTTATTATCAATCTAAAAGATGATGAAGTAGAGTTTATGGAAGAGGCAGAAGACCTTGATGAAGGGGAATTAAATGCAGAAATGGAGGGATTAATCGTTCTTGCCAACGAATTTTACGATAGAGAGATTAAGCTTTACGAGGAGTAAAAGTTTTTTCAAGAAAATTGAATGGCGGTTGCAAAAGGTGAAATGTCATCTTTTGTAACCGCTTTTTTCTTTGTAAATACATATGTTTTTGATGATTTAAATCTAATTTAGTAACTTTAATGCTTTAGTGTTGAGGTGATTCAAGTAGGATTGCTTTATAAATCTAAATAAGGTACTAAAAATGATTCTTAATTGATAGAGTATAAACCATTAAAAATAAATTACGATGATACATTTAAAAACAATTTCAAAAGTTCTTATTGTTCTTCTTTTATTGGGGCAAAATAGTTTTGCTCAGCAGAAAAGTTCAGATCAATCTATGACAGACAAAAAAGTACAAATGGGCGCTAATATAAATGAAAAAGAAGCAAAGGCAATGCCCGTCATGACAGTTAATAGTAAAAGCAATATAAACAACATTAATGGAGGAATGCCAAACCGAATCTCGATGAATGTAACGGTGGCTAAACAGACACAAGGTGCAACATTTGGTGAGAAAGTAAATGCAAGTAAAATAAACGTTACGTTAATTGAAAATGGATGTGTGGTTTTGTTTCCTGCGAATGCAGGGTATAAAGTTAATATTCGCAACATGAGCATTACGGAATTGTCAGTAAACGAAAGCCTTGCTTTTGGTGAAAAAGTGAATCAGGGCTTACATGCTTCGGGTAGTGCATTATCGCAAGGCGCTTCTTTATTGGGTGGCGCTTTACCAGGTGGCGCAATTATATCTGCAGCGGTTTCCAGTGTGGGCAATTTAGCGGGTGGTGCCGGAGGTGGTGCTGCTGCAGCTTCTTATGCGAAAAATGCAAAAATAGTTTTGAAAATACAAGACGCAGATAGTGATTCAGTAATGGAATTGCCAGATGGTGAATATCAATTGGGATTCGTTATTGTTGAAAATCAAACTGCCGGTGTAAAAGCGATTTCAGGTGTAAAAGATACTTTGCAAACTCAAGTTCTTATTGTTTTTACCATAGAAAACGGTGTGTTAAAAACGAAACATGATACTGCTAAAAATTCGGTCGGGAACATTCGTTAGAAAATATTTTTTGTAGAAAGTATACCCTTTGTGCACTAATCTTTAAAATACGTTTTCAATAGTAAACTGGCGGCTGCAAAGGGTGAAATTTCATCATTTTGCACCGCTTTTTTCGTTGAATCCAGTAATTTTTGAATTTCAGGATGGTTGTAAAAATTCAGCTTTAATTGTTCATTGATGGTTTCCAACATCCAATATTGGTTTTGTTCTTTTCGTTTTTCAAATAAGGAATTGTTACCTTTTGTAAGTTCAAGAAACTTTTGAATGGTTTCCCATACCTCTGGAATGCCCTCATGAGTGATAGCACTACAGGTAGAAGTTGTAGGTGTCCATCCGGATTTTTTGGCTGGGAAAAGATGTAGTGCTCTATTGAATTCCAATTTAGCAAATTGGGCTTTTTTGATGTTATCGCCATCAGCTTTGTTGATGACAATAGCATCGGCCATTTCCATAATCCCGCGTTTGATACCTTGTAACTCATCGCCGGCACCTGAAATTTTCAAAAGTAAAAAGAAATCTACCATGCTGTGAACAGCAGTCTCGCTTTGACCAACCCCCACAGTTTCAATAATAATTGTATCAAAACCACATGCTTCACAAAGCGTAATGGTTTCCCGTGTTTTTCGAGCCACACCGCCCAAAGTTTCTCCCGAAGCCGAAGGCCGGATATACGCGTTTTTATCTTTTACCAATTCCTCCATTCGGGTTTTATCTCCCAGAATGCTTCCGTGCGAAATCGTACTGCTGGGATCAACAGCAAGAACTGCCACTTTTTTTCCTAAACCAGTTAAATATTTTCCGAAAGCTTCAATAAACGTACTTTTCCCAACGCCGGGAACACCGGTAATTCCTATTCGGACCGATTTGTTGGCATGAGGCAAACAGGCATTGATTACTTCATTGGCTTTTGCCAAATGGCCACCATTAGTACTTTCCACCAAAGTAATCGCACGACTTAATGCCGTTATATTTCCTGCTAAAATTCCGTCAACTAATTCTGTTGATGAAGGTTGTACTTTTCTAAATTGCTGAATATTTTTCACGGATTCAGAACTGATCATTTCCGGTGGAGAAATTCCAGCTTTTTCGTGTAAAGCACTTGGATGGGATTTTTTATTTGGCAAAGTGTAGTATTTGAAAAGTAAAAGTAGTGAAAATACTTATTTCTGCGGTGATAAAAGTTTTAGGATATTATATATTGCAGTATAAAAACCCCAAAGGAATAAGCGGCGTGAAATCCGCGTTTTTTATTGAAACTTAAAGTGCAATTTCTTTCTTGCAATAATTTTAATAGTATTTTTGTGGTCAATTCAGTGCTATGTACAACTTCATTATAATCTTCGTTTTTTTACTGCTGGGAATTGTATTGCAAAAGGCAAAATGGGTGCCGTTCAATACTCATAAGGTCATAAACAACATTGTGATTTATATTTGCCTTCCTGCTTTAGCTTTATATTACATACCTAAAATAGAGTGGAGCAGCGAATTGTTATTTCCCATAAGTGTGGCGTGGATTGGATTTATTGTTTCGTACTTGTTTTTTAGTTTTTTGGGCAATAGATTGGGATGGTCTAAAAAACTTACTGGTTGTTTAATTATAACTGCCGGACTAGGAAACACATCGTTTCTCGGTTTTCCCATAATTCAAGCATTATATGGCGAAGAAGGTTTAAAAACGGCTATTTTGGTTGATCAGCCGGGCTCCTTTGTGGTTCTTTCAACTTTAGGAATTCTGGTGGCTACTTTATATTCTACAGGAAGCCCGAACGGACTTCATATTGCAAAAAAAATACTTTTCTTTCCGCCATTTATTACTTTTCTGGTAGCATGCCTAATGAATAATTTTAACTTCGATTTCCACCAATATATTCAGTTTGGCTTGCAAAAAGTAGGTAGTTTGATGACTCCTCTGGCAATGCTTTCCGTAGGATTGCAATTGCGATTTGATAAGAGAAGCCAACACTGGCGATTTTTAGGGTTGGGACTTTTGTATAAATTAATATTGACTCCGGCCCTCATTTATTTATTGTATGTCGTAATTTTGCACCAGCATTCAAAAACCATTCAAGTTGCCATCATGGAGTCTGCAATGGCTCCCATGATAACAGCAAGTATCTTAGCATCATCACATGGTTTAAAACCTAGATTAAGCAGCATGATGATAGGTTTTGGAATACCATTATCGTTTATCACCTTGATATTTTGGTACTTTGTAGTACAGTTTATTTAATTTTTATGAATCCATTTTTTGCGATTTAGTGTTAATATTATTTTAATTAGAATATGAATATTTCCTCAGCGACAGCTACAAAAACTATCCAAACGCCTTTAGTCCAAAAAACAGTTTATTCTGTCCTGTTTTCTATAGCTTTTGCCCATTTGTTAAATGATTTGATGCAATCCGTTATTCCTTCGACGTATCCAATACTAAAAGAAAATTTCAATCTTAGTTTTACTCAAATCGGATTGATAACATTCGTTTTCCAACTGACAGCTTCTATTTTGCAGCCTTTTATAGGTTTTTATACTGATAAATATCCAAAGCCCTACTCTTTAGTTATTGCGATGTTATTTACTATTACGGGATTGGGATTTTTGTCGATTTCAACTTCTTTCTGGATGTTGCTTGTCTCCGTTGCATTTGTAGGAATTGGTTCTTCCATATTTCATCCGGAGGCTTCTCGCGTTGCTTATTTAGGTTCTGGAGGAAAGCGGGGTTTGGCGCAATCTATTTTTCAATTGGGAGGGAATTCAGGCAGCGCAATTGGCCCTTTATTAGTGGCATTAGTCGTGGCTCCTTTTGGACAATCCAATATAATATGGTTTGTGATTGCAGGTATTTTTGGAATTATTATTTTGTCTCGAATTGCAATTTGGTATCAAAATCATTTGAGTCTTCGAGCTGCAAAAAAAATAGTAGCTGAAGATCTCGCTGTTCCATTATCCAAAAGAAAAATCAATTTATCAATAGCAGTTTTATTGCTTTTGATATTTTCAAAATTTTTCTATATGGCTAGTATGTCCAGCTATTTCACTTTTTATCTCATGCATAAATTTGGATTAACCATACAAGAATCGCAGTTTCATTTGTTTATTTTCCTGGCTTCTGTAGCAGCGGGAACACTAATCGGAGGTCCTTTAGGAGACCGTTTTGGAAGAAAATACATCATTTGGATTTCTATACTTGGCGCAGCGCCATTTACACTGCTGTTGCCTTACGCTAATTTATTTTGGACCGGAGCATTATCGGTTATTATCGGAATAGTGATTGCTTCTGCATTTTCAGCAATTTTAGTTTTTGCACAAGAATTAATGCCTGGAAAAGTAGGAATGATTTCGGGATTGTTTTTTGGTTTTGCCTTTGGTATGGGCGGTTTGGGTTCGGCTATTCTAGGATATGTTGCGGATCAAACCAGTATCGAATACGTGTATAAATTAAGTTCTTTTCTGCCGCTGATTGGCGTTTTTACTTATTTCCTGCCAAATATGAAAAAGAAGTAATCCTTTTTTTAGGCGCTTTTTCCCGCTATTCGTTGCAATCTTTTTCAATCCTGTCAGGGTTCAAAACCCTGACAGGATTTAGAAAAAGGATTTTCACTGCTATCGGGGCTAGGTATTTCGGTTATCTAAGTTGTTTTTTATACTTAGAAAAAGCAGAAGCATCATTCTGTTGATTTTTATTACAAGTTTAAGAGTTGTTTTAACTTTTATTGCTCTTAATTCAATAACTTAGATTGTTAATAATCAATAAAAAGGAAATTAGTATGGCATCATTACGATTAGGCGATATCGCTCCGGATTTCGAAGCAGAAACTACGCAAGGAAAAATAAAATTTCACGAATGGTTGGGTGATTCTTGGGGCATTTTATTTTCGCATCCTGCAGATTTTACACCAGTTTGTACCACTGAATTAGGGACAGTGGCAAATTATTATCCTGAATTTGAAAAAAGAAATGTAAAAGTTATCGCACTGAGTGTGGATGGATTAGAGTCTCACATGGAGTGGATTAAAGACATCAATGAAACGCAGAATACAACAGTCAATTTCCCTATTATTGCTGACGAAGACAAACATATAGCAGAATTGTATGATATGATTCATCCCAATGCGAATGAAAGTTTTACAGTTCGTTCGGTTTTTATCATAGGACCAGACAAAAAAATAAAATTAATGTTGACTTACCCAGCATCAACAGGAAGAAATTTTGATGAATTACTTCGTGTAATTGATAGTTTGCAGTTGACCGCGAATTATAGTGTAGCAACACCGGCAAATTGGAAAGATGGTGAAAGAGTGGTGATTTCGACAGCAGTAAAAGACGAAGATATTGCTGCTAAATTCCCAAAAGGGTACGAAAGAGTGAAACCGTATTTAAGAATGACTCCACAACCTAACAAATAGCAATTTTGGATAATAATTATTTTGTTAAAAAAAGGTGCGATGAAAAAATCTTCATTGCACCTTTTTTATTTTTATTATTGCTTAAAACTCACTACTTCCGGTTGGTTATCAATAAACCGGTAATAATGATTCCCATACTTATAATCTGAGTGATTACAATAGCCTGACCCAGAAAAACATAGGCCAGAATTCCACTGAACACTGGAATTAAATAATAAATTAATGCTGTTTTTGAGGTACCTATCAACCGAATCGCTTCGTTCCACAAATAATAGGAAACAAGTGAAGCAAATATCCCAACATAACTGGTTGCTAATACTGTTTTAGCATCAAAAATTACTTTTTTATAAAATAAATGCTCCCAAATATAAAAAGGGAATAGGAAAATGGTGCCGATAATAAAAACACTAAATAAAAATACTTTAGGTGTTAACTCCTCTGGTTTTTGTCGAACTAGTATCGTGTAATAGGCAAAAAAGAAACAGGCCACCAGCATCAATAGATCTCCAATTGTAAAGTTGATATGAAGCAAGGCTTGCAAAGAACCTTTGGTAATGAGAACTAGAACACCTGTGATTATAGTTGCAATTCCCACTATTTTTATATTCGAAACTTTCTCTTTAAAAATAATCCTGGAAAGGACAACAATAAAAAGTGGAATCGAAATGGCAATTAACGATAAATTGACTGCACTTGTTGTTCTTCCTGCAAAGTAAATGAGCGTATTAAAAATAGTGATGCCCAGCAATGCGGTAAGCATAAGATACCGAATGTGTGTTTTTATAATTTTGAAATTTTCAATAGTACTTTTTATGGCAAATGGAGCCAAAACGATACACGCAATCGTCCACCTCCAAAAAGCTAGTCCAACAGGCGGAATGTGACCTTTAATTCCGCTGGCGATTACCATATTAACGGACCAAAGTAGAGTGGCTAATAAAGCAAATAGTGCTCCTTTGATTTGATTGCTCATTTATTAAACGAGATTTTTTATTTTTGCATATTGCAATAACATAATGGTCTTGGCATCTGTTATTTCCCCGGATTCAATCATAGAGTAGGCTTCATCATATGTCATTTCCATGACATCTATATTCTCCTCTTCATGCGCAACTCCACCACCGTCACTAACTTTCATAGATTCATCGTATTCGCCAACAAATAAATATAAAATCTCCGTTACAGCACCTGGCGACATATACGTTTCCATGATTTTAGTGACTTTTGTAAGTCGGTATCCTGTTTCTTCTTCTGTCTCTCGAATGATGCATTGTTCTGGATGGTCTTGGTCCAAAAGACCTGCGCAAACCTCAATCATCATTCCGGTTTCATTGCCGTTAAGATAGGTTGGTAAGCGAAACTGACGAGTCAAAATCACCGTTTTTTGGGTTGAATTGTAAAGCAAAATCGCAGCTCCATTTCCTCGGTCATAGACTTCTCTTTTTTGAGTTATCCATGAGTCGTCTTTTTTTTGATAGTCAAAGGTCACTTTATTTAAAATGTACCAATTATCAGAAAGCAATTCGGTTTTTTGTAATATAATCGTTGGATTTTTCATTCGTTTGGAAGTGATTGTAGTAGTTTTGTTTTTAATCCTAAAGGTTGCTATGGTTTTCGAACTTTCGATGTTAAGTTCTTATATGTAGTTCCCCAATTATTGTTATTGTTGTCATTTGGCGATCCTGTTGCTGTTAATAAAGCATCTTTGTCGTTCTCATCCTTTTTCCAAACCCAAGCACAAACAGAAAGACCTCTGTTATAAATGATGTTTAAAAAAGAGTTTGGATTCATTAAAATTCCTGCATTCAGCGGGGCCGTTTCGCCAAAAAGGATAGGGATATTTTTAAGTTTTAATTGCTCTAAACGATTATTTATTGAAGAGTTATTATCCAAAAGCCATTTTTCGTAGGCATGAATATCATAAATTATATTCGATTTATCAGTTAGAAATTCATTTCCCTTGTTGATTAAAACACTTTCGTCTTGGCCTTGCTGTGCGCAGGGCACTAAAATAATATTTTGATTGCCAGTATTTCGAATAATCCCAACCATTTCGTTCATATCATTCATCCAGACTAAATCAGTATAGCCATCAGCGCAATCATATCGATAAGGTTCATTCCATACTTCAATCCATACATCCGGTTGGTCTTTGAAGTACATTGCCCATGACTTCAGTTTTATTTTGTAATCATTCCACCATGTTGTTTGAGTAGGGCTTTTACCGGTGAACTCGGTTTCATTTTTTCCGTCCCAACCAAAAGCGCAAATAATAGTAATTCGATTATTAAGTCGGTTGTCGTCAATGATATTTTGTAGAGAATATAAATAGGCTCCATTGCTATCTTTGATAGGATTTCCTTGCAGTTGTGTTTCTTTTATGTTACCAATAAACTCCCTTGATATATCAATATTCCAGCTATTCATATCAGTACTGCCAGCACTAAAAACATGAAAAGCATTAGCTCCTATAAGTTGAATGGGTTGCGAATTTGAAAGTATTTTCGATCCTGAGGTTGTGTATTTTTGTAAAGAATTATTCGGCATAGGCAGTTCGTCTTTTTTACAAGAAAAGAAGATGTTCAGACTAATAATTGTCAGCAGCGAAAGTAGAAGAGTTTTACTTTTAAACATGAATGTTATTTGGATCCTGTTATTTTCAAATGATATAAAAGTACACTTTTTTCAAAAAAAAACGCTCTGAATTTTCAGAGCGTTAATTATTTTTATTTAAGAATAGTTTGCTTTCTGTCAGGTCCTACAGAAACTATTTTTATTGGAACTTCCACTTCTTTTTCGATGAACTCGATATATTCTTTTAATTCAGCTGGTAATTCATCGTAAGTTGTCATACCGGTCAAATCAGCTTGCCATCCTTTGAAATCCTGGTAAACAGGAGTTACATTTTCTGGCTCGATGTTGTATGGAAAATGAGAAATATTCGCTCCTTTATAATTGTATTCTGTACATACTTTTAAGGTTTCAAACCCAGAAAGAACATCACCTTTCATCATCATTAATTGTGTAACACCATTAACTTGAACTGCATATTTAAGGGCTACTAAGTCTAACCATCCACAACGTCTTTGTCTTCCTGTAACAGAACCAAATTCATTTCCTACGCGTGCCATAGTTGCACCATCCTCATCAAAAAGTTCTGTTGGGAATGGACCGCTACCTACACGTGTTACGTAAGCTTTGAAAATTCCGTATACTTCTTTGATTTTATTAGGAGCAATACCTAAACCAGTACAGGCACCTGCAGCGGTTGTGTTTGATGAAGTTACAAATGGATACGTTCCAAAATCAACATCCAGTAATGAACCTTGAGCTCCTTCACATAATATTGATTTACCTGCTTTTTGAGCCTGGTTTAAATATTCTTCACTATCAATAAAATCTAATTTTTTTAATTCTTCGATAGCTTCAAAAAATTCTTTTTCTAATTCTTCTAAGTTGTATTGGATAGCAACATCATAGAATTTAATCATTGCTTCATGCTTATCAGCCAAAGCTCTGTAACGTTCTTTGAAATCTTCTAATTCAATATCTCCTACACGAATTCCGTTTCTTCCGGTTTTGTCCATATAAGTTGGACCAATTCCTTTTAGCGTAGAACCAATTTTCGCTTTTCCTTTAGACGCTTCCGAAGCTGCATCTAACAATCGGTGTGTAGGTAAAATTAAATGCGCTTTTCTTGAAATAATTAATTTGCTTTTGATGTCTAAATTAAATTTTTCCAGACCTTCGATTTCTTTTTGAAAAACAACAGGATCTATTACAACTCCATTTCCAATAATGTTTATGGCAGTTTTATGAAAGATACCAGAAGGAATAGTTCTTAGAACATGTTTTATTCCGTCAAATTCCAAGGTGTGTCCTGCGTTAGGTCCGCCTTGAAAACGAGCAATAATATCGTAATTTGAAGTAAGAACGTCAACAATTTTTCCTTTTCCTTCATCTCCCCATTGTAATCCTAGTAATAAATCTACCGTCATTCTGTATGTTATTTGTAGTTAATTTTTATATCAAAGACATCTAATTAGCTGTCTAAATTGTCTTTTTGTCTTTTTATTCCATATAGATATAAGGAATGATTGGTAATCTCAATGTCGAATATTTCTTCGATTGTTTTCTTAATACTTTGAATTCTTGGATCACAAAATTCGATAACTTCGCCAGTATCGGTCATGATAATGTGATCGTGTTGCTTATCAAAATACGATTTTTCGTAATGTGCCTGATTTTGTCCAAATTGGTGTTTACGCACTAAAGCACAATCTAATAGCAATTCGATTGTATTATAAAGCGTAGCCCTGCTGACACGATAATTTTTGTTTTTCATTTTGATATACAAATTCTCTACATCAAAATGTTCTTCGCTATCGTAAATTTCCTGAAGGATAGCATAACGTTCGGGAGTTTTGCGATGTCCTTTTTTTTCAAGATACATTGTAAATACATTTTTTACAATTTCTTGGTTTTTAGTATTATCTGTGGAAATGAGTGTCATATGCTGGCAAAGATAATTTTTTATTTTTTAAAGTTTAAAGTTTAAAGTTGAAAAAATCAAATAGTTTAAAATGGACTGATTTGCTTTTTCGTTTTATTTTAGAGACCCTATGATAGCAATCTATAAAATTGTATGCAATAGCCTTTCTTATGTTTTATAAACTCGGGTTACTTTATCGATACCATCAATTTTCTTAATGTTGCTAATCATCTTTTTCAAAATGGTATTATTTTGAACGATAACAGCCACTTGACCGTGAAAGATTCCAGCGTCAGTGCTTAACGAAATACTCTGGATATTTACATGCATATTATTAGAAATTACCTTTGTCAGCTGGTTTGTCAATCCTAAAATGTCCATTCCGGTAATGTTTATGATTGCTTTGAATTCCTCTTGAGAAGAGTCAATCCATTTAGCTAACAATATTCTATAAGCATAATTAGATTGCATTCCTATGGCGTTTGGGCAGTCTTTTTTGTGTACTTTGATTCCTTCGTTTATGGTCACAAAACCAAAAACATCATCACCAGGGATTGGATTGCAACAAGGCGATAATTTATAATCTAATTTGTCGTGTTCTTTGCCAAAAACGAGTAAATCATAATTGCTGCTGATAACTGGTTTATGAATATCCTCATCAGCTGTACTGCTAGAAGAACGTTTTATTTTGTTTTTGAAAAAATTAATAAAAGTGTTACTTTTTTGCGCCGCATAGTCTTTTAACTGTTGGTTTTCTATAGCACCAATTCCTACACGGTAAAATAAATCTAAACTTGTTTTCAATTTGAAAAAGTTGACTAACTCGTTGACAACCGATTCGTTTAAAGTTATTTTTAAATGTTTTAATTTTCGAGTTAGTAGTTCTTTTCCTTCCTCACCAATTTTCTTGGTATTTTCGTTTAGAACGTTTTTTATTTTAGTTTTAGCTCTGGAAGTTGTCACATAATCTAACCAGTTGATTGTTGGTTTTTGATGTTGAGACGTAATGACTTCAATTTGATCACCGCTTTTTAATTCGAAGTTCAAAGGAACTAATTTGCCGTTAACACGTGTTCCTCGGGTGCGAATTCCTATTTCCGAGTGAATACTGAATGCAAAATCAAGGGAAGTAGCTCCCTTTGGCAATGATTTAATTTCTCCTTTTGGAGTAAAGACGAAGATTTCCTTTGAATACAAATTCATTTTGAAATCTTCCACAAAATCCACTGCGTTAGTCTCCGAATTTTCTAAGGCTTCTTTTAGTAAGTTCAACCAAACATCCAAACCACTTTCTTCGGTAGCGCCATTTTTATATTTGTAATGCGCTGCGTATCCTTTTTCAGCAATTTCATCCATGCGCTCGCTTCGTACCTGCACTTCTACCCAGCGTCCTTTTGGTCCCATTACCGTGATGTGTAAGGCTTCGTATCCAGTAGATTTGGGAGATGAAATCCAATCTCGCAATCGACTTGGACTCGGTCTGTAATGGTCTGTTACGATGGAATAAATTTTCCAAGCCAGAAACTTTTCATCGTGTGGATTACTTGATTTGTAAACGATACGAAGGGCAAATTTATCATATACTTCATCAAAGCTTACGTTTTGAGCTTTCATCTTTCTACGAATCGAGTAGATGGATTTCGGACGTCCTTTAATTACGTAATCAATTTTTTCAGCATCCAATGATTCTTTAAGGACTTCAGAGATGTCTTTGATGTATTCATCCTGTTCTTCCTTGGTTTCTTTTATTTTACTTACAATTTCGTTGTAAATTGCTGGTTCAGTATATTTTAAACCTAAATCTTCCAGTTTTGTTTTAATATTATATAGACCCAAACGGTGGGCAAGAGGTGCGTAAATATATAAGGTTTCAGATGCGATTTTAGTTTGTTTGTCTTCTTGCATCGAATCCATCGTCTGCATATTATGCAAACGATCGGCTAATTTTATAAGAATTACGCGCACATCATCATTAAGCGTCAATATCATTTTACGGAAATTCTCGGCTTGCAATGACGCATTCAAATCTTTCTGAACCAAGGATATTTTGGTCAAACCTTCAACAAGTTGTGCGATTTTAGGGCCAAACAAGCGGTCAATATCTTGCACTGTCATTAGTGTATCTTCGACAACATCATGTAATAGCGCGGCTGCAATAGAGGTAGCGCCCAACCCAATTTCTTGTGCAACAATTTTTGCAACAGCAATAGGATGGAAGATATAAGCTTCGCCAGATTTTCTTCGTTGATCTTTATGCGCTTCTACAGAAACATCAAAAGCCTTACGGATCAGTTTTTTATCATCATCACTTAAGGTTTGATAACTAATCCGAAGTAACTCTTTATATTCTTGAGCAATCGCTTTATTTTCTTTTTCTAAATCTATTTCTATCATAACGGCATGGGTTCAATTCCTAAAAATAAATATAACTTAGGAGATATACAAGGATTATTTTGTTTTTGATTTAATGTTTAATTACCGGAAACAGTATTTTTAGGCATACTATTTTCTGCTCTTTTGAAATCCAAATCTTGAAAATCATAACTAAAATCGGTCAACTCGGAAATTGGTTTCATTTTTATACCAATTGCTTTTCCAGTTGGATCAAATTCAAAAAATAAATGGGCATCAGCATGAAAATAGGCATTGTTCCATTTTACCACATAATTACCTTTTTTGTAGAAAAAAACTTCTCCGGTAAGATGAGGAGAACGTTTTGATGCAAAATATAATTTTCCTTTTTTTTGCGAAAGTGTAATATCTCCAAACCAGTTGTCCTTATAAGTCCCGGTAAAATTATTGAAGTCTGTTTTTATTTTTTCCTTTTTATTTTTTGCGACAGTAGCCCAAACTTCATCAGTAACTTTATCGGCAGTTTCTTCGTTTGCTTTTAATTTGTTACTGTAAATAGTTACATAATCCTCAGACTTAATTCCTAAATAACTATCTTTTATTGTATTGGTAATCGCATTAAATGCTGCTCCGGATTGCTGGTTTGTCAATACGATAATCCCTAATTGTAACTCCGGTATCAAAGTGACTTGAGTAACAATTCCCTCTAATCCACCAGTGTGTGTTACTTGCTTGTATCCCTTTACATCACTCAAAAACCAGCCTAATCCGTAACCGCTAAAATGGGTGTTATACGGTGCTCTTGTGGTTACAGGAATTATAGTTTGCAATTGCCACATTTGATTGTGTTCTTTCTCAGAGAATAATTGCTTGTTTTCAGCGCCATATTTTCCGTTATTCATTTGCATGATAGTCCATTTGCTTAAATCATTAACACTGGAATAAATTCCGGCAGCCGCATCGAATAGTTGATTTTGATACCGTTTGATCACTTTAAGTTTTCCATCGATAGGAACATGAGGAGCAATTATATTGGTACTGTCTTTCAATCGCAAAAAGGAAGCGGCGCTATTATTCATTTCTAATGGCTTCATAATGCGCTCTTCAATAAAATCGCACCAACTTTGACCACTTGCTTTAGCAATAACTTCACCGGCAACAATGTACAGTAAATTATCATAATCATATTTGGTTCTAAAAGCAGAAACCGGTTTCAAATACTGCAAATTTTGCACGATATCTTGTGCGGTAAAATTACTTCCGTCAGGCCAAATCATTAAATCTCCGGCACCAAGACCGAGTCCGCTTCTATGCGTCAGTAAATCCCGAATTGTAAATTCTTGGGTTACATAATCATTATACATTCTGAAATTTGGAAGGTATTTGATGACTTTATCATCCCATTTTATTTTGCCTTCATCCACTAACATCGCTAATGCTGCACTTGTAAAAGCTTTGCTGTTTGATGCAATTCCAAAAAGAGTATTCGCATCGACTTTTTCTTTTGTTAAAATAGATTTTACTCCGTACCCTTGCGCGTGAATTAACTTTCCGTCTTTTACAATGGCAACCGCAATTCCTGGAACATTGAATGCTGTTAAGGTACGATTCACTAATTCATCAACTTGGGTTGAACTGATTTGGGCAAAAGAAAGAGTGGTTGAAATTAATGCTATCGCAATGAATAATTTATTTTTCATATTATTTTTATTTTTTTTAAAATCTACAATCAAAAATCGTTAATCTGCAATCTTAAATCTAGAACCCTCGTTGTCTTTTGGCTTCAAAAATTAAAATCGCTGCAGCAACCGAAACATTCATAGAGTCGATCTCGCCCTGCATTGGGATGATAATATTTTGGGTCGCTTCTTTTCTCCATTCTTCGGTTAACCCAGTTGCTTCTGTACCTACAACTAATGCCGTTGGAGTAGTATAATCTTGCGTGTGATACGAAGTCGAATTTTGCAAAGTCGCACAATAAAAATTGATTTTTCTTTCTTTCAAAAAAGCAATAATTTCCGAAGTTGTTCCTGTCGCAATTTGGTTAGTGAATAAACAACCTACGCTGGAACGCACAATATTTGGATTGTATAAATCACTTTTTGGATTGGCAATAATTACAGCATCAAGATTTGCAGCGTCCGCCGTCCGCAATAAAGCGCCTATGTTTCCCGGTTTTTCGGGAGCTTCGGCAACAAGAATCAAAGGGTTTTCTGATAGTTTTAAATCGGATAATTGCAACGATTTAGTTTTGGCTACAGCCAAAATACCTTCGGTAGTATCTCGATAGGCTAATTTTTGAAAAACATCTTTGTTAATCTCAATTAACTCGGTATTGGGCGATAATTTTCGGGCTTCGGTTTCGGAACAAATTTCAGGCAAAAACAATAGCGTTTCTATTTCATAACCACCTTTTATGGCAATTGAAATTTCACGTTTTCCTTCTATTAAAAATGTTCCGGATTGTTTGCGTGCCTTTGCTTTTTCCTGCAATAACACTAAAGATTTAATGTATGGATTTTGTATCGAAGTGATTTGTTTCAATGGAAATGATGCTAAGTTATTATGGTGCTAAGTTACCACCTTTTTTTAAATTCTATAATGGAATAGTTTACCAATCAGAAATGCCGTTTTTAAGGAGTATTTTCTTTAAATTTGTAAAAATCCAAAATCTTATATTTTAAATGTTTCATCTATTAGATATCATCGGTACGATGGCTTTTGCCATGTCAGGAGCATTGACGGCTATGAATAAAAAGCTGGATCCTTTTGGGGTCTTTATTATTGCTTTTGTAACCGCTGTGGGTGGAGGAACTTTGCGCGACATCATGATTGGCAGGACGCCGGTTGGATGGATGCAGGATTTAAATTACGTTTATGTAATTGTGATAGGATTTATTCTGGCCATACTTTTTAGAAAAAAATTCGACAGATTACGAACATCCTTGTTTTTATTTGACACGATTGGATTGGGTGTTTTTACATTAATAGGCCTTGAAAAAGGAATCAGTGTAGGACTTCATCCGGTTATCTGCATCGCATTAGGAACGATGACAGCTTGTTTTGGCGGAGTGATTCGTGATATTTTGTGTACTGAAATCCCTGTTATTTTCAGAAGAGAGATTTATGCCACGATTTGTATTTTGGGTGGAATTGTCTTTTTTCTGCTTCGAAAATTGGATTTAGACAATGATGTTTTATATCTGACAACCTCTTTGGTTATCATTTCAGTTCGTTTGATGGCCGTGAAATTCAAATGGTATTTGCCCGCTTTAGAACAAAAATAAAAAAAATGATTACTTTCACGAAGTCTAAAATTAAATAGTGAAAAATTTCTCCGTCAAACAATATCAGGAAAGCGATTATGAAAATTGGAATGCCTTTATTGGTCAAGCCAAAAATGCTACTTTTCTGTTTCATCGTGATTTTATAGAATATCACAAGGATCGATTCGAGGATTTCTCTTTGATGGTTTTTGATAATGAAAAGTTAGTAGCAGTTTTGCCGGCGAATAAAGTTGGAAATGAAATTTTTTCTCATCAGGGACTGACTTATGGGGGATTGGTGATTAATGAAAAGTCTAAAGTGACGACTGTAATCAATGCTTTTAGATCTGTTTTGTTGTTTTTAAAAGATAATGAAATAGAAAAACTGCATCTAAAAACGATTCCATCCATTTATCACAATAAACCGGCCGAAGAAATTCAATATGCTTTGTTTTTGGCAGAAGCCGAATTAGTGCGAAGAGATAGTTTGTCTGTTATTGATTTATCACAAAAATATGATTTTTCAAAAATTAGAAAAAGAGGCATTCAAAAAGGAATTGGAAACGGTTTGGTAATTAAAGAAGAAATGAATTTTGAATCTTTTTGGAACGAAGTTTTGATTCCAAATTTAAAAGCAAGACATAATGCAAAACCAGTTCATTCTTTAAAAGAAATAAAAGTGTTGAAAAGCCTTTTTTCTGATAATATCCGACAGTTTAATGTCTATAGAAATGATAAAATTGTTGCGGGAACTACTGTTTTTGAAAGTGAAAACGTCGCGCATTGCCAATACATTTCTAAATATGAAAATAAGGAGAATCTTGGAAGTTTAGACTTTTTGTATCATTTTTTGATTACTGAAGTATTTGCCAGTAAACGATTTTTTGATTTTGGAATTTCCAATGAATCACAAGGAAAAAAGCTCAATGAAGGCTTATCCTACTGGAAAGAGAGTTTCGGCGCCAGTACGATTGTACATGATTTTTATGAAGTCGAAACTAAGAATTATGATAAGCTAGATTCCTTTTTTACAATATAAACTAAATAGATGATTCCATTTCTTGATTTAAAAAAAATAAACGAGCCTTATGAAACCGCTTTTCAAGAAAAATTGAAAACAGTTTTAGATAATGGCTGGTATATTTTAGCGAACGAGGTCAAGGAATTTGAAACCAATTTTGCGAAGTATTGCGGTACAAAATATTGCATTGGAACAGGAAATGGTTTTGACGCTTTAGTATTGATTTTTAAAGCTTACATACAATTAGGGAAATTACAAAAAGGTGATGAAATTATTGTTCCTGCGAACACCTATATTGCCAGTATTCTAGCCATTTTACAAGCTGATTTGATTCCTGTTTTGGTTGAGCCAAGGCTGGAAACCTACAATATCAACCCTAGTTTAATTTCAGAAAAAATTACTTCAAAAACCAAAGCGATTTTAGTCGTTCATCTTTACGGTCAACTAGCTGAGATGGATGCGATAAATCGAATTGCTGCTGCAAGTGATTTGCTGGTTATTGAAGATGCAGCTCAGTCTCATGGAGCAATTTTAGAAGTCGAAAGACAAAAGTCGAAAGTCGAAAGTCCGAACACTCAGAATATAATTCGTAGAACTCAAGCGTATAGTTTTTATCCTGGGAAAAATCTGGGGACTTTAGGCGATGCGGGAGCAGTTATCACAAATGATCCTGAATTAGCCAAAGTCATTCAATCGCTGCGTAATTATGGTTCTGAAACGAAATATTACAACGATCATATCGGTATTAATTCAAGGTTAGATGAGTTGCAAGCTGCGTTTTTAAATGTGAAATTACCGTATTTAGATACTGAAAATGAAAAACGTAGAACAATCGCTAAACGCTATTTATCCGAAATAAAAAATGAAAAAATAACACTTCCGTTTTGGGATTTGTCAAACAATCATGTTTTTCATTTGTTTGTCATTCGAACAAAAAACAGACTTGAGTTACTAGAATTTTTATACCAAAATGGGATTCAAACGGTGATACATTATCCAGTTCCGCCACACAATCAAAAAGCGCTGTCATTGTGGAATCATTTGTCCTTCCCAATTACTCAAAAAATTCATGATGAAGTATTGAGTTTGCCTATAAGTCCAGTTTTGACAATGGATGAGGTTAGTTTTATAGTTGGAATTTTAAACAAGTATTAAGTTGGAATTTATTAAAAAAATAACTCAAACACAACTGTTTAAGATTTCGTCTTTAAATAGTTTTAGCGTTATTCTGAAAATAGGAATTGGATTAATAACTTCAAAATTATTAGCTGTATTCGTTGGTCCAGGCGGAATGGCATTAGTTGGAAATCTTAGAAATTTTTTAACTTCATTAGAAAGCATTTCGACTTTAGGATTTCAAAACGGAATTATAAAATACACAGCCGAGAACGAAAAAAATGAAAATCAGCTTAAGAGAATAATTGCGACGGTTTTTATTTGTTTGTTGTGTATTGCGATTATTTTAAGTTGCGTTTTGTATTTTTTTGCGGCATTTTGGAATAAAGAAATATTTGGAAATAATTTTGATTACGCGATTGTTTTTAAGGCACTAGCATTGGCTTTGCCTTGGTATGCTACTTCAGTTTTTATGCTCTCCGTAATTAACGGTTTGGGACAATTCAAAAAAGTGATTTGGATTAATATAATAGGAAATGCAATTGGGTTATTGGTCTCAATTATTATGGTTTTGCATTATAAAACTTTAGGAGCTTTACTTTCTTTAGTTATTTCACCTGCATTGATGTTTTTTGTAACGTTCTATTTTATAAACAAGAAAATCAATTTTTTCAAGACGATTCGGTTGCATCAATTTGATTTTCAAATTATAAAAAAATTATCATCCTATTCTTTAATGGCTTTGGTTTCATCCGTTTTAGGACCTTTAGTTTTATTAGTCATCAGAAAAAATATAATTGAAACTGTTGGCTTAGAACAAGCTGGTTTTTGGGAAACTATAATCAGGATCTCGTCTTATTATATGCTATTTGTCACCACAATTTTGAGTGTTTATTTTTTGCCAAAATTGGCTGTTGCCAAGAATAATTTGGAGACCAAAAAAGTGTTTTGGAGTTTTTATCAAACTATTTTGCCTCTTTTTATAGCTGGGCTTGTAGGAGTCTATTTTTTACGCTTTTTCATCGTTAATTTACTTTTTACCAATGCGTTCTTTCCAGTAACCACTTTGTTTTTTTGGCAGTTGACAGGTGATGTTTTAAAAGTAGCGTCTTTGATTTTAGGCTATCAATTTTTTGCAAAAAAGTTAACCGTAGCTTTTATAGTCGCGGAGTTATTTTCGCTAACCATTTTGTATTTTTCAAGCCTTTATTTTATTAATGAATTTGGAATTCAAGGAATAGTAATGGCACAAGCTTTTGATAATTTTGTTTATTTGCTAGTGTTGATGGTTTATTTCAGGAAGAGTTTGTTCTAGTATTTTATATGAAATTTATCCTTTATTCCACGTTTCTAAGTATTTATTTGCGATTCTTAAATAATTATGTTCTTTCTCAATAAAGGCGCGAGCCCGTTTCCCAATTGCAATTATTTCGTTTGGATTCTCAATCAAAAAAGATAATTTCATCACTAAATAGTCAATATCAGGTATAGCATTTATACAGACTTTTTCCTTTAAATTATAATGTTCTGTAAACTCCTTTTCAGCTCCTGTAAAAACTACTTTTCCTTTTGCCATAGCTTCTAGTGCGTTATAACCTTGGTCATTTGCGTAGGTTTGGTCTAAGACAATATGCGCTTTATTGTATAAATTAATATAGGCTGAATATGGGATGTCACGGGTTGTAATTATTTCAACTTTACTGCCATATTTTTTGGCAATAATTCGCAATGCTTTTTCAAAATAGTCATTTCCTTTCTTATAATAATTAGTTTCATTAATTCCGTGAAAAATAACAATCTTGTCAGAAATTGTCAAAGGTTTAAATTCAATTTTAGCTGTGTTTATGGGATTTGGAATTAATCCTGAATATTTGGAATTTTTCAGCAACGGAATGTGATAATCGATATCTGATGCTATAATTCCTTGAATGTTCGAATAAATAAATTGATGTAATTTTTTAAAGGATGAAGTTCTAAATTTCAATACATTTCCAAAAATTTTTGGATTAATTCTCCCTGCTAAATACCCTTGAATACCTGATTTGTAATTTGGATTTTCAAAACAATATTTCACATTCAGATAGTCATAGCCTGAAGATAATAAGTAAGTCTTTGAGTTATTTTGAAAGAGAAAATTTAGAATTTTTTTTTCATAATAATATTGACAATAAAAGCTATTTTCATTGATAAGTTGTACAACATCAAAGCCTGTAAATTTTGCTTTGTTTTTTTTAAACTGAAGATAGGTGAGATAAGAACTTATGTCAAACCCAAAAATGGTATTTACAATTACTTTTATTTTTTTCAAAAATCCGTTGTCCCATTTTTTTTCAATAGGGAAATCGACAGGATAATTTTTAAAACCATCCTGATGACCTAAAATATAAACTTCATGACCTAATTCCTGTAAACCTTCTTTGAGAGAGTTGTGTAATCGGCTGAATTCACCAACAAGTAAAACTTTCATTTATGTGTATATTTGACAAATATATTTACTTTTAGATAAGAATGATAGAAAACAAAAACAAAGTAGCCATAATTTCGACCTCTTTAGGAAGTGGAGGAGCAGAACGATTTGCTTCCTTACTAAGTTTTATGTTAGAAAAGTTAAATATCGAAGTTCATAACATAATTATAAACGATGTCGTTGATTATGAATATGGCGGAAAATTGATGAGCTTAGGAATTGAAAGTTCGGGCTCTTTTTCATTTTTAAAAAAAATTGAAAAAGGTTTTCTTTTAAATAGCTATTTAAAGGAAAACAAAATAAATTTTATCATTGACAATAGGCCCAGAAATAATTTGACGAGAGAAATTATCACTAACTGGATTTATGGAGATAGAAGAAAATGGTTTGTTGTTCACAGCTTTAATAGCAATACTTATTTTCCTAAACCGGATTTTTTTTCTAAATTTTTGTATCAAAAAGCAGATAAAGTTATATGTGTTTCTCTGGGAATAGAGGAAAAAGTCAAGCGAAAATTTGATTTAAAAAACACCGTAACTATTCATAATCCGTATGATTTTTCTAAAATTCAAATAGAAAAAGAAGTGTCTGTTTTAGAACAATATATCATGTATTTTGGGCGGTTTTACGAAAAAGCAAAGAATTTTAGTTTGATGCTGGAAGCCTTTTATCTTTCAAAAATTTACCTTCAAGGTTATAAATTACTTTTGATGGGAGAAGGGCCTGATTTAGAGATTATTCAGAAAAATATTAAACGATTACAACTGGAGGAGTTTGTTATAATTTATCCATTTAATAGGAATCCATTTCAATTTGTTCAGCAGGCCAAATTTACGATTTTGACAAGTCGCTATGAAGGTTTTCCTTTGTCAATAGTCGAGTCATTAGCGATAGGAACGCCGGTGATTTCTGTTGATTGTGATTCCGGACCCAATGAACTTATAAAAAACGGTTTTAATGGTTTGTTAGTCGAAAATAATAACCCACATCTTTTCGCAACTGCAATGAAGCAATTAGTTGATGATACTAATTTGTATGATTTTTGTAAAAAAAATGCGGCTAAAAGTGTAGAACATTTATCTTTAGAAACTATTTCAAAACAGTGGGAATCCATTTTATTTTAAAACTATGACAACTACTACTGATATTCGATTAATTGAAATTCCCAAAATTTGTGATTCAAGAGGGAATCTGTCCGTTATCGAGGGAGATACAATACCGTTTGTGTCAAAAAGAGTTTACTATTTATATGATGTTCCGAGTGGTGGCGAAAGGGGAGGACATGCCCATAAAGAGCAGCTAGAACTGCTAATTGCCGTAAGCGGAAGTTTCGATGTGGTTTTGAATGATGGAAGCATTGAAAAAATAATAACGCTGAATAAACCCAATATAGGTCTTTTAATTCCCATCGGAATTTGGAGAGAACTGGAAAATTTTTCCTCTGGTTCCGTTTGTTTGGTACTGGCTTCGGATGAGTTTGATGAGGAAGATTACATCAGAGATTATGATATTTTTAAATCATTTAAACACTGAATTTCCAAATCCGTTATTGGCTAAAATTAATTTCAAATTGATCAACGGTTTTAAGATAGCCGAAGGCATTAGAATGAGAATTCGCTTTTTTAACGATATCTTTTTCAGGTCAATAGCTTTATAGTAAGAATTGAAATTGTCATCGTCAGCAATTAATTTTGATTTTATTGCCAATGAAAACCGATTCAAATCAAGGAATTTTTTCAAGCTAGGATTTGTCTTTTCTTGTTCCTCGAATTTCGAAAAATTAATCTTTTTGTTCAAATAGTTTTTGTTTTTCGAAAGGCTATTTTCATCGTAAACGTATCGTGCCAAGATTTTCCAAGAAAAAACGACAGGATAATTCATCCCGATTCGAATCCACATATCAGTATCTTGACCGCTTTTTACTTCGATATCAAAAGTTCCAATTTCTTCGAAAATGTTTTTATGAAAAACCGCACAGGAAGTGCAAATAACCGTTTCCTTTGAGCTAGCAGTAAAATAATTTACAATTTCATAATCGCTTGTTTTGACAATCGAATAGCTCGCCGGAATAACTTTTTTTGATGTTTCTATTTCAATGGCTGCAGAAAACACTTTTTGTTCAGGATACTTTTGAATTACTTTATACATTTCTTCTAAAAAATCCGGATACCAATAATCATCTGCATCTATAAAGCTGATATAATTCGACTGTACTTTTTCGATTCCATCATTTCTCGCTGACGAAACTCCTGCATTTTCTTTATAATAATATCGAATTCTGGAGTCGTCAAATCCTTTTATAATTGGAGCGCTATTGTCTGTTGATCCGTCATCGATAATTAGTATTTCAAAATCAATAAAGGATTGATTAAGAATACTTTTTAAGGTGGCTTCAATGAATTTTTCTTTATTGAAAAGTGGAATTATTACAGAAAAAAAAGGCATCTATTTACTGTTTAAATAACAAAAATAGCCAATTTTGTAGCAGTCAAATGCTAACAATGTAGGTTTTTCTGAAGTTAGATGATGTTCGAGCCTTAATTGTTGTTTTTGAAACAACTTTGAGATTAATAAATTAATTTTTAGATCACAAAGCATTTTATGAGTCTTAATTATTTTACTTTCGAATTCAATTTTTGAATTGGTTTTTGAAATAAATAAAAGTGTTTCAAGAGCTGTTTTTGTTTTGGATAAAAAAAGTGCTGAAGTTTCTAAATTCAAATGAAATATCGGATTTTCGATATGTTCAATCTCAATATTTTCCTGTTTTAGCGTTTGAATAAAAGCAAAATCTTCATAACCATATTTTGTTATTTTTTCATCGAATGGGAATATGTCAAAAAGTGTTTTTTTTATTAAAATATTGGAAACAAATGTGTTTTTATAGGGGTTTTTTTTTCGTTCAGAAACGGCTATAGCTTCTCTTTTTTGTCCAAAAATCCATCGCAATAATTGGTTATTAGCCGGTTTTTCTTTGGTATAAACAATTCCTCCAAAAAATACTTTTTTAGTGGATAAATTAATATGCTTGATGTAATTTGAAATGAAATCAGAATTTTTGGGAAAAGTATCGCAATCTAAATAAAGCAACCAATCATAATTTGCCTTTGAGGCCAATAAATTTCGGATTTTGCTTCTTCCAATATTTTCGAGTAATTCAACAAAAGAACAATTGGTTAAAAATTGAACTGAGTTATTTTCTGAATTATGTTGTGTTGAGGCGTCATCAATAGCTATAATCTCAAAATCTATTCCGCAATCTATACATTGCTTATGTAATTCCAGAACAAGAGGATAAGCGTTGTAATTGTATATCGGAATAAGAATGGAAAGCATTATGCCGTTCTCTGAACCACTTCAAAAATTTTCTCATCTTCACATTTCAATGTTTTTGATGGGAATTTCATAAGTAGCGCGTAATCGTGAGTTGCCATGATTACCGTTTTTCCGTTAGCATTGATGTTTTTTAATACTTCTAATACTTCGGCACTGGTTTGTGGATCAAGATTTCCAGTTGGTTCGTCGGCAAGTATTAGTTCAGGATCATTAAGCAAAGCTCTTGCAATGGCTACACGTTGTTGCTCTCCACCAGAAAGTTGGTGCGGCATTTTGTTGCCAAATTCAATCATGCCAACTTTGTCTAAAACTTCGTCAATTTTTCGTTGCATTTCTTGATTGTCAGTCCAGCCAGTTGCTTTAAGAACAAATAACATATTGTCTTTGACGGTTCTGTCTGGTAGTAACTTGAAATCTTGAAAAACGATTCCAATCTTTCTTCTCAAAAACGGAATATCATTTTCTTTTAAAGTTGCCAAATCAAAATCTACAATATGACCTTCTCCTTCCGTTAATGCTAAATCTCCATATAAAGTTTTCATTAAGGTACTTTTTCCAGAACCTGTTTTTCCAATTATATATAGAAACTCTCCGTGATTCACCTCTAAATTGACATTAGATAAAATAGTTTTTCCTTCTTGGTAAATGGTTACATTTTTTAAAGACAATACAGGTTGAGACATAAGAGATTTTGTTTATTTGGGTAAAAGTAATAAGATAACGGTTGTATTCAAAATAAATTTTATTCAATTGAGAAGAATTGCTCAAATAATAAGTGCTTGAATGAGAATGAATATTCAATAAAGACTACTCTTGATTCCGAAAATCTGAATTGTTTAAAAAGATTTTCATAATAAAAACGAATAACGATTCGTTATACACTACAGAATATAATACATTTGAATTATTAAACAAAAATACAATGCGTAAAATTTCTTGGCTCTACTTATTTCTCCTTTTTATTATATCTGCTGCCAGTTCAGCGCAACAATCAACTATTTATACACATGATTTAAAAGATTATAATAAAGCGTTCTCTTTATTTAATGATAAGCAATATGCGTCAGCTCAAATTATTTTCAACAAAGTAAAGGAAACGGCTGCTACCGAAGAACTAAAGTCTGATTGTGCGTATTACATCGCAAATTGCGCTATTCGTACCAATCAATCTAATGCTGATGAATTGATGGAACAATTTGTGGCTGACTATCCAACCAGCACAAAACAAAACCAAGCTTACATTGAAGTTGCTCATTATTATTTTGACCAAGGGAATTATCCACAAGCGTTGCAATGGTTTGATAAAGTGGACGAAAGCCAATTGAGTAGCAGTGATCGCGATAAATTTAATTTCCAGAAAGGATATAGTTTTTTTAATGCCAAAAAGAAAAAAGAAGCCACCGTCTATTTGAATAAAGTGGTAAACTCCGCTGAATATGGTTCTCAGGCTAAGTATTACCTTGGGTTTATGGCTTATGAAGGAGATGATTATAAGCAAGCTACGAAATATTTTGATGAAGTTTCCGGTGAAGAAAAATACAAAGAAAAGCTTTCGTATTACCAAGCTGATATGAACTTTAAGCTAGGAAATTTTGAAAAAGCAATTGATTTAGGAGGAAAAGCGATGGCTAAATCAAATCCTGCAGAAAAATCAGAATTGAATAAAATTATTGGCGAAAGCTATTTTAATTTAAAACAATATGATAAAGCCATTCCTTATTTGGTCGCTTATAAAGGGAAAAAAGGAAGATGGAACAATACCGATTTTTATCAGTTGGGTTATGCATACTACAAACAAAAAGATTATCAAAATGCCATTTCACAATTCAATAAAATCATTGGAGGTAAAGATTTTGTAGCTCAAAATGCTTACTATCATTTGGGAGAAAGTTATTTGAATACCGATAAAAAACAACAGGCTTTGAATGCTTTCAAAAATGCATCCGAAATGAATTTTGATGCAGCAATTCAAGAAGATGCGAGTCTGAATTATGCAAAATTGAGTTATGAAATAGGGAATTCGTATCAAAGTGTTCCTTCCGTTTTGCAAGCTTTCCTGAAAAAGTATCCAGAAAATGCAAGCCGTTCAGAAATTGAAAAATTGTTGATAGATTCTTATATTTCTTCTAAAAACTACAAAGAAGCCTTAGTTTTATTAGAAAGAAATAAATCACCTGAAAACAAATTAGCGTATCAAAAAGTCCTTTTTTACAGAGGTTTAGAATTGTACACCGATGGGAATTATGAAGAAGCATCAAAAATGTTTGTGAAATCTGTCAGTGAACAAAAAGATGCGGTGTTTGCTGCGCGAGCGACTTTCTGGAAAGGTGAATCGGAATATGTGCAGAATGATTTCAAAGAGGCATTGATAAGTTTTAAACAATTCATGGGTATGGCTCAAGCCAAAGATGCACCAGAGTTTAAAAACATTAATTATAATATTGCCTACGCGTATTTCAAATTGAAGGAATACGATCAGGCTGGGAATTATTTCCAAAGCCAAATTGCAACTTCAAAAGAGGATAAAGTTCGTTTGAATGATTCGTACTTGCGTTTAGCAGATTGTCGTTTTGTTACTTCAAAATACGGAGCGGCGATGGAAGCTTACACTAAAGTAATTGAGTCGAAAAGTGTTGATGCGGATTACGCTTACTTCCAAAAAGCGATTTCTTATGGATTTATTTCTAAAAACGATAAGAAAATAGAAGAGCTAAATGCTTTTTTACAATTGTATCCAAAATCAGATTATAGAGATGACGCCATGTTCGAATTGGGGAATACCTATGTTGCCGAGAACAAAAATGATCTTGCGATAAAAACATACGATCGATTAAATACAGAATTTAAAAAAGGTTCTTTTACTTCAAGATCTATTTTGCGTCAGGGATTGATTTATTATAATTCTGATAAAGACGAGCAGGCTTTGGTTAAATTTAAAAAAGTTGCGGCTGAATTTCCTAGAAGTCCTGAGGCATTAGAAGCTGTTGCCACAGCCAGACTGATATATGTGGATGGTGGAAGAGTAGACGAATATGCAAATTGGGTGCGAACTTTAGATTTTGTTGCCGTTACAGATGCTGAATTGGATAATGACACGTATGAAGCTGCTGAAAAGCAATTTCAACAAAATAATAGTAAACAAGCAATTGCAGGATTTAGTGGTTATGTAGCTAAATTTCCAAGAGGAATCCATGCTTTAAACGCAAATTATTATCTGGCACAATTGTATTATTCAGAAGGGTCAGAAAGCAAATCGATTCCTAATTATGAGTTTGTAATTGCACAGCCACGAAGTGAATTTACAGATCAATCTTTGTCTAGATTAGCTCAGATTTTCCTTAAAAATAAAAATTACGATAAAGCAATTCCTGTCTTGTCTCGATTAGAAAATGAAGCTGATTTATCTCAAAACAGAACATTTGCGCAGTCGAATTTGATGAAAAGTTATTATGACATCAAAGACTATTCAAATTCTGTAATTTATGCGGAGAAAGTTTTAATGAATCCAAAAACGGATGATAATGTAAAAAGTGATGCTCAAATTATAATCGCGCGCGCAGCCATACAAACAGGTGATGAAGCAAAAGCTCGAACTGCTTATGCAAAATTATTGACTATCGCCAAAGGGGAATTAGCTGCTGAGGCCTTGTATTATGATGCTTATTTTAAAAATAAAGATGCGAAGTTTGAAGCCTCGAATACGGCGGTTCAAAAATTAGCAAAAAATTATTCCAGTTATAAATATTTTGGAGCCAAAGGATTGGTATTGATGGCGAAAAACTTTTATGGATTGAAAGACAGCTATCAGGCGACTTACATTTTGGAGAATGTAATACAAAATTTTACGGATTTTCCAGATGTTGTTTCAGAAGCGCAAACAGAATTAGACACCATCAAAGCCGAAGAATCTAAAACAAATTCATCAGTAACGAAGTAATTTAAAGATAAAGAATGGAATTATTTTGGGGGTTTATTAAACAAATAAATTTGGAAATAATTCAAAAGCTTAAAAAATAAAAAAGAATGAAAATACCCTTTTATATAGTGGATGTTTTTGCGGAAAAAAAATATGCTGGGAATCAATTAGCTGTTTTTTTAGATGCAGAAAATTTAAGTGATGATAAAATGCAAACAATTGCTCGTGAAATTAACTTTGCGGAAAGCACTTTTATTACCAAACTTAGTCCTGAAAATAATGCTGCAGAAATCAGAATCTTCACTCCGGAATATGAAATGAAGTTTGCCGGACATCCTATAATAGGTACTTCTTGGGTTTTGATGAATAAAATATTTGAAAATCAGCCGCAAAATATAGTTTTAACGGTCCCAATTGGCGAAATTCCAGTGAATCAATCGGGAGATTTAGTTTGGTTGCAAGCGGCTCAGCCGGAGTTTTTGGATACTTTTTTAGCAGAAGATTTTTTAACCTTCAGTAATTTAAAAAGTACTGATTTTGATGATAAATTTTCTATTCAGGAAGTTACCACAGGGAGCGCCTTTGTGATTGTTCCTCTTCAAAATAAAAAAGCATTGGAGAATTTAATTCTGGACCAAGGTAAAATGAACGAATGGTTGCATGCTCATTGCAAAACCAGTCATCGAGGCTTATACTTTTATTGTTTAGAAGATGGAAAACTTAGCAGTAGAATGTTGTGCATAGAAGACAATCAACTCAAAGAAGATGCGGCTACTGGAAGCGCTAGTACTTGTTTACAGGCTTTTCTTTTGAAATATTTTTCACCGGAAATCGAAATCATAAACCATCAAGGCGATTTTATCAATAGACCTTCTCAAATTTATTTTAAAGGTAAATTATCAGAAAATCATTTTGATATAAGAATTGGCGGAAAAACACAATTCCTTGCAAAAGGAGAATGGGAGGTTTAAATTACCAGGTTAGCAAGGAAGAGTTATAAATAAGAAGTAAAAAAATAAAACATGACATTTAAATATTTAAACATAAAATCATTCACAAATAAAGCAGCAACGTTTTCGGCTCCCTTCTCTTCGGGGAGAGTTGGGGTGGGGATTTTATTCCTTTTAGTTTCACAATTTTCTTTTGCTCAAAAAAAGGAACAAATTGGCACAGAGACTGTGAATGTTGTGAAACCATATACACCAACAATTTCAGATGCTTTCAAAGTTAAGGAAACGCCTTCGCTGGAAGAGGAAGGGAATGCTAAAAAAGAAACTATAAAATATACTATTTTTTCTTTCCCGGTAGCTTCGACTTTTACCCCGTCTAAAGGAAAAGCTGAAGGAGTAGAGAAAGAAAAACAAGAGCATTTATTTAAAAATTATGCGACTTTTGGAATAGGTAATTACGGAACTTTTGTGGGTGAATTATTCGTTAATCATGATATTAGCAATACTAATTATGTTGGCGGAATGTTTAAGCATCATTCTTCACAAGGAGGTATAAAAGGAGTTGAACTTGATGATCGGTTTTATGATACTTCAATTGATTTGACTTACGGTGCCCATGAAAAAGATTTGTCTTGGAATTTTGATTTGGGTTATCAGAATCAAGTTTACAACTGGTATGGATTGCCTACTGATTTTGGGAGTACGATGACTCCGTCTGATAGAAGAACTTTATTTAACGGAATAAAACCACAACAGGATTACAATACAATTACGGCCGGCGGGAAAATAGATTTTAATGAAGGTGTTTTTGATGAAGCGATTCTTAAGTTTAATCATTTTTCAGACATGTATGGATCTTCTGAGAATCGGTTTTATGTAAAGCCATCTTTCAAAGTTGATATAATGGACACCGCTATAAAGACAAAAATAATTGTTGATTACGTGGGCGGAAGCTTTAAGAAAAATTATTTGAATACCAATGTAGAACCGCTAAAATATGGTTTTACTAATTTTGGAATTGCACCGAGTTTTGTAGTGTTAAAAGACGATTGGACTTTGAATATTGGAGCTGGTATATTTTATAGTCTAGACAATGAAAAAAGCAATAACAAATTTTTAATTTATCCGCAAATTAGCGCTTCGTACAAAGTGGTTGGCGATTTGATGATTTTCTACGCTGGAGCCGAAGGGAATTTAGAACAGAATTCTTATCAAGATTTTGTTCAGCAGAATCCATTTCTTTCACCTACTTTAAACATTGCGCCGACCGACAAACAATACGATGTTTTTGCCGGTTTAAAAGGGAAATTGACAAATAATGTAAGCTATAATGTAAGAGGTTCTTATGTAAATGAAAGAAATAAAGCCTTGTTTAGAAGCAATGATTACAATGAAAGAAGCACTAATGAAAATTATGCCTTTGGGAATTCCATGCAAGTGGTTTATGATGATATGAGAACATTGAGTTTTTATGGAGAATTAAAAGCTGATTTTTCAAAAAATGTGACTTTTGGAGTTAACGGAACTTTTAGTAGTTATACCAATGACTTTCAAAGTGAAGCTTGGAATTTGCCAAAAATAAAAGTGAATTCAAATCTTGATGTTGCTATAACCGAAAAATGGTTTGCTGGTGTGAATGTGTTTTATGTTGGAGAGCGTAAAGACTATAAAACGAATACGGATTTAGTTTATATCGTTGCTCCAAGTCAAAATCCAATTGTATTGAAATCTTATTTTGATTTGAATGCTAATGTTGGATTCAAATACAATGAAAGATTTACTGCTTTTTTGAGAGCAAATAATATTACCAATAATGCCTACGAAAAATGGTTGAACTATACTGTTCAAGGTTTTCAAATAGTGGCAGGAGTAAATTATAAATTCGATTTTTAATTTTTTTTTCAATTGCAAATCGATTAAATAACGCGCACGGTTCACGAAGATTTTGATTTGTTTTTTTGTGAACTTTGCGTAAAACTTTGCGAACTTCGCGGTTAATTCCATCCAATGACTTTCAAACAAAAAATACATCAATATTACCTGCAGCTGGTTCAAGACCGTATCGACGTTTTTAGAGATATGATTGTTGCGCTTACCGAAGATTCTAAAAATGATGCTAAAGGTTCTGCCGGAGACAAACATGAAACGGCTTTATCCATGATGCATATCGAGCAGGAAAAATTAAATACTAAGTTAAGAGAAGTATTGGCTCAAAAAGTAGTTTTGGATAAAATTGATGCGTCTAATACCTCTAAAAATATTATTGTTGGAAGTTTGATTCGGGCCAATGGAATTTACTTGTATTTAAGTGTCGCGCTTCCAAAAATTACGGTCGATGAAATAAGTATTATCGCCTTGTCACCACAATCTCCTTTGGGAAATAAATTATTGGGTAATGAAGTGGGATTTACTTTTGAAATTAATTCGACCAAATATCTGATTGAGGAAATTTTATAATCTTTCCTCACTTAATTAGCCATGAATTAAGATTTATAACCAGAATACTATTTTGTACTTTAAAATAGTTGCATTTTTATAGTAAAAATGATTTTTTAGTTTTAATTTATAACTGAAATGACTATTAGTGTTTTTCAATTGTAACTGTTATTGCATCTTTGCCCTATCAAAATAAATAAAACATTAAAAATATATAGTTATGTGTGGAATAGTATGTGCCTTTGACCTAAAACAAAAAGCGGAAGTTTTAAGACCACAAGTATTAGAAATGTCTAAAATTATCCGTCACCGTGGACCGGACTGGAGTGGAATTTTCAGTAATGAAAAAGCGATTATGTCTCATGAACGTTTGGCAATTGTTGACCCGGCTTCAGGGAAACAACCTTTATTCAGTGAAGACAAACAACTGATTTTAGCAGCAAATGGTGAAATTTATAACCACAGAGAACTACGTAAACAATTTGAAGGTAAATACAACTTTCAAACCGAAAGTGACTGTGAAGTTATTTTGGCACTTTACAAAGAAAAAGGACCACATTTTATAGATGAAATGAACGGAATTTTTGGATTTGCCATTTATGATGTAGATAAAGATGAGTATTTTGTTGCTCGTGATCACATGGGAATTATTCCATTATATATTGGTTGGGATGAACACGGTACTTTTTATGTGGCTTCAGAATTGAAAGCATTAGAAGGATATTGTACTAAAATCCAATTGTTTCCTCCGGGACATTATATGACTAGCAAAGACGGCGAATTTGTACAATGGTATAAAAGAGAATGGGTTGATTATGATGCCGTAAAAGACAACGTAACTAGTATTGACGAAATTAAAGTGGCGCTGGAAGCAGCAGTTCACAGACAATTGATGAGCGATGTGCCTTATGGTGTTTTGCTTTCTGGAGGATTAGATTCTTCTATTACTTCGGCTGTAGCCAAAAAATATGCGCAAAAACGCATTGAATCCGGTGATGTTGCTGATGCTTGGTATCCGCAATTGCACTCTTTTTCGGTAGGATTAGAAGGTTCTCCAGATTTAGCAGCGGCTCAAATTGTGGCGGATCATATTGGAACCATTCACCACGAAATTAAATTCACCATTCAAGAAGGTTTGGATGCCGTTAAAGATGTAATTTACAACTTAGAAACGTATGATGTGACTACGATTAGAGCATCAACACCTATGTGGTTAATGGCGCGAGTTATTAAATCTATGGGTATCAAAATGGTATTGTCAGGTGAAGGAGCAGATGAACTTTTTGGAGGATATTTGTATTTTCACAAAGCGCCAAATGCAAGAGAATTTCATGAAGAAAACGTACGTAAATTAGGTAAATTGCACATGTATGACTGTTTGCGTGCCAACAAAAGTTTAGCCGCATGGGGAATTGAAGGGCGTGTGCCGTTTTTAGACAAAGAATTTATGGATGTGGCGATGCGAGTTAATCCACAAGATAAAATGATTAATACAGAACATCCAATGGAGAAATGGGTAGTTCGTAAAGCTTTTGAAGATATGTTGCCGCCAAGTGTAGCTTGGAGACAAAAAGAACAATTTAGTGATGGTGTAGGATACGGTTGGATTGATACCTTGAAAGAAGTAGTAGCGGTTGAAATTTCAGATGAACAATTAGCAAATGCTAAATACAAGTTCCCTTTACAAACGCCAACTTCAAAAGAGGAATACTATTATCGTTCTATTTTTCACGAACATTTTCCAAGCGATGCCGCAGCTTTGTGTGTTCCACAAGAAGCAAGCGTTGCCTGCAGTACGAAAATTGCATTGGAATGGGATGAGGCATTCAAAAATATGAATGATCCGTCCGGAAGAGCAGTAGCTAGTGTCCATGATGATGCTTATGCAAAAGCGTAAAGAGTATTTAAAGAAGATTTTATAAATAGATTAAAACGCTCTCCTTTTCGAGAGCGTTTTTTTTATGGGAAATTTATTTGTGGAAAACTATAGAATTTGAAAAAACGTTATAATTGCGCATTGTCTTAAATAATTAAGCGTAGTTTTTTATATTAGCAAAACTAAAATGTTTATTATGAGATTTATTACTTTATTTCTTGCTTTGTTTTTGTTGGTTTCCTGTGATAAAAAAAATAAAGTTTCCGTAGATACCATTATTACCGATGCGACTATTTATTCAGTTAATAACTCTTTTGGAACGGCTTCGGCTATGGCAATTGATAAGGGGAAAATTGTAGCAATTGGTACTACTGATGAAATTACAAAACAATATGAATCCAAAAACACAATAGACGGGGAAGGGAAATTTATTTACCCGGGTTTAATCGACGCTCATTGCCATTTTTACAGTTATGGGTTAAGCCTGCAGGAAGCTGATTTGCGCGGTACTAAAAGTATGGACGAAATAATTACCCGTTTAAAGGCTTTTCAAAAAGATAAAAATCCAACGTTTATTGTAGGTAACGGTTGGGATCAAAACGATTGGAAGGTAAAAAAGTATCCAACAAAAGCAGATTTAGATGTTGCATTTCCTAATATTCCTGTAGTATTGAATAGAGTGGACGGGCATGCGATTATAGTAAATAGTAAAGCATTGAAATTAGCAGGAATCACTAAAGACACGAAAGCTGTTGGCGGACAGATTGAAATTGCAAATGGGGAGCCAACAGGAATTTTAGTAGATAATCCGATGGAATTGGTGTTTAAAATAATTCCGAAACCAACTCGTAAAATACAAATTGCCGCTTTGTTGGATGCTGAAAAAGTGATGTTTGATTATGGATTGACGACCGTAAATGACGCGGGATTGGATCCTGATATTATTCATTTGATGGATAGTTTACAAAAAGCAAAAGTGATGAAGCTTAATGTGTACGCTATGATTACTGCAAACCAAAAAAATATTGATTTATATCTAAAAAAAGGAATTTATAAAACGGATAATTTAGATGTGCGTTCCTTTAAAATGTATGGTGATGGCGCTTTGGGATCTCGTGGTGCTTGCATGCATAAACCGTATTCTGATAAGCCAGGGCAATATGGAGCTTTGTTGGCACCGGTACCAGCTTTAAAATCGATAGCAACACAAATCGCAGCTTCAAATTTTCAGTTGAATACGCATGCTATTGGAGATTCGGCAAATACCGTAATTTTGAAAATTTATAAGGAAGTTTTAGCCGGTAAAAAAGACCGAAGATGGAAAATTGAACATGCACAGGTTTTGCGTGAAGAAGATTTTGATTATTTCAAATTTGGAATCATTCCTTCTGTACAACCCACGCATGCGACATCTGATATGTATTGGGCAGGCGAAAGGTTGGGGAAAGAAAGAATGAAAAACGCTTATGCCTATAAAAAATTACTTCAAAAAGCGGGAATTATAGCTTTGGGAACTGATTTTCCTGTAGAAGAAGTAAATCCTATGTTGACTTTTCATGCAGCAGTAGCCAGAAAAGACAGTAAGAATTATCCAAAAGGAGGTTTCCAAATGGAAAATGCATTAACCAGAGAAGAGACTTTAAAAGGAATGACGATTTGGGCTGCCTATTCCAATTTCGAAGAAAAAGAAAAAGGAAGTTTGGAAGTAGGTAAGTGGGCTGATTTTGTTATGTACGATCAAGATTTAATGAAGATTAATGAGAATCAAATTGTAAAAATGAATCCTGTAAGTACTTATTTAAAAGGTGAAAAAGTAAAGTAATACTTAAGTTTAAAAGAAAGACCTGTCATTTTTACGTATTGGATTATCAAAGCTACCTGCTTTTATAGATTATTATTTCAAAGTAATATTTTTAAAAGACGAATTCTAAATCGGTACAAAAACTAAGATTTAACAGGCGTCAAAAATGATAAAGAATTTCAAAGATAGAGTAAAATTGCAAAAGCAGGAATTATTGGGTAAAAGAATCGGATTATAAATAAATAAGAACGTTCTCTATTTTGAGAGCATTTTTTTATGTTTAAAAGTCAACAATATGTTAATAACTTAACAGCTTAAAATTTGATTTTAACGGTTATATAAATTGTGTTTTTATATATTTGCGTGTTAGACAAAAATTACATTTTTTTAGATTAAAATATATGAGCGAAGAAATCAAGAAGGACAATTATTCAGCAGATAGTATTCAAGCATTAGAAGGAATGGAGCACGTAAGAATGCGTCCATCGATGTATATTGGAGATGTAGGTGTTCGAGGACTGCATCATTTAGTTTATGAAGTTGTAGATAACTCAATCGATGAGGCAATGGGAGGCCATTGTGATACGATAATAGTTGATATAAATGAAGACGGATCTGTATCTGTTGAGGATAACGGGCGTGGTATTCCAGTAGGAATTCATAAAAAAGAAGGAGTTTCGGCTCTGGAGGTTGTAATGACTAAAATTGGTGCCGGTGGAAAATTTGATAAGGATTCTTACAAAGTTTCCGGAGGACTTCACGGTGTTGGGGTATCGGTGGTAAATGCATTGTCAAATCACTTGATAGCAACAGTTCATAGTAGTGATGGTAAAATATACCAACAGGAATATGAAAAAGGGAAAGCGCTTTATCCTGTTAAACAAATTGGGGAAACTACAAAAAGGGGTACAATAGTTACTTTTTACCCAGATGAAACGATATTCACTCAAACTACAGAGTTCTCTTATGATACATTATCAGCGCGTATGCGTGAATTGTCCTATTTGAACAAGGGAATCACAATTACTTTTACAGATAAAAGAGAATTAGATAAAGACGGAAATTTTGTTTCAGAAGTATTTCATTCTGATGAAGGTTTGAAAGAATACATTCGATATTTAGATGGAAATCGTGAGCCAATTATAGCACACGTTATTTCAATGGATAATGAAAAAGGAGAGATTCCGGTTGAAGTTGCCTTGATTTATAATACGAGTTATACAGAAAATATTTTTTCTTACGTAAATAATATCAATACGCACGAAGGAGGAACGCACCTGCAAGGTTTCAGAACAGGTCTTACCAGATCACTTAAGAAATATGCGGATTCATCAGGAATGCTAGACAAATTGAAGTTTGATATTTCAGGAGATGACTTTCGTGAAGGATTGACGGCAATTATTTCTGTAAAAGTTGCGGAACCACAATTTGAAGGACAAACCAAAACGAAACTTGGAAATAGAGAAGTAGTTTCGCCAGTAAGTCAAGCGGTGAGCGAAATGATCGAAAATTATTTGGAAGAAAATCCAAATGACGCTCGAATTATTGTTCAAAAAGTGATTCTAGCAGCTCAAGCCCGTCACGCAGCCAAAAAAGCGCGTGAAATGGTACAACGCAAAACCGTAATGGGTGGCGGTGGATTGCCAGGAAAACTTTCTGATTGTTCAGAACAAGATCCTGCAAAATGTGAAGTATATCTTGTCGAGGGAGATTCGGCTGGTGGTACGGCTAAACAAGGTCGTGACCGTGCTTTTCAGGCTATTTTGCCATTACGTGGTAAGATTTTGAATGTCGAAAAAGCAATGCATCACAAGGTTTTTGAAAACGAAGAGATTCGAAATATTTTTACGGCACTTGGAGTTACAATAGGAACTGCCGAAGATAGTAAAGCATTGAATATTGAAAAATTACGTTACCATAAAGTAATTATTATGTGTGATGCCGATGTCGATGGTAGTCATATTTCTACTTTAATATTGACGTTCTTCTTTAGATTTATGAAAGAATTAATCGAAGAAGGTCACGTGTATATTGCAGCACCACCTTTATATTTAGTTAAAAAAGGAAATAAGAAAGAATACGCTTGGAATGACGTACAACGTGATCAGGCGAATGAAAGAATGGGCGGAAGCGCAGGAATTCAACGTTATAAAGGTCTTGGGGAGATGAACGCGGAACAATTATGGGAAACCACAATGGATCCAAGTTTCAGAACGTTGCGTCAAGTCACTATAGACAGTTTGGCGGAAGCCGACAGAGTTTTCTCTATGCTAATGGGTGATGAGGTTCCGCCTCGAAGAGAATTCATTGAGAAAAATGCAGTTTATGCTAAGATTGACGCTTAGTAAAGTTTAATTGTTTATTCGATTAATTGTCTGAAGGTAAACTAAGCGATTAATCGAATATACAATTGAGCGATCAACCATAAAAATTAACTAATAACCGAATAAATTTTATAATATGAAAGTTACCATTGTAGGAGCAGGAAATGTAGGTGCAACCTGTGCAGACGTAATTTCTTATAGAGGGATTGCAAGTGAAGTAGTATTATTGGATATCAGAGAAGGTTTTGCTGAGGGAAAAGCTTTAGATATCATGCAATGTGCTACCAATACCGGTTTCAATACTAAAGTATCGGGTGTAACTAATGATTATTCAAAAACGGCAGGGAGTGATGTAGTGGTAATTACATCAGGAATTCCTAGAAAACCAGGTATGACACGTGAGGAATTAATAGGTATTAATGCTGGAATTGTAAAAACGGTTGCTGAAAATGTATTAAAACATTCCCCAGATACTATTATTGTTGTCGTTTCTAATCCTATGGATACAATGACTTATTTAGCATTGAAATCTACTGGATTGCCAAAAAATAGAATTATTGGAATGGGTGGAGCTTTAGATAGTTCTCGTTTTAGAACCTATTTATCATTAGCTTTAGATAAGCCTGCAAATGATATTTCGGCAATGGTGATTGGTGGACATGGAGATACAACCATGATTCCATTAACAAGATTGGCTTCTTATAATGGAATTCCGGTATCTCAATTTCTTTCAGAAGATGCATTGCAAAAAGTAGCTGCTGATACAATGGTTGGCGGAGCTACACTTACAGGTCTTTTAGGAACTTCTGCTTGGTATGCTCCGGGAGCTTCTGTTGCTTTTTTAGTGGACAGTATTTTGAATGACCAGAAGAAAATGATTGCTTGTTCTGTTTTTGTAGAAGGAGAATACGGTCAAAACGATATTTGTATCGGTGTTCCTTGTATCATTGGTAAAAATGGAGTAGAAGAAATTCTTGATATTAAGTTAAATGACCAAGAAAAAGCATTATTTGCTAAAAGTGCTGATGCAGTCAGACAAATGAATGATGCATTAAAATCGATATTAGCATAATATTTTAATTATAAAAGAGGGAAGACTGCATTATTGCAGTCTTTTTCTTGAGATTAATCCATAAATAATTTGTTAATCTTAACCTAAATTATATATTTGCTCGGTTTAAAAAAATGATGTAATTCGGGATATTCGTTTTTTATATTAAAAATCGTTGTCAGGGCTTATTTTATGGGGTTAAAACAAAAATAAATAAATAAAAATAATTAATTTTTAGTAATAATGCAGAATAAAGGACTTATTAAATTTTTCGCAATTCTATTTGCATTGGTAAGTATTTACCAACTTTCTTTCACTTTTGTTTCAAGCAAAGTAAAAAATGATGCAAAATCTTTTGCTGGTGGAAATCCTGAAAAAGAAGTTAAATATTTAGATTCCATTGGAAAAGAAAAAGTATTTAATCTTGGGTTTACTGATTTTACTTTCAATGAAGTAAGTGACAAACAAATCAATAAAGGTCTTGACTTAGAAGGTGGTATTAACGTAATACTTCAAATCTCTGTTAAAGACATATTGAAAGGATTATCTAATAATTCTAAAAACCCAGTTTTCAATAAGTCTTTGGCTGATGCTACTGCAGATTTACAAGGTAATAAATCGTACTTAGATAAGTTTTTTGATGCTTTTGAAGCAAATTCAAAAGGAACAGTAAAATTGGCTTCTCCTGATATTTTTGCGAATAGAAGTTTGCAAGGTGAGGGTGGAGTAGATTTTCAAATGACTGATGCACAAGTAAAAAAGGTAATCTCAAGAAAAGTAGATGAATCTGTAGAAAGTGCTTTTGGGGTTTTAAGAAAACGTATCGATAAATTTGGTGTAACACAACCTAATATTCAAAAATTAGGAGAGTCTGGACAAATTCTTGTTGAACTTCCGGGCGCTAAAGATGTAGATAGAATCAAGAAATTATTACAAAGTACTGCTCAATTAGAGTTTTGGGAAACCTACAAAATTGATGAAATTGGAAACTTTTTGATGGCTGCAAATGAGTCATTAAAAAAAACCGAAATCACTAAAGGGGAAGTAAAAACAGTAGCTAAAGACTCTTTGAGTGCTTTATTAACTGACGGAAAAGATTCTGCGGCGACTAAAAAAGGAAATAATCCTTTATTGGATAAAATGATAGGTCAAGGTGGTGGACCAGTTTTAGGTCTTTTCTCACCAAAAGATACCGCTGTTGTTAACGGATATTTAAAAAGAGCAGATATCAGAGTTTTATTAGCTGGAGATCAACGTTATGCTAAGTTTGTTTGGGGTATTCCTTCAGTTATTAAGGATGCAAAAGAAAAAGATGTTGATGCAGTAGAATTATACGCATTAAAAGGAAATAGAGACAACATTCCTGCAATGGCCGGTGGTGTTGTTACTGATGCTAAAGATACTTTTGATCAAGCAGGTAAACCAGCTGTTTCTATGCAAATGAATAACCAAGGTGCAAAAGCTTGGGAAGAATTAACAGGAAGAGCTTTTACACAAAAAAGCAGCATTGCTATCGTTCTTGATGATGTAGTTTATTCTGCACCAGGAGTTTCTAGCGGTCCAATCGCTGGAGGTAGATCTGAAATTTCAGGAACTTTTGATGTAACTCAAACTAAAGATTTAGCCAATGTTTTAAGAGCAGGTAAATTACCAGCTGCGGCAGAAATTGTTCAATCAGAAGTAGTAGGTCCATCCTTAGGTCAAGAAGCAATTGATAATGGTACAAATTCAGCACTTGTTGGATTGCTTTTGGTATCACTTTGGATGATCGTTTACTATGGTAAAGCGGGTTGGTATGCAAATATTGCTTTAGCGGTTAACTTATTATTCTTATTCGGAATTTTGGCAAGCTTAGGTGCTGTATTGACGCTTCCTGGTATTGCAGGTATTGTATTGACGATGGGTACAGCAGTAGATGCAAATATTATCATTTATGAAAGAGCAAAAGAAGAATTACGTGCAGGTAAAACACTTGGAGAGGCTGTTGAAGCTTCCTATAGCTGGAAAGGTGCAATGCGTTCTATTGTAGATGCAAACGTTACACATATCTTGATTGGTACGGTATTATTTATTTTTGGTTCAGGACCAATTAAAGGTTTTGCTACAACATTATTGATTGGTATTGTGACCTCTTTATTTACTTCTATATTTATAGCAAGAATCTTTATTGACAGAAATATTGCTGGAAAGAATGATTTGACTTTTGTAACAGGGTTTTCTAAAAATTTCTTTACAAACTTTCATTTTGATTTCTTAGGTGTAAAAAAATGGACTTATGCTTTTTCTACAATTGTAGTTATTGTTAGTGTAATCTCATTATTCACAAATAAATTAGATCAAGGTGTAGATTTTGTGGGAGGAAGAACTTTTCAAGTTCGTTTTGAAAAGCCAGTTGCAGCAGAAGTTGTAAAAGCAGAATTGACTAAGGTATTTGGTAGTGCAGAGGCTAAGATTTTTGGTAACGATAATCAATTAAAAATTACTACAAAATATAAAGTAGAAGATCACGGGACTAAAGCTGACGAGGAAGTAAATAAATTATTATACGATAATTTGAAACAACATTTTTCTGCGGGTTTAACTTATGATAAATTTGTAAATGCTTACGAAGGAAAAAAACTTGGTATTGTTCAGGCTTCAAAAGTGGGACCAACTGTTGCTGAGGATATCAAAACCAATGCTTACTGGGCTGTTCTTGGAGCTATGCTAATTGTATTCTTATATTTACTTATTAGTTTCAGAAAATGGCAATATGGTTTAGGAGCAATTGCAGCTGTGGCGCATGATGTTATTTTTGTTTTAGGAATATATTCGTTATGTTATAAATTTATGCCTTTTGGTATGGAGATTGACCAACATTTCATTGCTGCTATTCTTACCGTAATTGGTTACTCAATGAATGATACTGTTATTGTATTTGACAGAGTTCGTGAATTTTTGGATGGAAAAACTAAAGGTTCTTTCGCTGAAATTGTTAACAAATCAATTAATTCAACAATGTCAAGAACGATCAATACGTCATTAACTATGATTGGTGTGTTGTTTATCATGTTCATTTTTGGAGGTGAATCTATCAGAGGATTTATTTTCGCTATGTTAGTTGGTATTATTGTGGGTACTTACTCTTCATTATTTATCGCAACTCCAGTATTGGTTGATACGATTTCTAAAGAAGATAAAAAGTTAATCGAACAGCATCATCAAGAAGTTTAATTTATTATTCAACTTATTATAATTGAGAAAGATCCAACGAAAGTTGGATCTTTTTTTTTGTTTAAATCGAAAGGTGTTTTAAATAAATAATGATTAATTTTAATAAATATAGCAGAGTAATTAATCATTTTTAATACGGAAGTGATATGAACAAAAAGTTACATTTTACTGTAGTCCTTATTTTTGTTTTTAATGCTATCTATGGACAAATAAGGAGGGAACATTTATCAGTTGGTTTTTCTTTTGGTTTTGGTAATGAATTTAAGAATGATGATTACACGTTTACAAATCAGTATTATAAATTGGAACTTAATTATTTATTAAGGAAGGAGAAATTTTTTCAGTATGAGATTGTGATTCAGCCAGAAATTAATTTTGCGGAACATCAACTTATTAATCCTTATTTTATTACACCTGATGATCCTGATTATATCGAAAAAAGAGAACGGTTTTCTAAAAAATATGCAATTAATCAGTACATTTTGAATCTAGGTATTATACTTAGAAAACCAATTTCAAAATCAATCAATGCTTTTTTTTTAGCCAGTACAGGACCTATGATTTCTGATGGCGAAACTGAGCGTCTTGCAAAAGGTTTTGCTTTTTCGAATGTTGTAGCATTTGGGGTTTCTTATAAAGTTAAAAGATTTGAATTTGATGTAAGGCCTAATGTCCGTCATGTTTCTAATGCAGGTCTCTCAAGTCCCAATATTGGGTTTAACACTAAAAATATTGAGTTGGGTGTTTCTTTGCATTTTTAGATCATTCGAGAATATTTGTTTATGTAATATTTTACACCATTTTTTAATTAGGATTACAGTTTATTTTGTTGTTAGTCAATGAATTGATTTTGAAAATTGAATATTTTTTTTAAAAATAAATCTTTAATAATTTCTAATTTTATATATTTACTAAGCTTTGTAGTATAGTCCCAATTGATATTTGAAGTTATTTTATAATGCTAAAACAATGGAAAAATTTACTAAACTATTATTATTGGTTTATTTGTTTATTAATCTTAATCTTTATGCTTTTGATATTAGTAATAAAGTCAATTTTGTAAATGGGATTAGCAGTGTTAATTGTAAGTTAGATAACACGACATATTCTGTTGAGAGTATGTGCAATCATGGAATTTTGCTAAAAACAAATACGAATTTGTTTCTTTCAAATATTGCTACTGTTCCTCCAACAGTTAGTTCTCCAATTTATGTTTGCCAAAATAGCGTTGCAGCACCGTTAGCTGCAACTGCCAGTGCAGGGGGAACGTTGAATTGGTATGGAACCAATGCTACCGGAGGGACGGCATCCCCAACAGCTCCAACTCCTTCAACAACTACGGTAGGGACTATTTCATACTATGTTAGTGAGACTGTGAGTGGAATAGAAAGTTCACGATCAAAGATTGATGTAAATGTGGTCGCTGATAATGGTGCAGTTATCTTGGGTTTTACATGTGATCCATCGCAAATAGCAGCCGCTGATAAAGCTTCTTCAGTATTTTTTGATTGGGGAAACAATCCGCTGATTTCTAATACTTATAATTACACATATACAATTCAAGGTAGTTCTCCAGTCAGTTCGACTACTAGTGTTTCGCATGTCCAAGTATTTGGAATGGTGCCTGGTCAATCCGCTACATTAACACTGACATCGGCAACACATCCTTGTGTCCCAGCCAAAACTTTAACTTGTACTGTACCATGCGGGGCAGCAACAATAACACCTAATTTCGCTGCCATTCCCGCTTTTTGTTCCGGTTCTGTAGCACCAATATTAGGACCCACTTCTCGAAACGGAATAACAGGAACGTGGTCACCGGCAATAATCAGTAATACTACAAGTGGGAATTATATATTTACGCCAAACGCAGTTTTATTTCCTTGTGCTACAACACAGTCGTTGCCAGTATCGGTTTTGCCATTAGTAACTCCAACATTCACAACTATTCCAGCGACAGTTTGTCAAAATTCAACAGCTTCAGTTTTGCCTTCAAATTCTTCTAATGCAACTCCAATCTCTGGAATTTGGAGCCCAGCTACAGTTAATACTGCAGTTTTAGGCCCAGTAACGTATGCTTTTACACCTAATCCAGGCCAGTGTACTGCATTAACTCCTACTATGGTGTCAATAACAGTTGTTCCTGTTGTAGTGCCAAATTTTGCCGCTGTTCCTCCTTTTTGCTCTGGAACAACCGCGCCACTTTTGGGGAGTACATCTCCAAATGGAATTGTGGGGACATGGTCACCTTCAGTAATTAGTAATACAACAAGTAGAAGTTATTTGTTTACTCCTAACGCAAATCAATGTGCTACAACTCAAACCTTAAATGTAACCGTCACGGCTAAATCAGTTCCAAATTTTGCAGGTATTCCTTCTTTTTGTACAGGAACTACTGCTCCAACTTTAGCAACTACGTCGCCGAATGGAATAACAGGTACTTGGTCTCCAGCAGCAATAAGTAATACAGCAAGTAGCAGTTATGTTTTTACACCTAATACTACAGAATGTGCGACTACACAAACATTAGCAGTAACAATTAATCCTCTGATTGTACCTGATTTCACTGATCTCTCTATCTGTTCTGGCAGTGTAGCTCCTATTTTGAGAAATGTATCTCCTAATGGAATTAGTGGCACCTGGTCTCCATCTACTATTAATAATACAACGGCTGGATCTTATGTTTTTACCCCAAATCCAAATCAATGCGCAACTAATAAAACGATCAATGTTACTGTAAACCAATCGACCCTCGTAAATGTAGTGTGGAATGTTACAGATGCTTTTTCTGAAAACCAGGTAGTGACTATTACAGCTACGGCGCCTGGAGATTATTTATATCAGCTGGATAGCGGTCCGTTTCAAGATAGCCCTGTTTTTGAATATGTTGCTTTAGGTTTTCATTCCATCACCGTAAAAGATAGAAATGGCTGCAGTCCTCCAATAACACGTTCAAATGTTTTAGTGATTGATTATCCTAAATATTTTACTCCAAATAATGATGGTTTTCATGATACTTGGAACATCTTTAGTTTAGAAGATCAAACAGATTTCAGGATTCTAATATTTGATCGTTATGGGAAATTCTTAAAAGAAATTAGACCTAAAAGTTTGGGATGGGACGGCATGTATAATGGAAATCCCATGCCGGCAAATGATTATTGGTTTAGTGTTGAATATGCGGAACAGAATATTTCTAAAATATTCAAATCTCATTTTTCTTTAAAGAGGTAGTCATAAAAATACCCCCAAATAGCATCTAGCTTTTTGAGGGCAGGTCAAGTTTATTTTTTTTCTATTTTAACCGGTAATAGATTTTTTTTTTAAATTCTAACAGGCTTTTCGGCAGTGAAAACAAAGTACAAACCGATTAATATAAATGGAATACTTAACCATTGTCCAGTAGATAGTAATCCTAAAGAATTTTCAAATCCGCCTTGGCTTTCTTTTACAGATTCCACAATAATACGGACGGAGAATAAAAGTACTAAGAACAATCCAAATAAAAATCCTGATTTTTTTCTTGCATCCGTTTTCCAGTATAAGAAAAACAAAATTGCAAAAACAAAAATATAACAAAAGGCTTCATATAATTGTGTAGGATGCTTTGCAGGAACTTGTTCTAATAAAGCGGCAAATTTTGGGTCAGTAGCTATAGCATGATAAGCATCATTTGGATTAGCTATCTGAGTTGCATTTGTGGCATCATTTGGACTAAATTTATCACGTATAAAACGGATCCCAAAAGAAGATGTAGTTTCTTTTCCAACAATCTCAGAATTGAAAAAATTCCCTAGTCTTACAAAAATAGCTCCACTCGCGACAGGAATCACTACTCTGTCTAAAATCCATAATTGCGGTCTTTTCAACACATTTTTACTATAAAAATACATCGCAATTATTATTGATATAGCAGCACCGTGACTCGCCAAACCCTGAAATCCTGTAAATTCAAAAGTAGGAGAGAATCGAAATGGCAGAAATATCTCCAGCAAATGATTGCGGAAATATTCCCAATCATAAAATAAAACATGTCCTAAACGGGCTCCGATTAATGTAGCCAGTACGGTCCATATAAACAATGAGTCTAATTTTTCTATCGATTCTCCTTCACGTTCAAATATATTTTTCATAATATACCATCCTAATCCAAAGGAGATTACAAACATTAAGCTGTAATATCTAATTACAAAAAAACCTAAATCAATTCCTTCTGATGGATTCCAAATTATATTTAAAGCGTGTGTCATAGATCATTATTTTTTTATGTTTTGTAAAAATAGAGAATTAAAGTAAAATTCGTACCAATAAAAGGTTAATGTTCGTGATTACATTTTTTTTCGGGAACAGGGTCATAGCCGGTTCTGCCCCAAGGGTGACAGCTCAAAATTCTTTTCAATCCTAAATATCCCCCGTAAAATAATCCATGTTTTTGCAGCGCTTCAATCATGTAAGAAGAACAAGTAGGTTCAAATCTACAGGCAGAAGGTGTAAATGGGGATATCGCAGTTTGGTAAAACTGAACTAATAAAATCAAAGGAGCAGTTAATTTCATGATTTGATTAGAAAATTAATTAATGCGTCAACTAGAAAAATGGCAGGTTATCTAATTTTCTAATTGAAAAATCATCTCTTTATATTGTAAAAGTAGTGCCTTCCTTTCCGTCTTTCAACTGAATTCCTAATGCAATTAATTGGTCTCGAATCTGATCAGACAACGCAAAGTTTTTATTGTCTCTGGCTTGTTTTCTCATTTCGATTAACATATTTACAGTTCCTTCTAATTTATCATTATTGCTGTCTGAAAGTTTCTCGTCTTCAAGACCCAAGACATCAAATACAAAAGCTTGCATTGCTGTAGAAAAATCCTTTAAATCAGTTGTAGTCAACGTTTCTTTTCCTTCTTTTAGCAGATTGATAAATCGAACTCCTTCAAATAATTGTGCAATCAAAATCGGACTATTAAAATCATCATTCATCGCATCATAGCAAGACTGTTTCCAGCTCGCAATATCTAATGTGCTATTTGATTTTGAATCTAATTCTTTCAATGATTCTATTGCTTCCATCAATCTCTTGTACCCTTTTTCGGCGGCAACGATGGCATCGTCAGAAAAATCAAGAATACTTCTATAATGCGCCTGCAGCATAAAAAATCGAGCTACAGATGCAGAGAAAGCTTTGCTTAAAATGCTGTTGTCACCAGTTAAAATCTCTCTTGGCAAGATATTGTTTCCGGTTGATTTTGCCATTTTTTTGCCATTCAAGGTTAGCATATTGGCGTGCATCCAATAATTTACTGGGGTTTGGCCAGTACAAGCTTCGTTCTGTGCGATCTCACATTCATGATGCGGGAATTTTAAATCCATTCCACCTCCGTGAATATCAAAATGATTTCCTAAATATTTAGTGCTCATGGCAGTACATTCCAGATGCCAGCCTGGAAAGCCATCACTCCATGGGGATGGCCAACGCATAATATGTTGTGGTTCTGCTTTTTTCCATAACGCGAAATCCTGTGGATTTCTTTTATCAGATTGTCCATCAAGATCACGAGTATTGGCAAGCATGTCCTCAATATTACGACCGCTTAATCTACCGTAGTGATTTGTTTCGTTGAATTTTACTACATCAAAATAAACCGATCCATTGGCTTCATAGCCAATTCCTTTGTCGATAATAGTTTTGATAATCTCTATTTGTTCAATAATATGTCCCGTTGCTGTTGGCTCGATACTTGGAGGTAAAAAGTTAAAAGCATTCAAAATGTCATGAAAATCCACAGTATAACGCTGTACGACTTCCATAGGTTCCAGTTGTTCTAGACGTGCTTTTTTAGCGATTTTATCCTCACCCTCATCCACATCGTCCACAATATGACCCACATCCGTAATGTTACGAACGTAACGAACTTTATAGTCCAAATGTAAAAAGTACCTAAATATCACATCAAATGACATAAAAGTTCGCACATTACCAAGATGCACATTACTGTAAACCGTAGGTCCGCATACATACATCCCAACATTTCCTTCATGGATAGGCTTGAATGTTTCTTTTTCTCCCGAAAGAGAATTGTATATTTTTAGGGTTTGAGATTTGTATAATGGCATTTATGTTTGTTTTTTGGAGCTATTTCCTGCTTTCCGTTTCAATCCACGCAAAAAAAAGCGTGGGATTTCCTCTTCAATCAGGGCTAGGGCTTTATCGTTTAAATAGAATTTATTTGTATTTTAGAACTTCGTCTCTAACTTAATGTAATCTAAAAATTCTCTACGAGTTTGATCATTTTTAAATTTCCCACCAAATTCAGAAGTTACAGTGCTACTTTCAATATCACTTATTCCTCTTGAATTTACACAAAGATGTTTTGCATCAATTACACAAGCAACATCCTCGGTACCCAAAGCAATTTGTAATTCCTGAACAATTTGCATAGTTAAACGCTCTTGAACTTGAGGTCTTTTGGCGTAATATTCTACAATTCGGTTCATTTTAGAAAGCCCAATTACTCTTCCATTAGAAATATAAGCTACGTGAGCTCTTCCTATGATTGGCAGTAAATGATGTTCGCATGTAGAATAGACGATAATGTTTTTCTCTACTAACATTTCGCCGTATTTGTAGTTGTTGTCGAATGTTGAAGCTTTTGGTTTTTTAGAAGGATTTAGACCTCCAAAAATTTCTTTCACAAACATTTTGGCAACACGATTCGGAGTGCCTTTTAAACTATCATCGGTCAAATCCATTCCAAGTGTTAGCAGAATATTTTCAACGTCTTTTTTTATTTTTTCTATTTTTTCTTCATCAGAAATAGCAAAAGCATCTTCGCGTACTGGATTTTTTGCTGATAAACCAATGTGATTGTCTCCTATTTCGTCTTGAAATTCTTCGTTATTTATCATTAAAAGCAACTATTATAGTGGGTGTATATATTTAAGCCGTAAAGATAATTAATAAAAATTAAAGAATTTCTATAGGTTATACTATTTAATGATGGTTTTATAGAGAGGATTGGTGATGTTAGATAGTTTTTTGTCCTTTAAAAACTAAAGGCAATAACTTTTTATCGTCATTGGCTTTAGTTAATTGTCTGGAAATCTTTAGTAGTATATATAAAGCAAAAGGATTTCCTACTTCATGTTTTTATTGGGCAGCAATTAATTTTTTAAGTCGGGTTGCATTATAAACAGGAATAGCTTCTTTTAGGACGCGTACGGCACTGATCAAATCTTCTTTTTTCAATACATACGCAATACGTACCTGATTTAAACCCATTCCGGGTGTCGAATAAAATCCAGCGGCAGGGGCAACCATAACGGTTTCACCATTTAAATCATAACTTTCTAAAAGCCATTGTGCAAAAATATCAGCATTGTCAACAGGAAGTTGTGCAATGCAATAAAATGCAGCCTTAGGTTTAGTGACTATGACACCTTCTATTTTATTTAATTCAGAGATTAGGGTGTCTCTACGTTCTCTATATTCTGAAATTACTTCGTCAAAATAACTTTGAGGAGTATCAATAGCTGCTTCACAGGCAATTTGTTCAACAGTAGGAGGACTTAGTCTCGCTTGAGCAAATTTCATAGCAGTTGCCATCACTTCCTTGTTTTTTGATACTAGGCATCCTATTCTTGCTCCACACATACTATAGCGTTTTGAAACAGAATCAACCATGATTACATGTTCTTCTAGGCCAGGAATATTCATTACAGAATAATGAGTATCTCCATCATATATGAATTCTCGGTATACTTCGTCAGCAATAAGAAAAATATCGTATTTTTTTACGAGCGCTGCTAATTGCGTGATCTCATCCTTTGAATATAAATAACCTGTAGGATTTCCGGGATTACAAATTAGAATGGCTTTTGTTTTTGTTGTAATTAACTTTTCGAATTCAGCAATGGAAGGAAGTGCAAATCCAGTATCAATAGTTGAAATTACAGGAACTACGCTACCCCCTGATGCGGTCGAAAAGGCACTGTAATTGGCATAAAAAGGTTCGGGAATAATGATTTCATCACCTTGATCCATGATTGTACCTAATGCAAATAGTAAGGCTTCTGAACCTCCAGTAGTAATTATAATATCTTCAAATTCTACTGCAACATTTTGTTGTTTGTAAAATTGAGATAATTTTCTTCTGTAACTTTCATTTCCCGCAGAATGACTGTACTCTAAAATAGTTAAGTCAATATTTTTTATCGCATTAATGGCTATTTCAGGGGTTTTTATATCAGGTTGACCAATGTTCAAATGATATACTTTATGTCCTTTTTTCTTTGCGATTTCTGCAAAGGGAGCCAATTTACGTATTGGTGATTCGGGCATATTCTTGCCTTTGTTGGAAATTTTTGGCATGGTTCATTTATTGAAGTGCAAATTTGCATTTTTTTTTTGAAAATTTCTGTTAAACGCAATTGTAAATGTGACAGAAACTATACAAATAATCAATATTTTGTGTATTTTTATCAAAATGATTGTAAATGAAAAAACGAGTTTCTGTATTTTTTATTCTTTTTTGTGTTTGGCCTATTTTTGCACAAGATGGTTTTCAATTCGCTGAAAATGTTAATAAAGTAACTGTTCCTTTCAAACTTATTAATAATTTGGTTTTTATTCCGATCAAGGTTAATGGCATCGAATTAAATTTTTTGTTAGATTCTGGCGTTGAAGAAACGATTTTATTTAGTTTGGAAGAAAAAAAAGAAATTTCATTTTCTGAAGTTGAAAAAATAAGTTTAAAGGGATTAGGCAGAGAAGAACCAATTGACGGATTAAAAGCAACTAATAATACCTTAGAAATTAAAGGATTAAGATCTGTAAATCATTTGCTCTATATTGTTTTAGACCAGGAGTTTAATCTTTCCTCTCATATTGGGATTCCTGTGAATGGTATTATTGGATACCATTTTTTTAGAAATAATTTAGTGGAAATCAATTATGAAAGAAAAAAAATTACGATTTACCGTGAGGATGATAATAATAGAAAAAAAATAGAAAAAAAATTTAGTAAAACTTCCATTACGATTGAAAAAAACAAGCCATATATCACAAATGGCGTAACGATTGATTCCATAGAGATTCCCGCAAAATTATTAATAGACATAGGCAATAGTGACGCAGTATGGCTTTTTGATAAGCAATCCGAATTAATAAAAATACCGGTTAAAAATTTTCAGGATTATTTGGGTAAAGGATTTAGCGGGGATGTTGAAGGGAAACGTGCGCGAATTCTTAAATTTAAAATGGCTGAATTTGAATTTAAAAATCCCATTGCTGCCTTTCCAGATTCTAGTTCATTACGAAGTGTAAAAATGGTTGCTGGTAGAGTAGGCTCAGTAGGTGGTGAGATTTTAAGACGATTTACAATTATTATGGATTATACTAACGGGTTTCTGTATTTAAAGAGAAATAAGGAATTTAATGCGCCATTTAATTATAATAAAAGTGGAATCGAAATTCAGCAGCAGGGAATGCAATGGGTGCAAGAAACAGTATATCTGCAAACTGTTCCTATTGTTGTTACCGAGGATCCTTTTAAAACAAAAGCAGAAAAGAATGGTAGTAATTTTAAATATAGATTTAATCTAAAACCTGTTTATTCTATCGCAAATATTCGCAAAAACTCACCTGCTTTTGCCGCTGGTTTAGAGAAAGGAGATATAATTGTGTCTATAAATGGGAATCCTAGCTATAAGTATTCGTTACAACAAATGAATTCCTTTTTGAAATCAGAAGAGGAACTTTGGATTACGATGGAAGTCGAGCGAAATAACAAAAAACTTAAAATTAAGTTTCAATTGCAAAATGTTTTATAAAAAAAAAACGCTTTATGATTATTTTCATAAAGCGCTATTTATAATTAACTGCGGAAATTTAATTGCCAACAACTTCTCCTTTTATTTTTAGAGCTACTCTTCCTTCTTCGTAGTTAACGGCATTAGATTCAACCGTAATTGTTTTTCTAATTGGCCCTGCAGTCATATTGTATTTTATCTCAATTTTTCCTTTTTTACCAGGTAAAATGGGATCTTTTGTACTAGATAATATGGTACAATTTGCTGTTGACTGTATTGAGGAAATAATCAAAGGTGCATTCCCCGTATTTGTAAATTCAAAAACCCGTATTCCATTGTCGCTTGATTTAGCTATTCTACCGTAATCGATAGTATTGTCTTTTGCTGAAAAATCAATTTTAGCTCCAGACTGAGCAAAACCAACACTGCTGACTAACAGCATTGCTATTAAAGTAATTATTTTTTTCATTTTCATTTTTTTAAATTCATTTAAGTAAAAGTACTTTGTTTTAATTAACGTACAAATATTTATTTCTCTTTTTATAGTGTACTTAATTATTTACTTTTGTTCCCACTATTAATTACAAATATCAGACCAAAGTATAATTTTGGTTTTAACAGTTGCTTTTTATGACAATTCCTGCACAATTTGACGCTAAAACTATTGAAAATAAGTGGTATGACTACTGGATGAAGAACAATTATTTCCATTCGGAGCCAGATCATAGAACGCCATATACTATTGTAATTCCTCCACCTAACGTAACTGGAGTTTTGCACATGGGACACATGTTAAACAATACGATTCAGGATGTTTTAATAAGAAGAGCGCGTCTGAAGGGTTTTAACGCTTGCTGGGTTCCCGGAACAGATCATGCTTCGATAGCTACTGAAGCTAAGGTTGTTGCTAAATTAAAAGCCGAAGGAATCAATAAAAATGATTTGACTCGCGAGGAATTTCTGGCGCATGCATGGGAATGGACGGACAAATACGGTGGTGTAATTTTAGATCAATTGAAAAAATTAGGTGCTTCTTGTGATTGGGAAAGAACAAAATTCACCATGGATCCAGATATGTCAGCTTCTGTAATACGTTCTTTTGTAGATTTATATAACAAAGGATTGATTTACAGAGGATACCGAATGGTGAACTGGGATCCTGAAGCAAAAACGACTTTGTCTGACGAAGAAGTAATTTATGAAGAACAAGAAGGAAAATTGTATTTCCTAAAATATAAAATTGAAGGAAGTGAAGATTTTCTGACAATTGCTACAACGCGTCCAGAAACTATTTTTGGAGATACCGCTATTTGTATCAATCCAAATGATGAACGTTTTGCTCACCTGAAAGGAAAAAAGGCAATTGTCCCTATTTGTGGTAGAGTGATTCCAATTATTGAAGATGCCTATGTTGATATCGAATTTGGTACCGGTTGTCTAAAAGTGACGCCTGCTCATGATATGAATGACAAGGCACTAGGGGAGAAGCATAATTTGGAGATTATTGATATTTTCAACGAGGATGCGACTTTGAATAGTTTTGGATTGCAATACCAAGGGAAAGATCGTTTTGTAGTTCGGGAAGAAATTGCAAAAGAATTAGAAACCATCGGTGCTTTGGCAAAAACGGAAACTCACTTGAATAAAGTAGGAACTTCTGAAAGAACCAAAGCAGTTATCGAACCAAGATTATCAGATCAATGGTTCCTGAAAATGGAAGATTTGGTTAAACCGGCAATTCAATCGGTATTGGTCGATGGTGAAATTAAATTACATCCTGCTCGTTTTAATAATACATACGCCCACTGGTTAAATAATATACGTGACTGGAATATCTCCCGTCAATTATGGTGGGGACAACAAATTCCTGCATATTTCTATGGAGACGGAAAGGAAGATTTTGTAGTGGCTGAATCTATCGAAGAAGCATTAGAATTGGCAAAAACCAAAACATCAAACCCTGTACTTGAAATAAAAGATTTACGACAAGATGTTGATGCTCTCGATACTTGGTTTTCTTCTTGGTTATGGCCAATGTCGGTTTTTGGTGGAATAATGGACCCGGAAAGCGAAGATTTCAAATATTATTACCCAACCAATGATTTAGTTACCGGTCCAGATATCTTGTTTTTCTGGGTAGCGAGAATGATTATTGCAGGATATGAATATACAGGTAAAAAACCATTTACAAATGTTTATTTGACTGGTTTGGTACGTGACAAACAAAGGCGTAAAATGTCTAAATCATTAGGAAATTCACCTGATCCTTTGGATTTAATTGAAAAATTTGGAGCTGATGGAGTTCGTGTAGGATTGCTTTTGAGCGCTTCTGCTGGTAACGATATTATGTTTGACGAGGAATTGTGTAACCAAGGAAAAGCGTTTACCAATAAAATTTGGAATGCTTTTAAATTAATAAAAGGTTGGGAAGTTTCGGATGCAATACCGCAACCGGAATCATCTAAAGTAGCAATTGAATGGTATGAAGCTAAATTGCAACAAACACTTCTGGAAATTGAGGATAATTTCGAAAAATATAGAATTTCCGATGCTTTAATGGCAATTTACAAACTGGTTTGGGATGATTTCTGTTCTTGGTTCCTGGAAATGATAAAACCGGCGTACCAACAACCAATTGACAGTGTAACTTTGGCGAAAGCCATAGAAATGTTGGAAAACAACATGAAATTATTGCATCCGTTTATGCCGTTCTTGACAGAGGAAATTTGGCAGATTCTTGCCGAAAGAACTGAAGAAGAGGCCTTAATCGTTTCTAGTTGGCCAGAAATAAAACCTTTTAACGCCCGTTTAATTTCAGATTTCGAAAATACAATTGAAGTGATTTCTGGAATTAGAACGATTCGTAAAGACAAGAATATTCCTTTTAAAGATCCGATTGAATTAAAAATCGTGAATAATGATAAAGCTTCAACCTATTTTGATTCGGTGGTTACTAAATTAGGGAACATCACTTCACTGGAATATGTTTCGGATAAAGTAGATGGCGCTTTGTCTTTCCGTGTAAAATCGAATGAATATTTCATCCCGATTACCGGAAATATAAATGTGGAAGAAGAAATTGCAAAACTAGAGGCGGAGTTAGTTTATACACTGGGTTTTCTTAAATCAGTTCAAAGCAAATTGGCGAACGAGAAATTTGTTACAGGAGCGCCAGAAAAAGTATTGGCTAACGAGGTTCAAAAAGAAGTAGATGCCTTGTCTAAAATTGAAACTATCAAGCATAGTTTGAATGGACTGAAATAAAATGTAGCCCATTTTAAAATTTAAATCTCAATCCTGATATTTCAGAATTGGGATTTTTTTGTTAAAAGATGTATTTTAAATGTAAATAAGTCTTAATCGAGTGTCTTTAAAAAACGTCTTAATTAGTGGCCATAAAAAGTTATTTTGATGCGATTTAAAGGGTATTTTTTCCGTTAAACGATTATTATTTATTCTATGCTAAATTGATTGTATTTTTACGGGTCTATTTTTAAATACCACATTTACAGAAACATGAAAGAAATATTTACCATTGCTTATAAACAAGCTTATCTTAATGGATATTCAAAGGGATTGAACCCTCGGCAGCAATTTGAAAGAATAGTAAGTAATGAAGCCTTTGCTATAGGATTTAATTCAGGAAGATCTGATTATGAGAGAATGAACGGAAGCATCAGTAATGGTATCCCGCATCGAATTGTTACAGATGAAATTCTGGAGGATTATCTTTTAGCAGGATTGCTCGGCTTAACTGTTGAGATGTCTGGGTATACTTATTTTCAAATTGATTTGATAGAACAATGGTATCAAAGTGGCATTGAGAAATATAATCCAGATCAAAACAACTGCCTTTTTGAAATACTTGAAAAGAATGGTATTCTACTCAGTTAAATAGGTATCAGTTTTGGCAAAAAAATCCATCTTGTTATTAAAATGAAACAGATTTTGTGCCCTTTTATATAAATAAGGGCAACCGGTCTATACACACTGCAGATAAATCAAATCGTGAACCTATTCCTTTTTATTTCTGCGATTTAAGAGCAAAAAGACAGGATAGGAAAGTACTGATATAACTAGAATAATTACAAAATTTTTAGTGTCGCTATAAGCAAAACCCGTCAATAGAGCTATTGTAGCTGTAATCGCCAGTATTGTGGTCCATGGATAGGCCCAAGAACGATATGGTCTTGGTAAATCAGGTTCTTTATTTCTTAATTTTATAAGCGAGCAATAGGCCAATCCCCAAACAATAACCGACATGAAGGTTCCAAATGAAAATAGCACTTCGAAGGAACCGATATAAATCAAAAGTAAACTAATTAAGGATGATACTAAAAGTGCTATTATGGGAGTACCGCCTTTGTTTATTTTAGTTCCTTTTTGAATAAAAAAGCCATCGCGGCTCAATCCGAATAGGATACGAGCCGGAATCATCATATAGGCATTCAGAATACTGATCAAAGAAAAAATGGCTATAACGGTTACTATAATTGCGCCATTAGTTCCAAATACCACTTTAGCAACATCTGCAGCGACCAACGGTGAATTTGCTAATGCGGAAACAGGCAATACATGAAAGAATGCTGTATTTATTAATACATAAAGGACGATGACAATTATAGCTCCGGTATATAATGATTGAGGAATGTTTTTACTTGGATTCTTATCCTCTTCTGCAAAAAAGCAAACGGCATACCAGCCATCATAAGTTCCAATTATTAATTGAAGTGATTTAAAAAATCCAAATAGTATTCCCATTTCAAAAAATGGAGTGTCTTTTTCAATAGGATTAAACTGGACTCCCGAATACATGAAACAGGCTACGATTAAGGCCACAAAAACGCCGACTTTAATCACACTTGTCAGTTGCTGGAAGTAACTCCCGTTTTTTACACCGCTGACATGAAGTACGGTAAAGGCAATCAAAAAGGCAATGGCGATAACTGTAGTCTGACTTTCTAAGCTTGGAAATAAAATAACAATATATTCGCTGATAACGATACAGTAAAAAGCTGGTGGAACTGAATTTGCGATATAGTCAAACCAACCTGACAGGAAACCGGCGTAATCTCCAAAAGCTCTTTTTATATAATTGTAAGATCCCCCAGCTTTAGGCAGCATCGTGGCTAATTCTGCATAGGAGTTTGCGCCAATTAAGATATAGATTCCACCAAAAATCCAACAAGCAATTATAAGCCAATAATTATCTAACATACCTGCAATAATCCCTGGTGTACGTAAAATTCCAACACCAATTGTACCGCCAATTAATACTGCAATACCAAAACTTAAACCTAGACTTTTCTTTAATTGGTTGTTGTTTGTATTTTTCATAATGACTTTTTCGCTTTCACTTTTTGTTTAAGGTGTGTTTTTCGATAGTTTGATTTCTTGGAAAATATGATCCGTTCTCCAAATATAGTAAAACGCAATTTCTTTTTTCAAACAAAAAACCCCGTTTCTTTCAAAACGAGGTTTGTATATTGTTGTTGAACGGGTTTTACCCAAAGAAAATCAAAAAGAGTAAAGGAAATATAACTCCGGCAACTGCAAGTTTCCAGCCGCGTTGTTTGAAACTGAATTTTCCTCCTTTAATCATTATTGTTCCGGTTAATGCAATCAGTATTAAACTCAAAGCAAAAATATCAGAATAATAAATCCAAAAATTAGAAGTGTTTTTATGTAATTTCATGGATTGACTGATAATTGGTGTTTTCAAGAAAGAGACTACTTCTCCTTTTCCAGTTTTCATATCAATTTCGACATCGTGGTTTTCAAAAGAAATTTTAAAAACATCCTTCTTTACATTATGACGTCTGAACTTGTCATCGATTCCTAATTGTTTTCCTAAATCCTCAGCAAATTTCTCGTTAATTTCACTTTCTGCCGGAAGTTTTACTGCTATAGCTTTCGTTTCGGTAGTGTATTTTTCAGGATGCCAAGAATCTCTGTGATTCATCATGAGTCCTGATAAAGCAAACGAGACAATTAGTCCAATATAGAAGTAGCCTAAATCTCTATGTAAATTTCTGAAGGTCTTTTTGTTCATGTGTTTGGAGTGTTAAAATGGTTTTAAAAAAAATTAGACTCTTTTTTTAATAAAAGGTTTAATTAGAATTTATATTTTAAACTCGTCATTACTTGGCGTGGTGCAATTGGATTCACACTGTAATTTTCATGAACGGTATAATTCAATTCATTCGTAATATTAGATAATTTGCATAGGATTGAAAATTGTTTCCATTCGTAGCCTGCAGATACATCAATAGTGGTATAATCGTCTAACGGAATTTCTCTGTCCCAAACGCCATTTGGCATTTTTGAATCATATTGGTTATTCCATCCACCAACTCTTTTTCCGATGTAATTAGCCATAGTCCCTGCAGATAATCCTTTTAATAATCCTGTTGGTACTTTGTAGAATAAACTGAAGTTAGCCGTGTTTGCTGGCGTTCTAACCAAACGATCTCCCTCAATATTGCTTCCGTTTAGTCCTGAAGTTTTGGTATAACGCATGTCATTATAACTGTAACCTGCCATAATATTCAAACCGTCAACTGGTTTTGCAGTAATGTCGATTTCTACTCCTTTGCTTTTAGTTGCTCCGCTCAAAACTTTTACATTTGTATCGGTATTTTGTGTAACACCATCTGCTTTAAATTCGGCAGTTTGAGCTAAATTACTATTGGTAATTTGGTATAAAGTTACATTGGTACTGAAAATTCCTCTCCAGAAATCTTTTTTAACCCCAACTTCATATTGGTCTATAACCGAAGGTTTAATTACTTCATTGTTTACTGTAAATCCAGTATTTGGTGTGAATGAGTTGGCGTAGCTAGCAAACAAAGACGTGTTTTTTGTTGGTTGAAAAACCAGTCCCACTTTTGGCGAAAAAGCCTCGTCAATACGTTTTTTCTCCTCCGTAACGGTGTTTTTTATCAAGTCTGATGTTTCTGGTTGTGCTTCTTGCCAAGACCAACGAATTCCTGCCAAAATCTTAAATTGTTCCGTAACTGAAATTAAATCTTGTGCGTAGATTCCAAAACGGTTGGTGTCTGTCTTTACTATTTTAGTGTTTTTTGAATTTGGTATGGCTCCACCTTGGTCAAAATTATCAAAATCAAAAATATTACCACTACCATAAGTTGTTGGAGAAAATGTGAAGGTATAAGCTTGTAAAAAAGAGTTTTCAAAATCTATACCAGTGAATAATTGGTGTTTCACTTTTCCGGTTGAAAAATTACCTTGCAAACTGAATTGTTCTCCAATGATTTGTTCTAAGTTTTTATTTTGTCCCAATGGTCGTTTCCAGTCTCCATTAGCAGCAGGTTGAATACGTTCCGTTCCTTTGGAAGTTCTGTTGTAGTCTTGAAATGAAGTATTAAAATCCAGTTTCCAGTTTTTATTAAAATTGTGGCTTACCAATCCTGAAACGGATGCAGTTTTTGTTTGTCCGTTAGACCAAGTTGCCCCCAAGTAAAGATTACGGGGAAGATCCACAATTTCTTTGCCTATGATTCCTGTCCCAAAATCAGGAGTCCAATTGTCATGTAAATAATCTCCTTGCAAGGTGATTTCTGTTTTATCACTCACTTTGAAAAGAAAAGAGGGATTGATGTAATAACGTTCTTTTTTTACAACATCTCTAAAGCTTTCTGAATTTTCATATGAACCATTAAAGCGGTAGGCAATATATTTATTTAACGGACCGTAAACATCAATTGATGGTTTGTAAAAAGAATAGCTTCCTATTTGCATCCCTATTTCTCCTCCTTTTTTGAATGAAGGCGCTTTAGTTACCATGTTCAAAATTCCACCTGGAGCTACGTTTCCGTATAATAATGCAGCACTCCCTTTTAGTATTTCTACTTTTTCTAATGAAGAAACTTCAGGAATTGAACCTCCATTAAAACGGAAACCGTTTTTAAACATATTGTTTGCAGACATGTCATATCCTCTAGACCAGAAAGATTCCTGAGCTCCACCACGTGCAGAACCAACGTAAACGCCATTTACATTTTTTATTACATCGCTTAGTCTGATTGACTGTTGTTGTTCTATAATTTCTGCGCCAATTATTTGTACACTTTGGGGAATGTCCATAGGTTTCAAACCTGATCTTACCGCTGAAACTGATTTTTTTTGTTGATTTTGTGTTACAATAACTTCTTTAAGGATTCCCCCTTTTCTATTTTTTATGGTATCAGAAACAGTATCAAATGTTTCAATTGTATTTGAATTTTCATTGTTACTTGCTGTTTCTTGGGCAAAGCCAGCCATACTAATTAGTAAAGTTAAAGTAGGTAGTAAAATATATTTCATGATTGTTTATTTGGAATAATTAAAAATAACGATGCAAATATATAACCCACTTTTGATTTAACAAAACTTATTTAGATTAAATATGAATAAAAAATTAACTAATTTTTAAACTATTGATAATTAAGTTTTTATAATTTACCAACGTCAGAAAGTAGTGGTGATATTAATCCAAATCATTTCGATTTAATCTTGCTGTCTATTCTTGATATCAAAAAAAAACACATTTCAAAATGAAATGTGTTGAATTAAAAGTGGCGATTTGCTGATTTTATTTTATGATTATTCGTTTACTAATACTAAAAAAATTAGTCGCAAATTTGTCATAAATTTTTATCCTTAAAAAAGAAAAATTAAATATTATTTATTGAAATTTTGCTGTAAAACCTAAATAAAAACTTCTTCCTACCGCCGGTATTATCCCTGGCCCAGGATATTCATCTGTTCTGCGGGTAAAGTATGATTTATCAGTTAAATTATTGGCACCTAACTTGATTGCAAAATTTTTCAATTTATAAGAAGCACTCCAGTCTAAAACTGTGTATGCTGGAATATAACCCGCAACCGGATCTTCACTGCTCATTGCATTTGAAGCATCACCGTAAGCATCTCCAACAGAATTAACCTGTAAAGTGGTCGATAATTTACTAGTGCTAAAAATTAAACCCACACGATTTATAGTTTTAGCGGCGGCTTCGACTCTTTTTCCTTTAAATTCTCCTGTGGTGTATTTTGCATCTACGTAGGCAAAGGAATTGAAAATACTTAAACCGAAACTAGATTGCGAATTCAAGTATTTTAGAATATTAAACTCGATATAACTTTCGATACCCTGGTGTACACTATTGGCAATATTCTTTCTAACAGAATAATAGTCGCCACTGATAGGGTCTGTCGCCAAAGTCACTCCTATACGTTTGTTATATGCCATATAAAATCCACCAATGTCAAAATTCAGGTAGTTTCTAATAGTACCTCTGTAGCCTAAATCACTATTAAATCCTTTTGAATCTTTTAGATTGGGGTCAATTTTAGAGCTAATTCCAAAAGGTTCTAATTGGCTGTAATCTATCGGGCGATAAGCTTGACTAATATTGGCATAGATACTGGTGTTTTTTCCAGGTTTTAATTCCAATCCAAGCCCTGCTAATGCAAAAGTTCTATTTCTAACTTCATCTGTAATTTGAATGTCGCCTTCTACTTCTTTATGTCCTTTGGCAGTACTTCTTAAATATTCAAATCGAAAGCCAGGAGTTACAGTAAAATTTTTGGAGATTTTAATAATATTTTCTACAAACGGTGCTAGATTTGTGGTGCTAAAATCCAAATCATATCCCCAATCTCCCGAAATTGATAAATCAAAATCGCTATTTGTTGTTCCTTCTCCACCACCTTGACGCTTAAACCAAGCGTAGCTCTGGCGAACACCGCCTGCAAAAGTTGATTTTTGATTCCCTAAAGAATAATTTTGTGAAAAACGTATTTCGGTTGTGGTATTGTTCATTTTTTCAATACCCACTTCTCTTGGTACATATGCTCCCGTTATTGGGTCTATGTCGTCTGTAGCTGCAGCACCACCGTCTTCATTTCTCCAAACTAAAGAGCGGCTGCTAAACAAAAAAGTTGACTTAACGCTCAAAGTGCTGTTTTCCGAAGGAGTATAATCGGCGTAAGCCGTTATGATATTCCATGGACTTTTTAGCCAGTTTCTCGCTCGTGTAGATGTTTTTGGATTTGCATTGAATAAGCTGTCGGTTAATCCTCCCGGCATTTTTATTTTATTTCGAAGTAAAGAATATTCAACTCCAAAATTTAATTTGTCGGAATGATTGTATTGTATTTTTCCAAATCCAGAAACTTGTGATTGCTGGCTGTTGGGTCTGTATCCGTCCATATTGCGGTATTGTAAAAAGCCATAGTAGCTTATTTTTTTATAATTCCCACCAACAGAATTGAAGGAATTATACAAACCATAACTTCCTATAGTTTGTGAAGTAATGAATTCAAAAGGTTTATTTTTTGGGATATCTTTAGTAACATAATTGACTAAACCACCAAACTGTGATCCAAATTGCAACGATGCTGCACCTCTAACCATTTCGATACGACTTACGGCTTCCATTGGTGGAATATAATAGGATTCATTATAACCATAAATATCAGCACTGATGTTGTAGCCATTTTGTCTCGTGTTCATCTCGACACTTTGGGACGGATTTAGCCCACGTGTTGCAATTCCGTTTGCTGTAAATCCACTACTTTCAGTTTCTACAATATTCAATCCTGGGATTCTTCCCAGTATTTGACGCGTATTATTGATGGCTTTATTGGCATCGAGACTGTCAACAAGAATGATTTCATTTTTTTTGCCAGCGTAAATGATTCCGTCTTTACTGTCGGTCATGTGCCCTATGCCATTTACGGTTTTGAACCCTTTTACAATAACTTCTTTCAGTTCATTTTTAATGTTTTCTTGCGCGTGTATGGTTTGTAGCCCAGCTAAAGCAACAAGAGTAAGTATTATTTTATTGAAATTCATATAACGGTTTTTGTATTATAAAAAAATTATTTTCGGTAATGATCGGTTAGTGTTCCAAGAAATGTTTCTAATTGACTTTCTTCTTCGGTTGTCATTTTTAAATCGCCCAATTCATCTCGATTCACGTTTTCAAGCACTTCTGGAGCTCCGAATTCGGTGGGTTTTATATCTCGAACATTGTAAAAATGAATGACTTCTTTTAAGGTTTTAAACGATCCGTTATGAAAATAGGGAGCGGAAATCGCAATATTTCGCAATGTTGGAACTCTAAATTTTCCGTTGTGTTCGGGTTCTGAAACGACACCGCCAATACCTAAATCAATAAAGTTCACTCCCGCAGGATTTAATGCTGTTGATTGGTTATAAAATGGATTTTTTTCGTTTCTGGGCACTCCAATGTTATCATAGCTAAAATCAGTAAATAGAATTTTACCCGTTTTAGCATCCGGTTCTAGAACATGACATTGTGCACATTTTCCTTTCCCCTGAAAAATGGCTAAACCTTTCTTTTCAGTATCTGAAAATTTTATTAATTGTTTAGAGAAATAATCAAATTTTGAGGTAAATGAATTCACTTCTTTAGATGTTTCAAAAACGGCTAAAGCATCGGCAACATAAGACATTAATTCTTCGTCAGTCTTTGCTACTCCGTATTCTTTTTCTATTTCCGAAAAATAGGAAGCATTTTTTATTTTGGAAACAACATTTGCAATGGTGCCATTATTCATTTCTACTGCACCAATAAAGGGATGAATGAGTTGTTCTTTTAGGTTTGGGGATCGCCCATTAAGAAAAAGACCTCCAATATAAGTTTCATCGGTTGTGTTGTACATACGCTCCGGAGAAAATACGTTGTAAGCTAAATTTGGTGAATTGATGTTTGAAAAAGTACCAGTTACAGCTCCCTCCGAAATGTCTCTGTGTAAAGGGTCACTAAAGCCAGTTTCAGGCGCATGGCAAGAGGCACACGCTTGACCGATAGGGTTTGAGAGGTTTTTATCAAAGAAAATCAGTTTTCCAATGGCTATTTTATTGCTAATGACGGGCACATATTCGGAATCATCGGTACAGCTGGATAGCATTATCGCAGCTACAAAGGCAATTAAAAAGTATTTCTTACTCATTTATTTGGAATAATTAAAAATAACGATGCAAATATATAACCCACTTTTGATTTAACAAAAATTATTTAGATTAAATATGAATAGTGAATTAAAAATAGTTTTTACACGATTGAAATTCAGAGTTTTAGGGGCCTAAAAAAACCTCGCTTTGTTATGGCGAGGTTTTCATTTATGGCGATATGTTAAAATTTTACTTGGTTTTATTCATTGCAAATTTCTCAGAAGTGGCTTTTCCTTCCAGAGTTCCGGAAATTTCAGCTACTAAGTTATCCTCGTTTATTTGGGTATAAATTATTTTTTTTGGATAATCATGTTTTGGATTCTCAAAGATCAGTTGTTTTTCGGTTGAATTGGTTAGTTTGAAAGAAACGGGCTTGTCACTATTTTGTCCTTTTACGGTTGCATTATAACTCAATACTTCTCCATTTTGCTGGAGAGTAATGGATTCAAAGTGTAGGGTGTCTTTTTCTTTTATAAAGTATGATTGGGCTTGAAACGTACTATCATTTACTTTTTTCCATGTTTCGGAGAGATTTCCGTCTGCCGTTTTGCTTTCCCATTCTCCCAGAATCCAACGGGCTTCTTTGATTTTATCTTTTTCGTTAGAACCTGAATTTTTGCAGGAAATAAGGACTAACAAAAGTAGTAGAAGAGTTATTTTTTGAAACATTATATAGATTTTTTGATATTATTTTGAAATGCTAAATTATGAAAAAATAAAATAGCGTGCTTTTTTTAGATTTGGAATATCCAAAGCGAGTAAACATTTGAATACTTTTTCAAACAAATAATTAAAATGCCACTCCCGAAACTTCGGTATTGAAAACTTTACCACATAAGTCCTGTAAGGAAATATAAGCAGTTGTTTTTACAGCTAACTTCAATGCTCTTATATGACTTATATGGTTGAATGCTGTTTATTAGGGTATGTAACCTTAAATATTTTCCTTCAAAATAGTATAAACCAATTCTTTGGTCGGTTTTTGATCTTTTAGTTTCAATCTGACCGTATCAAAAGTCACTTTAAAATCGCAGCCTGATTTATACTGACTGCAACCATAAGCCGTTTTTCCTTTTAGCACGGTTCCTTTCTGGCATTTCGGACAGGTTAATTCGTCAGGTACGGCTTTCGCCAAAGTTTTCTTAGGTTCTAAAATGAGTTGGAAATTTTCATCAAAGCGAAGTAAACCTTCCACAGTGCCGGCATTAGTTTTAAAGTCTTTCAAGTTTACAGTAGACCCTTTTTGCAGTAATCGCAAGTATTGGTTTTCGGATATTTTTTTCTCGGCAAAAGTGTAAGGTAACAAAAAGGTACAGCCTGATTTATAATCAGTACAACCATAGGCTGATTTCCCTTTGATGAGAGTTCCTTTTTTGCATTTCGGACAAGCTTCCGCCAAAATCCCTGCAACTTTCTTTTTCTCTACTTTAGCTACTTCTTTTTGAACACTTCCTGCATGCGAAATATTAGCGCGTCTCGTTTCGCTGCGGACTTCGTACACCAAAGTTTCGACCATGTTTTTCATGTTCTTAATAAACGAACCAGCGGTAAACGTTCCTTTTTCAATATCTTTCAACTGCTTTTCCCAAGAACCTGTCAATTCTGCCGACTTTACTAACTCATTTTGAATGGTATCAATTAGTTGAATCCCCGTTGGCGTTGGTAAAACCTGTTTTTTGTTTCTTACGATGTATTGACGTTTAAAAAGGGTTTCAATAATATTGGCTCGCGTTGATGGTCGTCCAATACCGTTTTCTTTCATCAATTCGCGTAAATCTTCATCATCCACCTGTTTGCCAGCGGTTTCCATAGCACGCAATAAAGTCGCTTCGGTAAATTGATTCGGTGGTTTGGTTTCCTTTTCCAAAAACGAAGGTTGGTGCGGCCCTTTTTCGCCTACAACAAAACTCGGCAAAATATCGGCTTCTTTTTCTTTGGTATTAGGATCTTCAAAAACGACACGAAATCCTTTTTTTAAAATCTCTTTTCCCGTGGTTTTAAATAAAACATCGGCAGCTTTCCCTACTACTATGGTATTGGCAACCAAACAATCGTCATAAAACACTGCAATAAATCGCTTTGTAATAATATCATACACTTGCTGCTGATTGTATTGCAAATTACTTTGAATCCCCGTTGGAATAATCGCGTGGTGATCGGTTACTTTTTTATCATTGAAAACCTTGGGTGATTTTTTTATCTTTTTTTCCAAAAGCTGCTGCGTCAATGCGGCATAATTCGTTAAGTTTTTCAGAATTCCAGGTACTTTTGGATAAATATCATTGGGTAAAAATGTGGTATCGACTCTCGGGTAGGTGACTACTTTTTGTTCGTATAACGTTTGTACAATTTTAAGCGTTTCATCTGCAGTAAAACCAAATTTTGTATTGCAATACACTTGCAACCCTGTCAAATCAAAGAGTTTTGGTGCAAACTCATTACCGTTCTTTTTTTCGATAGAGACAATTTCAAACTCACTTTCCTTGACTTTATTGGCGAGTAGTTCTCCATCTTCCTTTTTCAAAAAGCGTCCTTCCTCATAGCTAAAAAGCGTTTCTCTATATAAGGTCTGCAATTCCCAATAGGGTTGCGGTTTGAAATTCTCAATTTCTTTGAATCGGTCCACGACCATTGCCAAAGTTGGCGTTTGCACCCTTCCGATAGACAATACTTGTTTGTATCCGCCATGTTTTACGGTGTACAAACGTGTGGCATTCATACCGAGTAACCAGTCGCCAATGGCTCTTGAAAAGCCTGCGTAGTATAAATTATCGTAGTTGGCGGATGGTTTTAAGTTCTTGAAACCCTCCTTAATGGCTTCGGTGGTCAGGGACGAAATCCACAAGCGTTTTACCTCGCCTTTGTACTGTGCTTCGTTCATAACCCAGCGCTGAATCAGTTCTCCCTCTTGCCCGGCATCCCCGCAGTTTATGACCAACTCTGCTTTGTCGAACAAACTTTTTATGATTCGGAATTGCTTTTCTATACCCGAATTTTCCACCACTTTGGTTTCGAATTTGTCGGGAAGCATAGGCAGATTGTTCAAATCCCAACTTTTCCAATGGGGTTTGTAATCGTTCGGTTCTTTCAAGGTACATAAATGCCCAAAAGTGTATGTTACCTGATAACCATTGCCTTCATAATACCCGTCGTGCTTGGTATTGGCTCCCAAAACGGATGCGATTTCGCGTGCTACACTTGGTTTCTCGGCAATACAGACCTTCATTTTCTCTTACTGATTTAAGAGCGCAAATTAGGAATTTAGAAATTGGTATTAAAAAGAAATCTACAGGAGTTATGAACGGCTAGGGCATGCTGTTTATTAGGAGCAGACCGATTGGTGTTTTCAATAACGCATCTTCCTGCTGTCCTCTGTATCTCAGAGTCCCGTCCCGATGCTTCGGGATCGGGACTACGAGGATGCCGCTTCCATCAGGGCTATTGATTGCGTTTTATTTTCATAATAACCATAGCAAAAGATTCTGTAGCTCGCTATTCATTTTCTGCTGTACTGTATTTATGCGAGCCGTCACAGTTGGGCATTTTTTTAGACAATCCACAAATGCAATCATTGATTCCTTTTCCGTTAAGAATACGTTGCGTGTATTTTTCAATTCGGGTTTCGCGGGTTTTGGATTGTTTAGCCTCCGAAAAATGGAGATTGTAAGCGCGTTGTCGCCCCGGAGTTAAGGCTTCAAAAGCCGTTTTTAATTGGGGATTTTTGTCTAAAGCAATTTGCAATTCTTCTACTAGTTCAAGTTCCGTATTGCTTTTGAAAATAACTTTCAGCCCCGCTTTTTCAATTTCAATAGCTTCATAAATATAGGCTTTGATTATGGATTGCTGTTCTATGATTTCTTCCAAATTGGTAAACTTAAAAAAACGCATGGACTGACTGTTTTCTCCCGGTTTACTTAGGAGACTATTGCTGTCTTGTAACAAAATTCCTTTAAAAAAGCTAAGTGTACAATATTCCTTAAAATTGCCTATAAGTACAACATTGTTTCCCTGAAAACAGTAACAAGGCATACGCCACTTGAATTCTTCCGTTAGCCCGCAATCGAGCAGCAATTGTCGTAATTGCTTTATTTCGGGTTGCCATTTTGTGGCATTGTTTATAAAGTCATCAACTTTGGGATTCATTTTAGTGGATTTTAAAAATAAAAAAAGTTTTAGTTTTATAAAAGTATTAAAATAAACGCATTGCAAATGCTACGATTGTGCTAAAAATTAAAATTGGTACTCGTTGTAAACGAGCATCAGTGGGAACGAAGTTTTCTCGAAAACGAAAATATTATTTAATAGGATGCTGTGCGAAGTCTCCCGACTTCGTGCCTATCAAGATATGCCGGTACAAGTTTTTCAAATTCAATACTCATTATATCTGGTGAAATTATTCAAATTCAAAACATCAACAATTGGAAGGTCTACTTTTTCGATTTTTAATAAGCCTGTATCAGAAACATAATTACTGGCACTTGAATAAATATAGTGTGATGCTTTTTCTACAATACCTGAACGAACAGGGTTAAGATGAATATAATCCAACTTTGACCACATGAATTTGTTGATGTAAACTTCTTCGGGTTGATTGCCATATTGCCAAAACTGATGATTTTTGTTTCTGGAATGACTTTCGATTGCCAATTTAAAACGTTCCAACATCCATTCTCTTCTACTTTCAGGATCAGATTTTATTTTTTCTATAATTTTTGTAGCAGTGAATTTTTTAAAATCTCGCAACAAATTTGATAACTCTCCATCGCCAGATTGCACTATCATCTGTATATGATTGCTCATAATGACATAGCCATACAAAATCATAGCTTTGTTTGTAATGCAGAAATCTAAACATTCCACAACTGTGTCTCTGTGATTTTTTCTTGTAAAAACATCAACCCAATCAGCAACTGTTGTCGTTATAAAATGTGGTAAAGTTTGGTCTCTTATTTTATATCCGTCTTGCACAACTTTTTTGTTTAAATATAATGATGTTTTTGCTACAAATAAACACTTGCCTCCTGTTTGTTACCTATTGGAATGATTGGTGCTGTGCGATTGCGTGCTGTGCGAAGTCTCCTGACTTCGTACCCATTCCTATATGCCGTTCTAATTTTAGTAAACTTTATTTTCCTGAGTTTGTTGATCATTGGAATGGCTGCGAAGTCGGGAGACTTCGCAGAGCAATCACGATTAAATTTTGCTGTTACAACTTATTCATACTTCGCAGAGCGGGTGTTTTTGCTACAAATAAACACTTGCCTCGTGTTTGTTACCTACTGGAATAATTGGTGCTGTGCGATTGCGTGCTGTGCTAAGTCTGCTGACTTCGTACCCATTTCTATATGCCGTTCTAATTTTAGTAAACTTTATTTTCCTGAGTTTGTTGATCATTGGAATGGCTGCGAAGTCAGTAGACTTCGCAGAGCAATCACGAGTGCATTTTGCAGTCACAACTTATTCATACTTCGCAGAGCGGATTTTAAAAATAAACGAAGTTTGGTTTTATAAAAGTATTAAAATAAATGCGTTGCAAACACTATGATGCTGTAAATTAAAATTGGCAATCGATGCTGGATATTCCGCTGCAAAGGTCGCCACGATTCCGCTACAAAGTACGCCACCCATTCCGAAGCAAAGGTCGCCACGATTCCACTGCAAAGGTTGCCACTTATTCCGGAGCAAAGTACGCCACTTTACTCCTGATTTAGCACTTTTAAAGGACTGACATTCCGACACAAAGTACGCCACCTATCCCAGATCCATTGTCTCACTAAGTAGAGATTTAACCGCCATTTACCATAAGTTTGGTTTGTAATCAAAAAACCACTTGCAGTATGGCAAATAAACTACTTAGTATGATTAAGATTAGACAGATACTTTTATTCTTAGAACGTGGTGTTTCACA
>NZ_FRCL01000008.1 GCF_900142885.1 Flavobacterium xinjiangense | reverse complement strand
TGCAACAAGAGGATTCACGGCTTTTGATAACGCAAGAAAATTTGCTTGTTACGCTGGAACTGCACCATTTGAATATAGTTCAGGTTCGAGTATCAAAGGGCGAACAAAAGTAAATCATATGGCGGATAAAAAAATGAAGTCAATATTACAAATGTGTGCTTTAGTTGCCGTAAAACATGATCCGCAACTCAAAGAATATTATGAAAGAAAAAAAGGTGAAGGTAAGAACGCAATGCTGGTTTTAAACAATGTGAAATGTAAAATTATAGGTCGTGTTTTCTCTGTAATTAACAGACAAACTCCCTACATAAATACATATAAATTTGCCTGTTAATTTTTAAATTTTTACTTGTTTTTTATCATAGAATGCGCTAACGATTACTTCATATCAGTGCGGTCGGGTTGTATTTTTATTAATTTAATTTAGTTTCCATTTCATTTAGATTTTTCGTGTACTGATTTTCAGATTTTGACCATTTTTCAGTTTCTGTTTTCCACTTTTTGAATTTAACCTTATCTCTAGTTTTGAAATATTGATATGCTAAATTATATGCAGTTTCTTGTATGAAATTTTGGTCAGAACAAATTTTGGTCATTATATCATAAGTTTCAGTAACTTTTTCAAAATTCACAAGCTTTGTATATGTATAAGCCAATTCTTTATAAGTATAACAATCTTTAGGATTTTCTGCAATTGCTTTTTTTAGCGATAATTCTGCTTTGTCAAATTTTCCTAATGCATTATATGAAAATGCAAGTTCGGTTTGTAATCCTTTGAATTTAGTGTCAAGTTTATCTGCTTTTTCTAAAAAAGTTAATGCCTTTTCATATTCATTCCAACCATTATACATATAACCCCAACGATATAATCTGTCTACAGAACTTTCGTCAGTTTGGTATGATTTTAACCAACTTGGAACTTTTTCAATATTAAGTTCTTTAAATTTTGATTCAGGAATTTCGGCAATTGCAGTTCTATTGGGCTGTAGTCTTACTTTCATAAAACCAATTTCTTTTTTGGTTTCGCTTTCTATTCTATTGAATCTACCACTATTATCAATTTTAAATTTTCCTTCGTAGTTGAGCGTCAATCCTGCTTGAGAATCAACATAAATAAATCCGAAAGTATAAGTACTGTCTTTATCAATTTGGTAAGCTATCCATTTGTCTTCGCACTGAACATTTCTTTTATCAAATTTCAAAAGATTTTGTGCATTTAAACTTGATGTAAAAAGTATAAAGAGAATAAAAAAATATTTCATAAAATGTTATTTTTAAGTTTTTTGGCAATATAACTGCTAACTTGTTTATAGGTGTGACAAAATCATACAAAGCCACCCAAATTAGGGTATCAGACATATTTATTCTCAAATATATTCAATTTTTCTTACAAATTTACAATGGGTAACATAAAAGGAATTAGTAACGCCAAAGCCCGCATGAAGGATGGCAGCGGAAATCCTTTTATGCAGCGTAGCGAAATAAAAGATTGCAGCGCACAGCCTGACGCAGCTGTAACGCAGAGGAAGCTGGGACATGCCCAAAAAAAATCCCTCTTGAAATGTCAAAAGGGATTGGTGTATTTTATGTTTTAGCGGAAATTATTCGATTTCTTCCTCTTCTTTTTCTTCTTTCTCCACAGCATCTTTATAATCCGGATACAAGAATTTATTGTAAGGAAAACGAGTGATGTGAATGTGTCTTACCGCTTCATAAACGCGTTCTCTGAATTCCTCGAAATTTTCTTTGTGGGTAGCCGAAATAAATAACGCATTTTGTTCTCCAACCTTGTTCATCCAAGTTGCTTTCCATTCTTCAAGAGTGAAATGTCTTGGTGTTTTTTCGGTCATTAAATCATCTTCATCAATGGTCAATGGTTTGTAAGCATCGATTTTATTGAAAACCATAATGATTGGTTTGTCATTGCATTTAATATCCAATAAAGTCTTATTTACAGACTCAATCTGATCTTCAAATTCAGGATGCGAAATATCGACTACGTGCAATAGCAAATCAGCTTCACGAACCTCATCCAACGTACTTTTAAAAGAATCTACCAATTGTGTTGGCAATTTCCTGATAAAACCTACGGTATCCGAAAGCAAGAAAGGAAGATTTTTTATCACCACTTTACGAACGGTTGTATCCAAGGTCGCAAAAAGTTTATTCTCTACAAAAACATCACTTTTCCCAACGGCATTCATCAAAGTTGATTTCCCAACATTAGTATATCCCACCAAAGCCACACGAACCATAGCACCACGATTGCCGCGCTGAGTTCCCATTTGCTTGTCGATACTTTTAATTTTTTCTTTTAATAATGCGATTCTGTCGCGAACAATACGTCTATCCGTTTCAATCTCCGTTTCCCCAGGCCCACGCATTCCAATTCCCCCTTTTTGGCGCTCAAGGTGCGTCCACATTCCGGAAAGTCTTGGTAATAAATATTGGCATTGTGCTAATTCTACTTGGGTTCTTGCATACGAAGTTTCGGCACGTTGCGCAAAAATATCCAGAATAAGGTGTGTTCTGTCTAGGATTTTACATTCCGTGATTATTTTAGATATATTTTTTTGTTGTGACGGTGACAATTCATCATCGAATATCAAGGTAGAAATTTCATTTTCTTTTACAAAAAGATGAATCTCTTCAATTTTTCCAGTTCCGACAAAAGTCTTGGGATTTGGGCGTTCCATTTTTTGCGAAAAACGTTTCACCACTTGGCCGCCTGCGGTAAAAGTCAAAAACTCTAATTCGTCAAGATATTCATTTAGTTTCTCTTCACTTTGATTTTGAGTTACAATACCTACAATGGCCGTTTTTTCGAAATTTATTACTTGTTTTTCTAACATGTCTTTGAATAAGCTACAAATTTAACGATTTGCCCCGTACTTATGAAGTTATGTTATTATAAAAAATCAGAAGGTGTGAATAATGATAGTTTAAAATAAAATTTACACTGGTTGATTTAGATTTTCATTTTAGGAATTAGCATGGATTTTTAATTATTTTTACAGGAATTAAATTTATTTGAATGCATCGGTTTTCGACTTTACTTTTTGCCTTATTATTCCCCATTTTTCTTTTTGGACAAAATAATTTTGATCCCTTATTAGATGAATTGGACAAAACGGTAGCGGATTACCAATTGTATTCGGATAAAAAAGCGGTTGAAATCAGCAAGCTCAAAGGACTGCTGAACTATACTTCCAGTGATGTTCAAAAATATGCCATTTATGGAAAATTATATTTCGAATATAAATCGTATCAGTCCGACTCGGCATTGGTTTACGCTAGAAAGAGTTTTCAAATTGCCGAAAAACTAAATGACATTCAGAAGATTAATAATGCGCGATTGAATCTGGCTTCGATAATGGGAACATTGGGAATGTATAAGGAAGCGACAGAAATCCTTACTACAATCAATATCAATACTACTCCCGACTTAAAAGGCTATTTTTTTACTGTAAATAGCGTCGTTTATGGCTATATGGCTGATTATGCCGCTTCGGTTCAGGAAAAAGAAAAATACATTTTATTAACCAAAAAGTACCGTGATTCCTCCTTAAACTTATATCCTACTTCATCAAGCGCTTATATTATGGCAAAGTCCAGCGCGCTTCTGGATGCTGGAAAATACAATGAGGCACTTCCTTTATTGGTAAACTATTTCCCAAATATTGATACCAATAGTCCTGACAAAGCAGTTATTGCCTATCTTATTTCGCAGGTGTATCGCGGAAAAAAAGAACCTGAACAACTGCAAAAATGGCTGACCATTTCGGCTATTTCCGATTTGCAATTGGCCAAAAAAGAATATATTTCGTTGCGTTCTTTGGCTTTTATAATGTACGAAAACGGGGATATTGACCGCGCTTACACCTACATCAAACGCTCGCTTGAAGACGCTCTTTTTTGTAATGCGCGTTTACGAACGTATGAGATATCGAAGATGCTGCCCATTATCAACGAGGCTTATCAAAAACAAAATGAAACCAACCGATTCCAGTTGGTGCTGTTTTTAATAAGTGCCAGTATATTATCGGTATTCCTGTTGGCATTGCTTTTTTTGCTTTTTAAGCAAATGAAAAAACTGTCCAAAGCAAAACAGGATTTAAGTTTGGCCAACAGCAAACTTTCGGAATTGAATACGGAATTAAATGTATTCAATGAAAAATTGAACGATACCAATTATACGCTGACGGAAGCCAATCTTTTGAAGGAAATATACATTGGCCGCTACATGGATCAGTGTTCCGATTACATAGGAAAATTAGACGAATACCGCCGAAAATTGAATGTCATGGCAACAACAGGAAAAATGAACGACTTGATTAGTGCGGTAAAATCGAAACAGTTTGTCGAAAATGAGCTTAAGGAATTCCTCACTACTTTTGACAAAACCTTCCTGCAACTCTTCCCTAACTTCATAGCAGAATTCAGCGCTTTATTGATTGACGATGAAGCCATACAATTGAAGGAAGGAGAACTCCTAAATACGGAACTACGAATCTTTGCTCTCATCCGTTTGGGAATCAAGGACAGTGCAAAAATTTCGACTTTCCTTCGGTATTCGGTATCCACGATTTACAATTACCGCTCGCAACTCAAAAATAAAGCAGCAGGTCCACGGGAAGATTTTGAAGCACAAGTTATGCGAATAGGAACCAATTTAAAATAGAAAAATCTGGTTTTTCAGGAGGTTTTTTGGATTAAAACAATCTTAAAGTCTTATTTTTCATTATAAAGTCACCACTTTTTTTAAAAGATAAATTCACACAATACACAGTTATTCAGTATATTGCATATTAAAAATAGAAACACAATCTACTTTTTTAGAATGACAAAAATATGTAGTGTGTAAACCGCCTACTTTTACTTTCTCGAAATCTGGAAAACGATGCGTTTTTGAATAAATCGATTTCGTGAAATTCATCAACTATTCCCAAACCTGAAAAATTAATTTATTAAATTCTATTTTAAAAAATGAAGCAATTTCTTTTCACAGCCCTTGTTTGGCTCGCTTTTTTTAGCCCTGCAAAATCGCAGCAGTTAAAATCTCCAAATGGAAAATTTGTAATGGAGTTCTCCTTACAAAATGACGGAACACCAATTTACAATTTAAATTACAAAGGCAAAGCTGTTGTAAAAACAAGTAAATTAGGTCTTGAATTAAAAGACGACAAAAAATCGTTGTTAAATGATTTCACCGTTGTTGATACGAAAACAGCAACTTTTGATGAAAACTGGAAACCAGTTTGGGGAGAAGTAGCCTCCATTCGCAATCATTATAACGAATTGGCAGTAACTTTAAATCAAAAAGAAACCGACAGACAAATTGTTATTCGTTTCCGCTTGTTTGACGATGGTCTAGGATTCCGATATGAATTCCCTTCCCAAAAAAACCTGACTTATTTTGTAATCAAAGAAGAAAGAACGCAATTTGCAATGACAGGAGATCATACTGCATTTTGGATTCCTGGAGATTATGACACCCAAGAATACGATTATACTACCTCAAAATTATCTGAAATTAGAGGTTTATCAGAAAAAGCAAAAACGGCTAATGTATCGCAAACTTCTTTTTCTACAACAGGAGTTCAAACTTCATTAATGTTGAAAACGAATGATGGAATTTATATCAATTTGCATGAAGCGGCTTTGATCAATTACTCTTGTATGCATTTGAATCTGGATGACAAGAACATGATTTTCGAATCTTGGTTGACACCAGATGCAAAAGGTGACAAAGGATATATGCAAGCTCCAAGTCATTCGCCTTGGCGTACGATTATCGTTAGTGATGACGCAAGAGAAATTCTGGCTTCAAAAATGACATTAAACTTGAATGACCCTAGCAAAATTGAGGATACTTCATGGATAAAACCAGTTAAATATGTAGGTGTCTGGTGGGAAATGATCACCGGAAAAAGTTCTTGGGCATACACAGATGAATTTCCAACAGTACAACTTGGCGTTAGCGATTTTTCGAAAGCAAAACCAAACGGCAAACACGGTGCGAATAACGCCAATGTGAAGAAATATATTGATTTTGCAGCCAAAAACGGTTTTGATGCTGTTTTGGTTGAAGGTTGGAATGAAGGTTGGGAAGACTGGTTTGGCCATTCCAAAGATTATGTTTTTGATTTTTTAACTCCTTATCCGGATTTTGATGTCAAAGGTTTGCATGAATATGCCAAATCAAAAGGAATTAAAATGATTATGCACCATGAAACTTCAGGTTCTGTTCGTAATTACGAACGTCATTTGGATAAAGCATACCAATTCATGAAAGACAATGGATACGATGCCGTAAAAAGCGGATATGTTGGTTCTATCATTGAAAACGGTGGAAATCATTATAACCAATTTATGAATAACCACTATCAGTATGCTATCGAAAAAGCTGCCGACTATAAAATTATGGTGAATGCGCATGAAGCTGTTCGTCCAACGGGAATTTGCAGAACGTATCCAAACTTAATTGGTAACGAAGCGGCAAGAGGAACAGAATATCAGTCATTTGGAGGTTCAAAACCAAACCACGTAACAGTATTGCCTTTTACCCGTTTAGTAGGAGGACCGATGGATTACACTCCGGGTATTTTTGAAATGGATTTAAGCAAATTGAATCCTGATAATCATTCTCATGTAAATAGCACGTTAGCGAATCAACTGGCTTTATATGTAACCATGTACAGTCCGTTGCAAATGGCAGCAGATTTACCGGAAAATTATGACCGCTTTGCTGATGCTTTTCAGTTTATAAAAGATGTAGCGGTAGATTGGTCTGACAGTAAATACCTTGAAGCAGAACCAGGTCAATATGTTACCGTTGCGCGTAAAGCAAAAGTGACTAACAATTGGTTTATTGGTAATGTAAATGGAGAAACTCCTCGTACCTCAACCATCAAATTTGATTTCTTGGAAAAAGGGAAAAAATATATTGCTACGATTTACGCAGATGCTAAGGATGCGCATTATAAAACAAATCCGCAAGCCTATACAATACGTAAAATGACAGTGACTAACAAATCAAAACTGGCGCAGTTCAGTGCTCCGGGCGGAGGTTATGCGATAAGCATCGTTGAAACCAAAAAATAATTAATTACAAAAGGCTGTCCGAAAAGACAGCCTTTTTATTTTGGTGTTATTAGGGAACAAATTCCTAATTCACTGAAATAAGTTTAACTTCAAAAATAAGTACAGAACCTCCAGGAATAGGACCGCTATCGTTGCTTCCATATCCTAAGCGAGCCGGAATTAAAAGGATACCACTTCCTCCTGCTTTAAAATGAGGAATTCCTTCTGTCCATCCTTTTATCACTTGATTCAAACCAAATGAAATTCCTTGCGCTGTACTTTGATCAAAAACATTTCCGTTAGTGAAATAACCTTTGTATGCTACAGTTACATTAGACGTTGCGGTAGGTTGCGCTCCAGTACCGGCTTCGTTAACCACATAATACAATCCTGTATCACTTTTTTGAGCAGTTAATTTATTTTTGGCAATATAATCAACAATTTCTTTTTCATTTTGAACGGTGTAATCAACCGGTTTAGATGTTCCACCATCTGATAAACAAGAAACAAATAGTATAGAAACTAATGCTAATAAAATAGATTTCATAAATTTTAATTTAATTTGTACGGTTGCAAATATATAAAAATACACGCTACATAAATTGTGTTTTTCAATTTCCAAAAACCTGTACATCATCCACTTGAAAAGCACCGTCCAAAGCCAGGTTTTTTCCAGAACCTGTATATTTGAAAGCAATGTTGATTTTTCCTTTATACGAAGATAAATCTACTGCGCCGCTTCCCACAAATTGATACCAAGGTGAAGCTTGTTTAGGTAATTTTACCAAAACCTGAGTCCAAGTTGCGGTAGCTACATTCAACCCGTCAAAATTAGTGGAAACATAAACTTCCAAAGAATTCAATTGGGAGTCAACGTCCAAATGATGTTGCGCAGCTCTGAAAGTCAAGATTTCATTAGTATGCTTATCCATATCTATTTTTGGAGAAATCAACCAAGCCACATTCGAAACTACTTTTGCTCCCGAAATATTAAATTCGGCGTAACCGTTTCCGGAATACACAGTGCCTTTCCAGAAAAGCGTCCCTTTTTGAACAATATTTGCCCAACCTGGAAGACTCAAATTTGATTTATCAACTACCGTTTCAAAATCTTCTGAGAAAAATGGAGCTGTTCTTGTTCCTGTCATCACCACATCTTTTTCGGAGCGCGGTAATAGTTGGTAATCCGTTCCATATTTTGTTAAAATCCCTCTTACTTTTCCGCTTCCATTTGGAACTAAACTACTGGAAAAATCAGCAAAACTACTCGTTCTAAAATACACTTGATTACCAAACTTATCCATCAAACCCCAATTGGTTGCGCCACCCACATTATTGGTTTCCTCAAAATAATGGCGACCAATAGCATCCGCCGTAAACTGAACATCCGACAATTCAACCAACGTATTCAAATTAGAATCATTCAATAAATCTTCCATCGAAATTTGTTTTACCAGAAGTTCTTCTTTTACGGTTGTACATGAAGCATTCAATACTTTTTTATAGTCATTTTGAGAAAGTCGCCCAACTCCGCCTTCGTTGTATGAATTGACAAAAATGCTTCCGATGCGCATCCCGCCAAACGAAATATCAGTGTATTGGTCTTTTAGTTTTACGTATACTTTATTTCCTAATCTGTAATCAATATACAAATTACTGGCATCGACAGGCACACTAAAACCAATTGCTGGTGTTGTGGCTGTTGCCAAAGTTTGAAAGGAAATTGACTTGAAAAAATTCCCCGATTCATCACTGGAAACAACATAAGCTTCTATAATATCGTCATACTTGTATTGGGTTACAATTGCATTGGCATTTGTTCGAACTTCTGCAACGGTTCGGTTTACGGTTAAATCCGGCTGCGTACAAGTTAGTTTAGGAACATCAACCGCATCATTTACACAACTTGCACAAAGGAAGGTGATTGCTATAGAGAAAAGTCGATTACAGATATTCGTTTTCATAATATGTCAGTTTTCAAGTTTATAAATTGATTGCAAGATTGACGAAGTAGGTTCTTCCATAACCATAAAAATATTTGTTTCCAAAAGATGGCGTTCCGCTGGAAACATCCTGATTGCGTTGTCTGAAATTGGCATTTCTGGCTTGTTCGTAACCGCCAGTTTTATAAGTCGTATTAAGTACATTATTGATGCTGACAAAAAGCCCAACATTCTTTCCATAGATTCTCCACGATTTCCCGCCAACAATATTTAATAAAGTCGTGGGATCAAATTTTTCCTGTTGCAATAATTCCTTGGCTCTTTCTTCTGTAGCTTCCGGAAAGTTAGAACCACTTGCTGGGTTTGTGTAAAAATGATTCGTTCTTGCTATTGGTGAAACATCAATATAACTGTTTGCCAAATAATTTATATTTACCCCTATCCACCAATATTTTGGATCCCGATATTCAATTCCAATCGAATAGGCTTGCTGTGGCATACCTGCTTGTTTGTAATTTTTTAATAGCGCCGTCCCAAAATCAAAAACTGGATTCGTGTTTTCTATTGAAGCTTCGGCGTCATTGGTGACTATTACATTTGGATTACTATTATAGGTGTATTCTCCAAAAGCAGCGGAAAAAGTGGTTTTCAACGTTGGATTTAACTGATATTCCAAACTTAACTCCGCACCTAGATTCTTCTTTTCTAAATGCGTCAGTGTCTGACTCACAAATGCGCTCGTATTGTTGTACCCTGCACCATCATCAAAAATTCCTTCCGCATAAAAAAAAGAAGTTTGAGTTGCATTTTTTATTAATGTATAATAAGCGGTAAGGCGTGCTTTGAAAACTGGGGAACGATAGATATAACTGGCGTCTAGACTACTAATGTTCTCACTTTCCAGACCGTCTGTAATCGAGTTATTCAGTCTCGAATTAGGAAAAGTATTTCGTACAGTTGGTGCTTTTGTCAAATGCGCTCCATTGAAAATCAACAGTTGTTTTCCAGATATTTTATAAGTTACCCCACCTTTAAAACCAAAATTTTCAAATTGAACTTTTTCACTTTTACCAAGAGAATTGGTTACGTAAATTCCGTTTTTGTACAAACCCTCTCTTTGATAATTGGTGCTCGAGAAACTTTGAGCCAGATAGAATTCAACTTTGTTGTATGAAAATTTGAATTGTGTGAATGCATCAAGAGTATTGGCCACATAATTATAGTTATAGCCGTATTCGTCTCCCACGACCACTTGCCTATTTGGATTATTCAAATCCGATTGCGATTGGTTTCCAATATAAAAACCGTCTATATCTTCAAAATACAAACCTCCTAATAAATCCAAAACTTTCTGGTAATTGTGTGATTTCAAATTTTTAAAATTGGCTCCGGCATTCAAAATAATATTTTCCGTCAACTGTGTGTTGAATATAGAAGTAGCCACAATAGTATTATCATCAGTACGGTCTTCGTATAAAACATACTTGCTTTTCGCCGGTTCGTATTCTGAAATATGGCCATTACTATCCATAATTGGATCTTGATTGGCTTGGTACATTGCGTTCCAATCGATTTGTGGATTCGCTAAAAACAAAACTTTACTTTTCTCGGCATTTTCTAAATCCGGAGTAAATGCACCTGAAAATTCCCCATTATCTTTCGCGTAAAGCGAACTGTAATAACTCGGCATTTTTCTATAATACGTTGGGTCCGGACTATTCGCATTTTGATAATCCAGGTTAGAATTTCCTATTTTTCCAAATTGATACATTACACTTGAATTCAAATTGGTATGATCATTTATTTTAAAATAATGATTCAACATTACAATCGGTTCTTCTATGGTTTTCATTCTGGCATTTCTCTTTTTCCCGTCTTGGAAACCCCAATAGGAATTGTATTTTTCGCTTGTTAATTCAGTGAATTCGGTAGTATTGGGAGAGTTTTTCCCTCTTGAATTAGGTGTATAAAAAGCAGATATATTCAGTGAATGGGAATCGCCTAATTTTTTTTCAACACTTAAAAAAGCAGAATTAGCATCGTAATTTGTTCCTTCAAAATAACCTTCGGTCGCCAGACGTTTTCCTGCCGAAATAACAAATGCCCAACCTTTATTATTCATTCCCGAAGCATAGGTTCCCATCATGCGCCAACTGTAATTAGTATTGGTTCCCGAAAATGAAATACGGGAACCAGGCCTGTAAATGGAAGCACGCGTATTAATTTCCTGTGTTCCTAAAATCCCTCCAAAAGTATAATCAGATGGAGAAGTCCCAACGGAAAATTCCTGATTTCGTGTTGCATCGTTTAGCCCGCCCCAATCGCCCCATTGCGGCCGTCCATCGTATAATTTATTCATGGAAACACCATTAATCATCATCGTCGAATGCTCGCTGTCTAATCCCCGAATCCGGAATCGAGCCTGACCCCAATTGAAAGCAGCCGCTTGTTGAAAAGCATCTTTGGAAGATTGCAAAAGTCCGGACGTATTTTCGGAACCGCTATTGTCATCACTAAAATCACTTTCGGTGAGCGCAATTAAACTGCCTTGCTGTTCTATAGATTGATCTTCCTCTAAAGCTATTGTTCCCAGATCCAACAGTTGTCCCTCAAGTAAATCTGCTGGATACAAAGCATCTTTAAAACCTTGACTATGAATCAGAATTAGCAAACTACCACTCTGCACCGCATTAAATTTGAAACTTCCTTCTGTATTTGTGAGTTCCATCAAATTGGTATTTTGAATGGTAACAACAACTGAAGCTACTGGGTTTTGCGCTTTCGCATCGATGATCTTACCGAAAATTCCAGTTTCCTGCTGCGCAAAAGCAAATTTGAACTGTATTATAAAGAAAAGCGTCAAGTACAATTTATTCATAAATAGTCACTGGTTATAAAAAAGTTTGAAAATTCTGTTTTAAAGAAAGTGGTATCTCCGTTTTTGGGTTCAAAAAAAGCCACGGAAATAGTGTTCCAAATAGGAAAAACAGATTGAAAATTAACGGGAAATGATTTTTGGAAAAGTGTGGTATTTAAAATCCGAAACAATGGCAAATGGCTGATTATTTGGATTCTAACGATAAAAATAAGAAAAAAACTATAAATAAATACTTTTTAGCAAAATAATTCTTATAAAAAACCCGAATCGTTTAAAAAAACAATTCGGGTTTAAGAAATTATGTGTAGAAAAACAGATTTGAATTTTATTGAATTGCCTTGATTCTGGAAACCATAAATGCTATCAAAACTCCAAATACACCGATGAAAGCAAATGAAAATCGCAGACCAAATAATTCGGCAATATATCCAATTACAGGAGGTCCCATCAAAAAGCCAAGAAAACTTACGCTCGAAACAATTGTTAACGCTTCTCCGGGGGGAACTGTTGGGTTTTTCCCCGCAATACTATAAATCGTTGGAACAATGGTAGAAACTCCTAGTCCAACAAACATAAATGCAATAGTAGACGGAATTAAAAACGGAAAAAATACTGAGGTAAAAAGTCCTGCCGAAATCATAATTCCGCTGATTTGCATTACTGTTTTTCTTCCGAATTTATGAATTAAACCATCCCCAAAAAATCGTCCTCCAGCCATCATAATCATAAATGAAGTATATCCCAAAATCACTAATGGTCCGGGCGCTTTGATAACATCTTTGAAATAAACGCCGCTCCAATCAAACATCACTCCTTCGCTTGCCATGCAGCAAAAACCAATTATACCTAACCAAATTAAAGCACTGTCTGGTTTTGAGAATAACTTTTTCTTTTCGGTTTTGATTGTTTCCTTGGCTTTTATCAACAATTTATAATTGAAAATCATTAATAAAAGAACGATTCCGCCCACAATCATAAAATGAATTAACGGCGTAAGCTCTAACGCCAGCATTCCTATTCCTACAACAGCTCCAATGAAACCTGCTAAACTCCACATGCCGTGAAACGAAGACATAATTGTTTTTTTAAAAAGTTCTTCGGTGTAAACGCCCTGAGTATTTACTGCAATATTCGACAAGTTTCCAAAGATTCCGAAAAATAATAATCCAAGGGAAAGTTGCCAAGAAGCGACTGCCAATCCTAAACTCGATAAACTTAAAACATAGAACAAAAGCGCAAAGACGAGGATGCGGTGACTTCCAAAACGGGTCACTAATTTCCCCGAAAAAGGCATAATAATCAATTGTCCCAGCGGAATTGCGAATAAAATAGTTCCTAATTCGCCTGATCCCAAATGCAATTCGGTTTTAATATCAGGAATTCTGCTGGCCCAAGTGGCAAAACACAATCCCATTCCAAAATAAAACATAGAAACGGCCCAACGAATGCGGTTCAAATAAGAAAGTTTAGCATCCTTATATGTTTTCTTATATTTTGCTTTGGTTTTGAACCGAGATATAAAATTTAAATCAATCAAGTGAACTCTATTTTGAAGTTGTACCCCGCAAAAGTACAAAAAGAGATGTTTCCAATGACGTGAATACGCTAGGCCGCTCAATTTACAACGTTATTGTTTATAAAAAGTCCCATCGAATTCCCGGTTAAATTGCTGAAATTCTGGATAAAACTATAAGTCAATCACTTTCTTCTGGGCACTACTTTGAATTGCGGCTTCAATAATTTGCATGACATGAACGCCATCTTGTGCAGTAACAGGTTCCGGCTGATTATTTGAAATGGAATTGTAGACCCCGTCAAAAAAATCATAATAGTTCCCTTGAAGTGTTGGTACATTTTCCCGTAATATATCAGTATGAAACTCCGTATGAAGAAGCCCTTCTTTGCTCTTAGCTTCTGTTCCCCATTCCTCTAAATTAGGTTTTTTTCCCAATTTCAAATCGTCTTCCTGCACATCGCCACGTGGTTTTAGGAAAGATCCTTTTTTGCCATGAATCACATAAGCAGGATTCGCTTCTCTAACAAAAAAACCGGCTTTTAATCGGACTCTAGAATCAGGATAGTACAATAAAATATCAATGTAATCATCTACTAAAGAATGTTCTCTAGTGATACGAATATCGGCAAAAACAGCTTTAGGCAAACCAAATAAACACAAGACCTGATCAATTAAATGAGGTCCTAAATCTTTCAGGATTCCCGCTCCGGAATTAGCAGTTTCTTTGTGGGATTTTGGACTTAAAAGTGGATTGTAGCGGTCAAAATGAAATTCAGCCTCCACAATATCCCCTAATTTTTTCTCTGAAATAATTTTTTGTACTGTTTTGAAATCACTGTCCCACCTTCTATTTTGGAAAACGGCCAATTTTACTCCTCTTTCGTTTGCCAAAGCTGCCAGTTCTTGTGCTTGGGCAACAGTTGTGGTAAATGCTTTTTCGACAATGGCATGTTTTCCGGCAAGCAATACTTTTTTAGCATATTCATAATGCGTTTCGACCGGCGTATTTACGATGACCAAATCTACATCGTCCTCAAGCAGCGCATCAATTTGGAAATAACTTTTAACCGATGGATAATCCTCGCGTATCAATTTTTTACTTCTTTCCCACGAACCAATCAGTTCAAATCCGGGGTGAAACGATATAAATGGTGCGTGGAATACTTTTCCGGACATTCCGTAAGAAAGTAACGCAGTTCTTATTTTTTGCATGGTACGGTAATTAAATACTAATTTGAAAAGTTAAAAACGAAATTCAGGAATTTACACTAAACAATTGGTGCAAATTCGTGTTGAAATATTGTACTACTAAATTTTGGCTCTTTGATATTGTTTTGGCCATGACACATCAACATTAAGGGCTGCGGCAAATGCCAACCCTAAATTGGGGTTTCTAAGCGATTCCCTGGCAAACAGGACCAAATCCGCTTTTCCTGAAGCAATGATTTCTTCTGCCTGAGCGGCTTCGGTGATTAATCCCACGGCGCCAGTACTGATTCCAACTTCCTTTTTGATTTGGTCTGCGAAAGGTACTTGGTAATTTGGTCCCAACGGAATTTGCTGATGCGATACTGCCCCGCCTGAAGAAACATCTATTAAATCGACTCCTTTTTCTTTTAGTATTTTCGAAAGCTGTACTGACTCTTCAATATTCCATCCGCCTTCAGCCCAGTCTGTTGCTGATATTCTGATGAATAAAGGCAACTCTTTTGTCCACTCCGATTGTACGGCTTCCACCACTTCCAGAGTCAATCTGATTCGGTTCTCAAAACTTCCTCCGTATTCGTCTGTTCGAAAATTGGATAAAGGCGAAAGAAACTGATGCAATAAATAACCGTGGGCCGCATGAATTTCCATAACTTCAAAACCCGCTTCTACCGCTCTTTTGGTCGCAGATGCAAAATCAGAAACAACTTTTTGGATTCCGGATTTATCCAGCGCTATTGGTGGTTTTTCATTTTCGTGATACCCTACAGCACTAGGAGCTACAGTATCCCATCCTCCTTGATTTACCTCTATTTTTCTACCGCCTTCCCATGGCGATGCAGCACTGGCTTTTCTTCCGGCATGTGCCAATTGTATTCCGGGAACTGCATTTTGGCTGAGAATAAACTGATTGATAATTTTCATTTTATCGATCTGTTGGTCGTTCCAAAGTCCTAAATCTCCGGGTGAAATTCTGCCTTCAGGAGAAACGGAAGTCGCTTCCTGAATGATTAATCCCGCACCACCGCTGGCACGACTGCCTAAATGTACAAGATGCCAATCATTGGCGAAACCATCTGTTGCTGAATATTGGCACATTGGAGAAATGACAATTCTATTCTTAAGTGTAATGCTTTTTATTTGAAGAGGAGAAAATAATTTTGAAGACATAAAGTTGATTTTAAAGTGAAGATAACGAGAAATATTCGTTTCAAAAAAGTAAAGTTAAGGGACATCAATGAAACTAAAAATTGAAATTCTATTAATTAACAAACTTTTAAAACGGTATGGAACAATTATTGTAAATTAAACAAATAGAAAACCTTACTTTTGTAAGTTGTAAAAGAACTAAAATTAAAAAATGGACATATTTATAAAGCTTTCTCAATTTTTATTGAGCTTATCATTACTTATTATACTTCACGAATTAGGACATTTTATTCCTGCCAAATTATTCAAAACCAGAGTCGAAAAATTTTACTTGTTTTTTGACGTTAAATATTCCCTTCTAAAAAAGAAAATTGGCGAAACCGAATACGGTATTGGTTGGTTGCCTCTTGGTGGTTATGTAAAAATATCCGGAATGATTGACGAAAGCATGGACAAAGAACAAATGGCTTTACCACCGCAACCGTGGGAATTTCGTTCTAAACCGGCTTGGCAACGTTTGATTATTATGCTGGGTGGCGTTACCGTGAATTTCATTTTGGCATTCATTATTTATATCGGAATGGCATTTGCTTATGGCGATACTTATATTGCTAATGCAGACTTGAAAGACGGTCTTTTGATTGAGAATAAAGCGATGCAAAATGCAGGTTTCAAGACGGGAGATAAAATCTTAGCGGTAGATGGAGAAAAAATAGCCAAATTTGACAATGATATCAGTGCAAAAATTGTAATGGGCAAGCAGGTTCTTATTGAAAGAAACGGAGTCCAACAAGAAATAAAAATGCCGAATGATTTTGTAGATCAATTGTCAAAAGTTGAAAAAGCACCAATTGTTGGTATTAGAATGCCATTCGTTATTGGAGCTGTTGCCCCTGAATCTAAAAACACTGCTTTGCAAGCGAAAGATATTTTAATTTCTCTTAACGGACAAAAAATAAAGTACTTTGATGAAGGCAAAACAGTTTTAGAAAGCAATAAAAACAAAGCCATTTCTGCTGTCGTTTTCAGAAATCAAAAAGAAGTAGTAGTACCTGTTCAAGTTTCAAATGAAGGAAAACTTGGTGTTCAACCTGGTGGACTAGGAATGGAATCATTAGAAAAATTAGGGTACTATAAAATCAGCAAACAAGAATTTAGTTTATTCGAGTCTATTCCGTTTGGTATTACAAAAGGTAAAAACCAATTGGTAGGGTACGGAAAACAATTAAAAATGATTTTCAGTCCAAGTACTGGCGCTTACAAACAAGTGGGTGGATTTAAAGCCATATTTGATATTTTCCCTAGCAATTGGAGTTGGGAAACTTTTTGGTCAATTACCGCAATCTTATCAATAATGCTTGGAGTTATGAACTTATTGCCGATTCCTGCACTCGATGGAGGTCATGTAATGTTTTTATTATATGAAATCATTAGCGGTAAAAAACCAAGTGATAAATTCCTAGAGAATGCGCAAATGGTTGGTTTCGTATTACTTATAACACTGTTACTATTTGCTAACGGAAATGACATTTACAAGGCAATTGTAGGGAAGTAAAAAAAAGTAAAAAAAAATTAATTTTTGCTTGCAGAAATCAAATTTACCCCTATCTTTGCACCGCTTTACAACTGAAACAAACATCATAATAAAGCACACAAAAACGTTCATTCATTACAAGAATAAAAATATACAGTTTCCTTCTTAGCTCAGTTGGTTAGAGCATCTGACTGTTAATCAGAGGGTCCTTGGTTCGAGCCCAAGAGAGGGAGCTTTTTAAAAAGACTTTACAGTGATGTAAGGTCTTTTTTGTTTTAAAGCGGTAGTGAAAGCGGGTATTCACGATGGTTTAGTAGAGAAGAGAGAATTTTTGACTTCTGCCAACTTGCCAACTTATTTTGCAAAAAAAGGCAACATATTAGGCATCATCTCTTTTTCTAAAAGGCATCACTTTTTTTATCGTAACCAATTGCATGTCTGACTAAAACAAAAAGTTATGACAACAGACAATTTCAAAATTCTATTTATTGAAGGAAAGAATAGAAAAAACAAGAAGAATCAATCTCCATTATTTTGCCGAATAACCCTAAATGGGAACAGAAAACAGATTAGCACAGGCATTAATATTGAGTCCGAGCATTGGGATACCAAAAACCAAGTAATTCTAAATTCCCACAAATCTGCAATTCTATACAACTCTCAATTGGACAAAATAAAATCTAAGGTCAATAGCATCTACATGATTTTAAGATTACAAGAAAATCCTTTTTCTATTGAAGACATTCACGACAAATACTTTGGCAAAGAACTAAAGAAAAGTGAATTCATTCTCTCCTACTACAAACAGTATCTCTCCAAAATCGAAAAACTAGTAGGACTAGAAATCAAAGACAATACGTATAACAAGTTCGTTTATGTAGGCAACCATTTAGAAGCTTTCCTAAAATGGAAATACAAGAAAACAGATTACCCATTAAAAGAACTAAGTCTACAGTTTCTAAGTGATTTTGACTACTATTTAAAAACAGAAAAGAAGCAAGAGCAAATTACTATCAACAAAACCATTCAAAGGCTAAGAACGCCAATAAAACAGGCTATTTCAGAAGGCTATTTAGATAGAGATCCATTTATACTTCACAAGTCTAAAACAGTCCGTAAAACCGTTATATTCCTTACTACAGAAGAACTCAAAACCCTTGAAGAAGCAGTATTACAACAAAAGAGATTAAGCACCATTCAAGACCTATTTATTTTCTGTTGTTACACAGGACTAGCCTATAATGAAATGGCACATCTTGAGAAGCAGAACATCCAAATAGGTTTTGACGACATTAACTGGATTCAGATGAAACGTGAAAAAACACAACGTCAAATCTCCATTCCAATTCTACCAAAGGCTCAAGAAATTATTGAGAAATACTCAACTGATAGTAACCGCATCTTCCCTCCAATAAGTAATCAAAAATTCAATTCTTATCTCAAGGAAATTTCAGCTATAACTGGAATTGAAAAAAGATTGACACACCACATTGCTAGGAAAACATTTGCTTCTACAGTTTTACTGTACAATGATGTTCCAATGGAAATCGTTTCCGAACTATTAGGACATTCAAACATGGTTATTACGCAGGAAAGTTACGGGAAAGTCGTGCAAAAGAAAGTGAGTGAAGCGATGTCTAATCTAAAGGACAAATTGAAATAATATAGAATGAGTCTAACGCATTTAACACGTTTTAGGCTCATTTTTCATTTAAAATATTTATTCCTTCAAAAATTTCATTTATATCTATACTCAAAGCAAAACAGAATCTCAATAGTAAATCAACAGTCATTCTTTGTTCATTTCTAAATACTCTTCTTACGGTAGTTTCTGAACATAGTGCAGCTCTGGCAAACTCAGATTTATTTCCATTGAATTTTACAAGGAACTCTTTGTATATCCTTTTGACTAATTCAAGTTCTATCTGTTCTAGATGCTTCTGCATTGAACAAAGGAAACAAACGGTTAAATCAAAATTCTTTTCACGTGTCGACTTATAAGTCGAAAATTAAATTAGATTTGTGAATTGATATAAAATCCGTGAATCATGTAATACACTAATCTAAAAGTACTGAAGAAAGTCCTTGTTAATAATCTAAAATAAAAGCGGTTTATTTTACAGAATGAGGAAACCCGCAATGGAATGATTTGAAAACAAATTACTTTGCTAACAAATCACTAAAAGTGGGTATTGTGAGCAGGAAGTAATACCTATTCCTTTGTTAGTAAATTCCTATCCCTTTAAGCAGATCAAAAGAAGTTTTATAACAATCTAAACCATGAAAAAAATATTATTATTACTAGTTATACTAGTATCAGCTTCAATGTTCTCCCAAATAGGAACACACAATTTCACTCAATCATTAAACACAAGAGTAGGAGGATTTTTCATAGACAACAAATCTACTCTTGTATTATTAGATAAGCCTAATTACGGGGATGTAAAACTAATCATTAACAATCACGAAGCTTACTTCGAATCGGAAAGTCGGTGTGAGGAATTCACAAATGACACTACCGGAACCCGTTTGCTTTACTATTCATTAATAAATAGAAGAACTAAGGAAAGAGTTGCACTCAAGTTCTACTACGAAGGACTTAATCCAGTAGCTATATTTATATTCAGCGACGGAAAACAATTACTGCTTCAGAATGAATTAAGGTTTTAATCAAAAACCAAACAACAAAACAACATCAATGAAAAAAATTAAGGCTCAATTGATTTTATCATGTATTAATAACGACCTAGAATCTTTTTTGCCTTTTCTAATGTTAGCGGAGGTAGAAACAGAAGCACCTAATAAAAAGGATTTTTATCAATTTTTTAAAGGAATGCTTACTCATGCTCATGAAAGTTCAGAAGGAGAACTTACATTAAAAATAGAACAGCCAACATGGAACACAGATGAGGAAGTACTTAATTACAATTTTTATGACAATACCCATAAACATCCCCTCCTTTCAATCGTAATTAAAGAAAACAACAATCTAATCTGTTTAGGTATAATGCCCTTTTAAGATAAATTAAAGTCACTTTGATAAAACTAAAATACAAGAATTGCTTAATAAATACTTAAATGAATTATGACAGAAGAAAAAAAGACAACAGCGGATGCGCAAAGATTGGTGTTATAGCAATCATACTACTATTCTTATTACCAATATGGGGTTTGTCTGGAATGATGCATGGTGAGAGCTTTATGGGAGGTATTGGAGAGAGTATTGGTGCTTGGATTGTCTTAATTGTGGTTGGCACTGTTGGCTATGGAATACTTAAAACATTTAATAAGTAATTGCGAATTATATAACCTCATTATTAAAAAAACCAATTTCAAGAACAGGGATGCTGAAAACTGTACAGAGTAGGCAGGAAACAATTTATAGTAAGATGAAAAAATTAATTTTCACAATGACCTTTTTATTAGTAACAACTTTAAGTTTTTGTCAAAATCAGAAGATAACCTACTCAAAAGATTACTCCGGAAATACTGTTGCTAAAGACCAATATGGCAATGTCATTGCTATTGCTTCAACCGATTATTCAGGAAAACTGGTATGGAAAGACAAATACGGAAATGTTATTAAAACCGAATCAGAAGATTATTCAGGTAGAACCGTGACAAAGGATCAATACGGGAATACTCAAACTACAAAGTCGAAAGATTATGCAGGAAACACAGTAGAAAAAGACCAATATGGGAATGTTCTTTATACATATTCAAAAGATTATTCTGGCAATACCGTAAAAAAAGACAAATACGGAAATGTACTTGGAACTTATAAAGAAGACTATTCTGGGAATTTAGTGTTTTACCCAAAACAATAATACAAATCAAAAAAAAAAAAATGAAAAAAATAATCACATTACTACTCTTAATATCAGTGATATCGACATACGCTCAAAATAGATATAGCACAATATCTACCTCTACTTATACCCCAATGACCCGTAGCGAAATAATGTCTGTTCCAATGGCTCTTCAGGCTAAATACAATGAAAATCAAAAATATTTATATCATTTAAAAAAACTGGTACTTGAATTAAAAACTTCAATTAAAGAAGAACCTTTTTTAGGGAGATTAAACGAAGAATATGGCTTTTTAACCTTTATGGAAGATAAAGATTTAGCTCGTGCCACAAAATCCTTAAACCAAAGCGAAATAGATATAAATGAAATTATTACAGAATATAATTTATTCGTTTCAGAGCAAAATTCTAAAAAACCAGCAACTCAAAATTTACCTGAGAATCAAAATCCACCTGAGAGTCAACAGTCACAAACAAATGAAGTTGAGGACTTTTTGAATGAAGGTAATGAGTATTATGAAAATGAAGATTATTCAAAAGCAATTTTTAGTTATTCAAAATACCTTGAAAACGAACCTAATGATACTGATGTGATTTTCATGAGAGCATTAGCAAAAAGCAACATTGATGATAAATACGGGGCTATTAGTGACTATGATAAAATATTGTCAATGGAAGGAAAAGTGACCCCTCAAAACTATAAATTTTCAACCGTTTATAACAATAAAGCTTATTGTTTGGTAGAACTAGGAAGCTATAAAGCAGCATTACCCCTTGTTGAAAAAGCTTTACAATTAGATAAAACGGAATGGTTTATTTGGGATACTAGAGCTGAAATACTCTTGAATCTAGGACAATTAGACAAGTGTATTTCTGATTGTACTAAAGCTATAAACATTGAACCAAATGGAAATTCTTATCTGGTTAGAGGATTAGCCCGTATTAAAAAAGGAGAGAAAACTAAAGGTTGTCAAGACTTATCAAAAGCCGGGGAACTTGGAGAACCTACAGCCTATCAAAAAATAAAAGAAAACTGTAACAAAAAGTAAAAATAATTTCAAGAATGTATATCAAATTAAAAGGATTCCCTAATCTCACTTAAACCCAATACAAATTTTAAATTTTTTTTTTTAAAGTCACACACTACATAACCCACACAGTCACCCCTACTCGATCTAGGCTTTGGGATATGCCCGTCAATGTTTAATCTTAAAATTATAAAAACTATGGTTACAATTGTAGATTACAAAAAATATCAAAGAGAGAATGGGGAAAGCTTCTATGCTCTTGAAGTACAAGGAGGAATTGAATCTGTAAAAAGTAAAGAAACCGGAAAGACTTACTTTACTGCGCGAACAACTAAAGTACCGTGTACGTTTAATGAGCCAACCTGTAAAGCACTAATTGGCACTCAAATGCCGGGAACTATAAAAAAAATTACAGTTGACCCTTATGAATTTACCATTCGGGAAACAGGTGAAATCATCAAAATGTCCCACCGCTACGAATATCTTTCAGAAGAAGAAAGCATCGTAGAAAGCAACGTGCTAAAAAATGAAATGGTGTACTAAAACACCTAACTATAAGTAATTAAGGAACTCTCAAAAGGAGTTCCTTTTTTTTTTTATAACAATAATTTATTATGTCGAATAACGACCAATAACAACATCAAATAACATCAGTATGAAATTACAAAAAGCACAAAGAAACCAAGTGAAATTAAGACTGGGTTTAAGCGGAGCAAGTGGCTTTGGTAAATCTTATTCAGCCTTACTATTAGCTTACGGAATCACTAACGATTGGACTAAAATAGCCATAATTGACACTGAAAATAACAGTGCCAGTCTCTACTCCCACTTAGGCGATTTTAACGTATTGTCGTTGAATGAGCCATACGCTCCAGAGCGTTATATTCAAGCCATTGAGGTTTGTGAAAAAGAAGAAATCGAAGTAGTTATAATTGACAGCATTACACACGAATGGTCTGGCAAAGGTGGATGCTTGGAACTACATGAACAACTTGGAGGAAGATTCCAAGATTGGGCTAAAATAACTCCGCGTCATCAAGCCTTTATCGATAAAATTCTTAATTCAAACTGCCACGTAATTACTACTGTACGACGCAAAACGGATTACAGCCTTGATAAAGATGGAAATGGTAAGACTAAAGTAATGAAGCTAGGTACGAAGGAAATAACAAGAGACGGTTTTGAATATGAGCTGACAGTCAATTTTGAGCTTATAAATGACAATCACCTTGTGACCGCTTCTAAAGATAGAACTGGTTTGTTCTCTGGAAAACCTGAATTCGTCATTAATTCATCCACCGGAAAGAAACTTATTGAATGGTGCAATCTGGGGATTTCAGTTGAAATAGCGATGTCTGAAATCAATGCTTGTGAGAATCTTGAGGGATTAAAGCATGTGTATTCAAAATATCCTTCGCTTCAAAAGCAGATTCACAATGCCATTATGAATAGAAAAAACCAGATAGAAAACATCGCTAGTCACCTAGTCGACGAAAAAGAAATTGTAAAACCATTAATTGAAGAGAACCATGGAATTAGTACTTAATAGTAGCATCAACGAGCATCTAGTAGATGAGAACGAGATAATAAACAAACCATCAAGTAGTTTTATTGAAGCCAATACTGAAATAGTGAGCTTAGACCATTTGGAAAAAGATTGCATCATTCCTGTATTCTCAAAGGATAACGAGTCAACAATCAGTCATTTCCAGTTTGTAGATAAATGCCAACAAATAATTCAAAAATTACTGCCTGGGGTACTTCAGAAAACACCTGATATTAGAGTAAGCCACGTAGTAAAAGGAAGAATTCCATCAGCAATAGGAAAACCTGCAAAGGATCTTGAAGAACACGAAAAAACCATTTATTACGAACGATGTGCCTTCATTATAGATTTACCCTCGACAAAGCAAATTGTTAACGGAAATGAGCTTACATTGAGCATTGGCGGAGTGCGAGCCTATAATCAGGAGAACCTTTATTCCAAAAAATCAATGGAGAAATTTAAAGTCTTTATTGGTTTCAAAAATAAGGTGTGTACCAACCTGTGCATTAGTACTGATGGCTTTTCCAATGAAATAAGGATATCTTCCATTTATGAACTAGAAGACAAAATGATTGAACTTTTCTCTAATTACAAGAGAGATAATCATCTAAGAATGATGGAGCGAATGATTGAACACAAGTTGTCTGAAACGCAATTTGCACACTTAATTGGAAAATTCAGAATGTTTACACACTTAGACAAACACACACAGAAATCAATCTTCCCAATTTCATTGAATGACAGTCAGATAAATAATATTGTGAAAGACTATTACCAGTGTCCCAACTTCTCAAGAAGTCCAGATGGTTCGATAAGTTTCTGGAATCTTTATAACTTATTTACGGAAGCAAACAAATCATCTTACATCGATAATAACTTAGAACGGAATGTCAACGCATACGAACTAATCAACGACCTAGGTAAATCCATCCAAAATAACATTCCTAATTGGTTTCTCCATTATTAATAATAGCTCTTTTGTTTAGCAAGGAATACTTAACGGGAGGTAGAGAAAAATAATATGCAAGATCATGAATTAGCAAATGTGCTACAATACAGTTCGCCTACAGAACTTTATGTAATTACCTACTACAATGTACTCAAATTGCTTTTTTGCCCTTTTAAAGTCAAGGTATTATCCAATGTGGGAATGCTAAGGAAAAGGCAATTGGTATGGGTTAGCGAGGTTAAAGTAACAACAGAATTAAAAACAATTTTTATAATAAACGGGAATGCTTACCATTACCACTCTTTTGAAATCCTTATTGAGGAATCTATAGAGTAACTATTATAAAACAAGGAGTTATGCTGAATTTTGATAACCAACTTTTGAGACGGTTTCTCCTTTATCAATAAAACCACTGAAAAAGCTTTTGTACAAATTGAAAACGGAGAGATTCTGTCTCTCCATTTTTTATCTCATTAAAAAACGATTAATATTGTAGAACTAAAACTTTAATGCTACAAGCCAAATATGCAACTAATAGACTTAATCGACGATCTTAAGGAATTTAAAAAGCCGGATTATTTAGTCAAAGAATTTCGTGACTTATATAGTAAGCTAAACGAATTTGAGGTTTGTACTCCTAACGATAAGTTTGATCAGTTTACCTACAATACTCCTATTGTAACAAATGAAGAAGTAGTTGACACTGAAGTAGTAGTGACTTTTGAAAGCTTTAGATTACAGAAGTTTAAAGCTACAATAAAGATAATCCACAATCAGTTTGAAAACCTATCACAGATAGAAAAAATTTACTACTGTGAGTCGTTAGTATCTCAACTTAAGGAAGCATCTAATTACTTCAGTAGAGAACCCGAACTAAAATTTTACCACCCTGAAATAAAATTAGCTGTTAAAGACTTATCTTCTGCTTATTCACTTTATCTAAATAAAACTACAAAGAGAAATTCATTCAAATACAATAATAGTAGCTTTATTAAAATACAAATTTTATACAAAATTCTAAAGGAGAACGATTTAATTGGAAATGAGATAACTCTCAATGATTTTGAACTTGTTTTTAAAAACGAAATCATTAAAAAGTTAATTCGCTGGACTGGAAGCACAAGTGAACTCAAATATTTTATCAAAATTATCAATACCCCTGGACACGGCTTTGAAGATACTAAAGATGAAAAATGGCAAATTGCTGTAAATTGCTTTGTCAAAGTTAAAAAAAGATCACTTGAAACAGTTGATTACAAAAACTTAAGGACTTACAAGATCACTCCTTCAACAATTACCAAATTAGATACTTTAATAGTAAAACCCATTCTGAAATAAATAAAACTGTTTCAAACCCTAAAAAATATTTTTTACTAAGATTTATACTGCTCTTATACTACGTTAAAAATTATATTTAAATTATTTTCTTTCTTTTCCTTTGCAATTCAGCTCATACTAGCTCTGATATTATACTGCGCCTACACTACACCCCCCATTTTAACCTCTTTTTTAATTGAATCTTTGTAAACGCTACTGAAAGAAAAGTAGGATTTTCAAACTAAAATGATAAAAAAGATGAGATAGCTAAATTAATAAAAACGACATGTAAGTACGATAGTTTTATATGTCCACGCAGAGTAGTCAGACTAGTCGGACTAGTCAGACTAAATAAATTAATAACTCAAAATGGAAAATGAAAATGGAAAATGAAAATAGTAATTCATTAAATGTAAAGCCAAAATTAGTAGTTAGGGCAATCGATTTAATTACAAAGTTCAAAAATGAACCAGAACCGGCAGAAATATGGAACGGAATAGTAGAAGGCTCAAAAGGACTCTTAGTTGGAGTAAGTAAAACTGGAAAAACAACTTTCGCAGAGAATCTCGCAATTTCACTCGCCATAGGCAGCCCTTCCTTTTATGGCAAAGAAATTAAAGGAGGACCAAAAAAAGTGCTCTTTGTTAACTTAGAGGAAAATCCAAGAATGAGGTCTTCAAGACTTAAAAAACAGATATCTAGATTAAATCCTCAAGAAATGGTATTGTTTGGTGAAAATTATTTAACACCTGAAGAAGAATTTATTCAATCTGTTGACTCTGATGAAGATTGGAAAACACTTAGAGATTGCATTGAAGAATCTAAGGCAGACATTGTTATTATAGATAGTCTTACTCACTTGTTTCAAGGACAAATTGAATCAAGTAAAGAGTGTGTTAAGTTTGTAAAGAAATTCAGAGAGTATGTTGTAAGCTCTAAAAAAACCATAATTCTTATACATCATAATACTAAAGGAAACGATAGACCTATCGAACAGGATAACATTGCAGGAAGCAGAGTAATTCTTCAAGAGTTTGAGTACGCACTAGGCTTTGCTAATATTCCTAATAGTAAGGATAAATACTCTTGTATGTTATTCAATAAATATGTTGAAGTTGATAGTTCTGTAGCTACTGTTTACAAAATCGATAAGGATAGATGGATTGAAAATGTAAGTGAAATAGAAAAAAGTGTTTTATACGACAGTAAAGTTAAAATTGATTACCGCGAAGACTCAACAAACAAAGATTTAATATATACCTATATTCAAAGTCAGACTAGTCTGGGTAGTCAGACTATACCGACTGGTGACTTAATGAAAACATTTGTACTGAATGACCCCAAAACGATGGCTAAAGACACACTTTTCAAATCTTTAGAGAAATTGAGGAATGATGGCAAAATAGAAAATCAAGGAATGGGTAAATATCAACTAAAAATGAAAAAGGATGATGCAGAAGAAGAAACACCTAGTTTACAAAGTAACTAACCAAGAGACAGGAGAAGCCTACATAGGAGTAACGACAAGGTCAATGGATGAGCGTAAGGCAGACCATATTCAAAAAGCAAATAAGGGTACAGGGGGTTATTTTCAAGCAGCCATAGCTACATACGGCCCCGATGCTTTTTCTTGGAAAGAAATAGACACCGCTTCAAGCAATGACGAATTAGCTTCTAAAGAAATAAGATACATTTCAGAGTATGATGCTCTTGAAAGTGGCTACAACTCTGACCGAGGCGGGAGCATCAAGAAATCGGTATATCAATACAATTTAGATGGCTCTTTAAACGCTACATTTGAAGATTTGACTACAGCGGGAAAAAGTATTAATGTTAGAAAACAAGCTATTAGCAGAGCTTGTTGGAGTGTTAATCAGACTTTAGGAGGTTACTTATGGAGTTATGACTACAAAGAACCTTTTATTGTTGAACCTGATAACAGGAAGAAACAAGTCACTCAATTTACTTTAAATGGTGAAATTTTAGCTCGTTACAATTCCGTTGCAGAGGCAAGTAGGATTACTGGACTATCCAAAACCTGTATCTCACGTTGTTGCAGAGGAGAAAGAAGGAGTTCGTCAGGATTTCTTTGGAAATATCAAGATTAATAAGAGAGAGAGAGACAGCTTAACAACTGTCTCTTTTTATTTTAAACCAAATCTATATAATGGATATGGCGATACTAGACTCCTTGATAGCGAAACCGTTATTCTTTCCTACCTTCTCAATAATTTATCCTTACAACCAAATTGTCAATATCACTGGAATTTGCACTCTCACTAAGATAAACCAACTTATGGTTTAGAAATCAATAAAAATCCCACTCTTATACGGGTTTCCTCAATAGTCCTAATTAATTTTTCAATACTTTAGCGGATAAAATAATAGAGCCTCACAGAATGTCAGAAGACCAGAAAAAACAGTTAGAACAACAACTTTGGAATATTGCCAATACCCTTCGTGGGAAAATGAATGCAGATGAATTCAGGGATTACATATTAGGATTTATTTTCTTTAAGTATCTCGCTGAGAAAATGGAGCTTTACGCCAATTCTATTCTGGAACAAGACGGATTAAAATTCAGAACTATTGACGATACCACTCCCGAAGGAAAGGTATACATTGAAGCCATTAGAGAAGAATCATTAGACAAATTAGGCTACTTCCTGAAACCCAATGAACTCTTTAGCGAAATTGCCAAACGTGGAAATAGCGATCTGGAAGGCGTGAGCAATTTCATTATAGAAGACCTGCAAAAAATCCTGATTAATATCCAACAAAGTACGATGGGTACAGAGAGTGAAGATGATTTTGACAATCTCTTCGAGGATATGGATTTGAATAGTACCAAACTAGGAAAAACACCTGAAGCGAGAAATGACATTATTTCAAAAGTCCTCTTTCATTTAGACCAAATTGACTTTAAACTCGAAAACACAGAATTAGATGTATTGGGTGATGCCTACGAATACCTCATTGGACAGTTTGCCAGTGGAGCAGGTAAAAAAGCAGGTGAATTCTACACGCCACAAGAAGTCAGTAAAATATTAGCTAAGATTGTTACCACGGGAAAAAGCAAACTAAAATCTGTTTATGATCCTACCTGTGGTTCTGGTTCATTGTTATTACGCGTTGCCAAAGAAGTAAGTGAAGTGTCTAACTTTTACGGGCAGGAAATGAACCGTACCACCTATAACTTGGCTCGAATGAATATGATTTTGCATGATGTGCATTATCGCAAATTCGACATTAAGCAAGAAGATACTTTAGAACACCCACAACATTTAGACAAACAATTTGAAGCTATTGTGGCTAATCCTCCTTTCTCTGCTAATTGGAGCGCAAATCCTTTATTTACGAGTGATGACCGCTTTAGTCAGTACGGTAAGTTAGCACCAAGCAGTAAAGCTGACTTTGCTTTTGTACAACACATGATTCACCATTTGGCTGAAAACGGAACTATGGCATTGGTATTGCCACACGGAGCTTTGTTTCGTGGTGGAGCAGAACAACACATTCGTAAATACTTGATTGAAGACCGCAATTATCTGGATACCGTGATTGGGTTACCTGCTAATATTTTTTATGGCACAAGCATTCCTACGTGTATTATGGTGTATAAAAAATGCCGTGAAAACCCGGAAGATGTTTTGTTTATAGATGCCAGCCAACATTTTGACAAGGTAAAAAACCAAAACGTATTACGCGAGGAACACATTGATAAAATCATTGAAACCTACCGCAATCGTACCGAGGAAGATAAATACAGCAAGCGTGCTACATTGGCAGAAATTACGATCAACGATTACAACCTGAACATTCCTCGTTATGTGGATACCTTTGAAGCTGAAGACAGCATTGACATTGACGCTATTGCAAATGATATAAAAGCACTGGAAACAAAAATTGCGGATACCGATAAAATCCTTGCTGATTTCTGTTCACAATTGAATATTGCAACTCCTTTTTAATAATGGAAAAAGTAAAAAACACACCCACTTTGCGTTTTCCTGAATTTAAAGATAAATGGAAAGAACATAAGTTAAAAAACCTTGTAAGAACAATAGATTCAGGATGGAGCCCACAATGTGAAGAATATCCATCAAACATTGACGAATGGGGAGTTCTTAAAACAACTTCTGTTGTTTGGGAGGGATTTAATGAAAATGAAAATAAGAGATTACCTGATAAACTAGAACCTAGATTTAATATTGAAGTTAAACCAAACGACATATTAATAACTAGAGCAGGTCCAACAAGTAGAGTTGGTGTTACAGTTCATGTAGATAAAGTTCGTTCAAAATTAATGCTCTCTGACAAAATCATCAGATTAAGAACTTGTGAAAATAATTCAAGTAAATTTATTGCAATTTCATTATCAAATTCGAAAGCTCAAAAAGAGTTAAATAGTAAATCGAGTGGTCTTGCAGTATCTCAAACCAATATTTCGCAAAATATTTTACTGAATATTGCTTTTAATTGTCCTTCTTTTCCAGAACAAACCAAAATCGCCACATTCCTCTCGGCAGTAGATGAAAAACTACAAGCCTTGAAGCAAAAGAAAAGCCTTTTAGAGCAATACAAAAAAGGCGTGATGCAAAAGATCTTTTCGCAAGAACTACGATTTAAAGACGATAATGGGAATGCGTTTGCGGATTGGGAGGAGAAGAAGTTGGGAGAATGTTTAGATTATTTACAACCCACTAAATATTTGGTTTCAAGTACAGAATACGACAATTCATTTGCCACACCTGTGTTAACCGCAGGTAAGACATTCATTTTAGGATATACGAATGAGACAAATGGAATCTTTGAAAACAATTTGCCAGTAATAATATTTGATGATTTTACAACCGCAACACAATTTGTTGATTTTCCGTTTAAAGCAAAATCTTCAGCAATGAAAATATTAGTTGCTTGCGAGGGTATTGACATTAAATTCATTTACGAAGCAATGCAAATTATGAATTATGAAATTGGAGGACATGAAAGACATTGGATTTCTAAATTCGCGCCAATAGATATTCTAATTCCTTGCTTAGAAGAACAAACCAAAATCGCTACTTTTCTATCTACCATTGATGAAAAAATCAATCATTGTCAGGCACAGATAACGAATACTGAGGTTTGGAAAAGAGGATTGTTACAGGGAATGTTTGTGTGATTACAAAATAATTCACTTATTTAGTGAATAATAATAACTAATTGTTGTACATTTGTACCACGAAAAACCAAAATATGGTAATCGAATTTGACAAAGAGTATTTAGCCGAACTCTACACTGAAGGAAAATCTAAAAACAAGAAATATAGATTTCAACCCACAGTGATAAAGCAATATAAGCGAGCCATAGACAAATTAAAAACTGCCAATCGTGTAGAAGACTTGTTTCCTTTTATAAGCTTGAATTATGAAAAATTAAGTGGTACTAAAAAGGGTCTGGAATCAATCCGAGTTAATGACCAGTACCGTATTGAATTTAGAACATCCGTAGAAGGTGAAGAACCCAACACTATTACCATCTGTTCCATAATCGAATTAAGCAACCACTACAAGTAAAAACTATTATGAAAACTATACTCCAACCTATTCCATTTGAAGCCACACATCCAGGCGAAGTATTGAAAGACGAATTGGATGCTCGAAAAATCATCCAAAAAGATTTTGCCGTTGAGATTGGCATGCACAAAACAATGCTAAATGAAATCATCAAAGGAAAACGTCCAGTTACGGCTGATTTAGCCATCCTACTGGAACGAACATTAGGCATTTCAGCAGAGTATTGGTTGCGTTTTCAATCACAATACGAGTTGGATTTAGCTAGAATAAAAGAAAAAAACATTCAGAAAGTAGTAAATATTGATATCTGGAAAATCATAAAAGAATATGTACCTATAAATTATTTTAGAAAATTAGGCTACTTAGCTGATGAATTAACTACTGATATTGCCAAGATAAAAGAAGTGTATAACATCAATAATGTAGATGATTTAGTAGGCTTATCGGCAAAACAGAAATTTTCTCTTTTCAGAAAATCAGACAAATTAAAAATCAGCGAAAAAAATGTTTTGGCATGGAATGTTGTAGCAAAGTATGAAGCTGCTAAACAAGAGGTTAATGCATTTAATCCTGAAAAACTACCGAATTTAATTCAGGAGCTTCAGACTATTTTTTTCCAAAATAAAGATGCGGTAACCCAAGTCGCAACAAAACTGAATCAATATGGGATTAAATTCATCTTGGTTCCAAAATTAGAACAAACACCTATTGATGGTTATACCTTTTGGTCAGGTGATAATCCTACCATCGCATTAACATTAAGACACAACAGAATCGACAATTTTGCTTTTACTATTATGCACGAAATCGGGCATATTGATTTGCATTTAAAAGGAGATAAAGAGCAAGAATTTTTTGATTTATCCTCAAAAAATTCGCACTTAGAATACATTGAAAAAGAAGCAGATGAATATGCCAAAGACCAATTAATACCCCCGTCAGTGTGGTCAATAATTAATAACCAATCTAATTTCTCAGACGCTAAAGTTTTGAAATTTTCTACAGAAAACAAGATAAATCCAGCTATTATTCGTGGAAGAATAAGTCATGAAAACAAACAGTATGCTATTACTACAAGCATCGATAAAAAATTGTGGTAGCAAATTAAGTATGGCAAAACAACCCGAACAAATTCTGGAAGAACAATTAGTAGCCCAATTACAAAATATGGGCTATGGTTTAGTGACCATTGTTGACGAAAAAGACCTGCTTACCAATCTAAAAGCACAACTAGAGAAGCATAACAAGAAAGAGTTTACTGCCAAAGAGTTTGACCGCGTGCTTAATATTTTAAACAAAGGATCTGTTTTTGAAAAAGCAAAAACACTACGGGAAAGACAACACATCCTGAAAGATAATGGCGAAGATTTATACTTTGAATTTATCAATACAGAGCATTGGTGTCAAAACCAATTTCAGGTTACACACCAAATATCCATCGATGGTGTTTACAAAAACAGATACGATGTAACTTTACTTATCAATGGATTACCATTGGTACAAATAGAACTCAAACGCCGTGGACTGGAACTTAAAGAAGCATTCAACCAAATTAATCGCTACCAACGCCATTCTTTTGGAGCCAATTCAGCCTTATTCCAGTACGTTCAGATTTTTGTAATCAGTAATGGTGTAAACACAAAATACTACGCTAACAATAGAAACCAGTCGTTCAAGCAAACCTTCTACTGGACGGATGTAGCCAACAATCGCCTGACTAATATATTGAATGGTTTTACCACGGACTTTTTAGATCCGTGCCATATCTCTAAAATGATATGCAAATACATTGTGTTGAGTGAAGCCTACAAAATACTAATGGTGCTCCGCCCCTACCAATACTATGCTGTAGAAGCATTGGTTGAGACGGTAAAGAACACAAACAAAAATGCCTATATCTGGCATACTACTGGTTCCGGAAAAACCTTGACTTCGTTTAAAGCCAGTCAGATTTTAATGAATTTACCACAAGTTAAAAAAGTGGTTTTTGTGGTAGACCGAAAAGATTTGGATTACCAAACCACAAAAGAATTCAATAGCTTTAGCAAAGGAAGCATCGACGGAACAGACAATACTAAAGCATTGGTAAATCAGTTCTCGGATGATACTAAACTCATTGTAACCACCATTCAAAAACTAAATACCGCCATTAGTAAAAAGCAGTATTTGAGTAAAATGGATAAACTGAAAGACGAACGCATTGTATTCATTTTTGACGAATGCCACCGTTCTCAGTTTGGGGAAACACATTCTCGTATAAGATCTTTTTTCAATAATATTCAATTATTTGGCTTTACCGGTACGCCCATTTTTGCTGATAATGCGGTAAAGAATGAATTAGGGAAACGCACCACCAAAGAGTTGTTTGGCGAATGTTTGCACAAATATGTGATTACAGATGCCATTAAAGACGAGAACGTTTTAAAGTTCTCCGTGGAATATGTGGGTCGTTACAAACAAAAAGACAACAGCAAGACTAACATAGACATTGAAGTAGAAGACATTGATACTAAAGAATTAATGGAATCTCCTTTGCGTTTAAACAAAATTGCTGATTACATCATAGACAATCACAATCGTAAAACCCATAGCAGGGAATTCACCGCAATGTTTTGTGTGAGTAGCGTGGAAACCCTGATTAAATATTATGAAATCCTTCAAGCCAAAAAAGAAGAAGGAAAACACAATTTAAAAATTGCAACTATTTTCAGTTATGCTACCAATGAAGATGATAAAGATGCTAATGGTTTTATCCCTGAAGAATTAGATATAGCAGCAGAACCAACTGAAAAGTACGGTTTAAACTCGCATTCCAGAGAAAAGCTAGATGCGTTTATTGTGGATTATAATACCATGTTTGGTACTAAATTCTCCACCAAAGACAGCGTTTTATTCTATAATTACTACAATGATATTTCTAAAAACGTAAAAAACAAAAAGATTGATATTCTCCTAGTAGTCAATATGTTTTTAACTGGTTTTGATAGTCCAAACCTGAATACGATGTATGTGGATAAGAACTTGAAACATCACGGATTGATTCAAGCCTATTCCAGAACAAATAGAATCCTGAACGAACAGAAATCACAGGGAAACATTATAGTGTTCCGTAACCTCAAAAAAGCAACTGATGACGCTATCGCACTCTTTTCTAATAAAGATGCAATAGACGTGATTATAATGCAACCTTACGAGGATTACGTGCAACAATTTGGCGAAGCAGTCAATGAATTATTAAAAATTGTTCCAACGGTAAACAGCGTAAATGATTTACAAAGTGAAAAGGAGGAATTAGAATTCATCAAAGCGTTCCGGGAACTAATGCGTATCAAAAACGTACTGACTACTTTTTCAGATTTCAATGGTGAAGATTTGGATATGGACGAGCAACTTTTTGAAGATTATAAAAGCAAGTATCTCGATTTATACGATAAAGTAAAGAATGACCATAGTAAAGAAAAAGTTTCCATACTGGAAGACGTAGATTTTGAATTGGAATTAATACACCGTGACGAAATCAACGTTACTTATATTCTAAAACTATTGGCAAGCTTAAAAAATGCCGACCCAAAAGAAAAATCCAAGAAGCAAAAAGAAATCATTGATTTACTGACAGGAGAAGCAAACCTGAGAAGCAAACGCGAACTGATAGAACGTTTCATACTAGAAAATCTCCCTGCAATAGAAGACACAGAAGACCTACCGGACCAATTTGAAAAATACTGGAATGAAGAACAGATAAAAGCCTTCAAACTACTGGTACAGGAAGAAAACTTATCAGAAGAAAAAACGGAACAGCTAATAGAAAATTACCTCTTTGCCGAACGTGAACCTTTAAGAGATGAACTCTTGGACTTAATAGAAGGTGAAAAACCTAAAGTATTGGAACGTAAGAAAACAGGTGACAGGATTTTGAGTAAGATTATTGGATTTGTAGAAACTTTTGTGAATGGATTTGCGAAGGTGGGGTAGGATTTTGGAAGAAATTAAGGAAATCTAGTTCGCTAAAAAATAATCTTCATTTAATAAATCAGAATTAAGATTCATTATTATCTTTGTATACAAACAAACATTAAATTAATACAATAGGCATCAAATTGGCCATCATAATAGAAGTACAAGTCTTGATTTAACTGCTAATCTGTCCCGAGGGGCGAGCCCAAGAGAGGGAGCTTTTTAAAAAGACTTTACAGCAATGTAAGGTCTTTTTTGTTTTAAAGCGTTAGTGGAATCAATATAATTATTAGGAAGTCATAAAAATAACTTCATACATTCCCGGTTACAAGAAATAAAAAAGAGGATTCAAAACATAATGTTTTGAATCCTCTTTTTTATAAACCTATTTAGTAAACACCTTAAGATATCTACGGAATTAATCGATCCCTGCGAAGCTGTTCAAACAAATCATAAAATGAATCTTCAGTACTTTGAAAAACAGCAAAGCCGAGTTTACGACTTTTAGACATATCCGTCATCACTTCTATCGGGCGTCCCAAGTCAAGATCAGTATGCCACGGAGAAGCCAATTTATCTAAATCAGATTCTTCAAGGGCATGCTGTGTGGCAATTTTTTTCCAAACCAGACCTTCATTTTTCATTTGTTCCTCAAGAGGATGAATCGTACCATCAAAGTCTATCGCTTCAATCCCGAACGATTCCGCTAATTTGTTCCAAAGCCATTTCCAACGAAAAAAGTCTCCATTAACCACGTTGAATGCTTCGTTACGAGCTGCTGCTGTAGTCGAAGCCCATATTAAATGTTCAGCCAGAACCCTGGCATCTGTAACATCTGAAAGTCCATTCCATTGTGCTGCTGAACCCGGCCACTGAAATGGCTTTCCTGTTTCTTTACAAATGCTGGCGAAGACAGCGAGCGTTGTACCAAGATTCATTAAGTTTCCTACCGCTTTTCCTATAACCGTATGCGGGCGGTGAATGCTCCATGTAAATCCATCTCGTGCAGCAGCAGCATAAACTTCATCTTCCTGGGCATAATAGAAATTCTCTAAATCAAGACGGGGTTGCTCTTCCCTAAGTGGCGTTTCCGGTAGAAATCCTTCTTTGGCGTAAGCCTCAAACGGTCCGAGATAATGTTTCAGTCCTGTAACAAGTGCTACGTGTTGCACTGATTTTTTTGGAGATAATGCCTCTAAAAGATTTCTGATCATCAAGCTATTCACCCGAATGTTTTCTGCTTCAGAATTCTGACGCATCCAAGTTGTAATGTAAATGTGCGTGGGAGAAATGTCCTTTAAAGCTGTTTTTAAATTATCCAAATCCAAGAGATCTGCAGCAACAGGTTCAAGATTTTCTATATCTTTTCGGGGGTTTCTTGCTAAACCGAAAGTGGTCCAGCCCTTAGCAATAAGTTTTCCTGCGAGATTGCTGCCCGTTATTCCTGTAGCTCCAACTACTAACGCTATATTTTCCATGTTTATGTTTTAAATTTTATGTAGTACAAAATTCTAAAATATTCCATGGATTATAAAGGACATACGTCACAGATAATTTGTGACCTAAATCACGTTAATGCGATAAACGACTCAATGTTTCTCTTGAAATTCCCAGATAAGATGCTATTAAAGTTTTAGGGATGCGGTGAATCAGATCTGGGTATAATTGGATAAATTGAATGTATCGTTCTTCTGAATTTTTGCTCATCAACGATAAAATCCGGTTTTGAAGAGCAATATTTCCGGCCGTCATTTTTTGCAAAAAGAAGAATTCCATTTTCTGTAATTCTGCACACAATTTTTCTCTGTTTTCAAGAGTGATATAATAGGTTTGTGCATCTTCTAAGCAATCAATATTTAGCGTAGCATTTTGTTCATTATAAAAACCCTGATTATCCGTTATCCACCAGTCTTCCATAGCAAATTGCAAAATATGACTTTTACCCGATTTGTCTATATAAAAAGATTTTAAGAGCCCTTTTACAACAAAATGAACATACGGAACAGGATTTCCCTGCTGAACAATATATTGATGTTTTTTATATTTACCAACTGAAAAGTGAGACAGTACCAATTGAAATTCATCATCTGTTAATGGTACAATTTTCTCAATTTGTTGTCTTAAAATTTCTTCCATAGTTCCTTTGCTTAATACCTGGATAAAAATACAATTAAAAAAGAAAGATTAAGATCTATTAATAATCTTGAACACAAAAATTAAAACTCTTACGGCAAATGTAAAAAACCCAATAAGATAAGTTTAGTACAATTTTTGATCAAATTAAAAACTACATTCTCGGTTATTTTAATTTAATACAACTGCGACTCTTGTGCATTTAGCAGAATCCATTTTTTATCACTATTCAGTTTAAAAGTGCCAATATGTTCCTTGTTCCATTCATCAGGTCCTATCAACGAAAGAAAATTTACGCCCTCAGCATCTCTGTACAAATGATAGATTTCACCAATAACGGGTTCAAATGAAAATTTAGCGCTGTACACTAATTCATTCCATTCGTATTCTTGCATCAACTTTTGATATTGCAGCTTCAGTTCGTTAAACTTATTTCCAAGTTCTTTATTCACATTGTCTATACCTCTACTTTTCCAAGAAACAACATCACCAACACTAATTACCGGGGCTCCAACATTTGTTGCGTAAGGCAATACATTTGCATTAAAACCTTTTTCAACAGAGTATACGACATTATCTGGTTTTTTATTTTTCATCTAATTTCAATTTATTTTTTCCAATTAATTACAAGGAATCAATCAGTAACGTTTTATTTGTAATTTTTAAAATGAGTTTAAAATGTTAATCAGCACAACACTCTTCTATGTCACCAATATTTTGTTTTAGGTGAAAATCGGCTTACAAATTTAAAATGTACATATTAAAAAACTTTTTTTGTTTAAATATATCATTGCAAAGTTAAACAAAAAATATAAAAATCCCATCACAATTAAACTAAGAGACGACAAACCGAATCTTATTTTAACCCGTCATCTAACACTATAAAAATATCTCAAAAAAAATAAATTCAATTTGCTCTGTAATAACAATTCACTGAGACAGAATTTGTAATCTGTTAATTCTAAGCAAATTTAAAATGCTTCCTTGTCTTTTTTTATTCCTCTTTTATTATCTTTAAAAAAGATTTCTTTTTTTTAAAAGATTAAAAATAATACTCATGAAAAAAATCACACTAGTTTCTCTTTCGATTCTTTCATTCCTATCTTTCAGTTGCGATGCGCAGGTCAAATCCAATGACATTCCCATCAAAGACGAAGTAAAAACATATACTTTAGAAACCGTAGCCTCCGGTATTGCTATTCCGTGGGGTCTGACTTGGTTGCCAGACGGCAGCATGTTAGTTACCGAAAAAAGCGGTGTTCTTTATCATATCAAAAACGGTACAAAAACAGAAGTCAAAAATGTACCTAAAGTATATTCCCGTGGACAAGGCGGATTATTAGACATCGTATTGCATCCTGATTATGCTAAAAATGGGTGGATTTATATGACTTATGCTTCCGATGAAGGCGAAGGTACCGGCGGGAACACTAAACTCATTAGAGCCAAATTATTGGACGGAAGTCTCACACAAATCGAATCACTCTACAAAGCCACTCCGAACACGACAAAAGGACAGCATTTTGGTTCCCGAATTGCATTTGACAACGACGGCTATTTGTATTTCTCCGCGGGAGAACGTGGGGAGCATTTCGTAAATCCGCAAGATATCAAACGCGATGGCGGAAAAATTTACCGATTAAATGATGACGGAAGCATCCCTAAAGACAATCCCTTTATAGGTCAGACCGGAGCAAAAGAAGCGATTTATACCTATGGAAATCGCAACCCGCAAGGAACGGCAAAAAATCCTGTAACTGGAGCAATTTGGGCACATGAACATGGACCTCAAGGTGGAGATGAAATCAACATCATAAAAAAAGGAGCAAATTACGGATGGCCTGTTGTTACTTATGGTATCGATTATGACGGAACAACCATCAGTAAAGAAAATGAAAAACCAGGCATTGAAAAACCTATTTATTATTGGTTGCCGTCCATCGCACCAAGCGGAATGACTTTTGTAACCAGCGATAAATATCCAGACTGGAAAGGACATTTACTGGTAGGTTCTTTAAAATTCCAATACCTTGAATTGCTAAAGTTGAAAGGCAATGAAGTTATTGGCAGACAAAAAATCGCAACCGATATTGGGCGTGTACGTAATGTCGCGCAAGGTCCGGATGGCTATATTTATATGGGCGTGGAAGGAAAAGGAATTATTAAAATCATACCGAATTAAACAATGCTGACAACGAAATTATTTTTGGGATTTGGAGTATTTGTATGGGGAAGCTTCTCATTTACAAACCCATTTTTCACATACAATTATATTGAATTGAATAAAGAAACCGCCGTTGTTTCAAAACTTCAGTCACCCGGAAAAGAAATTTATGCTGATTTTTGCATGCAATGTCATGGTGCAAATGGCAAAGGAGACACTAAGAACTTCCCTCCTCTTGACGGTTCTGACTGGTTGAAAAGCAAGAGAAATCAAAGCATCGCAGCCGTGAAATTTGGACAAAGCGGCGAAATTGTTGTCAATAAAATCAAGTACAATAACAGCATGCCTGCCATGGGACTAACGGATCAGGAAGTTGCTGATGTGATGAATTACATTATGACTTCTTGGAGCAATAAACAAACGAAAGTTGTAACCGAGAAAGAAGTCGCAGCCATTAAAAAATAAAATCCAGACTTAGGATTTCTATCTAAAAAACATACGCTACCGAAAAACCTCCATAATAATTGACGGGATTTCCCGGATAAAAATATCGTGGAGCAGCATTTCCAAAACCAACTGCGTTAGGCAAAATGTTAGCTGCGTATTTAGTGTCCAATGCATTATTAATTCCAGTATTCAACTCTGTTTTTAGGATTTTAAGAATGGTAAAAACATACGTCGTTTTAAGATCAAGCAACGAATAGCGCTCACTATATTTTGTATTGGAATCGTTCAACGGAATTTTACCCATCGTTCGGAAAGAGGTGTTGACACTAAATCCGTTTTTTGTGTTTAAATCCAGTCCAAAATTGAATTGTTTTTCGGGAACGCCTGTTAATTGGTTTCCTGAATAATCAGCATCTCCATCCAAAAATTCTTTGAATTTAAAGTTATTCACTGCACATGAAAAATAAGGCGTAATTTGAAGTTGGGTCTGTTCTAAAATTTTATAATTAACCAAGAATTCTAAACCCGTATGAGAACTGCTGCCTGCATTAATCCCTACAAATTGGTCATTGGCAGTGCGACGTGCCACTAATAAATTTTCAATTTGTGTGGTATAAAACGTTACTTCGGTGTATACTTTATTTCCAAGCCAATTCCCTTTGAAGCCCAATTCATAATTCCAACCCAATTCTGGTTTCAAATTGGTATTTATTTGACCTTCGGCAGTAAATGTTTCTGCAACTGATGGAACCGAAAATCCTTTACTAACTGATGTAAACATGTTTTTTCCTTTGCTTATTTTATAGGACAAACCAACTCTTGGCGACCAAACATTTCCAAAAGTGAATGGCATTTTTTGACTGCCAGAATTATTTTTGAAAACATCTTCTAACGAATATTTGGTTGTGTTTAATGCAACTCCGGTTTCCAGATGCAGCTTTTTGGAAATCCAAAGTTCCATTTGTAAAAAGTAGTTGGTGTATTTTCGATTTTGTTTGATGGCGCTGAATTCATCACCTTGAATACTTCCCTGACCCCGTTGCGATTGGTATAAATTTTCAAAAAGGGAATACTCATACTTTTCCGTTAATAATTCGGTGCCAAAACTCAGTTCAAAGGGCAAAGAAAACAATTGGTCTTTATAATTTACATTGGAACGAAAACCCGCCGAACTTATATTTTCATCCAAAATATCAAACGGTCTGGGCTCATAAGCGTCTTTAAAATTAGAAAAAACACTGGTTTGTATGGAACATTTTTTAGATAATTGATGATCATATCCTAATCCGAACATGAATTTATCATACGACTCAAAACCTTGTGCGGCTGCCCAAGTAGCGGCTGCCTTCTCTGGATTATTTTTTAAATCCGTCTCATTTATAGAACTTGGGATATAAGCTTTCAATCGGGTGAACGTTCCCAAAAATGACAAAATTCCGTTGGCACTAATTTTTTGTTTGCCATGCAGGTTAAATGATTTTCTGTTATAGGAACTATTGGCTCTAAATCCATCGCTTTCTAAATCTGTATAACTTGTGAATACATTCGCTTTGGAATCGCTGTATCCTGCCGAAAGACGTTGCTGCAACAAACCAAAACTACCAAAAGTAACAGTTGATTTTCCAAATGATTCGAACAAAGGGGTTTCCCTTGAAAAAAGCTGAATCACTCCACCCAAACCGGAACCAAAACTAGTGGAATTTGGTCCTTTTATAATTTCAATTTTTTCGATTGAAGCCAAATCAATATCATCAATAGTGGTTTCGCCTTCACCAGAAGTCAATGGAATCCCATCAAAATAGGCTTTTATTTTATTAGTTTCATATTGAGATCGTGCACCAATACCTCGAATCGTAATCCTATTGGTGTTCAAAGCACCTTGTTGCATGGTAACGCCGGGAATCTTATTTAAAACCGGAGTCATTATAATTCCGTCACTTTTATTAATATCGGCAATAGTGATCACCGAAACGGATGCCGCAACATTTTGAAGAACATTTTTGATGGGAGAACCCTTCAATGTGATTTCTGAAAGAGCAACCGTATCTTTTTCTACTTGACTAAAAATTGATGTAAAGTAAAATAGAAACAAAAAATTGATGAAAAATGAAAGTTTATAGTTTTTCAAGTTTTTTGATGAATTGATTTTATAAAAAAGTTGCTAAATTTTTATAAAGTTACTGTTTTCTTTTATATTAGAAAAGAACTGAAGTTTCGGCTTTGATTTGCAGACTCAATACCTTCATTCCTTTACACTCCCAAAACAAAACTACCTTATCACATTCTGTTTAAGACTAAAGATCGAGTGCGATTTGCTTTCATTTAATAAGTGAAGGAAACTGTTTTACTAATCCCCAAATGTATTTAATTTAAAAAAAATCATTCTTTTACGGGAAACCGTAAAATAGCTAGTCTAGAGTGAATTATGTTTGTAATGCATAATAGTCGATAATTCAGAAATTAATATTCTAAACTTTGGAAACAGCATGCTGAAATAGGGAAGTTTCAATACTGTTTTGATTTGTAATTTGTTCTTGATTGAAACACTTTGCTAATCGACTCCTAAGAAGTTTCCCGCCAAAGTTTATTTTAAAATATTGCATTGCTTTATGACTTCCATGTTATAATGGGGTTTTGGTTAATCAAGTGTTGTAAAGCGAAAAGGAGACTGTCGGTGACGATAGTCTTTTTTGTTGCTGCCTAAATTGTATTTTTAGCTTTCAAAAACTAATCTAGTACTATTTAATGATAATACGGAATAAATTAAGAATGATTCACACAAAGCTTACTAATTTGAAATTCACTAATTCAAAACGGTTGAAAAGTCTTAACTTCTGGCTACTAACAATTAAAAAAGCGCTGATATATTACTAAAAATTTACTAAATCAATACTAATTAGCTACATTCTTTAAAAAATAATTATATTTGAACAATATCACCAAAAGTGGGTATTGCATAAATAAAATAATACTCGTTTTTTTGCATATAATTATTTTAAAGGAAATAACTATAAACTTAAATATTATGATAAAAATTCTATACTTATTGATTGTTGGTATGGTTTGCTTTTTATTCAAAATAATCCAATAAGAATTTTTTCTGACGTGATAGTTTTCAATAACTAGTGTTTTAAGAAATGGTGAATGATTTTACAAGGCTTCCAAAAAAGAGGCCTTTTCTAATTAACAAGATTACTAATATTAACCCGACCTGATTATTTATTAGCCATAAAAAGTACGCTGTTAAAACTAGCACCTATATCTTGACTAATCCGTGAATTATATAAAAATTATACCGCATAATACTATTTTAATGGACGAGCCGTTCTTAAAATACTTTATATTTGCAATGAAAAATAAATAGACTTAATTTATGAAAAAGCCACTTTTTGCATTCCTAATCCTTCCAATATTGTTTTTAGTATCCAGTTGCAATCGTGGAAAAGCTGCTGACATAGAAAATGGAAAAGATAAAACTACAACTGTTCAAACTGATTCCGTAAAAGAACCAATTATCCAAACCATTGACACTATTGATTTCAATAAAAGGATGGTGGCTTTAAGCAATAACGACACTACAGGTAGATGGCCGGTAAAGGCACCTTATCCTTTGGCCGGAGCATTATTGCCATACAATAGAATCATTGCTTATTATGGGAATCTATATTCGACAAGAATGGGGATTTTAGGAGAAATACCAAGAGCACAAATGCTTAAGAAATTACAAGGTGAAGTAGCTAAATGGCAAGCTGCCGACCCTTCTGTGAAGGCAATCCCGGCCTTGCATTACATTGCTGTTACAGCTCAAGGTGCTCCTGGTAAAGACAACAAACACCGTATGAGAATGCCATTCAAGCAAATCGATACGATTCTAAGTTGGGCAAAACCTATTAATGCTTTAGTGTTTGTAGATATCCAAGTGGGACACAGTAATGTAAAAGATGAAGTTACCAATTTGGTGCAATACCTTTCAATGCCTAATGTTCATTTAGGAATTGACCCTGAATTTTCATTGAAAAATGGAGAGATTCCTGGATCAAAAATTGGGACTTTTACCGCAGATGACATCAATGACGCTATTGATATTTTAGTCGACATTGTACGTAAAAATAAATTGACTCCAAAAGTACTTGTCGTACATCGTTTTACGCAAGGAATGGTGAAAAATTATAAAAACATAAAAAAGGTGCCAGAAGTTCAAATAGTAATGGACATGGATGGTTTTGGCGATAAAGTGCTAAAAAAGGATTCATATGTGAGTTATATTTATAGAGAACCGGTTCAGTTTACAGGGTTTAAATTGTTCTACAAAAATGATATTAGAAAAAATTGGGTGATGTATACGCCGGAAGAGTTAGTCAAATTTACGCCTAAACCTAGCTACATTCAATACCAATAATTCCTTTAAACAAACTTTCGATTTATGAAAAATAGTGCTTTTTTAGTTTTTGCAGGTCTTTTTTTATTGGTGAGCTGTAATACAAAATCTGATAAACCCAAAACTGAAGCTGCTGAAGCTACAGAAACTGCGGCTGCTGTAACAAAAACAACACCTCAAAAAACGACCGCCAATGACGCGGCGACGATTCTTTCCAAAAAAGAAGTGCCTATATTATGCTATCATAACATCAAAGAATTAAAAGCGGGTGATGGTGAAATGACAAAAACATATACTGTTTCACCACGAAATTTTGCGCAGCAAATGAAAGCCTTATCTGATGCCGGCTACCATAGTATTTTGCCTAATCAACTTTATGACTATCTAGCCTATGATGTTCCATTACCTTCAAATCCGGTAATGATTACGTTTGACGATACTAGAGGGGAGCAATTTAGCATTGGTGCGGCAGAAATGAAAAAATACGGGTTTAAAGGCGTGTTCTTTGTAATGACCGTTTCGATTGGTCGTCCGGGCTATATGAGCAAAGAGCAAATTAAAAATTTATCCGATAGTGGAAATACTGTTGCAGCACATACTTGGGACCATCATATGGTAACTAAATATGCTGGTGACGACTGGAATACGCAATTGGTAAAACCAAAAGCTAAGCTTGAAGAAATCATTGGCAAACCGGTGACGTATTTTGCATATCCATTCGGTTTATGGAATAAAGCAGCGATTCCTGAGTTAAAAAAGAGCGGATATCAAATGGCTTATATCTTAGCGACAAAAAGAGATTCTGTAGATCCGTTGTATACGATCAGACGTATTATTGTTGCTGGTCAATGGTCTACTCCAAGCACAATGGAAGCTATAAAATCTTCTTTTCACTAACAATATAAAGAATACAAAAGTTAGTTTCATTCTAGCTTTATAAAATAGAAACGCCCTATTCTTGTGATGAGAATAGGTTGTTTTTTTATGCATAAATATTAAAAATGAAACCTGCTAGTCCTTAATGAATATCTTCTAATTAAGGGTCCAAAAAAAACAGCATCCTGAATTATAAATCCTGAGATGCTGTTTTAATTTAAAAATATAAAGGAAATGAATTCAATAAATTCTCTTCCTCTCTATTGATCTGATTACCTTGGTGACAACCAACTCTGTGGGTTATTGTAGGTTGTATTTTGAAGGATTAAAAATTTGATAATCGTTTTTCCTGTTTCGTTATTGGTTCTTACCCTTCCTAAACTTTGTTTAATGCTCACCTTATCCCCTTTGCTAACAGAAACTGAACTTAAGTTTTGATAAACAGTAAAGAAATCTCCATGCTGAATCATTACCGCTTTGTTTAAAGGAGATAAAACAATTACACTTGTTACTTCTCCACCAAACACAGCTCGGGCATTTGAACCTTGTTCTGTTGTGATTTCTACACCACTGTTATGAATTGTCAACGTACTAAATACGGGATGGGGTTGATCTCCGAAACCCAATGAAATAAAACCTTTTTCTACCGGATAAGGTAATCGTCCTCTATTGGCTCTGAAGTTATCCGCAATTAATTTAGATTCCGGTGTCAATTCTATCTTTGATGAGGAAACCGCAACTTTAGAGACCGGCGCACTTGGATTCGCCTTGGCTCTTTCCAATGCTGCTTTTCTATTTGCGGCCGCAATGGCTTCTCGGACAATTCTATTAATTTGTTTGTCGATAGAACGCGCCTCCTGTTGTTTTTTTCTAATATCTGCCTGAAGTTTATTTTTATCTTTTTTAATAGAACTTACTAATTTTTCCTGCTCTTGCTTCTCTTTTTCTAAAGATAATCTTTCCTTCTCTTTTTCGGCAATCAGTTTTTGCTTGGCCGTTTTTTGCACATTTAATCTACCGTTGTAATCAAGGAGTTGGTTGGATTTTGAACTTATCTCCTCGCCTTGCATTTTCCGATAATTGGTGTACTGCTTCATGTATTGCGCTCTTTTATACGCCTGCAAAAAATTCTCTGAAGACAACAAGAACATAGCTCTACTTTCCTCTGAACGGCTTTTATAGGATTTCACAATCATCTTGGCATAATCAGCTTTAAGGATTTCTAATTCTTTCTTAAGCTTATTGATTTTTACCTGATTAACGTACATGTCATTACCCAAAAGTTTAGTCTGCTTTTCGGTCGTGGTTATTAATTTTTCCTTTAGCTTTATCTTATTGCTTTGGATCACAATTACATTTATCGCACTTTTTTCTTTTTTCTTTACGCTCTGCAAAAGTTTTTCGTTTTCGCGTATCTCTTTTTGGATTTGGGCTTTTCGTGCTTCTAATTTTTCTTGTTGTGATTCTTGGCTCCACAGCAGTGAAGACGTACATATAAAAATTAGGGTAAGGAGAAATTTTGGCATACTAAAAAAATATTTTTTACAAATTTACTTAATTATAATTCTTTTATACCCATTTGGAACACTATAAGGAAAAGAAAGTTCTTCATTGAAGGATACGGTGTTGTAATCTAAATTTATTTCGGTCTTCCCTTTCGTCTGTAACGTGTTTATTAAAACGCTAGAAGGCAATGTAGCTTCGTTATATACTTTACTGTCTGAATATGCTACTTTTATCGTTCTGTTTTCGGCAGTTTGTGTTATTTCCTGTCTTTTTACCAAAAATTTATCAGCGTCAAAGAAAAACGATTTTTTAGTATTACTATTCGAAACGTCGTCTAATCTGTACGTTTGTTCCGCCAGTGACTCCGTATATTTTCCTTTATTCAAATCATCTATTGCATCTCCTAACAACATATTTTGAATTTTAGTGAAATTTAAATCGGTTCCTAACCATTGGCTCAACCCTCTAAAATCTCCTTCAAAATAACTACCGTTGATTTTCTCGTAATAGCTTACTGATGTTGGCGTAATCAATGCTTTTGCCATTGTAATTCCCAGAAAACGAATGCTTATCAAAATCTGTTCGTCTTTCTTGATTTTTATTTCGGCCGTAACATTTTGTGTCTGTTTGTCATCGACATAACGTGCATTCGACTTAATATATAATGTAGAAAAATTGTTTTTATTGTTGTAATGGTTTTCTATAATTTTATTTGCAGTCAAATGAGTGGCATTTACACTTGCCTCAGCCACAATCGCTTTCGATTTACATGACATCATTAATACCACCACGGCTAGTATTGCTATTCTTTTCATTGTTTTTTTTCTTTTAATAATTGATTGGCTTTAGAAAAATACAATTCTTTTTTCTTGTCATCTCCCAAACCATTGTATGCTTCTCCAAGTTGGATATTGAAATTAATTTCCATTGTTTTGTCGTCTACCAAATAATCTAAACCCATTTCCAATATATCCTTCGCTTTTTTAAATTGGCGCAATTGGTTATTTGCCAAACCAGAATAATAATAAAATTGAGGTTGCGATGGAAAAGACTCTATCATTGTCATCGCTTTTTTACCTACCAATTCAAATTGTTTCACTTCAGTATACGCTTGAAGCAAAAGCAAATTAGTTTCGATATCTTCGGAATCCCCGTTTTTTAATGCCCTTTCATAATATTTAATGGCTTTATCCCATTGTTTTTTATTGTGATAAAACTTCCCTACTTCCTTGGCTACGTTAACTTCCTTGTCCGAATCAAAATAAGCGATTGCTTTTTCTAAATCAGGGGAATATTGAGGGTTTTTATCTGTAAAAATCAAAAACTCATTCAGCATTCTGTGCTTTATTTTCGAATCGATTTTGGCACTGGCCAAAGTAATATTCATAGCGTTTATTGCTTTTTGAGCCTCGTTATTCTCCAAATAATTTTTGAATAAACTCACCTGTGCCCATTCCGATGTTGGAATTGCTTCCGCTAATTTTTTGGCGGTTTCAAATGCTTTTTCCTCTTCGTTATTTCTCGAATATAAATTTATCAACGCGATATAATTAGACTCTTCTTTTGGGTCTTTCTCAATTTGGCTTATCAAATTTGATATTTCCGTGTTTTGATATTTTCCCTCCGACAAAATCTGTATTTTGTATAACTCCCTTCTTTCCGTTTTTCCAGAGGTCTCATTCAATTCGTTGATGAGATCCAACGCTTTGTCAAATTGACTTGTGGCCATATAAAGTGACGTCAAATCCTCTTTGTACTTGCTGTCGAACGTTATCAGTTTATTGGTTATCACGATTGCCTGACTGAAATTCCTGGTTTCATAACTCACATCATACATGCCAACCCAGAACCATTCATTAGTTGGGTCAATTTGGGTGGCGCGTTCAAATGAACTGTAGGCATTTTTATAATCTTTTGACGCTAAATAATTTTTCCCCAATTCAAAATAAACCGTCGCATTGTTCGGTTGTAACTTCAAACATTTGTCTAAAGAAACAATCGCTTTATCATAATTTTCAATTCCTTTTTGAAGCAAAGACTCATAAAAAGAGTCTTCAAACTGATCCGCATCCTGTTTGATTTCCTCGGGCTCTGTTTGTGCCCATAACAAAGTAGAATTGCATTGCAAAACGAAAAGTAAAAATAAAAATGAAATTTTTTTCATTAGTTTTTATTTTTCCTCCACTTTAGGAAGATTGAGCGAAATCTATTCCAACACAGAATAATCTCCTATACTGATGCTAGTGAAATTACCATCAAAACTGGCGTGATTTCCTATCATAGCGTTATCCAGATTAGCATTTTTTATATGCGAATGGGTTTGCACCAAACTGTTTTTTATGGTACTGTTTGACACATGACACCCATTTCCTAAAGAAACATTCGGTCCAACTGTTGTATTAATCAGCACCACATCTTCTCCAATATAACAAGGTGGAATAATAATAGAATTTTCTAACCTAACATCAAAGTCCACTAAATGTGCTCCGTCATTATGTAAAAACCCCAGCATTCTGGAATTTGTTTCTACCGTTACATTCTTATTTCCGCAATCCATCCACTCGTCGACTTTACCGGGAACAAATACCATGCCTTTTGCCATCATTTGTTTTATTCCATCGTTTATTTGATATTCTCCACCGTGAATAATATTGTTATCCAATACTAATTGAAGTTCGTTTTTTAAGACGGCTACATCTTTAAAATAGTAAATTCCGATAACGGCAAGATCCGAAACAAATTCGGCAGGTTTCTCCACCAGTTCAACTATTTCATTCGCTTCATTCAGTTTTACAACACCAAAAGCTTCTGGTTCGTCTACTTGTTTTACCCAAATCACGCTATCCGCATTTTGGTCTAAATCGAAATCGGCACGAATTAAAGTATCGGCGTAAGCAATAACAGCTGGTCCGCTCAAAGAATCTTTAGCACACATAATAGCGTGACCTGTTCCTAAAGCTTCGTTTTGGTAATAAATCGTTCCTTTGGCGCCTAATTTTTGTGCGATCGCAATTAATTCCTCTTCTACTTTTTTGCCAAAACTTTCGTGAATAATAAAGGCAACTTCTTCGATATCTTGATTCAATACGCCTGCAATATCTTCTACCAGACGATGAACAATTGGTTTTCCAGCGATAGGAATTAACGGTTTAGGAATGGTTAATGTATGTGGGCGAAGGCGTGATCCACGACCAGCCATAGGGACAATTATTTTCATGTTATTTTATTGAAAAATTGAAATTAAATGATTGAAAAATTAGAATCAAAAATCTTTCAATCATTTAATCTTTAAATTATTAATTTATTTTACTCCAGTACTTCCAAAACCACCTTCACCTCTGGAAGTTTCGGTTAATTCCTGAACTTCTATCCATTCAGCGCGTTCGTGTTTGGCGATGATGAGTTGTGCTATGCGTTCTCCGTTTTCGACTACAAATGGTTGGTTGGATAAATTTACTAAAATTACTCCTATTTCACCACGATAGTCGGCATCAATAGTTCCCGGAGAATTGAGTACGGTGATCCCATTCTTGGCAGACAATCCGCTTCTTGGGCGCACTTGTGCTTCGTAGCCAATAGGCAATTCTATGAAAAGACCTGTTTTCACGATGGCTCTTTCCAGTGGTTTCAGTACAATAGAATCGGTTAAATTGGCTCTTAAGTCCATCCCTGCCGAAGCTTTGGTTTCATAATTTGGTAAACTATGAATTGATTTATTGATGATGTTTATTGTCATATTTTTATTTTTTAGACCTCATAGCAGTGAAAATCCTTTTATTACCCTGTCAGGGTTTTGAACCCTGACAGGGTAATAAAAGATTACTTCACTTTGTTTATATTTTTATTGGAGTTCAGTGAACTTCGTTTGTAACGAATAGCAGGAAATAGCTCCTAAAAATTCAATAGGATAAATTTAATTCTTTTTGGCGTTTAAAATTCGGGATAATGTTTCTTTTTCGTTGTAATATATGAAATACATGAATGCAAGTAATAATGAAATCCCAACATAATAATTTTCTCTGAAACCATAAAATGAAATCGCTGAAAACCCAATTGATAAGCTGAGATATCCCCCAATTTTCTTAGCATCATACGGAATTGGATAGTATTTGTTTCCTAAATAATACGATATAACCATCATACTTCCGTAAGCGGCAATAGTTGCGATTGCAGATCCATAATAACTCATTGTGGGAATTAAAAGATAATTCAGCCCCAATGTTACTATAGCGCCGACAATAGAGATATAAGCCCCGATATACGTTTTGTCGATGAGTTTGTACCAAACGGAAAGATTAGTGTAAATTCCGAGGAAAAAGTTAGCCAAAATAATCAGCGGAACGACTTTCATGGCTTCCCAATAAGAAGGGTCGCGAATCATCAGATATTTGAAAACATCTGCAAAAACAATTACCGACAATAAAATAAACGAACCAAATATCACGAAATATTTGGTGACCGTGGCATAGGTTTGCGGCGCATTGGGTTCAGAAGAATGACTAAAGAAGAACGGTTCGATTCCTAGCGTATAAGCGGTTCTATACAATACCATGAACAATCCTAATTTATAACAAGCGGAATATACTCCAACTTCAGTTTCGGCAATATTTGCAGGCAGCCATCTTCCTAAAAGGATTTTGTCGAATTGTTCATTGATGGCAAATGCAATTCCAGCTACCATTATGGGCAAGCCATAACGCATCATTCGTTTCCAGAGCTCCAAATCAAATCTCCATTTTAATAATAAATAGTCCGGTGAAAGAACAACAAATGTTAATAAACTAGCAATGATATTGGCTAGGAAAATATAACCTATCTGAAAATTATGTATAAACAGCGACCCTAAAAAACTGTCCGGATGCGCTTGAGCAATCTCAGGTAAATAGACTAGAAAGAAAACGCTTAAGCTAAGATTAACAACAACATTTCCAATTTTTATAGCGGAGTAAACCATTGGTTTTTGATACGCTCGTAATTTTGAAAATGGAACGATCACCAAGGCATCCAATACTAATATCCAAATGGTATAGGTTATATACTGCGAGTCTATTCCAGACCATTGCGATAAGGTGTTACGGTATAAAAGTCCTAGGAATAAGAAACAAATTGACGTCCAAAAAATAGAAACCATAGTGGTTTCGACGACCACTTTTTTATCGATTTCTTTATTATAGAACCTAAAAAAAGCAGTTTCCATTCCGTAAGTCAGAATGACATTGAAGAAAATCATGTACGCAAAAATGATGGAAACTTTTCCATATTCTGCAGTTGGTAATAAATCAGTATATAAAGGAACCAATAGAAAACTGAACATTCGCGGAATGACTGTCGCTAATCCATAAATAACAGTCTGTTTAAAAAGATTTTTATATAGTCCCAAAATGGTGCATTAATTAATATTATAAAAACAAAAATAACTATTTCTTTGGTTTAATCACACTTGGAGGAGCAATCATTGGCTTTTCTTTAGCGTTATTTAATTTGAAAAAATAGCTTTTGCCGTTCCTTTTATATTCCAGTAGCGCTTCGATTGGTTTCAAATCAAATTTAGGCTTCATAATAATTGGCGCTTGGTTGCCATATTCCTTTTGACTGTCCTTGTGTAAAATTAAATCTGGATTGGTAGGTTTTGAAGCTAAATAAGCCACAAAAATATTTTTTGTTATCGGTTCAAAATTAGCTTCCTGACTTTGAAAATAGATTTTTACTAGTTGAATTTCTTTAGAAAGTGGAGCTTCAAATTCAATATAAAAATCTGTTCCGCTGTTTTTAGCTTCTTTTATGTCAACCCTTTTCTGAAAATAAACTGATTTTATCTTTTGCGGGAATTTGGTTTTTTGGTTTTCTTTTGGAGCACAGTAAACCAGACTGACTGCAATTACTAAAAAGAATGCAATTTGTAAATAGGTTTTCATTTTTCAGCAATTTAACTTAATCCCTCTTCGTTTAAAATTTTCAAGAAATGAAATCCTTTAGGAACATATCCTTGATTGTAATAAAAACGGTGTGCAGTGAAATTTCCTGTGAATGCATCTAAAACAATCATCGTACAGCCGGTTTCTTTGGCCAAAGCATCCACATAATCCGTCATCATCTTACCCAAACCTTTCGAACGATGATCCGGATGAACAATAAAGTTGTCTATCTCAATGTATTTTCCCGACCAAAGTTTTGTCCCAGACCAAAATCCTGAAACAGCAACGCAAATCTCATTTTCAAATACGGCAACCTGTTTGTAATTATGCGGAATCATCTCAACCAGGTACGATTCATATTTTTCTACGGTAAATGTTGGATATAGGAATCGCATTACTTCAATATTAGCAAGCATTTCGTCTATTGTGGTCAGTTCTTTGATTAGTAAAGACATTATTTCTTTTGTTTTAAAAGTATAAAATTAATAAAAAAAAGAGCCACGCAATAGCGTGGCTCTTTAAAATATATAGAATATATATTATTATCCGTTCAAAGCTTCAGCTCCACCAACAATCTCAAGGATTTCATTAGTAATAGACGCCTGACGTGCTTTATTGTATGTCAATTTCAATTGATTTCTCAATTCGGTTGCATTATCAGTTGCTTTGTGCATAGCGGTCATACGAGCTCCATGTTCAGATGCAAACGAATCACGAATACCTTTGTACAATTGTGTTTTCAATGATTTTGGAATCAAAGTCAATACAATTTCTTCTTTTGAAGGTTCAAAAATATAATCTCCTGTAGAAACTGGTTTATCCGATTTAATAGGTGCAAGTGGCAAAAACTGTTCTGTTTGAACGATTTGTGTCGCTGCATTTTTAAACTGATTGTAAATCAACTCGATTTTGTCATATTCACCTGAAATAAATTTCTGAGTCAATAGGTCCGAAATTAAAGCCACATTGTCAAAAGTCAAATTATCAAAAATAGCGCTTTGATTATCCACTACTGAAAGCGTTTTGCTTAAAACATCGTTTCCTTTTTTTCCTATAGCAAAAACATCCACTTGTTTGTCTGCATAAAATGCAGCACGGTTTTTAGCTTCTTTAATTGCATTCGTATTAAAAGCACCAGCTAAACCTCTGTTTGAAGTTACAACAACAAGTAGTACTTTCTTTACTTCACGTTGTGTGGTAAATTCTCCTCCAACATCACCATCAAGTGTAGCAGAAAGATTTTGCAATAATTCCGTTAATTTTTCGGCATAAGGGCGCATCGCAGTGATTGCATCTTGTGCTTTCTTTAGCTTTGCTGCAGAAACCATTTTCATTGCCGATGTAATTTGCATCGTAGATGAAACGGAAGTAATTCTATTACGGATTTCCTTTAAATTTGCCATTGTTTTCTAATTAGAAAATGTGACAATTAGATAATTAGACAATTAAAAAGCATCCTGAGACATTTTCTAATTATCTAATTAACCAATTATCTAATTAATTATATTTTGCTGATAATTCTTTTGCTACAGTTTCGATTACGTCTGTAATTTCGTCTGTTAACTTTCCTGCTTTCAACGCATCAAGAGTTGCTCTGTGTTTGTTGTTCAAGAATTCCAAGAAATCTTTCTCAAATTCTCTTACTTTATTCACAGGAACATTTCTCAATAAGTTTTTAGAACCAGCATAGATAATCGCAACTTGATCTTCAACAGTATAAGGATCGTTCAAACCTTGTTTCAAGATCTCAACGTTTCTTTTTCCTTTTTCAATTACGTTTAAAGTAACAGCATCTAAATCAGAACCAAATTTAGCAAACGCTTCCAATTCACGGAATTGTGCTTGATCTAGTTTTAATGTACCAGCTACTTTTTTCATTGATTTAATTTGTGCATTTCCTCCAACACGAGATACCGAAATACCTACGTTAATTGCCGGACGAACCCCAGAGTTAAACAAATCTCCATCAAGGAAAATTTGACCATCTGTAATCGAAATTACGTTTGTTGGGATATAAGCAGAAACGTCGCCAGCTTGAGTTTCAATAATTGGTAAAGCAGTCAATGAACCACCACCTTTTACAATTGATTTCAAAGAATCTGGTAAGTCGTTCATGTTTTTAGCAATTCCATCATCTGCAATTACTTTACAAGCACGCTCTAATAATCTACTGTGAAGGTAGAAAACGTCTCCAGGATATGCCTCACGTCCCGGTGGTCTTCTCAATAAAAGAGAAACCTCACGGTAAGCAACCGCTTGTTTAGATAAATCATCATAAACAATTAAAGCCGGACGACCTGAATCTCTAAAATATTCTCCAATTGCAGCACCTGCGAAAGGAGCGTAAACTTGCATCGGAGCTGGATCAGAAGCATTAGCTGCAACAATAATGGTATAAGCCATTGCACCTTTTTCTTCTAACATTTTAGCAATTCCTGCTACAGTTGACGCTTTTTGTCCAATTGCAACATATATACAAAATACAGGTTTTCCTGCATCGTAAAATTCTTTTTGATTTAAGATAGTATCGATACACACAGTTGATTTACCTGTTTGACGGTCACCAATAACTAGCTCACGTTGTCCACGACCAACTGGAATCATAGCATCTACTGCTTTAATACCTGTTTGTAATGGCTCAGTAACTGGTTGACGGAAGATAACTCCAGGAGCTTTTCTTTCCAAAGGCATTTCGTATAAATCTCCACCAATTGGTCCTTTTCCATCAATTGGAAAACCAAGAGTGTTTACTACACGACCTACCATTTGTTCTCCTACTTTAAGAGAAGCAATACGTTGTGTTCTTTTAGCAGTTGAACCTTCTTTGATTCCTGTAGATGGTCCTAAAAGTACCACACCTACATTGTCTTCTTCAAGATTCAAAACAATAGCTTCTAATCCATTGTCAAATTCAACTAATTCTCCGTACTGAACATTAGAAAGCCCGTAAACACGAGCAATACCATCTCCAACTTGAAGTACTGTTCCTACTTCTTCTAGTGTAGCACCAGATTCAAAACCTTCTACTTGCTTTCTTAATATTGCTGAAATTTCAGCAGGTTTGATTTCCGCCATCTTAATTTATAATTTAGACACTTAAATGTGTAATAAAACTAATTACTTAACTCTCTTTTTAATACTTGTAACCTGTTGGCAATTGAAGCGTTGTATTGCTTGTCACCTATTCTTAGAATAAATCCTCCAATGATTGAAGCATCTACTATATTTTCAATTGTAATTTTCTTATCTGAAAGCGTTGCAATTTTAGCTAAAACTTTAGCTTCAAGTGCCGCATCCATTGGAATAGCTGTAGTAACTTTCGCTACTTCAACACCATTCATAACATCAGATAATTTACTGTATTCTTCGGCAATTGCTTCAAGAATTTCGAATCTTTTGTTTTCAAATAACAAATGAAATAATCCTTGAGTAACTGCATCAATACCTGCAAAAACTTCTAAAAGCGCTTTTTCTTTAACCTCAACTTTTAAAGTTGGATTTTGAATAAAAGTACTTAATTCCAAGTTTCCGTTGATTGTTGAAGCAATCAATTTCATATCGTTATTCACAACTTCGGCAACACCTTTTGAGGTTGCTAAATCTAAAATTGCTGTTGCATAACGAATTGCTGCTCTTGTACTTGCCATAATTAGTTCAGTTTTACGTCACCTAACATTTTCTCGACTAATTTAGTCTGAGCTTCTTTGTTAGACAATTCGTCTTTCAATAATTTTTCTGCAATACTCAATGACAAAGTAGAAACTTGTAATTTCAATTCAGCCATAGCTGCATTTTTCTCACCTTCGATTGCTGCTTTTGCTTGTTCGATCATTTTCAGACCTTGAACTTGCGCCTCGTTTTTAGCATCAGCAACCATTTTCTCTTTCATTTCACGAGCATCTTTAAGCATGTTGTCACGCTCTAATCTTGCTTCTTGTAAAATACGTTGATTGTCAGCTTGAAGATTTTGCATTTCTTTTCTAGCATTTTCAGCAGAAAGCAATGCGTTTTTGATTCCTTCCTCTCTATCATTAACTGCATCAAGAATTGGTTTCCAAGCGAATTTTTTCAATAAGAATATTAATCCAACAAATATTAAAACTTGCCAAACGAACAAACCTAACTCAAACTGATTTATTAACTTATCCATTATATATAATTATAAATTTTAAATTATGATTTTTTTATTGCTCATAAAAAAGCAATTTGTAATGTTTTAATTTTAAAAACAATAGTTACAACCAACCGTTGCAACTATTGTTTTTTGAGTTTTAATTAAGATGCGAATAACGCAGCGAAACCAATACCTTCAATAAGTGCAGCTGCGATAAGCATAGCTGTTTGGATTTTTCCTGAAGCTTCTGGTTGACGAGCAATAGCGTCCATTGCTGAACCACCAATTCTACCAATACCTAAACCTGCTCCGATTACAATTAACCCTGCTCCTACAATAGTTGGAATTTGCATAATATATATATTAAAAATTAAACATTCAATTTATTAATGAGCTTCCTCATGATGATGTTCCTCTACCGCTGAACCAAAGTACAATGCAGATAACATGGTAAAAATATACGCTTGTAAAAAAGCTACTAATATTTCAAGAATAGAAAGTACAAATGACAATCCAAATGATAAAGTGCTTCCTAACCAGCTTTTAAAGATAAACATTAAACCAATAATACTCATCAATACAATATGTCCTGCAAAAATATTTGCATACAAACGTATCATCAATGAAAAAGGTTTAATAAAAATACCTAACAATTCAATAGGCGCTAAAACGATTCGCATTGCTTTAGGCACACCAGGCATCCAAAAAATGTGCCCCCAGTAATTTTTATTTGCCGTAAGGTTCGTGATTAAAAATGTCAGGATAGCCAATGAAAATGTAATGGTTAAATTTCCTGTTACATTGATTCCAAATGGCATTAAACCAAATATGTTTAAGAATAATACGAAGAAAAATATAGTCAATAAATAACTCATGTATTTCTTGTAGTGCTTTTCGCCAATGTTTGGAATAGCGATTTCGTCACGGATATATAATACAACCGGCTCAAAAATTCTTCCAACTCCAGAAGCAATTCCTTTGTTTTTAGCGTATGATTTTGCCAATCCAGCAAATATTAAAAACATCAATAATGAAGCAATCATTATAGACAAAACTGTTTTTGTTATAGAAAAATCTATCGGACGAACATTAGTTGGGAAACCTGTTTTTTCGTCTTCAGTTATTGTACCTGAAGCGTCAGTTTTGTATATTTTACCGTCGTGGTGGTTTATTTTGTAGTAATTTCCATTTGATTCTGCTACAGCTTCACCGTGTTCGAATTTAGCCGAAGAAAAAACGTGCAGACCATTATCCCAAATAATTACAGGTAAAGAAAAACCGTAATGTTTTCCTTCTACTTCATCTGAAAAAAATGTAAAGTCATGGGAATCTAAAACGTGATGACCAATAAATGCTTTAATTTTAGATTTTACATCTGTTGGTTCAGCATGAGCTCCTTCATGACCTTCTTCGGTTGCCTGATGAGCAACTTCAGTTTGTACTTTTACAGTATCCTGTTCAGGATTTGCAAAACTAATTAAAGGAAGACACGCTACTAATGTCGCTATTATAAATCTAAGTGGTTTGTTTGAAATCACCATAACAGTTAAATATCTTAATTTATTACGTTTCTAAAATTTGGTGCAAAGGTACATTTTTTATTAATATTCAAAAGCATATAAAAAATTTATTTTTCGCGCATTCTGCTTATAAAACTCCTTGTTTATTGATTTTTGTTTAATATTCGTATAGTAAGGATGGTTTCCATTGCTAAAAAGAGAATAAACATTGCAAAAAAATTCCTTTTCTCAATGATACTATTCTCACCTGACGCTTGCAATACAGGCCTTAAAATCAAATAACAAACAACCATTTTAACGCTTGTACTCAATAGAAATGACATTCCAATATTATCAAAACTTTGTTCTTTTACTTTCAACAAAACAACAAAAACTATTACAGACAAAACTGAAAATATCAAATATAATTTTTCTATCGAATAATGAAAAGCGCTGTCATCTATATTAAAACTGTAAAAAATAACTTTGTGTAGAATATACGCTACTATTATCAGCAATGCTAAACTTAAAAGCGGTTTGTAATTTTTTAAATTCATGAGATTGTATTTTACCATAAGTCAAAAAAACTCAAGGCAATTTATAGGTTTTAACGTTGTTTTTATTGGTAATTTATTGTGATTTATTGATTTCGTTAACTTGTCTTATCACATTATATAAGGCTAATGCGACTCCAACCATCACTAAAATCTTGTTGTAATATACTTTGGGACTGGGATGATTTTCGTCTAACCAGTTTCCAAGGAAGGAAAACAGAAAGATAATCGCCCCCATTTGAATTGGGATATTTATCAAAGCGAGCCATTTACTAGCTTGTTTTTTGTTGGGCTTGTTGTCCATCATCAGGCATTAGATTCTTTATATTGGTTTTCATAGTGCACGAAGCGCTAAAATCAGCACCTGGTTCTACAGCTAATTTGCCACAGACCACTTCTCCATGAATACTTGATTTTGATTTTACATTCAGGACTTCTGCAACTTGAATCTTACCATCAAATTTCCCTTCTATATCTGCATTTTTGCATATAATATCGCCGGTAACACTTCCTGCAGGTCCAATCACTATTTTCCCGCTGGATTGGAAATTACCAATTAATTCTCCATCCAATCTAAAATCAGCCTGAGAAATAATATCTCCTTTTATAATAGTCCCTTCAACAATTCTGTTGGTTTTACCGAGAAGGTCTGTATACGATTTTGGCTTTTTATCAAACATGGTTATTGATTTTTTGGTGCTAAATACGCATCAAGATTCTTCTTAATCTGAATCACTTTGTAATTTTCATTAGAAATCACAATAGCAGGTTCATCGATTTTATATTTTTTATCTTCTTTTAATGCTTTAACAATTGTGTTTGCATAAACTTCTGAATTAATGCCGTGAATCGTGATGAAATTTTCCTTTTCGGTGTAAACATCATAGGAAAAAGTTAGATTTTGAAAGTTTTCAACAGTATTGAATTTCTTGATTTTATCTTCAATTGCTTTTGTATTTTTATCTTCTCGAGTACCCACTTTATAAAGAATTTTCCAGTTTTTAGTATCGGTTGTATTAAAATTCATTTGTTCTAAAAACGGAATCTGAGTCGTAACAATTTCTTGTGCATTTTTCCCTTCTTCACTATTTGGATAATTATCCGCAACATATTGCAATGCATTTTTATAAGCTGCTACTCCTCTTAATTTTCCAATTGCATTCGCTTTAAGCAGTTCAAATTTAGACACAATTTCATCGCCTGAAAACTGACTAATCAATGCATCCGCTTTTTCTAATACAGTCAAAAATTGTTCTTCTCGATATAATTTATACCATTTATTATATTCACTTTCAGTTTCATTGACTAAAGCCTCACTGGCATTATTTATCATTTGGACGTAACGAGAATTTGGGTATTCGTTCAAAACTCTTTTTTTCATTGGCTCCGCTTTGGAGATATCTATAATTTGATATATTTTATATAAATTGTACATAACCGAAGGAATTAGTTTTTTTTCTGGATTATATCTCAACAGCTGTTCAAACTTAATGCTGGCTAATTGATATTCTTTGAATTTTTCTTTATAGATAATACCAAGCTGATAATAGGCATTGTTACGCTCTTTTACGATGCTATCTATTCTAATTTGTTCCAATGGAAGCAATTTGAGATAATAATCCACAGTGTATCTTTCTTGTATTTCTTCCGAAACTGATTTTATCTTCAGTATTGTTGAATTATTGTTTAGGGTGTCTCTCCAAACTATGATACTGTTTTTGTCAGACAATCTCCAATTTCGGTTTAATAATCTTTCTCCCCAGACTTTTTTGAATTCTAGATTTCCAAAAGCAACCAATACTGGATTATAGAAATAAAAGACCTCTGCAACTCCCTTAATGAAGTTCTCGGATATTGAAGGTGGTTCCAAGGTTTTTTTCTTAGTTAATGTTCGCATTTCTTTATATGCTACGAATGATCCTTCTGACATTCCACTAGTGTTTCTTCCAATATTACCACTCTTTACTTTCTGCTTCTCTTCTAAAATGCTCTTAGCTTTATCAGCCCTTTTCAACTTAACGATGTAGTTTTCAAAATACGATATCCTGTCACTTTTTGATAAAGAAATAATGTTAATAATACTATCATTTTTTTTTGCAATGAGATCGTATGCAATAACTTCATCGAGATTCTTTCTAATTTTTTTTTGAAGAAATCCTCTCGATTTTGAATCCAGTTTTACTAATGTACTGTCATAATACTTTGCCGCGATTGGATATTCGGCATTTTTGAAATACATGTTTCCTAAATTTCGATAATTAGAGGCAATTAAATATTGGTCTGTTGTTGCTTTTTTAAGAGAAGAGTTGTAATACTTTAAGGCTTGTTTCTGGTTGTTATTTTTATCGTGAAACACTCCCATCTGATAGTAAATCACATCTAAAAAAGGTCGGTTTTCTCGATCGGCAACAAGCGTTTTAAATGTTTTTGAAAAGACAGTCGTATCTCCTTTTTCATAATCAAACAGTTGCGCTTTTTTGGCTTGAGCTTGAATCACATATTCTCTTGCCGCTTTTCTTTTCATGTCAATAACCGACTGATAACTGTACATTGCACTGTCTTTTTTTCCTAGTTCTTCATACAATTGTCCCAGTATAAAACGATATCTGGCTTTTTCAGCCTTGATTTTAGTGTATTCTTCGGCAATTTTTAATTTTGCCACAGCACTGTCTTTTTCCTCCAGATTCAGAAAAGCTTCTGATAAAAGTGCATTGGCATTAGCCACAACCTGATTGCTAAGTTTTTGTTCGTCTAGAAGTTTGGATATATTTTTAACCACCAAAGCATCGTTACCTAAACGCATATTGGTTTTTTCGCGCCAAATTTTGGCTTCATAAATATTACTGCTGTTGGGATATTTGTATAAAATATAATTAAACGCGTCTAGTGCAGGAACAAATCTTTGATCGTAATATCGGGATTTACCAAGCAATAAATAAGCTTCGTCAATCTGGCTGTTTTTCTCTCTTCCATCAATATTCATGGAATGTTTCTGAATTGCCTTTGTAGCTTTGGTTTCCGCTAATTCAAAATCAGCATTTTTGGGTTTTTCTCCTGCAATGAAATCCTCTTTAATTTGCATTTTTTCAATAGGCAAACGCTTCCAAAAATCGTCCTTGCTATTTGCTTTTATGCCAACCACACCTTTATCTAATCCTATTTGACCATTGTAGAGAATATTGTATTTAGTGCTTAAAGCATGTGATTTTCTAGCCAAAAAAGTATCCTTCTTGGTAGAACATGCTATCAAAAATAACAAAAATCCTATAGAAATTAGTTGCCTAAATGTGTTGGTTTTCAATGGTAAACGTTTTTTATCAATTAACTTTTAAAAATACCTTTTAGTATAATGACTTGTAAAAATACGTTTCTTTTTGATATAGTGGAAATTATTAGGTTTCTTTTTGATTCCCGGTTCTGCGTGAGGGAGTGCAGCGGAAATCCTTTTTTATTCTTTTTTAAGAATAAAAAAGATTGAGAGCGAAAAGCCCGACCCGGAATTTTTCTTTCCGGGTCACGCCCAAATTAAATTTTAAACCGCAAAAAACAGTTCTAACTCCTGCAGCGTCTCTCTTGATGTTTGAATATCTTTTACAATTTCGCCTTTGTTTAATGCGACGATTCTATCACAAACCTCAACAGTATGCATTAAATCATGACTGGAAACTAACACGGTAACATTTGGATTTTCGGCTAGTTCTTTAATGATTTTTTTTAATCTGTTAACCGTTGTCGGGTCTAGATTAGCAAATGGTTCGTCAAGAATCACTACTTCCGGATTTCCAATTAGTGTGGCAATAATTCCAACTTTCTTTTGGTTTCCTTTGGATAAATCGCGCAAATATTTTTTGTTTTTAAGGATTTCTCCATTAAAGAATTCTTCGTGTTTCGCTAACAAAGCATCAATATCGGCTTTGTTTTGACCACGTAAATCACCTATGAAATAAAAGTATTCTTCGGGTGTTAAGTAGCCAATTAAAAAGCTTTCGTCCAGAAAAGAGGCGGTGAAAGGTTTCCAGTTTTCGCTGGTGTTTACCTGAACGTCATTGTTGATAATATTTCCAGTTGAAGGCTGGATTAAATCCAATAAAAGACTGAAAAAAGTAGTTTTTCCGGCTCCGTTATTGCCTACTAATCCAAAACTTTGTCCTTTTGGAATCTCAAGCGTTTCAATGTTTAGAACTGTGGTTCCGTTATATGTTTTTGAAAGGTTGTTTACTTGTATCATTTTAAAAAAGTTTAATCGGTTATTGGTTGATTTGGTTAATCGCTTATGAAAATTGACTGTTAACCCTTTTGCTTGTAAGCATCAATGGTTTTATATTTTTCGGTTTTATAGACCTTTTCGATTAAAGAAAAAACTTTGTCTCTCAAAGCAAAACCTATTAGTCCGGCAATAGCGACCATGGCTAATCCTAAATTGGGATTCATTACCTTAGAACCTATCCAATAAAGAGCCACAGGCAATAACAATTTTGGCAATGAAATCAACATGGTGTTTATATTGAAAGCTTTTTTATCTCCAAAAGCTCCTTTGCTGGAATCTAAATCTATTGGCGTTTTTGTGTAAGCACCGGCAAGAAGTACCAAATGCGAATTGACTCCAATGTTGTAAATTGCGCCCACAACAATTGTAAGATATACGTGCCATCCAAAATACAAATAAAATGAAGCTAATAATGTAGAAACAACCGTGGCGATAACAATCAGCCACCATTTTGAACTCAAATATCCTTTGTAAGGAATGTTTTGTGTCATCATTAATTGATAATAGGAGCTGTCCCAACTCGGCACAAATTGACCGAAAGTGAATAAAAATCCTCCCGAAACAAAAATTCCTGCAAAAATGTGCATGATGGGATTATTATAAGCCTCAATTTTATTGGTAAAAAATAGAAAACCGTAAAATAAAAACACCACACTCATGATTACCGTGGTTTTTGAACGTTTATTTCTTTTGATTAATTTGATGTCATTTTTTAAAAACGTTCCTAAAGTTCCAAATTGGTTTAACCAAGTCAAATCCTCGGTTTTAGCAATTTTGTTTTTGGTCGAAAGTCCCGCATCCAAGTATAAATTGTTTTTGAAAAAATGAAACGTAACATAATACAATCCCATTAAAATCAAAACTGGAAGTAGAAACATCCATTTTGTATGAAACAATCCATCAAAAAATACAGAAGTATAATTGGTAATATCAAAAAACTTATAATATTGAAAACCTCCCAGAACTAACACAATTCCAACGAAAATGGCAAACAAGTTGTCTTTGTTGTTCAATAAAATATTCAGGAAATTATTGATGTAAATCAATGAAACCATTGCCAAATACCAAAGTATCACACTCACCACATCATATCCTTCGATAATCAAAACAACCGTAAACGGAATAAAGAAAAAAGCATGGACAAAATTAAAGAAAGACAAAATCGTTTTTCCTAAAGAGAAATGTACAATTGTTGGTTTTTTTATTGGTAAAGTCAGTAGCGGTCTGATGTTCATCACTGGTATAGCCTGCAACAAAAGACGAATTATCAGATCCATTAACAGGTAGTAAATCAGAAATTTATTTACGGTTACCAATGGATCAAGGTTCATTTTTTTAAGAATATAAAATGCTCCAATTCCTAATGCCAGGAAAACAATTGAAAAATAAGCAATAAGGAAGAAAATTAAAATCTTTAATCCCAAATTAGTTGCGAAAGAAGCTGATCGTGTAAAAGCCTTCCATTCGAGATAAATAAAACGTTTAAACATAATAAAGTGGTTTGGTTTTCGAATAAGTAGAAGAAACAGGAAAAAAGTTACATTGTTTTTAATTTATATTCCGGATAAGTGGCTATTAAATATTCTTCTGCTTTGGATGGGATAATTTTGAAAATAATGAAAATCACGAGGACAAGAAGAACGAAAAAGAAACTTAAACTCAATGTCCAATAGTCATTCCCAATATACTTTTCGCTATGATAAAACATTCGAGAAAACAGGTGAAGCGGAAAAATAATGGCTCCTGCAAAACCTCCATATTGATTTATGATTTCTTCAAACAACCATCTTTTTTGTTTTGTTTGCTTTTTTTCTTTTTTGATTTTATTGTTTTTGAAAATTTCGTAAAATGTAAACAAAATCAAAAAGATGTAAAGCCACATAACAATCCATTCGCTGTACTGACTTATTTTGAGAATGCTAAATAATATAAGCGTCATCGCAATTGTCAATACAATCTTAGGGACTCCAAAAAAATCTTTGAAATGGTACCAAACCAAACCGTTGTATTTTTTACCCAAAACCGCTTGTCGTTTTTCTACCACATCCATAAAACCAAAAACACCAAATTTCTTAAATTCCTTGCTTAAGACTTCGTCAAAAGAAAGCTTGGGATTTTCTTGCCATTCGGTTTCGATGGAATTCGCCAAATGATCCACTAATTCCGATTGCAAGTCATACCATTCTACATAATGCTGGCGGGTGAAGGTGAAAAGTTGGTCTATTTGTTCCTTGGAAAGTTTCATGAGTTAGAAATCAATAGTTTTTTCTCGAATTGAAAGTGTTTGTAAAAAAGCTTTAGATTTACGTAAATTAAGAACAAATAAGTCAAAGTTACAATCAACGAAATAGCTTTTATTTCTATATTTTTACTCGAAGGTAAAATAGGAAAAAGACCAATCCCAATAAGAACACCGTAAAACAGTATCAAATAAAAACTTTTGTTAAATCGGAATAAATAGGTGCTTTTTATTTTAGATTTTAAAAGAAATAATTTACCGCTTAACATTAACAATGCACCCACTAAGGATACGGTTTTTATAAAAAACACAATGCCCAACAAAACCAATGGACTCTGTAATTTATTATTAATCGATAAAATTGCAACAGTAAATAAACAGATAATAATTGCTCCGGCAAAGAGTTCCCTTTTCTTGTCATTAGCTAATTTATCTAAAATAATCTTTGGAGCCGAAAACCCGCTACCAAGCCATAAATTATGTGAAGCTGGCCTTAATTGTAACTTCCATTTTTCGAATACTTCTTTTAAAATAATCTCAAAAGGTTTCGCGTTATTACTGGTTTCCGCCTCAATTTCTGAAGCAATATGATCAATCAATTCTAATTTAATATCATCATAAACAACTCCATTCAAAACAAGAGTTTCTGTAATAATCGTTAGTTGTTGGTTAGTTAGTTTCATTTGCTGAAATTTATGTTAATTGGTATTGTTTTTTTATGTTGGAAGCGACTTTGTTGGTTAAGTGTCTTCCGGTAATTACAAGCAAAACACCCAAAACCCAGAAACAACAAAAAGGAAGAAAAATCAAATGATTTTTGCGTAGGTTTTCTATAAAGTTTTTTGCTAAAAATATACCCCAGTAAGAAAACCATATTGAACCAATATTGACGCTGAATAATGTTTCAAGTGCCAAGAATCTTTTGCCATTTATTTTTCTGTATAGAAACCAATTAAAGATCGGTATAATAGATGCACCAAGCAAAATTCCAAATAGAATTTTGATGTAAATTGAAATGTCCTCAAAATAAAAGGATATTCTATAAACAAAAACGACTAACAAAACACTCATTGCAATTTTAGGAAATTTCAAATACTCGACTACCATTTTCCATTGGCTTCGGTTAAATTCCTTATGTAAAATTATTCTTCGTTCTTTTTCAACTTCCTTAAATCCATTTCGACCAAAACGATTTTCAGCATACTGTTTTACTTGATGAAAAGTAAGTTCAGGTTCTTTTTCCCAAATTTCCTCCATACTCGTTATCATATGATCCGTAAGCTCCACTTGTAATTCATACCATTTGATGTCAAAGGATTTGACATAATTGGATACATATTCTATTTGTTCTGCTGTTAGTTTCATTTATTAAAATTCTAATTTAGGATTTACTAAACTCTGCATATTACGGATAAAGTCTTCCAATTCTGAAAGTCTATTTACCGTTTCTGTAGTTCCTTTTTCAGTCAGTTTATAATATTTTCGCATTCGGTTATCCACTTTTTCTATCTCCACATCAAGCAAACCTTCGGCTTCCAGTTTATGCAAGGCAGGATACAAAGCGCCTTCAGTGATATTTAATTCGCCTTGAGTTATCGCCTTTACTTTCTGGGTAATTTCATAACCGTACATCTTGCCGTTTTCCTCCAGCAATTTCATGATTATGGTATTCAAACTTCCTTTATATAATTGTGAATTTTTCATTTTTTTGTCGTTGCGAGGCACGAAGCAATCTCATGTTTAAGAAACAAATATACATAAGATTCTTATACATAACTTCATTAGGTATTAAAATTTCAAAATTTATCACTTTTAGAAAACATATCGGTTTACTATCTTTGTAAAAAAATAATCCCATGTCTTCATTCCTGAAACTCATTATAAAAGAAGTAAAACGTGAAACTGCAACAGCGGTTTCAATACTTTTCAATGTCCCAGCAGAATTAAAACCCAACTATGCATTTATTGCAGGTCAATACGTAAATTTGAGATTAACACTTGACGGAAAAGAAATTCGTCGTGCCTATTCTATTTGTTCTTCTCCAGAAAGCGGAGAATTACGAATTGCTGTTAAAGCGGTAAAAAATGGAGCCTTTTCTCAATTTGCTAATACAAAACTAAAAGCGGGTGACGTATTGGAAGTAGGAAAACCAGAAGGGAAATTCACCTTTGATCCTCAAGCGGACCGTCAAAAAAATTATGTTGCTTTTGTAGCCGGAAGCGGAATTACTCCAGTAATGTCAATTCTAAAATCGGTTTTGAAAAATGAACCAAAAAGCTCTTTTGTACTTGTCTACGGAAATAAATCTCCCGAAGAAACTATATTTTATCAAGAATTACACGATTTACAATTACAATTTGTGGGACGCTTTTTTGTGCATTATGTTTTCAGTCAAGCTAAAGCAGAAAACGTATTATTTGGTCGCATCGAAAAATCGGCAGTGAATTTTGTGTTGAATAACAAACATAAAGAACTGGAATTTGACAAGTTCTATTTGTGTGGTCCGGAAGAAATGATCAATACCGTTTCTGGTGTTTTAAAAGAAAAAAACATAAAAGAATCAGCGATAAAATTCGAATTGTTCACGACTTCTTCCCATGAAAATGTGATAAAAGAAAATCTGGAAGGGCATTCAAAAATCACCGTTATGGTCGATGACGAAGAAACGACTTTCGAAATGTCGCAAAAACAAACTATCCTTGAAGCCGCTTTAAAACAAGGTCTTGATGCTCCCTATTCTTGTCAAGGCGGAATATGCAGCAGCTGTCTGGCTCGCGTTACATCAGGAACTGCCGAAATGACTAAAAACTCTATTCTTACTGATAAAGAAATCGCTGATGGATTGATTCTTACCTGTCAAGCACATCCAACTTCTGCGACTGTTTATGTAGATTATGATGATGTTTAAGAAAGTGTTCAGTTTGCACTGGCAGTATTCAGTTTGACTTATACTATAAATGAACTTTTATTTTCTTTTATAACTTATATGGTTAAAAGAACACTTACAATTGTTCAATTAAACTACAAAAAAAAGAGTTTGCGATATGCAAACTCTTTTTTGTAACTAAAAGATAACAAACTCCCAACTGGAAATCGTCTCTTAACGTTCTCTGGTGCTTGTCTTACCTTCTGAACAGGTGTACGTCTGTTTTTATAGTAGAGTTTCTTAAAATCAATATATTTGAAAAAATGTCTGAGAAATATAAAGTTATCAATAATACAGTACCTACTTTTACTACCATAACGGTTGTAGACTTTGTAAACTCGTTATAACTGTTCAACTTATCACTATTTATCTATTAAACGATAAACTGCGACTGAAAACTGAAAAATATTCTCGTGTTAAATTATATAACAGTAATGAAAGTTACAATCATTACTTTACTATTAAGACCAGCATCAATTGTATCGGCTAAGTTTTTTTTGGAAAGGATAGTCAAGATCAAGTAAAATAAATAAGGAAGTGAAAAAGGTTAATAATGCAGAAGCAAGCTGGACTTTTTGTCCCGAATGTCAGGGACGAGGCAAAAAAAGTCGGGGGCTCAGCATGAAAGCGCGTCGCCAATACAAGATAGCACTCGATCAATTTGAAAAAACGAAAGGCGAAGGAACAGCACCAGTTCATCCTAAAGGTCACCTATACACCTGCTTGAATTGTAACGGATCAGGATTGCTTCCTTCTGCTAGTCATCCAATAGCAGATAAAGAAAACTTCCCACATGTTGCTATTATTGGTGGTGGTATAGGCGGTGTGGCATTAGCTGTGGCTTGTTTGCACCGCGGAATTCCTTTTACACTTTATGAGCGCGATATCAACTTTGAAGCTCGATCTCAGGGCTACGGACTCACTTTGCAGCAAGCCAGTAAAGCAATCGAGGGATTGGGAATTTTCTCGTTAGAAAAAGGCGTGATTTCAACCAGACATATGGTGCATACTACAGACGGAAAAGTGATTGGTGAATGGGGAATTAGAAAATGGATGCAGACTGATGAAAAAACGTATACGAAACGTACAAATGTGCATATCGCGCGGCAATCTTTGCGTTTAGCTTTACTTGAGCAACTCGGTGGACATGATGCAGTACAGTGGGGACACCAATTAATAAATTTTGCGGCATCTGACGGCGAAGGCGTTGATATGACCTTTGAAGTAAACGGGGCAATTCAGCGTTCCAATGCGGATCTTGTAGTTGGAGCCGATGGGATTCGTAGTTCGGTTAGAAGGTTACTGATTGGTGATGATAGTACCCCATTGCGTTACCTAGGTTGCATTGTGATATTGGGCATCTGTCCTTTGAGCGCTCTCGAAGGGATGAATAGTTCTTTGCTTGACTCGGCAACTGTTTTTCAAACCGCCAATGGCAATGAACGGATTTACATAATGCCTTATACGTCAGACTCCGTGATGTGGCAACTTAGCTTCCCAATGACAGAAAAAGAGGCTAAGGCGTTAAGTGCTCAAGGACCTCAAGCGCTCAAGGAAGAAGCGTGTCGTAGAACTCAGTGGCACGATCCCATTCCTCAAATTTTAGCTGCGACTCTGGAAGCGAAAATTTCTGGCTATCCTGTGTATGACCGAGAATTACTCCAATCAGAATTGTTAGAAAAAGGGGGTAAAGTGACCTTGCTTGGGGATGCGGCTCACCCAATGAGTCCATTCAAAGGACAGGGGGCAAATCAAGCATTGCTGGATGCGCTCATGTTAGCTCGGGGAATCTCAAAAGGATGTAACTCTTCATCTCAATGGCGGAAAGCTGGAATAAGAGAAAGTGTATTAACTGTGTTTGAGTCAGAAATGTTAGAACGCTCGGCTTCTAAAGTGAAAGATTCAGCAGCCGCCGCACAGTTCCTACATTCGGAAATTGTACTTCACGAGGGTGATGAGCCGAGAGGACGGTGTCTAAACAAAAAAGACCAATAAACATAAATTAAATAGTTGGTTTCAACCTGCTACTGCTTATCTACTAAACGATAAGCTTCGACTCAATAGTAGAAACCACTTTCTTTGGTGAAATCGTTCGCATGGCATCCTCATAACCCTCTGCTTTTTTATTTCGGTAATACTATCTGTTGTAGAACCAAATTTAAAAAAATTATCAAAATCAAGTTGTTAACCAATTATAAAAAAGCATTCCACAAAAAAATGTTTTTTTGTCTTTTGTTTTCTTCTTTATCCTCGCCGTAGGTATACCAATCTTTTGTTTTTTCTTCTATCAACGATTTTAGCCCCATTAAGTCATAGGCTTTTTTGGCTGCAATGGGTTTTATGTCCGATGCGTTACTGCTATTTAAATCTATTTTGGTAGCTATAAATGAGGTGTATAATCTTGGTATTGAAAGTCCCAAAATCATACCCGGTAAACCGCTTATAGAACATGGACCGCCAGAAATGGTGATATCGTCTGTGTAAAAAGCGAATACATACACGTCATCCATTATTTTGCCAACGGCTTTTCGGCAATTATAACCCGCTATTTCTCTATGTTCATTTGTGATTTTCCATTGTATGTTTGGTATGCTATCTGCTATTACAAAATTAGTTCCTACAATTTGCTTTTGCATATTCATTTTTCTTGCTGAAAAATCAAAATACCAAATATTTTCTTCATCTGCATCTTTTTGGTTTTTTGGTATTCTTGTTTTTGGGCTCCATCTATCAAATTTATATACGCTTTTGTTATCTGCGAAAGTATAAGTGAAATAGGATATTTTTAGATCAGACAGGTTATCTTTCATCATCTCACCCCAACTATCATTACTCATCGTTTTTTTGAGATTGGTATTTACTTCATATTCAATTACAGCTTTATCTACAAATTGCTGAGCTTTTGATGGAGTTGTAAAAATTAGTGCTGCAATAAAAAAAAGTATTGATTTCATAGATAGTTAGACTTTTAGATAATTAGATTTCGGGGTTTTTTAAACTTCGTTTAAACTCGTTCTTTTGTTTTTTTGGGTTAAATAAAGCAAAAGAATGTTGCCAAATTTGTATGTTTTATTTTTAAAATAGTTATTAATTTATTTTTTTGCGGTTTCGCCTTTGTTTTTAAAATTCCAGGTAAAGCCTATCATAGCATATCTTTTGAGCCTATCGTTTTGTTCCTCACTTACTGTGTTTTCATAAACATACCTTTTTATGCCTATGTTTTGATTCAAAATATCTCGTACCATGATATAAGCAGTAAACTCATCGCTTTTGAAAGTCCGTTGTAGCCTTGCATTCCATAATTGATTGGTAAGATTAGTTTGAAAATCGACCGTTTTTTGACGAGAAAATAAATTGTAGTCCGTGGACAGTTTCCATTTCTCTCTGAAATAAACCCCTACATCCAAACTAAAATTATTGGTGTTAAATGATTTAATTTCATCATTTAGTGAAGTGGTGTTTCTGTTATTTGAAAAATTATTACTTAAACTAATATCATATTTCTTTTCTTTGGATTTATTTAAATACATTGAAAAACCTGAAATTAAAGTTTTAGAATCATTGATTATGTTATTAATACTAAGTACCGATTTGTTATAACTAACAGATGGATTAAGATTAATATTTAAATCTAATTTTTTTATTTTAAATCCATATCCAAAATAAAAATTTCCGGAAAAATTTCCGTTTGTGTTTATGGGTTTGGTAATTGTTTTAGCACTTTCCGGATCTATATCTTTGTTGTAAGAAATTAAATTGGAGGTGGTTCTAAGAGAAATACTTTGGTAAAAATGTGATTCTGTCAAAATACTATAACTACTGCTAAATATACTTACACTATTGGTAAAGGATTGCTTTAAATCTGGATTACCTATAATTTGATTAAAAAAATCTTGATTGTTTCTCAAAGGCTGTAATTGATCGATAGTAGGCTGTTTTGTTGCCCCTTGATAATTGATACGCAAATTACTATTGCTTTTGTATTTATAGGAGAAATTTGCAGCTGGAAAAAAGTTGGTGTAGTTGCGCTTGTATTCTTTGTTTAAAGTTTGATCTTGCAAATCAAACGAAGTAAAACCAAAACCACTTCCAAAACTATAATTTATTTTTTTGGAATTATAACTCAATTTTATATTGGGCTTGTTTGTTGTTATTGTCTGTTTAAACTCGTTTGATAAAGAATTTACAACCAAATCATACTTGCCTGTAACATCTGAATAATCATAGGTTAAATAATTGCTTTCACCACTGTTATAAGTAATTTGATGCGCAAATTGCAAAGCAAATTTCTTACCAATAGGCTCTGTATAAGCAACGTTTAAAGCAAGATTTTGATTTGTTTTCTCTCCTATTTTGTTTTGATCCACATCATCCTTAGAGGAAAAAACACCTCCATCATAACTTTCATTGGAAGACTTTAAAAAATTATTTGCATTCGTATTTAAAGTGTTCCAACTGCTGTTTACAGAAAATGTACGACGGGCTTTAGCGAATTTATGTTTATACAAAATACTTGCAAACAACGATTCCTTATCTGATTTTGTAGTAAATGTTTTTTGTTGTTTATTTTTTAATAATCCATTATCTCCCGTAGTCTGTCCGTTTGTAAATTCATCGCTATCGGTACTGTAGAAATTGGTTTTGGCCGTAAATTTTATGGAATTTACAGAATCTAATTTTACGTCGTAAGTAGCATTTAGTTTAAAATTACTTCTGTTCACATTGCTTATCGTGGATTTGTTTTCGTTTAATTGGGTCTCTCCTACTTGTGTTTGGGTAATCCTGCTATTATTGTTTGTATAAATTTGTTTATTATATTTTGGCGCTAGATTCAATGTTTGTTTATCATTCCACTTGTTGCTGTACTGCAATCCTGCGTTGGTGTTTTTTATAAACCCATTTTGAGTGTCAACATAAGGTTCATCATCAGTATTGCCGCCTGTCCATTCATAATTTACATTTCCATCATCATCCATACTCATGCTTACATTATCTTCTCGTCCACCAAATTTTTCGCTGTCTTGCCAGCCAAGCCCATCTTGACCTGTATTACCATTTAATAAAAAAGCGGATAGTTTTCTTTTGCCTTTAAAAGAGCTAAGCATCGAATTGATATTGTATCTGGAATCAATACTTGTTAATGGTCCGTTTGCAGCGTCTATTTTGCCAAAATACCCTTTCTTTTTATCCTCTTTTAATTTTAGGTTAATTGTTTTTTTTCTATCACCATCATCTATTCCTGTAAACTCGGCCTGATCACTTTTCTTATCAAAAACTTGTACTTCTTTAACCGCATCTGCTCGCAAGTTTTTTACCGCCATCCCTGGGTCATCACCAAAAAATTCTTCGCCATCTACTAATACTTTTTCTACCGTTTCACCCATGGCTTTTATTACACCATTTTTATCCACTTGTATTCCTGGCAGTTTTTTCAATAATTCTTCTACATTGGCATTGGCATCTACTTTAAAATCACTTGCTCTGTAACTGGTAGTATCTCCTTTAATTCTAATAGAACCCGTCTTTATAATTACTTCTCTAAGCGCATTAATTTTGCTCATCAAAGCAATTGTCCCCATTTTTTTTTCGCCTTCTTCAACAGTTATGGCATCTACATAATCAGCATATTGGCTATGAGCCGTCATCAATATATAGTTTCCTGCTATTACATTTTTGAGATTAAATTTTCCCTCTTTATCAGATCGGGTAAACTTATATAAAATAGAGTCTTTGGGGGTTAATAAAGCAACAACCGAATTGTAAATGGGTTTTTTTTCGCTACCATCGGTTAAAACACCCGAAAGGTTCGTTTTTTGAGAAAACGCTGAAAAAGAGAAAAGGAACAAAATTGCAATTGTTACAGTAATTTTTGGCATAAATAGTTCTATTTTTATTGAATTAGCATTTTAGGATTTCTAAAGGAAACTTAACAGAAAAAGTGAATATCTTTCACCTTAAGTTAACTCTGAGTGCAAAACCTAACATAGCTGAACCAAAAATAGTATTATTCTCACTAAAAATTTACCGTCTTTTTGTTATTAAAATGTTAAAAATATTCTTACATAAAAACCACAAAAAATAGAAGAAATTAAAATTCTATACTATGTATAAATCTTAATTTATTGTTTGCTGGCATTTAAAACCTTTATAATAGAGTCAACAGGAATTGTTCGCATCGCCTCTTCATAACCTTCTACTTTTTTATTTCCATAAACCGAAGTGGGTAATTTAGGAAACTGATTTCTATCGGAAACCAAAGTGTTTTCCAATGGTTGATTGAAAGGCGAAAATCCCGCAAACGGATGCGTCGCACCCCAAAGCGTAATGACTTTTACACCAAGCATAGCCGCAATATGCGCATTCCCGGAATCCATGGAAAGCATCACATCAAGATTACTGATGAGTTGCAGTTCCTGCTGAAATTTGAGTTGCCCCGCCATATTAATGACGTTTTCTTTGTTAGAAGAAAGAGAATTCAAAATTTCGATTTCTTTTTTTCCTCCGCCAAAAAGTAAAATAGTATTGTTTGCATCCAAAGCCAGTTTATCAATAACTTCCTGCATTAAATCCAACGGATAGACTTTAGAATCATATTGTGCAAAAGGAGCAATCCCAATTAATTTTTTGTTATTTTCTCCAAGAATACTTGAAATTTCTTTGTCTAAAACCGCTTTTTTAGGAAATACGGGATGAGATAAATCAACTGAAAACCCAAGATTTTTAAACACTTTTATGTGTCTCTCGAACATGGTGGGTAGTTGCTTGAAAATTTTATTTTCCGGTTGGGTTAACGTTTTTTTCTCCGCTCTTCCTTTATCCACTGAAGCTGTTTTTTTTCCGCCTAAAGCAAAAAGTTTTCTAACGATTTTAGAACGCAAAACATTATGCAAATCGGCGAAAGCGTCAATATCTAAATGCTTTAAATCTTGGTACAAACGCAACAATCCTGCAACTCCTTTGTGTCGTTCTTTTTCATCGAAAGCAAAAAAAGAAAGATTAGGAATTCCTTCAAAAAAAGGTTTAAAAAAAGGTCTGGAGATCATGGTGATTTTAACCTGGGGATGCTGGCTTACAAAAGCCCGTAAAACAGGAACCGTCATGGCGACATCTCCCATTGCGGAAAGTCTCATGACGGCTATATGCTGGATTTTTTTGGACAATTGATTAATGGTTCAAAATATCTTTTTATTTCTTTCCTTGATACAAAACTGGATTCAATTCATCATCATTGTACATTTTCATTTGTTTGTACACTTTCATGAATTTGTCACCGTTTTCGATGTCATTTATCAAGTCATCAATTGCAGTTGATAAATCTGATCTTTGTTCTAATAAAACGTTCAATTTTTCCTGACATTTGTCTCTATGCTCTTGGGAAGCTTCGGCACGAGTGGCTTCTTCATTCATGTGGTAAATTTTCAAAGCTAAAATCGACAATCTGTCAAATGCCCAAGCAGGACTTTCAGAATTAATTTTAGCGTTTTCTTTTACCGCTACATGACTGTATTTTTGAAGAAAATAACTGTCAATATATTCCACCATATCAGTACGAACCTGATTAGAAGCATCTATTTTACGTTTTAATGTCAACGCTTCAACCGGGTCAATATTTGGATCACGAATAATATCTTCGTAATGCCATTGCACGGTATCAACCCAATTTTTAGAATATAATAAATGCTCGAATTTATCCTTTGGAAAAGGATTATTTATAGGTTGATCAACATTATCAAATTGGTGATAATCTTTAATACTTTGTTCGAAAACAGAATAAGCTAATTTTGAAAACATATCTTTATATTTTATAACGCAAAGATACTTTTTTATACTTTTATAGATTAAAAAAACTTTTAGAAGTTTAATTCCAAAATTCAAATCATGCAAATTCATATTTTATCAGAAAACAATAGCGTCCTGAATCATTTTTTAGGACAAATCAGAAACGTCAATGTTCATAATGACAGCATGCGTTTTCGCAGAAATATTGAGCGTATTGGTGAAATAATGGCCTATGAATTGAGCAAGGAATTACATTATTCCGATGTTGAAATCCAAACTCCTCTTGGTATTAAAAAAACGACAGAAATTAAAGATCAACTAGTTTTATGTTCCATTTTACGAGCAGGAATACCTTTGCATATGGGCTTCTTGAATTATTTTGACAGTGCCGAAAATGGTTTTGTTTCCGCCTACAGATACCATCCAAACAATGATGCTTATTTCGAGATTAAAGTTGAATACCAAGCCATAGCTGATATCAATAATAAAAATTTATTGCTGATCGATCCTATGCTTGCCACCGGACAATCCATAGTTGCAGTTTTCAACAGATTAATGGAAAGGGGAACCCCAAAAGAGATTCACATTGCCGTAACTATTGCTGCTCCTGAAGGAATTGCTTACCTGGAAAAACATTTACCTCATAATTGTCATCTGTGGATAGCCGCTTTAGACGAGAAATTGGATGACAAAAGTTACATTGTCCCTGGCCTTGGAGATGCGGGAGATTTAGCTTTTGGAGAAAAATTATAATTGGGAGAAAAAAGCAAAAAGACTACATGCTATAAGTACAAATAACACCATTTCCTGTTTCAATTTTAATTGGGCAACTTCAATGTGACTCGTAGCCATAATTGCCATTGGGGCAAAAGTGAATACTAATAAATCATTGCTTTTATTTGGCGAAACCACAAAAATTAGTACTCCAATAAAAAAGGAGGCAATTATTTTTTTAAATGATGCATGTAATAGCAGGGGCCTATGCGATATAGTTGCAAACATAGATATTACAAAAAACAAAGCTACCGTTGCATAAATAGATAAAGCCCCATTCTGATAATTATTAGTGAAATAATTAATTTCAAAATTAGTTGTTGCATTTTTATTCAAAAATTCAATGATACTCAAATTGAAAATCATCGATAAAAGGATCGAGATAATCCCAACAATAAAAAGGGCGATGAACGGCAGCACCCAATTTTTTAACTCTCTGGAAACATGAAAAAGTATTGATATAAATACCAATACAATAAAAAGAATACTCCAAAAATGAAATAAACTAGCTACAAAAATCCATAATGAGGCATCAAATATTTTTTCATTAGAAGCTTTTAGTGATTGCAGAGAAATCAGTCGACGAAGTGCTAATAAAATAAAGAAATTCGACACAACCAAGTTAATATTATCCAGTAACGAAGGAAAAAAAAGCAGAAACAAAAAATAGAAAAAAATGGTGTAGCTGCTGTCTTTACTCAATCCATTTTTCTTTGCAACGAAATTTGTAATTAGAACAGACGCTAAAAGAACACTTAATATTATTGTATTTTTTAAAATTAAAATACCTGAATTCATCCACGAAAAATCCTGAAACTGGTACATTAAAAAGAAAACCAGTATTAATATAACAACTAGAGAAAAATTTAATGGCGTAGATTTCTTAAAAACACTTGTTATCATAAGGATATTTTATACTTTTGTGACTGTAAATATAATACTTGTTTAAAAGGAACGGTTGTAAGTTCAAAATATTCTTTACAAATAAGAAGTTTTGGCGCCACTGACCATTTAAAACAATTAATAAAATTAATTTTATACATTATGAAAGCATTTTTCGAAGGAATACAATACTTATTTGTAAATATTTTATTTGCTCCCCTAGACTTTTTACGCTCACTAGAGCTAAAATCTTGGTTTGTTGCTAACACGATCAACTGGATTTTCATGATTGTTTGTGCGGCGGCAATGGTATATTGGATTATACAATTGAAACTTCACCAAGATAATGGTGAGGAAAACCAAGATACAACAGCTCACTCTTTCTTAAAATAATAATTTTTAAAAAAAGTGAACGGTTATTGGAACCTATTTTAAATCGTTTCCGATATCTTTTCTAAAATACATCTTATCAAAATTTAGCTTGTCTATGTTTTGGTAAGATTTTTTTATGGCCTCTTCAAAATCATTTCCATATGAAGTTACGGTTAAAACCCTTCCTCCATTAGACACCACATTTCCGTTGTCTAATTTTGTTCCTGCATGAAAAACAATCGAATCGGTAATATTTTCTAATCCTGAAATTACTTTTCCTTTTTCGAAATCCTCAGGATATCCGCCAGAAACGACCATAATTGTAGTAGCGCTTCTTTCGTCAACTTCCAACGTAATTTCATCTAGTTTTTCATTGGCTACAGCCAAAAACAATTCGACTAAATCCGTTTTTAATCTTGGAATAACCACTTCTGTTTCCGGATCACCCATTCTCACATTGTATTCAATTACGATTGGTTCGTTATTCACATTTATCAATCCAATAAAAACGAACCCTTTATACGGAATACCATCTTTCTGGAAACCATCAATAGTTGGTTTTACAATGCGTGTTTCGATTTTTTCCATCAAAACAGCGTCAACATAAGGAACTGGAGAAACTGCTCCCATTCCGCCTGTATTCAACCCCGTATCCCCTTCGCCAATACGTTTGTAATCTTTGGCAGTTGGTAAAATCTTATAGCTTTTTCCATCAGTAAGAACAAAACAGCTTAATTCTATACCGTCCAGAAATTCTTCGATAACTACTTTTGAACTGGCTGCGCCAAATTTTTGATGCACCAACATATTTCTTAATTCTTCTTTGGCTTCCGCCAAATCCTGGATAATCAACACCCCTTTTCCAGCTGCTAATCCGTCTGCTTTTAAAACATAAGGCGGTTGTAGTGTCTCCAAAAATTCACATCCTTTTTCAACCGTTTCAGCAGTAAAACTATCGTAAGCGGCGGTTGGAATATTATGTTTAATCAAAAATTCTTTAGCAAATTCTTTACTTCCTTCTAATTGAGCACCAATTTTTGATGGCCCAATAACTGGAATATGTTTTAATTCGGTATCATTTAAAAAGAAATCATAAATCCCTTTTACTAATGGATCTTCCGGCCCCACAACAACCATTTCTACTTTTTCCTGAAGAACGAAAGCTTTGATAGCGTCAAAATCAGTTGGACTCATATCAATGTTAGTCGCTATTGCGGCTGTCCCTGCGTTTCCTGGAGCTACAAAAAGTGTATCACAAAGCGGACTTTGAATCATTTTCCATGCGAATGCATGCTCTCTTCCGCCTGAACCTAGTAGTAAAATTGTCATGGTGTAGTTTTCTTTAGTTGTGGTGCAAAAATAATTGCTTTTGAACTTAAAAAATAATTAATTTCCAAAAAGTTACGGCTTATCGGTCATTACTTGATTAGTAAACATTATTTTTGAGAAAATATACCGTTAAAATGATTTCTATTTTCGACTTAACGCTCCAAATAAATGGTTTCCCGATGAAGGAAGCCAAATCCGAATTGCGAAAGATTGTCGCTTTTTCAGAAAAAGAACATCAAGTTTTCATTGAAAATAAAAAAGAAGAAATTGTTGCGTTTCATTTGCAAAACAATCCTTTTTACAGACAATTAGTTGGTTCAAAAAATTCTAAAAACTGGAATGATTTACCCGTTTTAAATAAACAAAACCTACAAAAACCATTATCGGAACGACTTTCAAAAGGATATTCTATTAAAAACAGTTACATCAATAAAACCTCCGGTTCCAGCGGTGATCCATTTATTTTTGCCAAAGACAAATACAGCCATGCCATGACTTGGGCTTCTAATATCTATCGTTTTGGTTGGTATGGAATTGATTTCAACAGTTCCTATCAAGCCCGGTTTTATGGGATTCCAATGGATTTTATTGGAAATAAAAAAGAACGCTTTAAGGATTTATTGAGCAATCGATTTCGGTTTTCGATTTTTGATTTGTCCGATGATGTGTTGGAAGGTTTTTTGAAACATTTTCGAACCAAAAAATTCGATTATATCAATGGTTATACGAGTTCGATTGTTTTGTTTGCCAAATTTTTACAAAAGAGAAATATTATATTATCAGCAATTTGCCCAACTTTAAAAGTCTGCATGGTGACTTCCGAAATGCTTTTTGAGGATGATAAAATACTGTTAGAAAAACAATTTGGCATACCAATTGTCAACGAATACGGCGCTTCGGAATTGGATTTAATAGCTTTTCAATCCCGAAGCTTCGGGACAGATGTAGAGTGGCTGGTAAATTCAGAAACCTTATTTGTCGAGATTTTGGATGACAATAATCAAGTTGTGCCAAATGGAACTTCCGGCCGCATCGTGATCACTTCCTTATTCAACAAAGCACATCCGTTTATACGCTATGACATTGGCGATATTGGAATTCTGGACGAAAAAAGCACCTTAAAAAAACCCATACTCCAGAAATTAATTGGGAGAACAAACGATGTTGCTATTTTACCAAGCGGGAAAAAATCACCTGGACTGACGTTTTATTATGTAACCAAAAGCTTTATTGAAGACGATGGAAACGTAAAGGAATTTATTATTAAACAAACAAAAATTGATTCTTTTGAAATTGAATATGTAAGTGAAACCAACTTAAATTTGGCACAAATTCAAAAAATTAAAAAAGCGATTGAATTATATCTGGAACCTGGTTTGAACTTTAAATTTACAAGAAAAGAAACCTTAGAAAGAAGCAATCGTGGAAAATTAAAACAGTTTAAATCGATGCTTTAGTGTTTTTTATATAGCGTGGTTTAATTAGCAATTGAGTAAATAAAAAACCCGTCATACAAAGTAATGAATGCGCTAAATTAAACCCGTGAAATCTTCTGTAAACCCCGAAATTGTGTTTCAATAAATCAAGCTTAGAAGCCGATATGGAGTTTTCTCTAATTCTGTAAAAAGCCAGACTCTCAGGAATAGGTTGCGCGCTTTTCACCTTTTTTAGAATCGTAAGCCATAACATCCAGTCCTGGCGTTTCCTTATTGAAGAGATCGCTATTTTTCCAAAATAATTCACATCATAAATACCCGTAAGATTCCCCACATAATTGCAAAAAAACAACTGCATATAGGAAAGATTTCTGGGGGCTTCCACTCTTTTATTCAATTCCGTTCCTTGTTCATTGATGCAATCGTAAAAGGAAAAAGTAAATGGTAAATTGTTATTTCTTAGAAAATTAACTTGAATTTCCAATTTATTAGGTTTCCATAAATCGTCTGCGTCCAAGAACGCAATATACTTCCCTAAAGCTTTTTCTAAACCAGTATTTCTCGCAATTCCGGTTCCTGAATTTTTGTCTAGTTTATAAACCTTAATTCTGTTGTCATTATCGGCAATATATTCAGCTATAGAAACCGTTTTGTCAGTAGAGCAATCGTCTACAATAATCATTTCCCAGTTATGATAGGTTTGATTTTGCACCGATTGAATGGTTTCTGCAATAAATTTTTCAGAATTGAAAGAAGGCGTTATAATAGATACCAATTCCATTTTAATATGCTTTTTCTTCGCCTTTTAAAACGTTTACAACCGTTTGTAGAATTATTTTTAAATCTAAGATAAGCGACCAGTTTTCGATGTAAAAAATATCGAATTTTATGCGGTTAATCATATCCGTTTCGGTTTCTATTTCGCCTCGACACCCGCTAACTTGTGCTAAACCTGTAATGCCGGGTTTCACACAGTGACGCACCATGTATTTTTTGATTTTTTTTCCGTAGGATTTATTTTGTGCCCAAAGATGCGGACGAGGCCCAACGACGGACATATCCCCAAGTAAAACATTCAAAAATTGAGGCATTTCATCTATACTTGTTTTTCTCATAAATTTCCCGATTCTAGTAACGCGCGGATCATTTTTGGAAGCCTCATTTTCGGTTGTTCCATTGATTCTCATCGAGCGAAATTTATAACAAAAAAATTCATTTTCATCAATTCCGGGTCTTCCCTGTTTGAAAAAAATAGGCCCTTTTGATTCTAATTTTATTAAAATTGCTAATATTGGCATTAGCCAAGACAAAAGAAATACCACCACTAATAATGAAAAAACAATATCAAATGATCTTTTGAGGACTTTAATCACAGGCTCATGTAAAATGGTTTTCTTTAATGACAGCACTGGAAAAAAATCGTAATAATCGATTTTTAAATTCTTTGAAAAAATTTCTTTTGTATCCGGTATGAATTTAATAGTTCTATTATTTTCATCGGCAAAATCAATTAAATCTTTCAAATGCTCATTGGAAATTTCATTCAATGAACAATAAATTTCATCAATACTATTTTCAAGCACAAAAGGTTTCAAGTCAGCCAATTTTCCTTTAATGTTTTGATTTGATTTCTTGTCTGAAAAATATCCAAAAAAACGATAACCGTAATCATTTCTTGTTTCGAAAAGTTCTTTCAGTCGAATCGCCTCCGGTGTATACCCGATAATTACAGCACTTCTATAATTACTCCCTGTTATTATTCGATATTCTTTTAAATAATAAAACAATAAAAATTTAGATAAAGAGACAAGTACTATACTAGAAATCATAAAAAAAGCGATAGCAGTTCCGCTAAAAATAACTTGTTTTTCGAAGGGGAAATAAGCGATAACAATTAATAGAAACAACACAGATTGCTTTAGTATCTTGGAAATAATTTCTATTGGGATAGTGAAGCGATAAACTTCATAAAATTGAATAAAAACAGCCGCACTGATCCATCCTATAATTTGATAAACAAGATAAAGTTCCGAATTTAAATTAAGTCCTTTAAAGAAAGACATACTCATAACAGAAATGATCAATAGGTCTATTGTAACACTTATTGGTCTAATATATTTTGAATATCTTCCTGTTTGAGATGCAGTCATAATGAGCGATGATAACCTATTGGGTTTTCGTTCTTTTCTTTTCGTAAAATTTCCATTGACAATGCTTTGAAATTGTCTTAGGTAATAATCATTATTTATAATCGGTTCACTTTGACTTTCCAACATAATATTTAATTTGTTTTGCAGGCGAACAGCAATGTTAAATAACAACTTACAGAATTAAAAATAATAAAATGTTCTTATTATTGAAATCAAAAATTTGGTACTTAACTACTTTGAAGGAACCACAAAAAATTATAGTACGTAAATATGTTGCTATTTTTCTATTTAATGAAAGATTCAATGTATATTAAAACTATACAATCTCTTATAAATCCCCAAATTAATTTATAATCCAATGCATATTATTCTTTTTATCAGATAAATCTATAATTTATTCTATTTACAAATGGGAATCCCGCAATACGATTACAAAACAATGAAAGCGAGATCTCTTCTAAAAGCAAATATATTTACTTTATATAACCCGAAAAATCTTTATGTTCTTCTTTAGAAAGTTCTTCTTTAGACAATGATTTAAAATAGTCGTAAGTGATTTTCATTCCCTCGGCTCGATCTACCTTTGCTTCCCAACCCAACAATTTTCTTGCTTTTGTAATATCCGGCTGACGTTGCAACGGATCATTTATTGGCAAAGGAAAATAAACCACTTTCTGATTGGTTCCTGTCAGTTTTATAATTTCTTCAGCAAAATCTTTTATGGTAATTTCGTCTGGATTACCAATATTGACTGGCAAAACATAATCAGAATGCAATAATCTAAAAATACCTTCGACCTGATCATCAACATAACAAAAAGAGCGCGTTTGCATTCCGTCCCCAAAAATAGTTAAGTCTTCACCACGAAGCGCCTGACCTATAAAAGCAGGAATAACTCTACCGTCATTGAGTCTCATTCTTGGACCGTACGTATTAAAAATTCTAACGATTCGGGTTTCTACTCCGTGAAAAGTATGGTACGCCATTGTTATGGATTCCTGAAAACGTTTGGCTTCATCGTAAACACCTCTTGGTCCTATGGTGTTTACATTTCCGTAATATTCTTCTGTTTGCGGATGAACCAATGGATCTCCATAAACCTCCGAGGTGGATGCAATAAGGATTCTCGCCTTTTTGACACGTGCCAATCCTAAAAGATTATGCGTCCCAAGTGAACCCACTTTTAAGGTTTGTATCGGAATTTTTAAATAATCAATAGGACTGGCTGGTGATGCAAAATGTAATATATAATCTAAATCTCCGGGAATATGCACAAATTTTGTAATATCATGGTGATAAAATTCGAAATGTTCTAATTTGAATAAATGTTCTATGTTTTTTAAATCACCTGTAATAAGATTATCCATGCCAATAACAAAATAACCATCTTTTATAAAACGGTCACAAAGATGTGATCCTAAAAATCCTGCGGCTCCGGTAATAAGTATTCTTTTCATAAGTCAATTTTACGATGGCAAGGTATAATAAACCGTTAATATTTGTATTATAAAAACAAGCTTTTTAAATCATATTTAAAATCACAACAAATGGTCTTAATTTTGAAAATAGTACGTTCAACTGTTTTCAATATCCTTTTGAAATTGACTCAATACACTTTCAATCGAATATTTTTCAATTACAAATTTTCTTGCTTTATCCCCCATAATCGTAGACTGCTCTGGGTTTTCAATTAAATTCTTAAGAACTCCCATTATTTCATGAAGTTTTGTATCTTGATGAAAATAAAATCCCCCTTCTGAAATTTCAAGATTGTGTCGCACCTCCGAATATTCATTCCCAGTAACAATTGATGGTTTAGCACTAGCCATCATTCCTAATATTTTTGATGGCATTACGGTATCAACAACTGCGTTTTTCTGAAAAAGCACATGCAAATCTGCATTGCACAACAAATCATTTAATTCTTCGTAACGAACGGGCGGATAATATTTACAATTTTGAAATTGTTTCAAACTCTCCACCACTTCTTTTCGTTTTGCACCTTCGCCAATCAAATAAATCTGAACGTGATTCATTTCTTGACAAGCACTCACAAAGTCAACGAAAAAATCCCAATCCTGCTTGGCGCCAATGTTTCCAGAATACAAAACATTAAATTTAGAAGAATCGAATAAAGGACTTGGCTTTGCCCGATCAGTATTTATCATCGAATGGTCGATCCAATTTGGGAAAAAGTATTTTTTTGTATTTGTTTTAGATTCTAATTTGTTTAGCATCCCGTTGCTGATTGTGCTAGTAAAATCAGCTCGATTAAACATAAATAGCTCAATTTTAAAAACAACGCTAGGTAAGATCCCTATTTTTTTCGAAATTCCAGTTTCAAAAGCAGCATCAAATTCAAAATCCTGAACGTGAATCCAAAGTTTGCCTCCACGAAATGTTTTTACCAACCAACCTAAAATTGCGGATATTGTAAAAGGCATTACAACAATGACAATATCATTTTTTTTTATTTTAAAAATATTAATGAACGAACCAATAAAAAAATGAATCATTTGAAATATTCTTCCTTTAAATGTTGGGATAGCAGGCGTGAATTGTTTGAACCTAAAGATTTCCACGTCATTGACAATTTCTGTGCTAAAGAGTCCTTTTTTGTCGTATTCTGGGTAGATTTTCCATTGTGGATAATAGGGAGTTGCAGCAATCACTTTAACAATATGTTTTTTGGCCAAAAATTCAGCCATTCCTGTAGAATATAGTCCAATTCCACTATCCTCAGGGTAATAATGGTTGCTTATTATTGTTATATTCATTTGCTACATTTATTCATGTTTATTCTTTTTTAAAGGATTGCCTTTATAAACTCCTTTTTCTAAAATACTTTTAAAAACCGAAGATCTGGCTCCTATAATAACATCATCAACGATTTCTACGCCAGGAGAAACAAAAACATCTGCCGCTAACCAGCAGGAATCATGAATATGTATTGGTTTTACAAAAATTGGGAAATCCGTTTTCCTGTAATCATGAGAACCTGTACATAAATAACTTCTTTGTGAAATAACGGTATTGCTTCCTATTTTTATTTCACCTAGCGTATATAAAACAACTTCATCTCCAATCCAAGAATAGTCTCCAATTTCCAATTTCCAAGGATACGTTATTTGACAAGATGGTCTCAAAATTACCTTTTTCCCAATTTTTGACCCAAAAATCCTTAATAAAAATCGTCTCCAGCTATACATAATCTGGGGTGACGGTTTAAATAAAAAATAGTAAACCAGCCACCAAAGTTGTACTGTAAATGCATTTCTTCCCCTAAATCCTTTAGGAAGTTTAAACTTTTTTAGTTGATACATTGTAATAAAATTTTATTTGCGTTTTCAATAAACAATTCCTCTGTAAAACTAGAATTTGCATATTGCATGTTTAGCAGTCCTTTTTTTCGAATCTGATTTTGGTCATCAACTAATTCTTCTAACTTATTTGCCAAATCTTCTATACTTTCTTTTTCACAGAAGACAGCATTTTGTTCTTTACAAACATCTGTGATTCCTGCATGGTTTGTTGTGAGTATTAAATTTCCCATCGCCATTGCCTCTAATATGCTAATGGGTTGACCTTCCATTTTGTAATAGGTGGGTAAACAAAAAACAGTACTCCAAAGCAATAATTCCTGTTTTTCCTTGCCGTGAACAACGCCCACATAATCAACACCATCTAAGGTATTAAAATAACGAGATAAATCATTTTCTTTAATGGTGTTTCCCGCCACCTTCAATTGAATATTTATTCCTTTGGACTTTAATTTTATTACTGCTTCCAATAAAACATTAATTCCTTTCTCTTTTATTAAATTACTCAAAAATACAACTCTTAACTCCGAGTAATTTTTTTGTGGAATTAATTTTTCTGGAGGGAGAATTAATGACGCTTCAAAAAAATTATGCAACTCAAAAACAGCTTCTTTTTTTAAGAATGGTTCGAAGTTTTTACGCAGTGATTCCGATAAAACAATCCCGTAATCAAACATTGAAATAATCTTGTGAAAAATGATTCTTTTAAGACCTTTTAACGCATTATACTCCTTAAGCAGGTGATTTCCGTGTAAGTGTACTACTAGTTTTTTTCTTGCCAGCTTCGCTACTAGTATAAAAGGAAGATATTTTAAAACTCCAAAATAGGATTGGCCTATGGTAATATAAATAATTTTTGAAAACAAGACTTTACCAACAAGCAAATACGTTTTAATGAAGTAAAATTTTCTAAAACTAATTTGACCATGTTCATGAGTAATGTTTACTGAATATTCAGAGTTTATTTTATCAACTTTCCAGTTTTTCTTCTGCAATCCTTTGGACATAACTTGATTCGCGATGCTAACGCCAGATATTGGTGGCGGGAACGGACCGATAATTAAAATTTTATTTTGCATCAAGAATTAAACAATTTCAACAGGTTTATTTGCTGGTTTGGTAAATATATTAAAAACGAAAAACAAGAAAAACAGCATTAATAAAACCCCGTATTTTCGCTCTAATACATTCTCAAAATTAAAAATATAGAGATAAAATAAAATAAGTACTAGCAGGAATTTATTTTTATTTTTCAGAGCACAACTGAAAAGGGAAACAAAAAAAAGCATGAAACTGAAAAGGCCAATTAAACCCGTTCCTAAAATAATACTAAAATACTGATTATGAGAATTGTAATACTTACCCAACTCAGGGTATTGCGTATCATAACATTCCTGCAAAATAGAGGGAACATCACCAACCCCATTCCCTATTAAATGATTTGAACTTTTAATTTTCTGAAGAGCACAATCCCAAACTGCAAATCGAATACTTGTAGAATTATTTGGATTTACAACAGCATAGGAAACTGGAATAATCATTTCTCGGAATCTCTTCTTGAAATCACTATTGAATCCAAAAAGAACATATATTATCAAACATGAAATGATTCCTAGCATAAATTTTATTTTTAAAGATAATCTTCCAAAGAATAGAACCATAAAAAAAATTATAAAAAAACCAATAAAAGTAGACCTTGCTCCGGTAAGATATAGCAAAACAACATTTACTATAATCAAAAATGCGACCATTTTCTGGTTCTTCGTGAAAATATAAATACAAGACATTAAACCCAAAACTGATGTAATAGATAGGTAAATCGGGTGCATATTAATCATCGGTATTTCATCAAATACAGTCCGGATTGAATTGTACGATATGGGAATGCTTTGGTAATAAAAATAGAAACCGACAATTATTAAAAAAACAAAGTTAGATCCGTTAAAAATTAATATCCACTTCTCTACAAATTTTCTGTCAAATCTCAATTCCATTTTTGAGAATACACAATACGAAAAAGCAAGATACAGCAATGGAAGAAATCCTTCTATTCGCTTTAGTCCATAGGGTAAATCTTTGGAGTATAGCAAACTGATTAGATTTACAACAAAAAAAAGTGCCAATATTATAAACGCTTTCGTATCAATCTGTCTTTCTTTAATAAAAACAATTATAGAAAACAATCCTAATGCAACAAATGGCAATTCCTTTATACTATTAGGCAACAGTATAAAAAAAGCTATAGCGTATAAAATACTGTTAAGAAAAGTTGATTCTTTTTTCATTTGAGACATAAGCTAATGTTATCCAAAATAATGGGCAGGTCCATAAATACGAAGCAGCCGGAAAGGAATATAATATCCAACAAAATTGAAACACAATCAATGTTTTAAACAAAGATGATTCCCATAAAATGATTCTAAATAAATATTTAAATAAATTATAAACCAGCATAAAAAATAGACCAATCCCTATCACTCCATACCTAAAAATTAAGGAAAATGGCAATAAATGAATATTGTGAATAGCTGTTTTTCCTAATAAGGCAGAATCAGCGATTCCACTATCTTTAAAAGAAAAACCTTCAATTGTAGCTCCCATTCCCCCTCCGAATAAAAAATTAAAGGGATTTAAGCACCAATATATTATCACCGCTTTTGCTTCAACAATGCGTTGGCTGAGTGACAGTAATGCGGGAGAATTCCAATCTGCATTGCCTTTTAGTAATAAATATATCTGAACCAATCGGCCTTTTAGAGTAGAATTCTCTGGGAAATAATTAATGATGACCTTTAATATATCATCCAAAAAGAAAAAACAAAGCAGCAGAAAAACTACTAGTAGTAGCAGAAAATCATTGATATTTTTTTTTGAAAATCTTTTTTGTACAAAGGCAAAAAACAACACCAAAATAAAAACAAGTAACAAGGCTCTATTTGATTTAAGTATTTGAAAAAAGAAAGGAAGTACATACAAAAACATCAAGCCATAATTTTTTTTATTGTAATGATATAATGCATAAACTAGCGTAAAAACTATTGTAAAAGAAGGTAAATCAATACTTAAAAAAACTGCTATTACTGAAAAAAATAAGATAGCGATAACAAAATAATGTTCCTGCCTTAGCGTTAATTCAACCGTAATTTCATCTAGCAATTTTTGATTATTGTAAAAAATCCGGTACAAAAAATAGCCAAAAAGGATATAAATCATATCTGTAAAAAGATATAAAATGGAATTTCGGTGCAGTATGCCGACCAAAAAACCTAGAATAGTAAAGCTTACCCATCCTAAAACCAAAAGGTTTTCTGAGTTTGCTTTTAAACTGATCTTAAAAAAATTCTTGTGATAAAATTTACTTTTGAGAAAGAATAAAAGGGTGAAAAATAATGACACCAACCTTAGGTATGGTATCATTTGAAATTGCCGATAGCCCAGTAATTTAAAAAAATAAAAAAAACTAGTCTCCACTAAACTTATAAATAATATAAATTCAAAAAGGACTGGCAAAGATGTTTTTCTAAAATATAGTTTCATCAAATAAAAATAAAATGTTTTATTATTTATCTGAATAGTATATTTTTAATTTAGGCCTTAAACTTGCATCACTATTATTACTTGATGCTAAAAGAACTAAAGAACTACTATTTTCATCTATCAACTTTAATAAAAATCCATAACTATTGTCTTTGTCATCAGAAAAATCTTGAACTAATCTAGTGACATTAATTCTCTTTGGGTCTTCGTTAAGTTCCGTTTTATTCGTAAAAACCTGGTTATTATCAGTTGTAATTGGTGCATTTGCCCAATTCACTTCGGTCTCGTCCCAAGGAGAGATTATACGTTTAATAATAAAACCATTTTCACCATAACTTTCTTTACCTATTGCAGATTTTGCATTGAATTTTAATTGTAAAAAAGCACTATCTACTTTTATATTAGCCGGTATTTCCTTGAAATTAATAACCACCCTATTAACATTTATAGAATCTCCTTGTTTTGATGAATATAAATGGATGTTTTCTTCTTCATAAAAATTTTGATGCGGTAAAAATTTACAGATTAAAGCATCTTCTATGCTGCCATTTTTTGCTTCCAATACTAATTTCTTTGAGCTCTTAGAACAAGAAGCCAACAACAAAGTAAAAAGCCCCAAAGCCACTACGTTAGTTATTCTCATTTTTATACTTTTTTTTCAAAATTAACTTTTTTAATCACTTCTATTGTACTATTTAAATTATTTTAAATTTAAAATTGTAGTAAAATCTAATTAGTAATTGGATAAAATCTACCAAAACCCGAATCATAATTACATTTAAAAAATTCAATTGATTGCTGGTTTTTAAAACAACCAACAAGAAAATAAATACTATTGCTGATATTATCAAAGACCAATTGTACTGCTTATAATATCCGTTTGCCACAAGAATACAATTTCCTATGACTATTGTTAAGCTTACTATAGGAATTAAAATCAAAAGTAAATTTAGTACATAACTGTATTTATACATTTCAATTCCTCCAAAAATTACAATTACATTTTCAGAAAAAACATACAACAAAAGGGAGGTTATTGTACTAATAATAAAAGTTGCAATTGTAATCTTTTGAAGTAAGTTTTTACTTACGCCTCTGATTATAACAGGGAAAAGTGCTTGATGCAAAATTTCAAATGGAATGATAAAAACAAAAACGATTTTAATAGCGATATCAAAGCCGGCAACTTGTCCTTTAGTAAACAAATAACCTATTAAAAATATCGTACCCAGATTAAATAAAAAAGTAGAAAACTTGCCTATAAAAAAGAGGTATCCTTCTTTTAAATAGCTTTTTATTAAATCAAAAGTAACCGCAACAAATTTAAAGTTGGCTTCTTTTTTCATCATTAAAAAACCTAAAAAGCCCCAAATGATATTGGTGATCACTAAAAACAAAATATATAACTGAATATCTGCATTGTTTTTGATAAAGAAAAAAGTAAGTAAAACTAGGATTAGTTTAGAGAAAAAAGTAATAACGGTAATGGTTTTCATTTTCTCAATACCTTGAAAAAACCAAATGGGAGTCAATACTTCCCCAATTCCCATAATCATCATTAAGAAAATTAAATTAATAATGTTGTTGATTTCGATATTAAAAGTGAGTGGAACCAATAAAATAAAGGAAATGAGAAATAAAATTCCTTTGATATAATAAATGCAGGAAATTGCTTTGTTTAGCTCTTTATGATTGTTTTTGTTTTCAACTACATATTTAGCTGCATATAAATCAAACCCAAAATTCATTAACATTATAAAATACTGAACAATTGAGTCGACCCATGTTAATGTTCCGTATCCATTCTCACCCAAAACTCTAATCAAGTAACCCACCAGAATATACTTAGACCCAATATTCAAAAACTTCATTACACCAATGTAAAAAAAGTTAGATATCAAGTTTAATCTCGTTCTACTTAAATTCATCGACATCCTATATTTTGATCATATTTGCCCTATTTAAATGTAATTAACACTATTTTAAACCCAAATTATTAATTGTTTAAATTTGCTTTTACAGACTGTTTTCGATAAAAAGCAATAAAAAAATGTATTAGAATAAAAATCAAAAGGAACAAAATTGGCAAAACTAATTTTAATTTTCCGTTAATTGTGTTTTTGCTCTCCACATTCAATATAAAACTATTATCCTTAACAATTTTATCAAAACCTGCCAAACTAATTCGACGAATCCCTTGTTCATTTATTAAATTATCCTTCGTCTTAATAACATCATTTAGCTGGGTGTTTTCATTATAATAAACCAGTTTATCACTTTTTTGAGCACCGTTTACCATATTGGAAAATCCATTTAAGACTTTATTAATTTGTGAAATAATAGTATCATTTTGACTCATCTTTATTTCAACATTTTTAATCGATATCTTTTGAATTTTAGTAAAATAATCAGATTTATTTAAATAATTTAATAACGGTTGAATAGTTGTTTTATCATTTGTCAATCCATTTGTTTTTAAAGCGATAGTATGAAAAGTATAATTTTTACTGGTCAACTTGTCTTCAAGAATTTTATTAATATCGCCGTCTGCAGAAAGCAACTTTATTAATTCAAAATTTTCTGTTTTGTTTTCAATAAATTTATAAACATCCGTGATGGGTTTTATCTCTATTTTTTTTAATTCCTTTGGTTTATCGATACCTACCATTTCTTTTAAAAAAACCGTGTCTCCTTCATTGATTTTTGATTGTATCAAATCAATTTTTGAATACAAATAATCAGTGCTGCCAAAATTTGGTGTTACAATAATTTGACTATCATAGCTTTTTTGAGTATGGTCTAAAAATAATCCGATACCAACTCCAACTACGACCAAAAATAAAATTACAATCGCATTTTTTATAAAAAACTGAATGCTATCGAATATAAGAGCATTAATTTTATCAAAAAAACTTCTTATCTTTTTGGAAATTTGCGTTAAATCAATTTCTTGATCTTCAGTATTATGTTGGGGTAGGTTTGCACTCATGTTATGTTTTTATTTTGCGTTGAAAATTTGTTCCAATATCTTAATAGTAATCAAATAGGTTGGCTTTACTCCTGTAGTTCCCAGTCCGCCCGAAGCTAGTGTGCTACCGGTTTCCAGTGGATTATCTGAAGCATAATAAGCATATCTCACTTTGACATCTAATGGAACACTTTTTCTTATTTTGGATGCGGATTGAATGGCTTTTTGATAATAAGAACCTTCCATTTCCAATCCAATAACACCCCAAGTCGATTCATGGAAAAACTTCAATAAATCCCTGTTTTGTAATGAAGTCCCCAGTACAGTAACCATTGGTCCTGCAAAAACTGAAATCCCATTTCCTTCAAACATGTCTGGCGTTAGTTCATTTTGGAAAAAATAATTGTCTGCCGTTCCTTCATTGATATGCGCATTCGGGATCATGATATCTCCTTTTCCGCCTTCCAGAATTCCCGCTTTTCCCATTATAGAAACCGATTCTACATTCAATAAAGTCTCCTTTTTATAAGGTTTCAATAATTCATCAATAGTTTCATACGCTTGCTCGCCAAAAGCATAATCCATAACTATTAATACCGGTTGTTTATCGCCTGTATTTGCTTTTGGAAACGACGTTTTAGCCCAGTCCATTTTGGCTGTATCAAAAATTTGAACATCGATATTCGTTCCTGATGTATCCGGCAAGGAAATCATTCCGCATTTCAAAGCGACTTCTTCCACCTGATTGCGAACTTCGTTTGCGCCCGACTTGCTTAATTCTTCATAAATAAAGAAATCTGTTTTGCCTTTAAATTTGGTTTTTAAAACCTCTGTTGCAAAAATAGAGTTCATTACACTGTGCATATTGGCACTGATTACATGAATTGGACGGCCTAAAAGATTGTTTTCTTTCAGAACTTCCTTGATGTTGGTCGCCCATATTTCGCCATGAATATGATGACCTAAACGTTCTCTCAAAATAGGGCTGAAAGTAATGGTTCTTTTGTTATCATCAACAACTTCTTCTATTGCCAATTTTCCTAACCAGAAAATCACGTGCAAAAAGCGATCCGGCGAAGCAGCCGAACCAAAGGCATCGTAAATATCTAAAACTTCTTCAAATGTCCGTCCAAGGATATTTGCTGCGTGCGAAATTGCCTTCTCTTTTTCTATGAGAGTCAGTTTTTTATTTTGCGAAACGGCTTGTTCCAGTTTAAACCAGTCGCGTGATACTTCACCGGCGTCATCCAGCAAAACTCTGTTTCTGATTTTATGAGATTCGATGAAAATAAAAGTCAAATGCGTCAAAATATCATAGATATCCGAACGTCCACGCGTAATCTCCACGTTCATTTGTTCCTCATCAATTCTATAGCAATTACGCCGTCTTTTAGGTGGAACAATCGCTTGGAAATGGGATTTAGAATATCCTTCTTCCGAAGTTAAATTGATAAAACGACATTCTTCAATTCCTAATGGAAGGCGTTCAATAACATATAAAAGTCCGTTTAATTCTACTTTTTCTTCACCAATATTTCCATATATTTCTGGACGTAGCGCCAATAAAGCTTCTCTTAAAGTATCTCCAGAAATACCCATTGGTTTATAAAAACCTCTATTGAATAAATGGCGCATCGTGATGTACATTTTTTCAATAGCTGCCGATGATTCTTGTGCTCTGGATCTTGATATATTTTTAGTTTCTTTCATTCTTTTTTATTTTCTAACCCGTAAATGTAATTCTTTTATTTATTGTTTTAATAAATCTACAATACTCCTATCATTAGAAAGTCTTGGTATTTTATTCTGTCCTCCTAATTTTCCTATTGATTTCATATAGTCCTGAAACCCGTTTTTTGCCACTTTGGTAAGCACCACTTTTCGCAATACGTTCCCCACAATCAAATCGTCATAATACATATTTTGCTTTCTCATGGCATTGTCTAACGCTTCCGCAAAAGCTGCGATGTCTTCCGGCTCGTTCTCGAATTCGATGAACCATTCATGATAAGGCAGTCCTTCTGCCGGCGTGATTTGAGGCGCAACCGTAAATTCATTGATTCGAACAGCGGTTCCAATTATCGCTTCCTGCAAGGCACTTTCGACTTCCTTGCCAATCACGTGTTCCCCAAAAGCCGAAATATAATGTTTGATTCTTCCCGAAAAAATAATTCGATACGGTTTCAACGAAGTAAACTGCACGATATCGCCAATATTATAGCCCCAAAGTCCCGCATTAGTAGAAATAATCAAAACATAGTTTACATTCAATTCTACTTCGCCAATGGTATAACGTCTTGGCTTATCCGTATAAAATTCGTCACTTTTTATAAATTCATAAAAAATTCCCGAATTCAACAACAATAGCATTCCCTTTTCTTTTTGGGAATCTTGGTAGGCAAAAAATCCTTCCGAAGCTGGGAAAAGTTCAATGCTGTCCACTTTCCGACCTATCAAATTTTCGAATTTAGCGCGATACGGTTCATAGTTGACACCACCGTAAATAAATAAATTGAAGTTCTTGAAGATTTCACCAACTGGCTTCCCACCTTTTTGTTGCAATTTTTCAAAATACATTTGTACCCAAGAAGGAATTCCGGAAATCACCGTCATATTTTCGTTGAATGTTTCTTCGACAATCGCATTTACTTTGGTTTCCCAATCTTCTATGCAATTCGTTTCCCAAGAAGGCATTCGGTTTTTTTGCAGATATTTTGGAACAAAATGAGCAACAATTCCGGATAATCTGCCCAGTTTTATACCGTACTTTTCTTCCAGAATAGGACTTCCCTGCAGGAAAATCATTTTTCCATCAATAAAATCCATTTTTCCAGTTTCATGGATATAATGCAAAATAGCGTTTCGAGCCGCTTCAATATGATACGGCATCGATTCCTTGGTCAACGGAATGTATTTTGCCCCGGAAGTTGTTCCAGATGTTTTAGCAAAATACAATGGTTTTCCTTTCCAAAGTACATTCTCTTCTCCTTTTACAACCTTGTCAACATAAGTTTTCAAACCTTCATAATCCCGAACTGGAACATTTTTTGCAAAATCAGCACTTGAATTTATAGTATCAAAATGATGGTCAATGCCAAATTGAGTTCCTTTAGCTTCTTTGATTAATTTTTGTAAAACTTTGTTTTGGGTTGCAACAGGATTTTTGGCCCAAGCTTGTGTTTCTTTATATATTTTGTTTGCAAAAAGTTTTGCAGCGACTGATTTTATTGACATTTTTAAATTTGTTCTTGATAAAAATAAATATTATTTTTTACTTAGATTTTGTTTTTTTAGAAATGGCTTCCTTTTCTTCTTTAGCCACTTGCTCTCTTAATTCCATTTCCTTTTTTGAAGCGGATAAATTAACTGGAGAAGGAGCTTCTTCAGTTGTGGCAAGTATTGAATCTTTATTGAATTTGGCATATTCCAATTCTCCGGTTAATACTTTCTGAATGGATTTGATGTAGGCTTCGTTTTTCTTTAAAGCAAAAGTCAAAGAATCTGCTTTTAAAGCCAATTGCGTGGCATCTTTTTTTAGTTTAGAAGAGGAATATCCCGGAATAAATTCACGCAAAGGCGTAAAAGCAATGATAAAAGTGGTAACCGTAATAATAATAATCGTACTCAAAGTGACAAATACAAAAACATTCATCAATGTGAGTTTTAAAGAAAATGTCTCTTCAAAAGTATCCTCGTTTAGAATTATTAAACGTCTTTTATTGAACAGATTTTCCTTAATTATTTTACGTTTTTGTCTTTTCTTGGACATCTAATTTGATTATTGAACAAATATAAACAATTAATGCTATCGATAGTATTTGTATGCTTTCAACCCTTTTTGCAAAACTGTATTTTTTTTTAATAAACTTTTAACGTTGGCCAAACCAAATAATTGCCTTAAAATGAGTTCCCATTAATTAATTTATAATTATCTTTGTCGATAGTTTTTATTACAAATTTGCTTCGGCATAAATTATTCAATCATGGGAAGATTAGGTGTTACAGAAATCCTTGTTATATTGGCCGTTGTTTTATTACTTTTCGGAGGTAAAAAAATTCCAGAATTAATGAAAGGTCTAGGAAGCGGAATTAAAGAATTCAAAAACGCTGCTAAAGATGACCAATCAGCAGACAAAAAAGAAGAAGAAACAAAATAAAAAAAAGGCTTTTCATAATTTGAAAAGCCTTTTTTTTATGGTTTAAATTATCATCGTCAGCTGAATTCGTTTTCTGTCTTCATCGACTTCCGTTACTTTTACCTGAACGTGCTGGTGAAGTTTTACCACTTCATTTACATCGCTCACAAAACCCGCTTTGAGTTGAGAAATGTGAACCAAGCCACTTTCCTTGACTCCAATATCCACAAAACAACCAAAATTGGTAATGTTATTGACAATTCCAGGCAAGATCATTCCGGTTTTTACGTCTTTTATGGTTTTTACATTCGGGTCAAATTCAAATACTTTAGCCGATTTTCTTGGATCTAATCCTGGCTTTTCCAATTCTTTGATGATGTCTTTCAATCCCAATAAACCTATTTCTGGCGTGATGTAATTTTCTGGCTTTATTAAAGTCGTTTTTTCTGTATTGGCAATCAAATCATTCACCGTCAATTTCAAATCCTTGGCCATTTTCTCCACAATTCCGTAGGCTTCCGGATGCACGGCTGAATTATCCAAAGGATTTTTTGCATTCGAAATTCGTATAAAAGCCACACCTTGTTGGTACGCTTTTTCACCCAATCGCGGCACTTTTTTGAGTTGTTTTCTATCGGTGAAAGGACCATTTTCAGAACGATATTGAACAATATTTTCGGCCAGCTTCTCTCCTATTCCACTCACATAACTCAATAAATGTTTACTCGCCGTGTTGATGTTTATCCCCACGGAATTCACACAACGAATCACCGTGTTATCCAGTTCTTCTTTTAATTTATTTTGATCCACGTCATGCTGATATTGGCCTACGCCAATGGCTTTCGGGTCAATTTTTACCAATTCGGCCAAAGGATCCGAAAGTCTTCTCCCAATAGAAATCGAGCCACGAACCGTTACATCATAATTAGGAAATTCTTCTCGAGCAATTTTAGACGCGGAATAAACGGATGCACCAGCTTCGGAAACGATGAAAACCTGAACCGGTTTATCAAAAGCTATCTTCTTGATAAAGAATTCAGTTTCACGTGAAGCGGTTCCGTTTCCTATAGAAATGGCATCAATTTTATACGAATTCACCATCGAACGAATTTTTTTCATCGCCATGGCTTCCTCTTTTTGAGGTGCGTGCGGATAAATCGTTTCATTGTATAATAAATCCCCCTTTTCATCCAGACAAACGATTTTACAACCGCTTCTAAATCCTGGATCAATCGCTAGAATTCTTTTTTCACCCAAAGGCGGTGCTAATAATAATTGTCCAAGATTATTCGCAAAAACCTGAATCGAATTGGCATCAGCCTTAACTTTAGCTTCCTGCAAAGCTTCATTTGAAATTGCCGGATTCAACAATCGTTTGTAACTGTCCTCAATCGCTAATTGTACGTGTGGCGTGGTTTTATTTTGACTTTTTAAAACTAACGCGTCAATAATATCATACGCTTCATCAATATCGACTTCTACTTTAAACTTAATAAAACCCTCATTTTCCGCACGAAGCATTGCCAATAATCTGTGCGACGGTGCTTTAGTCAACGGTTCTGACCAATCGAAATATTGACTGAATTTCTGCGCTGCTTCGTCGTCTTTCTTTGTTTTAACTACTTTGGTGGTGATAGTTGCTTTACGTTCGTACAATCTTCTCAACTGTTTACGAACATAAATATTTTCATTAATCCATTCGGCAATAATATCGCGCGCACCTTGCAGCGCAGCATCTTCACTAATGACATTTTCATTCAAGTATTTGGTAGAAATAAAATCAACATCGTCATTATTTTGTGCCATAATGATTTTGGCCAACGGTTCTAATCCGTTTTCTCGGGCAACATCAGCTTTGGTTTTTTTCTTCTTTTTATAAGGCAAATAAAAATCTTCCAATTCCTGTAAGTCGAAACTGTTTTGGATTTTTTTCTCTAATTCCGTGCTAAGCGCATTTTGCTCCTGAATAGATTTTAAAATTGCCTCTTTCCTTTTTACAATAACTTCGTAATCCTTTTGGAATTTGGCAATTTGCTCAATAAAAACTTCATCCAGATTTCCGGTTGTATCTTTTCGATAACGGGAAATAAACGGAATCGTACAATCCTCTTTTAATAATTGAACCGTGTTTTGAATATTAATTGCTTCCGTCGAAACATATTTCGCTATAAATTGTATATTGGTCATCCTGTAATTAGATAATTTTAAATGTATTAATCTGAAAAAGTTTTAATTAGAAAAAATGAAATTGTCTAATTAATTTTTAGCTAAAATAATAGCTTTTCACTTCAAATTTATATCAATTATGACTTTATTATTATATTGTTTTTTGACCTTAAATATTTTAGCTTTTATAATTACAGCTTATGATAAACGATTGGCGATTGCCAATAAAAAAAGGATTTCCGAAGAAACCCTTTTATCTTTTGCTGCTTTTGGCGGTACAATTGGTTCGGTATTAGCCATGTATATTTTTAGACATAAAACTTCTAAAAAATACTATCTTTTTAAGTTTTACAGAATTGTATTTATCCAAATTTTAATTATTGGAGTCCTATTTTATTTTGGCATTTTAAATGAAAATCACATTATAAAATCTAAATAATTACTTTTATTAATTACTTCAAAAGTAGCTTCCGGATACGCTTTTGCGAAAGCGGTTGGAATTTTTGTCTTTTTATTTTCATTCCATTTAAACTCGTAACCAGCCAAAGTAGTCGCTTTTTCTTCTAACCAATCTAATTCTTGCTGATCATAAGTACGCCAGAAGTAATTATTTGTTTTCGTTTTTTGATAATTTTGCTTTTTTATTCGCTCTGAAGCGAGATAGTTTTCCCATAAATCGCCTACATCTGTTCTGGAATCCAATCGATTAAAATTATTTATAATGCCGTTTCTAATTCCATTATCATAAAAATACCAACGACTGGATTTTACAATTTCCTTTCGGAGATTTCGACTGAATCCTTCCACTTTAAAGATAATAAACACTTTTGAAAGTAAATCTAAATAATTTGCAACTGTATTTTTGGACATTTGCAACTGATTTGCTAATTCCTGCAACGAAACTTCTTTCCCTAATTGATAGGCTATCAAACGCAGTAAATCATAAATTTTATCGGCATGTTTTATTCCTTCAAAAACTAAAATATCTTTGAGTAAATATGAATTGATGATTTCAAATAAATACTCTTTTTTATCTTCCCAATCTGAATATTGAATCAGCTCCGGATAACCGCCAAACAACAATCGTTGCTCTAAATTTTCTGTAGTTTGTTTGTAATTTTCTTGCGTCGAAAATTCTATTTGTGCCAGTGGAAAAAGATATAAAGTATTTTTTCGTCCTACTAAGGGTTCGCCAAGATGATTGTTTAAATCAAATACAGAAGAACCTGTGGCAATTATTTTGATTCCCTCAATAGAATCCACAATAAGCTTTAAAATCAAACCAATATCAGGAATAGTTTGGGCTTCGTCTATAACCAGTAAATTAATATTGTGTAATAATCGCTTGTAATTAATTACAGAACGCTCTTTGAGTAAATTAGCGTCATTGATGTCTTCTCCGTTTAGTTGCAAATAACTTTCGGTTAGAATGGTTTGAAGGTAATTTTTTATTAGTTCGGTTTTCCCTACGCGACGAGCACCCAATAAAATCAATACTTTGTTAGGAAGTACTTTTTTTCCAAAATCTTGAAATAGTGCTCTTTTAAAATAATTTTCCATTCTACTTGATTTAAAAATCTAAACCAAATATAATCAAAAAATAGTAATTCAGTCAGCACGTTGACTGAATTAATGTTAATTCAGTCAGTAAAAAAATTCTAGCAAGAAATTTTATCCACTCTATTTTGGTGTCTTCCACCTTCAAATTCAGTATTTAAAAAAGTATCCACCATTTCAACCGCTTGTGGTATAGAAGTATAACGAGCAGGAATACTGATGATGTTAGCATTATTGTGCTGGCGAGCCAAAGTTGCGATTTCTTTCATCCAACATAAAGCGGCACGAACTTTAGCATGTTTATTGGCTGCCATAGCGATTCCGTTTCCGCTTCCGCAAATAATGATACCAAAATCAGCTTTTGCTTCCGATATGTCATTTGCAACAGCATGTGCAAAATCAGGATAATCTACACTATCTGCAGAATCAGTTCCGTAATTAGTTACTTCATGTCCTTTTGCTTTAAGCATTTCAACAATTGCTTTTTTGTATTCTGGTCCGGCGTGATCGTTTCCTATGGAGATTTTCATTTGTAATGAGTTAAGTTGTGTGCTGCAAATTTATATAAAGAAATTAAGTTTTGTTGAATTTAATTCTAGCGTTCTTTAATACAGTAATCCAGTCCAAATTAACCATTAAAACTATAGTATATTATTGCTTCTATAACTACCAGACTGTTACCAAATTAGCACTTATTAACAATTCTTTTAAATGCATAAACGACTGGAAATCAATGTGGATTATATAATAAATTTGTTAATTTTTTACATTGTTAATAGCAAAACTTAATTGCTTGATATTCAGTTAACTTTAAATTAACATAGATTGTTTATAACTTTAGATATAATATTAGAAGTTTTTTTGGGTTGTAACCAAAAAATAAGTAATCCAAAACCCACATTAGAAATCCAAATTTTGTTTGGTGAATTTTTAGAATAGTTATTAATATTAAAAAGTAGTTTATTAACAAAATATTTAAAAATACTTATTTACAAAAGTGATTCGTTTTACTTTATTAACCATTGTTAATTAAAAATTAAAACCTCTTTAAAACTAAACCTTTACTAAAAAATAAGTATGTTGATAACTCTATATAACATCCTAAAACTTTATTTCAATACATTTTAAAATAAATTTATTGCCATTATTAACAAGCTATAATAACAACCAAAAAATAATTTAAATTTAATTTTTCTTTTTTATTATATTAATATATGTTGATAACATTTAAGTTTTAAAAAATTTAAATTCAAGTTTTAGAAATGTAAACGGTATGATTAATCAAACAATTCTAAGATTGTTATTCAGATCGTCTAAAATATCTTGTACCGCTTGAAAATCGTTTGGATGTACTTTTAGTTTAATTCCGCCCAAAGCTGCAGAATAAAAAGGAGCAACGGATAATGTGGTTTCGTTTTCGAAAAAATAATGAATTCCGTCCTGATCTAAAATATGTTTTAGAACAACAATTTCATGCGAATAATTGAAAATAGCAATGGTTTGAAAGTCTTCCATTTTAATTGTTTTTATAAAGATACAACTATTCTGTAAAGTTATATTTTCTTTAATTCTGTTAACCATTTATTGATAACCATCAACTATTTCGTAATTTTATAGCTTATAAGAAAAGATGTATGAGTAAAAGATTAAGAAAGCCGATCAAAAAAGAGAAAGATTTCTCTGATAAAATATTAAAAATATTATCGCAAAGTGCTAATAAAGCATTCAATTATAAACAAATAGGAGCAAAGCTGGAGCTTGACGATACCCAAAGCAGAAATCAAATTATTAAAGATTTGAAGATTCTGGCTTCCCAAAATAAAATCATAGAATCAGAGCCAGGAAAATATTTAGTTAAAGCAGTTAGTAAAGATTATTACGAAGGTAAAATTGATATGACTGGTCGTAAGACAGCTTATTTTGTTTGTTCTGAACTGGAAGAGGATGTTTTTATCCCAACAAATAATTTGAATCACGCTTTAGACAAAGACATTGTAAAGGTTTACGTTTACAATAAAAGAAAAGGTAAAAAAGCAGAAGGTGAAGTAATTGAAGTTATCGAAAGAAATAAAACCGACTTTGTTGGTGTAATTGATATTCAACCAAATTTTGCTTTCGTTTCTACTGCTAATCCAAAAATGTACACGGATATTTTTATTCCAAAAGATAACATAGGAGAAGCGGAGCAAGGCGATGTGGTGTTAGTTCATATTGAAGATTGGCCAGCCAGAGCAGATAGTCCTTTTGGAAAAGTAATAAAAGTTTTAGGGAAACCAGGAGAACACGATACAGAGATTCATGCCATTCTTGCTGAATACGGATTGCCGTCTGAATTTCCTATAGAAGTAGAAACGTTTGCACAAAAAATAGACACATCGATAGAAGCAAGTGAAATTGCCAAACGTCGTGACATGCGCCATACGTTGACTTTTACCATAGATCCAAAAGATGCCAAAGATTTTGATGATGCTTTATCATTCAAAAAATTAGAAAATGGAAATTACGAAATTGGTATTCATATTGCCGATGTTTCCCATTATCTTCAAGAAGGAACAATCCTGGATGATGAAGCGTATCAGAGAGCAACTTCGGTTTATTTAGTGGATAGAGTAGTGCCAATGTTACCAGAAGTCTTATCAAATTTTGCTTGTTCGTTACGACCAAATGAAGAAAAATATACATTCTCCGCTATTTTCGAAATAACCGAAACAACGCAAGTGGTCAACCAATGGTTTGGTAGAACTGTAATTTATTCGGATCAGCGTTTTGCTTACGAAGAAGCACAATATATCATAGAGACGAAAGACGATGTTATTCCGGAAGAAATTTCTATAACTGGTAGTTCATATAAAGTTTCTCCAGAAATTGTTGCTGCGACGCTAAAAATGGATGAATTAGCTAAAATTTTCAGAAAAAGAAGAATGGCTGATGGAGCTATTTCTTTTGATAAAGTGGAAGTAAAATTCAATTTAGATGCTGACGGTGAACCTCAAGGTGTTTATTTTAAAGTTTCTAAAGATGCCAATCATCTAATTGAAGAATTCATGCTTTTGGCAAACAGAAAAGTGGCAGAATACATTGGAAAACAAAAGAAAACGTTCATTTACAGGATTCACGATGAACCAAATGAAGATAAATTGATTGCCATGCAAACTTTGATTGCAAAGTTTGGTTATAAAATTGATTTTAGAAACAAAGGTGATATTTCAAAATCACTGAATGCGTTGATGGAAGAAGTGAATGGTAAAAAAGAACAAAATTTAATTGATACTCTTGCGATTAGGAGTATGAGTAAAGCGAAATATTCTACAGATAACATTGGGCATTACGGTTTAGCTTTTGAATATTATTCTCATTTTACATCACCAATTCGTCGTTATCCCGATGTAATGGTGCATCGATTGTTGCAGCATTATCTGGATGGTGGAAAATCAGCCGATGAAGAAACGTATGAAACTAAATGTGTGCATTCCTCAACAATGGAAGGTTTAGCAACAAATGCAGAACGTGATTCTATCAAATATATGCAGGTAAAATACATGCAAGATCATCAGGATCAAGAATTTTTGGGTGTTATTTCTGGTGTGACGGAATGGGGAATTTATGTAGAAATTATAGAAAATAAATGCGAAGGAATGTGTAGAATTCGTGATATAAAAGACGATTATTACACCTTTGACGAAAAACAATATGCATTAACTGGCGCAACTTCTGGAAAATTATTACAATTAGGTGATGAAATTTACGTTAAAGTAAAAAATGCCGATTTAGTTAAAAAACAACTGGATTTTAATTTTTTAAGAAGAATTGAAGAACCGTTAAAGTAAAAAAAATGAAAAAATTAGTGATTATTGCTTTTGTATTATTAAGCCAATTAACAAACGCTCAAGTAAGTAGAAACTTAGGAGATTTTGATGAAGTCAAAGTTTTCGATAAAATCAATGTCAAATTAATTTCCTCCTCAGAAAATAAAGTTGTTATAACTGGAGACAGAGCTGACGAAGTGGAAACTGTTAATAAAAATGGAGAATTAAAAATCAGAATGCCATTTCCACAATTATTATCAGGAAATAACATCGTCGTTAAATTGTATTTTAAAAATATTGAAAGCATCTCTGCAAGTGAAGGAAGTTATGTTTCAAGTGAAACGGAGTTCAAACAAACGATATTAAATCTGAATGCGAAATCAGGTGCGGAGATCAATATTGACATAAATGTTGATAAAGTGAATGTAAAAGCAAATGCTGGAGGGATAATTGAATTATCAGGAAAAGCGACTAATCAAGATGTTGTTATTACTTCCGGAGGTATTCTAAAAGCAAAAGATTTACATACGACACAAACCTCAATAAGCGTTTCTGCTGGAGGAAATGCAGAAATACAGGCAACAACATTGGTTGATGCAAAAGTTAAAGCCGGAGGGTCGATTTTTATATACGGAAAACCGAAGCAAATTAATAAAGAAGTTTTCATTGGTGGAACTATCACAGAAAAATAATAGTTTTGCAATTCTATTTGATAAATTTTAAATTTTAATGGTAAACGATATTTTATCCGGTATTCCGTGGGGAATTTTTTTAAGTTTTATGATAGGTCCTGTTTTTTTTATTTTACTGGAAACCAGTATTATAAAAGGATTTAGAGCAGCATTAGTTTTTGACTTAGGTGTAATTTGTGGTGATATTGTTTTTATAGGAATTGCTTATTTAGGCAGTTACAGACTGATTCAAAGTTTAAAAGATAAGCCGGCTCTTTTTATTTTTGGTGGAATATTGATGCTGGCATATGGTATTATTTCTTTTTTGCAATTAAAAAAAGAAGAAAAAGTAAATACCGATATAATTGACAAGGAGATTATAAAGAAGAATTATGCAAGTCTTTTTGTAAAAGGATTTTTTTTAAATATCATTAACATTGGTGTACTTGGTTTTTGGCTGGCAATTATTATTTCTGTTGGTCCAAAACTGGAAATGCAAACTTCCAGAATGATTACCTTTTTTGCAACGGTAATTTTATCTTATTTATTTATAGATTGCATTAAAATAATCTTAGCCAAACAGTTAAAAAATAAATTGACACCCAATAATATTCTTAAAATCAAAAAAGGAATCAGTGTTGTTCTAATGATTTTTGGTGTTGTTTTAATTACCCAAGGTTGGTTCCCGGAAGAAAAAGCAATGGTTAAAAAAGCGTTTGAGAAGATTGAGAATAAGTAAAGAAGTTTTTATTTCAAAAATACATAAAGCCTAAATCGGATAGAAATATTCTGATTTAGGCTTTTTTTTATCTTTACAATTATCATTTCCCACTAAGTATAAAACTAACAAAAAACAGATTTAATAAAATAAGATTCCTCGTTACTCGGAATTACAAAAGTAACAGTTTCTTAAATGAACTTATATGCCTTATATGGTTTGAAATTCTAAACATATAAGGCATATAAGTTTTAAAAAAACTTGTAATAAATTCTATGTCTGATTCATATTATCTTTATTTTTTAATGTTTCTTGAAGTAATATTATGAGCATTTTAATTTTTAAACCATTAAGATATTAAGCTCATTCAAAAATATTTTAAAACTTAATTTTCTTAATATCTTAATGGTTTAAAATTCGAGAAGATGTTTATTTTTTATTAAAAATTAGACATAAAAAAACCTGTAAATTGCTTTGAATAATTTTGGGTATTGTCCGGATTCGAACTATAACTTTACTTATTTTTTTTAAAAAATTAGACATAAAAAAACCTCCAAATTTCTTTGAAGGTTTTAGAGGCATCGTCCGGATTCGAACCGGAGTAGGAGCTTTTGCAGAGCCCAGCCTAGCCACTCGGCCACGACGCCAATTATTTATTGGTGTGCAAATATACTAAAAAAGTTAAAAAAGGAAAGCCAATAACCACAAAGTTTTAAAAATTCTTAATCAGCATTTCTTAATTAGTAATTAACTTAACTTCTCGATTCATCCATTTCGACAGTAACTGCTTCAACATCACCGCCAATAGGAGGATTTAATTTTGAAACTTCTAAAATTACTCTTGAAATAGAAGGAATTTCTTTGAATGTTCTCGTGATAATGCGTTGCGCCACATGTTCCAGTAAGTTGGATCTGATAGCCATTTCTTCTTCTACAATTCGATTTAAATGCACATAATCAACCGTGTCACTCAGTTCGTCCGACAGTGAAGACTTTTGTAAATCTGTTTTTATTTTTAAATCTACTCTGTAATCGGAACCTATTTTGCTCTCTTCAACTAAACAACCGTGATACGAGAAGGTTCTGATGTTTTTTAATTTTATAAATCCCATTTTTTATTTACTGTTTCGGCTTTAAATTTTCAGGTTCTTAGTATGAACTTTAAACCTTAAACCTTAAACCTTTTTTTTATCTTTGCTAAAATTAAGAAAAATTATGTCAACCGAAGAAAAATCGCTCCATTTTATAGAACAAATCATTGAAGACAGTTTATCAAGCGGTTTTCCTCAAGATAAATTGCGCTTTCGTTTTCCACCAGAACCTAATGGCTATTTGCACATTGGCCATGCCAAATCTATTTGCTTAAATTTTGGTTTAGGATTAAAGTACGATGCGCCAGTTAATTTGCGTTTTGATGATACCAATCCAGCTAAAGAAGAGCAGGAATATGTAGACGCCATAAAGGAAGATTTGAAATGGTTGGGTTTTAATTGGACCGAAGAATTGTACTCTTCTGATTATTTTCAGCAGTTATACGAATGGGCAGTTGCCATGATTAAAAACGGTAAAGCATATATTGACAGTCAATCTTCTGAGGATATGGCGATTCAAAAAGGAACGCCAACACAACCAGGAGTTGATGGTCCTTATAGAAACCGTTCGATAGAAGAAAATCTTATTTTATTCGAAGGAATGAAAAACGGTGATTTTCCGGAAGGAAGTCATGTTTTACGCGCCAAAATTGATATGACTTCTAAGAACATGTTGATGCGTGATCCATTGATGTATCGTATTTTACACCGTCATCATCATAGAACAGGAAACGATTGGAATATCTATCCTATGTATGATTATGCACACGGAGAAAGTGATTATATAGAGCAAATTTCTCATTCTATTTGTACACTTGAATTTGTGATGCACCGCGAGTTATATGATTGGTTTTTGGACCAAATTTATGATGACTCAAAAGTAAGACCACATCAATATGAATTTGCTCGTTTGAACTTGAATTACACCGTAATGAGCAAGCGAAAATTATTGCAACTGGTTCAGGAAAATATAGTAAACGGTTGGGATGATCCAAGAATGCCAACTATTTCAGGATTAAGAAGAAGAGGATATACCGCTGCTTCTATCCGTAAGTTTTGTGAAATAATTGGTGTTGCCAAAAGAGAAAATATTATTGATTTTTCGCTTTTGGAATTTTGCTTGCGTGAAGATTTAAACAAAACAGCTCCAAGAGTTATGGCTGTTTTAGACCCGATAAAATTAGTAATTACAAATTATCCTGAAGATAAAGAAGAATGGCTTGAAGCCGAAAATAATCAGGAAGATGAAAGTGCAGGATTCAGAAAAGTTCCTTTTTCAAGAGAGTTATACATTGAGAGAGAAGACTTTCTTGAAGAAGCTCCAGCTAAATTTTTCCGATTGAGTTTAGGTAGAGAAGTTCGTTTAAAAAATGCTTATATCATTAAAGGAGAAAGTGTTGTAAAAGATGCTGCAGGAAACATCACTGAAATTCATGTGACTTATGATGAAGACAGCCGAAGCGGAAGTGGGAGCGAAGCCAGTCAACGTAAAGTGGCCGGAACCTTGCATTGGGTGTCTATTAAACATGCTTTAGAGGCCGAAGTTCGTATGTATGATCGTTTGTTTATAGATGAAGCGCCAGACAGTCATAAAGAGAAAAATTTCTTGGAATTTATGAATTCCAATTCTTTGCAAATTGTAAAAGGATTTGTAGAACCAAGCTTAGCTGACGTAAAATCAGATGATAAATTTCAGTTTCAACGTTTGGGCTATTTCAATGTTGATAAAGATACTACTGAAGGTAAAATTGTCTTTAATAAAACGGTTGGATTGAAAGATGCTTGGGAAGAAAAAGGCAAGAAAGAAGAAAATTTATTGATGAATACCCAAAAGGAAATCAATAAATACGTGAAGGAAAAGGACGAGAATAATGCTGTTTTGATTTTAAATTCTGTCATTGAAAACATAAAAAGTATTGATAATTACAGTTTAATTATTAACACAATTGTCAAAAACATTAAAAACGATAATAACTCCTTGTTGTTTTCTAATTTGATTTTGCACTATTCTGATAAAGTTAAAATTAAAGACATCGAAGAAGAAGCTTTGACTAAATTGTATTCAATGTCTTTAAAAAGTCAAATGGCTGCTGTTAGAATTTTAGCAATAGAGAATTTGCAAAATGATTTAAATAATTACAGTCTTTTTGAAACTCAACTTTCGGAAATTAAAAATGTAGAAAAAAACGAGAAAGTTTTAAAATTATTAAATGATTTGAAATTATAACGCTTCATTAACGATATAGATTTTTTCAATTGAAAGCGCCTTTAACGGGCGCTTTTTGTTATTATAGTAAATTCTTATTAAAATCGTAGAAAACATAAGATTTAGTAATTAAAAAAGACCTATATAAATTAAATTTATAGCGTTTTTTAAAGTTTTACCACTTGATTTACGTTTAGTTGTTTTTTAAACAACAGCGTGCTTTATTTAGTGTTTTGGTCTTATAAAAAGCAATTTAACGGCTTGTTAACAACACGATGTTAATAAAATCCGTACTTTTAGATTATTAACAATAAAAACAGAAATTATGTCAAATAACGCAGGAAGTACATTATTGGCTTTATTAACTGGTGCAGCTATTGGAGCTGGATTCGGAATTTTATATGCACCGGACAAAGGTTCCAGAACCAGAGGAAAAATTAAAGATGGATATGATGATACCAAAAATAATTTGAAACATAAATATGAAAGCGCATCTGATGAGTTGAAACATAAGATTGCTCTTTTCAAACAAAATAATTTGCAGGATACTTATGATGAGATGCTTTCCAATGTGAGTCATAAAACGGAAGATGTAATTACTTTTTTAGAAGATAAATTGGCTAGTTTGAAAGAGCAAAATGCGAAGCTTCAAAAATAATATTGGTTACCAATACTAATTGATATTAAAAAACAGATATATGGCTTTTGAAGAGTTAAAAGAAAACACAGAGAATATTCAGGAACAGATGCAGTCTTTTTTGGAAAGCAATGTGGCTTATTATAAATTATGGGGTTTTAAGGTTGCAATGAAATCAACCACCATGATTCTTAAGTTCACGTTGATTTTTATATGTTTTGGCATTGTTTTATTATTTTGCTCCATTGCAGGAGCGTTGGCAATTGGCAAATATTTAGACAGTTATCCATTAGGATTTTTAAGCATAGCAGGAGTATACCTTGTCTTAACAGGTCTTTTATTCACCATCAGAGAAAGATTTTTTGAAGGATCAGTATTAGAGAAATTTTCTGAAATATTTTTTAACGACGACTAAATTATGGAAACAAAAAAATATTCATCCTATTCTCAGATTGATAGGGAATTGGAAATATTGAAAATTGAAAAGGAAATCAGTTATCAAAAACTGGTTTACGGGATTAAAAAAACGAAAGAGAGTTTTACACCACAAAACATTGTCAGTGGAGTGATAGGTTCTTCGTTGAATGCTTTTTCAGGTAATTACGGGACGCTAATAAATCTTGCCATTCCATACGTTGTTAAAGCAGTTCCTTTTGTTTCCAAGGCTTTTCCAACGGTTCTCAAATGGGTATCAAAATTAAAAAGAGGCAATTAAGCCTCTTTTTTTTTGTAGTATTATATTTCTATTTCAGGTTCTTCCGGAGCGGGAAGTGTGTGATGACCTGTATTTGTATGATGTTCCTCGTCTGCTTTTGGTTTTCTCTTTTTATTCTTATTTTTCATCATTTCGCCCACTTGGTTAGACGCGCTGAAAGAAGCGACCATATTATTCAGCATATCGCTTCCGGCTTGAGGAGAATTGGGTAACAAGATTAAATTAGAGTTAGCGTCTGCGCCAATGGCTTGCAATGTGTCATAATGTTGTGTTACCACAATAAGCGCCGAAGCCTCCTGAGAGTTTATACCAACTTTGTTTAAAACATCCACACTTTCTACTAAACCTCTTGCAATTTCACGTCTCTGATCCGCAATTCCTTGTCCTTGTAAACGTTTGCTTTCTGCTTCTGCTTTGGCTTTAGCTACAATTCTAATTCTGGAGGCTTCTGCTTCAAATTCTGCCACCGTTTTTTCTCTATCCGCTGCATTGATTCGGTTCATCGCATTTTTCACTTGAATATCCGGGTCAATATCAGTAACCAAAGTATTGATAATCGTATAACCATAAGTGGTCATTGCTTCGTTCAATTCTCTTTTTACAGCAATTGCAATATCATCTTTTCGTTCAAAAACATCATCTAGTTTTAATTTTGGAACTTCAGCACGAACGACATCAAATACGTAAGAAGTAATCTGATCGTGTGGATATTCCAGTTTGTAAAAAGCATCGTAAACAGTTTCTTTGATGACCATAAATTGTACTGATACTTTTAGTTTAACGAAAACATTGTCTTTCGTTTTGGTTTCGATAATAACATCTAATTGTTGAATTTTTAGATTAACGCGTCCGGCAATTCGATCAATTAAAGGAATTTTCAGTTGAAGTCCAGATTGTCTGACACTCAAGAATTTTCCAAAGCGTTCAATGATGACGGAGGTTTGTTGTTTGACAGTAAAAAAGGAAGAAAGTAAGATAAATAATGCGAAGACAAATAGAATAATTAGTGTAATGTTCATAGTATGAATAATTTAATTAAAAAGTTAGTGTTAAATTACAAAAAAACTTTAGGTTTGCCGTGATTAAATTTTAAAACATGAAAAAGATAGGTTTTACTACTGTTTTTATACTCATTTCAATGGTTGCTTTTGCCCAATATAATTACAGAGATGCAAATAGGATCGGAATTACTTTTGGAGTAAATCAATTTACATTGAATACCAATAATTTCCAGACTAAACCAGGTTCAGGATGGAACGGTGGACTTTCCGTGAGAGGAAATTTCTATAATGATTGGGATATGGTTTATGCCTTGCAGTTTAGTGAAAATAATTTTACGGTTGCCACCAAAAGCTTTTTTTTAGCAAATGAAGAGGTGAATTACAAATTACCATCAGCTCAAATATCGCTGCAGTTGAGTTACAAATTGATCGAAAATCATTTAAGTGTTGAGTTTGGGCCTTTAGTTCAAGTAAACGGAAAATTTAAAATTGATTCGAATAAAGAAAACAACAACATTTCAGGAACCACATTGTTAGCCAAAGATATTGTTGATATTTCTAAGTTTAATTTTTATCCAACAGTTGGAATAACGGCCGGAGTTCGCCATTTCCGAGTTAATGTCTCTTATCAATATGGACTGAACAATATGCTGGGTAACTTGAACACGAAGAATTTAGGCGTAAATTTCAAAGGAAATCCAGGAATTATCAATGGAGATTTGATTCTATATTTATAAAAAAAGCTCCCAAATTTGGGAGCTTTTTTGCTTTTATAAAGTAGCTATTGCTTTTTGAATTCTATTTATCGTTTCGTCTTTTCCAATTACTTCAACGATATCAAATAGGTGAGGGCCTTTCAATGCGCCAACCAAACTCAATCGAAACGGTTGCATTACTTTCCCCATTCCAATTTCATTTTTCGTCATCCAATCTTTTACGATTGTTTCGATATTCATAGAAGTAAAATCGGTTATTTCCTCCACAACAGAGATTAATTCCTGCATTAATGCTGGAGTTTCTTCCTTCCAGTTTTTGCTTGCTTTTTCATCATACGAAGTTGGAGCCACAAAAAAGAAATCACTCATTTCCCAAAATTCAGAAACAAAGTGGGCGCGTTCTTTGATTAAAGAAACCACTTTTGTCACTATGTTTTCAGAAACAGTGAAACCTTTTTCAGCCAAAATAGGAGCGAAGGCTTTCGCCAAATCTTCATCTTTTTGTTTTACCAAATACTGATGATTAAACCACTTGTTTTTTTCTGGGTCAAATTTAGCTCCGGCTTTATGTACTCGGCTTAAATCGAATGCAGCAACTAGTTCTTCAAGTGTATATAATTCTTTTTCCGTTCCGTCATTCCAACCTAATAAAGCCAGGAAGTTGATAACTGATTCCGGGAAAAATCCTTTTTCTCTGTATCCTGATGAAACACCTTCTTCGGTTTTCCAATCCAATGGAAATACAGGGAATCCCATTTTGTCACCATCACGTTTGGATAATTTTCCGTTCCCGATAGGTTTCATAATCAATGGTAAATGTGCAAATTCTGGTGCTTCCCAACCAAAAGCTCTGTACAATAAAACATGCAAAGGCAATGATGGCAACCATTCTTCACCACGAATTACGTGAGAAGTTTCCATTAAATGATCATCCACAATATTTGCTAAATGATAGGTTGGCATTCCATCGCTTTTAAACAAAACTTTATCGTCTAAAAGATTCGTTTCAAATTTTACATCACCGCGAATGATGTCATGCATATGTAAAGTTTCGTTCACCGGAGTTTTAAAACGGATAACATAAGCGGAACCATCGGCAATTCTTTTGGCAGTTTCTTCAGTAGAAATAATTAAAGAAGTGTCTAGTTTTTCTCTGTTATGGTGATTGTATATAAAGGTTTTACCTTGTTCTTCTTCTAATTTTCTTGCCGTATCCAAAGCTTCGGCTGTATCAAAAGCATAATACGCATTACCAGAATTGATTAACTGATCAGCATATTGTTTGTACAAATGTTTTCTTTCGCTTTGACGGTAAGGACCAAATTTTTCATTCTTTCCAATGGTTTCATCTGGCGCAATTCCTAACCATTCCAGTGCTTCCATGATATATTCTTCGGCACCTGGAACATAACGGTTTTGGTCGGTATCTTCAATTCTTAAGAAGAACACACCATTATTTTTTTTGGCAAACAAATAATTGAATAATGCGGTACGAACTCCGCCAATATGTAAAGGTCCAGTTGGACTTGGTGCAAAACGCACACGAACTTGCTTCGACATTTTTATAAATTTTGTGGCAAAGATACAACTCTAATTATATAATTTGGAAAGGATTGCAATTAGATAATTCAGACAATTAGTGCATTTTCTAATCTTCTATTTGATAAATTTTCTAATTAAAAATTAGTACTTTTATTGGTTATTACAAATAAGTTAGAAATTTTGGAAACAGGAAATGTTATTTTTCAAAAACTAGAGGCTTTTATCAAAAAGTATTACACCAATGAACTGATTCGGGGATTGTTATTCTTCATCGGTTTAGGGTTGTTGTATTTTTTGTTCACTCTTTTTGTGGAGTATTTTCTTTGGCTTAAGCCAATGGGAAGAACGCTCTTGTTTTGGACTTTTGTTGCTATTGAAGTTTTCCTGTTGTTCCGATTTATTTTGTTTCCAATATTTAAATTATTCAAACTACAAAAAGGAATTGATTACAAACAGGCTTCAAGCATTATCGGAAATCATTTTGCAGAAGTAAGCGATAAGCTGACTAATTTTCTGCAATTATCAGATGCTGATAGTCATCAGCATAAATCCGAATTATTAGCAGCATCAATAGAGCAAAAAGCTAGAACCTTACAACCGATTCCTTTTGGAAACGCGATTAACTTAAATAAGAATAAAAAGTTTTTACCTCTTGCATTGTTTCCTATTGTGGTTTTATCGCTGTTTTATTTGTCGGGTAATAGTACAATAATTTCTCAAAGTTTGAATAGGGTAGTGCATTTCAATTCGCCATTTTTGCCTCCGGCTCCATTTAAATTCATTCTTTTAAATAGTAATCTGCAAACAGAACAAAATAAAGATTTCATACTTCGAGTAAAAACCATAGGGAAAGTTGTTCCTGAAAACGCGACAATTTTTATCGATGATGAAAGTTATTTTATGGAAACCACTAAATCGGGGGATTTCCAATTTAAGATTTCGAAACCAGTTAAAGACGTATTGTTTCACGTGGAGGCCAATGGGATTTCTTCTGAGGATTATGAATTGAAAGTGGTGACAGTTCCGTCTATTTCTAATTTTGAAATGGTATTAAATTTCCCGTCTTATCTCAATAGAAAACCGGAATACATCAAAGGAACCGGAAATGCAATTATTCCGGAAGGAACCAGAGTTACCTGGAAAATGAATACGCAAGCGACTCAAAATGTGGTTTTGAAGGATGCATCATCTGTTTTTCCTTTTTCGAAAGCTGAAAACACGTTCAGTTTATCAAAATATATTCTTCAAAATACAGAATATCAAATTCTTACGTCGAATGATAAAGTAAAAAACTATGAAAAGTTAGATTATCAGCTTTCTATAGTCAAGGATCAGTATCCAACAATCAAAGTTAGTACTGCTCCTGATAGTTTGAAGGTGGAAAAAAATTATGTATTAGGCCGAATTTCTGACGATTATGGATTGTCTAAGCTTCATGTGGTGTATTATGAAAGAGACAAGCCACAAACTGCCAAACGTGGAACAATTGTTGTGAAGGCATCCGTATTTGATCAGTTCGTATTTACTTTCCCTGGAAACCTTCCGGTAGAACAAGGCAAGTCGTATGATTATTATTTTGAGGTTTTTGATAATGATGCAATCCATCGTTTTAAAAGCACTAAATCATCTGTTTTCTCGAATCGAGTTTCTACAGATGAAGAAAAGGAAGATCAGGTTTTGAAGCAGCAAAATGATAATATTAATAGTTTGGAGAAGTCTTTAAAAAATCAGGACAAACAAATCTCTGCCATTGAAAAAATTCAAAAGAGCGGAAAAGAAAAAAATAATTTGGAATTCAATGATCAGCAGAAAGTAAATGATTTTATCCATCGTCAAAAGCAACAGGATGAAATGATGAAGGAATTTGCGGAGAAAATGAAAGATAATTTAGATAAGTTCAAAACGGATAAAAAGGACGAACTTAAAGAAGATTTACAAAAACGTTTGGATAAAGCCGATAAGGATTTGGAGAAAAATCAAAAATTATTGGACGAACTAAAAGCATTGAATGATAAAATCAAGAATGAAGACTTGCTGGATAAATTAGAGAAATTCAAACAAAACAGTAAAAACCAAACTAAAAATTTAGCGCAATTAGTGGAGCTGACTAAGCGTTATTATGTAGGTAAAAAAGCGGAACAATTGGCCGATAAATTAGACAAGCTTTCTGAGAAGCAAGATAAATTATCGGAAAACGAAAAGGAAAATAAATCAGAGAAACAGCAGGAGATAAATGATGCTTTCGATAAAATTCAAGAAGATTTAAAAGATTTGGAAAAGGAAAACAAGGAACTGAAATCTCCAATGGATCTTCCTAAAGATGCGGAGAAGGAAAAAAGTATTGATGAAGATTTAAAGAAAGCTTCCGAAGAATTAAAAAAGCTAAGCCAATCGAAAGCTAAAGCGAAACAAAAAAGTGCGGCAAAGAAAATGAAAGAGATGTCCATGAAAATGGAACAAAGTATGGAAGGTTCTGAGAAGGAACAATTACAGGAAGATGTCAAAATGTTGAGACAAATCTTGGATAATTTATTGGCGTTTTCATTATCTCAAGAAGACGTAATGATTCAGTTCAAAGGGCTGAAAACAGGATCTCCTTCTTTTAATAAAAACATTAAAGTACAGCAGAATTTAAAACTGCAGTTCAAACATGTTGATGATAGTTTGTTTGCTATGTCTTTGCGAAACCAAAAAATTGCTGAGGACGTCACAAAAGAAATAGGCAATGTACATTACAATATTGATAAATCTTTGGAGACTTTAGCAGATTCACAAATTCCAAAAGGATTATCTCATCAGCAGTATACGATTTCTGCTGCCAATAAGCTGGCGGATTTTCTGAGTGAAATTCTGAATGGCATGCAAATGTCATTGTCCGGAATGGGTTCAGGTAAACCAAAACCAGGTCAGGGCCAAGGAATGCAATTGCCGGATATTATTAAAAAACAGGAAGGACTTGGTGAAAAAATGAAAGATGGAATAGAGAAAGGGAAGAAGCCGGGAGAAGGACAAAAGCCAGGCGATGGAGAAAAAGGAAAAAAGGGTGCTGGACAAAATGGGGAAAACGGCGAAGACGGTGAAGGAGATGCCAAAGCAATAATGGAAATTTACAAAGAACAAAAGGAACTGCGTGAAGCGTTACAAAACGAATTAAACAAACAGGGGCTAGGAGGAAACGGCCAAAGTGCTTTGGAGCAAATGAAGCAAATAGAAAAACAGCTTTTGAACAAAGGATTTAAAAACGAGACGCTTCAAAAAATTCTGAATGTAAAACAGGAATTATTGAAATTAAACACGGCGGTTCAGCAACAAGGACAGGAAAATAAACGGCAATCTGAAACCAATAAAAAGGAATTTAATAACCAATCTAATGCATTGCCATCCGCTTTATTAGATTATTTGAATAGCATCGAAATATTAAATAGACAATCCTTACCTTTGCGCTCGAATTTTAATCAAAAAGTTCAAGAATATTTTAATAAAAAATGATCAATTTTAATTACGAAACCGACTTTACTTTAGAGAACGAAGAAGCAATTGCTGCCTGGTTAACCAATGTTATTACTTCGGAAAACAAGAAAGAGGGAGAGATAAATTATATCTTCTGTGATGATGAGTACTTGCATAAAATCAATCTGGAATATCTCAATCACGATACATTAACCGATATCATCAGTTTTGATTACACGATGGGGAATGAGATTAGTGGCGATATTTTCGTTTCTGTTGAAAGAGTAAAAGACAATGCTAATGATTTTAATGTTGCATTTGATGAAGAATTGAAACGTGTTTTGGTTCATGGTGTTCTGCATTATTGCGGATATAAAGACAAAGGTGAAGCAGATGAACTGTTGATGCGTAATAAAGAAGATGAAAAGATTGCGTTGTTCCACGTGGAACGATAAATCGGATCTTACGGAATAAAGAAAGTTGTTTCACGTGGAACAATTATAGAATCACTTTGTGCCGGTATTAAATGTTTCACGTGGAACAATAAAATAAAACCAAGGTTTAGGCGGTTCAAATCCTGCCTGAATCTTAAACCTGAGTTTTCTCAGAACAAAATAAGAAGAAAATGTTTCAAGAAGAATACGATGTAATTGTTGTTGGCGCGGGTCACGCAGGTTCAGAAGCTGCAGCCGCGGCCGCTAATTTGGGTTCCAAAACTTTATTGGTTACAATGAGTTTGCAGAACATCGCCCAGATGTCTTGCAATCCTGCCATGGGAGGAATTGCCAAAGGACAGATAGTTCGAGAGATTGATGCTTTGGGTGGTTACTCAGGAATTGTTTCCGACAGAACGGCGATTCAATTCAAGATGCTGAACAAGTCCAAAGGTCCTGCGATGTGGTCGCCAAGGGTTCAAAGTGACCGAATGCGTTTTGCTGAAGAGTGGCGTATGATGTTAGAGGGAACTCCAAATCTTGATTTTTATCAGGAAATGGTAAAAGGTTTAATCATTGAAAACGGAAAGATAAAAGGAATCCGCACTTCGCTTGGAGTAGAGATTCGATCTAAATCAGTTGTGCTTACTAATGGAACTTTCCTAAACGGATTGATACATATTGGAGAGAAACAATTTGGCGGAGGAAGAGCAGGCGAGAGTGCTGCTTACGGAATCACCGAGGATTTAGTGAACGCGGGTTTTCAAGCCGGAAGAATGAAGACGGGAACTCCTCCTAGAGTGGATGGTCGTTCTTTGGATTATTCCAAAATGAACGAAGAAAAAGGAGATGCGAAACCAGATAAGTTTTCATATTCTGATGTTACTTCGCCTTTGATTCATCAAAGATCTTGTCATATGACCTATACTTCTCTTGATGTGCATGATATTTTAAGGGAGGGTTTTGATCGTTCGCCAATGTTTAATGGTAGAATAAAAAGTCTCGGACCAAGATATTGTCCGTCTATAGAAGATAAAATTAATCGTTTTGCTGATAAAGAAAGACACCAGTTATTTGTTGAGCCAGAAGGATGGAATACCTGTGAGGTTTATGTAAATGGTTTTTCCACTTCGCTTCCCGAGGACATTCAATTCAAAGCGCTGCGTTCCGTTGTGGGTTTTGAGAAAGTGAAATTTTTCCGTCCTGGATATGCAATCGAATATGATTATTTTCCACCAACACAATTGAAACATACTTTGGAAACGAAGTTGGTTGAAGGTTTGTATTTCGCAGGACAAATAAATGGAACCACTGGATATGAAGAAGCAGCTTCTCAAGGATTGATGGCGGGAATTAATGCGCATTTAAAAGTGCATGAAAAAGCGCCGTTAATTTTAAAAAGAGACGAAGCTTATATTGGGGTTTTAATTGATGACTTAATTACCAAAGGAACGGAAGAACCCTACCGAATGTTTACTTCTCGTGCAGAATACAGAACGTTATTGCGTCAGGATAATGCCGATTTCAGATTAACGCCAATGTCTCATGAAATTGGTTTGGCTTCTGAAAAGCGTTTGCGCAGAATGGAACACAAATTAAATCAATCGGAGAAAATGGTTGCTTTCTTCAAAGAAACGAGTGTTTCTGTTGCGGAAGCAAATCCTATTTTAGAATCAAAAGATACGGCACTTATAACTCAAGGCGATAAAATGTTTAAGGTGTTTTCTCGTCCGCAAATTGATTTGGAAGACATCATGAAATTTGAAAAGGTGGCAACATATATTGCAGAAAACGATGTGGATCAGGAAATATTAGAACAAGCCGAGATTCAAGTGAAGTATTCTGGATACATAGAAAAAGAAAGAAACAACGCGGATAAATTGCTTAGATTGGAAGATGTGAAGATCCCGGAAAATTTTGATTATAATAAAATCAAATCGATGTCAATTGAAGCAAAGCAAAAACTGAGCAAGATTAGGCCGGTGACTATTTCTCAAGCTTCACGGATTAGTGGCGTTTCTCCAAGCGATGTTTCGGTGTTGTTGATTTATATGGGACGTTAAGAAAGTGTTCAGTAATCAGTTTACAGTCGTCAGTTTACAGTCGTCAGTTTGATCTGCGACCTATAATGAATATTGAATAGTAAAAATTGTTCCACGTGAAACTATTAATTAATTTATAAATATAATTTTCAGGAATCGTGTTAAACTGACCACTGAAAACTGACCACTGAAAACTAAAAATGGACATTTCAAACAAAAAGCATTTTTTAACCGTTAAAGATTATTCCGTTTCTAAAGAAACATTTGATTTGTATCATGACGAAGATTTGGACATGTTGATTACATCTCCGCAACCTAGTTTAGAAAATTTAGGAAAGTACTACGAAAGCGTGGATTATATTTCACATACAGACAGTAAGCGTTCGTTGTTTGAAAAAGCGTACCATTTTGTGAAAAACATTGCGCTAAAAAACAAACTTGATTTGATTAATTCGCTGCAACCGGATAAAGGAAGGATTTTGGATATCGGAGCAGGAACCGGAGATTTTTTATCGGTAGCAAAACAAAATGGTTGGCAGACAATAGGAGTAGAGCCAAGTGATAAAGCAAAAACGATTGCGGAAAGCAAAGGCGTTTCGTTTGTCGAAAAAACAACGGAATTGGAAAATCAATCTTTCGATGTTATTTCGATGTGGCACGTTCTGGAACACGTTCCTAATTTAGACGAACAGATAAAAGAATTGAAACGACTGTTAAAACCAAATGGGACTTTAATTATTGCGGTACCGAATTTCAAATCTTTCGATGCAAAACATTACGGAAATTTTTGGGCCGCTTATGATGTGCCTATTCATTTTTGGCATTTTTCAAAAACGGCGATACAGTCTCTTTTCCAAAAAGAAAAAATGAAACTTATAAAAGTGCTTCCTATGAAGTTTGATTCTTTTTATGTTGCCTTGCTTTCAGAAAAATATAAAACTGGGAAAATGAATTTTATAAAAGCCTTTTTCGTCGGTTTACAGTCGAATTGGAAAGCGAAGAAGAATTTGGAGTATTCATCCCATATTTACATCATAAAAAACAGCTAAATCTCGTTTTAAGCTTATTTAGAAGCTGATTTAAGGTTTGACTATATGATTTGTTGTCTTTTTTGAGAAGTCCTTTTATATGAAAGCTATTGAATCGGGTTTTGATAACCTTAAATTATTAATAAAACAATTACAATAACAAAAACTGATATCATAAATAAATGTGCATTTTTTAAACTTTATGTCAATGCTACTTTTTTTTTTATATTTTTGTCACACATACTTAAAAAATTAGAAATTCACCAAATGAAATCGAAGATTCACGAATACCAAAAAAGAAATATTAAAAATATGAGTAAAAAAGCATTAGTAATTATCGCACTTTCAATTACAGTACTATCTTGTAATAAACCAGCAACTGCAGTTAAGGAAGTAAAAACAGCTTACGTTGATACTTCAGTGTTAATGAAAGAATATACAGAAGCCAAAGATCTTGAGGCTAAATATAAAGCCAAATCAGAGGAAAAAGGAAGACAACTAGATGCTGAAATTGCAAGATTCAAGCAAGAAGCTGCCGGTTTTCAAGCACAAGCACAAGCAAACGGTCAAGCTTGGGCACAACAAAAAGGAGCTGAATTACAAAAAAGAGAGCAACAATTAGGTGCTGCACAACAACAATTAGCACAAGAGTTGCAACAAGAAAGTGGAAAAGAAATGGATTCTTTGGTTAGTGGTGTAAAAAAATTCATCAAAACCTATGGTAAAGAAAAAGGATACTCTTATATCTACGGAACTGGTGATGCAGCTTCAATTTTGTATGCTGAAGATAAATACGATATCACAAAAGAGATTATTAAAGAATTGAATGATAAATACAAATCTGCAACTCCAAAAGAAGCGGAAGCAAAAAAATAATATATTTTACTATTAATTCAAAATATAGCCTTCATCTAGATTTAGATTGAGGGCTTTTTTTTTGAAGCTATTTCCCGCTATCCGCTTCATCTCTCGTTTAGAAAGCCTTTTTTCTTACCCATAAAAGGAGCTTCCTATGGTCGCTCTTTTCCGGCCAGAAACAATTACTTTCTAAATTTCGAGGATTTACACTTCTATCGGGGCTGAAAAACATTGGAATCCAAACAAAAAATGTTCGTTAAAACTAAAATACTATTGCTATTTTCAATATTTTAGCTATCTCTATACACGCCAAATGCAAACAATCTCTGAAGCCGCAGCTTACACCTTACAATTCATTAATCAAACGCATCGATCGGTATTTCTTACCGGCAAAGCAGGAACCGGTAAAACCACGCTGCTGCGCGAAATTATTCAAACCACCCATAAGAATACGGTTGTTGTTGCACCTACGGGAATAGCGGCTTTAAATGCTGGCGGCGTTACGATTCACTCGATGTTTCAGTTGCCTTTCGGGGGTTTTATTCCGGAATTCAATGTAGCTTCTCAATTTTCAGAAAGTGTAAAATTTGAATCAAAAGACACCTTGCGCAGGCATTTCAAAATGAGCGGTTTGAAGAAATCGGTTATTCGCAATATGGAATTACTGATTATAGACGAAGTGAGTATGCTACGAGCTGATTTATTGGATGCGATGGATTATATGATGCAAACCGTTCGCAAAAGGAATACTCCTTTTGGAGGCGTACAAGTATTATTTATTGGTGATTTGTTGCAATTGCCTCCGGTAATTCGTGATGAAGAATGGCGCACACTTCGCAACTATTACAAAGGTAAATTCTTTTTCCATTCGCATGTTGTGCAGCAAAACCCGCCTTTGTATATCGAATTGTCTAAAATTTTCCGCCAGACGGACGATAAGTTTATCGCTGTTTTAAATAATTTGCGGAACAATCAGATTTCACAGGAAGATATTCAAGCCTTAAATCAATACGTAAAACCGGATTTTGATTTAAAAGCCAACAAAGGTTACATTACGCTAACTACGCATAATGTCAAGGCCGATACAATGAATGCGCAAGCTTTGGAAGATTTAGTAGGCAAAGAAGTTATCTACAAACCTGAAATTGTTGGCGATTTCCCTGACAAAATATTTCCGGTGGAAGAACATTTGAAACTCAAAATTGGTGCGCAAGTAATGTTCGTCAAGAACGATTTGTCTTTTGATAAAAATTATTTCAATGGGAAAATGGGTGTTATTAAATCCCTTTCGAGCCATGAAATTCTCGTTCATTTTCCAGAGGAAAACAAAACTATAGAAGTCGAAAAATACGAATGGCAAAATATCCGCTATAAAGTAGACGAAACGACCAAGGAAGTTGCCGAGGAAGTATTAGGGACTTTTGTTCATTATCCCATCAAGCTGGCGTGGGCGATAACAGTTCATAAAAGCCAGGGATTAACGTTTGATAAAGCTGCGCTCGATGTTTCGCAAGTTTTCCTTCCAGGACAGGCATATGTGGCATTGTCGCGTTTGCGTTCGTTAGAAGGGCTTATTTTGCTGTCTCCGCTGAGAATGAATGGGATTTCGAATGATCAGGATGTGATGGATTATTCGTTAAACAAAGCTTCTGATGAAATATTAAAGAATGCGTTGCATTTTGAAACTAAAAATTTCATTCATAACTATCTGATAAACACATTCGATTGGCAGGATTTAGCACAGGAATGGCGCAATCACCAATACAGTTACAACGATAAATCGGAAAGTTCAGCCAAATCAAAACAGTCACTTTGGGCTAAAAAGCAAACGGAAACCATCGAACAGCTTTTGGAACCATCCAAAAAATTCATTTTGCAATTGAATAAACTCTTTGCTCAGGAAACGGTCGATTTAAATCATGTTTTTGACAGAATACAAGCAGCATTCAATTATTTTCTGGTTCCAATGGATAAATTGGTTTACGAAATCCTTTGGAAATTGGAAGAAGTAAGACGCATCAAGAAAGTAAAGGCCTATTACGATGAATTAATTGTTTTGGAAGAGTTGCAAACGAAAGCGGTTTTGCGTTTAATGAAAGCCAAATTATTGATAGAAACTGTTGTCTCGGGAGAAACTATTTCCAAAGAAAAATTGACATCAGCAGAGATAAAGCTATATATAACCAAAAAAACGGATGCGATTCGGGAAGAATTCAAAAATGTAAATGTCACTTTGATTGATGACGAAAAAGATATAGAACGATATACTTCGAAAAAGGCAACTAAAAAAGCGCCAAAAAAATCAACGGTTCAGGAAACCTATGAATTGTGGATTGAGAAGAATTCTATTCAAGATATCGCAACCATACGAGTGCTTACAAAACAAACTATTTACAGTCATTTCGTCAAATTGATTCAAGAAAAAGCAATAGATATTAAAGAGGTTTTGCCTCAAGACAGAATACAGGAATTAGCCGATGCTTTTAGAGGATATAAAGAAGAATCCTTGAATGCATTGATGGAAAAAAACAGTGAAAAATTCACTTGGGATGAGGCCCGAATGTATAAAGCGAGTTTGAATTAAGTATCGTTAAATAAAAGCTATAAAAAAACCTATTCGTTCAGAATAGGTTTTTTTGTTATTATAGTGATTGAATTAATATCCAAGCTTCAGGATTGTGTTTTTTCTGAATTTCTTGTTTAGCTTTTTCTGCTTCTGCAATTGTGGCATAACTTCCGTAAAGTACAGGGAATAATCCGTGTCTGTTAGGAGCGATTCGGCGGGCTTTGTATCCTAAACGAGTTAACTGATTAAATGTTTTTTGTGCATTTTTTTCTTCTCTGTAAACGCCTGCCATAATGTGATACGACATTTTTACTTCGGCAGCTGATTTAACAGATAGTGTTACAGCCGGAACTGGACTTTCGATAAAAAAAGTAGCTTCTTGTATTTTATTTTGAACTTGTTTTTGAACAGCAGTTTCAACAAGTGTAGTTTGAGTTGCAATTTGGTTTTGGTATATTGGATAACCAACACTTCCTGTTAAACCTAATCCAAGTACAAAAATAGCAGCGTATTTTAAATACGGATTCATTCTTCTTGTTTCCGGAATTAAAACAATTGGTTCTTTTTCTTCAATTGCCTGTATCTTTTGTTCGAAGATTTCTCTTTTCACAAGTGGAGAAACAAACGGACTTAAACCAAAAGAATTAGTCAAATAATTGGTTTGGTCGTATGGAGTAAATATTATATTAGAATCAGCATTCAGGCAAAGATCACCTACATTTTTTATAGCATAAAGACCGTTTTCTTCCAATGCTTTTTTCCAATTGAAAACTTCAAACTGAATAGCGCTAACAGCATATTCATAAGAAGTTTTTTCGGCTTGAGCAATATGATTAGCCAATAAACCATCATTGTTCTTAAGATTGGCATTGAAAGAAATCATTTTCTTTGGAGGAGAAAATGAATTTGAGCTTTCATTCAGTTGAGCCGATTGAATTTCGGTCAAAAAAGCCCCTAAACCCGGAACGGTTACACATTGATAACGGTATAAAAGCTGCGCGATGTATAGTTCGATTTTCATACTTACAAAGTTATACAACGAATATACTTATCAAAATTTTATTCACAATTTTTATTAACAATCCGCTTTAAATTTTATACATTTCAGTTTCAAATAGTTATTATGAACGAACAAGATTTATTTTATTTATTGGCATTGCAAAGAATAGAAGGAGTGGGCGATATTATGGCCAAAAAACTGCTTACCCATTTTGGAAGTGCGGAAGCGGTTTTTAATACAAAAGCATCGCAACTTGCTGCAATTGATGGAGTAGGATCTGTTTTGCTAAAAAATTTAAAAGATAAATCAGTTTTCGAAAAGGCAAATCAGGAACTGGAGTTTATAAAAGCGAATGAAATCAACGCGGTTTATTTTCAGGACGAAGATTATCCCGAACGGTTGAAACATTGTATTGACGGACCGCTTTTATTATTCACATCGGGAAATATCAATTTAAAAAACAGAAAAATAATCAGCATCGTGGGAACAAGACAAATTACGTCTTACGGTACGGAATTTTGCAGAAAACTGATTGAAGATTTAGCACCGCTTGATCCCATAATCGTGAGTGGTTTTGCTTACGGCGTTGATATCGTAGCGCATCAATTGGCAATGGAACATAATTTACAGACCATTGGCGTTGTCGCTCATGGTTTAAACCAAATTTACCCAAAAATTCATAAAAAATACGTCACCAAAGTGGAACAAAACGGAGGTTTCATGACCGAGTTTTGGAGTTCCTCGAATCCGGATAAAGAAAACTTCGTAAAAAGAAATAGAATCGTAGCTGGAATGTCTGAAGCTACCATCGTAATTGAGTCAGCAGACAGAGGTGGTTCATTGATTACGGCCAACATGGCCAATGATTACAACCGCGATGTTTTTGCCGTTCCGGGACGAGTTACGGACAAGTACAGCCAGGGTTGCAACAACCTGATAAAAACCCAGAAAGCAAATGTCCTGACCAGTGCAGCCGATTTGATTTATATTTTGAATTGGGACTTGGAAAAAGAAACAAAACCGGTACAAAAACAATTGTTTGTGACTTTAGAGGACGACGAACAAAAAGTCTATGATTACCTTTTAAAAACCGGAAAAGAACTGATGGATATTATTGCTTTGCGCTGTGATTTTCCGATTTATAAAATCTCAGGAATGCTGTTGAATATGGAATTGAAAGGCGTGATACGGCCATTGCCGGGGAAATTGTTTGAGGCGATATAAAGCAGTTTCAAAGTTCATGAAACTACTTTTTTTAATTTATGGTTTGTAATTTTTCCAAAAAGTATCGTTTTCTTTTTCCTTTTTTACATGATTCTTATATGCTGCTTTTGCAATTAAATCTAATTCATGACTTGCATAGTAATGTAAACATGATGAAGAAATAAAATTCATTCCAGTAATATCTTCGTCATCAACATGAATGTAGGGAGGAGGCATATTTTTAATTATTTTCCGCCCCAAAACTCGTGCACTATCCATTTCACTAAAATCAGATATTTCAGATGAATTGAATAAATCTTTCTTTGACATTAATTTAAAAATGCTATCGTTTTTATATCCTTCTTTGAGGCATTCATAGAAGACTTCATCTTTGAAATTATTTATCCAAGAAATTTGGGATGATTTAATTTGACCTTTATAATGAAATTTATCCCTTTTATATGTACTGCAACATGAAAGTTGAATACATGTTGCCAATAATGTTATTTTCACAAAAAATCTCATATGTCTTTAATTTAAAATCCAAAAATCTATATAATCAATTAGAGATATAATTTGTCTTTTAAAAGAGTACTAAATATTTGTACTCAAATATATTAAATTTTAAACCATAAAAAAATACTTACTTTTAGTGATATTTCATTAATATGGAACTCAAAGGCGTCATACGGCCTTTGCCGGGTAAATTGTTTGAGGCGATTTGATTGTACATATAAGTCATATAAGCTTGTTTGAAATAGTGTTACTTCAAACTATAAAAACTTATATGACTTATATGTTTTAAAAAATAGATTGTTAAACCTCAAATCCCAATTTTTCTCTAACTTTTCCTAAAACACCATTGGCAACAATTGCTGCTTTTTCAGCGCCAATTTTAAGCAACGCATCTACTTCAGGAAGGTTATTCATGTAGTAATTGTATTTTTCTCTTTCGGTTTTGAAGGTTTCTGTTATCAATTCAAAAAGGGCTTGTTTGGCGTGACCGTAACCGTAATTTCCACCGAGGTAATTGGCAGTCATTGTGGCTATTTGTTCTTCATTTGCCAATAATTTATAAATGGCAAACGCATTACAAGTTTCTGGATTTTTTGGATCTTCCAGTGGCGTGCTATCGGTTTCAATACTCATGACTTGTTTGCGCAACGCTTTATCATCTAGGAAAATATTGATAATATTATTGGCTGATTTACTCATTTTTCCGCCATTGGTTCCCGGAATCAACATACCGTCCTTTTGTATTATCGCTTCTGGAATCACAAACGTTTCTCCCATTTGGTGGTTGAAACGAGAGGCTACATCACGTGTGATTTCAAGGTGTTGCAATTGGTCTTTTCCAACTGGAACAAATTGGGCATCGTATAATAAAATATCGGCAGCCATCAACATTGGATATGAAAACAAACCAGCATTGACATCTTCCAGTCTGTCGGCTTTATCTTTAAAAGAATGCGCTAGTGTCAAGCGTTGAAAAGGAAAAAAACAACTTAAATACCATGATAATTCCGCTGTTTGTGGCACATCAGATTGTCTGTAAAAAACGACTTTATCTACATTCAAACCACAGGCAAGCCAAGCCGCTGCGGTACTGTAGGTATTTGTTCTTAATGTTTCACCGTTTTTTATTTGCGTTATGGAGTGTAAATCGGCAATGAAAAGAAACGATTCGTTTTCGGATTTATTTGATAATGCTATTGCGGGAATGATTGCGCCAAGTAAGTTTCCTAAATGTGGTGTTCCTGTACTTTGTACGCCGGTAAGTATTTTTGCCATTGTAATTTTTAACTTTAACCGCAAAGTTCGCAAAGTTTTTCGCAAAGTTCACACGGATTGTAATTTTTTTCTAACACTAAAGTTGCCAAATTTAATTCTTTTACCGCTATTTACATTCGATTCCTTACTTTTGGCATTATGAGAGGATTAAAAATTATTTTTTGGACACTTTGGCGCGTATGGTTTTATATTTTAATGGCCATTCCCATACTGGTTATGTTTCCCTTTTTAGTACTTTCTATTTTGACTGAAAGTGGCTATCCTTACTTTTTTAAGATGGCTCGAATTTGGGCAAAATTCATTCTTTTCGGAATGGGTTTTTACTATAAAATTGATAAAAACCAAGAAATGGAAGATCAAAAAAGTTATATGATCGTTGCCAATCATACCTCCATGGCCGATATAATGTTGATGCTTGCCCTTACTAAAAATCCTTTTGTTTTTGTTGGTAAAAAAGAACTTTCAAAAATTCCGTTGTTTGGATTTTTTTATAAAAGAAGCTGTATTTTGGTCGACAGAAGCTCCTCTAAAAGTAGAATGGAAGTCTTTAATCGTGCTCAAAAACGAATTAATCAAGGGCTGAGTATTTGTATTTTCCCTGAAGGCGGAGTTCCAGATGATGAATCGGTGCTATTGGACACATTCAAAGACGGTGCTTTCCGATTAGCACTTGACCATCAAATACCGATCGTTCCCATCACTTTTGCAGATAATAAAAAGAGATTTTCTTACACTTTTTTTAGTGGAAGCCCAGGACTAATGCGAGTTAAAATGCATTCTCATATAGAAACCTTGGGAAAAACAGCACACAACAGAAAAGAAATTCGGGAAGAAGTAAGAGATATCATTTATTCTCAATTGGAGGAATTTGAGAGGACTGAAGATGAAAATAAATTTGCTTTTTAGTAACTATGATATAAAAAAAAAGAGTTCACCAAGGTGAACTCTTTTTTAGTTTTATGCTTCTGCTAATTCTTTTATTCTAGCTTTAATTTTTTCTTCAAGCTCATCCGCTAATTCTGGATTGTCTTTTATCAAAGACTTTACAGCATCGCGACCTTGTCCTAATTTGGTTTCACCATAACTAAACCAAGATCCCGCTTTTTTGATGATTTCAAATTCAACGGCAAGATCTAAAATCTCTCCAGTCTTTGAAATTCCTTCACCGTACATGATATCAAATTCAGCGATTTTAAATGGCGGAGCCACTTTGTTTTTCACCACTTTTACTTTGGTTCTGTTTCCAAGTACGTTATCTCCATCCTTAATTTGAGTAGAACGACGAATATCTAAACGTACCGAAGCGTAAAATTTCAAGGCGTTTCCTCCAGTTGTAGTTTCTGGATTTCCAAACATTACTCCAATTTTCTCTCTCAATTGATTGATAAAGAAAACAGTACAATGTGTTTTACTGATTGTTCCGGTTAATTTTCGTAATGCTTGAGACATCAAACGAGCATGAAGACCCATTTTTGAATCTCCCATTTCACCTTCAATCTCACTTTTTGGAGTCAAAGCCGCTACGGAGTCAATTACAACAATATCAATTGCTCCTGAACGAATTAAGTTTTCCGCAATTTCTAATGCTTGTTCTCCATTATCTGGTTGAGAAATGATTAGATTTTCAATATCTACGCCTAATTTTTCCGCATAATTTCTGTCGAAAGCATGTTCAGCGTCAATAAATGCAGCAATACCACCCGCTTTTTGAGCTTCAGCAATCGCGTGAAGTGTCAAAGTTGTTTTTCCAGATGATTCTGGACCGTATATTTCAATAATTCTTCCTCTTGGATATCCACCAACTCCCAAGGCTAAATCGATTCCTAAAGACCCAGAAGAAATAGTTTCTACTTCCTCAATGGCTTTGTCCCCCATTTTCATTACCGTACCTTTTCCGTAGGTTTTATCCAATTTGTCTAGCGTAAGTTGTAACGCTTTTAATTTAGCTTCTTTCTCTGTACTCATCTTCTCTTTTACCTTTTCTTTCATCTATTTGTATTATTTTTTATAATCGTAAAAAACTGACAGAATGACTAATTATCCTGAAAATTTCATTTAGAGTAACATATATTTTCGTAAAAATACTTCTTTTTTTGATGTGAAATTTGTCTTTATAAAATATTTTTCAACCCTTATTTTGTATCCAAAGGCAATACATTTATTTCTTTTTTACAAGAATAATGCCTTCAGTTCAGTAGCGTCGTGAGGATTCATTTTTCCTGCTAAAACCAAACTCAATTGCTTGCGGCGTAAAGCGGCATCAAAACGTTGTTTTTCCAGTTCTGTTTCGGGAACGATTTGAGGAACTTCTACAGGTCTTCCCGTGTCATCTACAGCGACAAAAGTATAAATAGCTTCATTGGCCTTGGTTTTGTTACCAGATTCACGGTCTTCTACCCAGATGTCGATGTATATTTCCATGGAACTCTTGAACGCTCTGGAAACTTTCGCTTCAACGGTAACAACACTTCCCAAAGGAATAGCTCTGTTAAAAGCGACGTGATTTACGGATGCTGTAACTACAATTCTTCTGGAATGTCTTCTTGCTGCGATACTTGCTGCACGATCCATGCGGGCTAATAATTCACCTCCAAAAAGATTATTCAAGGGATTGGTCTCGCTTGGTAAAACCAAATCGGTTAATGTCGTTAAAGATTCGGAAGGATGTTTTGGTATCATTTTTTGTGTCAATGTAATTTATTATTTTTTAATGTAAGTTGTGCTTTTTAGTTTAACCAATATACAGCCATAATAGCCGGGATAAAATAAATAACAATAGTTCTGGCACCGTCATAATCTTTGGCTAATCGTTGTCCGAAGAGTAACATCAATAAAGTCACACAAGAAAAAACAGCTCCGTAAAAGCCAAAAATTCTTCCGTTGTTTACAAATAATTCGATACAGCCAACAACACACAAAATACCCGAAATTAATTCTAAAATTAAAATATTCAGCAAGGCTAAAGGCACTTGGTTTTTTAATGGAGTTTTTGAAAAATGACCTTTTAACCAATCCACATTGTCTTTCCAATAAAACAGTTTGTCGTAACCGGATTGAAGAAAAGTAATGGCCAAAAAAATCAAAATTAAAATAGAAGTAATGTTGTTCATGTTTTTATTTTTTGTGAATTAAACGGGTAAGTTTGATTGATAAATCGGTTAAAATTATTTTTGCATTTCCGTTGCGCTCAATGTGATACATAGCATCCGAAAGTTCCTGAAAGATATCATTTATATTATTGCCATTGACAAAGGGGGCAAAATTCTCGAGTTTGAACTTCTCTACTTGCGGTTCTATATAAACTAAACTTGGAGTTTGATAATTCAATAATAAGGCCTGACGGAACATGTCAATGCAAAAGTGTAAAAACTTCTTTTGAGTCTCTCTTCCCAAACCAGCAATTTGCTCGCTCCATTGAATCAAATCCTGAATTGCTGCGGCATTTCCTTTGGCTCTAAAAGCGGCACGAACCCAATCAACAAACCATTTTTCGAAAAAAACCGATTCACTGTCCGGTTGCAATAACTGAAGTGCTTTGTTATAATTTCCTTGGGCTTGATGCGCTATTTTTACAGCCGTTTTTGATTCAATATTTTCTCTTGAAACTAAGGCGTCAGCAATAATTTTTTCTGGTAAACCATTGAAATGTAAAACTTGGCAACGGGAACGAATCGTTTGAATGATATCTTCTTCGTTTTCTGAAATCAAGATAAAAACAGTTTTATCAGTAGGTTCCTCCAATAATTTCAATAATTTGTTGGAAGCGGCTGTGTTTAATTTATCGGCCATCCAAATGATCATTATTTTGTATCCGCCTTCATAGGATTTCAACGCCAAAGATTTCAGTATTTCCTGTGCGTCGTCGACTCTAATTTCGCCCTGCTTATTTTTAACGCCAAGCATTTGATACCAATCAAATAAGCTTCCATATAGATTTTCGCTTAAAAACTGTCTCCATTCTGTAATGAAATCAATACTTTTTGGTTTTGTTTTTACATCTTCGGTGCTTACGGTTGGATAAATAAAATGCAAATCCGGATGTGAAATTTTATTGAATTTCAGATTACACGCTTCATTTGAACCGGAGTTTTCGGCATTTTGATTGCTGCAAATGATATATTGCGCATAAGCAATTGCCATGGCTAAAGTACCGCTTCCTTCAGGACCAACAAACAATTGTGCATGTGGAATTCTGCCCAGATTAGCACTTTTTGTCAAATGACTTTTAATATTTTCCTGACCTAAAATTTCTGAAAATTGCATAAAGCAAAGATAGAAGAAAATGGTTGAGTCTAAAATTTTAGCAAGCAAAGTTTTGTAGTAGGAATTTTCAAATTTACAGTTGGATCAAGATGATTTTTAGATATTTAATTTAACATATTTCAGAAATAAAAACAGTTATAATAATAAAAAGACACATTGTTTATTAATTTACATCGATTTCGTTACAAAAAATGGGATTTATTTGATTTCATCAAATTTATTAATAGTCTAAAAGTTCTATATTTGTTATCATTTCAAAAACAAACAAACTAAAAATAGACCTAATGAAAACTTTAAACGATTTTGATTTCAAAAATAAAAAAGCCATAATCCGCGTAGATTTTAATGTGCCTTTGGACGAAAATTTCAATGTAACAGATGCTACTCGTATCGAGGCGGCAAAACCAACAATTGATGCAATTCTTGCTCAAGGTGGAAGCGTAATTTTGATGTCTCATTTAGGCAGACCATCAGGTGTTGAAGAAAAATATTCATTGAAACATATCCTAAAAACAACTTCAGAAGTGATAGGAGTACCTGTTCAGTTTGCTTCAAACTGTGTTGGTGTGGAAGCTGTAACTGCTGCTGAAAAATTACAAGCCGGAGAAGTTTTATTATTGGAAAATTTACGTTTTCACAGCGAAGAAGAAGCAGGAGATGTTGCTTTTGCAAAAGAATTAGCGTCACTTGGTGATATTTATGTAAACGATGCATTTGGAACAGCGCACAGAGCACACGCTTCGACTACAATAATTGCTCAGTTTTTCCCAACTGAAAAATGTTTCGGATTATTGTTGGCTAAAGAAATTGAAAGCTTGAACAAAGTTTTGAAAAACAGTGAAAAACCAGTAACAGCAGTTCTTGGTGGATCAAAAGTTTCTTCTAAAATTACGGTTATCGAGAATATTCTGGACAAAGTGGATCACATGATTATTGGAGGTGGAATGACATTTACTTTCGTGAAAGCTTTAGGTGGGAAAATAGGGGACTCAATATGCGAAGATGACAAGCAAGAATTGGCATTGGAAATTTTGAGATTGGCCAAAGAAAAAGGTGTTCAAATTCATATTCCCGTTGATGTTGTCGCGGCAAATGCATTTTCAAATACTGCCGATACTCAAATTGTTGATGTTAATGAAATTCCTGATGGATGGCAAGGACTTGATGCTGGACCAAAATCATTGGAAAACTTCAAAAAAGTGATCATGGAGTCTAAAACTATTCTTTGGAATGGTCCATTAGGCGTTTTTGAAATGGAAAGTTTTGCGAACGGGACAATTACCCTTGGAAATTTCATTGCTGAATCAACTGCAAACGGAGCTTTCTCACTTGTAGGTGGCGGAGATTCAGTAGCTGCTGTAAAACAATTTGGGTTAGAAGACAAGATGAGCTATGTTTCTACTGGCGGAGGTGCTATGCTGGAAATGCTGGAAGGTAAAGTATTGCCTGGAATTGCTGCCATCTTGGAATAATTACATTACATCTTTGAAATTATACTAGCCGATTAAAAAACAGCGAAATAATTTATCTGTTCGAGATTTCAGTCTTAAAAAATGGAATGATATTAGCGGGGAATATATTAAACCTGGAATGAAGCTAAAAATAAACGGATAATACAATTAACTTCTATAAATTTGGGTTTTATTTTATAATTAAATTATAATGAATAAAGCCCATTTTTTATTTCTTTTTATTTCCTTTCTACTCTTTTCCTGTGCAAAGAAAAGTGATAATTTACCTCGGAAAACAACGGGGAAAATTAATACAATTTCTGTTATTATTGATGACCAGTTGTGGAATGGTGAGGTGGGAGATAGCATCCGAAATAAGTTTGCCGCGCCAGTCATTGGTTTACCACAAGAAGAACCCCTTTTTTCCATAAATCAATATCCTATTAAACTTTTGGAAGGTTTTATGACCGACAATAGGACAATTATCGTGGTGAAAAAAGGAGAAGATAATACGTTTGAAATAATTAAAAATCAGTACGCATCCCCTCAAAATGTATTTCATATTTCAGGAAAAACAAGTACTGATATTATAAAAAGCATTGAAAAAAATGCACCCAAAATGATTCGGTTGATCAAACAAATGGAAATTGCCGAAAGCCAAAGAATTAACAGTCAATTGCTAATTGATCCTAAAATTATTGCCAACAAATTCCAAATCTCGATAAAAATTCCTTCTGCATACGCCTACGTTCTCCATAAAAGTAAATTTATTTGGTTGAAAAAGGAAATAATCGGCGGTAACACAAGCCTTTTAATTTATGAAGTTCCTATCAGTTCCCTAAAAAAGAATTCAAATTTGATTAGCAGTATTGTTAAAATGCGAGATTCAATTGGTGCTTTGTATATCAGTGGTACCGAGCCGCAGTCTAATATGATTACAGAAGAGGCCTATGCGCCCTATATATTCAAGATTACCCTTGACGGGAAAAAAACCTATGAGACTAAAGGAACTTGGGAGCTAAAAAATGATTTTATGGCAGGGCCTTTTATTAATTATGCCATTATTGATAGGGATAATAATAGAATCTTGGTTTTAGAGGGTTTCTGTTACGCGCCTTCAAAAGAGAAGCGGGATTTGATGCACGAATTAGAATCCATCATAAAATCCGTCACTGTTTTGAAAAACTGATTTTTATTTTCTTTAATTTGCATTCTATAAAATAGTATAAAAACCACACGATGTTAAAATGGAGTATAAAGCCTTTTGAGGCACTTTCTGTTCACGAATTGTACGATTTACTACGGTTACGAAGCGAAATATTTGTAGTGGAACAAAACTGTGTTTATCTTGACCTTGACGGTAAGGACAAAGTGGCGTTGCATCTTTTTGGAGAATTCGAAGGAAAAATTGTGGCTCATGCCCGACTTTTCAAGGCTGGAATCAGTTTTGACAATGCCTCTATTGGCAGAGTAACCGTTGATGCAAATTACCGTGACAGGAAATGGGGTCATGACTTAATGCGCGAAGCTATTGCTGGTGTTCTGCTTCATTTTGGCGAAAGCCAAATTACCATCGGAGCTCAATTGTATCTTAAAAAATTCTACGAAAGCCATGGCTTTGTTCAAACTAGCGAAATGTATTTAGAGGATGATATTCCGCATATCGAGATGAAATTGGAATAATTATATTTTCAAGATAAGAAATTCTACTCTTCGATCAAGTGCTTCGCCTTTTCCAAGAGGGAATTTATTACCACAACCTTTATAGCTCATTCGAAGACTATTAATGTTTTTAGATACCAGATATTTAAACACATTTCTGGCGCGATTCAACGAAAGTTTTCTTTCATGAGTAGCAGAATCGATCGCATCGTCTAAAGAACTGGGCGTGCAACAGACATGTCCTCTAATTTCAAATTGAAGTGTCCCGTTTTTTTGCAATAGCAGCGCGATTTTATCCAATTCTTTTTTTGATTGTGCAGTGAGCTCGCTTCTTCCTAATGCAAAAAAAATGTTTTCTAAATAGATCCGATCTCCAACCTTATGTTTTTCCTGAAAGGAGTTATAGATACCTTTTCCAAAGCTGTTTTTCTTAACCACAAATAAGTCAACTCTCCTGTTTTTATTGCGAATTTCCGTAAGGTCATCAATAGAGTCCGTCTGTATAATTACACGTCCTTTTCCTTCAATAATGACAATTTTATTTTTATTAAAACCATTGTAAGTCAAAATGTCCTGTACCGTTTTTACTCTATTTTTAGACAATTTATAGTTATATTCGTTGTCGCCTCTATCATCGCAATAGCCGTAAATTTGGATAGATTCTATTTTAGAAGTATCAGCATTTTTTGCAAAATCAATGATGGTTTTGATTTGGGAGTTGTAAAGATCGGATTTGTCAAATTCAAAATAAACCGTCTCAACCGGTTTTACTTGGGCTGATAGATGGCAAAAAAACAGTAAAAACAGTATTCTAAAAATAGTTTTCATTAGATTTTCAAAATAGATTTATATTCTGAATTATTATCTAAAATGGTAATCGCTTTTTTAACTTCAGTATTGTTTTTGACGTAATATTGATACAATCCTTCTTGGTATTGGTATCTTTTAATAATTTCATCTACAATAAGATTCTTGATTTCTTTCTGATTTTTATCCAATAATTGGTCTTCACTTTTTTGAAGTGCGCTAAGCAATTGTTGGTATTCTAAAGAGATAGATTCATCTATTTTTTCTTTTTTGGCTATAGCCAAAGTGTTTTTCAATGCCAACTCCGTTTCAGTGTCAAAAGAAAATTTTTGAGCTTTTAAAAACTGTTTAAAGTCTAAATAATCAGAATCAGAAATCGAAGGAATACGATCTCCTAAAGTTGGATTTTTGTAATAATAACGAGTTACGTAATTAAAAATCCCATCGTTTTTGATTAAGGCATTGGTGATTGGGCTTAATTTTGTTTCATTAAGTTCTATGTCAGGCTGAATACCGCCCCCATCATAAACTGTTCTTCCTTTTCGGGTTTTAAATGCGTTGTAGTTTTTTTCTTCAGTTCGTACAGCGATGCCATTTTTGTCTTTATGGGCATAATCTAATGCCTGAATACATCTTCCTGAAGGCGTGTAGTAACGTGCAATAGTTACTTTTAGTTGCGTTCCATACGTTAAATCAACCGGTCTTTGCACTAATCCTTTTCCGTAACTTCTGCTTCCCAATACTATTGCGCGGTCCAAATCCTGCAGGGCACCGGAAACAATTTCAGAAGCCGATGCGCTTTTCCCATTTACAATAATAATTAGTGGAATTTGAGTGTCAATAGGCTCTTGGGTTGTTTTGTATGTATTGTTGTGCTTTTCTATTTTTGATTTTGTAGTTACAATGATTTCATTTTTTGGAACAAACAGATTGCAGATATTTACTGCTTCGTTCAAAAGTCCGCCTGGGTTGTCTCTTAAGTCCAAGATAATTCTTTCGGCACCTTCTCTTTTTAATTGTTCTAGCGCTTCTTTGGTTTCAAAGGCAGCTTTTTTATTGAAATGCAGTAAAACGATATAGCCCGTTTTTGCGTCAATTTTACCAAAAAACGGTACCGACTTTATTTCTACTTCATCTAGTACAATTTGGGTAGTATTTGTTTTCCCTTGACGGATATATTTAATGTCGACCTTAGTGTTTTTTGCGCCTTTTAACAGCTGAGAGGCGTCTTCTTTAAAATCTGAAAGAAGCACGTCGCCAATTTGTATAATTTCATCACCGGGCTTAAGGCCAGCTTTGTCGGCAGGAAAGTTTTTATATATTTCTTTTACCGTAAGCTTATCCTCTTTTCGAGTTAATAAAGCTCCAATTCCAGTATATTCTCCTGTGTTGTTTATTTTAAATTTGACTACATCCTGTTCGTTGAAATATACGGTATAGGGATCAAGACTTCCTAACATTCCATTGATGGCTTTATCCATTAACTGACCTGGATTTGTCTCGTCAACATAATTCTTATTCACCTCCTTAAAAAGTGTGGTAAATATTTCTATTTGCTTTGCAATTTCAAAAAAATCGTCCTTGAAACTTGCTCCAATAAACAGAAATGCCGAAGCAGCAACCGGAATTATGAATTTTTTTGTAAAAAAGGAGTTCATGGCGTTTAACTAAATTTGTTAGCGCTAAAATAAGAATAAATCGCCAATAATAATTAAAGTATTGTAGGTAAAGACTATATTGGTGAATTTGGCTAAGAAGAAAACTATAGTTTTTCTAAATCCGAGGAGTTTTCTGGTATAGTAGTTTTGCTATTTTGTTGCAAGAACTTCTCAAACAGTTGGATTGTCTTAGTGTTGATTTCCTCATAAGACAAGCGGTCTTTGCTTTGGTAAAACAACATAAATGCATGCGGTTTATCTAAATTGTCCAGTAGTAGATGTTTGTTGAGTCGGTAGGTTTCGCGAAGTACTCGTTTGAAATAATTACGGTCAACCGCTTTTTTAAAGTGTTTTTTTGATACCGAAACGCCCATCTTGATTTTTTGACCTTCTCCTAAATTTCCAGAATAATAGACTAATCGTAAAGGATATTTAGACACAGATTTCCCTTCGGAAAATAATAATCCAATAGTGATTTTACTTTTTAGCTTTTCGTTTTTGGGATAGGTGAAGTTCATTTTAGAAGAAAAAAGACATGGATTTTAGCGCGCAAAGTTACAATTAAACCATGACTCTATTTATTGTTTGGGATTTAAATCGGGCTAAAAATATATTTATTACTTTTGTGGCTAATTTTTTAAGCATGCAAAAACTAATTTCGTATCCCATATCTATAATTTATTACTTGTGTTTTGGTCTTGTATTGGTCATTTTTCATCCCATTCAATGGGTTTGTTTTACTGTTTTTGGCTATCAGGCGCATAAAAAAAGTGTGGACTACATGAACTTTCTTTTAGTGCGATGCACTAATCTTTTAGGAACCACGTATAAATTTGAAAATAAAGAAAATATTCCAAAAGATGTTCCTTTGATATTTGTTTCGAATCATCAAAGTCTATATGATATTATTGCGATGATTTGGTATTTACGCCGTTTTCATTGTAAATTTGTAAGCAAAAAAGAATTAGGAAAAGGAATTCCAAGTGTTTCGTATAATTTACGACATGGAGGTTCTGTCCTTATTGACCGTAAAGACCCTAAACAGGCCATTCCGGCCATTAAAGGTTTAGCTGAATATATTGAAAAATACAAACGTTCGGCGGTCATTTTCCCCGAAGGGACGCGAAGTAAAACAGGGAAACCTAGAGAATTTTCGCAAACCGGGTTGAAAATATTATGCAAAAATGCGCCATCAGCTTATGTGGTTCCGGTGACGATAAACAATTCATGGAAAATGGTTAAATATGGATTTTTCCCCTTAGGTTTAGGAAATCACCTTACCTTTGTAATACATAAACCGTTAGCTGTGAAAGACTATAGTTTTGAAGAGCTAATGGAAAAAACAGAACAAACAGTTGTACAAGGAATAAAAATTTAATTTATATATAATGTCAATAAAAAACATTCGATTAGAAGTAATGCAGTTTTTGGAAAAAAACGTGGATAGCTTCGTTGATCAATACCTAATCCCAGTAGAGAAAATATGGCAACCTTCTGATTTTTTGCCTAATTCTGAAAGTGATACCTTTTTTGATGAGGTAAAAGAATTACGTGAAATAGCAAAAGAATTACCGTACGATTTCTGGGTGACTTTAGTGGGTGATACCATTACAGAAGAAGCTTTGCCAACCTACGAATCCTGGTTAATGGATGTAGATGGTATTGATAACGTGGAGAGAAATGGATGGTCTAAATGGATCAGACAATGGACCGGAGAGGAAAACCGTCACGGAGATTTGCTTAATAAATACTTGTATTTATCAGGTCGTGTCAATATGCGTGAAATCGAAATGACGACGCAACACCTTATAAATGATGGTTTTGATATTGGTACCGGAAGAGATCCTTATAAAAACTTTGTTTACACCAGTTTTCAAGAATTAGCAACGTATGTTTCTCATAACAGAGTAGCACAAATGGCTAAAAAATACGGGGATAACAAATTGTCTAAAATGTGTAAAATGATTGCTGGTGACGAAATGCGCCATCATCATGCGTATAGCGAATTTGTAAACAGAATATTTCAAGTCGACCCTAGCGAAATGATGCTTGCTTTTCAATATATGATGAAAGCAAAAATCGTTATGCCAGCGCATTTCTTGAGAGAATCAGGGCAAAAGATCAGCACAGCTTTTGAGCAGTTTTCTGATTCTGCGCAGCGAATTGGTGTTTATACAGCAGCGGATTATGTAGATATCATGCAAAAATTAATTGAAAAATGGGAAATTGATAAGATTACCGGTTTGACTGATGAAGCAGAGAAAGCACGTGATTATTTGATAAAATTACCAGCAAGAATGGCGAGAATATCAGAAAGAATGGTAATACCGCAAGAATCCCACATTTTCAAATGGGTAGAGCCAGCTTTAGCACGATAGATTTCTGAGTTCGAACAAAGGATAGATAATGTTGAATTTTGGAGTTGTTTTGCTTCAGAATTCAACATTTTTGATTAATACCAATTTCAAACCATGATTAAAGAAAATATAATAGACAAGACCATTCTTTTTGTTAAAGAAAAATTACAAAATGCCGAAGGTGGACACGACTGGTTCCATATTGAAAGAGTGTATAAAAATGCTGTTTTAATTTCCAAAAACGAAGTTTGTGACCCAACAATAGTTCGTTTAGGCGCTCTGCTTCATGATATTGCGGATAGTAAATTCCATGACGGTGATGAAACAGTTGGCCCCAGAATAGCGCGAGAATTTCTGGAAGCACAAAACACGGCCGAATCAACAATAGTACACGTAATAAATATCATTGAAAACATCTCGTATAAAGGAGGTAATTTCGAAAAGAAATTCTCTTCTATTGAATTGGATATCGTTCAAGATGCGGATCGTTTAGACGCCATTGGAGCCATTGGAATTGCAAGAGCATTCAATTATGGCGGATTCAAGAATAGAACGCTGTATGATCCTAAAATCGCGCCAAAAGCGAAGATGTCAAAGGAAGAATACAAGAACAATGATTCTCCAACGCTGAATCATTTTTACGAAAAGTTATTGCTTTTGAAAGACAAGATGAATACGGAAACCGGAAAACAGATTGCACAGGAAAGACATAAATATATGCAAGGGTTTTTGTCGCAGTTTTATGCGGAATGGGAAGGGGAGAAGTAAGTAAGCAGTGTTCAGTTTTTAGTATTCAGTTTGTTGATATTGAAATAGTACCGCTCTACTTCAAAAAAAACGATTTCAGTCTTGTTTTACACACAAACCAGGAACTGAAAAATTCTGATTACTGACCACTATTTGAAATTTCAGATGTTTAATGATTGCTGATTTTTAATTCAAAAATCAGCAATCGTTAATCAAAAATCTTAAATCGAAATTCCTTTTGCTTTCATTTCCAGGATAACATCCGAAGCGTTTTTAAAAGTTGGCGCTTGTTCAACAATACTTCCCACTCTTTTTTTATTGAGTTTAAAGGTGATATCATTCTCCGTTGTAAATAGTAGAGCCGTCAAAAAAGGGTTATTCATAAAGGGAGCTAATATAATAAAAGTTTCATCTATAGTGTGGAAACTTTCTACTTCTTCCGTTTTATAACGCGCCGTAATCGAAAGACTAAAAATGTCATCGTTCAACACCGGGCGAACGTAAATGTTTTTTAATTCGGTATCACCAATAGTTTTGGCCAAAGTTAATTTAGCGTAAGTTCCATTTTGGATGCTTTCTTTTACCTTTTCCCAAAATTGGGCAAATACAGGTTGGTAAGACATAAGTTGAATTTTTTGATGTTGTTATATTTCGAATATGGGTCTGCAAAATTAAGTGTTGTAAACTAAACAATCTATATAAAACAGCACTATTTTACTTATGGTAATCGCATTGTGAAAACAACTACAATATCATTTTAAAATAAGTCAGTCCATGAAATTCCTAAAATGATACGTAAGTTTAAAAGCTGATTTTTATTAATGTTTTATAGACGAAAACTAACACTTGCTAATATAAACCGATTTATAAGATTATGAGAGGCTGAAGTTCTTGAATAATCGGTAATACTATTAGTTTCAAATGTTTTATTATTGGTTAGGTTTCTAGCTATAATGGAATAGTCAAACTTTTTGTTCTTTGAAGTAAATGTAACCTCTGAGTCAAGAAAATAATAATTTTTAGTTAATGACAAGTCAGGAGTTATAATATTTAAAATTACTTCTGTTTTAAATTTTTCATTTATTTTATATATTGTCTTTAATGCATTTTTAAGGCTACTAAAATTATTTTTAGCACCATCTCTGATTGAAAATGAATTTGACATATAAAAGAATTTATTTTCAACAAATAAATTCTTTATTACTCCTGTTCTAACGGATAATTCAATTATAACGTTTTTTGATTCAACGTCTCTTAATTCAGAATTATTTATAATGTTTTTATCTAGAGAGATTGAATAATGGGAGTTGAGTTGGAAAGTTGTTCTTAAGAAATGAATGTATTTTTCGCCTGAAATCGTTATTGCATAATCTCGATTTCCGGAATTCAATAAAAAAGATGTAGTAATGTTAACGTTATTATTTATCAAAGATTTTTGAAAATAGTTGTTAGAACGTTGATTGTGGTTTAATCCAATTGATAAATGAGTGTTATAAAAAGCATCGTGATAATTGAAATTCAGGTTGTAATTATGGGTGTTTAAAAATTCTAAATTGGCTTCATTATTCCTAAAACTTCTAAATCCAGTTTGTATGGTTCCTTGGAAAAGATTAGTTTCATCTGGAGTAATTTGATTGTAACTATAACCGGTGTCTATTGTAGCGTTTTTGTTAAATCGATATCCTATTTTTAGTAGTGGCGATAGTATCAGATTCTTATCTGTTTGAAAATTATTCCTTGTTTTATCTGTTAATTTTATACTATAATACTGCGAACCAAATCCCGCCTTAAAAACAAATTTATTTTTATCATAAGCAAAACTTCCATCTAAAAAAGGAGAACTAAAATCATAATTGAGATTGTTTTGAAATGTAGGATTGGTATACGTTTCATTATTTTCGTTTGTGGTTTCTAACAAGGAATATAGATGGTTTTTCGTAGAATGAAAACCGGTTCTAAAGAGCCATTTGCTATCGTTTGTCTTGCTTAAATATTCTGCTTTAGTGTCTAAGACTTCTTTATCAAAGCGACTATTTTGTTGGTTATTTATGATACTGCCACTATAGTTCTCCTCTATATTTACTCCTGGGTTCAGATTATAGTGTTGGGGAGCATAGCTTTTGGTAAATAATGTTGATGTTGTGAATGCGCTTTTTTCATTAATGCGTTTAGTGAGGTTAAAATTGTTTTTTGTAAACCAATTTTTAGTGTTCACGTCATTTTTTTGGCTTGTAGTATTATTCGTTGTAGTACTAGAAAAAAGATCTTGTTGTACTTGTAGTTTTCCTAAATATTCCCAATGCAAGTGATCATTTACTTTGTTTATTAGTTGCAGGTTTGCATGGTATAATTTTGGTGATTTAACACTGTTTTCTGATTGAAGGATACTAAATTTTTCCGTATCTGTTGTGTAGATGGTTTCTTCTTTGTTTTCTCTGGATAGTTTGTCGCTATAAAAACCTACATTAAACTTTGCGGTCACTTTTTTTGAAAATTTATACAATGAATTCAAACTTGTATAAAAATTATTATTTATTTTATGGAATTTATCGTCTAATTGAGAGTAAAAATTGCCGTGATTTATGAGCTCTTTAGCTATAAAATTACTTTCTTTTAAAGATTCAAATGATAAAACACCAGATTGAAAATCATAAGGCGCATTGTTTTTTCCAATATTATTATAGCTGGTTACACCAAAACTCTTGATTTTGTCATTAATCAGAATTCCTGAAGTAATAAAGTTATACTTGTTTGAGAATCCTATGCCTAATTGTGCATTTCCAGAAAAATCATTTTTGCCCTTTTTTAGTTTTAGATTAAGAGCAACATCTTCGCTATGAGCAATGCCTTTGAGTAATAGATTCTCGTTATAATTCTCTATAGCTTCAACTTTGTCTAACATTTCGACATTAATGTTTTTCGAACCTACAGTATATTGGCTATCAAATAAATCATCGCCATCTAAAAGCATTTTTTTAATGCTTTTGCCGTTAAATTTAATTTCACCGTTTTCCTCAATTTTAATTCCGGGTAATTTTTTTAATAGATCTTCAACTACTTTCTCAGAACCATCTTTAAATTTTTCAGGGTCATAAACAATAGTGTCATTTTTTATTCTAATTGGTTTTCGATTTTCTTGAACTACTACTTCTTTGAGGAATGTTGTCCTGGGTTCTAATTTAAAATCTAAAGTTATTATTTTTCCCTTTTTTTGCAAATCAAAAAAAAATTTCTGAAAAGGTTCATGAGAATAGGAATTTACCTCAATAATGATGCTGTCTAGAGGTGTTTTTAAATCAATAGAATATTCTCCTTTCTCATTCGTTGTACTAAATTGGTATACTATTCCGGGAGATTGTATTTTTTTAATTATTATGGTTGAAAAAAGTAAATCCCTATTTTTGTCTGAAACAATTCCTTTAATAGTTTGACAAAATGATTGGTTTGCTATAAACACAAGGAATAGAATAAGAGTTTTTCTCATTACTATTTATTCAGTTATATAAAATTCCATAAAACCCTTGTTCATCCCTCTTGTGAAGCCATTAGAATCCATATTACTGATGGATTCTTCATATTTTCTCCTGTAAATTTTTAAAAACTCTTCGTATGTGATTGTATCTTGGTTCAGATATATGTTGTCTATTTTTTCTTTTGAGTCTTTAAACTCAATTTTTTCCGCAATGATATCATATGTATGTAAAGGATCGTCCGACTTTACTTCTAGAATCAGTCCAGGTAAACCTGAAAATTTCCACGGACCATCTGAAAATGGAATTTCTGATGTAAAATAGACAACGAAATCTCTTCCTCTAAATCGTATGGTAGCTTTTTGACAGTTGTATCCTAAAATAATTTTGGTTTCTTGCTCTATTTTCCAATCAAATGTAATCCCAGCATCCACAATATTAAAAAATTTCATTTTTATCTGATCGTTAAAGATTGCTTTTTTATTTTGCAAGTCTTTGTAAAATATGGGATTATTTAACGTTTTGATTGATATTAAATTTTCATCTAAAGACTTACTTTTTATGTTTGCGAAATCTTCTTCATAAACAGATACTTGTCCGTTTCCGGTTAAGTAGGTTTTGATGTTGGTAATTAATTTAATGTCTTTTGCGTTTTGTGTAAAATCATAGGTTATTTGGTATTTACGATTTTGTGAGAATGAAGTTAACGTGATAATCAGTAATAAAGTTTGGATGTATTTCATTAGATTTAATTTTGGTTTAAATTAATAGGTGCTGATTTTCGCAGCACCTATACTAATTATTCTGCCGATAAAAATTTATAAGCAGCTCTTAATTGCTGCGCGGCAACATTACAATTATCTCCTGTAGTAATCATTCCACAAACGGTACGGCTGTCCACATACGCTCCATTGTAAGTTAATGTGGCTGTACAGCATTGAGATTCGACCACTGTTTCAGATTTGTTTTCTTTTGTTGCTTTTTTTGTGGTTTTTTTGTGGTTTTTTCTTTAGCAAATGTACCAGTACTTAGAAGTACCATTCCTGCGACAATAAGTAATTTTTTCATTTTATAAGTTTTTTAATGTTAATTAATTCATATATATATACTTAAAAACCAAAAAAAATCTCACTTTTTTTTAAGTTGTTTTTTATTTTCCTTTAAACGTCGCTTTTCTTTTCTCTAAAAATGATGTCGTTCCTTCTTTAAAATCTTCGGTTCCAAAACATTTTCCAAACGCTTTTATTTCGGTTTCATAACCGTTTTTACCTTCTTTGAAGTTGGCATTGACTGATTTGATGGCTTTGCCAATAGCGTAAGGAGAATTTTTCATTATTCTTTGTGCAATTCCTGTACAAAATTCTAAAAGTTCCGCTTGTGGCACTACGTGGTTTACCAATCCGGCTCTATAGGCATCTTCAGCGGTAATCATTCCCGCGGTCATAATCATTTCCATTGCGCGCCCTTTGCCTACTAATTGTGGCAAACGTTGTGTTCCTCCATAACCCGGAATCAATCCAAGGGAAACTTCAGGAAGTCCCATTTTGGCATTGTCAGAAGCAACTCTGAAATGACACGCCATAGCTAATTCTAATCCGCCACCAAGAGCAAAACCATTGATTGCTGCTATGACAGGAGTTTTTAGATTTTCTATATAATCAAATAATTTTGCTTGTCCTTCGGCAGCTAATTGCATTCCTTCCTCGATAGAGAAGTTAGCAAATTCTGCAATATCCGCTCCGGCAACAAATGCTTTTTCGCCACTTCCAGTTAAAATGATAACACGAATTTCATTGTTTTTCCCTAATGTTTTAATTGCTTTATGCAAATCAGAAATAGTCATTCCGTTCAGAGCATTTAGTTTTGTAGGACGATTAATGGTAATCGTTGCAATGTTATTTTCTGTTGCAATTAAAATATTTTCGTAATTCATAATTGTAATTTTTTAGGTGTTAATTATTGGAAGGGAAACCGTAAAAGTAGTTCCTTTTCCAAATTCAGACTCAAAGGTAATCGTTCCTTTATAATTTTCGATGATGTTTTTAATAATACCAAGGCCAAGACCCATTCCGCTACTTTTGGTAGTGAATTTTGGTTCGAATATGCGACTGATATCTTTGGGTTGAATTCCAATACCGTTATCGGCAACCGTTATCAAGACGTTGTTTTGCTCTTTTTTTACCGTTACGATGATGGATTTTGTTTCTTGGTTTTCGGGAATGGCCTGAATCGCATTTTTGACCAAATTTGTAATGATTCGAATGAGTTGCGTCCGATCTATTTTCGAAATAATTTCAGGCGAGTCGCTTTCAAAAACAATATATTCCTCATTGAAAATATCCATTGCCAGATCGACTACATTAACGACATTTAGTGTTTCGTTTTGTTGTGCCGGCATCGAAGCAAAATTTGAAAACGCTGACGCAACGGCGCTCATCGTATCAATTTGTTGAATCAATGTCTCGGAGTAATCCTTCATCTTTTGTATTACATCGGTATCATTTGGATCAAATTTTCTTTGGAAACTTTGCACCGTCAATCGCATTGGCGTTAGCGGATTCTTGATTTCATGCGCGACTTGCTTTGCCATTTCGCGCCAAGCTTCTTCACGCTCGCTTTGCGCCAGTTTTATAGCACTTTTTTCCAGTTTATCCACCATTCCGTTGTATGCCTTTATCAACAGATTGATTTCTTTGCTACTGGCTTCTAATACGATTTTTTCGTTTTTTTGATTCAAACTGGTTTCGCTCAACTTATCTGAAATCGTTTTTAGAGATTTTGTAATGTATGTCGAAAGAAAATAGGCGATCGCAAAAGCCACAATAAGCATAAAAGAATACACCTGACCTAAACGAATCAAGAAGTTGTTTAATTCATTTTCGTAGAAACCATCATCTTCCACATAGGGTAGATTCAATATTCCAAGGGTTTTGAATTTATCATCTTTTATTTGGCTGTAGGACGATCGATTTTTTATGCCGTTTATGGTTTTAATGTCCACATATCTTTTTTCGATGGAGGAACGAACTAATTTCAGGATGTATTTTGGAATAGGAGGCGACACTTTGTCTACAGAAAATGATTCTTTAGATGATTTCAACAGTTTTCCGTCTAAGCTGTATATGTTAATTTCAATACTATGAATTTGTGCCAGTTCGTGAATTTTGTCTTTAAAAATCAAACCTAAATTCTCAGTTGTCAAAGGATATGTTGTGGTAGAAAGCACATAATTTATATGTTCTTTTATTGCGTCTTCTTTTCGCTCTAAGCGCTCTTGATGATATTCTTTGGCTTCATTTTTAAATTGGATGATTGAAATAGAAGCTAACAAAATGGACGCCATTATTATCAATACGATCATGGATAGGAAAATTCTGATTCGTAAGGAAAGCATCGACATTTTAAAGTTCTTGAACATAATTAGGATTGATTTCTTTCGCGAAGGCGTTTGTAAAATTTAAATCCAAGCATAATTAAAAGTGAAAAAAGAAAAATTCCAACCACACCGTAAATCCAGTTCACTGCATTTTTTAAAATCACTAAAAACACCACTGCAAAAAGTATAATTGTGGCACCTTCATTCCACAAACGCATGAAATTTGTTGTGTATTTTACCTCGTCGTTTTGCAATTGTTTGAATATTTGTTGGCATTTACCATGATACAAATACAGTACAAATACAAAGCCAAGTTTTACGTGCATCCAAGGCATTTTTAACCAAGCTTGTCCCAAATCTGTAAATAATAACATCCAAAAGGCGAATATGCTTGCTAAAACTGCCGATGGCCAAGTGATAATATACCAGAGGCGGTACGTCATTATTTTGTATTGTTTTTGCAGGATTTCTTTTTCTGGAGATGGTTTTTGTGCCGCTTCGATTTGGTACACGAATAAGCGAACAATGTAAAATAATCCCGCAAACCAGGTGATGACAAAGATGAGGTGCAAAGATTTAAGGTAATTATAGTATTCCATCGTTAGTTTGAATCAGTTTTGTGTTTATTTCTTTTTTTAGAAAATAACCAGTTAGTAATGTTGATAAAATATCAGCAATTGGAAAGGCTATCCATACTCCAAAAATACCTAAAAAATTTGGTAGTATCAGCACTAGCGGAATTAAGAAAAACCCTTGTTTGCTTAAAGTCAAAAGCAATGCTTTTTTTGCTTTTCCGGCGGCTTGAAAATAGGCTGCACCAATTAACTGAACAGCAATAATTGGAGAAGCTGCAAAAACCCAGCGCAACGCTTCGGGCGTTTCTGCAATTACTTTTGGGTCTGTAGTAAAAACGGAAACTATAGGTTTTGCAAAAATTAGAATAACCACAAAAATAACAGTGGCTAAAAAGGCAGCGTATTTTATCGAAAGTTGTACACTTTCTTTAACTCTTTCATAATTTTGAGCACCATAATTGAAGCCGGCAATAGGCAGAAAACCTTGTGTGATTCCCAGTATTGGAAACAAAGCAAACATAAGCATTCGGCTTATGATTCCATAAATTGCGACAGAATGTTCTCCGCCGTAGGTATATAAAGTGTGATTCAGGATTATCGCCAAAATACTGACTACGCCTTGTCTTGAAAAGGTGACAATACTTAGTTCCGTTATTTCTTTTATAATTGGAATTTTAAACTTAAAATGCCTCGCTCGTAGTTTTAATTCACTTTTAAAAATAAAAAACCAAAGTACAAATGCAAAGCACATAAAATAGGAAATCGCCGTTGCCATTGCAGAACCGAACATTCCCAAATTCATAAATTTTATAAAAACGATGTCCAGTACAATATTTACAAAAGCGGGAATAATCATTGCAACCATGGCAAATTTAGCTTTTCCTTCCGCCCGAATAATATTGTTTCCCATCATACAAAGGGCCAAAAAAGGAACCGATATTATTATAGGAAAGAAAAATTCTCTTGCGGGTTTCATGATAGATCCTTTTGCACCAAAAAGCAATAGCATTTCGTTGCTGAAGAAAAGGCCAAAAACAACAAAAATGGAGGACAATAAGAAAGTCATCATGATTTGATTGGCAAAGGTATGCAATGCTTTTTCCTTGTGATTAGCTCCTAAAGCTCTGGAAAGTACAGAACCTCCGCCCACACCAATCGCCATTCCTAAAGAAGAAATCAAAAAGGTGATGGGCAAAACTACGGTTACCGCTGCAATGGCCAAAGAGCCAATCCATTGTCCAACAAAAATAGTGTCAATTAAAATGTTGACGGACATGAATAAAATCCCAATAGAAGAAGGAACTGCCTGTTTTATCAAGAGTTTTTTGATGTCCTGAGTTCCTAACTCATCGGCGGAAACAGCCATTTAAGCGTTAATTTTTTCAGAGTCAATTTTCACGGGTGAAGAGGCATCATTGGACCAATTCGTAATCCAATTACTTACTGTTTTACACCAATCGTCACTGTCGTTCAAACAAGGAATTGCTAAAAATTCCTCACCACCATGAGCTTTGAATTCATGATTGGCTTCCATGGCAATTTCTTCCAAAGTTTCCAGGCAATCAGAAACAAAGGCAGGCGTTACAACGGCAAGTTTTTTAATTCCTTTTTCAGGCATTTTGTTTACTTCGACGTCCGTGTATGGTGTCAGCCATTTATCTCCCGCCAATCGAGACTGAAAGGTCTGGCTGTATTTTCCTTCTGGGATTCCCAGTAATTTTACCACTTGTTTTGTAGTTTCGTAACATTGGTGACGGTAGCAAAATTCATGAGCCGGCGAAGGCGTGTTGCAACAAGAACCATCAATTTTACAATGTGATTTTGTTATATCCGTTTTGCGAATGTGACGCTCCGGAATTCCATGATAGGAGAATAATAAATGATCGTAGTCAAAACCTTCTAAATGACTTTTGATGGAATCAGCTAGGTTTTTTATATAATCGGGTTTGTTATAAAAGGCTGGAACTATCGTGAATTTCATTTCGGGAAAATGCTTTTTACGCAAGTCTTCGGCCAGTTCTAATATTGTGGTTGTAGATGCCATCGCATGTTGCGGATACAAAGGAAAAAGTAACACTTCATTTACGCCTTTGTCATGCAATTCTTGCAAACCTGATAATAAAGATGGATTTCCATAACGCATCGCTAAGGAAACAGGAATGTCAACCAGTTGTTTTACTTTGGCATGCATTCTTTTGGAGATAACCACAAGCGGAGAACCTTCGTCCCACCATATTTTTGCGTAAGCGGCAGCAGATTTTTTAGGTCTTGTTTGCAAAATTATTCCACGAACTAATAAGGCTCGCAACAAAAACGGAACGTCAATTACGTATTTGTCCATTAAAAATTCATCTAAATACGGTTTAACGTCTTTAGGAGTCGGACTTTCTGGAGAACCAAGATTTACTAATAATACACCTTTCATGTTGTCTTTTTTTGTTGGTACAAAAGTAATTAAACTTACTTTTTTATAAATTGCGATTAACTATTTTTTATTTATTGTTTAATATAAGAAATCAATTGTTTACTGCATATTTGGGTTGATTGACATCAAATATTTCTTTGGCGTCGTTGCAAATTTCTTTTTGAATGCCGCTATAAAATGGCTTCCGGTGCTGTACCCGATTTTCAATCCTACTTCGTTCACATTATAAGAACCACTGTCGAGTAATTTTCGGGCAAAATCCATTTTGTAGTCAAAAAGAAAACCATAAACGGTGTCTCCATAAATTTGTTTGAAGCCCATTTTGAGTTTCTTCAAATTCAAACCTATTTCATCGGCTAATTCCTGCAATCCTGGCGGTTCAGCCATGTTTGCAATGATGATTTCTTTGGCTTTCCTGATCTTCATTACATTATCTTCATCTATTAAGAAAGGACATTGTTCTGCGTTTGGATCTTCAGTTCTATTGAAATACAAACTCAATAATTCGTATCCTTTTCCTTTATAATATAGGTTTTTTATCGATGGATGAAGACTGTAGTGGAACAGTTGTGACAAAACAATCGCCATAGACGGACTGATGTTTCCTTCGTTATAATATTTTTTATCCTTATTGTCAGCACTCAAAAAAGTAATATAATCCGCTTCGGTAGAGAATAAAGCATGAAATTTCTTGATGGAAATAATCACTGATATCACCCAGGAATTTGGAGCTAATTCCAGATTTAATGGAAGTTCCTTCTGTGGATTGTATAAAAGCAATGATTTTTCCTCTTTCAGTTCCAAAGCATAATTTCCCTGATTAAAGATAAATTTCGCATTTCCTTTTAATCCAAAATGAAACTGAATCAATCCGCTGCTTACTTCACGCTGGGCTTGAAAGGCATCGGTGCCATCATTTTGAAAGCGAATTAGGGTAAAGTCATCTTCAATTTTTATAATTTCCTGAGAACCCATAGCGATGTTTTTTTAATATGAAAATGATAATTATCAGGTTGCTTTATTTAGAAACGTTCTGAATAAGACGCGTAAAAGAACCCGTTTATGCTACAAAAATAAGGGTTTTTATAATAAAACAACGATTTAAAACCGAAAAATCACATAGCGATACAAAAAGTACTTCTAGCGTTACTTTTATACATATGATAGTTCTAATTTTGTTTCACTTTCTTGAAAAGTGCAAATATGGAAAACAATAACACATCAAAGCATCATTATTTTTACTCCGTTGGATTGAGCTATAAAAAAGCAGATGCTGAGATTAGAGGTAAATTTAGTTTAGATGCTACTGCAAAAACCCGTTTACTCGAACAAGCTAAGACTGAAGGAATAGAGAGCTTAATCGTAACTTCTACCTGCAACCGTACTGAAATTTACGGTTATGCGGAGCATCCATTTCAATTAATCAAATTAATTTGTGAGAATAGTCAAGGCTCTGTCGAAGAATTTCAGAAAGTAGGCTTTGTTTATAAAAACCAAGAAGCGATCAGTCATATGTTTCGTGTAGGAACAGGTTTAGACAGTCAGATTCTAGGGGATTTCGAAATTATTTCTCAAATAAAAACTAGTTTTATCCAGTCAAAATCTTTTGGTTTGGCCAATGCCTTTATGGAAAGATTGGTGAATGCAGTAATCCAAGCCAGCAAAAAGATAAAAACAGATACCGAAATTAGTTCTGGAGCCACTTCGGTTTCTTTTGCTTCGGTGCAATATATTATCAAGAATGTAGAAGACATTGGAAACAAAAATATTCTGTTATTCGGTACGGGAAAAATTGGTAGAAATACCTGCGAAAATTTAGTGAAACATACTAAAAACGAGCATATCACTTTAATCAACAGAACCAAAGATAAAGCAGAAAAGTTAGCCGGAAAACTGAATTTAATTGTAAAAGATTATTCAGAACTGCATCTGGAATTGCAAAAAGCAGATGTCGTTGTTGTTGCTACCGGAGCTCAAAATCCAACTATTGACAAAGCAATTTTGAATCTGAAAAAACCATTGTTGATTTTGGATTTATCCATTCCAAAAAATGTAAATGAAGATGTTCTGGATATAGAAGGAGTTACGCTGATTCACATGGATTATTTGTCTCAAATGACAGATGAAACTTTAGAAAACAGAAAAAAACATATTCCTGCAGCGGAAGCTATAATCGAAGAAATAAAAGAAGAATTTAATATTTGGACAAAAGGAAGAAAATTTGCTCCAACCATTAATGCTTTGAAAGCAAAACTGAATGCTATAAAAACATCCGAATTGGATTTTCAAAGCAGAAAGATTTCAAATTTTAATGAAGAACAAGCTGAAATCATCAGTGCCAGAATTATCCAAAAAATAACAACTCACTTTGCCAACCATTTGAAAGATGACGATACTATGGTAGACGAAAGTATAGAATGGATTGAAAAAGTTTTCAAAATAGGAGCTACCACAAGATAATGAATAAAACAATACGCATAGGAACTCGCGATAGTGAACTCGCACTTTGGCAAGCCCACGCCGTTGAAAAGAAACTTAACGATTTAGGTTATAAAACCGAAATTGTAGCGGTAAAATCGCAAGGAGATATCATTCTCGACAAACCACTCTACGAATTAGGAATCACAGGAATTTTTACTAAAACCCTTGATATCGCTATGATCAATGGTCAGGTTGATATTGCAGTGCATTCCATGAAAGATGTTCCTACCGCTTTGCCAATAGGAATTGTTCAGGCTGCCGTTCTGGAAAGAGCGAATACATTGGATATTTTGGTACACAAAGGGAACCTTGATTTTCTTAATGGAGAAGGAACAATTGCCACAGGAAGTTTGCGTCGTCAGGCGCAATGGTTGAACAAGTATCCCAACCATAAAGTGGTAGATTTACGTGGAAACGTCAATACGAGAATGCAAAAATTGCAGGAAAGCGATTGGAACGGAGCCGTTTTTGCCGCAGCAGGATTGGAAAGAATCAACTTGAAACCTTCTAATTATATCGATTTGGATTGGATGATTCCGGCGCCGGCTCAAGGTGCAATGGTAGTTGTTGCGATGGCAAATGATGAATTTTGTAGGGAAGCCATTTCTGAATTGAATGATATTGATACCGAAGTTTCTACACATATTGAAAGACAGTTTTTAAAAACACTTGAAGGCGGTTGTACGGCACCAATTGGCGCTTTAGCAGTTTTTGTAGAAGATGATATTTTGTTTAAAGGCGTTTTATTTTCTATCGATGGAAAGCAAAAAATCGAAATCGAAAAAATCGTTCCGATGCAAGAATGGAAGAAATTAGGCTTTTATTGTGCCAAAGAAATTTTAGAAAATGGAGGAGCAGAATTGATGACAGAAATTAAAATTAATTTAAAGAAATAATGAGCCAAACAAGCATTTTATCCACCAAAACATTGTCGGCAGAACAAAGGCAAGTATTTCTTGATGCTAATTTTGATCTTTTAGAACAGGATTTCATCGAAATTAAAAATAACCTTTTCGACCTCAATACAATCAACAATAACTTGATTTTTAGCAGTCAAAATGCTGTATTAAGTTTGATTGAACAAGACGGTTGGGAAGTTTTAAAGACTAAACCTGTTTTTTGTGTAGGGATTAAAACCAAGGAATTACTTGAATCGCATGGCTTTACAGTTGATGTTTATTTAGATTACGCATCTGAATTAGCTGAAATAATCACTTTGATTTACAATAAGGAAAGCTATACATTTTTAAGCGGAAATTTGCGTAAAGAAACGTTGCCAGAAGCATTAAAAAGTTCTGGAATAACTTTTAATGAAATCGAAGTTTATCAAACAACACTTGCGCCTTTTAAAATATCAGATCAAGAAAATTTTGACGGAATTCTATTTTTTAGTCCATCTGCAGTTGAAAGTTATTTGACAAATAATAAAATCAAGAATGAAGTTTGTTTTTGCATAGGCACTACTACAGCATCAGCATTAGAAACAAAGAAAATTAAAAACATAGTAATTGCCGAAACACCAACTATCGAAGAGGTGATTGAGGAAGTTATTGAATATTATAAAACGGAAAGCATCTAGCAATCTGCTAAAATTTAAATACATGATTAAGAACGACCTATTTTTAAGAGCACTAAAAGGAGAAACTGTGCAACGTCCACCAGTTTGGATGATGCGTCAAGCCGGAAGATATTTACCTGAATTCATCGCTTTGCGCGATAAATATGATTTTTTCACCCGTTGTCAAACTCCGGAATTAGCTGCTGAAATCACCGTACAGCCAATACGAAGAATTGCTCCGGATGCTGCGATTTTGTTTTCGGATATTTTGGTAATTCCACAAGCAATGGGAATTGAAGTAGAGATGAAACCTAATTTTGGTCCGTATTTACCAAATCCTATTCGTACGATTCAGGATGTGGAGAAAGTAATCGTTCCAGATGTTCATGAAACATTAGGATACGTTTTTGACGCTATCAAATTGACCAAAGAAATGTTGAATGATGAGGTGCCATTAATTGGTTTCGCAGGTTCACCTTGGACAATTATGTGTTATGCAGTGGAAGGAAAAGGTTCGAAAAGTTTTGATATGGCCAAAGGATTTTGTTTTCAATATCCAGAAGCAGCGCATGTTTTATTGCAAAAAATCACCGATACCACTATTTTATATTTAAAAGAAAAAGTAAAAGCGGGAGTAAACGCCGTTCAAATTTTTGACTCTTGGGGCGGAATGTTGTCTCCAGTTGATTATCAGGAATTCTCTTGGAAATACATCAACCAAATCATTGAAGCTTTAGCAGATGATGCTCCGGTAATTGTTTTCGGTAAAGGATGTTGGTTCGCATTAGGCGAAATGGGAAAAAGTAGAGCTTCAGCATTAGGAGTTGACTGGACCTGTTCTCCAAGAAACGCAAGATACTTGTCTGGTGGAAACATCACGTTACAAGGAAATTTTGATCCTTCAAGATTGTTGTCTCCAATTCCGGTTATCAAGAAAATGGTACACGAAATGATTGACGAATTCGGAAAAGACAAATACATCGTGAATTTAGGTCACGGAATTTTACCAAACATTCCTGTGGATCACGCAAAAGCGTTTATAGATGCAGTAAAAGAGTACGGAAAATAGTTTACAGTCTCAGTTCTCAGTTTCCAGAATTCGAAACTGCGACTGAATACTGCGACTGAATACTGAAAATTATGCTAAACAAAGGATTACGAGACCAGGAAAGTATTCGAATAGACAATGTGTTGAAGACATTGCTTTCCATCGTCTTTGTGCCTAAGTTTTGGGATTTAGAAGATAAAATAAAAATAGAAGAGCAATTGAAAGACTTTGGATTAAACATTCAAAGTCTGATTGATTTAAATGAAGCGGATTTAATTACGCATTTGTTGCGTTGCCATTTAGATTGGAATCAATTAGAGCAATTTGCTGATTTTTTAGTGATTGCTTCGGAAGATAATCCGTTTGATTTTTCTCAAAAAGCAATTGCTATTTATAAATATGTCCAACAGGAAAGCAAAGTGTTTTCATTTGGAATCAATAGTAAAATAGCTGCTGCGAAGGCAAATTTATAGTGAATATGATAATCACCGAAAACTTGATTATTGACAAATTGAAAGCTACAGATGCCAATGAATTGCATCTTTTCATAATTGACAATGCAGAACGATTTCGTAGATTTTTTCCGCTTACGCTTTCCAGTAATGCAACATTTGAAAAGTCAGCAGCATATATTGAAATTAAAGAAAAAGAAATTCAACAAAAAGTAAATTACACCTTTGCCATTAGAGAAATAGAGTCCCAAAAAATCATTGGATTGATTATCATTAAAAAGATTGATTGGACAATAAGAATTGGGGAACTTGCGTATTGCATCGGAAGTAATTTTGAAGGAAAAGGTTTGGTTACTAAAGCAGTTAAAGCCATTTCAGATTTTGCTTACAATGAATTAGATTTGAAAACACTTCAGATTATTGCTCATAAAACGAATTTGGGGAGTGTGAAAGTTGCTCAGAATTCTAGTTTTATTTGGAAAAAAACGTTGCTGAATGAATTTACTCCAACTAATGAATTGCCATTAGATATGGAATTATATGAACATACGAATGAAAAATAAATTTTACGCATACATACAAAATCTTCAAGACCAAATCTGTAAGGGTTTGGAAGCAGTTGAAGGTCAAGCCAAATTTCGTGAAGACCTTTGGGAGCGTCCGGAAGGTGGAGGTGGAAGAACACGTGTGATAGAAAACGGACAAGTTTTCGAAAAAGGCGGTGTCAATATTTCGGCAGTACACGGAAAATTACCGGAAGCCATGCAAAAGATGTTCAATGTAGGCGAAGCTGATTTTTTTGCCTGCGGACTGAGTTTGGTATTGCATCCAAAAAATCCAATGGTGCCAACGGTTCATGCAAACTGGCGTTATTTCGAAATGTATGATGATAACGGGAATGTAATCCAACAGTGGTTTGGTGGCGGACAGGATTTAACACCTTATTATTTGTTTGAAGAAGATGCGATTCATTTTCATCAAACCTGCAAAACCGCTTGTGATAAACATAATCAAGAGTTTTATCCAAAATACAAGAAACAATGTGATACTTATTTCTGGAACGCTCACAGAAATGAAGCACGCGGAATTGGCGGATTGTTTTTCGATTATTGCAAAGCAACAGATGCAATGACAATGGATAACTGGTTTAATTTCGTTTCAGAAGTCGGGAATAGCTTCCTTGAAGCCTACGTTCCAATTGTTGAAAAAAGAAAAAATTTGCCTTATACGGCAGAAAATAGAACGTGGCAGGAAATTCGCCGAGGCCGTTATGTCGAATTTAATTTGGTTCACGATAAAGGCACTTTATTTGGACTAAAAACTAACGGAAGAATCGAAAGTATCCTAATGAGTTTACCGCCGCATGTGCAATGGGTATACGACCATCACGCAGAAAAAGGAAGCGAAGAAGAAAAATTAGTAAACGTATTAGAAAATCCAAGAGATTGGCTTTAGATTTATTTTAAATTCTGAATTTTAAATTTTTAATTGGGTTTAACTCTAAACTTTTAAACCTGAAACTTTAAACAAAATTATATGTTCCCATTACAACGAGGCAGAAGATTAAGAACGAATGAATCCATAAGAAGTTTAGTTCGTGAAACCAGTTTAAGTCCAGCGGACTTTATGTTTCCTATGTTTATTACAGAAGGGGAAAACATAAAAGTAGAAATTCCTTCTATGGTTGGAATTTACCGTCGTTCGATAGATTTAACCGTCGAAGAAGTCAAAGAAATATTTGCATTGGGAATTCGTGCGGTGAATCTTTATGTAAAAGTCAGCGAAAATTTAAAAGACAATACAGGGCTGGAAGCGTGGAATCCAAACGGATTGATGCAAAACGCCATTCGCGCCATCAAAGCGGCTTGCCCAGAAATGATTGTGATGCCTGATGTGGCTTTAGATCCCTATTCTATTTATGGTCATGACGGAATAATTGCAAAAGGTGATATAGAAAACGATTCGACGAATGATGCTTTGGTGAAAATGGCCGTTTCTCATGCGCAAGCCGGCGCCGATTTTGTTGCGCCATCAGACATGATGGACGGGCGCGTATTGCGTTTGCGCGAAGGTCTGGACGCTGCCGGTTTTCACAACGTGGGTATCATGAGCTATTCCGCAAAATATGCTTCTGCATTTTACGGACCGTTCCGTGATGCACTTGATAGCGCTCCTGTTGACGCCACTGAAATCCCAAAAGACAAGAAAACCTACCAAATGGATTATGCCAATCGAATAGAAGCCATAAAAGAAGCGTTATGGGACGTAGAAGAAGGCGCTGATATGGTCATGGTAAAACCTGGAATTGCTTATTTAGACATCGTTCGTGAAGTCAAAAACGCAGTAAATGTTCCGGTAACCGTTTATCATGTTTCGGGTGAATATGCAATGATCAAAGCCGCTGCCGAAAGAGGTTGGTTGGATCATGATAAAATTATGATGGAGCAATTAATGTGTATCAAACGCGCTGGAGCCAGTTTAATTTCAACTTATTTTGCCAAAGAAGCTGCGATACTTTTAAATAAATAAACATGAAATCGAAGATTCACGAATACCAGAAAATAAACAATAAAAATAGGAGTAAAAAAATACTTTTTTTATTCGCCTTACTACTCCTGATTTCCTGCAAGAAAGAAGAAGCTAAAAAGGAACCTTTATACCCAACTTCGGTAGAAGAAACAACTCAAGCTCCTGAAGAACTGGGAAAGGAAATTTTTGAAGGGAAAGGGAATTGTGTTGCCTGTCATCAAGCAGATAAAAAATTAATTGGTCCAAGCCTTCAGAGCATTGCAAAAATATATATAGAAAAGAATGGTAGTATCGTCGCTTTCCTGAAAGAGGATGCGGAGCCATTAGTTGATCCTAGTCAGTACGAACTGATGAAAACTAATTTTGCGCTTACCGAGGAGATGTCTGATGAGGAATTAAAAGGATTGGAAGCCTATATCTACAGTAATCTAAAATAATTAGACGGAACTTTTTTCAGTATTTGGAGCTATTCCTGCTGTCCGTTATATCTTTTCTTTCCTCGTTAAAAAACGAGACAAGAAAAGGATGCCACTTCCATCAGGGCTAAAAAACAGGAACCATCTTTATTAGGATGGTTTTTTTATTTTACAAAAGACAGTTTGAAACCTTAAAAAAATATATCTTTAAAATATGGAAACAGCTTACATCAAAACGCCTTTAGGAATTGCTACAATCATTGGCAATGAAAATGGAATTTCAGTAATTTCAGTTTCTGATGAAGGCGAAATTTCAAAAATAATTCCAACAATTTTGCAGGATGCTGTCTCGCAACTTAATGATTATTTCGAAGGGAAAAGAAATGATTTCGATTTTAAATTAAACCCAAAAGGGACTGATTTTCAGCAAAAGGTTTGGAAAGGATTACTGGAAATTCCATTCGGAAAAACCTGTAGCTATATGGATTTATCTAAGAAATTAGGGGATGTCAAGGCCATTCGAGCTGTGGCATCCGCAAATGGGAAAAATCCATTGTGGATTGTTGTTCCTTGTCATCGAGTAATAGGAACCGATGGTTCACTAACAGGATATGCAGGCGGTTTGTGGCGCAAAAAATGGTTGTTGGAACACGAAAATCCAACCACGCAACAAAGCTTGTTTTAAAAATGGACTTCTTAGATTTTTACACAGTTAGTTAAGTCCGATTTTTAAAAATCAAGCAAGTCTAATAAGTTAATAATCTAAAATGTCTAAAAATCTAAGAAGTCTAACAAAATCTAAAATATGATAGAAAAAATAAACCTCAATAACATTCTGTTCCTAGATATAGAAACCGTGCCGGAAGCGGAAGATTTCAATGCATTAGATTCTGAGATGAAAGACCTTTGGGAACACAAAACCCAATACCAGCGCAAAGACGAATACACACCAGAGGGTTTTTATGATCGTGCCGGGATTTGGGCTGAGTTTGGTAAAATTGTTTGTATCTCTGTGGGTTTTTTTACGATCAAAGGTGATATTCGGAATTTTAGGGTGACTTCATTTTTTGGAGAAGAAAAGAAAATTCTGCAGGATTTCAATAATTTATTAAACACTCATTTCAACCAACCACAACATGTTTTGTGTGGCCATAATGCTAAAGAATTTGACATTCCATTCATCGCCAGAAGAATGATTATTAACCAAATTGCTATTCCCAACAAGTTAAACCTATTTGGAAAAAAACCATGGGAAATCCCGCATTTAGATACTTTAGAATTATGGAAATTCGGAGATTATAAACACTACACTTCTTTAAAGTTAATGTGCAAAGTACTTGGGATTCCTTCTCCAAAAGGAGATATCGACGGCAGTCAGGTGGGACATGTTTTTTATGTCGATAAAGACATTGACAGGATTGTCACCTATTGTGAAAAAGATACTATTGCGGTGGCGCAGATCTTCTTGAGATTACGTAGAGAAGAACTGTTGATTGAGGACGAGATTATTCACGTTTAAATCAGTTTTATGAATAAAAAAACTGTGTTTTATGTTCTTTTTTTAATTGGAATCGTTTCAATATTCCTTCCTTTTGATATAGATAACACTATTAATTGCGGATTTGAAATGGGATATTACTCAGATAAAGATAAAACAATCTCATTTTTAGCGATTTTTAAAAACGTATCTTTTCATAATTTTAATTTTTTAAATATTATAAAAATGCTATTAGCAATTTTATTAATAGTGCCATTTATATTTTCTGCAATTTTCTTTTTTTATAAAAAGTATATAATCCTAATCATGTTAAATTTAGTCCCTTTTGTGTTTTTTCTTATACTAGGTCTCTCGCGTAGGTTTGATCAATTACAAATCGGATTTTACCTTCTCCTTTTTCAGCAAATTGCTTTGTTTTATTTGCTTATTAAAATATTATTTTCGATTAAAACTGTAAAACGATAACAATATTTCATAGTGCACTTTGCGGTTAAATATTTACATTTACAAAAAAGTATAAATTATGGTATTGAGTAGATTTTGGTTGGTCATTTTTATTTCAGCAATTGTATTTGTAGTGTTTAGTTTGTTTTCTGGAGACAGTTATACCATTGACCACGTTTTGAACGGAAAGAAAGATGATCCAATTCTGGTTTCGGAGAAATTCGCAGAACAACTTCCTGCTTTTATTAAAGACAGCATCAAAAAAGCTCCAGAACAAACCATGATTATCAATCGTGATACGCTAAATGCGGACACGACTTATGTTTATAAAAACAAAACTGTAAAAATATATAGTGGTGTTCAAAAATCAGATGGTTTATTGCCAACTTGTAAAAGTACTTTATTAGAATTAATCCTTCCGTTGATGGCTTATTTGGCTTTTTTCTGTGGATTGATGGAGCTTTTAATCATTTCCGGAGCCTCTGGAAAGTTGGCTAAAGCATTGAGCCCTGTTTTTGTAAAAGTGTTTCCAAGTATTCCCAAAGACCATCCGTCGATATCCTATATGACCTTAAACTTTGCTGCTAATTTTCTGGGCTTGGATTCTGCTGCAACTCCTTTTGGTCTAAAAGCCATGGAGAGTTTGCAAGAAATAAATCCAGATAAAGACAAGGCTAGTGATGCACAAATTATGTTCCTGTGTTTGCACGCTTCAGGTCTTACTTTGATCGCTACGTCTATAATAGGTTATCGCGCTGCGGCTAATGCAAGCAATCCTGCGGATGTGATGCTGCCTTGTATTATCACTTCTTTTATCGGTACGATTGCAGCCTTTTTAATTGTTGGAATCAAGCAAAAAATCAATTTCAGAAGTGCTTCTTTGGTTATCGTATTGATTACACTAATAGCTGCAATTGTTGGTTTGTTGATGTATGTTAATCATTTGGATTTAATTGGAAAAAACTATTTTACCTCTAATCTTTCCGCTTTAATATTAATTGGAATAATTGCCTTTACCTTGATCTTTTCGTTTATTCATGAGAAAAAATTTACTGAAGCATCTACCACAGTTTTTGAAAGTTTTGTAGTGGGAGCCAATAATGGGGTGAAAACCGGAGTGACCATTTTTCCTTATGTTTTGGGTATGTTAGTTGCCATTTCTTTATTTAGAAACAGTGGTTTATTTGAAATTATTAGCAATTGGATCGCTTTCATTTTTTCGAATATGGGAGTAAGTAAGGAAATTACAAATGCTTTACCGGTCGCTTTACTTCGTCCCTTTAGTTCTGCAGGATCAAGAGGATTCTTGATTGATTCTATGAACACTTTTGGTGCCGATTCTTTAACGGCAAGATTGAGTAGTATTTTTCAATGTAGTGCGGAGAGTACTTTTTATGTGATAGCCGTTTATTTTGGTTCAGTAAACATTAAAAACACCCGTTATGCACTAGGAACGATGCTTGTAGTAGATTTGATTTGTGTTATTACAGCAATTTTCGTGGCAAGTTGGTTTTTTTAAAAAGCTACTATTATTTGGTTCCATAAAAATTCAAAATGGTATAAATATATTTCCCAATGAATAAAAGTTTTAATGAATTTTCAATAGGTCTCTTTGCTTGGCAAATGTTTATTCTTTTAATGTTGTTTGGATTTTGTTATCTGCTTTTTTTATTGATCAAAAAGTTAAGAAAGTAATATCATATTCTTTCTACGATGAAAAGAAACTTGTACATAGTTAAAGTTAGCTGGCATGCATTTTATATATGGAAAGGTTAAACGGTATAAGTTAGATTAAATTAATTTGTAATATAATATTCTTCGTTTCAAATCATCATAAAAAAAGCCTCACAATCATTAGACTGAACCCAAAAGTTTGGACAAATTTATAATTAATTTTGATAATAATGAGCTCGATATTGTATCGGGCTCATTTTGTTTAAATTTGATT